>JAHHIM010000007.1:0-112302 GCA_019358915.1 Trichormus sp. ATA11-4-KO1
ATACGCCGAACCAACCGATGTAAATCCGGTTGTCGGTGCTGGTGATCCACTCACAAAACCGATCCCATACGTTGGCGCTGGAGCGCTGTTGTAAGGTGGTTGTCATAGTTTCTATGATTGCAATGAGGTTTTTTAATGAAATGAATTAGACGCATTTTTGTGCGTCTGTTCTAATAAACGTAACATGTATTTACGTTCAGCCAAGTATTAATTTTATTATGATTTTTGTTACAAACATTAAATTTACTTATATTGAGTCACAAATCAAAGGCGAAAGACCGCCTCTACCCTTAACAACGTAATTAAAAATCAAAGTATATATAAGGCAAACTGCCTTCAGGTGCTAACAACCACACGGCATAGAGGCATAGTGGTACGAAGACGAGCTTGACAGGCCAGTTGAATTCTAACTTCAGCCTGCCATTAAAGGCATAGAGTATACCCATCAAGGCAGCTAGCATTCCTAGTAACCAAGTAAGTTGATATTGGCTCATATTCAAGGCTTCCACATAAACCTTTTGAGCAAACTGTTGGTCAGCAGAATGACCCCAAAGATGTTGAATTACCCAAGAAGAATCCTGAAGGTTAGGAAGACGGAACCAAATCCAAGAGGTAAAAACCATCAGTTGGGTTAAGAACCAAGCAACAACTATACCCAGAGGATTTTGCCAGAAATGTGCTAAATTTTCATAGCGATCGCTCATCACATCGGTCAGTCGATGCACTCCCAAGGCCAAGCCGTGAAATACGCCCCAAACAATAAAACCCCAAGCTGAACCGTGCCAGATACCAGCAATTAACATCACAATAAACAAATTCCCGCAGGTGCGAGTCAAACCTTGACGCGAACCGCCCAAAGGAAAATAGATATAATTTCGTAACCAATCTCCCAAAGTCATGTGCCAACGCCGCCAAAATTCGGCAATACTGGTGCTGAAGTAAGGATAATCAAAATTTTCAGGTAAAACTAAGCCGAAGAGTAAAGCACTCCCACGGGCAATGTCTACGTAACCACTGAAGTCTAAATACAACTGCAAACCATAAGCAAATGTAGCTAACCAAAGATCAGCGCTACCCGCTCGTTGCAGATTACCAAAACATAAATCAACAAAAATTCCCAAATGGTCTGCCAAAATACCTTTTTTGACTGCGCCCCTAGCAATTAACCACAGCGCCTCTGTTACTTTATCGGTGGTGGGCAAATGCAGTGTATTGAATTGTGTAGATAGACTGTGGTAACGAGTAATTGGACCAGAAATTAGTTTGGCAAAAAATAATTTATATGTAGCAAATTTGAGAAACTGTTCAGTAGCTGGCGCACCACGATAGACATCTACTAAATAGGCAATACACTCAAAAGTGAAAAACGAAATCCCTAAAGGTGCAATTAATTTAAAAGATGAATCTGGTGAATTGATTTGCAGATTAAAAGCATACTTGAAAAAAGCTGGTAAATATTTAAATCCCAGTAACAATAAAACATTTAAAATTACACCTAGCCACAACAACTTCAAACGGCGACGGCTCCAATCAGCTTGGGCAAACTGCCACTCTTCATTAGAAATTTGCCAGTCAATAGCATGTTGTCCGGGTGAGGTATTTTTGCCAATTTCTCGACCTAGACGAAAATTAATAAAAGTTAGTGCTAATAGTAATGGAATGTACTGCAAGTTTAAAGAAGCATAGAAAACCAGGCTAGCAATCAGTAACGTCCACAGCCGTAACTTTTGGTGAGTCACAGACCAGTAAATTCCTAATACACTCAACAAAAATAGTCCGTAGAAAATTGAAATGAAGTTCATATTTTAGTCATTAGTCATTAGTTATTAGTCATTGGTTATTCCCCTTGTGCCCTCATCTCCCTACTCAGCACTCCCCTTCGACTTCGCTCAGGGCGAGCGCACTCAGCACTTTACTTGATTGGCCAAGCAATCATTGGGTCATTAGCTAACTTTTTCGAGACTTCGTATGCCCCAAAGCGGTTAAGATGGCTGGGATCAGAAAAGTAATCATTAGCTTTTGGCCAAAGTTGGCTTAAGTCTCTATAAATAAAGTTAGGATTAGTAGCTAGGCGTAACATATGTTGTTGAAATTCTTGTTCATACTTTGTGCGTACTGGGTCTAAATAGTCGGCAGTCAGGGGCATATTGACAAAGACTAAAGAAATATTCCGAGATTGGGTAAACTGCAAAATTTCTTGAAAGGCAGCATCTTGTTCACCTGCTACTTGGAAATATTTATAGTCGTTGTCGTAATTTCCGGCTACTCTGGGGTGTTTTTGATAATGTTTAATGGGATTGAAACGCTCAGATAAAGCTAAAAAGCCATCAAAATCAACTGCCTGCTGAGGTATTTCTAGTTCTGTATTGTCTGTGTCGATCTGTGTCTGTGATGCAACATTTTGTGTACTGCTAACTAAAGGTAATGCCAGTAATTGTTGATGCAATAAAGCTTGAATCTGGTCGCGGTTTTGGTAGCTAATAGAAACATTTGCTACTGCCTGATTTAACCACTTATTTACTACTTGACAATTATTATTTTCTGGTTTTTGTACTGCTTGAGTCTGAGCAACAGAATTTGTTGAAGTTTGTAGGGATTCATCACTGCTGGTGGTTAGTGCTTTCTGTAATACCTGTTTGTAACCTTCTGATGCGGCGATCGCCTTAAATGTCACATCTTCTCGATTGCTATTAAAAGCACGAGCACCATCTGCCCACAAAATTAGTTTTGGTAGTTCTGATGGCTCTAAGACTTGACGAATAATTAAGTCTACAACTTGTGCGGTAGCACCGTTAATCCCAAAGTTAAAAACGTCAATATTGAGATAACCTTGCTTGGCTAAAGCTTGAGAAAGTGCTACTGGGTCAATTCCCCTCAAGGCGCGGGAGGAACCAATAATTAATACATCCACGGGTTTACCTTTTTTGGCAATTCGCTGTTTGTACAATGCTAATTGCTCATCTAGTTGCCGAGAATTGAAACTAGGCATTGGCGATCGCGCTGCCAATAATATAGCTGCGGCGTTAGCTTTTTCTTTTAGTGGTGCATTTGTGAAAGTTCTGTCCTGTTTATCATCACCTTGAGTGAACCCAGAAGAGTTAAATACATTATTTTTATTTTGAGTGGATTGTTTACGTGCAGTGCTGGTAAAAAATGCTGTTCTTTCACTTTGATTTTCCTCAGATTTTAATGATGGCTCTTGGTCAGCAACAGCAGGTGTAACACTAGCGACCTGTGGCGAACTTGGTCTAGTGCGAGTGACAATTAAGCCCAAGATCCAATCAGTTTGTAAAGTGAGCAGTAATCCCAGCGTACCCCAGACTAGAGCTACCTTGAGTCCTTGAACATCATGGTTTTGCTCTGCTGATTGACCACTTTGTGTAAATATCTGCGTTCCCAGTAGCCACTTTTTTGTAGTGGTAGTCCAATCTCGTGCTACTTCCGAAACAAAACTTTGAACTTCCTCTGAGGTTAAATCATTACGTAAAACTGGTTCGTTGGTCTCATTAGTTAACAAATCACTTACGTATTCCGCAGTCGCCGCAAATTCAGGGGTGGCTTCTGGAACTAAACGTTGGCGTTGCACCAAATCTACCCCATGATGCCAAAAAGGTTCCTTATTACCAGCCCGACGTCCGTAGATCCGCACCCCAGCAATACCAGGCATTTTTAACTGACGTAAAAACTGAGTGACTTTATTGGCTACTTGTGACCGAGCGGGGCAAATAGGAGCATCACACATGATGTGTAATAAATCCCCTTTACGTAGCAAAAGTACCCGAATACCGCCTGTTTTTAACCGCCAATCCAAATCAGGGTTGAGTAAGCGCTCTAGTAAAAAAATGATGGCTGGTTCATCACCATCACTTGCCAATTCTAACGGCAAGGGGGCCAAGGCTGGATGCTCTGTTGCAGGTAAAGTCAGCCAGTCAATCCATGCTGGTTGCTTGTCCGAGGTTTTTTGTCCATAAACAGTAGCGGCGAGAATGCCTTGAGGGGCGATTCCTGCGAGTTGGCGGGATATCACTTCCAAGCAATGTGCTTTATCTGGTGCTGGGGCAGTTTCTAAGGGGTCAACAGCCGGGGTGCAAAAGACATGTAGAGTTGATTCTTGGAGAGAAGCTTGGACAGCAACTTGAGACTCTGACAATACCTCAGTTAATAGCCGCGCGATCGCCTGCACATCTCCCCAACGCGCCCATTCCTTGAGCATTACCTCTGGGGGGCGCAAATCCACTCTGAGCAGCCAATCAGATGCTGTTTCACCACTGACTTGGGAAACAATCACTGCATCTTGGTAACCAGCCAATTTCAAATGCCGTAACTGCTGGGCGATTGGTTCTGCTAGCAATGATGAGTCAGGACTATAACTCGACTGACAAAATATCCACAAGCGGTTAGCGACAGCTTGACTATGATCTTTGGGACTGTGTTGTTTGGTTTTTACTTGTACCGACACGCCCAATGGACTCAAGGTTTCACTAAGATAGCGCGCAATCGCATTGGGGTCTCCCCGCCGTGCCAAACTCTCATTCGAGATAATTAACGCCCCACCCACTTGAGTGGATTTTTCCGCATCTTCTAAGGCTTGCTCTACCTGTTCTAGATGGCGTTCCAGTTGGTTTAAATAAACCCGATGACACCATTTGGGGCGATGTTCTCCTTTCTTCCGCCCATAGACAAATACTTGGTATATTGAGGGTTGTTCGCTACTTGTAATACGATCCAAGTCTGTTTGCTGTAGTGCGTGAAGCAGGTCAGATAGAGTGTGCCAGCGTTGAGGACACTCTGAGCCTTCACAAAGAATGTGGAGGTCATTTCCCCGCAACCGGACTTTCACCCCGAAAGAGTTGATTCCTGTTGCTTGGCTTACCCATTGCACTAGGGATTGCTGACTATCTAGTAATACTGTTTTCATGGGCAGTTAACTTTAGTCATTGGTCATTGGTCAATAAAATATGAACTCAGCATTCAGTACTCAGCACTGGAAAAGGCAATTGGAAGTACCTGTACTTGTAAACTAGAAACATAGGCTTATCATACTTGGGAACTTTTTTTTAACAATTTTGTTACCTTATGGGCTGGCAAAATCGGCCAAGATAGACTTGTAGGCTGGAAAGTCTCACAGATATTGAATTTTGCGTTTCATTCTACTCATTTGCCAACAACCAAGAATTAGCAATGACTCCTACCACCCAACAATCCTCACCTGAACCCGGATTTAATCTGGTTTTGTTTAGCATTCCCCAATCTTTCCTTTTACAAATAGGTACAGCGTCTATACTACTGCTGCTCACCACAGAAAAGGCCACAGTAAAAGCCCTAGAATCTATGGGACAAGCCAGTGAAGAATTGTTTCGCGGCGATCGCCTGCCGATTCTCCCTTTCCCAAATGACAATGAATTTAGCAATCAAAGTTAACAATTATATTTAAAACCGAGAATACTCAGGGGTAAAACCATGAGCAGAAATTGCCAAAACTAAAGATGTAAACAGTAATCGGCTTTACAAGAGCAGAAAATATGAGTTCTCTTTTATACTCTTTGTCTCATGCGGCGAATTTTTACCCCGCGTCGGAATTATTTTTGCGTCATCGTCTCCAAGTAGTGGAGGAATTGTGGGAATCTGTACTCCGACAAGAATGTGGTCAAAACATGGTGGATTTATTGCGGCAATTGCGCGATTTGTGTTCACCAGAAGGACAAGCGACTAATGACCAAGCCTCATCTGCCGTTAAGTTGATTGAACAACTCAACATCAACGAGGCAATTCGAGCTGCTCGAGCCTTTGCTCTGTATTTTCAGCTGATTAACATCATAGAGCAGGAATATGAACAACGGCAGCAATTGACCCGCTATGTGGATGGAGAACCAGAAACAGTCATTCAGGAGGAAACTAGATCAAATGTTACTTATTCCTCCAATCAAAATGAAGATGATCCCATTGTTAATAAAGGCATAGAAATAGATTTATGCGCCAAAAGTTGGGTGACTAAATCCCCAGGAAAACAAAAAGGTACTTTTGCTACCTTGTTTCCCCATTTATTTAAGTTGAATGTGCCACCCCAGCAAATTCAACGCCTAATTTCACAGTTGGATGTGCGCTTAGTATTTACAGCGCACCCAACGGAAATTGTGCGTCACACCATCCGCGATAAACAACGACAGGTAGTCAACCTCCTGCAAAAACTGGATGCAGTCGAAAATCGTACTGACAGCACCCTAGGGGGATATCCTTGGGAAGCAGCAGATTTGCGAGAACAACTGCTAGAAGAAATTCGTTTGTGGTGGCGTACAGACGAACTGCACCAGTTTAAACCCACGGTATTGGATGAGGTAGATTATGCCCTACATTACTTCCAAGAAGTGTTATTTGATGGCATTCCCCAATTATATAAACGCTTCAAATATGCTTTGGGGCAGACATTTGCTTGGTTAGAACCACCGAGGAAAAACTTTTGCTCGTTTGGTTCATGGGTAGGTTCAGATAGAGATGGTAACCCATCAGTTACACCAGAAACCACCTGGCAGACAGCTTGCTATCAGCGCAAAATGGTGTTAGAGAGATACATTAAATCAGTGAAACAGCTGATTGAATTGTTGAGTGTATCGATGCACTGGAGTGATGTTTTACCAGATTTATTGGAATCGCTAGAGTTAGATCAATCCCAGTTAAGTGATGTGTACGATGCACTAGCTCTGCGTTATCGCCAAGAACCTTATCGCTTGAAACTGGCGTATGTACTGAGACGGTTAGAAAATACCCGCGATCGCAATGTAGCTTTGTACAATCGAGAAACGCCCAAAAACGAAGACACCCCCATGTATCGTTCAGGGTCAGAGTTTTTAGCAGAACTGCGATTGATTCACCGGAACTTGACCGAAACAGGTTTAAGCTGTCGGGAATTAGAAAACCTGATCTGTCAAGTAGAAATTTTTGACTTTAACTTAACTCAGTTAGATATCCGCCAAGAATCGACTCGACACTCTGATGCACTCAATGAGATTCTGGAATATCTGCAAGTCTTGCCGCAATCTTACAACGAACTCTCAGAAGCACAGAGAGTTACTTGGCTAACCGGGGAACTGCAAACCCGCCGGCCGTTAATTCCAGCAGAATTACCATTTTCTGACAAAACCAACGATGTCATTCAAACTTTCCGTATCTTGCGATCGCTACAACAAGAGTTTGGTGTCAACATCTGCCAAACTTACATTATTAGTATGTGTCGCCAAGTAAGCGATGTCCTAGAAGTTTTATTGTTAGCTAAAGAATCTAGACTCTTTGACCCCGCCATTGCTGTCGGGACAATTCAAGTTGTGCCCTTATTTGAGACAGTAGAAGACTTACAACGCTCTAGAAGCGTCATGCGGCAGTTATTTGAACTACCGTTATATCGGGCGTTATTAGCAGGTGGTTACGCAGCAATTGACGCCAGCCAAGAAAACATCTCCTCATCTTTGCATTTGCCTTTGATCCCCACCACTGCTTCCCCCCTCACTCCTAACCTCCAAGAAGTAATGTTGGGGTATTCTGACAGCAACAAAGACTCTGGTTTTTTAAGTAGTAACTGGGAAATTCACAAAGCCCAAAAATCACTGCAAACAATCGCTGAAGAATACGGTTTGAATTTACGCATTTTTCACGGACGTGGTGGTTCTGTAGGTAGAGGTGGCGGCCCAGCTTACGAGGCGATTTTAGCTCAGCCGGGACACAGCATTAATGGGCGCATCAAGATTACCGAACAAGGAGAAGTTTTAGCTTCCAAATACTCCTTACTAGATTTAGCTCTGTATAATTTGGAAACAATCACTACTGCTGTAATTCAAGCTAGCCTGTTGCGGACAGGGTTTGATGATATTGAACCTTGGAATGAAATCATGGAAGAATTAGCAGTGCGATCGCGTCAGCATTATCGTAATCTGATTTACGAGCAACCCGATTTTATCGACTTTTTCCACCAAGTCACCCCCATCGAAGAAATTAGCCAGTTGCAAATTAGTTCCCGTCCAGCGCGTCGTCCCTCTGGTAAAAAAGATTTAAGTAGCCTTAGAGCTATTCCTTGGGTATTTAGCTGGACACAAACCCGGTTTTTGCTGCCTTCCTGGTATGGTATTGGCACAGCCTTACAGGGATTCTTGAATGAAGAGCCAGAAGAACATTTGAAATTGCTACGCTACTTTTATTTGAAATGGCCATTCTTCAAAATGGTGATTTCCAAGGCAGAAATGACCTTAGCTAAAGTAGATATGCAAATGGCACATCACTACGTCCAAGAATTAGCGAACCCTGAAGACAAAGTCCGGCTGGAGAAAGTATTTGAGCAAATTGCCAACGAATTCTATCTCACCAGAGATTTAGTGCTAAAAATTACCGGACACAATCGACTTTTGGATGGTGATCCTGTATTGCAACGTTCAGTACAGTTACGCAATGGTACGATTGTACCCTTAGGATTCATCCAAGTCTCCCTACTCAAACGCCTGCGACAGTCCCGGAATATTACTGCTACTTCTGGCGTGATCCACTCCCGTTACAGCAAAGGTGAGTTATTGCGAGGAGCCTTGTTAACTATTAATGGTATTGCTGCTGGGATGAGAAATACAGGCTGATTAGAAAATAGGAAGTAGGGAGTGGGGAATGGTTAGAATCATCATGCCCCATACCCAATAAATAATGACTAAAAATCGCATTTTAATTTGTACCTTTTTAGCTCTGACATCAGGATTATTTGGTGGTTACATCGGTGGACAAATGACATCGATGCTGCATAACCAGAAGTGTCAAAACCAACCTTGGGGTTTAAAGGTGATGTGTAATGTCTGGGTAACGCCGGGTGCAACCTGGCAAGGCAGTACAACAGGAATATGGATGGGTACAATTTTAGGAGCATTCGTTGGCGGTTCGGTAACGCGCCAACGTGATTAATGTTAACAGTAGCCGTTCAAACTCACCTGTACCACAAGCAACATCTAACACATTAGCCGTTGGTGAAATATGCGCCCAAGTTTTGAGAAAGGACAATGTATTGGTGATATAGCTACTCCAACGTTGGTCGTAGAAGGTTGCCATTTGGTTATACTGTTTACGAACGGTTGTTTCAGTCATACTGGCTTGTGGTAGGGCGGTAATTTAAACTATTCAGTTGGCGTTGTCCATGATTGCAAATGGAGGAAGGGTTCCCAAGAGTTAGTACTGGTATCAAAACAATGCCAAGTACCATCTTGAGTTTTCTGGTAGCAAAATAAAGTGCGTAGGCGTAGCCCGTCGTAGACATCGCCGCAATTAAAGTTGTCGGTTAAATAATATATGAGTCCTCGAAAAGGATAGGTTTTGCGACTCAGGCGTTTGGCTACGGCTTGATTTGGACATTCAACTATAAATACTGATTGTCTATTCAGGTACGCCAAAGAGAAGATACACATTCGTAAAATAGCCCTGAGCCAACTTTCGGAATTTTCAAAGTAATCATCGATGATTTTGTTGGTCAGAGCTTTTTCCAGGATACGCTCTTGATTATGAGGAATTTGGGCGTCAGACATAGTATCACCTATTGCTACACCGTTGGGTTGAGATTAAATCAAAATCTCAATCAGTGACAAGTGTATACGCATACAGAATCCAACTGTCTCAAAATTAATTTTTCAAAAATCTTTTGGTTTCAGCCAGGCTGGTAAAATCTACCTATAGCTTTGAGAGCAAATGTCATGCCTGCTGAAACTAATCCAGTAAATGCCACAACCAAAGGTGCTGATGCGATTGACGAAGCGATCGCCCAGGGAATTGATTTTGATGGTTCCCCAATTCCGCCTGCAAAGCTAGAACTGTATAGCAAAGTGATGGCACTAGAGGCGAATAGACAACGTAGTGGTGTATCCAATACCATGCGATCGCGGATTGTGCGGATTGGTGCCAAACACATTCCCCAGCCAGAACTTGACCAATTGCTTATCGAGGCAGGTTTTGCACCCCTGAAAGAAAAAGAAATTGCCTTTTTTTACGGCGGTAAATGAGCAGAGGTGATGACAAAATCCAACAGCTAAAACTTGTTCGCATTTTGCCAAACTTAATATTCATTTTTCTGTAAACTTCTTGATTAGAAGATAGATTATTTGATGTTGATAAAATACAAAGGAGGTGATTAGCCTCTTTTTTTCTGCAAAATCATCTTACTTTGATAAATGCCCAACAACTTGTAATCAAAATTTTCAGACAATATGTACATCCAAATTAAACCAGAACTAGAGCAATTTATTCAGGCACAGTTGGCAAGTGGTAGATTCGCTAGTGCAGATGATGTCATCAATGAAGCCTTTAAACTGCTACAAGAAAGAGAACAGAGACTTGAAAAATTACGGCAGAAAATTGCTGTAGGAACTGAACAAATTGCTAAGGGACAAGTAACTGATGGCGAAGCTGTGTTTGCTAGGTTGCAAGAAAAGATTCGTCTAATTGCTGAGGAGTCCTCTGAATGAATAATTATTCACTTTCAGAGGCAGCAATTAAAGATTTAGATGAAATTTGTGAATATATTGCTCGGAGTAATCCTCAAGCAGCTTCTAAGCTTTTTGATGACATTCGCGCTAAGGTGTAAATTATTAGCTAGTTTCCGCAATATGGGGAAAACTTATGGAAAGCTTGTACCAAACCTGCGCGGTTTTGTTGTGGATGACTATATTATATTTTACTATCCAAGAGAAGATGGAATTAGTGTTGCCCGTGTTGCCAGTGGTTATCGAGATTTAGAATCTTTATTTGCAGATGAATAATAAAAGCTACTGCTATTAATTGATTTTAAATTAACCTATTTTTACAGCTAATGTGGAAAATAATCGAGAATTTTGGGTTTTCCAGCATCAACCAAACCTAAGAGGACATTTTATATTTAATAATGCTTAACACATAGTTTGATTTATTCCCGCCGACTGACTTATACCTATTTATTTTCCTAATCAAGCGAGAATCCTATAAAAAAAAGACAGGCATTAGGCCTGTCGTCATAAATATTGATTTAGCAAAGATTTTAGAAATTAAGCTCGGCAGCTTGGACTTTTTCCACCTGCTTTTTCTTCAACACGAGCATAACTTGAGCTAACATGACAAGAGCAATGAAAGCAATCAACCATTGAACTCTAGAAGCGTCTTGTAATACAATTTCTGCATCTTGTTGACCGAAGCCACCAACATTAGGGTTATTGGTTAAAGCATCACCAACTGCTACTGTTTGACCTTCAGAAACAATTAGTTCCGGCCCTAAGGGAATAGTATCAGAGACAACTTCACCAGATTCGGTTTTGATGCTCACTAAATATTTAACGTTACCGTCCCCGTCTTCCTCTTTGGCAATTTTGCTAATTGTGCCAGTAGCGGAAGCATTGTAAACGGTATTATTGCTCTTTTCACCAGTGGGGTATACTTGCCCACGTCCCCGGTTAGCACCTAAGTGAACTGCATATTTACCGAAGTGAATATTTTTATCAGTTGCAGGGTTGGGAGATAGGACTGGGAAGACTATTTCCTGATATTGTTCGCCTGGTATCGGCCCGACAAGAAGGACGTTTTCTTTTTCTTCGCTGTAGGGTTGGAAGTAAACATCGCCGACTTCTTCTTTAAGTTCTTCAGGAATGCGGTCTTCAGGCGCAATCTTAAAACCTTCAGGTAACATCAGCACAGCGCCGACGTTCAAGCCAACTTTAGAACCATCCGCACCAATTTGCTGCACGCCAGTGTCGTAGGGGATTTTCACTACCGCTTTAAACACAGTATCAGGCAACACTGATTGGGGAACTTCCACGTCTGCTGGCTTGGCTGCTAGGTGACAGTTAGCGCAAACAATCCGTCCTGTTGGTTCACGGGGGGTTTCAGGATAGGTTTGTTGTGCCCAGAAGGGATAAGCAGCAGCAGTTTGAGGAAGAGCTAGATCGCTGGTGAAGTAAAATGTCACGGTAGCGATCGCTATGAGCAATGTTTTTACTATCGCTCTAGCAGTGCGAGTTAACCTCGCTGTTGTACAGGCATTTCTCATCTCGATAAGGACAACGATTAGTTAGTCATTGGTCATTGGTCATTAGTCAAGAGTCATTAGTCAAGAGTCATCTTTTAGACTTTGAACTAACACTCAGCACTCAGCACGGGCTAAACGCCCCGCTACCGCTCTAAGCGCAGCCATGCCCGCAGGGCTTTACAGCACTCAGCACTTATATTAAGCCCACCAAGGGTCTTCGCCAGTGCGGAAATCGGTTTCAGTCCAAGGGGTTAAGACGATTTTGTCGTCCTCTGTTTTGGCGTGAGCGAGAGCCAAAGAAAGTGGTGCTGGGCCTCGAACAACCTTACCAGTTGCGTCGTACTGAGAGCCGTGACAAGGGCATTTAAACTTGTTCTCAGCCACATTCCAAGGGACAACACAACCTAAGTGAGTGCAAATAGCATTAATGCCGTAATCAGCGATCGCTTCCTTGCTTTCTACCACAATATAGGTAGGGTCGCCTTTTAGTCCTTGAACTAAGGTGCGATCGCCTGGATTATGGCTTTCTAAAAACTGGCTGAGGGTAACATCGTTGCCTAGTTCGTCTTTTGCTGTTGTACCACCACCGGCGCCACCACTAGCAGGTGGAATAAAGTACTTGACTACGGGATACAATGCACCCAAAGCCACGCCTGTGACAGTTCCAAAAGTGAGCAGATTCATGAACTGACGACGCCCCATATCGGGCACGTCCATTGATTCCGAAAATTGAGCCATAATCTACGCGCTCTTTGTGTATTTTGTTAAGCATTCTTACAAGAGTACCAGTACTTGAGCCACTCCTGTTTGAGTGGAAATGCCAACGCCCACAACGATGCTCAACTTCTTTGTTTCAAGATATTTGTAGCATCTCTTCTGTTAGCATTACATTTCTTTATATCCCTATCATACTTGAGTTACGGAACGTAACAACATAACTAAATGTAAAATCTAATGGAGAAAACTATGACAGGACAGGAATTACGCAAATTATTGCTTGATAAGTGGGGATACTCTTACGATGTCCAGTTCCGGCGCACACAGGGGAAAATATTTCTCCAAGTCATGTGGAAGTATCTTGAGCAGGCGTCTTTTCCCTTAACTGAAGCAGAATACCAAGAGCATCTTGATAGTGTTGCTAATTATCTTCAGGCTCTGGGTGGTACAGTACAAGTCCAAACATTTATTACACAAACACGTGATCGCCCCAGACTTGGCAAAGCTGTGAGTATTCCCCTAGATTTAGGTGAACGCGCTTCGGAATGGACTGTGTGATCGGCCGCTCTAGAATTAACTTAGTCCGAGGATTAAAGGCGATCGCAATATCAATTAATAGTTACACAAGTAAAAGAAAGATGAGAAATATATCAAAAAGTTAGCCAAGTCATCGAGCAAATTGACATATAGAACTTATTTATTATTTGGCTATGAAGAGTGCTGAGTTAAAAGTGCTGAGTGCTGAGTTAAAAAACCGCCCACACTTCGGCAAGGCTCAGTGACCACAAGGGACGGGGCTTGTACCGAGTGCGAAAGTCCTTCCTTCTTCTTTTGACTCAGCACTCAGCACTCAGCACTGAGTAAGATAAAACTGACGCAGACTTAGCTAGCAAACAGCCTATATATGGCTAATTTACTAGCTTCAGCAGAGGTTGTAGACTAAACATTTGCTCCAGTCTTACTACCTCCCAATCTCTCTTGAATTCTGCTCTTAGCCGCTTTAAATTGTGTAGCTAGTTGCTCAGTTTGTTCGGTACTTAAGTTGTTGCGAATAGCAGCAAACATTGTGCTTTCTTCTTGACGAATATGGTCGCCAGTAATGTCCATCAAATGTCTAACTCTATCTTTGAATTCAGGTGCAGAAGGATTGATAGCACGGATTTCCTCTAACAGCTGCTTCATTTGAGCTTGTTCGTCATAAAGTTCTTGGGTGTCACTCTCACCGTAGAAAGAACGTACTCTTGGATAGACAACTTCCTCTTCAGCTTCAGCGTGAGCAGTTAAGTCTTTGTAAATTTGACCAAAATACTCTTGGATCTTTTGTGGATCGTTGCTTTGTAGTAATTCTGTAAACAGGATATTAACCTTATTGTGATCCATGCGAATCAAATCTTGGATATTCATATCCTTTTTGTCGCTGGTTTGGGTAACAGCGCTACCTACTGCGCCGCTAAATGCAGCAATAGCGTCTTGAACTCGTCCCCAAATCCCTTGATCTGCATCTTGTCCAGTCAGTTCACGCACACCCAAAACTTCCAAAATACCTTTGAGTTGTTCTTGGTGAGCGCGATTCTCAAAGTTAATTGTATTTAAAGGCCCAATCGCCGCCATCACGTCAGCACCAACTTTTTGCGCCGCCTTATGAATTATCACGCCGGACATTACTTGTTGATGCTTAAGCAATTCATGTTGAAATACTTTTTCATAGAAACTCAATTCAGAGCCTTGCATCAATTGGCGGATTTTGTTGACCATTTCTTGAATTGTTTGTCTCGGATCACCGTGGATGCCATATTGAACAATTACGGTTTCCAAAACGCCTTGGTTTTTTTGGTCATCATCAAGCATCTTCCGAATGCGATCAGAAATTTCACTATCAGTTGATTCTCTCAAAAACAGTTGCTCATTTTCGATAAGCAACTGTTGAATTAATTTCATATCTGCTAGTTTTATGGCAATAGCATTGCGTTTTGTATCATCTAAAGTAGATACCATGCTTAGTTCTCCTCTGAAAAGTGTTCGGATTATTACTTATTTTAGATTGGCATATGTTGTAGGTGTCTTCCATCTTTCTTTTGAGTGATCGCTTTCGTAACTAGGGATAGAAAATGAAATATTTCTCCCCAGTAATTATTCACTTATACTTAAAGATAGACAACTGTATAAAGTGGACTCCATCGCCAGATAGATAAAATTTTAATTCTATTTTTATAAATTGACTCAAAGATATTTTAATAGGAGCTTAATTAATAATGCCAGAAAATCCTGGTGGTAAGGCATGGGTAGTTTTAAATGAAGTTGATATTAACCGTGCATTTAACTCTGAATATGTCCGTTCAAAACTGCAAAATCAGCAAATACATATTCATGAGCAAGTAATGACGATCGCACCTCAAAAAGTAGAGTTTCACCTACTTAGTGAGGGAAAAATTGCCTTACATGCCCGTATATTGTTATTAGAAAACAGTGAAACTCACCAGATTGCTTTTACAGCCGTACCTTTTGTTAGTAATAACGGGCAAATTATTTCTTTAAGAAATGTTGATTACAATGAAAGTGCAGAAATATCCCCAGAATTGACAAAGGCTTTAGTAGAGCAAACTAGCGAAATTTTGAATTTGAGTAACTTTGATTTATCAGGAATGAGCCGGCAAATTAAGCAACTAGAAATAGCAGCAGGCAAACTAATATTGCAAGTTGCAGCTGATATTGAGCAAATTCAAATTCCTTTCAATTAAAAAAGGATAATAAATAATGGAAACTACAGGAACAGAATCAAGCTCCACACCATTCCCTAATATTCCTCCAATTATTGAAAGTGACGATAGAGAATATCGTGATAGTGGTGTACCTAGTACAGTAGCGATCGCTGGACATCCTTTACACCCTTTAACAATGATTTTTCCCATCGCCTTTTTAGCTGGTGCTTTGGGAAGCGATGTTGGCTATTGGTTAACTCGTGATTTTTTCTGGGCTAGAGCGTCGCTATGGTTAATTGGACTGGGACTATTAGGAGGTATCATCGCCGCAATCACGGGGATGAGCGACTTTTTGCGAATTGAACGTGTCCGCAAACGCACTGCCGGTTGGACGCATTTAATTCTTAACATAGCTATATTACTTTTTACAACCCTTAACTTGATCATTCGTCTGGGTGATCCTGAGTCACGACTATTACCTTGGGGATTGTTTCTCTCGCTGGTTGTCGGGACGCTGACTAGTATTACCGGCTGGTTTGGAGCTGAACTCTCTTATCGTCACAAAATTGGTGTCGTGGGTGCTGGTAGCAGAAGATATCCTTAAATAGTGAGTAGGGAATGGGGCGTAGAAGAGATGACTAATAATATTAAGTTCTTTTCCTTCCACCTCCCATGCCTCAGTCCCAATTTTAAGCAGAGCAGCATAATAGAATAGTATGCTGCTAATTGCTCGAGTCATGTTTCAGCGTCGGCTGATCAGAGCGGTCGCCTCTTAATCCCATCTTGGGTTGGTCTAAACTACTGACCACTCATAAGTTAGATGAAACTAAGAGGACAGATCCCCGCGATCGCTCTGACTGCGTATGCAAGGGAACTGAATCAGCAACAGGCACTCAAAGTAGGATTTCAAAGGCACATTGCTAAACCTGTAACGCCAGAGAAATTACTCACAATCATTTCCCACATTATGTCTTAGGTTGTATTTTAGGGTGGTTGTGGTTGAGACAACTACAAAAAATATGGTATGCAAAAAAAAGTTAAAGTCAAACCTAATTCAAAATAACAAAAGATTGCAGAACAAACGGATGGTAGTCTGACTGTACACTTAAAATCTCCACCAGTAGATGGTAAAGCTAATGAAGAGTTAATTAAATTACTAGCTGAGAAATTTGATGTGCCGAAATCTCATATCAGAATTAAGTTTGGTTTATCCTCAAGGCAAAAGCTGATTGAAATTGATACAGATATTTAATTTTGATAACTCTTATGTGTACTCTTTTACCTACTACCATCACGCGTTCCCCAAATATTTTTGGGAAAGACACACAAATATTTAGTCAACGAAACTATACTCTTGCATAATGCTAATGTATCTAGGCTGAAATTTGACTCGTTCTATCCAAGCCTGGATAGCGGGAAATTTTGTCAAATCAAACCCACCTTCATCCGCAACATGAGTATAGGCGAATAAGGCAATATCAGCGATAGTATAACGCTCACCTACAAAAAAGTTGTGAGACATTAGATGCTTTTCCATCACTTTCAAAGCTGCATAACCCGGTTCACGTTTTTGCTCTAAAGCTAAGCGATATTCCTCAGCTTTACCTAAAATAGATATCCAGAATCTTGATGTAGCAATGAAAGGTTCATGACTGTATTGTTCAAAAAATAACCATTGTAGTACTTGCGCCTTTAAAAAGCGATCGTAAGGTAAAAATTCTGTACCTTCACTCAAATACATCAAAATAGCATTTGATTCTGCCAAGTATTTTCCAGCTTCGATTTCCAAAACTGGTATCTTACCGTTAGGATTCTTACTTAAAAATTCGGGTGTTCGAGTTGCGCCTTGCAAAATATTCATCTCGACTCTCTCAAATGGCATACCCATTTGTGTCAATAAAAGGCGTATTTTGTAACCATTACCTGAGGGTAAAAAATCGTACAATCGCAGCATTTCCATGTCAAAAAATATAATAATGAATGTGGAGATAATTGAGGGTCTAAAATACAATATTTTACAAAATATTTCTAGATAAACAGGATAATTTTTATTTATTTTCCGTATTTGTGTACCAATCACAATTATCTGAGAAAATAAAAACAATAGGATGATTTATTCTTGGTATTTAAAAAGTTAATTTGATTCAGTAGTTGAGAATAAAACTATGTGTGGAAGATTTACTTTAAACCAGTCAGCAGCAGCGTTAGCTGAATTTTTCCATATACAGCAAATTCCAGATTTAGCCGCCCAATATAACATTGCACCTACGCAAAGAGTGGCAACGGTGCTACATAACCCTGAAAGTGGCAAGCGGGAGTTTCAGCAGTTACGTTGGGGATTGATTCCCTCGTGGGCGAAAGACCCCAGTATGGGAGCAAAGCTGATTAATGCTAGGGCTGAAACAGTTGCCGAAAAACCAGCTTTTAGGTCAGCTTTCAAGCACCGACGTTGTTTAGTGCTGGCTGATGGCTTTTATGAGTGGCAACGGCAAAATGGTAAAAAACAGCCGTTTTATTTTCGTCTCTCAGATGGACAACCTTTTGGCTTTGCGGGTTTGTGGGAAAGATGGCAGACTGAAGATGAAGAAATTACATCTTGTACAATTTTGACAACCGCAGCCAACGAATTACTGCAATCAATCCATGACCGGATGCCAGTGATTTTGGCTCCACAAGATTACGATTTGTGGTTAAATCCGCAAATACAAACACCTGAACCCCTACAGCAGTTATTGTGTCCCTATCCAGATCAAGCAATGACTGCCTATCCAGTTAGTACCTGGGTAAACAAACCTCAAAATAATAGTCCTGAATGTATTGTGCCTCTTGAATAGTGCTGAGTGCGCTCGCCCTGAGCGAAGTCGAAGGGGAGTGCTGAGTATAGGAATTTCTTCCCTTGTCCCCTTGTCCTCTTGTCCCCCCATCCCCTCATCTCCCCACTCTCCAGTCCCCTAAATCAGTTAAATTAGCTATTGAGTGGACTGATGACAAAAATATCAACCGCACAGAAATCGCATCAGCCAATAGCTGCATAACCATAGAGGCAATATGCCAAGAACACAAAAAAACGATAACTTTATTGACAAATCCTTTACAGTGATGGCAGATATCATCCTGAAAATTCTGCCAGCTAACAAAAAAGCTAAAGAAGCATTTGTTTATTACCGAGATGGCATGTCAGCACAGGCAGAAGGAGAATATGCTGAAGCCTTAGACTACTACGAAGAAGCTCTCACACTAGAGGAAGACACGAACGATCGCAGCTACATTTTCTATAATATGGGGCTAATTTATGCCAGTAATGGTGATCATGATCAGGCTCTAGAAATGTATCACCAGGCGATTGAGTTAAACCCGCGTTTACCCCAAGCCTTGAACAACATCGCCGTCATTTACCACTACCAGGGCGAAAAAGCCAAAGAAGCTGGGGATAACGACGCTGGGGAAGCTCTGTTTGACCAAGCAGCAGACTATTGGATTAGAGCTATTCGCATGGCTCCCAATAACTACATTGAAGCCCAAAATTGGCTAAAAACCACTGGACGTATGCAAATTGACGTATTCTTTTAACCAGTAGTCAGTTATCAGTGTTTACTGATAGCTGACTACTGATAACTGATAACTAACAAACCATGATTGATCGTGAACAAGTTCGCAAAGTAGCCCTTCTTGCTCGTTTAGAATTGACACCAGAAGAGGAGGAGCAATTTACTACTCAACTGGGAAGTATTCTCGATTACATCGAACAGTTAAATGCAGTAGATGTTAGTGATGTGCCACCAACAACACGGGCAATTGATGTTAGCAATGTGACGCGAGAAGATAAGTTGCAACCATATCCTGAGCGAGAAGCCATCCTCAATAGTGCGCCTGAACAAGAAAACGAATTTTTCAAAGTCCCAAAAATCCTCAACAGCGAGGAGAACTAATTAAACTGAAGTTCCCTAAACCGAAAGATAGAGAACGCCTCTAAAACTCTTGTCTGGCAATGGATACAAAATTTTACACCGGGCTTACTGTACCCATGTAAAATCTTGTTTTGATCGTCGGATATTTTTTATACTAAAAACAAAATATGCCCAACACCGAGAATGCAAGATCAATTGTTAAAATCCTTGCCAGGAAAGGGTGTTGGGCATTTTCAATAAAGATGTACTCAGTATCAATAAATGCGTAAATGGCTGCAAGTAATTCTGGGTATGGCTTTGGGGTTTTCAAAATTTATTTTTTGGGGGAACTTCAGCTTCAACCAGAAGGAAGAAGCAAGAGGATGATTCTCCTCTAGATTTGCAGATAGCCGCAATTAAGAATTTTAATGTAAACTCGATAACCAAGATTGTGCAGCTGTGGGCGATCGCAGCTGCACAATTTTTAAATGGGCATATTCAGCTGCTTGAAATAACAATGGATATCTCCTGCGGTTTTTACTGTAAGTTTGCAGCGCCCATAACAAAATAGAATCGCTGCTAAAGAAAGTTTTTTGCCATGTCTCGCGGTTACCATTGCAGACTTCTTGTTGTGTCACTACCCGCGAAAATGTGCGCCATAATATACGACTCATCACCACTGGCCAAGAATAGTCTAGCCAAATAACCGTGTCAGCCCTTGCCCAAACGATATCACGCACGATGCTGTAATTACCATCTACTACCCAGCTATTGCCTGATAGCGCCTGAGAAACTCTATTTTGGAAAACCTCATCAGGCACTTCTACCCAATTAGGTTCCCAGTGCAGATAATCAAGTTCTATATGAGGAATAGCGAGACATTGGGAAATTTGCCTTGCCAAAGTTGTTTTACCAGAACCACTAGTCCCAACTACAGATATTCGCTGCACCGATTTCCTCCCTGCGTCTGGAGCGCGACGCCAGTTGCTACAACGAGGGGAACCAAAGCAACGCACTGGCTCCTCTCTGGTTCGATACCCTTAAGTCGTGTACTCCGCATTAATTTTCACGTAGTCATAGCTTAGGTCGCAACCCCAAGCTTTACCAGAACCATTAGCATTGCCAACCCTGACGGCAATGATGACTGGATTATCTACCCGTTGAGCTTTAATAGTGTTTCTATCAACAGACAAATCATTACTATTGTTAGTAGCAATAACATCTTTGGCTAGAGAGGAATCTGCTGCTACTTGCTGCAAATAAGCACTAGCAGCCGCACGGTCGTAAGGCTGGGGTTGACCGTTCTCCAACATTAAGAAATCCCCTAGCTTAATTTGCAGGTTGTCTTGTTCAAAGGGCACACCTGCACGTCCGGCGGCGGCGGCGATCCGTCCCCAGTTGGGGTCACGTCCAAAGATGGCCGATTTAACTAAGGATGAACCGGCAATAGTTTTGGCTATTTGCCGGGCTGCAAGTTCATCATGGGCCCCAGTCACTTGCACTTCAATTAAGCAGGTTGCACCTTCGCCATCACGAGCGATCGCTTTGGCTAAATGCTGGCAAACTGCTGTTAACATGGCCTCTAATTTTTCGGCTTCTGCACCCATTTCTGTAATTGCTGGGGTGCGGGATTGACCATTTGCTAGGGCGATTAAGCTGTCGTTGGTGCTGGTATCACCATCAACGGTAATGGAATTGAAACTTCTATCGGCTGCCCTTGAGAGCATTTGTTGCCATAAGGTAGATGAAACTGCCGCATCACAGGTGACAAATGCCAGCATAGTGGCCATGTTGGGATGAATCATTCCGGAACCTTTGGCAATACCGCCAATTCGCACGGGGCGATCGCCTATAGTTGTCTCTAAGGCAATGGATTTTGTGACCAAGTCTGTGGTGATAATTGCCCCGGCTGCGGCATCTGAGCCTGTGGGAGAGAGTGTTGCTACTAGCTTGGGAATGCCACTGCGTAAGGCATCTATTTTGATGCGTTGACCTATTACGCCAGTAGAAGCCAAGAGTATCGATTCCGGGGAAATATTCAACTCCGTAGCTAATAGTTGGGCGCTTTCTTCAGCATCACGCACACCTTGTTTGCCTGTGGCGGCGTTTGCTTGACCAGCATTACAGAGAATTGCCCGAGCGCTATGTTTGGCTTGCAAGCGTTGGCGACAATAATCTACACAGGCGGCTTTGACTTGGCTAGTGGTGAATACACCAGCTGCGATCGCTTCCACATCTGACCATATCAATGCTAAATCGGGCAATCCCGAAGGTTTCAAGCCGGCGGTGATTCCTGCCGCTTGATACCCTCTAGGAGCTGTAACACCACCTGTAATTTCCTGCCAGTCTGCCATTTTTCTTTTTCCACAACTATTAGCTGCTCGACTGGCGATTATACCAAGTCTTAACTCACCTGAAAAAGTGCTGAGTGCTGAGTGCTGAGTAGGGAACTATGAAAAGTTTTTTCTTTCTACTCAGCTTGACTGAAAGCTCAATGCTAATCAAGAAATAAGGAGAGCTACTTGGGCAGCTCTCCAGATCATCAGGGTGCATCTACTTAGCACAGTATAGCATTTTTGCCATGAGGAGTAATACCCATTATTTATTTTCTTGTATAAACATTGTTAAGAAATTACTTGGTAATTACTTAACTCAAAAGATTATAATTGAAAACTGTAATTTTGATTACCATGAATAAATATTTAATTTCAGTAGTGCTGAGTGCTGAGTACAACCCTATAGTTAAAACTAGGGGATTGAAACAAGGACACATTTTTTCTGGCACTGCGTGTCTCGAAAAAAATGTTTTTACCTAGCTTCATAAATAAATTTAGGGGCTTCAAACCCTATATGCTCAGTGCAGTTAATTTTACTTTTTACTCAGCACTCAGCACTATTTTGGTGATAAGTACGAATAAATAAGGAGAGCTACTTGGGCAGCTCTCCAGGTCATTAGGATGCATCTACTAAACACAGAATAGCTTTTTAGGTGTGAGGGGTGTCACCTATTTTTCTCTGTTGTTTGTAAATATCTAATGAAGAAATTACCGTTAAAGCTACAGACAAAGCTCAGAATTTAGTTTCTGTTCCACCAATTCATTAGTCAACTTCGGATCAGCACGTTTACTAGTCTTTTTTAAAACCTGCCCGACAAAGAAGCCTTTAAGGTTGGTGTTGCCGTGGCGATACTTTTCTAGTTCTTTGGGGTTGGCGGCTATCACTTCATCAACAATTGGTCTCAGTACAGTAGGATCGCTGATTAACTCCTGACCTGCAAAAGCTTTTTCCGGAGAAATACCTGACAGTAAATCTGGCAGCTTTTGTTTAGCTTGGGCGTTACTGATTTTACCAGATTCAATGCGAGTGATCACCTCGGCTAGATTGGTGGGAGTTAGAGCAATTTCCGTAATACTGAGCTTTTGCTTGTTGAGGTATGCGGCGATATCTTGAGTAATCCAGTTAGCAGCAGCTTTGGGATTTGCTCCAGCCGCGATCGCCTCTTCAAAATAAGTAGCTACGGTGCGGTCTTCTGTCAAAACTCGTGCATCGTAAACCGAAAGCCCCAACTCATTTTCGTAATGATGGCGTTTTTGGGCTGGGAGTTCTGGTAATTCGCTGCGCCATTGCTCTAATTGTGCATCTGACACCTCAATGGGTGCTAAATCTGGTTCGGGGAAGTAGCGGTAATCGCTAGAACCTTCCTTAGTCCGCATACTAATTGTACGTTGAGAACCTTCTTCCCACAGGCGAGTTTCTTGGATAATGCGATCGCCTGCTTCGATGGCGGCGATTTGCCTTTCAATTTCGTAATCAATCGCCCGTTGAATGGCGTTGAAGGAGTTCATGTTTTTAATTTCTACCTTGGTGCCAAACTCCTTTCGTCCCACTGGACGCACGGAAATATTCACATCACAACGTAGAGATCCTTCTTGCATATTGCCATCACTCACACCGAGATAACGCATAATCCGGCGCAATTCTTCGGCATATGCAGCAGCTTCTTCACCAGAACGCAAGTCAGGTTCCGAAACGATTTCTACCAACGGCACACCTGCGCGGTTGTAGTCTACTAAAGAATAGGCTGAACCCGATAGGCGGTCACTACCTGCGTGTACGAGTTTGCCTGCATCTTCCTCCATGTGTAGACGGGTGATCCCAATGCGTTTGCGAATGGGGTTCCCCTCAGCATCTACCAACTCAATTTCTAACCAGCCATGTTCGGCAATGGGTAGGTCATATTGAGAAATTTGATAATTTTTCGGAAGATCCGGATAAAAATACTGTTTACGGTCAAATTTGCTACATTTAGCAATTTGGCAATTTAACGCCAAACCCGCCTTCACAGCATATTCTAAGACTTTTTGATTCAGTACGGGTAAAACTCCAGGTAACCCCATACACACAGGATCAATATTAGTATTAGGGTCAGCACCGAATGCTGTAGAGCTATTAGAAAAAATCTTCGTATTGGTACTCAGCTGACAATGAGTTTCTAGACCAATAATCGCTTCGTACTCAGTTTTTACGGTCGTAGCAGCAGTCATACTATTATCACTATTGGGGCATAATCTTTACTTTAGGGTACTATTTTAGCTTGTCTGAATCTTCGGCGTTGCTGAATTAAAGTATGAATCAGGCGATCGCGCCAGCGTTTTTGCCCTAGTTATTTCTCTTGAAAAGTCCAAACTCCCTCATCCCAATCAAACTCTGTGGGAGGTGATTGTAACCAATGCTGACACCGGAGAAGATGCAACATCGCGGCTTTGTCCTGGTTATCAACGCCTAAGACTTTAGCAAACTCAGCTCTAGCAAGGGTAAACTGACGACTGAGATAATACTCACGTCCTTTGTGGTAATGCTCAATAACTTGCAATTTGTCGCTACTAACAGTATCGGAACGCAATCCCACCAATTCATAAATGGCTACTGGCTCGTTTCTGCCTTTGACGCGAATGTAATCTAGTTCTCTAGCCCAGATATGCTCTTGGCAAGGTTTAAAGGTATTATCACTGAGAATAATATCGCAACCGTACTGTTTACTGACGCTTTCTAGCCGGGAACCGAGGTTAACGCCATCACCAATAGCAGTAAATTCCATGCGCTTACTAGAGCCGATGTTACCACTAATCACAGTATCAGAATTGATGCCAATGCCGATGTTAATTCTGGGCTTACTTGCGGCGTAGCGACGTTGGTTAAATTCATACAACCGATGACGCATTTCTACTGATGTTTGCACCGCCATCCAGGCGTGGTCTGCTAAAGGTAAAGGGGAACCAAACACAGCCATGATGGCATCGCCGATATATTTATCTAGAGTACCTTTATGTTTAAAAACGGCTTCCACCATCGATTCAAAATATTCATTGAGCATACTCACCACTTCTTCAGCTGCCAAATTTTCCGTTAAAGTGGTGTACCCGCGAATATCAGAAAATAAAATCGAAACTTCTTTGCGATCGCCCCCTAGTTTAGCATCATCCAATTTCAGTAATTCTTCTGCTAATTCTTGAGTCATGTAGCGGTACATCGTACTTTTGAGGCGCTTTTCATCGCTGATATCTTCCATGACAACCAGTGCGCCACGGACTTGCTGTTGATCGCTAGCATCAGCAATGGTGTTAATCGATAAATTAATACTGTGTTGTTCTGTTCCAGTACTAACAAGTGTGCGATCAGGGTAATATTGCTGACAGTGTTTTAAATTATTGGCGTGTAGAGCATCCTGACACCACTTACTAAAGTCACCTTCTTTAATAGCGATCGCCTCAGTAATTAATTTACCTTCTAAACGGTCTTCGGCTTCCAGTCCTAATAAGCGCTTGGCACTTTCATTAGCCGCAATAATTGACCCTGATTTGTCCGTGGAAATTACACCATTAGAAAGACTACGCAAAATGTCCCGTTGCATTTGTTCTTGTTGCTTGACTGTGGCAAACAACTGGGCGTTTTGTAATGCTACTCCCGCTTGAATATTAAAAGCTTCCATAAATTCTTCATCGTTACAGTCAAAACTAGCTTGGAAGCATTCGGGAGCCTTGGGCCAAAAAGCCGGATTATATGGCGGTAAATCTCCTGATTTCTTTTTATTAACAAGCTGCGTCACCCCAATCAATTCCTGATCGGCATTAAACACCGGCATACATAATAAACTACAGGTACGATAGCCATTTTGCTGGTCAATTTGTTTAGCTGTTTCCGAGTCAGGATGATCATACAAATCAAAAGGAATATTCAACTTTTGACCAGATGCAGCGACAATACCAGCAAAGCCTTTACCTATCGGTACTCGTAACTCCCTAGTTAAACCATTATCTTGGGTAATTTTTGTCCATAATTCATGGCGATCGCGATCTATCAGCCAAAGAGTACTGCGATCGGCATTCATCAGTTCTTTAGCTTCATCCATGACCCGCTTTAAAGTATCTTCTAAATCAAGACTACTTTGACTGAGGGACTTGATTGCTTTCATTAGCGCCGCTACTGCTCTTTGTTTTTGAGTCGCCATATAAAACGAGCGCGACGACTCTAAAATCAATCTAATTGAAGGAGCAAATTCTTGAAATAACTGTTCATCAGCCGTAGTAAAACCTTGAGTATCAATGCGCTCTGAGATGGAAGCATCTGCCTGATTTAGCAATTTTAATTTATTGAGTAGTTGCACCACTGCCACTAATTTTCCTTGTTCATTCAATAGTGGCAAAGCCAGCATTGTGTAGGTGCGATAGCCAGTTCTTTTTTCTTGTTCCTGAGCAAATACCGAACGCGGGTCTTGATAAAAATCAAAAGGAATATTAATTACTTGTTTAAAAGTGGCTACTTCACCAGCAATCCCTTTATCTGCGGGAATGCGAATTTCTAGAGAATGTTCCCCTTCTCCTTCAGCTAAAATTGACCAAAGTTCTTGTTTTTCTTCATCTAATAAAAATATAGTTGTCCGGTCTGCTCCTAGTAATTCTCCTGTTTTTAAGGTAATCGAATGCAACATTTCTTGGAGAATTGTTTCAAACCCATGAGAATCTAACATTGATAGGGTTTGATGCACAATTTGTAATTTTTGCTCGACTTCCGTAACAACTTGTTTAAAAGTATCCTGAGTTAGAGGAGCAAGAAACGTAGAAATAGTTCCCTTTTTTCTAGCAAGAGTACCCACAGGAGTTGAATTCGCTTGCAAGTAATAATTTTCTTGGTTGCTAACACCAATAATTAAACCAGCAGTCTCTCCAAAACTACGTTGATGCACTGACATAAATAATTTTTGATATAAATGAGATTTTAGAAATAATCAATATCGCAGATGTTGTTCAATCACTCAGGCATTACCTATTTGACTGACAATACTCATAGAGGTACTGGATATAGAGTTCCCAAAAGTTGACCAGAGTGAACACGGGGAATAGGGAATGGCAGGGTGGTTTCATACAAAGAGAGAAAAATAATAATGGTTTGTAGAGGATGGAGAAAAATGGATAACTAACAAGTATGAATCTCGTCGAACAATTGCAGCAGGTCCCAGACTATAGGCACATCCGGGGATGAAGACATGAATTAAGGTTTTTTCCTTGTATGAAACCACCCTGCATTCAGAGGGTTTAAGTTGAGAGCATCCACTTTTGGAAGAAACACCGGGCGATTGGAAAAGAGCCTCCGGATGCCGCTAGGCTGTACGCGGCTATACAAACAAAACCCGCACTTCGACAAGAGTTTGGCGAAGGCTACTTCGACAAGGCTCAGTACAAGTCACTCGAGCCGCGGACTTTGTTTGTGTAGCCCCAGACTTCTAGTCTGAGGGCAATCTGCTGCTTTAGCTTACTCTACAGGTTTGGGTAGTGAAATGATCCAGGCAGCGCTGACTACTTGAAAACGCCATGATGTAGTTGAAGAAGATTCAGGGAATTGGCGAATTATTGTAGAACTGTTTCGTCGCTGGATTTTGCAAGAAAAATAGGCAACTCAAATATCTGAATACAGACTTTATATTATTAACTAGAAGTCAATCTAAGGGCGATCGCATCTCGGCTAACGATAATTATAGAGCGCGTTCCACCTCAGCATAGTGCATTAGTTATCTTTCTCCAATTGAGCCTAATTCCAGATGCTTCTAAGAGTGCCTAAGTAGGTGGGTGGGAAAATTTATCGCTAGGATAAGGCAGAAGGCAGAAGGCAGAAGGGAAGAGGGTTTTAAGCTGATTCATTTTTCTTTACATAGTTGATTTTATTTGTGCCTACCTACTTATAGGAACATCGACTTAAGCATAGCTGAAAATTTCTCATAACCATAAAAAAATGAGGATGGCATATACCATCCCCAAATTAAGCAATCATAGAAAACAACAATTAAACCTTGAAAAACGCCCTTAGCCGTGAATAGCTGGAGCAGTTAAAGCTACGGGTGCGGCTTCACCCGCAGCCAAATCTAGAGGGAAGTTGTGAGCGTTGCGTTCATGCATCACTTCCATCCCTAAATTGGCCCGGTTAATTACATCAGCCCAAGTGCTAATTACACCACCTTGTGAGTCAAGCACTGACTGATTGAAATTGAATCCGTTCAAATTAAACGCCATTGTGCTAATACCCAAAGCAGTGAACCAGATACCAACAACAGGCCAAGCTGCAAGTAGGAAGTGAAGAGTACGACTATTAGCCGCAGTTCCTAATACTACCTCGTTGAGTCGTCCAACTAAACGACCGAAATAACCGTGGGCAGCTATGATGTTATAGGTTTCTTCTTCCTGACCAAACTTGTAACCATAGTTTTGAGACTCAATTTCGGTAGTCTCACGCACCAGGGAAGATGTCACGAGTGAACCATGCATGGCGCTAAACAACGCACCACCAAATACTCCCGCTACGCCCAGCATGTGGAATGGGTGCATCAAAATATTGTGTTCGGCTTGAAACACCAACATAAAGTTGAAGGTTCCAGAAATACCCAAAGGCATACCATCAGAAAAAGAACCTTGACCGATGGGATATACCAAAAACACGGCGGTAGCGCTAGCTAAAGGCGCGCTGTAAGCTACGCAAATCCAAGGACGCATACCTAAGCGATAGGATAACTCCCATTGACGACCCAAATAACAGGCGCAGCCAATCAAGAAATGAAAAATGATTAGTTGGTAAGGGCCACCGTTATACAACCACTCATCTAAAGAAGCAGCCTCCCAGATGGGGTAGAAGTGTAAGCCAATGGCGTTAGAAGAAGGCACGACTGCACCAGAAATGATGTTATTGCCATAAATTAAAGAACCAGCAACAGGTTCGCGGATACCATCAATATCCACAGGAGGTGCAGCAATAAAGGCGATGATAAAGCAGGTGGTGGCAGTTAGGAGAGTGGGAATCATCAGGACACCGAACCAACCGATGTAAAGACGGTTATCAGTGCTAGTGATCCATGCACAGAAACGCTCCCAGACATTGGCGCTAGAGCGTCCTTGTAAGATGGTAGTCATAGACTAAAATAATTCCAATGATTTTGTGAATGATTTAAAGTTGCTGTTTCTGGGGAATCAACAACTGATAGCATCATAGAAAAGCTGCTAATTGTTTGCAGTAATTAAAAGTTATTCAAAGTTACAAATTATAGTTAGCTTTAGTAAGCAACATTAGACAAATGACTGTCGAAGAAGCCTTAGTAATTGTAGAAAGCATTCTGGGAAAAGCATCTTTAAATGATTTACAAGAAATCATTTTTCGACAGTCCTGGCAACAAAAAACATATCCAGAAATTGCTGAAGAGTTTGGTTATGATGCTGACTACATCAAAATTGTGGGCTTTCGACTGTGGAAAAGTCTCTCCCAAGCAATGGGGGAAAAAGTAACGAAAGATAACCTCCGCGCATCTCTGAGAAGATGGCATTCTCATCAACTCATTACCCCCACTCCCCTTCGACTGCGCTCACGGCAAGCCAACTCCCGTTCGGCTACGCTCAGCGCCAGCCAACTCCCAACTCCCCAGTGCGATTGGGGTGAAGCCCCTGATGTGTCTATTTTTTACGGTCGTTCTCAAGAACTGGCAACATTAGAACAATGGATTATTCAAGAACGTTGTCGGTTAGTAGCGCTATTGGGAATAGGGGGAATTGGGAAAACTTCTTTATCTGTGAAACTGGGTGAAAAACTTCAGCAAAACTTTGAGTATGTGATTTGGCGATCGCTCCACAATGCCCCCTCTATTGAATCACTGTTAACTACCTTAATTCAAGTACTTTCCCCCCAACAAGAAAATCATTTATCTGCACCTATCTTTGAGCAGATTTCTCGACTGCTTACTTATCTGCAAAAGCATCGCTGTCTGCTAATTCTCGATAATGCAGAGATTATTTTGAACGCTTGTGAAGGTCGTACAGGTCAATATCGCCCTGGTTATGAAGGTTACGGTGAACTGTTTAAAAGGATTGGTGAATTTCGTCACCAAAGCTGTTTGTTGCTAACCAGTCGAGAAAAACCCAAAGAAGTGGCGATACTGGAAGGTGAAATGTTGCCAGTAAAGTCTCTACCATTATCTGGTTTATCAATCGCTGATGGACAAGCAATTTTTAACTGTAAAGGTAGTTTTACCGGGTCAAGTCAGGAATGGCAAAGTTTAATTCAATCTTATGCAGGTAATCCGTTAGCATTGAAGATTGTCGCCACTACTATTCGGGATTTATTTGATAGTAATATTGGCAATTTTATTGATGAAGGTACTGTAATATTCGGTGATATTCAAGATTTAATTGAACAACAATTTCAACGGTTATCAGCTTTAGAAAAAGAAGTGATGTACTGGTTATCTATCAACCGCGAACCTGTAAATTTTAAAGAAATCCAAGCTGATTTAGTCTTGCCAATTTCCTCGGCTCAACTACTGGAAGCGCTAGAAGGTTTAGAAAGGCGTAGTCTAATTGAAAAAGGTAGTGGCTTATTTACATTACAACCTGTGTTGATGGAATACATGACCAGTTGTTTAATTCAACAGACTTATACTGAAATTGCAACTCAGAATATTTCCTTATTCAAAACCCATGCACTAATTAAAGCTACTGCCAAAGATTATATTAAAGAAATTCAAATTTATCTGATTCTCAAACCTGTTATTCAAAAATTACTTTCAGTTTTTGGCAACACAAGCCAATTAGCAAATCATTTAATGAGTATTCTGGCATCCCTGCGGGGTAAGAAACCAATTGTAACTGGATACGTGGGCGGCAACACTATCAATTTACTCCGCCAAATGCAGGTTGATTTAAGTGGTTATGACTTTTCTCATTTGACGATTTGGCAAGCTGATTTGAAGGGTGTGAATTTATACCGGACAAACTTTGCTCACTCAGATTTAACAAAATCTACTTTTACAGCTAATCTTAGCTATACTTTTACGCTGGCAGTTAGTCCAGATGGCAGTCTTCTGGCAATTGGAGATACCCTCGGTAAAATATCCTTGTGGCAAATCACAGACGGACAGCAATGTTTAACTTGGGAAGCACACGCAGGTTGGGTGCGTTCTATTGTGTTTAGTGCTGACGGCCAAACTTTATTTAGTGGCAGTGATGACCAAACTGTTAAACAATGGGATTTCACAGGTCGCTGCCTACAAGTCTTCAGCAGGATGCACACAGGTTTTGTGTGGTCTGTAGCTCAGGCTCGCCAACAACACTCACATAGCAGTGATTTAGTCCTTGCCAGTGGTGGTATGGATCAAATGGTAAAATTGTGGAATGTCCAGACAGGAAAATGTCTCAAAACCCTGCAAGGACACACAGATTGGATTTGGGCGATCGCCTTAACTTCCAACGGTCAAACCCTAGCTAGTGCCAGCGCTGACCGTACTATCAAGCTTTGGCATGTCAATACAGGTGAGTGCCTCAACACATTGCAAGGACATACAAGTATTGTTTGGTCTGTAAAATTTAGTACAGATAACAAAATGCTAGTAAGCGGTAGTGCTGATGGCACTGTGAAGATTTGGGATGTAGTAACAGGATATTGTCTGCAAACTCTCCATGGTCATACAGCCCATGTTTGGTGCGTCGCCTGTAGTACTGATGGTAAAACAATAGCTAGTGGTAGCGGTGACACAACAATTCGCTTCTGGGATATTCATACTGGAAAATGCTGGAAAACGCTACAAGGACACTCCTACACCGTTCGTTCTCTGACATTTACTCCAGATGGACAAACCTTAATTGCCAGTGATGATAACCAAACTGTTAAATTCTGGGACCTTCTTACAGGACAGTGTTTCAGAACTTTTTGTGGACATGGTAGCGGTGTGTGGGCATTAGCAACCTTTCCCTTGCATAATGACCCCAGCAGCCAAATATTGGCCAGTGGAGAAGACCAAACAGTTAAATTATGGGATATTGACACTGGTAAATGTATTAAAACCTTGAAAGGTCATACAAATTGGGTGCGAACTGTGGCTTTTCATCCTCAAGGTAAAACCATTGCTAGTGCGGGTGCTGATGAAACTGTGAGAATTTGGGACATAGATACAGGAGATTGTCTACAAATTTTACGGAACCATACGAACTGGTTGCTGTCAATTACCTACAGTCCAGATGGAAAAACCTTAGCTAGTGGTGGTAGCGATAAACAGGTGCGAATTTGGGATGTCAAGACTGGGGAATGCCTGGGTATATTATGTAGTCACACCAACATTGTCTCCTCACTTGTTTACAGTCCCGATGGCAAAATGCTGATTAGTTGCTGTGCAGATGCCTTAATTAGAGCTTGGGATGTGGCTACAGGGGAATGTCTGAAAACCTTTGAGGGACACACAAACGGCATCTGGTCAGCTAAATTCAGTCCTGACGGGCAAACCTTGGTGAGTAGCAGTGAAGATGCAACCATCAAAATTTGGGATTTTGAGACCTGCCAATGTCTAAAAACCCTGGAAGGACATACCCAAGCAGTAATTACAGTTGCTTACAGTCCTGATGGTCGTTTGTTAGCAAGTGGGGGAACTGACCAAATAGTGAGAATTTGGGATGTTGAGACTGGGGAATGCTTGAAAGTGCTGCAAGGTCATACACGATGGATTTATGCAGTTACTTTTATCTATCTTTACCCAGATAAAAATCCTCTGCTGGCTAGTAGCAGTGAAGACCAAACTATCCAACTATGGGATGTTGACACTGGTGAATGTGTTAAAGTTCTCCGAACTCCCAGACCTTACGAAGATATGAATATTACAGGTGTTTGTGGGTTGACAAAATCTCAGCAATTGACACTTTTGGAACTCGGAGCAATTATGAGGAAGTGAGTCTATGTTGTCTAGTCAAGCTGTCACTTTCTGGTCACATTATCAATTACACAAATGTTATATCAGTGAACAACAAGCTAATTGGTATTCATAATACCCGGTAATTTGGTATGTGCGGGAATTAGTGCGGTTAATTTGCTTAAGTTTAAAATTATTTATAATTGAGCTACCATTAAAAATTTTTAATAAACTCACGAAAATTCCTTATTTAATTTTACTCAAACAATTTTATAAATTTATTTTTTCTCAACGTTACCGATTAAAAACGGAACATTTTTTTAATAATTGTGCTCATAAAATTGTTCGCTGGTTTAAGACGGGAACATGAATGTAAGCACAAAGCTAAAACCCCAGTTTCTTGATGAAACCGGGGTTCGCTTAAAAAATATTCAACTATTACAGTTGTGGTATGTACTGCGCTTTTTCAGGGACTTCAGCATACTCAGCCACAATTTGGCGGAATTCTTCGCCGTCAATGGTTTCTTTTTCAATGAGCAGATCCACTAAGCGATCGCAGACGGTGCGATGATCACGCATAATTTTCTTAGCGTTGTCGTAGCACTGTTCAACGATTTCGCGGACTTGAGCATCGATGCGGGAAGCAATGGATTCAGAGTACTCAGACCGGGTTGTCCAATCACGACCCAAGAACACTTCTCCTTGTTGGCTTTCCAGCGACAACGGCCCTAAGTCAGACATCCCGAACCGGGTTACCATTTGCCGTGCCATTCCCGATAATTGCTGTAAGTCTCCACCAGCGCCAGTTGTCACTTCCGCAGGGCCAAACACAACTTCTTCAGCCGCACGACCACCCAAAGCACCAGTAATCCTGGCTTTCAGTTGAGAACGGGAAATTAAGCCTTGTTCTTCGTTGGGAGTAAACCAAGTCAAACCCTGTGCCTGTCCTCGTGGTATTAGAGTGACTTTTTGCACTGGGTCATGGTCTTTCAACAAAGTCCCGACTAAGGCGTGTCCTATTTCATGGTAGGCAATCAAGCGCTTGCTTTTGCTGTCTACCAAAGGAGTACCTTCCATCCCAGCCACTACCCGATCTACCGCATCATCAATTTCGCGGATGGTGATAGCTTCTTTACGTCTTCTGGCAGTGAGAATTGCCGCCTCGTTGAGTAAGTTAGCTAAATCAGCGCCAGTGAAACCAGGAGTACGGCGAGCGATCGCATCTAAAGATACAGTGGGGTCGAGTTTCTTATTGCGCGCATGGACTTGTAAGACTTCCAAACGCCCTTTGATATCCGGTGCATCAACAGTTACTTGGCGGTCAAAACGACCGGGACGCAACAATGCTGAATCTAGTACATCGGGACGGTTGGTAGCAGCAATAATAATGATGCCAGTATTACCTTCAAAACCATCCATTTCGGTCAGCAGTTGGTTAAGGGTTTGTTCCCTCTCATCGTTACCGCCGCCGATACCAGCACCCCGTTGCCGTCCCACGGCATCAATTTCATCAATAAAGATGATACAAGGAGCATTGTCTTTGGCTTTCTTGAACAAATCGCGGACGCGAGATGCACCCACACCGACAAACATTTCTACAAATTCTGAACCAGAAATACTGAAGAAAGGTACACCAGCTTCCCCAGCGATCGCTTTTGCTAGTAAAGTTTTACCAGTTCCTGGAGGGCCAATTAACAGCACACCTTTGGGAATACGTGCGCCCACAGCAGTAAATTTTTCCGGCTGTTTGAGGAAGGTAACAACTTCTTGCAGTTCTTCTTTAGCTTCTTCAATACCTGCTACGTCGTCAAACTTCACTCCGGTTTTTGCCTCCATTTGGAAGCGAGCTTTGGATTTACCGAAGTTCATCGCTTGGCCTGGGCCACCGGGAAGGTTACTAGAGCGACGGAACAAAAAGAACAATCCAGTAATCAATAAAATTGGAAAAATGAGATTCCCCAACAGTCCCCAGATTGCGCCATCATTCCGCATGGGGTGAGCATCAAAACTAATGTGTTTTTCTTTGAGCTTGCTAATTAACTCAGGAGAGTTAATCGGCAGATCAACCCGCCACCTCTGGACACGGTTTTCAATATCTTGATCGCGGGCTTCGACAATTGCTGTTCTACCGCCTTCATACAAATCCACACTGATGACACGGTTAGTATCTAAGTATTCTAGGAAGCGGCCATAGGTCATGCGGGTATTAGCTGCATTTCTACTCATGTCAGCAGGAGCGCCAGCAAACGCCCCTTGCCAAAAGAAAAAGCCAATTACCAAAGCAGGCAATGTCCAGAGTACCAGGACTCTCCAAGAGAATTTCATTTTAATTTGCCTCTAGATGCCAATACAATTAACCATCTCTAGGAACTGATGATGCTATCACCCTGTTACTAGATTAGGTGTACAACGGACGTTTATAAATCCATTTTGTTTAATTTGATGTCCAATCGTTCATCGCCATAAAGTCGCTAGGGCATTACGGCGATGTCAATAAGAATCTTAATTAAAGTTAACTTAATTTTAATACACCTTGGATAAACGAGCAGAGAATTTAATAGCGATCGCTCTGCTATCAGCACTTTTCATCTGATTCAGGTAAGAGAGGGCTTTGTGTCGCCTTGCCCTCCCCCGCTCTATCCAGCTTACTTAACTTCTGTAATTTGTAACGTGTAAGGAAAATACTTGCCTTTTTCGTATGAACCCACCCAAATCTGGTAGTCTCCGGGAAGCCATTCACCAACTATGCCAGGATTTTTGCCCTCAAAATCGTCATTGCACCAAGTACCGCCGGGGCCTTTGACAATCATGGTGGTGTCTTGAGGACTTTGTACTTGCAACTTCAGGTAGTCAAATGCACTTGTTAATTTCAATATATGCCCTGGTGTTTCATCCACAAATCCGGTACATGGACCAGTAAGTGATTCAGACCTCCCAGCCACTTTTTTACCAGGTACTGAGCCGCCACTCATACCCCGAACTATCAAAGGATCTGGGGAAAATTGTTTATTGATCGTGATATCTCCAAATATCGGTGGTGCTTCTTGAGCATTAGCTACAACATGAATTGCCCATGTGATGCCAAGTGTAACTATCATCAACGATAATTTTATCTTTTTGTTTAGCGCTGTTTTTGACATTGCCATTTATATAAGTTTCTCAGTGTTTTGAAAGACATGAATTTTACACGGTAAGTTCCCAGAATGAGAGAAATTGACTACCCATTGTAGATTTGGCATAGGAAATGAGTCATGAGTAAAAAGTCAACATTTACTGTGACTTTGGCTGCTTTGTATTAAAGTAAATTCGACAAGTACTGTATGACCTCTCCACGCCACTTGCTCTACTTAGAGAGCCTTCTCTCAGTGGGTTTACTTACTTGCAGAAGGCGGCGTGATACCAAGTTCCGAAAATAATGTGACAGCTGCGTAGTGGACTAACACGACTAAATTGATGCATGATGATTTTCTTGTGGAACAGGCATCTTGCCTGTTCTGGGCAGGCGAGGACGCCCACCCCACAATAATTATTTTTATGCACTCAATTAGCCTTGCCACGCCACTACATTTCTTGTTAACTCAACCGCATTGGATTATGACAAAGAAATAATCAAAAATGGACTAAAAGTATAAATAATAACCAGCAATTTTGGGCTTAATGAAATAATTTCAGATAGTATCCCATTGTTGTTGTCTAAAGTTTGTCAACGACTGATATCGCCTGGACACAAATAGCAAATCTGCTACTTCTATACATCTATAAAAAATATCCTTTGTGAAAGTCAAAAGGTAGAATATAGGTTATAACTTTAGACTTGTGAATTCCTCATAAACGCTACTTATAGTTAAGTGATTAGGTAACGATCGCCTAATTTTGTAAGTGAGGTAAACAATTATGTCAGTACAAGTCATCCCATCAGAATTAATTGTGGAATTATCTACAGAGGAACAACAGCTGCTCTCTGGTGGAAGGCGGCGGTGTCCTCGGCGTGTCTTCGTCCCCCGTTGTGGTGCCTACAAACGCAGCAGAGGTGGATATGACGGCGGATATGACGGCGGATATGACGGCGGATACGGCGGCGGATACGGCGGCGGATTTGATTAGGGTTAAGTTCTAGTTAGCTAAGGCTACAAACTAGGTACTAAATCAGCAAAGTAAAAAGGTAAGTGCTATTTCTGGCACTTACCTTTTTACTTTGCCGTGCAACACCAAATAAGTACCTACGCATAAATATTTAGCCATTTTTCCACACGAATGAAATGGCTGTATTCCCATACCGTCACCTGTCACCTTTCCTGGTATTTTGTCCGGATGCACTACAAAAAAACTGAATAAGAACTTATTACTAAATCTCCATGCCTAAAACTTATGGACATGCCCCAACGCGTATCAGTTCGCTACAAAGACACGTCCTACAATCTTAACGAGATACGCTTGAAAACCTTCCGACTTGGTTTTCAAATATGGGATGAACAAACTAAACCTAGAAAAACTGAGCTTTATGATTTCATATTGTCTTGTTTGAAACAAGTTGACCGCCAAGATCGTTATATGTTTTCTCTGCTGTTTATAGAGTTGACAGACCTCATCCGCAATTCTCGACTTGAGAGAGGAATGAAGGAAGTTTTAATTAAAACAGCTTTTAGAGAGTTTGCTTGTGCGTTAACAGACTTTGAAGATGCTGCCAAATAGAAATAACAACTAATCTGTTATCTAGTTCGCATTATCGAAATTTTCAGGTGGTTGTGATGCTTCTTGTGCAGGAGATTGACTTTCTAGTTGTTCTAGGGGTTTTGAAATAGCTGGAAAATGCTGTTCTAGACGGTTGATAAATTCTGGAAAATGCTGTTCTAGACGGTTGAGAAGCTCTGGAAAATGCTGTTCTAGACGGTTGATAAATTCTGGGATTTCAGTTTCCGGCGGTTGAGTCTCAGGTGGTTGAGTCTCAGGTGGTTGAGTCTCAGGTGGTTGAGTTTCCGGCGGTTGAGTTTCCGGCGGTTGAGTCTCAGGTGGTTGAGTCTCAGGTGGTTGAGTTTCCGGCGGTTGAGTCTCAGGTGGTTGAGTCTCAGGTGGTTGAGTTTCCGGTGGTTGAGTCTCAGGTGGCTTTATTGAGGCAGTATTATCATTGTTTTCTACAGGTTCTCGACCAGCATCTAATAGGATTTGTCCTGTTTCCACAAAGGATTCTGCTGGGGAATTGCCTGTGATCATGTCTGGGCTGGGTGCATTTGCAGAATTAGCAGATAGCTGTAAAAAAGCTGGATTTTCAAGTACTCCCTCACCAGTTATGGGTGATTGTGCTGCTAAAGCTGCGGCAATTTCAGCTTGAATGCTGGCGATCGCGGGGTCTGGTGTAGACAAAAGATTGGATTTAGTTAAATTTAGCCCCCGAACTAAATCGCTCGTTTCATAAAAATTTCTTAAATCAAAATCGTATAAGCCCTGAAATTCGCCTTTAACTACAACTATTAACTGTCCTGCTTCCAGTACCTGATTTTGAGAAGCTTTCTGGTTAGAAACCTCTATCCCGCTATTTGTTAAAGCACCCACAATTGTGGTGTCTGTTTCTTGGTCATAGCGGACAAATAATGCTGAACCACGAATTGCTGCGGCTGCGTTTGGTGTTTGTATACGTGTTTGTCCTCTTCCTGGCGGGATCAGCAACAAAACAGTTCCATTTGACAGTCTAAAGTTACGAGTCCTAGGTAAAAATCGAAATACAGCCTGTTCCCCAATCCTTGCCAAGGAGCCATCATTGAAACGCAAGTCTGCTAACGAAGCTCTACCAGTGGATAACCCATCCCCAGGAATTATAGGATCTGCTTTGCGAGCTGGACGCCTCTTTTGACTTCTGGGAATCAGTTGCACTAAGTTGCGGAGGTTTTGAATCTCAGCGCGAGTTAAGGGAGTAATGGCATTTGCCCGATTTGGCAAAGGCAGGATTATCACCCCCCATAAACTAATCACTAAAAGTAGGAACAATCTGGGAAACATAGTTGCAAAACTTCGCAGTTTAATTGATATAACAGCAGTTGAAAATATCAGGTTACAGATTTGGTTGGGTTAATTTATATGTCTCAAGAAGTCTACTTATTTACGTAATTTTGGTTTTTTATTCTAAGTTTTAAATTATACAGTTAAAAGATAACTATTGTATGTACTAAGTTACTTAAACTTATATAAAATTTACAACATAAATACTCAGAGTTATTAAATAAAAAATTAATCTTTTACAAGAATAAAGCTATACAATTAAGAGACTTTCAACCCTGTGCCCTGTTTCCTATTTTCCGTTCCCTGCTGTATATATACATGAATAACTAAAAACAAAGTTGAGTAATACTCATCGGAACTTATAATACAGGTTGTGTGGTTACTTTTGCCAGACACAATTAATGCCATCTAGAGATCAGATGCAACGCATAGGGTGGAAAAAGTTGTTTACCATTTGGTTCTTATCCAGTGGTATGACTGTTTGCTGCATGAAGTTAGATGCTGCTTGGGCTGTAAATTTAGAAAACCAAGGTTGTCAGGATGAACTAAAGTCAAAAATGAAATCTTTGGTAAATACAAAGAAAATTTTTCAGCAATGCCAAAAGGGTAACTTAAAACTAGTTAATTCTCAGTTGCAGCAGTTCGATTTATTTGAGCTAACATCTACAGAACAAATACCGTTAAATATTACACTAGCAAAATTACTAACTGCTCAGTCTAATCCTGAAGTAACAGAAAATACTGGCAATAACCAACAGCCGAATGAAACGCCGCAGCTAGAAACGCAGCCAAGGGATTTACTACCATCTTCACCAACACCAATAGACCAACTTTTGGATCAACCCCAAAAAGATAAAATTGAAAGGCTGGAGAGGTTAAGGCGGCGATTGCGTCAGGGAAGACAGCCAACTACTGATGAGTCAGATGGTTTTTCTGAATTGGGGTTGCGGGTGCGTCCCAGACCTTTAGCACAACCACCTCAGCCTGAGTTTAAACCTATAGGTAATTTACAAGTGCGTTTTGGCTATTACCACACAAGTAATGTTTTTTCTTCTGATGTTGATCCAGTAGAAGATGGCTTGATTTTTTCTGGACTGAGGCTAGCTACTATATATTTCCCTTTGGGATCTAGAACTTTTGTGAATGGCTCAATTGAGGGCAACTTGATTCGTTACGTAGACCAATCAACATTCAATTATAATCAAGTAAAATTTGACCTCGGTGTCTACCAACAGCTATCGCCACGAATGTATGGGGAAATTGGTTGGAGTAATCAACAGTTGTTCTTTGCTAACAATAGCGATCGCTTTAGAGCAGGCGATCGCTTTTTAGGCGAAAATTCTCTAAGTCTGTCTTTGGGACGGCGAGATCCTCTGACGCCAAAATTAATGCTCAATAGCTTTTATGAATTTAAACTGAATTTTGCTGACCCAAGTAGCCGTGATCGGATAATCAATTCTTTGTGGCTTTCTTTAAACTACAACTTACAACAGCCTCTCCAGGTTGGTCTTAACTACCAGTTGAACTTATCCAACTTTACGCAAAGGGAACGAGACGACCATTATCATCGGTTGTTTGGCCACTTAAATTACCGAGTATCTGACTCTAGTAGGATTAATTTACAGAGTGGTTTTATATTTGGTGACTCTACAGATAATAATATTAATGTTGATGGTTGGTTTTTTTCTATTAATTACAATTGGCAATTAGGTCAGTTTTGATAGCTATCACAAAGTCAGAGAGAAAAGGGAAGATGGATGATCCTCTGACTTTTGCGATGAGTCTGATGTGAGAAACATCAGGCGGTCTGTGATATTGGTGCTGACCCATAACTAATCCAGTCGCTCCAGCTACCAGCATAAAGTTTACCTGTATGAATGTTGGCTAGTTCTAACGAAAGTAAATTCACACAAGCTGTCACACCAGAACCGCAATAAACGAAAATTTCCTCAGCTTGGTCTAGCTTTTCCCAGCGCTGGCGTTGTTCTGGTTGGGTAAGTAGGTAACCGGAAGAATTTGTCACTTCTTGCCAAGGATAGTTGACTGCACCGGGAATATGACCGGCGATTTTATCTATTGGTTCTCGTTCACCTCGGTAGCGATCGCTTTCTCTGGAATCTACCAAAACTACTGCTGGTGAATCTTTACGATTTTTTACAGCCTCAATATCTACTACCAGTTCTGTGGTTATCTGGGGGATAAAATTACCTTGTTTAGGTTGGGGAATGACATCTGTGACGGTATAACCAGCTTGTTGCCATCCTGCAAAGCCTCCATCTAATACTGCTACCTGGTCATGTCCTAAATAGCGTAGTAACCACCAAAGACGAGATGCAAAAGCCAAGCGGGAATCATCATAAGCGACAACTAAAGTTTTTTGGGAATCTACCCCCATCGCGGCTAATTTTTTAGCTAGATCATTGGGGTGAGGTAGAGGATGTCTCCCGCCATGCTTACCTACGGGACTGGAAAGATCCTCATTCAAATCTAGGTAATAGGAACCCTTGATGTGACTGGCTTGGTATTGTTGTTTTCCTAGTTGTGGGTCAGCCAGAGAAAAGCGACAATCCACAATTACGACTTGTGGATCGTTAAGGTGTGCCAAAAGCCAAGTCGGAGAAACAACAATTTGGTTATCAGCCATAAATAAATAGGGGACAGGGGATAGTGTTGGAATACAGCGATTTCAGTCGTGTGAAAACATGGCTAAATATTTATGTTTAGGTATTTAACAACTCACAATATATTCATTAGCTAGTTATTCGTGGAAAAATTGCCATGCCAGAGTTTGAAAACTTTGTACCACAAGCAACAGCAGATGGTTCATTCACCTTTACTTCCCTAGAGTTTGGTGAATCTTTTCATAGCCATTTTGGAGCGAAGCAGGAGAGTTTCGCTAAATTTGTGGAACCTACACAACTAGCTAGAGCTGCTAATGCGCCGATTTTACGGATATTGGATATTTGCTATGGTCTAGGATACAACACAGCAGCAGCTTTGCAGACAATTTGGGCAGTGAATCCCAGTTGTTATGTGGAATTAATTGGTTTAGAGCTAAATTTAGCTGTGCCTCAAGCGGCGATCGCTCATCACTTATTCGACAATTGGAACTACGAGTACACCAAAATTTTGGCCGAACTAGCATTTCAGCAACAAGTACAAACAGATCGCCTCCAGGCAAAACTACTAATTGGCGATGCTAGACGTTCGATTGCGTTATTACATCAATCAGGTTTCCAGGCTGATGCAATTTTTTTAGATCCCTTTTCACCACCACAGTGTCCTCAATTATGGACTATTGAATTCATCCAAAATGTTTCTCAGTGTTTACACGCTGATGGCTTGTTGGCAACTTATTCTTGTGCTGCTGCTGTACGTACAGCACTGTTGTCTGCTGGGTTACAGATAGGTTCTACTCCACCTGTGGGTAGGCGATCGCCTGGTACAGTCGCAGCCCACCCAAGAGACGGGGGACAGGAAGCAAAATCCCTCTCGTCTCTTCTCCCTTCCATTTCCCTAGAAGAAAAAGAACATTTACAGACTCGTGCGGCTATTCCCTACCGTGATCCTCAATTAAACGATTCTGCGCACATCATAGTGATGCGGCGACAACAAGAACAACAAGCTTGTTCACTAGAGCCGACATCTCGTTGGCGAAAACGGTGGTTCTTAGCAAATCAAAATACTGATTCTTGGGGAATTAGTTCGTAGTTGGGTGGCGATCGCAATTACAGGCTATTTTTCACGGAATTATGCTGTGTGCGGTAACTGGAGTCCTAATTTTTTGTAATTCCAACTACTATATGTAAATTCTGTATTTTAAAATACAAAATTTATATAAAATTGTTTGTCTATGGTGATTTACCGAAATTGCAGGCAAAAAATACGTATTTTTTTAAACCCATAATTTAGAACTTTAAAGTTTGACTGTACTACTTTGAGATAAATTAAAAAAATATAACATTTTCTGGCGCTTCTATGTTAAGAAATCTCCGTAAAAAACCTGATTTAACATTTGCACGAATTTATCATACTGGAATGAGCAGCAGGGAAATTTGGGAACAAAATTCCCATAGTAATATTTATAGTGTTCTCAAAACGCATAGAAAAACAAGCCACGTATATTCAAACAAGTAGCCTTAGATAGTTCCTAAAGCTTGTATGAATCTCAAGTGGAATATGCTCAAGTACTAGACTTGTTTTTGCAGTCGGAAACTGTTAACTTTTTTTTAAATTGGGGTGCTTTTGTGATTTCATGGAGTTCCAACTGTACAGACCCTACTAAAGAAGATTTTGATGGGTCAAACCCCCTCAAGCAAATAATTAGTATCGATTACCATCATCCCTTAGAGTGGCAAAACCTAAAAAGCTATCCCTTAGGCTTATCTCAAGAAGAACAGTCGCTTGAAAATATGCAAGTAGTGCCTGCTTGGATGAAAATTGATATTAATTATAGTTACGATTCATTAATCTCTAGAACGCTACAAACTAAAGGTTCTACAGTGGTGAATGGCTTTGATTCAGAATCACCAAAAGTTCTGGTAGTTGACGACCATACAGCGAGTCGGATGACTGCTGCTGCTCTTTTGTCGATGGAAGGGTACGAAGTTATTGAGGCAGATAGTGGTGCTACTGCTGTGGTACTGGTGAAACAAAAACAACCAGATTTAATTTTGCTGGATGTAATGATGCCGGGAATGGATGGTTTTGAAGTTTGCCAGATGCTCAAGCAGGATGAACGTACTAGGTTAATACCGATAATTTTTATTACAGCTTTAAATGACAGGCGATCGCGCATCCGGGGAATTGAAGTAGGGGGAGATGATTTTCTCACCAAACCTTTTGACCGTGTAGAACTAGCAGCGCGGGTAAAGTCTTTGGTGCGGCAAAAGCGGTTGAATGAAGACTTAGACCATGCGGAAAAAGTACTATTTTCTATTGCTAGGGCTATTGAAAGTCGTGATCCCAACACAGGCGATCACTGCGAACGCCTAGTCAAACTAGGGCAGGCTTTTGGTGAATACCTCAATCTTCAACGTTACCAAATTCGAGATTTAATGTGGGGCGGTTATCTTCACGATATCGGTAAAGTGGGTATTCCTGACGCGGTATTACTGAAACAAGGCAAACTCACCCCCGAAGAGTGGGAAATTATGAGACAGCATGTTTTAATCGGGGAAAAAATCTGCCAGCCACTACGCAGTGTGCAGGGTGTAATTCCCATTATTCGCCATCACCATGAACGCTGGGATGGCTCAGGCTACCCCGATGGATTGAAGGGAGATGAAATTCCCTATCTAGCACAGGTATTTCAAATCATTGATATTTATGATGCTCTAACCAGCGAACGACCTTATAAAAAAGAGTTTACTTTAGAAGCAGCATTGTCTGTAATGCAGCAAGAAAGCGATTCAGGTTGGCGTAATCCTAAATTAGTACAACAGTTTGGAGAGTTTGTCCACTCTTTGGTATGAGGGAGTGGAGAGTGGGGAGATGGGCAGGGCTGTTTCATTCGCTTGTGTTGGAGATTTGTCAAGAGGATAATCTCACGCAAAGGCGCAAAGACGCAAAGAAAAATCAGGTATTTCGGACTGAAGATGCCAAAATTTTCGGTCTTAATTGTGGATTTGCCCTTGCAATTTTAACCCTTTTAGGGAACGAATCAGCCCTGGGGAGATGGGGGGGAAGAACTTAATATTTAGTATCTATCCTTGTCCCCCTATCCCCTTGTCCCCTTCCCTCCGCCTCATCCTTGGGTAAATTTTGGTGTTCGCTAGATTAGCTGATATGATTTGAGCCTAAATCTATCTCAAAGTATCAAGCGCGAAAGCGTAATTCACTGATAGCTTATAGCTTAATTATGGTAGTTGTAGCAATTCTAGCGGCGGGACGCGGCACCAGGATGAAATCACACCTACCCAAAGTTTTACATTCTTTGGGTGGGCGATCGCTAGTTGAGAGAGTTCTTGACAGTGTAGAACCGCTTTCGCCCTCACGGCGGATGGTGATTGTAGGATATCAAGCCCAAGAAGTGAAATCAGCCATGCACTCCCCCCGCTTGGAGTTTGTTGAACAGACTGTACAGATGGGAACAGGTCATGCCATTCAGCAATTACTGCCTCATCTTGAGGGGTACACTGGTGATTTACTGGTACTAAATGGCGATGTACCGTTGTTACGCACCCAAACCCTGCAACAGCTATGGCAAACTCACCAAGAAAATCATAACGCCGCCACTATCCTCACCTCTTACATACCTGAACCCAAAGGCTACGGGCGCGTTTTCTGTAATAGTGAAAATGTAGTACAGCAAATTGTTGAAGACAAGGACTGTACTGTTGCTCAAAGACAAAATCGGCGGATTAATGCTGGAGTTTATTGCTTTCGTTGGCAGGATTTAGCTGAGGTTTTGCCGCATCTACAAGCAAATAATGCCCAACAAGAATATTACCTCACAGATGCTGTCACGCAAGTAGGAAAGGTGATGGCAGTGGATGTGGAAGATTATCAAGAAATTCTTGGCATTAATGATCGCTTGCAATTGGCAACGGCTTACGATATTTTGCAGAGGCGTGTTAAGGAAAAATGGATGATGGCGGGTGTGACTTTAATAGATCCTAACAGCATCACCATTGATGACACTGTAGAATTACAGCCGGATGTAATCATTGAACCTCAAACCCATCTGCGGGGAAATACGACTATTCAAACAGGAAGTCGCATTGGGCCTGGAAGTTTAATTGAAAATAGCCAATTGGGTGAAAACGTTACTGTCCAATATTCGGTAGTCACTGATAGCATCGTAGAGACAGGAACCCGGATTGGGCCTTATGCTCATCTGCGCGGTCATGCACAAGTAGGCGCTAATTGCCGTGTGGGCAACTTTGTAGAATTGAAAAATACCCAATTAGGCGATCGCACTAACGTCGCACATCTATCATATTTAGGTGATACGACTACGGGTAATCAGGTGAATATCGGTGCCGGTACAATTACGGCTAACTATGATGGGGTGAAAAAACATCCTACCAAAATAGGCGATCGCACTAAAACTGGTTCTAACAGTGTTTTAGTCGCACCAATCACCTTGGGAGATGATGTTTATGTAGCTGCTGGTTCAACGGTTACAGAAGATGTTCCTGATGATTCACTAGTGATTGCTCGTAGCCGTCAGGTGGTTAAACCAGGTTGGCAAAAGAAAAGCCAGTAAATCCTGCATGGTGCTCAGGCTGTTACCAACATTCAAGATAATTGAGGTTTATAGCTAATTAAAAATCTCGACTTAGCTGGTCTAAAATGTAGCTATCAGTATTGACAATCTAGAAATAATCGAATAACAAGGTGGCAGCATCATAAAAAAATGCATTAGCTCATCCCTGCCAAAAGACTCAGTAACGCTCTTAACGAAAACTTCACACGAATAACATAAATCATGCCACAAAATACTGATTACAAAGCTGCCAATTCAACAACTCAACCAATTGCTTATAAAGCACGCCTGAATTCTTGGGCGATCGCTCGTTTACTTCCTGATACACAACGAGAAATTGTGGCTCGTTTCCGCAGTCGTTCTGATGCAGATGGTTATATGCAGCACCTCAGCCAAACTACACCAAATGCTACCTTTGTCGTTGTTTTTGACTGCCAACGTGAAGAAGTTGTAATTTAGAGTTTATGATTTAGGCGATCGCATTGTAGGGTAATTCAATAATGCGATCGCCTTTATAGGGAACAGGTGACAGGCTTCGGCGTGAGCGTCAGCGTTCGACTGAGCGCTCACGCCGAAGTCCGAACGGTAATAGGTGACAGAAAGAGAGTTTGAGCCAGGTTTTGATGTTTTAGTTATTTTTAATTGATTTAGACTTGTCAACGAATTAAGATAGCAGCCTAACAAATCAAAGAGCAAAATCTAATTTATGAATATAGAACTTTTATTTAATTTTTGCAAACACAACTTACACCTCTGTCACCTGTAGCCTAATTAGTCTAGAAAAGACCCAATTAAATGATGCTAACTTGGGTCGTTTCAAGTAAACACCTTAACGTGATTCAGTTCCTTGATTGGGGCTACCTGCTACAGTATCTTCTCCTGGTGACTCTGGTTCAGCACCGGGTTGGGTATCTGTTTCAGCAGCGTTGCCAGTTTTGCGGATACTAGGCTCAACGGGTGTTTGATAGCCACCAGAAGCACTGGGAGTAGTATTTTTATCATGAGATTTTTGTTTTTGTTCTTTGGGCATAACTACACTCCTGTTATTTAATCTTGGCATCATTTTAAGAAGATCAGGAGTGCAAATTTATCTATCCAGAATCTGGTTATGCCTGATTTATTCCTCTGTCGGAAGTATTATTTAGTACTAATTATTTTTGCTTTCAAGAGTCTATGTAGCTGACCCTAGGGCAGTAACGCTAGATTAAAACCAGGAGAAAATTGACGCGTGTAAGTTCACGTTCAATGTTTTAAAAAAGCTATATAGAATTATGACATTTAATTACGACTTGTTTGTCATTGGTGCTGGTTCTGGGGGTTTAGCAGCTTCCAAGCGTGCAGCTAGCTATGGGGCAAAAGTAGCGATCGCCGAACAAGATTTAGTCGGTGGTACTTGTGTAATTCGCGGTTGTATTCCCAAAAAACTCATGGTCTATGGCTCGCATTTTTCTGCACTCTTACGGGATGCAGCAGGCTACGGCTGGAAGGTAGGCGATGCCAAGTTAGACTGGGAATATTTCATCACATCCATAGACCAGGAAGTCCGGCGGCTGTCACAATTACACATCAGCTTATTAGCAAAAGCGGGAGTTGAATTAATTCCTCATCGTGCCACTTTGGTAGATATCCACACACTAGAAGTTGATGGACGCAAAGTTACGGCAGACAAAATTTTAGTTGCTGTTGGCGGTCGTCCCATCAAACCAGATTTGCCAGGGATGGAATATGGCATTACTTCCAACAAGATGTTTCATCTGCCATCACAACCAAAACACATTGCCATTCTGGGTGCTGGTTATATCGGTACAGAATTTGCCTGTATTATGAATGGTTTGGGTTCTCAGGTGACGCAGATTAACCGCCAAGAACTGATATTGAAGGGTTTTGATGAAGATATCCGCAGAGGAATTCAGGAGGGAATGGCAAATCACGGCATTCGCATCATCCCTAATACTGAAGTGACAGCAGTGGAACAAATATCAGCCGGGTTGAAGTTAAATTTGTCTGGAGAACATGAAGAACCAGTAATTGCCGATAGGTTATTAGTGGCGACCGGTCGGATTCCCAACATTGATGGATTAGGTTTGGAAAACGCTGGGGTTGATGTCGTTTCTGGTTCTGAGGAAGGGCCGGGGTACAGCACTACAAATGCGATCGCTGTTAATGAATATAGTCAAACTAATCAACCACATATCTTTGCTGTGGGTGATGTCACTGATCGCCTAAATTTAACTCCTGTGGCTATTGGTGAAGGTCGAGCCTTTGCTGATAGTGAATTTGGCAATCACCGCCAAGCATTTAGTCATCAGAATGTGCCAACAGCAGTATTTTCTACTCCAGAAGCGGCTACAGTCGGCTGTACGGAAGCCGAAGCACGAGCAAAAGTTGGTGAGGCTGTAAAAATTTATCACACTCGTTTCCGCCCCGTGTATCATAGCTTGACTGGTCAGCAAGAGCGAATCACCATGAAGTTGGTGGTGGATGCTAATACCGATAAAGTATTGGGCGCTCACATGGTAGGAGACAACGCAGCTGAGATAATGCAAGGTGTGGCGATCGCAGTGAAAATGAGCGCGACTAAACAAGATTTTGACGCTACTGTCGGTATTCATCCTACAATCGCAGAAGAATTCGTTACTATGCGGTAATTACGCCCATAGTTGTCATAGTTGCGGACTTAAATCTTTCAATTTTGAATTACTACATTTACCTACACGGTTTTGCTTCTAGTCCTCAATCTGCCAAAGCAAAGGATATAAGCGATCACTTTGCTAAAATTCCGCTTAAGCTCAAAATCCCCGATCTAAATGCTGGTGATTTTTCCCAGTTGACAATCACTCGTCAGCTAACTCAAGTTGCAGCAGAATTTCCTCATGATTCTGCCCCAGTGACGCTGATTGGTTCTAGTTTAGGCGGTTTGACATCTGCTCACTTAGCAGAGAAATATCCACAAGTGCAACGCCTAGTTTTACTAGCGCCAGCTTTTGGGTTTTTATCTCATTGGTTGCCTAAGCTAGGAGATGAAGAAATACAGCGTTGGCAACGAGAAAAGTATCTCATGATTCACCATTATGGAGAAGGGCGATCGCTCCCCCTAAGTTACGATTTCCTGACAGATGCGGCTGAATATCAAGAAGATATGTTGCAACGTCCCATTCCCACTTTGATTTTGCATGGAAAACAAGATGAAGTCATCCCCATTACGGCCAGTCGAGAATTTGCGCGATCTCGTCCTTGGGTAGAATTGATAGAACTCGACAGCGATCACGCTTTAGGCAATGTCATGGCAGAAATTTGGCAAGCAATTCACCTATTCTGTCAGTTGCCCTAAAGCTTTACAATATAAGACCGATTCTTGGAAAATCCAGATGCAATCTGATAAGTCTTAATTACGAATTAAATTATATGCTCCCCTTTATCCGGTCAGATTTAGCTCAATTCACTGCTTACAAGCCCCACCCCAGCAGCGATACAGCCGCAGCAGTTCCCGTGCAGCTTGATCGGCTAGATACGAATGAAAGCCCTTATGATTTGCCGCCTGAGTTAAAAGAAAAACTGGCTTGGACATATCAGCAGGTAATTGAAACAAATCGTTATCCTGATGGGGGACATGAGACACTTAAAAACGCGATCGCACAGTACGTTAATGAGTCAGCGTTCATCTCATCATCTCTGTTGACTGCTGCCAATATTTCTGTGGGCAATGGTTCAGATGAACTAATTCGCTCTTTATTAATCGCCACTTGTCTGGGAGGAGAAGGGGCAATTTTAGTTGCTCATCCCACTTTCTCGATGTACGGGATTTTGGCAAAAACTTTGGGAATTCCTGTGGTAACGGTGGACAGAAATAAAGATAATTTTGAAATTGATTTAACAACTGCACAGTCAGCCTTAGAACAAACTCAAAATCCGCCGATTCGGGTAGTTTTTGTTGTCCATCCCAATTCCCCGACTGGTAATTGTTTAACTGCGGCAGAATTAACTTGGTTAAAAAGTTTAAGTGAGCAAATTTTGGTAGTAATTGATGAAGCTTACTTTGAATTTAGCCAGACTACCTTAGTAGCTGAATTAGCACAGCGTCCTAACTGGGTTATATTACGTACTTTTTCTAAAGCCTTCCGTTTAGCAGCGCTGCGCGTTGGTTATTGTGTTGCCCATCCAGAAGCGATCGCTATTTTAGAAAAAGTCCGCTTACCTTATAATCTTCCCAGTTTCTCCATTGCTGGGGCACTAGCTACTTTGCAAAATCGCCAACTTTTGCTAGGCTCAATTTCCCAAACTTTACACGAGCGAGACAAACTCAAAGCAGCTCTATCCCAACATCCCAGATTACAAGTTACAGAAAGTGCCGCTAACTTTATTTTCCTGCGTCTCCAACCAAATGTCTTTGATCCACAAGACAATACTTTAAAAAATCTTCACCAACAACTGAAAAATTCTGGCACAATTGTCCGCGAGATTAGCCAAGGATTGCGAATTACTATCGGTACATCTGAGGAAAACGCTCGTACCTTCAAGAGAATACAAGCTGCTTTAACAAACCTTGATTCTCAATAATTAATTATTTAAACCTGCCACCCAATTCGTTACCCAAACGGCGTACTATCCCCACCGTTTGTGGTAGCACTCCTACTAAAAGCGCAAAGGCAATATCAGGCATCAGCGCCACCATTTCTGGTGGAAAGTATTGTTCAAACTGATCTAAAATCTTCTGAACTCGCTGTTGAGGCAAGGGATTTTCTGTAATTTGCTTGATTAGGCGAATCCATTGTCGCCTAATTAAGTAAGCTTTCTGACGATCCTCATAAGATTCGGGAGTTAATAAAGATAAATTACCTATAGGCAATACCCTTTCACAATCACTATCATAATTCCCGCCAACTGCTGCACCCGGCCCAGCAAATTCTGCATGATAGCGTTTAAAGAGTATTAACCCATTGCGTTTACGACTATTGACAACGAAAACCTTTCCACTGTGCAAAAGTGTGAGGATATCCGAGCCATATGATTGCTCAGTTCCATCTGGCATGACAACATGGTCAAGGAAACTAATGTCAGGGTAATAAGTTGATACCATAGCAGCTTGATAGCGTCGGTAGTTTTCGCTATCCATGTTTTCTCGAACTTGCAAATAAATTGGTAGAGTTATGCACTTCCTGCGGGAACTAGCCGTTAAATCAAATTATAGTTTTGATTTTTATTAAACTTGCTTGATAACAAAAATTCACTTGTTAATTTAACTAAGATAAAAAAATCAGGATTGGGTCAGTCAATAATTAATCATATTTTATGAGATTTCCTGGGATTTGTCTTGGCAAATCATCTGCGATTCTTTAAAGTTTTTATAAAGATGAATATATTAAATACAAAGTTACTATGAGGGGGTTTGAGTTTGATTAAGCGTAATTTTACGGATGACCTACTATAGTCCATCTTTTATATTTAAAATCATTTACTATTTAGCTGTTATCTCTAATTCACATAACATATTATGCACAACTAAAATACTACACATTTGAGTTGTTTTTGAGAATTTAGCCTAAAAACCATCTTGTTAAATCTCTAAAGATGATCTTCTTAGGGATAGCAGTGGTACATTTCTTCTCTACTTATAAATCCTTTGAGTAAAGGATAAAATACTCTGTACTCTAGTAGTGATTTGGTTTGCTAAACTTGTAAATTTTTCTGCAAGTTTTGATTGTTTGACATAACTAGCAATTAACTCTGGCATTAGTTATAAATATTGATTGTGAGTGGGGAATTACTTCCAACCAGCTTTGATATCGAGAATAACACCAATTCAAGATAAATCAGGCTAATAAACCAGGTTTTTCTCTGCTGTTAAAACCAATTTTCTTGTTTGTGTGCATAAAAGAACTAGGTTGCCAGAGTTACTAAATTAATAGTTTAAATTTCAATTACCTGAGCCTGTATTCTAGTTGGCGATACCCATAACAGCTTTTGTACCAAACTGATTGCCACATCAAACTTTTATACTTTCTCCCAGAAAATCTCAGATAAATGAATCAATGTTCAGGTGCTTGTGCAATAATATCTGTCGGGGGCGTTTGATTAAAAACGTATTCCAATGAGATTCTAATTTATGCGCCTTATATCCTAGCTTGAAATAAAGTTGCCGTGCATGATGGTTATTTTCCAAAACATGCAGGTATAAGTCTTGGAATCCCCATTCACGAGAGACTTTTTCCGAGCTAAGTAGTAGCTCGGAAGCTACACCATGTCTACGGTATTTGGGGTGAACAGCTAAATTAGACAGATAGGGAAAACTCTTGCCAACCTGTATCCATGAATCACTGAAACGCACACCCACTTCTACAGTTCCCACTAAGTTATTAGTTAAACCAGTAGTAGTGTCAATCGCAACCAAACAAACATGGTGGGGTGCAGGTGATGACAAACGATGTCTGAGGTCTTCGTAAATACCCAAACGTAGCAGAGGAAAAGCCCATCCCCAAAAACCATCCTGGGAGTGAAAGCTTTCGGCAATGATTTGGGCAATACCAGTCAAATCAGCAGGTGTAGCCGCACGAATCTGAAATTGCCAGGAAGCTTGTTCGGCGGAAGAGATGACTGGCTCTTGGCGGTAATGATCAAAAAACCAGGATGTCAAGGCTAGTTTAGTATTGATTTTATTAAACGCAAATCTTCTCAAATATCCTCAAACACTGTATAAGCTATGTGAAAACTGAAATTAGCTGAAAACACTGAGTTGGTATTGAGATTTTAACTGAGTATGAGTTATTGAATCCAAGATGGTGTTGACGCTGCTAATACTGGCGCTTCCTTCATAATGTAATAATTTTCTCATGAATGATTATAGTATCCTTAGTGTATCTAGTTTGCCTATAGCTGTACTGAGTAAAGTTACAATATTTTAAATTAAATTAATCAATTCATAACTTGTAAGTTGCATTTTTTGTGCTGAAAGCAACATCAGGTTATCAGTTTCCGTATGCTTGTGATTTCAAATCTTGTTCTCAGTAAATTCTCAGCAATAACTCAGATTGATATGAGTAAATTAGATCTGAGCTTTGCAATTACGACATAATAATTTTCGCTTTTCACTTTTGTAATGGTGAGGACTTGACGAATTCTTACTTTTAAGTAATTTTAGCAAGCAATTTCCATTATAGCGAGAATTATGTCTTGAAATACCTCCAAATTATCATTAGGAAATCATGACTCATCAAAGAATTATTGCTATGACATTGGGGGTTGTCTCAACTCTGACAATGGCATCAGCAGCGTCAGCAGCAACACTCAAAGTAACTATCGAAAACCTAGCGCCACAACAAGGTATTGTTGTAACTCCCTTGTGGGTTGGCTTTCATGATGGAACTTTTGACATTTTCAACGTAGGTGAAGCAGCTTCCGAAAGCTTAGAACGTCTAGCCGAAGATGGTGCAACTGCACCTATTGCCAGTGACTTTTTAGCTAGTGGTGCTGGAGTAGTTGAAGGAACAATTTTCGGTCCCGGTATCAGTCCTACATCACCACCAGTTATTCCACCAGGTGCGATCGCTACCCAAAGATTTCAGATTGATGGTAGTTTGGCTAGTAGTCGCTACTTTAGCTACGGTGCAATGATTGTTCCTAGCAATGACGCTTTCATCGCTAATGACAACCCACTAGCTTTCCGGATTTTCGATGATCTTGGTAACTTCCTTGGTGCTGATTTTATAGTCTCTGGAAATAGAATTTGGGATGCCGGTACTGAAGTTAACGATGAAATTCCAGAAAACACTGCACTTCTGGGACAGACAGTACCTAATACTGGTGTAACTGAAAATGGTCTAGTTACGCTGCATCCTGGCTTCATCCCAGGCGGCAATATTTTGTCTGCGTTTCCCAATGCAGATTTTACAACTCTCGCCTCTCCCAGCTATCAAGTAGTACGTATCAGAGTTGAGCAAGTGCCAGAACCAGGTAGTACACTTGGGCTATTAATTGCTGGTAGTTTGTTAGGGCTAGGGTATTGTGTGCGTCGGCCAGCCATTTTCCGCAATAGACAAATTTAACTAACTTTTTTTGAGTTTCTTGAGTTTTCAGGGCGTATTCCGCATCACTTAACTTTTGTGTTCACTTTTCAAAATTATCAACGACATCTGAAGAAAAGTAACTCAGTGTCTACGCCTTTACATCAGTTGTAAATAGTAAAAAGCCGTGCAACTTAAGTTGCACGGCTTTTAATATAGTGTGAGGAGCTTAACTAAGTACCATCATAAAGTAATGCCAAAGTGGCAAGATGCTCGTAACAATTTTGGTAACGGAAATTTTTTGATGCGTTAACGTTAGCACTACTGAAGTAAATTAGCATTGTCCTTTCGTTAGATTGTAACTCCAAGCAGCTTCTGTAACTACCTGATAATTAGAGACAAATAAATTAAAAATTTCACCATTTTTAACTGAATAATTGATTTTAGAGCAAAGCACCGCCACAGCTGGAGCCACATCCCGCAGTACAACCGTAGCAATAGTTAGCTGTTTGGATATCATTAATTAAGTTTAAACTGCCAAATTCTAGCAATTTGGCGACTGTGAGTGATTCACCATTGGTAGTTTTTGCAGGTAGATTCATCATCTGGTTAAAATCGCAATCATACACGTTGCCTAGGTAGTCAATTGATAATTCATCTCGACACATTAAATGTTCAACTGTACTGTGATTGAAATGCGACTCTAGAAACTGCAAATAGCTAGTATGCAGCTTTTTCCGTTCTAAATGCATTTTAGTTCTGCCAACTGGCAGGTTAGTAATGGTGAATAGGTTGTTAAATACAATGTCAAAATGTTCTTGCAAGAACATTTTGTAATCTCGCTCTAGGTTAGTCTGTTCAGGCGCTAAGGAGAACTTTTCATTTGCAGGTAAAGGCGGATTATACACCAAGTCCAAAATTAAATTTGGTTTCTTGCCATAGCCGAGTTGATTAAGCCATTGTAATGCTTTAATTGAACTGTCAAAAACACCAGTTCCCCGCATTTTATCGACATTATCTGCTAGGTAGCAAGGCATGGAAGCAACAACTCTCACTTGGTGTTTAGCACAGTATTCTGGTAAATCACCGAACCCATCTTCAAAATAAATGGTCAAATTAGACCGAACAATCACCTGTTTACCTGTTGATCTGGCTGCTTCTACCAGTGGCTTAAATCCATAATTAATCTCTGGTGCGCCACCAGTTAAATCTACAGTTTGAATTTCGGGGAATTTGTAAATTAAAGCAATTAACTGTTCGCAAATTTGAGGAGATAGTTCTTCTGTGCGTTTCGGACTTGCTTCGACATGACAATGTGTGCAGGCAAGGTTACAACGCTTACCCAAATTAATTTGTAAAACAGATATATTCTTTTTTGTTAAAGGAGAATTTAATTTATCTTTAAATGTATTGATTGCTGTAGTTAGCATTATTTATTACTCCTGATAAGTGATTAATTATGGGAAAAAGTTAAGTTTTGCTCATTGCAATAATCTATAGGTGATTCCACTAATAATTGTGGCAGTAGGTAAAGTTAAAATCCACGAAACTAGAATCTGATAAAAAACATGCGTATGGGCTTTTTTGGTAATTAGTCCCACACCAAAAATAGAACTAACTGAAACTAGAGTCGTAGACACAGGCAATCCAAAATAACTAGCCGCAATAACCAAAAATCCAGTTGCCATGTTGGCAGATAACCCTTGATTGCAATTCATTGAAGTGATTTTTTCACTCATGGTGTGTGCAATTTTTTGTGAGTTTAATAAACCACCAAGTCCCATTGCCATTGCTATTGTTAGCATTCCTCCCTGAATTGAAAAATAATCAATAATCAGAATGAGTGAAACAATCTTGGGAGTATCATTTAAGCCTCTCGTAAAACTAATCATACCAGCACTAATAAAATGACAAATATCAATTATTCGCTGGTCAATTGGCAGTTGCAATTTTGAATTAATATAGTGTAATAAATTGTAAATTCCTGCTCCTAATAAAATAGCAATAATAGGACTAAGAAATAGTGGTAAGATAAAAGAGCTTCCCAAAACTGCAAAATTAACTTTGAGTCCAATAGCCACTAGTCCAGCACCGAGTAATGCACCTGTGATAGTGTGAGTTGTGGAGATGGGAAATCCGGTCAAGGCAGCGATTAGCACGGTCAAACCAGTAGTAATTGCTACTGACAAATGAATTTCTGGTACATTAGCGATCGCATCTGGAAATATGCCTTGACCAGTAAACTTTTCTACAACACTGCTTGCCAAGAAAATAGAAGTTACGGCACCTGCAAAAGTTGTCACACTAGCCCACAAAATGGCTGTTTGATAGCTGGTTGTCCGGCTACCAAACAGCGTTGCTACACCTTTAAAGTTATCGTTGGCTCCATGAGAATAGGCTAAAAAAAGTGTAGCCAGAAATAAACTGATTATTAACATTTTTGGGGCGTTAAAAGTTAACAGCAACCACCGCCATTATAGTGCCAGGTTGAATGGGTAATCATGATTTCATTTGGCTGTAAAGCTGCAAGTTTAGCCGCAGTTTTATCACACACTGCCGCAGGAATACCACGCTGAAGCAGATGTCCCGCCGAGTCATCAAAAAAAGATTCTGCACCAGCATAAATTGCCGTCTTGCCTGTGAATATACAAGCACCATCTTCGGGAATATCTACTTTGAAACAAACAGAATCGAGACTTTCTAGCAGGAGATTGTCTTCTAGATGATACGTCTGAGAATCTAGCAGACGATAAGGGCGACGGGCACGAATTTCAATTTGACCAAAACCAGCATTGATGATGCGTTGAGTATACTCTTCATAGGTGAGCGCCCCTGACAAACACATGGCGCGTAGTCGTTCATCTTGTTGTAGATGTGCGGGAATTGGACAAGTCGCAATAGGATCACTCATCTGCAAGCGTCCACCTGGTTTTAACACCCGATATGCTTCTTTTAAAGCACGAGTTAAATCTTCTGGTTCAAAGATGTTAAAAAGGCAATTCTGCGCCACGATATCGACGCTAGCGTCAGCTACTGGTAGGTTAAAGGCATCACCTGCACGAATTTCCACAAAGCTGGTATCAAACCAGGCATTTTCTGTAGCAGCAATTTTGAGGTTACGTGTGGCAGCTTCTCGCATAGCTGCAACTGGTTCAATGGCAATTACAGCACCTGAACGGCGGGAAAAATAAGCGAATTGCAATGCTTCTAACCCACCGCCAACACCAACATAAAGTACTGTGGGTTGGTGGGAAAGTTCAGTGTGGTGAACAGTTGTACCACAACCATAGTTCATTTCCTGCATTGGCAAAGGAATGTTCAATCCTGGTAATTGCAGGGACGTACTTTGGACACAACAAAGTCCTACTTGCGGTGTTTCTGCCACTTCACTATAAAACTGTGCTGCTGTTTCTAGATAGGTCATTATGGTCTTAATCTTGTATATTGCCGTGTAGATTTCACTCTGTGCATCCTAATATAACTAACCATGATTTAAATGAATTTTTCCTGAGAGCAAGATAACCTGCAAATGCTTATACAATAGGCTTGTTTGGCACAGCAGCATCAACAGGAATGACCGTGCGAATATCCAAGCCCTCCACAAAGTGTAGCGGATTTGGAGATAATTCACTCACGCAAGACGTAGCCGACACCACGCACAGTTTGAATCAGGCGCTTTTCGTTATTGGTTTCGAGTTTCAGGCGCAGGTAACGCACGTACACTTCAATAATGTTGGAATCGCCCATGAAGTCATAACCCCAGACTTCCTCTAGAATGCGATCGCGTGTAATTACCTGTCGCGGATGAGTGAGTAAATACTCTAGTAAATCAAATTCTTTGGCAGTTAAATCAATTAACCTCTGTCCCCTAAACACTTCTCGTGTGCGCCGATTCAAACTCAAGTCTTCAAATTCTAAAATATCTGCGGCGTCTGCTTCCTTACTTCTGCGCAGATGAGCGCGGACTCTGGCTAATAATTCTTCAACGCTGAAGGGTTTAACTACGTAGTCGTCAGCACCAGCATCTAAGCCGGCAACGCGATCGCTCACTTCATCTTTAGCCGTTAATAAAATTACTGGCACTTGATCGCCAGTACTTCGCAGGCGGCGACAAATTTCTAAGCCCGACAAACCAGGCAGCATCCAATCTAAAATTACTAAGTCTGGATGTAACTCTCTCGCTGCGGTGAGCGCAGTTAATCCATCGTAGGCGACACTGACTTGATAGCCTTCATAACTTAGTTCCAATTCTATAAATCGCGCCAGTTTGACTTCATCTTCAACCAGCAAGACGTGCGTCATAGATGATGTTAAGGATTTCAGCAGGGTAAGTTAAGCAACAAATACAGACTGGTAACACTTTAGAGAGGTGCTGAGGCTAATAAATAGCCAGACATCTAATTAGGTTGACTTAGCTTAGTATAGATTTGAGTAAGTAACAACCGTAAGTCTGTAATTACCGATAGCTGCTGAGCAAACCACTACCCAACTTTAGCAATAAGCTGTAACGTCTTCACCACATTCATCTGCAAGGTAGCAAAGCGCTTTGAAACGCAGACTTACTAACTGCTCATAAAAAGGGTTTAATTTACACATTGCCGGAATGTGAAACAGCTGTTGACCAAATAGTATAATATCTCTTTCAAACGGGCATTGGGCAGGTATAGCTCTACACAAGAAATGCGCTAGCTTGGCATGATGAATTTCTCTACTTTCCAACCACACACGAACTAGGTGCAGTAGGTTGTTTTGTACCCGGATATGAGTCAAGCTTGTCATAATTTCACCTTCAGAATTCATTAGCTGGGAAGCTCTATACAATACATACATTTGAGTTCTGTGATTTTATGCAACGATTGTTTGTTCCTGGATTTGCCATATTTAACTACAAATGCACGTCTTGGTGTTCCAGACGTTTGGCTAAACGCTAGGCTAGATATAGTGTTTCCAGGTTGTGTCCATTGCCATACGTTTCGGGTAAAGAAGAAGGGTTTAAATTTACCCCTTCACCTTTTCCCAAACCACAAGGGAGGTTGATTTATGACTCATAACTTTCTCGGTAACAAAAAGCTACTCTTTGACCAATGGGCACCAAGCTACGATTGGCTTTTCCCTTCGATAATTTACCAAGCTATCCACAAGCGGTTGCTGGAGTATGTGGATTTACCAAAGCAAGCAAATATACTTGACATGGGCTGTGGTACTGGAAGACTACTTCAGCGCTTGGCAACTAAATTTCCTGACTTGTGTGGTACTGGATTAGATTTATCTTCTAATATGTTGCGGATAGCAAGACTGAGCAATCACCACCATCCACGCTTAATTTATATTGAGGGCAACGCTGAAGCTCTTCCCTTTGGTGAAGGTCAGTTTGATGCTGTCTTTAGCACTATCAGCTTCTTGCACTATTTAGCACCGCAACAGGTGTTGAGTCAAGTGGCGCGGGTGCTTTCTCCTGGTGGACGCTTCTATCTAGTTGACATCACCACCAAAAAAGAAACCAAACCACAAGTTCTGCCCATCTCTCCTCGTGGTATCAGACTTTACAGTCCTCAGCAACGTGAACTTTTAGGCTCCTCGGCGGGATTGTTGTGTTTGAGTCACTATTATTTACTAGGGCCTGTATTGCTAACAATTTTTGCTAAACCACCCTTAGATGAATAGATCATACATTTTGATATTATGATCGCCTAATCTCTAGGCAGCAAAGAGGCGATCGCTAACAATTATAAAAATCGCAGGTCTTCATAATCTTAGCATTTTTATCTTGACATTTTGCTAAATAAATGATATTCAAAATCAATCTGCGAAAACTTGGATTTCATCTAGTTGATTAATCACCACATCTGCGCCTTGGACATGATCTGATTTACCGACCCAAGTGATCCCAATACAACCTGCGGCTTTGGCATTACGAGCCATTTGCATATCACCGACAGAATCCCCCACCATCAAAGTAGCGCTTGGTTGTACTTTCAGCGCTTGGCAAGCTTGCAAAAACAATACTGGATCTGGTTTACTTGGGCCATCATCTACTCCCTGTTGCACCTGGATATAATCACTTAACTCGTGTCGTGCTACAAATTCAGTAACTTCGGCTGATGTGGCGGCTGAAATGATACCGAGTTTCACTCCTGCATTCGACAGAGACTTTAATACCTCCAAGCTACCTGGAAATATTGGTGCAGGAGTTGTGCCAAGATATTTTTCAGCTTCGTCTAAAGATTGACGAGCTATTTTTAACGACTCAAACCATCCTTTCCCGGTTTCAGCAATATATGCAGCTGCGGCAATTTCTGTTTCACGGCGACTCGCTACAGCTATTAAACCGGCTGGATCTAGGGTATTGCCATTGATGCCAAAGGCCATTAATAAGGGTTCCCCAATTCCGGGAATTTGAGCGTCTATCATTCGCGCTCCTCTTTGTCCAAGCGATCGCAAATACGCTTCGGAGTCTTCTAAAGTACCATTTTTGTCAAAAAAAATTGCCTGGATGTGAGAAAAAGTGATGTTTTTACATTTAATAGTTACCAAAAGACGTCACCTCATTTAACAAATTGGCCATAAAAAAAGAGGGGTTGTCCCTCTTTAATAAATACTTTAATACTCTTAGTTACAGACAAGTAAAACTACAGATGTATTACTCTTCAATAGTGGCTGGAATTTCTTCTTCCATAGCAGTTACAGCAGATACTTGTTCTTGAGTTTCTGTTGCTGCTGGAATTTCTTCTTCCGTTGCAGGTGGGATTTCTTCAGCCATAGCAGTTACAGCAGATACTTGTTCTTGAGTTTCCGTTGCTGCTGGAATTTCCTCTTGTGTTGCCGATGGAGTTTCTTCTTCTGTTGCAGGTGGGATTTCTTCTTCTGTTGCAGGTGCAGCAGTAATACCTTGCTGTTTGGCTAGCATTTGTTCGCGATACCTAGCTGCCATTTCTTCGGCTTTATCGTAGACCAAATCACGGTTCTTGATCATGTCACCGGGTTCGGGTTCTAGCTGCTTAGTAGACAAAGAAATCCGACCTCGTTCTGCATCCAAGTCAATAATCATGACTTTAACTTCATCATTGACATTGAACACACTATGAGGCGTATCAATATGCTCGTGAGAAATCTCAGAAATGTGCAGCAGTCCACTGACACCACCAATATCGATAAATGCACCGTAAGGCTTGATCCCACGCACTGTACCAATTACTACTTCGCCTACTTCCAAGCGATTCATCTTCCGCTCAACCAGCGCTCGACGGTGGGATAGAACTAGGCGGTTGCGTTCTTCGTCTACTTCTAGGAATTTTAAGGGTAGTTCTTCGCCTACCAATTCTTCCTTGGGTTTGCGGGTGCTGATGTGAGAACCGGGGATAAAGCCGCGTAATCCTTCAATACGTACCAATGCACCACCACGGTTAGTAGCAAACACACCAGAACGAACAGTAGCATCTTCTGCTTGTAACTGCCGCACACGCTCCCAAGCGCGCATGTATTCAATGCGACGAATAGAAAGAGTTAGCTGACCATCTTCGTTTTCATCAGTGAGAATGAAAAACTCTCTGGTTTCGTTTGATTGTAAAACTTCTTCCGGGGCATCGACCCGGTTTATAGACATTTCTTGTATAGGTATGTAGGCTGCTGTTTTAGCACCTATGTCAATCAGAGCGCCGCGCGGCTCTATACTGAAAACTGTTCCTGGTACAATATCGCCAGGGCTGAAGTGATAATCGTACTTGTCAAGTAGAGCAGCGAAATCTTCGTGAGTAAATCCAATTTCTGTAGCGGTTAAGTTCTGATTGACCATGCTGATTTGTTCCTGGTTCTAGTCTCCGTAAAGTTTGTGGCATAGGCGTGATGTATATGCAAGGCACTAGGCGGCAGGTACACCTACATCTTTTTTCATCCTAGCGCAGAAAAGCTAGCACTAACACATATTAACTTCCAGATAGAAAATTATATCATGATTATTCTCTGAATTCTCATTATCCAGAACTAAATTAGGGGGTCTCACCCCTCATACAAGTATTGATAAAAACTGTATTTGACTGATAAACATAGTTATCCGCCGTTACCACTATTAGTAACAGCGGATAAAAAGTTTGTATGCTCTTAAAAATCTGATCAGAGCAGCCTATTAATCATCTTTCTTTTGGATGCGGGGGGGTTCGCGGAATGCGATCGCAAAGAAAAGAACTCCTATTGCCAGGGTCAAAATTAAGATGTACGCAACGCTTTCCATATTAAAAGCTCCTGCTTATCCAGCCAGTAATGATAGTTGATCAATTTCAGGGATTGGGTATTGAGGATTGGGGATTAAGAAGACTTTTTCCCAATCCCTAATCCCTAATTCCCAAAAATTAGAGGGCTTCCTTCCGGCGGGTTGTTTTATCACCCACTTTCTGGAACAGACCCCACTCAACTTGCTCTTCGAGATCCGCATCAACACCAGCAAATACGTCTCGGTAGATTGTCCGAGAACCATGCCAGAGATGACCAAAGAAGAATAACAGAGCAAATACAGCGTGTCCGAAAGTAAACCAACCTCTGGGGCTAGTGCGGAACACACCATCAGAGTTCAAGGTTTCCCGGTCAAATTCAAATATTTCACCGCCTTGAGCTTTACGGGCATACTTCTTCACATCGGCTGGATCTGTAAAGGTCTTGCCATCTAGATCACCACCATAGAAGCTGACAGTGACACCCGTTTGTTCAAAGCTATACTTGGATTCTGCCCGACGGAAGGGAATATCAGCTCGGATAATCCCATCAGCATCGGTCAAGATTACCGGGAAGGTTTCAAAGAAGTTGGGGAGACGACGCACGGTTAGTTCCCGCCCATTAGCATCTTTAAATACCGCGTGGCCTTGCCAAGATTGGGCAATACCATCACCTTTGACCATTGGGCCTGTACGGAATAGACCGCCTTTAGCAGGACTATTACCGACATAATCATAGAAAGCTAGTTTCTCAGGAATCTGTGACCAAGCTTCTGAAAGGGTTGCACCCTCCGCCAGGCTAGTTTGTACGCGACGTTCGATTTCCTGAGTGAAGTAACCTTGATCCCACTGATAACGGGTAGGGCCAAATAGTTCAATCGGAGTGGTAGCGTTACCGTACCACATCGTACCCGCAACAACGAAGGCTGCGAAGAATACCGCAGCAATACTGCTAGAAAGTACGGTTTCTATGTTCCCCATCCGTAGGGCTTTGTATAGCCGTTCGGGAGGTCTGACTGTGAGGTGGAATAAACCAGCAATAATGCCAACAACGCCTGCTGCGATGTGGTGAGCAACAACGCCACCAGGGTTAAATGGGTTAAACCCGGCCGGCCCCCATTCTGGTGCTACTGGTTGGATGCTACCAGTAATACCGTAGGCATCAGAAACCCACATTCCCGGGCCAAATAGTCCGGTGAGATGGAAAGCACCAAAGCCAAAACAAAGTAGACCAGATAAGAACAGGTGAATGCCAAACATTTTTGGCAAGTCTAGAGCAGGTTCACCAGTACGGGGATCTCTAAAGAGTTCCAAATCCCAGTAAACCCAGTGCCAGACTGCGGCTAGGAATAACAAACCGGAAAGGACGATATGAGCGGCGGCAACGCCTTCAAATGACCAGAAACCAGGATCGGTGGCTGGCCCGCCAGTCACGTTCCAGCCACCCCAAGATTGGGTGACGCCTAAACGTGACATGAAGGGCAGGACGAACATTCCTTGACGCCACATCGGGTTGAGAACCGGATCACTGGGGTCATAGATAGCTAGTTCGTATAATGCCATTGAACCAGCCCAGCCTGCCACCAAGGCTGTGTGCATCAAGTGTACAGAAATCAATCGTCCTGGATCGTTCAGAACAACTGTATGTACTCGGTACCAAGGTAGTCCCATCGACTACGCTCCTCCTCGATGAGTTATGTTTACAAAGCAATTTTCTTACCGAGGTTCTGAGGGGCGGAAGTTGCCATTCAGTGAACTCTCTGAGTTTTTGTTATTGCCAGGATATTGAGTTTAACCACAACTGAGTCTTGATGAATCAGACCGTGTGGCTAGTTTGGCAATACCATGAGACTCTGGGTAGCTTTACCCCATAGAGTAGCGATCGCTTGTAAACTGCCGAGTTATTTTCTCCAAGAAAACACCCCTCTGGTTTTTCAAAAACCAGACAAACGCCTATAAGACGTTTGGGCATTTGGACATACTACGCTTTAGGAAGCTACCTTTTGAGCGTCTAGGCAATTGCCAAGCAAAAATGAGAATGTTTTAAAAAGTGTAACTATTGATGGACTTGTTTGCAAGCGTGTAAATAGATGCGATCGCGTAGCGTTACAGTATCATCTAGCTACAAATCGCCGTCACAATTTAATTTACGTACGTCTAGCTTACCTAAAAAAGGCAGGAGGCAGGGAAAGCAGGGGGGCACAGGTGCAGGGGGAGATTAATAACAGAACTTGAAGCATCTAGGTTGATACTCAGCACTTAGGAAGGAAGCACTTTGCTATATAGTCGACTCTGGAAAATTTAATTATTTAAATTAATAAATCTGCACTGTATGAGAATAGTGCAGATTTATTAATTTAGGTAATTACCAATTAATATATTGGCTGTTACATATTGGTGGGATGAAGGCGTTTATTTTCAGGAATGGGCATCTGGCTGCTTGATTTCTGAGAACTGCCGTGCGAAATTCAGTGAATATTTAGAAATATTTAGAATTGAACTTGCTTAGAGACCTTTTTTCCTGCTTGTGCATTAATTATTCTGTAAATCACGGGCAGTTTCTTTAGCACCTTCTACATACCCTGATCCAAATTCTTTAAAGGCTTCTGCTGATTCTTCCCCAATCTTCTGAAGTCGCTTAACAGGAGAACCTTCCGTTTCACGGGCTTCTTCATGCCACTCCCCTGTGGTTTTTGGTCTTTGGGAATCGTCTTGATGTATTTGTGCGTCCACTTTTTCTCTTAAGGCTTTGTTATTATACTCAGGGGCGACATTCGTTGTCAGCACGAGGAAGCCAACTAAGACAATGGATAGAAAACGTTTTAGCTGAATTCCTTTCATGAGGAAAGTAATATGAGTAATTGCCCTGGAAATCAAATTTATCATGTCAATTCTCCGTAGCTACATGTTTGTGCATATTTTTCAGTATTTTGTGAGAGAGATATTTTGCTCAACGAAATTCAGATTCTGCTATAAATAATTATCTTTTTTGATCATTTGAATTTGTAATCACCTAATAAATATAATGGTTTAGTTAGTGAGGAAATCCAGCAAAATCTTCACTTAACTTTCAAGACAATTCACTTTTTTGATTGCAAATAAATCTTAACCAAAAAAGAATAATTAACCTTCTGACAAAAGATATATATTGGTTATAAAATTTATCTGCCGCAAGTCAACTTAAGACTTTTGGTATTTACTCAAACTTCAGTCCAATAAGCATCTCAGGTACTACAACCCAATTTTTTCCTAGTTTGGAGTCAGGAGGATGATCATTCTTCTTCCCTCTGACTTCGTTAACGATTTCTGAAGCAAGCCTCTCAGGAACAGCTTCGCTGAATGGGTATAACTACGGCAGACACTTTGCTAGCTTCTCCTTGTAACTTCTCTGTACATTGCTGCATGTCTACGCAAATCAAGCTACTATCACAAATAAGCTTGTTGGCATTATTCTCAATAAATCCCAATAATTTGCGACTAAATGCCATAAAAAGCCCTAGTTCAAGCACCATTAAGTAATGTTAGGTATATTGCGAAGAGTTAAGTATTAAAGCCACATATCATAATATGATGACTGATCGCTAATTTGAAAAATTTAAATGCTATGACCTGGTTTTCTTTGACTGCAAGACGATGGCATGGGATTACACAATTCCTATCTTTGTTTTGTCTTTGTCTAATCTTGGTTGTGAGTTGCGCTCCTCGCCCACAAACAACAACTTTATCATCTGGTGCAGGTGATGGTCGGATTACTGTAGGTACAACCCTAAAACCAAGAACCCTCGATCCGGCAGATGCTTATGAGTTAGCATCCTCAAGTTTGGTGTTTAATATGAGCGATCGCCTCTACACCTACGAACCAGGTAGCACAGAAATTAAGCCCCAACTAGCCACAGCATTACCCAAAGTCAGTCAAGATGGTTTAACTTACACTATCCCTTTACGTCAGGGAGTAGTATTTCACGATGGAACTCCTTTTAACGCCAAAGCGATGGAGTTTAGCATCCAGCGCTTTATAGAAAATAAGGGGAAACCATCCTTTTTGCTCTCAGATACCGTGGATGCAGTGAAAGCCACAGGTGAAAATGAGTTAACTATCACTTTAAAAAGACCCTTTGCGGCGTTTCCCTCACTGCTGGCATTTTCTGGGGTGTGCGCGGTTTCACCCAAGGCTTACGAAATTGGTGCTGGGAAATTTCAACCAAATACCTTTGTCGGTACTGGCCCTTACAAGTTAGCGCAGTATGGTACAGATTCACTGCGATTGGATGTATTTGATCAGTATTGGGGAGAAAAACCAGCTAATCAGGGAATTAACGTTCAAATCCAGACTAGTCCAGTCAATTTGTTTAATGCCTTCCGTACAGGCGCAGTGGATGTAGCTTACCTGTCCTTACAACCCGATCAAATTCGTAGTTTAGAAGCAGGTGCTAAAAAAGGAGATTGGCAGACGATTACCGCTCAGGGTAGCGTAGTCAGTTATATGGTGTTGAACCGCAATCAAAAGCCTTTAGATCAACCAGAAGTGCGAGCTGCGATCGCGTCCATGATTGACCGTCCACTAGTTAATGAACGAGTTTTACTTGGTCAAGCCGACCCGCTATATAGCATGATTCCCACTACATTTAAAGTTTCCCAACCATTATTTAAGAATCAATACGGTGATGCTAACTTTGAGCGGGCTAAACAATTATTAACTACGGCTGGTTTCTCCAAGGAAAATCCCGCCAAAGTGCAAATTTGGTATCCTGCTAGTTCAGGTACTCGTAGCTTGGCAGCGCAAACACTGAAATCTTTGGCTGACCAACAAATGGATGGACTACTGCAACTGGAAATCAGTACTGTAGAAAGTGCTACCTTCTTTAAAGATATCTCCAGGGGTTTATATCCAGCAGCTTTGGTTGATTGGTATCCAGATTTTTTAGATCCAGATAATTATGTACAACCATTTTTGTCTTGTCAGAAAGGGTCAAATACTCAAGGATGTGAAGATGGGGGCAGTCGAACTCAGGGTTCTTTTTACTACAATGAAGCCATCAATAAATTAATTGCTCAACAACGCCAAGAGCAAAACCCCGAAGCGCGTCAGCAAATATTTACAGAAATCCAAACACAAGTAGTTACTGATGTACCTTATATTCCTTTATGGCAAAGCAAAGACTATGTTTTTGCTCAAAAAGGTGTGAATAATGTGCAACTCGACCCCACCCAGAATTTGATTTATTCGACTATTCAAAAATAGTTATGGCTTGTAATAAGGGCTTCAGCCCTTATTACAAACTTTCATTAACATAAACTCTAATTTTTTTAATTACGAATCACGCTCTCAAATATGTCTCGTTCTAAAGCTTTACAATATTACATTGTTTCCCGCTTGCTACTAGCGCCGCTTCAGTTATTAACTATCATCACCATTGTATTTTTATTACTACGAGCAACACCAGGAGATCCAGCAGATGCAATTCTCGGTGGACGTGCGCCAGAAGCAGCCAAAGAGGAATTACGCCAACAATTGGGTTTAAATCTTCCCCTATGGCTACAGTATTTGAATTACATGGGAAACTTACTGCGCTTTGATTTGGGAACCTCTTTAACCAGTCGAGGACAGCATGTTTGGGACATAATTGGGCAATATTTCCCAGCAACAGTGGAGCTAGCAGTATTTAGTATGGCGGTTGCACTTATTGTGGGGATTGTGGCTGGTACGCTTTCGGCTTCTCGTCCGGGGACATATTTTGATCTTGGCGGGCGGTTGTTTGGTATCATTACTTACGCACTTCCGATGTTTTGGGCAGGGATGCTTTTACAGTTGATTTTCTCAGTACAACTGGGTTGGTTTCCCAATTCCAACCGCTTTCCACCTAATCTTCCCGCACCCTCTCCCGTGACTGGACTGTATACAATTGATAGCCTGCTTAGTGGTAACTTTATTCAGTTTTTTACATCCTTACATCATCTCGCTCTTCCTAGCCTCACCCTAGGAATTTTGCTTAGTGGTATTTTTGAGCGCATTGTCCGCGTCAATTTAAAGCAAACTCTCAAAGCTGATTACGTAGAAGCAGCTAGAGCCAGAGGTATTGCCGAAAACAAGATTTTAGTCTCCCATGCTTTGAAAAATGCCCTAATTCCAGTAATTACAGTCTTAGGTTTAACTTTTGCTTCTTTGTTAGGTGGGGCAATTTTAACTGAGGTGACATTTTCTTGGCCTGGGTTAGCAAATCGACTTTATCAAGCAATTTCCGATCGCGATTATCCCACTGTTCAGGGAGTACTCGTATTTTTTGGCGCGATCGTTGTCGGGGCCAGCATTTTGATTGATATTCTCAATGCTTATGTTGATCCACGTATTCGCTATTAATTGGAACCATAGATGTACACAGCGAAAAGTTTGAGCGAATGATGAAGCAGTTTATTAGACAATTTAGAACAATCGTATTAAATTCACTCGTTTCGGAAATTTCTCGAAAAGTGAAGTCCAGTAAGCTAACGTATTTGTCATATCAAAAACTAATCAATTTAGAGAATTGTATTAAAGATATTTCCAGGAAAAATGTACCTGGTAATTTTATTGAAGCTGGTGTGGCTTTGGGTGGATCAGCAATTGTTATCAGTACCCTAATGCCAAAAGATAGAACTTTTCACGGTTATGATGTATTTGAAATGATCCCGCCTCCCTCGACTCAAGATAATGAAAAAGCCCAGAAAAGATATGAAGTAATTAAAAGTGGTCAATCAAAAGGTATTGGCGATGATGTTTATTATGGATATTTGGAAAATTTGTACGAGATAGTAAATAAAAATTTAAATAATTTTGGTGTTAATGTAGATGGCAACCGTATATGTTTGCATAAAGGTTTATTTCAAGACACAATGAATTTTACTCCCGAAGATAAGGTGGCAATGATACATATAGATTGTGATTGGTATGAACCTGTATATTTTTGTTTAAATAAAATTTATCCTGTCTTGAGTACAGGAGGTTACATAATCCTTGATGATTACTATGATTATGGGGGATGTAAGAAAGCAACTGAAGAATTCTTAGCTAATTACCGTGACCTCACTGTAGTAAAAGATAATAGCAATTTAGTATTGCAGCGTAAATAAACTGTAGTTTCTAAAGTTACATACAATGGAGATTACCACTCTGGAAAAAAAATTTTAATTTACTGAAATATTACTAACAAAACTTTTTCTGCATGTGCCGTTTACTTGCCTATATGGGTTCGCCTGTTTCTCTAGAACGACTTTTATATAAACCAGAACATTCCTTGATAGTTCAAAGTTATCAACCCCGCGAAATGACTTCTGGAGTCGTCAATGCAGATGGCTTTGGAGTAGGTTGGTACCATAGCCAAAAAGATACTGAACCTTATACTTATAAAAATACTTTACCTATTTGGAATGACGTAAATTTGCCCAGTCTTAGCCGTTACGTTGAATCTAAGTGTGTACTGGCTTATGTGCGTAGTGCTACACCAGGGCAAGCTTTGGATTTTGCTAATTGTCAGCCATTTAACTATCAACAACAGTTATTCATTCATAATGGATTCATTGAGAATTTTCGCAAAACATTACACAGGAAAATCCGCAGTGTTTTAACTCATGATTTTTACGAAAGAATCAACGGTAGTACTGATTCCGAACACATCTTTGCGCTACTACTTTCTCAGAGCCAAATTAATAAACATCGACCTCCAGAATATGCTTTACACAATACATTAGTAACTTTATTAGAGATGGCAAAACGCTATCAAGTACAAGCTTCCGCAAACATAGTCTTTAGCGACGGAAATCGTCTGATTGCTTCCCGCTTTGCTACCAAATCACCTGCTCCATCGCTGTATTGGCTCAAGGATGATCTAAATTTCCCCAAATCTGTAATCATTGCCTCTGAACCGCTATTTACTGGTAATTGGGCTGCTTGTCCAGAAAATAGCATTATCAGTGTGGGAGAAGACTGTGATATCCAAATTAAACCAATCTAGTGCCAAAAAAGCTATTTATTACGCCTTACGTGAATGCCGCCGGAAAACCCTGGAGTTGTTCGATGCTATAGATGAAGCTACATTTCGGAGTCAGCCTCATCCTGAATTTAGTCCCATTGGCTGGCACTTAGGGCATATTGCCTATACTGAGTCTTTGTGGCTGTTAGAACACAGTGCAGGTTTGCCATGTTTGTTCCCCCAATATCGCCAGCTATTTGCGGCTGATGGTTTGCCGAAATCAGCACGTGTGCAGTTACCAAATCGAGAGGAAATTCGTTATTACCTGGACAAAGTGAGAAAAAAAGTCCTGGAAAGTTTAGAAGTAGTTGATATTGACCAGCAAGAACGTCTTTGGCATTTTTTGATTCAGCACGAAGGACAACACTGCGAAATTATTAGCTTCGTGTGGGAATTGGTGAAACGGCAACAGGGAGATCAGGCGACAAAGAGAGGAATTAGTGATTTTTCCTCGCTTAGTGTGCCAACAGAAATGGTTCTGATTCCAGCAGGTGAATTTGAGCAGGGTAATAATTCCATTGATGCTCTAGATAACGAGCGACCTGCACACAAAGTATATTTAAACTCTTACTGGATTGACCGCTACCCTGTAACTTGTGGGCAGTATCGGGCATTTATTGAGGCTGGAGGCTACCAAAATCCTCACTGGTGGTCAGAAGGTGGATGGCAATGGCGACAAACAAAGCAGGTAATACAACCACTTTACTGGTGTAGTAATCGCAATTGGGATGATCATCCAGTTTGTGGTGTGAGTTGGTATGAAGCAGAGGCTTACTCACGGTTCGTTGGTAAGCGGCTACCAACAGAAGGCGAGTGGGAAAAAGCCGCTAGTTGGGATGCTAAAGCTAATTGTCGTCGCATCTATCCTTGGGGGAATGAAAAACCAACACCTGAAAATTGTAACTGCGATCGCTTTATTGGTCAGACAACACCAGTAGATGCTTACCCAAGCGGAAAAAGTGCCTATGGCTTATACGACACTTTAGGAAATGTCTGGGAATGGACAGATTCTTGGTTTGATGGCTATGACGGTTTTCAAAGTTACCCTTACATAGGCTACTCACAGGTTTATTTTGACCACCAGCACTGCGTTTTAAAAGGTGGTAGTTGGGCAACTCTTTCTGGGGGAATACGTGCTAGTTTTCGTAACTGGTATTATCCCAGCGTGCGCCAAATTTTGGCTGGGTTTCGCTGTGCCTTTTCAAGTGCTGAATGCTGTAAAGCCCTGCGGGCATAGCTGCGCTTAGAGCGGTAGCGGGGCGTAAAGCCCTGCGGGCATGGCTGCGCTTATAGCCCGTACTGAGTGCTGAGTATTTTTTAATCAGCAACAGTTTTAGGAAGAAAATGCCTAATGTAGCTATAAAGCTTGATTAATCTGGCTCAAGCGTGATGTTATGGGCTATAGCTATGTGTTTCACTAGCTGGGGTGAAGGTTTGCCCTTAAAAGGAACCTACCATACCAATTCGTTAACAGAAGGCTACAGATGCTCTCCCTGGAAACCCAGATAAAGTCTGAAACCGCTTAATTACGAATTAAGAATTACGAATTGGTATTACGTCACATATCCGGAGGTTGAATGTCATTATCTAAAGCTGCTAGCAGCAAGGTTATTTCCCAAAAAAATATTGAAGAACGCTTGCAAATACAGCGTTTAGTACCAACAACCCGAATAGTTAAATCTAATGTGGGAAGTGATGTGATTAAGGGATTAACTCAAACGCCCAAAACCCTACCACCTGCTTACTTTTATGATGATCGTGGATCTGAGCTATTTGAGCAAATCTGTGAATTACCAGAATATTACCTGACACGCACCGAAATGGCGATTTTACAGCAATTTGCTGCTGAAATCGCCAAGATAACTGGTGCTTGTGAACTGGTAGAACTTGGCAGTGGCAGCTCTACCAAAACCAGGATTCTACTAGATGCTTACCAGCAGCTAGGCTACCCCCTGAGGTATTTACCGATTGATGTGAGTGCAGGAATATTGGAAAGTAGTGCCAGACAGCTATTAGCAGATTATCCCTCTCTACAAGTTCACGCACTTGCAGGAACCTATGAATTGGCTCTTACAAAACTTTTGCCAACACAATTACCCAGTAGGATGATTGGTTTCATTGGCAGCACTTTAGGTAATCTTAAGTCTCAAGAGTGTGATATTTTCTTTTCCCAAATTACAAATGCTCTACAAGTAGGTGAGTATTTTCTACTGGGTGTGGACTTACAAAAGCCAAAACATATTTTGGAACCAGCTTATAACGATCGCCAAGGTGTAACGGCAGCGTTTAACCTAAATATCTTAGAGCATTTGAATCAGCGATTTGAGGGCAATTTTGACACAACCCAGTTTGAACACTGGGCGTTTTATCACGAAACTGAAAATCAAATAGAGATGCATTTACGCAGTTTGCGATCGCAAACTGTAGAATTACGCGCACTCAGCCTTACGATTAATTTTGCTGTAGGAGAAACTATCCTCACGGAAATTTCCCGCAAATTTGACCTCAAAACTATTCAACAGCAATTAACTACATGGGGCTTAGTACCACTCCATGTGTGGACTGATCCCAATCAGTGGTTTGGTTTGTTGCTTTGCCAGCTGCAAGCATAGGCTTTGGGGAATAGGGAGTGAGGGAGTATTTTTGTTCTGGTCTCCTTGTCCCCCTATCCCCTTGGCAAATTTGCGGCAACTTTGCCAAACGATACAAAAAAATGTCTCAATTTTTGCCAATATGATAGTATTATTTTCCCAAAATCCAATTGGCAAGAATCGGCATGAGTGAAAAATTAATAGAAAGCAACGGGAAAGGTTTTCTCGTTCTACTTTTGCCAATCTCGTTTTTGATTATTTTCCTAGTTGCTACCTGGAGAATTTTGCTGGCAATCATTATGCTGGTCATTGGTTTTAATGTTTGGCAGCAATATCAATGGCAACAGTGGTGTCAGCAAGTTAACCCGGTTTTCCATCAAATGATTCGGGAAACCCAGGGTAAAATTACGCCAATGGACTTGGCAATTAGGGGTAATTTTTCGGGGACAACGGCAAAACGCTACCTAGATACTAAAGCTAGTGAATTTGGTGCTAGTATCGTGAACGCCCAAGAGGGGGGTGAGGTTTATTACTTTATAAATGCCAGTATTCTTGGTAGCATACTTGACAGTAGTGAACCAGTTAAAGAACTTCCTGCTCAACCAGTTACCAAAACTGCGCGATCGCTTTTAGCACCACCACAGTCACAACCACTGGAAGAAGAACCTGAAACTGAAGTAATACCACCCACAACTCATCAAGAAGTTAAGCGATCGCTAAAACAGCAGTTAGTTTTTGGCTCGCTGATCCAATCAGAACTTGCCAAGCGGCTAAATGTTTATTCCAGCACCGTGTATAAACGGCGCAACGATCCAGAGTTTCCCGAGTGGAGTCGCAGCAAAGACCCCGATGGTATTGCTTGGACTTACTCGGAAAAAACTAAGGAGTTTTTTCCACTGGAAGAGTAAGGCAAAAGCTGGATTTTCACTTTTGGCTTTTGACTTCTAAACCCACGGCTTCAGCGATGGAATTTAGCCCGTTTTTTTCTAGTTGCCAAAGCAAACCCTCCAGAATCCGCCGCACCATCATTGGGCCTGCGTAAATCCAGCCTGTATATACCTGGATTAAGCTAGCACCAGCAGTAATTTTTTCCCAAGCGTCTTCCGGGGAAAAAATGCCGCCTACACCAATGATGGGGATTTTTCCTTGGGTTTGCTGCCAAATAAACTTTATAACTTCCGTCGAGCGATCGCGTAATGGCACACCGCTAATTCCGCCAGCTTCTTCCTGGGGTGATTTGCCAGTTTGAGTAATTACTTGAGTTTTCAATCCATCGCGGCGGATAGTGGTGTTAGTAGCAATAATTCCTGCTAGATGGTAGGTTTTGGCTAAAGCAATAATGTCAGCGATCGCTTCCCATTCCAAATCAGGCGCTATCTTGACAAAAATTGGTTTTTGTGAATTATTTTCTTGTTGTAAGAAATCCAAGATGGCACCAAGCATAGAAGCATCTTGGAGCGATCGCAACCCCGGAGTATTGGGAGAAGAAACATTGACCACAAAATAATCCCCCAACTCCTTGAGTAAGCGAAAACTATTAAGATAATCTGCGGCAGCGTCTTCTAGGGGTGTCACCTTAGACTTACCCAAATTGATACCTATAGGTATTGACCAAGCTAATTCTTGTTTACTTTGTAACAACCTTGTTGCCATTGCGGCTGCACCACTATTATTAAAACCCATGCGGTTAAGGGCAGCTTGGTCTAATGGCAAGCGAAATAAACGGGGACGAGGGTTTCCTGGCTGTGCTACAAACGTCACAGTTCCTAATTCCGCAAAGCCAAACCCCAGGCTAGACCAAATTTTAGCCGCAACGCCATCTTTGTCAAAACCTGCTGCTAACCCCACAGGATTGGGAAAATCTAGCCCAAATAAAGTTTGTGCGAGGCGTGAATCATGAAGACACAAAGACTGATGTAAACGTTGATTTACCCAACCAGCACCAGGGTTACTCGTTGACGACAGCCAGCTTAAACTACGAATCGTCTGCTGATGTAGCCATTCTGGATCTGTTCTTACCAGATTAAACAACAGTGGACGAATTACAACTTGATAAATATCCATTTTTATAGCAGCTGCCACATAGCTGAGGTCATAAACTAATTATCAAACCCTGACACCAAGAGATTTTCCAGTCTGTCCCCCGTCTTCTGTCCCCTGCTATACATACCCAGAACTTTTAGCAAACATCCTTAGTGATATAAGTCAAGGCTCTTTTCTGGGCATCTTATATATTACAAGTTATGTTGACCAATAATTCAGATGGGGCAGCCACAAAAATCTATAGCCGCCGAACAACAAATCCTTGCCTTGGGAAGCGTCCTCCAAAGCCTCAGAGAAGAGAATGATGTTGACGTTCTGATTGAAACCACGATTGCTTATATATACCAACAGTTTGACTACAGTCTGATTTGGATTGCTCTTTATGATCGCCTAAAACACACCTTGTTTGGCAAAGGCGGTATCACACCTGATCAAGACACTAATTTTTTGCGACAACGGGTTGTTCTCAATCCAGGTGATTTATTAGAACAAGTAGTGATTGAACAAAGTCCCTTGGGTATAGTGGATTTACGCAATGAAATTCGTGCCGCAGTATGGCAAGACGTTGGCAAAAAATTTAACATCCAGGGCACAATTTTTTTGCCAATTCGTTACAAAGACCGTTTTTTAGGCTTACTTTTACTTGGTTCAGAACGGTGGGGTTATTTACTGCCAGGAGACGCAAAAGCACGCCTGATGATGGTTTTAGGCGAACTGGGGGCAGTGCTTTACCAAAAAGAAATGGATTTGCAGCAAAAGCAAACCAAACGCCCAGATGAGCCGTTATTAGAATTACTAGAAAATTTACGCACCCTGAATAATTTAGATCAAAAACTCAAAGCAGTTGTGGAGGCAACCCATCAATTTATCTACCCTAGCCGGACAAATGTTTATTGGTTTGATAGACAAGGGCGTTACTTTTGGTGTCGGATGAGCAATCAGCTAGCCAATATTGGTCGTAACTCTAGCAATCAGCAACCAGCCGCAGGTATGACTGTGCAGGAGTTAAGCGAACTTTATTATGCTTTGTCAGTGAATGAAATTGTTTGGATTGGTGATGCCCGCAGTTCCCTAAAAAGTCATTTTACTGCCAAGTTATTGCAACGCTTGCGGGTGCGATCGCTGTTGGCAGCTCCCATCATTTGGCAAAAGGATCTACTAGGTTTTTTGGCAGTAGAAGGCAATGAGCCACGAATCTGGACTGAAGCAGATAAAAATTTCGTTCAAGGTACTGCTGGGTTAATATCTTTAGTTGCTCCCATCGACAGCATGGAAAGTACCATCAAACAAATCCAAGATGATACTCAGCTAACTAGTCAAGTTGCCCAAGCTATTTATCAAAAGCATGAATTTAACGAAACCTTACGTACCTGTGCTGCCAAAGTTTTAACTCGCCTAGCTGCTACCCGCTTTTTACTATTGCAGTACGACTCTGACCAAAATCATTATCAAATTCTCTACCAAAGCCAACCTCATAATCGTCGACCTTTGACATTTGCCCTCAATGCACTCACAGAAACAGATAGACATTTGTTAAAGACGGCAAAAGCTACGGTAGAGGTGGAGAAATTAGATGAAGATTTGCGATTTTTTCCTTGGCGCTCCCTTTTCTTAGAACATAATGTGCGATCGCTCTTAGTTTGTAACTGCATTCAAGGTCATGCACCAAAAACCCTATTGATTATCGCTCATGAAACTCATCGTACTTGGTCAAATCTAGAAAAGGAGCTGCTGTGGGTCGTCAGTCAACAGATTGGTGTCATTGTTCGTCAATGGCAACTCCACAATGATAATGAGCAGCAGCAAAAGGTTTTATCCAGCATTAAACAATTAGAACAAGCCCAAAGCGAAACAATGGCAATCAGGGACAAGCATTTAGAACGCACAGCACTAGAACAAATCGCGTCAATTCTCAACTGTCCCCTAACACTACTGTTATCTTGGTCATCTGGTCAGACCTTGGCTGAAATTATACCTGGAGTAATTGCCGATAGTCGATTTGAGATTAGTGCAGATGCACAAGTTTCTATCCAGTCTGAAGCTTTGATCCAGTGGGCACTTAAGCAAGATGGTTGCTTAAGTGTCAACGTGGATGATTTACCACCAGAAACCAGAAAATGGTTGATGGGTTCAGGTATTGGTAAAATTTTAATTATGAAATTATGTACAGCTACTGATTATCAGCCCACAGCAGTGGTATTGATGGCAGATCGGCAAGAACGTCAATGGTCACAGCAAAGCCTCAATACTATAGAAACTTTGGTGAATCAATTAGCTTGGTCACGTCGTCAACAGCAAATCACCCAACTTTTAGAGTCCACAACCCAAAGGTTAAACCAACTAAATTGGTATAAACATAGTCGTCTCGAAGAAATTCAAAGAACAACGGCGCTGTTACTTGGTCAAATACATGATTTGGGTATTCCTGCTAATGAACTAACTCAGACACGCTACCAACTACTACTGCGGCAGTTAGATCAGACAAACGCCTCTATGACTGGAATGCTGAAACTGGAACAGTGGCAGTTGCATAAAAGTTGGGAAACTATGCCTATAGCCAGTTTAATGAAGCGATCGCTCGAACGAGTAGAAAATTTATTCAAGCAACATAAGCTGTGGGTAGGTGTGCATGGTTTGGGACAATCGGGTGCAGATTACGAATCAGCCAACAGTTCCTCATTCCTCAAAGGCATCTCCAACTCAGATTATCCCTCTTCAATGGCGATCGCTGGTGATATTGTGAAATTTGAATTAATTCTGCACGAACTATTAGTGTTTGCCTGTCACCGTTCTCAAGGCGGAGGCAGAATTGATATCTGGTGTCGCCGTTTAGATGAAAAATTATTAGAGTTGTCAATTACAGATAATGGCGTCATTAAACCACAACTACTAGCAGAACTAAATCATGATGCCCTCAAGGATGTTCTAGCCCTTTCTTTTTTAGATAAACCACCAGGCTTACATCTGCTCATCTGCCAAAATCTCATGCAAGAATTAGGCGGAGAATTGCATATTTATCAATTACCAGATAGTCGGGTAGTCAGTCGTTTACTTTTGCCATTAGCTGCTAAAAACTCCTAGTGAATTTGCTTGATTTTATGAAAAAACCAAAATACTTACACAAGTAGAGCGACAAGATTAATTTGATGAATCAGCCCTTAGTCAGATTGTCAGCAAATTTGTTCGTTTCAGGTATCCTACCTTTGTAGCAAACTCGTTATAATATTTTTCCATCGCTCTCAAAAATCAACCTTGAATCTGCACGGCATTCATCATGAGACGCGTTAGTTCTAAATCTGACCTACCCAGAAAAATCTGTCCGGTATGTCAACGTCCCTTCACTTGGCGGAAAAAATGGCAAGATTGCTGGGACGAGGTGAGATACTGCTCAGAACGTTGCCGCCGTCGCCGTTCTGATGCAAAAAATTAAAGGGAGTGGGGGACACATGAACACGGGATTACTTTATTCCCAATGCCCAATCTTTAATCTCTAGTAAAACCAACTGCAACTGAGACGCAAATAGCGCAAGGGTTATAGATGAAGTTACAGGTGCAACCTAAATTAATTATTCATGGAGGAGCTGGTAGTTCTCTCCACGGTAAAGGAGGATTAGAGGCGGTGCGCCGATCGCTCTATACAGTAGTAGAGACAGTTTATTCTCTTCTACTAAAAGGAGCAACCGCCTCCGAAGCAGTAGTACAGGGTTGCCAAATGTTAGAAGATGACCCCCGCTTTAATGCTGGTACTGGTTCAGTACTGCAATCTGACGGTCAAATCCGCATGAGTGCTTCCTTGATGGATAGTACATCAGGGCGCTTCAGTGGTGTGATTAATATTTCGCGGGTAAAAAATCCCATGCAATTAGTGCAATATTTACAAGATTCGCCAGACAGGGTACTGTCGGATTACGGTGCAGCTGAACTAGCACGGGAGTTGCAAATTCCCAGTTACAACGCTTTAACTGATTTGCGGTTGCAAGAATGGATGCAAGAGCGCCAGGATAATTTTAAAAGCACAATGGCTGGTGTAGTAGCAGAACCCGAACTAGTGGAAACCAGTAATGCTGGACGTGGCACTATCGGTGTAGTCGTTTTAGATGCTTATGGTGGGCTAGCTGCTGGCACTTCCACAGGTGGCAAAGGCTTTGAGCGCATCGGTCGAGTCAGTGATTCTGCGATGCCAGCAGGTAATTATGCTACTAGTGACGCAGCAGTTAGTTGTACTGGCATTGGTGAAGATATTATTGATGAATGCTTGGCAGCAAAGATTGTGGTGCGCGTAACGGATGGAATTTCCCTCAAAGATGCTATGCAGCGCTCGTTTACAGAGGCACACCAAAACAAGCGGGATTTAGGAGCGATCGCCTTAGATGCTCATGGGGCGATATCATGGGGCAAAACTAGTGAAGTCTTGCTTGCTGCCTACCACGACGGCGAAAGCATTGGTGATACCTTGGAATGGAATGATTCCGAATTGATTGGCTATTGCTGAGTGCTGTAAAGCCCTGCGGGCATAGCTGCGCTTATAGCCCGTGCTGAGTCAGAAAAAGAGGAAGAACTTTCGCACTCAGTAAATGTCCCGCCCCTTGTGGTCACTGAGCCTTGCCGAAGTGTGGGCGGAATCTTAATTGTTAAAGTGAGTCTCCAAGGAAGGCGCACCTGCGGGAAGGGCGAAAGAAACAGAATCCTCCGGACTTTTTATTTTGAATTTTGAATTTTGAATTGATTCATTCCTTTGTACTTTTTACTCGTAACTCAGCACTCAGCACTCACCACTATAGGGCTAGGTGCTTTTCCAGAAAAGCCAAGGTTACCAAATTTCAGAAAAGTTTCGTCGCCGTTCTGGAAGTAACGATATATTTTGAGAATCTATCCCGGACAAATTCACTGTTTTTTGTTGAATCTATGAAGTCTTATTTAGCAGCCGCTATTCAAATGACCAGTGTGCCCAATCTACACAAAAATTTGGTACAGGCAGAAGAGTTGATTGATCTTGCTGTGCGTCGAGGTGCTGAATTAGTTGGGTTGCCAGAAAACTTTTCTTTTATGGGAGAAGAGAAAGATAAACTCGCACAAGCCGCAGAAATTTACAGCGAAACTGCACAGTTTCTCACAAAAATGGCTCAACGCTTCCAAGTTACTATCTTGGGTGGCAGTTTTCCCGTTCCTGTAGATAATACAGGCAAAGTTTATAACACTACATTACTCATCGACCCCAACGGTCACGAACTTGCTCGCTACTATAAAGTACATTTATTTGACGTTAACGTCCCAGACGGTAACACTTATCGAGAATCCAGCACTGTGATGGCTGGTAAAGAACTCCCCTCAGTTTATTTTTCAGAACAACTCGGTAACATAGGACTTTCGGTTTGCTACGATGTCCGCTTCCCCGAACTGTATCGACATCTCTCAGATAAAGGAGCCGATGTGATGTTTGTCCCGGCTGCCTTCACCGCCTTTACTGGCAAAGACCACTGGCAAGTATTATTACAAGCTAGAGCGATTGAAAATACTGCCTATGTGATCGCTCCTGCCCAAACTGGCAATAACTACGCCCGCCGCCAAACCCACGGACACGCGATGATTATTGACCCTTGGGGTGTGATTTTAGCCGATGCTGGTGATGTTCCGGGAATTGCGATCGCCGAAATCAAACCCTCTCGTTTGGAACAAGTCCGCCGTCAAATGCCTTCCTTAGAACACCGGGTTTTCTAGGTGCTGGGTGCTGAGAATAAGATTAAGAAAAGAAGTTTAGCGCTTCTGAATCTAGCCGGATAACAAGTTAATTGTTAACAGTGCAGGTTGTGGCTCTCGCCGTGCCTGCATCAAAAAACTTTTGTTAAGATTTTTAAGTCTGCTAGGAGAGTGTGAAAAACAATTAAATCTCAACATGAAGCTACTAAAAACTATCAAAATGTTGAGCAGTCTTAGCCTTATAGGGCTTGTATCCTGCAATGGTACACCAACTGCACCGATAAGTACTAACGAGAACCAAGAAACCACATCACCGTCAATTCAGACAGCAGCAACGACTTCGGAAACAGAAGCTTGTAAATTTGTGGAAGATGGCGTTGGTTCCCCAGGAAAAGTAAAAGTCAGAGCAGAAGAAGTAGTCACAGGTTTAGAGATTCCTTGGGGAATTGCTTTTTTACCAAATGAGCAAATGCTGGTGACGGAAAGACCAGGCAGGGTGCGATTAGTGCAAAATGGAGAATTAGCGCGATCGCCTGTTGCTACCCTAAAAATTACAGCTTCAGGTGAGGGTGGGTTACTAGGAATTGCTGCACACCCAGATTTTGCCAGTAACCGATTTTTCTACTTGTACTACACCACTGATAAAAATGGCTCACCAGTCAACCGAGTGGAGCGTTGGCAATTGTCATCAGATGGATTGAGTGCATCCTCAGATAAAATTATTATTGATGATATTCCGGCGGCTCTTTATCATAATGGCGGTCGCTTGCGCTTTGGCCCCGATGGAATGCTTTATATCGGTACTGGTGACGCTAGGGAACCGCAAGCTTCTCAAAACGTTAATAGTTTAGCCGGAAAGATTCTCCGCTTAACTCCAGACGGACAGATTCCCTCAGATAATCCATTTCCTGATAATCCCGTCTTTATTACGGGTATTCGCAACACCCAAGGTTTTGACTGGCATAATCCATCAACTTTGTTTGTCACAGACCACGGACCCAGTGGAGAATTAGGCAGAAGGGGTGAGGATAAAGTTTCTGTGTTACAAGCAGGTGAAAATATGGGCTGGCCTGCCGTAGAAAATTGTGAAGCTGAAGCTAAATTCGTGCAGCCATCATTGGTTTGGCGACAAGCCGCACCTCCAGGCGGGGCAGCAATTTATACTGGAAATTCTGTTCCCGAGTGGAAAGGCAACTTAATTATTGGCACTCTTGGTTCCAGACATCTGCACAGAGTTGTTTTCGACTCAGCAAATCCCAGACAAGTACAAACCCATGAAGTTTACTTTCAGGGAAATTCCCCCAATGGTTTTGGGCGAATTAGGGATGTCATCATGGGTGCAGATAACGAGTTATACATCACTACCAGTAATTGTGATGGACGTGGTAGCTGCCCCCCAGATCAGGATAAAATCCTCCGCATTACGCAATAAAATTTCTTTTCTCTGCGTCTCTGCGTGAGGCAAATTCCCAAATTACATGTTACGTAATTCATGGTTGAGTAAGTCCCACAACGACATTCGTAATTCGTAATTCTTAATTCGTAATAGAGCCTCCGGATGCCGCCAGGCTGTACGTAATTCGTAATTTGGTATTGTTCAACAAAAGAGCAAGTAGGGATTGCGGTAACGCATCGAAATGGCTTAAAGCAAAGTAAAAATGAATTAGGTTGGGCAGATTATCGTTTTACTCGCTATGAAGATATTGAGCGATGGTGGGAGATTGTTTGCAGTGCCTACTTGATGGTTAGCCTTCATTCAGAATCTCTGCTTCCTTCTCCACCAGATTCTCAATCAACATTTGCTTCTCATCCCTGGTGGGATTATGGTAAGGGTTGGAAGAATATTCTCAACAATCTTCGTCTCATACTTCAACCTTTTAACCTATTTAACTTAATTCAACCTTGGCTTTCAGTTTTTTATTTTGAATTTTGAATTTTGAATTGATTCATATCCCTCAATTATCTTTAGGATTTGCTAAACTTCAATCCATTGTTTATTACCTTACCTCTCCTCTTGTTACCTTCCTGACTCACCCTGATTTCTATTTTTCTTCCGCCTAAAGTGACACAACAGGGTTAATTAATCAAGCAGTGCAGGATGAAAATTTTTAGTTATGTCTGCTAATTGCTAATGAGATTCTTGCCATAAGGCATTAGCCATAAGCTATTAGCAGTTTTTATTCATCATCACAAATTCCTAGGGATTTGGTTAATTACAAGGGTATTTTGTCTTAATCCTCACTTTGGTAGTAAAATAACGATGTTAAGTTTTATATCCGAAGTTAAAGGGTATAAAACTGATACGCACAAAACCTGTAATTTCCTAAGCTGCTGCAACAGCTTTAAACTGGAAAACAGTAAAGAGAGGATTTCACAAAATGGCATTTGTACAGCCCCCCCTACCTTTCGACTTTAATGCTCTAGAGCCGTATGGCATGAAAGGCGAAACCTTCGAGTATCACTATGGCAAGCATCACAAGGCTTATGTAGATAACCTAAACAAGCTCACTGACGGTACGGAACTTGCGGAAAAATCTCTGGAAGATGTTATCCAAGTTGCCTTTAAAGATTCCTCTAAGGCGGGAATCTTCAATAATGCTGCCCAAGTTTGGAATCACACTTTTTTCTGGAATTCCTTGAAGCCAGCAGGTGGTGGCACACCCACCGGAGAACTCGCCGCCAAGATTAATCAAGATTTTGGTAGCTTTGATAAATTTAAAGAAGAATTCTCTAGCGCGGCTGCAACTCAGTTTGGCAGTGGCTGGGCTTGGCTAATTGATGATGGTGGTACCCTAAAGGTGATGAAGACACCGAATGCCGAGAACCCCTTAGCTCATGGTAAAAAGGCACTCCTAACTTTAGATGTTTGGGAACATGCCTACTACATCGACCATAGAAATGCCCGTCCGGCGTTCATCAAGAACTTCTTAGACCAGTTGGTAAACTGGGAATTTGCTGCTGAAAATTACGCCAAAGCCTAACTAGCTGTCAGTTTTTTACTAAATGAGATAGTGGCTTTGCTAGCTTTGTAAAGCAAAAACAATCAGTTAATTTACAAATATTATCAGCAGTCACGATATAAATCGTGGCTGTTTTTAATTAATTCAACATGTTGCGCCCTTCCCAACTGTCTCATGTATCTTAAAAAGAGAGGCTACTATTCTTACTCAGCACTCCCCTTCGGCTTCGCTCAGGGCAAGCGCACTCAGCACTTAGAAAAGCACTCAGTACTTGAAAAATATGAACAGTATAGAACTAGCAAAATACTTAGAATCAACAAATAGCATTGCCAAACCTTGGCTATTAGTGCAACTGCGTCTCAAGAAATTACAAGAACGCCAAGCTAGTATTTCCGAAGATGCCTACGCCAATGAATTAGCAGACATACACGAAGACTTGATGAACTTGGGTGAATGGTGGCGGGGGATTGAAAACCAAGTATTTTGACCATCAACTAACAACTGACACTGTTGAGATGATAGCCTAAGTTGGTAAGGGATTGATAACGGTGCAGTCAGGAATGGATTATCGGGATGCAGGGGTTGATGTTGAGGCTGGTCGAGCCTTTGTAGATCAAATTCGCAATTTGGTTCACAGCACCTTTAGACCGGAAGTAATTGGTGGAATAGGTGGTTTTGGTGGTTGCTTCCAACTACCAGGGGGTTTTCAGGAACCAGTGCTAGTTTCTGGCACAGATGGTGTGGGGACAAAGTTGAAACTTGCCCAAATTCTCAACCGCCATGACACCGTTGGCATTGATTTAGTTGCCATGTGCGTTAATGATGTGCTGACATCAGGCGCAGAACCGCTATTCTTTTTGGATTATGTGGCCACAGGTAAGTTAGAACCAGAGCAATTAACTCAAGTGGTAGCGGGTATAGCTTCTGGGTGTAGACTGGCAGGTTGTGCCTTATTGGGAGGAGAAACGGCAGAAATGCCTGGTTTCTACCAAGTGGGTGAGTATGACTTAGCTGGGTTTTGTGTGGGAATTGTAGAAAAAAGCCAGATGCTGGATAGTTCCCAGGTACAAATTGGGGATGTAGCGATCGCACTTGCTAGCGCTGGTGTCCACAGTAATGGCTTAAGTTTAGTGCGGAAAATTGTGGCTGATGGTGGCTTTTCTTGGGATGAAAGCCCAGAATTATTAGGTGGTGAAACTATCGGCGCAGCTTTCCTCAAACCTACACAAATTTATGTCAAACCTGTTCTAGCATCTCGTCAAGCCGGGTTAGAAATTCACGGTATGGCTCATATTACAGGCGGCGGTTTACCAGAAAATTTACCCAGATGCTTGGGTCAAGGTCAAGCAATCAAAATTAACCCTAATAGTTGGACTACTCCTTCTCTATTTCAGTGGTTAGCTGAAGTTGGTTCAGTTAGTGCCAAGGCCATGTACAATACCTTCAATATGGGGATTGGATTTGTGTTGTTGGTACCACCTAATCAAGCAAAACAAACAATTGCCTTTTTTAAATCACAGGATATTTCAGCTTTTGCGATTGGTGAAGTCATTACTGGTTCGGGTACCTTGGAAGGATTACCGTAATTGCAAAAATTATTTATACATGGAACTCAATACTACTTCTAGATTAATAGAGTAGTTAAATCTACTAAAATTCATAACTTTTGGGAAAATTTTTCTCAGTATTTAAATAAATTTTTGAAAAAAATTTTACTTGCTTTATCACAGCAATCGGAAATACTCATGGCCACAAGCATTGAGATTTGCTAAGGTAGTCTTAACATATTGAAAAAATTGGCTAATGAAGTTGAGACAATGACTACCAACATTTTTTTAAAGTGCTGGCATCTTCTCACCTATAAGTGTGGCGTGTTCGTGTATAGAAAATTACATATTTAGTTCAGAGGTGGTTATGGTAGTAAATTTTGCTCGGACATCTGCTTCCGCCGAACTGTTAAGGCAAATATTTCAGAGCATTAATGCACAAAGCTGTCCCAAGTTATTCAATTTTCATATGCACACTGTCCACTCAGATGGAAAGTTGCAACCAAGTACATTGATGGAACAGGCGATCGCTATCGGTTTGCAAGGATTAGCCATAACCGACCACCATAATATTGGTGGGTATGAAGCAGCACAAATTTGGTTAGAAGATTGGCAATGGAAAAATCCTGGTGCAAACACTCCTCGTCTCTGGAGTGGGGTGGAAATTAATGCCAATCTTTTGGATATTGAAGTTCACATTTTAGCTTACGCTTTTGAGCCAGGAAACCTGAGTATAAAACCTTATTTACAAAGAAAAGCTACCACAGGCCAAGAATATCAAGCTACTAATGTAATTGCTGCTATACATGATGCTGGGGGTTTGGCAGTTTTAGCTCATCCAGCTCGTTACAGGCGATCGCATTTCGACTTAATTCCTGCTGCTGCTGAACAGGGAATTGATGGTGTTGAATCTTTCTACGCTTACAACAACCCTAAACCCTGGAGACCAAGTGCTTTGGAATCACAACAGATGCAACAGCTAGCTAGTAAATATCATCTTTTAAATACCTGTGGTACTGATACCCACGGTTTAAGCCTGCTACAACGTTTGTAAACAAGAGTCGATTAATAACACTCCTGGTTTTAGTAGCCAGGGGGTTTATCAGGTAGGACGAGAGGTGCAAATGGCAAAAAAAAAGATGTGTTTTTTAATGTTTAACTAGATGCTATAACTAATAGTCTGGCATAACAGCTACTGAAGAACCATAATCATTAGAAGTTTAAGTATGAAAAACCGTTGTTTTTTGTGTGTTCTCAGTTGTTTACAATAATCTTGCTAAAGGCAGAGTAAACCCAGGCACGACATTTTCACCACTCAAAATTGCCGTAGCTGGATACTGAGTAATCGAACCATCTTGTCGATAAACTAAAGCTTGCTGATTTTGGCGGTCAATTAACCATCCCAACTGCACACCATTAGCAATATATTCTGACATCTTGGCTTTGAGTTTCGCCAAACTGTCGTTTTTAGAACGAATTTCTATCACAAAATCAGGCGCTAAATTGATAAAAGCGTCCTCTTGCTGATCCCAATTTTCTGGTAACCGTCCTTTAGCTACAAAAGCAGCATCAGGTGCTCTGACAGCCGTATTTGCTAATTTAAAACCCGTACTTGGCCCAAAAACTTCACCTAAATCTTGACTTTCCACCCAAGCCAACAAATAAGCTCCTGCTTTTATTTCTCGATTTCCAGAAATTCCCCCAGTTGGTGGCATAGTTTCTAAAGTTCCATCAGCATTACGTTCAAACCGCAGTTCTGGGTTTTGCGAACTCATCAACATCAATTCTTCATCAGTGACAGTATAAAAAGGCTGCACAGTTACTTGTTCACTATTCATGATGATGCCATAGCCAGCTTGATAGACATCTTCATTTTACTGTGTATACACGCTATCAACCTTGTTTCTTCCTTCGCGTCCTTTGCGCCTAAAGCCCTTACGGGCATACTCTACGAGAAGATAGTTCGTTTTAAAATTGACCTCAAAACTAAGCGCATAAAAAAATAATGCTCACAGAACGCTTTACCGCAGCCCTCACCTACGCCACCCAACTCCACGCCAAACAAGTGCGTAAAGGCTCAGGCGTCCCCTATATTGCTCATTTATTAGGTGCTGCCAGTATTGCTTTAGAATATGGAGCCAATGAAGACGAAGCGATCGCAGCTCTTTTACATGATGCCATCGAAGACCAAGGTGGTGCTGCTACACGAGCAGAAATTCGCCGCCGCTTTGGTGACCATGTCACAGCCATTGTCGATGGTTGTACAGATGCCGATACCACACCCAAACCCCCTTGGCGACAGCGCAAAGAAGCTTATATTGCCCACCTTGCCACTGCTTCCCCCTCAGTATTACTGGTATCAGCAGCCGATAAACTTTATAATGCCCAGTCAATTCTCAAAGATTATCGCCTATTAGGTGAATCACTTTGGCAACGCTTTCAAGCAGGTAGAGAAGGAACTCTTTGGTATTATCGAGCGATCGCGGATGCCTTTACCAAGACTGGAACTACTCCACTAGTTCAAGAATTAGAACGAGTAGTGACAGCAATCGAAATCTTGGCATCTAATAAAAAATGAAGGCTGAAGGCTGAAAAAAATTCATACTTCATACTTCATACTTCATATTTTTGATGCCAAATTGTCACGAAAAAAACAGTATTTTCTGGGCTAGCGGAACATACTACTGACTGAAGTATCTTCGTGAATTCGCCAGATGGTTTCCCCTAACAGATTAGCTACTGAAAGCACCACTAATTGTGGAAAGCGATCGCTTTCTGGTATGGGAATTGTATTTGTGACAATGACTTCCTCAAATAAGCCACTTGACAAACGCTCCTGCGCTGGAGGAGAAAAAACGGCATGAGTTGCACAGGCGTATACCTGACTTGCACCTTCCTCACGCAGCAATCTTGCTCCTTCGGTAATTGTGCCACCAGTGTCGATCATGTCATCTACTAAAATTGCCGTTTTGCCCTTGACATCACCGATAACGTTCAATACTTCGGCGACATTGTGAGCCTGACGACGTTTATCAATAATGGCAAGCGGTGCATCATCCAGCTTTTTCGCAAATGCTCTAGCTCGTGCGACACCGCCGACATCGGGAGAAACAACTACAATGTCAGATAGTTGTTTACTCGCCAAATAATCGAGAATTACTGGCGAACCGTAAACATGGTCAAAAGGTATATCGAAATAGCCTTGAATTTGAGCCGAGTGCAAATCCATAGCTAGAACACGGCTAGCCCCTGCTTTTGTAATCAGGTTGGCCACCAATTTAGCGGTGATTGACTCTCGTCCTGCCGTTTTGCGATCGGCACGAGCATAGCCATAATAGGGAATTACTGCTGTTATCTGTCGCGCCGAAGCTCGACGACAGGCGTCAACCATAATCAGCAATTCCATCAAATGATCATTAACTGGTTGGCAAGTTGGTTGAATTAAATAAACATCACAACCCCGAATTGACTCTTGGATTTGAACGTATAGTTCTCCATCCGCGAATCTTTTACGAATCATTGGCCCCAAGTCCATGCCCAGATAACGAGCGACTTCTTGAGACAGTTGTACATTGGCAGAGCCAGAAAATAGCCGCAGGCGATGATTTTCAGTCAGTCCTGTTGCAGCTGGTTGCACTTTTAAAGTTGCAGAACTGAGCACAGCAGATCCTCGATGTGCATTCATGGCAATACTATCATTAGATAATTAGCAGATTTAACTGAAGTAGCGTAAAAAAACATCTGTGAGCTTTCTTAAAGCTTTCATAAAAACTTTAAACATTTCTCAATATAATTATTTTTGGTTCATGTTTTAGTCCTTGTGGTAAACAAACCATTAAATTGATAGCTGAACTGAGATCAAGTCTGTAAACTAGCCGAATAATTGAGTGAATCTAAGCAATCCAAAGCTCTAAGAGTTTGGGTTGATGGAGTATAGCTGCTATCTGTTTCATTCATCACTGAGAGTCAAGCCTTCACGGCTCAAGTAGTATTGAACAGGGAATCAGAAAGTAGAAACACTCACGAATAAATTCATCAGGGGCCGTTGAATGTTGGTTGGATACTCTATGATACTAGCTGCAAAATTATAAACTAGCAGACTAGATTTTTAATAGTAAATCACACAAAAAATTCCCATCAGCAGCGAATTTAACTGGCGTGAGTTGCGATCGCTGAGGATGGTTGGTAGTTATACATAGTGGCGTTTAGGTGGCTGCTTTGACTGCTATTTACGCAAGGAACCACAAAAAAAGCTGAAATTAATCATTTGCAGGCAGTTAGTCGCCTTCGCGATGACTTCCTGCCATTTTTCGCACATACTTACTGATAGCAGAGTGTGAAAATAGAGTTACATAAGTCTTTGAAGACTTACTTAGCACGTACGAACACGGAAATTCTGACCTTCTGTGCTTAAACTTATCTTTGTAAGTTGCTTCTTTACCAGTTGCTATTACATTTAATTAATCATGCAAGCACCTATTACAGTTGGTTCTATCCTGCAAAACCGTTACCGTATAATTCAAATTCTCGGACAAGGGGGATTTGGTAGAACTTATTTGGCAGAAGATCAGCGACGCTTTAACGAACTTTGCGCGATCAAGGAATTGATTCCAGTAACGGGATCTGATGCTTGGGAGAAAGCACAAGAGCTTTTCCAAAGAGAAGCGGCAATTCTGTATCAAATCGAACATAAACAAGTTCCTAAATTCCGAGAAAGATTTGAACAAGAACACCGCTTATTTTTGGTGGAAGACTACGTTGCAGGTAAAACCTACCGAACTCTGCTGGCTGAGCGCTTAGCTGTTGGTCAAACCTTCACTGAAATAGAAGTATTGCAGTTAATACGCTTCTTGCTACCAGTGTTAGAGCATATTCATAGTCGAGGAATTATTCATCGAGATATCTCACCGGAAAATATTATTTTGCGAGACAGTGATACCAAACCAGTGTTAATTGATTTTGGTGTAGTCAAGGAACTAGCAACGCGATTACAGTTCCCAGACAGCACAACGCCAGTTACCACCGTAGGTAAATTAGGCTACGCTCCCAGCGAACAAATGCAAACAGGTAGAGCTTATCCTAATAGTGATTTGTATGCACTAGCAGTCACAGGGATAGTGTTGTTGACTGGTAAAGAACCAATTGAGCTATTTGATGAAACCCAACTAACTTGGAATTGGCAACGCTGGGTCAGGGTAAATCCCATATTTGCCCAGGTTTTGAATCAAATGTTAAATCATCTACCAGGCGATCGCTACCACAGTGCTGCTGATGTAGCTCAAGCATTGCAGGCTGTAGACGGGCCAAGTATTCCTACTCCAGAAGTTTCTCACATCCAAACAATTGCTGTGGGTCGTCGCCCAGATTTAGTCCAACCACCAGTTTCACCCTACAAACTAGAGCCAGTTATTCCACCCAGCCGTTCTAGCTCAATCTTAGATAATCCGTTGGCTCTTGGGGCTATTGGTAGTGCGGTAGTCATTTTAGCAGGAGTCGGTTCTTGGGCGTTGGTCAGTTCTATCCGCAGTCAATCAAATGAACTACCAGATGCAACATCACCACAAACTTTCCCTTCACCTGTTGTGACTGGTGGGGAGACTTTCACTCCTACACCTACACCTACACCCACACCTACCAGTGTTGAACCTGTAATATCTAGTAAGCGCCTCATTTTTGACGCATCTAACACCGCCATTGTTGAAGATACTATCAAAGAAAATCAAATTATCCAGTACACATTCTTTGGCGAAGCAGGAGCCAAGTTAACGGCATTAATTGACCAAGCAAATGGAATTTCGCTAACAATTCTAGATGCCAATCAACAACCAATTGACACTAATGCTCAGCAAGTAACAACCTATGAAGGAATATTGCCGATTAGTGGTAGATATATTATTCAGTTAACGCCAGATCCAGAAATTGCCGAAAGCGATTATATTCTCAATGTTGCATTAGAAAACCCAGTTATACCGACACCGACACTAACCCCAACACCAATTCCCATTCCCACCCCAACAGTCACCGAAACGCCAATTCCCACACAGACACCCATACCAATCCCCGTACCTACACCAACCTTTGACGAAGAAAATAACACCCCTACTGATAACACACCAGAATTATTTCCTGATCCCACCAGTTCACCCTAAATTCAGTAGCTGTAATTGCCAATCAATAAAAATTATTGTGGGGTGCGCGTCCTCGCCCGCCCAGAAAAGGCATCTTGCCTGTTCCACAAGAAAATTCTCATGCCACATTTTAGCTTTGCCACGCCATGACTACGGAGCAAAATTTGGGGCTAATTAAACATAAGGTAAAATATGAATTTAAATGAACTTTAAGACAAAAACCCTGGCAATCAAGACTTGATGCTTGAATATTATTTTTATTTACATCTAGTTACTTGACAAAACTACTCTTCTAATCACAAATTGCTGAATACACTACTGATTACTGGAACTGACACAGAGGCTGGTAAAACTGTTTTAACAACAGCCTTGGCAGCCTATTGTCAAAAATATTACCCGCAGCGTAGCTGGGGAATTATCAAACCGATTCAATCGGGGATTGGCGATCGCGAATTATATCAAAAGTTATTTTCTTTACAGCAATCTGCGGAAGAAATTACACCTTTGTATTTTCAAGCACCTCTAGCCCCTCCCATCGCCGCCGCTAGAGAAAATCGCTACGTAGATTTAGCAGTGGTGTGGCAAACTTTATCTAAACTGCGATCGCAGCGTGATATCGTTTTGGTAGAAGCTTTGGGAGGTTTAGGTTCCCCAGTCACAGAGGAATTAACAGTAGCCGATTTAGCCGGAGACTGGCATTTACCCACGGTCTTAGTAGTGCCAGTAAGATTAGGTGCGATCGCTCAAGCTGTGGCTAATGTAGCATTAGCTAGGCAAGCAAAAGTACATCTCAAAGGTATAGTTCTCAACTGCGTACAACCCCTTACAGATGCCGAAATAGCCGACTGGACACCATCAAACTTGATACAATCACTGACCAATACACCAGTTTTAGGTTGCTTACCTTATCTAGATAATCTAGAAGATTTAGATAAACTTGCTCAAATAGCTTCAAATCTTGATTGGGAAACATTAAGCTGATTTCTCAATGCCCATGAAATATAAAAGCTGAACACTTTCAGAAAGATTACACTGGGAAAATACCCCAGTTAATTGTACTGAAAACTAGCTCGTCTTTATAATGGTTTCCACTTTTCCCAACCCTTCTTCTGTCGATCTATCTCGCGTTCGACTCTCCATCCGCTCATTGCAACCGCAATTGATAGAGTGGCGACGGCGATTGCATCAACAACCAGAATTGGGGTTTAAAGAAAAACTCACAGCTGAGTTTGTCTCACACAAGTTGCAAGAATGGGGAATTGAACATCAAACTGGTATAGCCCAAACCGGCATTGTGGCCGCCATCAAGGGAAACAAACCCGGTGCTGAAAATGTATTGGCGATTCGAGCAGATATGGATGCTTTGCCAATACAAGAACTCAATGAGGTTCCCTATAAATCGCAACACGATGGAATAATGCACGCTTGTGGACATGACGGACATACTGCGATCGCTCTAGGTACAGCTTACTATCTTCACCAGCATCGCCACGACTTTGGCGGCACAGTAAAAATAATTTTCCAGCCAGCAGAAGAAGGGCCAGGAGGCGCAAAACCAATGATTGAAGCCGGGGTACTGAAAAACCCTGATGTGGATGCAATTATTGGTTTACACCTGTGGAATAATTTACCCTTGGGTACATTAGGCGTGCGTGCGGGGGCGTTAATGGCATCTGTCGAGTGCTTTAAATGCACCATTTTAGGTAAAGGTGGACACGGTGCTATGCCCCATCAAACTGTTGATTCTATTGTGGTTGCTGCCCAAGTTGTGAATGCCCTACAAACCATTGTGGCGCGTAATGTCAACCCCCTGGATTCAGCAGTAGTGACAGTTGGCAAACTTCATGCAGGCACAAAGCTAAATATAATTGCTGATACAGCTAAAATGAGTGGTACTATTAGGTATTTCAACCCTGATTTTCAAAAATTTTTCAACCAGCGAGTCGAACAAATCATTGCCGGAGTTTGCCAAAGTCATGGTGCAAACTATGATTTGGACTACTGGAGTCTTTACCCACCAGTAATTAATGATATTGGTATAGCAGAACTAGTGAAGTCAGTTGCAGAAGAAGTGATAGAAACCCCTATAGGTGTCGTGCCAGAATGCCAAACTATGGGTGGTGAGGATATGTCATTTTTCTTACAAGAAGTTCCTGGTTGTTATTTCTTTCTCGGATCTGCCAACCCTGCCAAAGATTTAGCCTATCCCCATCATCATCCCCGATTTGATTTTGATGAAACGGCCTTGGCAATGGGTGTAGAAATATTTGTTCGTTGCGTGGAGAAGTTTTTGAATTGACCTTCTCTAAACTCGCACCATTCATCCAAGAATATATTTATCATCACAACTGGACTGAATTAAGACCAGCGCAATTAGCAGCTTGTCAAGTAATATTTGACACTGATGCTCACTTGCTTGTGGCTGCGACGACTGCTGCTGGAAAAACAGAAGCAGCATTTTTACCAGTTTTGACTTTATTACATGAAAAACCCGCTAATACTATTGGTGCATTATATATTAGCCCCATCAAAGCCTTAATTAATGACCAATTTGAGCGTCTCAATGACTTATTGAAATCGGCAGATATCCCTGTATATCACTGGCACGGTGATGTAGCGCAAAGTCGGAAAAACAAACTGTTAAAAAATCCCCAAGGCATTCTCCAAATTACGCCAGAATCTTTAGAAAGCTTGTTAATTAACAAGCATAATGATTTGAGGCGCTTATTCGGTGATTTACGATTTGTCATCATCGATGAAATTCACGCCTTTATGGGTTCTGAACGCGGTTGCCAGATTATTTGTCAATTGCAGCGTTTAGCTAACTTGATACAAACCCAACCCCGCCGCATTGGTTTATCAGCAACCTTGGGTGATTATTCCATGGCTGAAGAGTGGTTGCGTTCTGGAACTGACAAGCCAGTGATTACTCCCAATATCACAGCCGGAAAACGGCAAATTAAGCTGGCGGTAGAACACTTTTACATTGACAATGAAGTTGACGAATTAGAGGCGACTTATGAGAAATATGTTTTTAACCTCAGCAAATCTCGTAAATGCCTAATTTTTGCCAATAATCGCACGCAAACTGAATCAGTAATTGCATCTTTGCGACGAATTGCCACAGAACAAGCACTTCCAGACATATATCACGTACATCATGGCAGTATATCTGCTAGCTTACGACAAGCTGCGGAAGATGCCATGCGTGAACCCAATAATCCCGCAGTTACAGCCGCCACATTAACTTTGGAATTAGGTATAGATATTGGTCATTTAGAGCGAGTGATTCAGTTAGAATCACCTCTTTCTGTAGCCAGTTTTTTACAACGTTTAGGACGCAGTGGTAGGAGAGGAGAAGCTGCTGATATGCGCTTTGTCTGTGCCGAAAATCAACCATTAGCTGAAGCACCGCTACCAGAACAAATTCCTTGGCAACTTTTACAGTGCATTGCCATTATTCAACTTTATCTAGAAGAAAGCTGGATTGAACCGATAAAACCTGTTCAATATCCTTTGAGTTTGTTGTATCATCAAACTATGAGTATTTTAGCAGCCACGGGAGAAATTACACCGACTGCTTTAGCTAAACAGATTTTCAACCTACCACCATTTGCGGCTATTTCTCCAGAAGAATTTAAATTATTATTACGCTATTTAATTAATATAGATCATATACAGCAAACTGAACAAGGTAAATTAATCATTGGCTTGGCAGGAGAAAAGATAGTCGGGAAATTTCAGTTTTATGCTGTTTTTGCTGATAATCAAGAATATATAGTAAAGCAAGGTTCAACAGACATTGGTAGTATTGCCATGCCACCGCCTGTGGGTAATCAATTCGCCTTAGCAGGAAGAACCTGGGAAGTTATAGAAGTTGACTTTAAGAAAAAGATAATTTTAGTCAAGCAAGTAGCAGGTAAAGCTACTATTTATTGGCGTGGTGGTAGCGGTTGTATTCATACAAGAGTTTTGCAAAAAATGCGGCAGGTATTAATAGAAGATGTAGAATATAGCTACTTGCAAAATAATGCCTATAAGCGGTTACAAAAAGTTCGCCAAATAGTACAAAAGGCTGGATTAGATAAACATAATATTTTGCAATTAGAAAAAGGTAAATGTTGTATCTTTCCTTGGATGGGTACAGTTGCCTACCGGACTTTAGAAAGATTGCTTAATTCTTTTTGTAGAGAATCATTAGAAATTAATAGTATTGGCGGAGTAAATCCTTATTATTTGACAATTAAACTAGGTAAAGATAAATTCAAAGACCTACAAAAAGAACTTATTTCATTGTGTGAACAAAGAATTACAGCAGAAGATTTAGTCAGTTCTGCAGAAGCCCCAGAACTGCAAAAGTATGATCAATTTATCCCACACTCTCTTTTAAGCAAAGCTTTTGCTAGAAATTACTTAGATATTGTTGAACTTAAGCAGCAAATTTTACGTTGGTAAGTAATTAAAATCATGTCTATTGCTCCTTGGCGAAGCGCGATCGCCCGTGCCCTTCATCGTAACCGTAGCCTTGTTTACGCCCGTTACCTACAGCTAGCAACAGTCAAGGAAAACGGTCGTCCGGCCAATCGAACTGTAGTTTTTCGCGGCTTTTTAGAAGAGACCAACCAGCTAAAATTTATTACAGATAGTCGTAGTGAAAAAGTTTACCAAATACAACAGCAACCTTGGGCAGAGATTTGCTGGTACTTCCCCAACACACGAGAACAATTTCGTATCTCTGGCTGCTTAACTTTAGTAGAAGGAGATAATTCTCATCCTACCCTACAGCCAGACCGCATCACCACCTGGCAAGAACTCAGCGATGCAGCGCGTTTACAGTTTGCCTGGCCGCATCCTGGTAAACCCAGAGTAGATGAATCAGCAGCCTTCGAGCCACCACCACCAAATCCCACACAGCCAGTGCCGAATTTTTGTTTATTGCTGCTCGATCCCGTACAGGTAGACCACTTAGAATTGCGTGGTGAACCACAAAACCGCAGAATTTACAGCCGGGATGAGCAGCAATGGTCTATTCAAGAAATTAATCCATGACAAGGGGATGAGGGGGACGAGGAAGAATAATAGTTTGTTTGCTTCCCCTGCTCCCTCATCTCCTCATCTCTCTTACTTAGCACTCAGCACTCCCCTTCGACTTCGCTCAGGGCTAGCGCACTCAGCACTCTAAATCCCTGCACCATCAAGAAATTGCTGAATTGCCTTATCTCTGAGGTTACACAAGGGGGCATCTTGTGGTAGACCATCTTCGTCAGAGACTAAAGATACTGCCAAAACATGAGTTTTGCCAGAAGAGCGATCGCGTTGTAAATTTTGTATTTGTTGTTCCAGGGATTCAATACGATTAACTAAGGCGCGAATTACTTCAGCTTCCGAATCTGGTAAGTTGCTGTGTTCTAGGGGCGCAACTCGTACTCCAGAACGATAGACAATCCGACCGGGTACGCCTACTACTGTGCAATCAGAAGGCACATCTCTGAGAACAACTGATCCAGCACCAATGCGGACATTATTGCCGATTTGGATATTGCCTAGCACCTTAGCACCGGCTCCAACTACGACATTTTCTCCCACAGTGGGATGGCGCTTGCCGGTTTGTTTACCAGTACCACCCAGGGTGACACCTTGATAAATCAGAGCATAGTCACCCACGATCGCAGTTTCACCAATGACCACACCCATACCGTGGTCAATAAACACACCATGTCCAATTGTTGCACCTGGGTGGATTTCGATTCCTGTCAAAAACCTAGCTGTGTGAGAAATCAGGCGGGGTAAAAAGGGAAGACCAAGATGATGCAGCCAGTGCGCCAGCCGATGAAATAATAGGGCTTGCAAACCGGGGTAACAAAACAAGACCTCCAACCAATTACGGGCAGCCGGGTCACGTTCAAATATGATACGAAAGTCAGCACGCAGTGTAGATAGCACGAGATAGTACCCTCGGAAAGCAAAACGAGCTACTATCCTATAATATCGTCCCAAGTGTGATCTCTAAACCTGGGGGAGTGGGCAGGGCTGTTTCATTCGCTTGTGTTGGAGATTTTGTCAAGAGGATAATCTCACGCAAAGGCGCAAAGACGCAAAGAAAAATCAGGTATTTCGGACTGAAGATGCCAAAATTTTCGGTCTTAATTGTGGATTTGCCCTTGCAATTTTAACCCTTTTAGGGAACGAATCAGCCCTGGGGGAGTGGGGAGATGGGGGGATAGGAGGATGGGGGGAAGGACTTAATATTAGTAATCTCTCTTTGTTCCCTGAGCCTCTAGTTTATTTTTGCTGCACCGTCAGAGTATAGTTACGCCTAACCCCAGGATTAAAAGTACCCACCCAAATCCTATAAGTACCACTTTTCAAGTTTTTGTCGGCAACGCTGGCATCTTTACTTGTTCCAGTGTCATCACCACAACGAATTGTTTTGTCGTCTGGGCCTTGAATAAGTAAGGTGGTGTCATGTCCACCACTGTTGACTAGTATTTTGAGGGTCTCAAAGTCTTTTTCTAAAACTAAAATGTGATCTGGTTGGGGATCTGCAAATCCAACACAGGGATGACGATCGCGATCGCGTTTGCTAATGTCAGACAGAGAGTAAGAACCACCTGTGTAACCAGTAACTGTTCCTTGCGCTGAATCGAAACCTGGTGACAGGCTTAATGTACCAAAATGTGATGTTTCTGCTATGGCAGGTGTAGCAGTAATAGCGGTAATTATAGCCAAAAGCCAACCGCCTCGAAAATGATGCCGGGGGCGACGGTATTTCATAAAGTAGCCCTCCAACAGGCTTTTATTTTGATGATATATACAACATATTTTAATTAAACAATTCCAGATAAATTTTTGATTTTGCCACAATTTACATAATTGGTCAGTAGAGGTAAAAGACAAAATGAAATTTTGCCTTTTCACACTCTACGAAAATTTAATTATTGATTGAATCGGAATAATACACCACCTTTGAGTGATCCTGTCTCACTACCGTAACTACTAAGAGTGAGCGATCGCAGGTTGTTAAAAAACGGTTTACCTACTACTTCTACTAACTTTAAAATCGGTAATTGACGCTCTAACAAACTTTGGCTTTTTGTCCAATCAAGATAAATATAACCTTGATTGGGTTGGGGAAGACCAGCGATACTATCTTGGAAACTGCGATCATCAATTAAGGAATTTTTCTTGGCTGTGATTACTTCGTTCAAAGTTTCCAAATTAGCTGCAAAAATTTCGTAATTTCCTAGGGTTGTGTGTACTCCCTGTACTTTGGCCTCAATGACGAATGATGGGCGTTCTTTGGTATCGGTTTGTTTAGTTGCGGCTGCTAACTCTGTCCAGGCGGTGATTTTTTGTTGTCCTAAACTGAGAGAACTAGTGTTAAGTCCATTTGCTGAGGCGATCGCATCTAAGCGAGAAATTCCTGCTGGTACATCCTCTAATCTTTCTACAACAAAAATCCAATCGGGAATGGTTTGCCCTTCATGAGGTAACAACGCTAGGGCATATTCTCCTTTTACCCAGCTAAAGATATCTTCTGCCAAGTTAATACTCTTAGTTTTTTCAACCTCTGCTAATGGTTGTATCAATCTAGAAATTATGTCTGTGCCAGAACCAGATATAGCTGTTTTCGCTTGCGTCCAGAGTTTAGCTAAATCACTATTACCCAAGTTATGCAAATGAGAACTGGAAATTACCAAACCTGCGACATCTGGTATATATTCTAACGCTCCTACAGGTTTAGACAGTGGTGAGGATGGGGGAAAAATTTCCGAGTCAGTCAGAAATTCAGTTTCTGCCAGCAGTCCCTTGGGGTTTAATAATAGAGAAATAATTTGACTATCGTAGGTTATTTCTGGTAGTTCTAAACCTTGCCATTTCGCCACCATAGGAAGATTGAGAAAAGCTGTAGCAAATATCCCTTGGGAAAGTTGTTGAGTAGCTTTTTGGTATTTGGGGAAACTGGTCAAATTTAGATCAGGAGCTTGGACATTATTAATTGCATCTCGCAGCACTTTAGGATCATTAGCAAACAACACAAAACCATCGACAACTGCACCAGCCAGGAAATCTTGCTCTGGTTGGGAATTGGCATATATTAGCTTTGCGCCTTCATATTGTTCTACAGCTAAGTTTGCTCCAGCCAACACCCGCTTAGAAAACAACAAATCTAAAAACTCGCGGCTTTTCTCTGGTTCATCAGTTGCTAATGCCATGAGATACCCTGGCTGCTGTCCGTTTTCCGTGTCGCGGTCAATGTCTAAAGTCGTGACAGACAACGTAATTTCATTTCCTAACCAGGGTTGAATATCTTGTTGGTAATCTATACCACTCTTAGCCAATAAACTGGTTTTGAGTTTAGATAATTCTCCTTCATGCTCCAAAGTCTGCAAACGATCCGGATTTGTTAGTAAAGATACCATTACCGGGGCAAGTTTCGACACGAATATGGCAGCACCAGGCTGGGAGGTGGAGGCTATTTTAACCGGAGTTTTAGTGAAAAACCAGTAAAAACCTGCGATCGCAATTATCAGCGCGATCGCACCAGCTACTAAAAAACCGACGAATGAGCGTTGGTTATTCACATTAGACATACTAAACCAGAAGTTTTACAGCCATTTAAGCATGGAAAGTGGTTTTTTAAGTGCTGAGTGCGCTAGCCCTGAGCGAAGTCGAAGGGGAGTGCTAAGTAAAGAATCATTTTTTATCCCCTACTCCCCTAAGAATAGATGCTCATGCTAGAGCCTAAATTTTCTGTCACCATAAGGAATATAAGATTGTTTACAAAAAACTCATGGCAGGGAATCCTTCTGGTCAACCAATTACTCAGATTAGTGTAGAGGAACTGGCACAACGTCTGTCTTCTAATGATGCAAGTATTCAGTTAGTAGATGTGCGTGAACCCCAAGAATTAGCGATCGCTCGCATTGAAGGCTTTGTCAATTTACCTCTGAGCGAATTTGTCGAATGGGGGGATCAAGTACCCACTATCTTCAATCCCCAAGCGGAAACTCTTGTGCTATGTCACCACGGCATTCGTTCTGCTCAAATGTGTCAGTGGTTAGTTGCTCAAGGATTTACAAATGTTAAAAATATTGCGGGTGGCATTGATGCCTACTCCCTGTTGGTTGACTCTTCAATTCCCCAATATTAGCTCATCATCTCCTGAACCATAACATGACTGAGATGAAACTTACTTTTTCATCTCAGCAATGCTATTCTTAACACAGCACTATCCAAGTTTAGGTCTAGTACGGAAAAATCCTGTATCTAAGCAGCAGAAGGCAGTTTACTCACTCTGCACATATATGGAACGTTGCTAAAATTCAGTATCTGAAAATACAGCTTTGATTGCTGAAGACTGCAAAAATACTTAAAAGTACCAAATAATTATACCTAATAACAGCAGCGTTGTTAGCAACGATTAAACTCTATGAAATAGCAATCTCAGAAATTGGCTGTTAGCAGCTACAGTAAAACTAAATATTTTGCTATCTTAGTTAACTATTATTTATCTTTATTTGCTTTCACGCCCTAAATGTTTTCCCAGTTTGATTAAAGTTTGCCTTCAGCGTTTGATTAAAGTTTGCCTTCAGCAAAACATACCCTATGGAAGTCCAGTTGACAAATCGACAACAGCATATACTTTGGGCAACGGTACGCCATTATATCGCTACAGCAGAGCCTGTTGGTTCAAAAGCTTTGGTCGAGGAGTACGACCTGGGTGTTAGTTCAGCTACGATTCGGAATGTGATGGGTGTTTTAGAAAAATCTGGTTTACTTTATCAGCCACACACCTCTGCCGGACGAATACCTTCTGACTCAGGTTATCGAATTTATGTTGACCAGTTAATTACACCCTCGGAAATTTTAGCGAAAGAGGTAGAACTGGCACTGCAAAAGCGTCTCCATTGGGAAGATTGGAGTTTAGAAGCCATACTACAAGGAGCCGCACAGATTTTAGCAACCTTGAGTGGCTGTATTAGCTTGATTACCATGCCGCAGACAAATACAGCCATCTTGCGACATCTGCAATTAGTGCAAATTGAAGCAGGACGAATCATGCTGATTGTGGTGACAGATGCTTATGAAACCCATTCTCGGCTGATGGATTTGTCACCAGCCAAAGAAGAAACACAACCCGAACCAGAGGTAATAGATCACGAATTACAGATTGTTTCTAACTTTTTGAACACCCACTTGCGGGGACGCAGCTTATTGGAATTAGCCACCTTGGACTGGAGTGAATTAGATCAAGAGTTCCAACGCTACGGTGAATTCTTGAAAAGTTCAGTTGCAGAATTAACCCGTCGCACCCTCGCGCCAACTACGACCCAAATTATGGTTCGGGGTGTAGCAGAAGTTTTGCGTCAGCCTGAATTTTCTCAATTACAGCAAGTGCAGACAATTATCCACCTGCTGGAAGAAGAACAAGACCAACTGTGGCGATTAATCTTTGAGGAACCGGAGATGGAAGAAATGGGTAAATCAAAGGTAACAGTTCGGATTGGTGCAGAAAATCCACTAGAGCCGATACGTACCTGCACCTTGATCACTTCTACCTATCGTCGGGGTTTACTACCAGTAGGAAGTGTGGGAGTTTTAGGTCCGACACGCCTAGATTATGAAAGTGCGATCGCAGTTGTAGCGGCTGCGGCTGATTACCTCTCAGAAGCTTTTAGTTAATTTGTGCCAATCATGCTCAGAAAAATTGCCTTTGGGGTGCTGTGGCTAGGATTTATTACTTATGCTTTTCTTCTTGCTCCTCCTAATCAACCTGATACATTCGAGTTAATTCAAAACCTTTCTCTTGGTCAATGGCAAGGCATTAATCCCTTAGTCATCGCATTATTCAACCTCATGGGCATCTGGCCTGTGGTCTACAGCGCTGTGATGTTGATTGATGGTAGAGATCAAAAAATCCCCGCTTGGCTGTTTGCGATCGCTTCTTTTGCTGTCGGTGCTTTTGCAATTGTGCCCTATTTAGCTCTACGGAAATCAAATCAAGAGTTTATTGGCAAAAAAAATCTTTTGATCAAGTTACTGGATTCTCGTGTCATTGGTTTTGTTGTGACTATAGCCGCAGTAATTCTAGTTACCTATGGTTTACAAGGAGATTGGGGAAATTTTGTCCAGCAGTGGCAAACTAACCGCTTTATCCATTTGATGAGCTTAGATTTCTGCCTACTTTGTTTATTATTTCCCACATTGCTGGGAGATGATATGGCTCGACGGGGTTGGCAAAATGCGCAATTTTTCTGGTTAATAGCTTTAGTTCCACTGTTCGGCCCGTTGATTTATTTATGTGTGCGTCCACCGCTACCGAAAGTAGATGTAGAAGCAATACCCAGTCAACAACATCCAGCGACTAATTAATTTGGTGTTGCATATTTGCGGGATGATTTTGCTGGTTTTGTGGGATGGGCATCTTGCCCGTCCCTAATGGATTGAAATTTACTCAGGAAGGATGCACTTTCAACTCAGCACTCTTCATAAAACTTGCTCAAACGCTGTAATCAGGCGGTCAACTTCCTCAATTGTGTTGTAATGCACCATACTGACTCGCACGATTCCACCTTGGGGAGCTAATCCCAAATATTCAATTAGTCTTTTAGCGTAAAAATCCCCGTAGCGAATTCCAATATGATAGGGGTCAATTTGAGGTGGGATAGTTGAACTATGAATTCCGTCAACGACAAAAGATATAGTAGGTACACGCAATTCACGATTAGCCGTTGATTTGCCAATCACGCGAATTTTAGGCTGACTGTTGAGGTATTTTAGTAGGCGATCGCTAATCTTTTCTTCATGCACACTAATCAAATCAAATACCTGCGCCATTTGATTTCTTAATTCAGGTGCAGTTTGATTACCATAGTGTATTTGTGCTAATTCGCTCAAATAATCACATAAACCTAACATGCCATAACTCAATTCAAAATTAACGTTACCCAATTGAAATTTATAAGGAATATCTGTCTGCTCAATAAAATAATGGTTTAGTCCAGGTATTCTTAATAAATGTTTTTCTTTACCATAAAGTAAAGCACAATGAGAACCATAAACTTTATAAAAACTCAAAACATAGAAATCTACATCTAAATCTTGCACATCAACTAATCTATGGGGTGCATAAGCTACACCATCGACACAAATCATTGCTCCCCGCTCATGTACAAATTTAGCAATTTCTTTAATAGGGTTGATAGTTCCCAAAATATTAGAAGCATGAGTCAAAGCTACTAATTTTGTGCGTTGACTGATTAATGGCTCTAAATCTTCTAAATGCAGTTCTAGAGTATCTGGACGAATTTGCCAAACTTTAATTTTAATTCCTTGTTCTTCCAGAGTTGTCCAAGCACCAATATTTGCTTCGTGGTCACAATTGGTAACAATAATTTCATCACCATCCGTGAATGTTTGGCTCAGACAAATTGCCAGGATTTTTAACATCATGGTAGTAGATGGTCCTATGACTACCTCTGTTGGCGACTTGGCATTAATTAAGGTAGCCATTCCTCTAGTAGCTAATGTCACTCGTTCTCCTGCTAATTGAGAAATTTCATAAGAAGCTCCCAATTGCACATCAGTAGTCAGAAGAAATTCGCTAATTCTGTCTACAACTTTTTTCAGGGTTTGTGATCCTCCAGCATTATCAAAAAAAGTCCACTTTCCGGCTAAGGCGGGAAAATATTCGCGAACTTTGTTAATTTGCAAAAACATATAATGATTTCTCCAGAGAATGAAAGTAACAGGTTAGAGTGTCAATTCAATTTGGTATTTTCTGGATCAAAGATACACCACAAACAAAGAATAAAGGCTGAAATCTCGCAGACTATATCAACATCATTTATTCTTTGTCCTTTGCTTTAGCCAGCAACTACGCTACCCAGTAGCAATCTACATCCTTTTTTGGTAGTACTTCTGGTGACCATTCCCTACCTGCATCAAGAAAACTTTTGCTGGGTGTCTATCTGAAGACTGATACCAATTCGTGTTTAAATGTGCGATTCTGAGCGAAGCGTAGAGGTATGAAGTTCGTCTACGCTTCGCTCAGAATACAAAGTTACTTCTGTAAGTGCAACTTGATATGAGAGAGGAGATGACTCACACAAGTTTAGCTGTTTTGATTATTCACAATTTCCTCTAATTTTTTTGATAAGTTTAAGATAGAACCAAAAAACTTATTGTCTTGAATATCAATTCCTTGATTAAAAACAAAGGAACGAGCTATGGATACTGCTGTTAAATATGATATTGAGGTTATTAAGGAAGAAGCACGTCAACTTGTCAATAAGGGATTTATTGACCGTCAACAACCAATTTATTCCCTATGTAAATATATTCCTCATCGCGACTGGCTATTGTTTGAGATTGAGCTAGAAAAGAATGAATTTTTGCTCAGAGATAGGATTATTGACCTGTTGAGTAGTGAAACCTGGGAAGAAGATTGATGCTGTTAGTAAAAGTTAATCCACATTAACAGTATCTACAACAAATTAAGATAGAAAGCCCTCGAAATGATTCGGGGTTTTTAAATGTAAATTATTTGTTAAAAAAATAAAAGTGTTATACACCAGGGTTTATTAGCTAATAGCTAATAAACCAAGTAAATTTTACTCAAAAAACGCTACTATTAAAACCTCTTAGGCTGGCACATTTTGTCTGCCAATCCATCCCGTTATGGTTTTGCGTTGGCTGGCGTAAATTCTATGATTTTCTCGATTCTGGCGGTTTATGGGTAATTCTTCTACAACACTTTCTGCTAGCGAACTAGAATTTTCCCAAGAATATACTGGCATATCTTGCCAGCAATGCCGACAAAACCAGGCAATTCCTGAAACGCGTATATGAGGCAAAAGTATCCCAGAACAACAAGGGCAGTAATTCATACTTTTATAAAATCCTGATGATAAAAAGGTGTATTTAAAATCGGAGCTGTCAATTAATCAGCCCGTCGTCATGCAAAAAACTGTTTATATCTCAAGAATAGTTATGAAGTATGAGGAAGTTGTGAGGAAGCTTAAATTAATCAATCATTTGTAATCTTTATACATATTAAATTTGTAATCCCCTCAAATGCACTTAATTAAAATTTATAATTAGCGTCAGTCATAGTGATTTTTATAACTAGAGCGATATTGATAGCTCATCATCAAGATAGTTGATATAAAATAACCCCACCCCGCTTTTGACTGACGCCAAAATCATCCTCTCCACTTAAGATACCTTGTACACACATCTTTAAAATATCTTCTTATCCACCTAAATCGCCCTCTTTCAGGAGTTTAGGCAGGATCAAAATAGTGAGGGGCAACTCTAGAAGACTTGTGTATACACCGTAGGCATAAGAAGAGAAGAGATTAGGGGTAGGGTTTTTTCTACTGAATTATGGGTTTTCAATCAGACATAATATCCGCACCCAACACTTAAACTGCTTCTGTGTTCTTTTCTCCAGTACGAATACGTACAACTTGCTCAACAGGCGAGATGAAAATTTTGCCATCGCCAATTTCGCCTGTGCGGGCAGCAGCAATGATTTTGTCTACTACCATATCAACCTGGCTGTCCTCAATTACAATTTCCACTTTAAGTTTTTGCAGAAACTCAACGGTGTACTCAGAACCGCGATAACGTTCTGTTTGCCCTTTCTGCCGACCGAAACCCCGGACTTCAGAAACGGTCATACCGACAATACCAGCGTTGACTAAAGCAATTTTCACTTCATCAAGCTTAAATGGGCGAATAATTGCTTCTACTTTTTTCATCATCTCAACTCCTTAACTTCTAATTAGGTTCGTTTATCTATCTAACCAGATTCACTGTCTAACACTTTCACCATTAGCGCTATTCTTAGACAATATGTAAAAATTGCAACTTTTTTTAAACTGTATACTGCCAAAGTAGTTTTGACATGAGTACTGGCAAAAATTGATGGAGATAATCGTTGAGGTTGTGATATGGGAAAGTGGTCTTCTAATGAGATTTTTGTATGTAGTTTTTGTGACTCAAAAATAGATAAATTCCACTAACAGTAAATCAGATTCAGATATTCAGGGTTTAAGTTGGGAGAATTGACGCGGGAAATGAAGACCCTAAGCAGTTGTCACAGGATCAACTAACGATTCTGATGTTCAAACAGGGGACGCACAATCAAATATCCAGCACCAAAAGCGGTGAGCATGATTAACAAAATAGTGATGGCTAACCACCAGCCACTGAATTCCTTTACTTCTGTCTCCCTGGGGGGATAATAGCTGACTTCTTGCTCCTCTATAAAAACTGTTTCTGGGATTGGGGGATTTATTTCTTCTACAAGTACAGAAGATTCAGAATGATGGCTTTTGCCTCTTGGTACTTTGGTAACGACGGATGAACGTGAACGAGATGCCTGTTGACGTGGACGGGCTTCAGTCACCGGCTGTTTGGCTGGACTTTTCACTTCACCAACCGTAGGGGTAGCTGGGTGAGAACTAGGCTTAGTACTAGAATCTGCAAACTTTTGCAGGTGTAGAACAGACTGAACAACTTTGGTAATTTCTTGGCGTAGTAATTGATTTTCTTGTTCTAGTTGGTGATTTTGGGTAGTAAGTGCGTCTAATTTGGCTTGTGTTGACTGTAACTCTGCTGCCAACTCTCGGTATACATACAGTGGCACAGAGGGAGGGTAGGTTTGAGCAGTTGGTGGTTTTGCTGGATGGCGGTGAACAGAACTTGGGGTTGTTTGCATAGATAAGTTGGTATCAAAAATTAAGATGATCAGTTCATACAGAGATGCTATCAAAAGTATAGTTGCCTCTGAAACTAGCCCAAGAATAATAGAAAAATGCCCAGAGAGCAAAGATTTTTTATTTACTTTTGGATATAGTTCAGTAGTCAGTGGTGAGTAGTAAAAGTGTCTCACAGTTAACCACTGGCAAAATACAGATTGGTTAATTTTGTAACAGAGGGAAAAAGTGTCCTACAGGGCCTTGCCCTTTACCAATATCTAGAGCGTAAGTGAGTGCAGTAGTGACATACTCCTTTGCCTGTTGTACTGCCGGCCACAAGTCCTTTCCCATTGCGAGATTTGCGGCGATCGCAGCTGATAATGTACAACCAGTACCGTGGGTATTTTTAGTCTCTACTTGTTTGGTTGTCAAAGTTTCCAGCTTTTGCCCATCAAACCAGATATCCACACCACGCAAGCTGCCCTGCATCCCGCCACCTTTGACTAAAACGGCTTTCACTTTGAGATTTCGATGTATGACTTGAGCGGCTGCCCGCATCTCGTCTAAGGTATTAATTGGTAAACCGCTCAAAATCTGCGCCTCGTAGCGATTTGGTGTCACAATAGCCGCCTTGGGAATCAAAGCCTGACGTAAAGTCTTGACAGCATCATCATCAATCAGTTGCGCTCCTGTACGTGATACCATCACCGGATCAACAACTAAGTTATTAATTTGTAATGCTTCCACTTGCTGGGCGACAGCAGAAATAATTTCTTGATTGAGCAACATTCCCGTTTTTGCAGCTTGCACGCCAATATCTTCGACCACAGCTTGAATTTGTGCTGCTACCGCCTCAGTTGGCATGGCATCAACCCGCGCCACTCCCAAAGTATTTTGTGCTGTGACACAGGTAATAGCGTTAGTACCGTGGACACAGTGAAAGGCAAAGGTGCGTAAATCAGCTTGAATTCCTGCACCACCACCGCTATCGGAACCAGCAATGGTTAAAGCCACAGGCACTCTAGAGATTATTTCAGTATTCATAAAAATAAATTAACGAGATGGTAGTTGCTTGGCTTTCGCCGCCAAAGGATTCGGTTGTGGACTTTTTATTCGTTCTTGCGGAACTACCGCTAAGTAAGGAATGAGTTTGGCTTCATCAACCCAGCCCGAATAATGTTTGATGCTGGTTGATTTAGGGGAAAGATGAAATCATTAATGTTCATCTTTAAAACTCTTCTTCTTTGCGCCTTTGCGACTTTGCGTGAGACAAAAATCATCCCATTAATCAGCAACTCCAAAAAATAATTTTCTAATTTTCTTAACTCAAAAAGCATTAGCTACTATTGTTGCTCCGTATTTAAGCTTTGTAATACACCTTGTAAATACTTACCCCATTCTGCGGCTAAAGGGACTTCTGTAAACGGAACACGTACCGACTTGGATGGGGAAAAGAGAAACTCTAACTCAGTCACTCGACCTTTTTGAGGATAATTTTCCATCATTACTACTTTGCCATCTACCAAAAGTCGTACTTCTTTAACATCCAATAAAGAAAAAGTTTCTAAATTAATCGGTCCTTTAGTTGTGGGTTTTCCCCAGGTAAGATTGTGATCTTTTAGACCTAAAACCGCATAAATATCATACTTAGCTTTGTCAAATTTGTCCGCCCAAACACGATATGCTTCAACTTTTTGATACTCCCTTGAGCCTTGCCAAGCCAACCAGAAAAAAGCTGCTAATAAAGGTAACCATAAAAGACCACGTTCCATACACTAAACAGTCCTAAATCTTGAGTAAAAATTGTCCAAAATACACCAATCAGGTATGAAGATAAGTTATGGTAGTGAGCAAACTGGCAAAAAGCGGTGATGAGTTAATATGAAAAGACTTATATTATTGTGCTTGTTTGTCATCGGGTTAGGGGCTGCTGTTTTTGGTTTCCTGAGTTTTCAGTTACTGGCAGCTAAAGGTGAATTTGAGACGATTTTGCTGGATTTTCGCGAAGATATACCTGCACAGGTAGTACAACAGAATTTACAAGCGATCGCTCAAGAATATAATGTTAAACCCCGATTAGACAATCAATTTTCAGCGCGGGATAATGTATATATTATTGAAGGCGATCGCCAGCGACTGAAAGAACTGAAAAAATCCCCATTTGCCCAATTTACACAATTAATCGAGCCAAATTATATTTATAGAAAGATTCCCCAACCAGGTGAAGCAACTTGGTCAAGAGAGATTTTACTATCCCAAGATGATGAGGCACATCCCTCATTAAAGGGACCTAACGACCAATATTACAGCAAACAGTGGAATCTGCACAACATCGGCATGGAAGGCGCATGGGATCAAACCAAAGGCGCTGGTGTGACAGTAGCGGTGATTGATACCGGTATTACTCGCGTGCGTGACTTGCAAGAAACGAAATTCGTCAAAGGCTATGATTTCGTTAACGATCGCGAAACAGCCACCGATGACAACGGACACGGTACTCATGTTGCTGGTACTATTGCCGAAGCTACTAATAATAACTATGGTGTAGCTGGTATTGCTTACGAAGCTAACCTCATGCCATTGAAAGTACTAAGTGCCTATGGTGGCGGTACTGTTGCCGATATTGCCGAAGCGATTAAATTTGCGGCTGACAAAGGCGCAGATGTAATTAACATGAGCTTGGGTGGTGGTGGTGAAAGCCAATTGATGAAGCAAGCAATCGAGTATGCTCACAATAAAGGCGTGACAATTGTTGCCGCAGCAGGCAATGAAAACGAGAATGGGGCAAGTTATCCCGCTCGTTACCCCTATGTTATTGGCGTTTCCGCATTCGGCCCAGACGGAGAAAAAGCCTCCTATTCCAACTTTGGTGCAGGGGTTGATATCTCTGCACCTGGTGGTAGTGATGCTGGTACGATTCTGCAAGAAACCATTAACCCCGACAACGGCGAAGGAGTGTTTTTAGGACTCCAGGGTACAAGTATGGCTTCCCCCCACGTTGCTGGTGTAGCAGCATTAATTAAAGCTGCTGGAATCACAGAACCAGATGAAGTTTTAAAAGTCCTTAAGCAGTCAGCACGAGTAATTCAGGATGATAGCTTGAACTATTACGGTGCGGGACAACTAAATGCCGAAGCAGCAGTTAAACTTGCCGTCACAGGACAAATCAGTTTCCAAGACTTCTTCCGGTGGTTACGCGATAACGGTTATCTCAACCCCCGCTTTTGGATTGATGGCGGTGCTGTCGCACTTGTACCCAAGCTGCTTATGGTAATTGGTTCCTATCTACTAGCTTGGTTTTTGCGAGTTTACTTCCCCTTCACCTGGGGTTGGTCTTTATCCAGTGGCTTAATTGCTGGTAGTTCTGGGTTATTCTTCCTCAAAGGAATCTATATCTTTGACCTACCCCAATGGCCTTTCCGAGTTTTGGGCAGTTCCATTCCCGAACTAGGCAATACACTACAAGGAACCAACGCCCTAAATCCTGTATTTGCCAGCGTGCTAATTCCCATTGTGTTAATGGCATTACTGTTAGGACATTCTAGCTGGAAATGGTTTGCCATTGGTTCCACCCTAGGTATTGCAGCATTTCTAACAGTCAGTGCTGTTTATGACCCAGCTGTTTGGGGCTTAGGAAGTAGTTATCTTGCAAGAGGGTTTCTCATTACTAATGCCTTACTATGTTATGGACTAGCTCGTTTAGCATTGAAAAACGAAGGTCAAACAGCATAAGAAGGGAATGGGGAATGGGGTGAAATTACTTTTATAATTCTCCCTCACTCCCTCACTCAGCACTGAGGAAGGAAGCACTTAAAAAATATGAGCATTACAGTTACAGGCACAATTCAACGCCGTGATATTGGCACTGGCGCTTGGGCGTTAGTTACAGATGAGGGCGTTACCTATGAAATCCTCAGAGATACTGACAAAAACCTGCTCCAAGCTGGACAAAAAGCCAAAGTTATAGGACAGGTACGCGAAGACATCATGACGATGGCGATGATTGGCCCTGTCCTAGAAGTCAAATCTTTTGAGGTAATTTAGTTCTGACTAGGGGTAGCATTTAGAACATCTTGTAGACGACTTCTAAACTCCCCTTTGGGATGACCCCCTTTGACTTCACCGATAATTTGAAATTCTCCTTCTGGAGAATCACAGATAATGTAGGTAGGCCATCCCATATCTGATTTATCTGGATACTGGGACAGCAGAATCTGACGATACTTGCGGTAGGCAGCTGTATCTTGCATTTTTACATCGATAAATTGCAAACCTAGCTCTTCAGCCACCTTTTTGTCATAAAAAGACATTTTGTGGCAAATGCCGCACTCTTCTGAAGAAAACTTAATGACAGCTAAACTCATGTGGCTCTGCGCCTTTCTGGACGTAGGCGGTATGCTTTAGCATAAGCTCTAGGGAGCTTAACATATTGCTAGAAAAGGAACAATCAAATTCTAGAAAAATTTAATAGATTAATTACATTTCTGAGGAGATATTTCTGCGTGTGGTTATTTATGGCAGGTGCAGGAGTCAGCGAACAAACCGGAATATGTCTTTGTGTCCGGGTTTGGTGATTAGTTTATATCCTAAGCTATGTGATAGCTGCTATAGTTTTCAGTCTACTAAGCAACAATAGCGAGTCAGCAAAGAATCTAGAGAACCAGCCAAAATTTATGGTATGCTAAGTTTAACTACAATATCTACATCTACCTACAACAGTGTAGTTTTTACTCAATAGCTAAGCGATGCTTAAAGCATTTCTTAAGAGCGATCGCAAAAAAGCAAGGCTGATTTACTATTAATTTAATAGTGTTAGGGTGAAGTAGGCTTAAAAACGTTATAAGTAAAAAAAGCATTCTAGAAGCCTCATTGTAGGATAAAATGCTCATCCAATTTTCAGCCTAAGTTTTATCAACAAATCATGATACTAAGAGCAATAAAAAACTATCTACAGTAGAATATTTTCATGATTTTGCGTTAGAATATTGCCCTAAGCAGATACCAATGAAAAAAGGCTATTCAGCAAAAAATTTTTTCAGAAACCCCATGTAGTTTTGACTAGTTAGGGGAGTTAGTTATCAGGGTACATCTACCAATTAAATGTTCTTAGCTTAAGTAAAGCCCTCCGGATAAAATTATCCCAAGGTCATTTATTATTTTGTTTAAATAAAAAATCCCCCAGTGGTGGCAGCCAGCCAGGGGAGTTAGTTATCAGGGTGCATCTACCAATAAACTTTTCTAGGACTAAATACCATGTTCCGGATAGAATTGTCACAAATAGGGATGTTGCTGATACTCAACATCAACAAAAAATCCCTCAGTGGTGGCAGTTGGCTAGAGGAGTTAGTTGTCAAGGCGCATTCATCAATAGTCTGTTTTAAAAATAAGAGTCTGTTCTGGACAAAATTGTCATTAATGATATGATGGTTGCTGTTCGATGAACAAAAAAATCCCCCAACAGGTGTTAGCCAGCGAGGGGAGTTAATTATCAGGGTGCATCTACCAATTCAATCTTCGTGATGCAACTACCATTTTCCGGAGAAAATTATCATCATAGTTGTTGTGCGTTGCCTAAAAAAAATCCCCCAACAGGTGTTAGCCAGCGAGGGGAGTTAATTATCAGGGTGCATCTACCAATTCAATCTTCGTGATGCAACTACCATTTTCCGGAGAAAATTATCATCATAGTTGTTGTGCGTTG
>JAHHIM010000008.1:0-46371 GCA_019358915.1 Trichormus sp. ATA11-4-KO1
CCTAAAAAAAATCCCCCAACGGGTGTTAGCCAGCGAGGGGAGTTAGTTATCAGGGTGCAATCTTCTAGGATTAATTATGATTACTTTGGTCAAAAATACCTGTGTTAAAGATTATTGATTTCTGCCAAAATAAAAAAACCCCTAGTTGGCTAAAGCCTACTGGGGGAGTTGAAGATCAAGGTGCATCTACCAATAAATTGTTCTAGGTGGGTGCTAACTAATCCGGATAAAGTTATAAGCTAAGGCCGCAAAACAACATGGTTCAGAAACATTCAGTGACAGGATGCATCTAAGGTATCAGAAGGAGCGAAAAATCGAATTGAAACTTTCGCGTTTCAAACTAGATTTAGGAGGCGAACAGGAAAAGTTGTGACCCAGGAATTTCACATTTCCGTAACCCCAGTAGGGCAAAATGACTACTTGGTGCGGACGGAACAAGTCGCGCCTGGGGTACCATTGGCAGAAGAATTGGTAACTTGGCCTGTCGCTGAGTGGTTAGCATCTGCTGGACACTTAATGAATGACCCACTGAAATCGGTGTTGCAGGGAGAAGCTTTCGCCTCTGGCGATCGCGCCAGCGACTTTGCGAGAAACTCTGTTAACCTGGTGGCATTGGGACAGCAATTTTATCATGCACTGTTTCAAGGCACTCTTAGAGACAGTTGGATTACTGCCCAAGGTATTGCCCAGAACCACCAACAAGTACTGCGCCTACGTTTAGGGCTAAAAGATATCAAGTTAGCACGTTTGCCGTGGGAAGTGATGCACGCAGGCGATCGCCCCTTGGCTACTGGCCCTTACATTGCTTTTTCTCGCTACCAAAGCGGCATGATGGCCACATCTCGGTTACCATCCAGAAACATTCCCACACTACCAGAAACAGGTGGAGTGAAAGTTTTGATGGTGCTGGCTTCCCCTCCTGATCAAGTTCGCCTCGATCTCCTCAAACAAGAAGCTATTAAACTACAAGCAGAACTTCACCGTCAAACACCACGAACTGACGAAAGTGGCAATCATTTCCCAGATATTGAACTCACCCTGTTAGACCAACCAGGACGAGAAGAATTGACGCAAGCTTTAGAACAAGGAAGATACCAAGTTCTACACTACTCAGGTCACAGTAACTTAGGGCCAAATGGCGGAGAAATTTATCTTGTCAGTAGAAGAACTGGCTTAACAGAAACCCTGAGTGGTGATGATTTAGCAGGCTTGCTGGTCAACAATAATATTCAAATGGCTGTATTTAACTCCTGCTGGGGAGCATACACAGCTACATCCGATCCCATTGGGGATATGACAGGTGAACGTAACTTGACAGAAAGCCTAGTGAGGCGGGGTATTAGAGGCGTTTTGGCAATGTCAGAACGCATTCCCGATGAAGTAGCGTTAACGTTGACACAATTGTTTTACCGCAACCTCAGCCAGGGTTATCCAGTGGATTTGTGTGTCAGTCGGGTACGTCAGGGATTAATTTCTGCTTATGGTTCTCACCAGAGTTACTGGGCGTTACCAATTTTATATCTTCAGCAGGATTTTGACGGTCTTTTATGTCCAGAAATAGCTTTAAGTGATTCTGCACTTAACGGGTATAGTCACCATCCCCCTTTGAGGGTCAATCCCACTGCGATGTATTTTGCCATGGCAGATAATACCGACATCCCTTTACCCATTGATGACATGATGCCTTCTGGCTTAGGTCATGATTCTTCAGGGTTGGACTGGCTAGGTGAAGAGACATGGGGCGATCTAGTTGATGAAATTGAGTATGATGACGATCCCAACTATGCAGAAGATTCGGCTTTAGTTTCGGATTTATTTCGTCAGCTAGATCACCAAAAAGCAGCAAATGAACAACTGCCTCTGAATCGGGGACCTATGCAACCGATTCGAGAAAATCATCTTCAGGAAGAACCGACTAGCGAAGAGATGACTTCCCTGGATAGATCAGGAGAGTTATGGGGAGAATTACCAGCAAGCATCACCGAAGCTACCCGCAATTCTCCACAAAATGCAGAGAATCCTTCCTTAAGGCGATCGCCATCAGTTGCCTCAAAACTTCCACATCGCGCCCGTTGGCAACTGCGGCCGATTTTGGGTATTGTGGGAGCCAGTGCGATTATGGCGATCATCGGCTTGAGTTGGTGGTGGCAAAATCGACAAGTTACAGAGTTAGCTGATATACCACCAATTCCTACTCAATCTCTACCAGCTCCAAATAATGCGGAAATCGACATTCAAAATGCTCCCACTGGCATAATTACAGCTAGAGCTACGGAAAAATTAAGTCAGGGCGATTTACCAGGCGGGCTTGTATTGGTGGAAGAACTACTGAATCGTGGCGCACTTAATTCTGCTCAAGTCGCCCTAAATCTGGTTCCACAACAGCAAGCTGACGATCCATCTGTCAACTTTTTTAAAGGGAGATTAGCATGGCAGTTCGTCCAGACTGGAGACCAAAAATATAGCATCGATGATGCCCGTCGTTACTGGGAAAGTGCTGTGAAATCTCAGCCAGATTCGCTGTTGTATACTAACGCTTTGGGATTTGCCTACTATGCAGAAGGCAATTTAAATCGCGCCAACGACTCTTGGTTTAAAGCTTTGAATTTAGCTCTCAAACAGCAAAATACAGCCTCTACTGAGCCAGTGGCTATCAAAACAGCAATACCTCAAGAAGCTTTAACTTCCTATGCTGGGTTAGCCCTTGGGTTGTATAAAACTGCATATAATCAACCGCCTAATAATAAACAAAGACAATATATTAATGAAGCGATCAAGTTGCGACAAATGGTAATCGCCGATGATCCCATCAATTTCCAGATTAATAAATTAAGTAACAATTGGTTATGGACAGAAGAGGCAATCAAAGACTGGCGATCGCTCCTTCGGGAAAAAGGTTAGAGGAGATGAGGAAGCAGGGGAAGTAAAACCCCCTCATCCTAAATTACTGACTGCTAAGAAGCTGATAGCTGGCGTGGCGTAGCCATAGACTGCAACTTTTGAAGTTGCGCTAGAACTTCTGTACTGTGGACTGATGGGTTGATTTTGACAAAGGTCTCGCGCAGAATTCCTTCGGGATCAATGATAAAGCTGTGGCGCATAGATACAAAACCGATCCAAGAACCATAAGCTTTACTCACCGCGCCAGTGGTATCAGCTAATAAAGGAAACTTTAATCCTTCTGAATCACAAAATTCGGCGTGGGAATCAACGTCATCAGCACTAACACCAAGAATCTGAGCGTTTTTGTCTATGTATTTGGGTAAGTCTTGCTGAAAACGACGAGCTTCAATGGTGCAACCAGAAGTGAAGTCTTTGGGATAAAAATAGAGAACTACCCACTTACCACGCAAGTCAGACAGGGAAATTTTGCCATCACCTGTGTTGGTTGGCAATGTAAACTCTGGTGCTGGCTGATTGATTGCTGGCAGTTTGCCACCAAGCGCATTAGCAGTAGAGGTAAGATTCAACCAACTAATGATAGTAAAACAACTGGCAAATAATATGCTGAAAAAAGTGCGCCGAGAAATCATGGTGCAGACCAAAAATATAACTTTACACAAGTTTATAATTTTTGGTTACTTGTGTTCTTCCTCCAAGTGAGATTCAGGTGGGGTATCGATACTCTCGATGTATTGGCTATCCAGGAGAAAAGCTCCTTTCGTAAAGCGGACACCCCAGTATCCCCCAGGACGGCGGTCAAGGACTATACCTTCTTCGCCCATGTGAATGACATCGGGAGGGCGTAACATGGGCATAGGTTCTGCTGTTTTGACGTAAGGCGGGAGTGCTACGACTCGAACTTTGCTACCAATGGCGAATTCTTTAGACATCTTGAAAACGTTACGAGTTTTGATTAACTCATAAATCCTAACTTTTACTAGGGGGTTACTTGAAAGTGCTGAGTACTGAGTAAAAGTCAATAGAGTCAGCAAAGTAGCTTTTCATCAGTTCATGATGACTATTTATTTGATGTGTGGGAATTGGGAAAGGGAAAGGGGATGGCATGATTTCCCCTTTCCTATCTTCTGCAAGAAGTCTGTTAAATTTTGGCTAGAAAAAACAATGATTGCACATCAATCAAGGGTAAGTGCCAAAGTAATTCTGGTTGCCAAGTATCTGGGTCAAAATGGGAGTTATGACCGCGTTCATATGCTTGCCACAATCTGTCCCAGCTAAATTGTTGTCGATCATCCAAATTTTTGTGGATAACTCGTAATAGTCCTAGCCCTAAAATAAGCGGCTACCTGTGGTGAAAGGTTTTAAGTTATGTTTATCAAGGAAATCAGCCCAATTTCTGCCAAAAGTGTCAGGAGGGAGGTGACGCAATTTCTCTAAATCCACAATTGGGGGAACATTTCGCCCTTGCGCTTCAGCTGTGCGATCCAGTAAATCTAAAAACTGTTGTAGGTGAGGAGTAGGATTTGGGTAATTAGCAACAGGTTGGATCATAAGTATTCTGTAATGAGATGGGCAGCTTTGCCCACCCCAGACTTGCTATGTATTTGGGGAATAGGTGGAAATTATTGGGAATTACGTTGTTGACGGCGCGATCGCATGTTTTGTTGCATTTGCTCTACTTTTTGCCGTTGTTCGGGGGTGAGGATTGCTAGCATCTGTTGTTTAGATGACTCCCGGATTTGGCGCATTTGGGTTTTTTGTTGTTCAGTCAGATTCAAGTCAGTCCAACCCTTCTGTGGACGCTGACCTTGATTTCCTTGCCGTTGAGCTTGACGTGCTTGCTTTGCAGCTGCCATTTTGGCTTTTTGTTCTGGGGTAAGCAATGCCTCAATTTGGGCGCGGGTATTGCTTTTGATTGTCTGCATTTGGGCTTTTTGTGCATCCGTTAGACCCAAGCTTTGCCAAAAACCCCTTTGACCCCTTTCTTTTTTGGGCATTTGTGCAAGTTGTAGGGGTGAGGAGGATCTCATTTGTGCTTGAGCAGCGAAGGGGATTGTAGTTAAAGTGAGGGCAATTGCTCCAGCTACTAACGATAATGCCTTGAGTTCCATCGATTACCTCGTGTGATTTCCCAGTTGATGTGACCATCATAGGAAATTACTTTCATTAGGGACATGAGGATAAAGTCATGATTATAACCATGACTAAAGTCATGCTCAATTACTGAGAGATGTGACTGTTAATTAATTCTAAATTAGAGTAAATATAGAAATTAGCTTCGTCTAATTAGATTTTTTTTTAATTATTTAACTCCAAAATATTATATGAGTCGTCCTATTCAATTTAATAATCATCCTTTTCGATTTCTGCTGTATTTGGAGTGGGTATTACTGGCGATCGCCGTTTTTACAGCTGCGCTACCATCTGCTTCACCACGATTTACAGCCAAGTTTCCAGAACTGACTATTTGTAGTCTAATTATCTTTGGTTTAATGGGCTTAAGATTACCTACTAGTAATTACTTTAGTAAACTAATTTATACAGCTAGTGAAATTTTCTTGATTGTCACAACTGGATTTTTTGGGGGGAGAATTGCGAGACTATTTCCTTTTCTTTACATCATTTTAGTAACTCGCAGTTGTCTAATTTTTCAATTACCTGGACGTTTATTAGTTACAAGTATATCGTTTAGTTTATTTTTGGTAACACTACAACATCGCTTCCCTAAACCACCACTACCACCACATGCACAAGAGCGATTTCGGTTTTTTCCTCTCAGCTTGGCGCTGATATTTGGTTTGAGTTTAATTTTTATATTATTGTTGATGAATACAGTAATTTCTGAACGGCAAAGTCGAGAAAAACTAGCTATTGCTAATGAAAAGCTGCGTCAATATGCCTTAAAGATTGAAAATCAAGCGACTTTAGAAGAACGTAATCGTATTGCTCGTGAAATACATGATTCATTAGGACACTCTTTAACAGCTTTAAATTTACAGTTAGAAACTGCTTTAAAACTGTGGCAATCTAATCCGACTAAAGCTCAAGAATTTTTAGCACGAGCTAAAGAACTCGGTTCTAAATCATTAAATGATGTCCGCCAGTCTGTTTCTACCATGCGTTCTAATCCATTGCAAGACCAATCTTTAGAACAGGCGATCGCTATTATTTTAGAAGATTTTCACCGCTCCAATGGCATTTCACCGATTTGCCAAATTAATCTGGAGTATTCCTTACCACCAGACATTATTATATCCATATATCGGATTATCCAAGAATCTCTGACAAATATTTCTAAACATGCAAAAGCAACAGAAATTAAAATAGAAATTACCACAAATAAAGAAAATTTTCAGTTGATTGTTCAAGATAATGGTATAGGCTTTGATATAAAACAAAATACTACTGGTTTTGGACTGCAAAGTATGCGCGATCGCACGTTAGCAATTGGCGGTGAGTTTAAGATTAATAGTACCCCTGGTACTGGCTGTCAAATTATAGTTGATATTCCTTTGCCGAGCTTAATACGATGATTAAAGTGTTACTTGTAGATGATCAAAATTTAATCCGTCAAGGATTAAAAGTATTATTAGAACTAGAACCCGACTTAGAAATAGTGGGAGAAGCAGAAAATGGTGAACAGGCAATTAATTTGAGTGCCCAACTACAACCAGATGTGATATTGATGGACATTAGAATGCCAATCATGGATGGTGTGGCAGCTACACGAGAAATTCAAAAGCGTTTTGTGGGAATTAAAATTTTAGTATTGACAACTTTTGATAATGACGAATATGTGACAGCAGCTTTACAGAATGGGGCAATGGGTTATCTACTGAAAGATACGCCATCAGAAGAGTTAGCTGTTGCTATTCGTGCAATTTATAAGGGATATTCACAACTAGGCCCAGGAATAGTCAAAAAACTTTTGACTCAGTTTTCTACTAATGCACCAACTCAGTCACCACCAATACCACCTAGTTTAACTGAACTGACTCCCAGAGAAAAAGAGGTTTTACAGTTAATTGCTACAGGTGCAAATAATAGAGAAATTGCTCAACAGCTATATATTTCTGAGGGGACGGTGAAGAATCATGTCACAAATATTTTAAATAGGTTAAATTTGCGCGATCGCACCCAAGCTGCTATCATTGCCAATACATTTTTAGATTATTTAAATGAGTCTAAATAAATCATCAAAAATAAAAATTTAGACAGTTTATTTAAATAATTCTAGACATTCATGTTTTAATACACCCCTTGTCACCTTGATATTTCTAAACGATTTAGCAATCACCTCTTCACAAGAAATATCAATTTGTGGTTGATTGACCGAAATTAAATCTTGAATTGAAGCACCATACACAATCTCCGATATACCCGTCCAAATACAAGCAGTTGTACACATTGGGCAAGGTTCACCAGTTGTATATATGCTATAACCGTCTAAAGAGGGATTCTTTAGTTTAGCTGCTAAACTGCGAATTACATTGATTTCCGCATGGGCTGATGGATCATTATCTCGTCTTACAGTATTATGAGCCACTGCAACAACTTCCTGATCTTTAACAATTACTGCACCATAAGGCATATCACCTTTCTTAGCTTCTGCTAATGCTAGACGCATAAAATATTCTTGGTTCATTTTAGCTGATAAGTTCAAAAGGATAATGGTCAATAATATCTCATTACCAATGTGATTTCTGCAAATATATGAAAATTAGTTCTGGATAATTATGTTACTGAGCAGACAACAAACAGAATTTTATTTAACAGACTTGGAAACACCTGTAGGCAAAGCAATTAATTTAACACTTGCCACTTTAGTGTTAATATCATCAGGCATTTTTGTGGTGGAAACTTATAATATTCCTGATGCTATTCGCTTACAATTAGATATAATCGACACTGCGATAGTCATAGTTTTTGCCATAGAATATGCACTACGCCTATGGAGTGCAGAAAATAAAATTAGACATATTTTTAGTTTTTATTCAATTATTGACTTAATGGCAATTTTGCCATTTTTTCTGGGAATAGTTGATATTAGATTTATTCGTTTGCTGCGATGGTTCAGGATTTTACGATTAATTAGATTTATAGATAGGGAATTTTTATTTGGTACTATTACTACCGAAGATGGTGTAATTTTTGCGCGGATATTATTTACTTTATTTACTATAATATTTGTTTATTCTGGCTTAATTTATCAAGTTGAGCATCCAGTTAATCCTAACATATTCGCTACTTTTTTGGATGCGTTTTATTTTTCTATTGTGACTATGACAACTGTGGGATTTGGTGATGTAACACCAATTTCTGAATTAGGTCGCCTGCTCACAGTATTAATGATTTTAACAGGTATTGCCCTGATTCCTTGGCAAGTGGGTGATTTAATTAAGCGATTAATCAAAACTGCTAATCAGGTAGAAATAGTTTGTTCGGGTTGCGGTTTAGCTTTTCATGATGTAGATGCTGGATTTTGTAAAAGGTGTGGGTCTAAGTTGCCTAGTAGAAGTGTTGATTTAAAAGGCGATAGGGCAGGAAAATTAGGTACGGCTGAGCTTTAATAATGACTTTTGATAAGGAACTCTGCTGGCGTAACAAACTGGATTTCTGCATAGGCTTTCAGACACAGCAGATCATCATCTCCTGTGATTAAATAACTTGCCATTCCAGATACAGCTAATTCTAGAAATTTATTATCATCCGCATCAGAGCAAATATTTGTTTGATGTTTGATCTCGATAAACTGACTCTGGTTTTTGACAGCTTCTAAAAAATCTAACCGCTCAGGTGTTGAAATATATTTATCAAATTTCCTTTTGTGGATTCTAGTGACTAATTCTAGATAAGTTTCCTCACTGTGGATAATTTGAAACTTTTGAATAGCAAGTTCAATAGATTTTCTTGGTGTACCTTGAGGATTGAGTAAAGCACTAATAAAAACATTAGTATCAATAACTACTATATTAGGATTCATCTCTAAGAAGTTCGGCTAGCTTTTCTTCTGTCAAGCCTCTTTCTTGGGCTTTTTTGCCCACTTGTTCCATAATTGATATTAAGTCATGATCTAGTTGTTCAATAGTAACATTGACTCTCTGTTCTGAAGACAATCCTAATTGAGCAATCAATCCAGGAATTTCTGCTACTTTGACATTTTTAATAACTTCTTTCATAGGAACAAATTAATTTAAGTATTATTTTTTTAGATAGATTAGGCATTAACCTAATTGTAACATTTCATCTTCTCAATAAGAAATGATTGCAGAAAGATTACACAAGCTAGATCAATAACAATAGGATGAATGAAGGACATTGCTTATGATCTGGGAACAGACTAAGCTGTGAATTCACAGCTTAGTCTGTTCCTCTTAACCGAAAGGTATTGCAATCCAAGACCACGAATCAAGCAAGAAAAACGGCTTTTCCGATATTTTCGGGAATTTAGCGGGTAATTTTGGTAGTAAAAACTGCAAGTTAAGTTTTAGCTTTAGCGTAGGCGTAGCTCGCCGTAAGTATTGCTACTTATTTTCATCGTTAACGCTAAGATGGCTATGTATTTTTTGGCAGTATAAATATGGTACAAACTTTTTACGTAAATCCAGTGATAGGCAGTGATACCAACCCTGGTAGCCAACAAGCCCCTTTCAAAACACTTACGCAAGCCCTCAAGGTTGCCACACCTGACACCAAGATTCAACTAACAGATGGTAATTATAGCGTCGCTAGTGGTGAAGCTTTTCCTTTAACAGTTCCAGTTGGCGTAACAGTAGTAGGTAATGAAGCCAACAAAGGTAGCAGCATATTGATTGAAGGAAGTGGTAACTATCTCAGCCGCACTTTTGCTGGTCAAAACGTGACTTTTGTGTTGCTGAATAACGCCGAACTCCGAGGAGTGACTGTGACAAATCTAGCTAGCCGAGGTAGTGGTGTCTGGATTGAGTCAAGTACTCCCACTGTTGCTAATAATACTTTCACCAACTGTAAGCGTGAGGGAGTATTTGCTACAGGCGATGCTAATCCAGTTATTCTAGGTAACGTGTTCACTGAGAATGCAGCTAACGGAATTGCGATCGCTAAAAATTCTCAAGGTCAAATTCAAGGTAACACCTGTCACAACACAGGTTTTGGTATTGCAATTAGTGATGCCGCATCACCCACTCTTTTAGATAATAAAATTTACGAAAACCGTTCTGGAATTATCGTCTCTGGTAGTGCGCTTCCCATCCTGCGTAATAATCTCATTGAAAACAACACTGACGATGGTCTAACGGTAATTGCAACTGCCTTACCGGATATTGGCAATACCAACACCCCTGGGGGCAATATTATACGCAATAACGGTAAATTTGATTTGCAAAATGCCAGTTCCAACAAGTTGGTGTCTGTCGGAAATCAACTAGATCCAAATAAAGTGACGGGAAATGTAGAGTTTGTAAATCTTCAGGTTCCAACACCTACACCAACACCTATACCTACACCAACACCTATACCAACACCTACACCTACGCCTACCCTTGAATTAACCGATATTGGTAATCATTGGGCGGCTGCGTTTATTCGGGAATTAGTCAAACAAGGGATAGTTAATGGTTTTCCCGATCGCACATTTAAACCAGATGCGACAATGACACGGGCGCAATACGCTGCATTAATGGTAAAAGCTTTCAACCCACCTGTTAAACGCTCTGCTATTAAATTCAAGGATGTACAAGAAAGTTTCTGGGCATTTCAGGTAATTCAACAAGCCTATCAAGGACAACTTCTCTCTGGTTATCCCGACAATAAGTTTGGCCCCAACCAAAATATCCAGCGAGTGCAAGTGCTTGTTTCACTGGTAAATGGACTGGATTTATCTACTGATGATACAACTGCCATTAAAACTTTCGATGACCAGGTGAAAATTCCTAGCTATGCTAAGAATGCAGTAGCAACAGCCACTCAAAAGCAACTCATCGTCAACTACCCAAATCTTAAGCAACTCAACCCCACTCGCGATGCCACACGGGCAGAAGTTGCAGTGATGGTGTATCAAGCTTTAGTAGATGCTGGTCGTGTAGCGGCAATTAACTCACCTTATTTGGTGACGTGATCGGCACAAAACTGTTTTACTTCCATTATCAAATAGTAGAATTAACTCGCTACTTTGATACTAGATAATTTTCAGTTAAGTAGAATGACTTGAAAAAACCAAACTATGTAAAGTAATGTAAATTGTTGAAATTCAGTTCGTAGTCAAGACTTTAGTCCTGATTTGATAACTGTTGTAACACAATTACATATTAGCCTTTGCATAGCTGCTAACTGATTCGCTAGGCTATTGATATCCTTTTTTTTCTCAGGCGCGCTATGGATGTTGAAAGCAAAGCCACCGCCCCAACCATGATAAATAATATGGAATTTGCTCAACCAACTACTGCTCGTCAGCCACTGGAGTTGCTGCGATCTACTGAGGCTTTGCTACGTCGCCCTACTGTAGCGACACTAACGCTGATATTACCACCCAAGCTCAGCAACAAATTGCAAGTAGCTTCAACTGTGGCTGATAACGCCTTCAAGGAACTGGCAAACATCAATCTGGAGCAAATTAGCGACTTTGACCTACGACCTGCACGGATTTGTATTGGCTTGAGCTTTGTTGGTTTTGGGGCGCTGATGATACTTGTGCTACTGCTTTACTTGAACACGTTGCATCCAGCACTCAACACGATTGAGCAAATTCGCCAATACTGGTATCAATATGTTTGGTTTGTCAGCTTGGGTGTAACAGGAATGTTTATTCTGGGTCGAGAAGCGATGCGTCCTGTTTCAAAGGCTAAAAAATTGCCAAAACGGTAATTGCTCAATGACATCTTTTGAAGAAGAATAGGAGGAATTTTTCAACTGTCTGGGATGCATGTTACATTTGATTTAAATTAGTAAAAATAATGGGTTCTTCAGGAACTTTTATGGAGAATTAACAGAAAAGTGCCAGTTTAATAAACTGCGTAATCTAAAATTACTAAAGTTACGAAAGCCATACCCAAGTCTTTTAATTAACTTGAGTTTATTATTAATTCCCTCTACAGTACCACTGGTAGTTTTTCCGTCAAAATAATCAACTATTTCACCGAACCATCTCACCATTGTACCTAGAGCTTTGGGAAAATATATACGTGCTTCATACATCCAATCTAACAATTTTGTTATGCTATCTCCCCAAAATGTAGTTGTTTCAAATATTTGCCGAAATTCTTCTTTAAGTGCGTGCATTTTGGCTAGATTAGGCGACACTTCTCGGACAGATTTTAATTTGATTGTCTGCTTTTCGTTTAAGGAATCTTCATTTTTTAGTAAGCTATATTTACTTTGATTTAATGCCGCTAATTTGAGTGTTTTTGCTGATTCATCTTCTAACGACATAGCTGCTTTTTCTCAGCTTTCCGCATTGTATCTAATTCGTCTGTAACTTGTTTCATTACATGAAATCTGTCAGCCGTGATATTAGCATTTGGCATTAATTCTTCCACTAATTTTTTATAAGGCAACCAGAGATCAATACTCACTTCTTCTATTTGATTCAGTACATCAACTCCCCAACCAACTTAGATTGTCAACTCGCGCCAAGTTCTGGGGCCAACTATTCCATCTACTGCTAACCTTCGCTGGTTTTGGAAGGCTTTAACAGCTGTTTCTGTCAGTGGACCAAACGCCCCATCAACTCGAATGGCATAGCCATTAGAGACTAAAAGTCTTTGCAAAACTCTGACAGAAGTACCTGAATTACCAAAACGCAGAATTGGCATAGGTTGGCCACTAAACCTTTGAGGTCGTGCTGCTACTTTTATCCCTGCTTTGACTGTGGCTTGGGCATAGCGGGCTTTAGCTAAGGTCAACGAACCTTGAGACAGATGCTTTTGGGAAATTTTCTGAAGGATTTTGTCTTGCTCTAATTGAAGTGCGGATAAAGTCGCTGAGGAAGTTTCATCTGTCTGGATGAATTCAGGTGGTGTGATTTGGGTATTTGGAGCTAATTGAGTTAACTTACTCTGTGTTAACTTCGGCAAGCTATTTTCCATTAGAAATGGTTGCTGCTTCGGTAAATTATTGGGCAAAGAAGCTGGTCTTGTAGTTAATACGCCCGACATCAGCAGGCCAATTTCACTCATGGTAATTCATTTTACTAACACCCTGATCTCTCTTGACAAACAAACTTGTTGCTAGTCCGGAATAGTTTATACGGATAAATACAAAAAAAATGATGTAATAATTTTTTAGAAAAGTTTTACCCATAAATAGTTGAACATGACAATTGTCATCAAAGCTACATGCTTATTGATAATTTTTTGGCTTCATTACAATAACTAAAACTATTTCATAGAAGAGTTGATTTGGCAGCATCTTATTTTGGCAAATTTAATTTTACGCAAGTTAAATCTACAGTAGCCTATTACTCGCTTTCTTCCCCCCAAAGTCGCATTAAGTTACTAAGTAATTGAAGACACTAAATAAACATATTTATCAAATAATTTAGTCAGTAATCAATTGTATCAAACACTAAAATCAACTTGAACAACGATGGTAAAACATGAAGTCTCCAAAAGTTTATCCAGTAATTCTTTTCCGGCGATACATGACGCAAATATCATCCGAAATCTAAAATTTAAAATCTAAAATAGTATGATTAATAACCATTTGGGGGGATCAAAGTAATATAAAATTTTGTGCAGTTTTTAACCGCAATTAAGTTATTGATTGAGAAAATATCACTTTGTGACTGCCAACTAAGTAAGAAAAATTACTACCCATTCTTACCTCAATCAAAAAAAGCGATCGCTCTTAAGTTTAACCGAGAGCGATCGCCTCTAAAACTAACTATCCAATACCATCGATGACTGGATGAAAGTAGAAGGCCAATCCCAGCACTGTATAAGCGGCTAAGAGTAAAGTGCCTTCTAACCAATTAGACTTACCATCAGAACTAATGCTATTAGCAATCAGCACTGATACAGCCACAGCAACTAATTCAAAGGGATTGAAATCCAAATCCATTGGTTGACCGAGTACCCACCCCGCAATCACTAAAACAGGGGCGACAAATAAGGCAATCTGCATACTTGAACCTACAGCCACCGATAGGGAAAGATCCATCTTATCTTTCATGGCCACGGTGACTGCGGTGGCGTGTTCAGCAGCGTTACCCACGATAGGAACCAAAATCACACCTGTAAACAGTGATGTCAAACCTAATTGAGATGTGGCTACTTCTAAAGAACCCACCAACATTTCCGATTCCAGTGCCACCAGCAGAGTACATACTAGTAGCACCCCACTCCACAGCAAAATGTTAGGTTTAGTATGAGGGGGTTCCTCTGCTTCTATCTCTGCTACACCCACATCATATAGATAAGCGTGAGTTTTCATCGAAAATAGCAGCGTCAAAGCATAGACCAAAATCAATACTACTGCAACAGCAAGCGACAGATTTTGCAGAGTTTTTTCACTAATTCCTATAGAGGTGTAGTTCATTGCTGTTGGCAACAAAATGGCAATCACCGCCAAATTCATCGATGAAGCATTCACCCGCGCCACAATTGACTGAAATGTTTGTTCTTTGTAGCGCAGTCCACCCAAAAGCATGGAAAAACCCATCACCAGTAGTAAGTTGCTGATAATCGAACCTGTGATACTGGCTTTGACTACATCCACCAACCCGGCGTTTAAGGCAATTAAAGCTATAATCAGTTCCGTGGCGTTGCCAAAGGTGGCATTTAAGAACCCTCCCAGTGTGGGGCCCACTACGACAGCAATTTCTTCTGTGGCTGTACCCATCCAAGCGGCTAAGGGCAAAATTGCTAATCCAGCTGTGATGAAAACGATCAATTCTCCCCACTCCAGAAAGTGAGCTGCTAGGGAAACCGGGATAAACAGTAAGAAAACGAGAAAAATAGCGTTTTTAACTGACATTTACTACCTTAAAGTGAGAATAGCAGTGAAACATAAGGGACTTGCAAGTAAAAAATCACCACTCAATCTTAGACAAAAAGACAAAGGCGAATTCTTTACTTAGGAAGGAAGCACTCAGCACTCCCCTTCGACTTCGCTCAGGGCAAGCGCACTTAGCACTCAGCACTGAGAAAGCACTCAGCACTATTCAAAACTCTAGGATACTCTCAAGTGTTCACAGTTCCATTCAGAGATTGTACTGTTTCTAGTCTGGTGCAAGATATGTAAAATAAAATTGCAATATATGGAGTTTTTGCAATCTTTCGTAGTAAAAATATCAAATTGAGCCAGTATTTCATGCCAAATATAGGGTTTAATAAATGAAAAGACAATTAATTTTTTTACTGGCTTTGTCAACGAAAAAACCCAAACTGAGGCGTTGTTCAATGGCTGATTATTGCGAGTAATCTGGGAAATGGCTGTGCGATAACGCAGATTTCCCACTCTAGTCAGACAGCTTTTTTGGAGATTTAACTGTATTCTATACCCATAGTTTTCCTATATACCGGATTTTGTGTTAAAACCTCTGTAGAAAGGTTTAAATGCCAGATTTTCGGCGCAAATGTAAGTTTTTTGTTTGGATAAATATACATGACTTCTGCTGCTGAAATGCCAGCTAGCTCTGGCTCGACATTTACATCACATTTAATTCCCAAAGATCATCACCAGACTGATCCCCTGAAACAGGCAACTGGTGTTTATGTGACGGTGCATGGTCATTTTTACCAGCCACCAAGGGAAAACCCTTATTTGGACGCGATTGAACGCCAACCTAGTGCCGCACCTTTCCATAATTGGAATGAACGCATTCATTGGGAATGCTATCGCCCAAATGCCTTTGCCAGGATCTTAAACGACCGGGGCGAAGTAGTGGGGATCGTGAATAATTACGAATATTTTAGTTTTAATATAGGGCCAACGCTGATGTCGTGGCTAGAACGCTATGATTTAGAGGTTTATCAGCGCATTTTGGAGGCGGACGCTAAAAGTTCCCAACGCTTGCAAGGTCACGGTAATGCGATCGCGCAAGTATACAATCACATCATCATGCCTCTGGCCAATGAACGGGATAAATACACCCAAATTCGCTGGGGCAAAGAAGACTTCCGCTCCCGTTTCGGCCGCGATACCGAAGGGATGTGGCTAGCAGAAACAGGTGTAGACTATGCCACTTTAGAAGCCTTGGTTGCCGAAGGAATTCGCTTCATTATCCTGGCACCCTCTCAGGCACAGCGTTGTCGTCCCCTACCAACTGAGGATGATCCCCACCCACAATGGCATGAAGTTGGCGGGAGTCAAATTGATCCCACCCGCCCTTATCGCTGTTATTTAAAGTCAAAACTCAGTACTGCGGCTTCACCCCTCAGCACGATTAAGGAAGAGAGTGGGGATCATAGGGACTCCCGTCCTTACATTGATATCTTTTTCTACGATGGCCCGATTTCGCGGGACATGGGTTTTAGTGATGTTGTCTATAACTCCAGTCACTTTGCCGGACGCATCGGTTCCGCAGTCCGTGGGGATCACCGTCCAGCACAATTAATTTCGGTGGCCACAGATGGAGAAACCTTTGGACACCATAAGAAGGGAACTGAGAAAACTTTAGCTTATGCCTTTATCGGCGAGTTTCCCAAGCACGGGTGGACGGTGACGAACTTTGCTCACTATCTCAGCCTGAATACTCCTACCTGGGAAGTAGAATTAAAGCCAGTCACAGCTTGGAGTTGCGCCCACGGTGTCGGCAGATGGCAGGATGACTGTGGTTGCGGTGGTGAAGGTGGTGTGTGGCATCAGAAATGGCGTCGCCCGTTGCGGAATGCTTTAAATTGGCTCCGGGATCAGCTAATTGAAGTGTATGAGGAACATGGTAGGCAACTATTTCGTGATCCCTGGCAAGCACGCGATGAATATATTCAAGTCATGCGCGATCGCTCTCCTGCCAATGTTAACCGTTTTCTCTCTCGCCATCAAACCCACAAACTTACAGCAGCCGAACAAGTAGATGCTTTACGCTTGTTGGAAATGCAACGTCATGCTTTGCTGATGTTCACCAGTTGTGGATGGTTTTTTGAAGAAATTTCTCGCCCAGAAGGAACGCAGATTCTCCGCTACGCCGCCCGTGCTTTGGAATTGGCTGGAGATGTGGCGGGTGTACAGTTAGAAAAGAGTTTCCTCAAACGCTTGGGTTTAGCCCCCAGTAATGTGGATCTCTTCAAACATGGTGCAGAAGTTTATCGGCAAATGGTGCAAACTGCCCAAATTAGCGTTAAGCAAGTAGCAGCCCATTACGCCATTACTTCCCTGTTTAACAGCCAGGAATCGACACTCAGCACTCATAAAAAGCGAGTTTATTGCTACACAGTCAATGAGATAGATTACCAAATGCAACGCATGGGATCATTGACTTTAGCTGTAGGTCATTTGAAGCTAGTATCAGAAATTACCTGGGAAAGTGAAAGTTTAGTGTTTGCGGTTCTGCATTTGGGAGGCTGGGATTTCCACTGCTGCACACAACTATTTACTGGACGACGTGACTACAGTCAATTGAAGGAAAAATTATTTGGGATATTGCAACAAGCGAGTGCATCTCAAACAATATTGGCAATGACGCAGTTATTTAGAGAAGAGACTTTCAACTTGCAGAATCTCTTTGCCGAAGAACGCCACCGGATTATGCGTCTGCTAAGTCAGGAAACGCTGACACGTTTAGACCAGCTTTATACCCAAGCATACCGGGATAATTATGGCGTGCTGATGGCCTTTCACCGGGATGAATTAGAGGTTCCCCAAGAGTTGCAAGTAGCAGCAGAGATTGCTTTAGGTTATCGCTGTATGATGACATTGCGATCGCTAGAGCAAGACATCACCGAACCGTTATTAAGTTTAAATCACATTGTCGAATTAGAAGCGATCGCCACTGAAGCTAAACATTTGCGTTGTCGGCTCAATATTCCCGAAGGCAAGCAGATATTAGAACAATTAATTGTGCGATTACTCTGGCAATTGTTACACGATGCTAATGGTACTTTTGCTACAGAAATTCAATGTTTAGAAAGGTTGATTGATGTCGGCTATCAGCTAAATATTGGTATTTCTTTGCACCGATCCCAAGAGCTATACTTCAGTTGTCTTCACAGTCACATTGTGCCGTTGTGTCTCACTACTCTTGCCAATAAAGAAGACAATAATCAATGCCGTCAGTTGCTCAAGTTAGGGCAAAAGTTAGCCGTTGATGTCAGCAAGGTTTTGAGTCAGTTTGATTAGGACTTTTACACTAAATATCAAAGAAACCAGCGCGCTGCGCTGGTTTTTTTATGCACCAAATTAGTCCGTTTAGTCCACTAGAAAAATCATCCCTTGATTCAGCAACGCCTCATTTTTTAACCCTCTTCTGTCACTCTTCGGAATAAGCAATTAGTAAAGAAGCTAAATCATCCAGAAGCATAACAGGGTTTAAATTGATTCATTTCATCGTATAAACGCTAAAAATAATCTCCCACCATCTCTCAATATGTTGGAAATTAGTGAACCGATAATCTGTCCAGCCCAGTTCCTGCTTACACTGTCGAAAACCATATTCTACCCAGGTTCTTAATCCATACAGGTCACCCAAAGTCTTCTTCAGATTCCCTTGAAGAAGGCAGAAGTACGTTCGTGTAGCGTCCCGTAGGGAAGGCAGAGGGCATTCGGGAAGAATTTGATGAGGCATTCAGACCCCCACCAAATAAGTGCCACTGAATCTAGGATTTCAGTGGGGGACTCAAACCCTTGCTCCCTCCGGTCGCGGCAAAGGGCAGGAGGTAGTATTCCGAATGCCTCCTGCCTTGCTGCCAAAGGCGGCTTTGATTACGTAAATCAACAGCAGTTGGCAGACCCATTAACTTGCTTGGGTGATGGACATCCAGGAATTTGGCAAATAATTCGACAATTTAATTGTCCTGGGGAGAGACGCGAGATTTTAGATTGGTTTCATCTCGTGGAAAATCTACATAAAGTAGGTGGTTCTCTCAAACGACTCAAAGCTGCTGAAAGTTTTCTTTGGCAAGGAAAAGTTGATGAAACTCTCGCTCTATTCTCTCCACTTAAAGCTAAAGCGGCTTAAAACTTTTGCCAGTATTTGTCAACCCATCGACATCGAATTGTCAACTATGACTATTATCAAACCGAAAATATTTGTTCTATTGGTTCTGGTGCTATCGAGTCTACTATTAAACAGATTGATCGGCGATTAAAAATCTCTGGCGCACAATGGAATGAATCTAATGTCTCTCAAGTCCTCATGCATCGCTGTGCTTATCTTAATGACAAGCTTTAGGTGCTGTTAGTTCTTTTGTTCTAACAAAGTTGAGATGCTCCCGATCAGTTTTGCTTATCATCCTCTGCTCCAATTATCAAGTTGACCAAATAGACGACTTTGTAGCGCAGCTTTAGGAAACTTAAACAAATATAGTCTAGCAGTGATTCACAAACTATATATAGTTATCAGCATTCTAAAAAATAGATTGTTTTGACAATATTGATAATTGTGCAACAATTTTGTCTATCAGTGTAATATACTTGGCAAGGCTGAGATAAAAACTAAAGGATTCTGTTCCTATTAGCTCAATGTCAGCTAAAATAAAATCGATTCAACTACTTCAACCATTCATTTTCTATCTAAGTTGATGCCTAAACAGAAAAAAATAGAACCGCTAGTCGGTGAAGAACTGCTCAAAAAAGTCAAAGAGCTAGAGAACCTTAGCAAAGAAGAAAAGGCCAAGCAGTGCGGCTACTATACCGTTACCAAAAATGGTATAGAGCGCGTCAATATGATGAAATTTTTAAATGCCCTCATTGACGCCGAAGGCATTCAATTGGACAGTACACCCAGTGCCAATGGACGTGGTGGACGCAGTGCTAGCTATAGAATTAGTGTGCAATCAAACGGTAATTTACTGATAGGTTCAGCTTATACAAAACAGATGAATCTTAAACCAGGAGATGAGTTTCTCATCACCTTAGGGAAAAAGCACATTCGTCTCAGGCAGGTAGATGCAGATGAGAAGGAAGATATTGAAGTCATAGAAGCTACAGCTTCATAAGTTGTCAGTTGTCAGTTGTCAGTTGTTGATTTTTCCACTGACTACTGACCAATGACTAATAACTAATGACTAAAGTATTGCAGTACTTTGCGCGTTACTGCCAAACTGCATGTTAAAGCAATTTGCTCCCGTTCTAGCAAGCCTAAAATCTGCTCATGGTTATCTCGTGCGACCACAGGCAACTGATGTAAACCACGCAGCGCCATGCGGTCTAAAGCTTCAGATAAAAGTTCATCCCGCCAAGCAAAAAGAATTTCGGTAGTACAGATATCGATGAGAGTTTGATGGGATAAATTAATCTGAATTTCAGTTGAGGAATTCGGGTAATTTTGCCATAGAGAAAGAACTTGGTTAATATCTTCTAGAGATACAATGCCAATTAATTGCTCTGCTTGGTCAATTACTAAAGCACTACGACAGCGATCGCGTGTCATTTCCATAGCAGCTTCTAACACTCCCAAAGTTGCAGGCAATTTTTTTGGGCACGATAGCACAGCATCTTCTACCAAGATTTGCTGCACAATTTCTGCTTGTTTATCTTTCAATTCAGCAAGACCAAGTTGTTGCAGATTAGAATTAGAGTTAAAGTTTGGCTTAATCCGTTCTATGAGCCATACACTTAAACCCACTGCTGCCATTAAAGGTAAAACAATCCGGTAGTCACGGGTTAATTCAAACAGCATCAAAATAGCTGTTAACGGCGCTCTCACACTCGCAGCTAAAACTGCCGCCATCCCTACCATTGCATAAGCCGGGGGAGCCGCCATCAGTTCACCAACAGCCGGAAATACAAGGGTGACAATTTTGGCATAAGCAGATCCAAACGAAGCACCCAAAAACATTGCTGGTGCAAATAAACCACCCACAAAACCACTACCAGCACTGATGGCAGTCATTACCAGCTTGACAACCAACAAGACAACTAATAGGTGCAAAGAAAACTCCACATCCTGAAGCATGGCTTCCACAGTTTCATAACCAATACCTAAAATTTGCGGGAATCGCCAAGCTACTGTACCGAGGATAATGCCACCAATTAGGGGATGAATGGGTTGAGGAATGCGTCCCAAAAAGTCAAACCCAGGAATTAAGCCAGCAAAGCCGCTCTTTGCCAAACGCACTGATTGTGTATAAGTTAGAGAAACTAAACTTGCCCCTAAACCCAAACCAAGATAAAGCGGTAGTTCCAAAAGACTGCGGACTTGGTAAACAGGTAAAGCAAAAGCAGGTTGTGCCCCCAAACCGATTTGAGCAATTAATGCCGCTACGACTGCGGCTAAAAGAACTACACTCACAGCAGAAGTAGCAAAAGATGTTGCCCCCATCACCACTTCTAGAGCAAAAAATACTCCCGCAATGGGAGCATTAAATCCAGCCGCTAACCCAGCCGCAGCGCCAGCACCTAAAAGTAATCGCTGTCGCTCTTGAGATACTTTCAGGATTACAGACAATAGCATCCCAAAATTTGCCCCAATTTCTACACTTGGCCCCTCAGACCCCAAAGAAGCACCACTCCCCAAAGAAACAGATGCAGCTAGCATCTTCGTCACTGGTCGTAATTGTTGCTTAATTTCTGTTCCTTGGGAGGCCGCAATTAAAGATGAAAGGCCAGGGCCAAAATCTTGAGCATACCAGCGCATTAATCCGACAATTAATCCACCCAGTATAGGCACAAAGGCTAAAGTCCAAGCACCCCAGACACTAATTGCACTCATAAAATTTGCCAGCATCAGGTGATGAATCAGCTCGATCAAATAGTGAAACGTGACTACACCCATTCCAGTACCACCGCCAATTAGCAAGGCGAGAAATAGCACAACAGTTTCTGGGGATAGTTGAAAACGGTTAATGAGGTGCGTTAAACGAGCAGAAGATGTAGGAAGGGTAGGTTGTTCCGTTACCTTCCTAAGTTCGGTGGGAGGCAAGAGAGTCATGGAGAGGCGGGGTAAATGTAAGAAAAAATTTAAATTTTTACCTGTTATTTCACATTGTGAGCCATTCTTTATCAACCAGACAAGTAAATTTGACTTGATAGCTTTACAAAGCTTTGGTTAAAAAACATTCTTTGGCTCAAAATTTTGATCATAGGAATGGTTAAATAAGAGAGAATTAATAATTAATGGTCAACAATCGCTAGTTAAGATGCGAGGAAATGCAAATTTATTATCTGTAGATAAAATATAGGATCTGTGAACTTAGCGGACGCACTATAGGCCAAAAGTAAACAGGAGCCATCCTCACTCAAATCTAGCTATACTCGTGTTGCGGCCTGAAAAAGTGCTAAGTGCCTTTCTAAGTACTGAGTGCTGAGTGCTGAGTGCTGAGTGCTGAGTGCTGAGTAAGAATACTAGTCTCTAGCCCCTAGCTCCTTTTTCATCCGTTATTTGGTATAGACAGTTCATGACCGACTACTCAGCATTCCTTCAAGATTCAATATTGTATAGCTATTGTTATAGAGCGCATAAATGGACTAGGCGGACGAGGTAAATGAATATACACACCTTTGATAATCATTATGTTAGTTGCCCAATTTGCCAAAGAAATGCCAAGCACAGACAAGCCAAGACATACATTGGCTTGTTTAGCTGTCCTTATTGTCAGCAAAGACTAGTAGTCTGTCGCAGTGGCCATTATGTGCGCGATCCGTTTACGCTCAAACAAATAATGATATGTTCGGCACTACGCCGTCAAAGCAGTCCTTTAGCTAGAATTATACGGGATTTTATCCTGATCAAGCGTCCTGTATTAAGCTTGGCTGTGGGGGTTGCTATTTTCGTAGGCATGATGACTATAACCCAACAAAGCACAAGCTACGACCAGCAACTTCCCACAACGGAGGAAATTAAAGAAGGGGACGAGGGGACGAGGGGACATGAATAAAAATAAAATACTTCCTCATCTCCCTCATCTTCCTTACAATCTATTAGTATCTTTTGTAATCAGTGTCCAATCTTGAGCTTGATCAATCAGCTTCATGGATTCTAGTTGGAGTTTTTTGATATCAGATACATTCAGTAGGAAGTAGGGTTGTGCAGTGTAGTGCCAATAATATTGCAGTTCACCAACAGTAGCGGGAATAATGGTGCGATCGCTATAAAAATCTAATGAGGGTCTATGGTAGGGAAAAGATGTGTAAATCTTCCTGACGGTTGGCTCTGCTCGCGATATCATGGCCGCAACTGGTTTAACCGGATAGGCTTCCCATAATTCCCAAGCCCAGTAGTTAGATTTCATCAACAGCAATAGCGAAATATAACTTCCCCAAAACAAAATTTTCAGGAATTGCCCGTCGCCTCGTTCTGCCAAGATGGCTGCTAACGTCATAGTTAAAGCTACGGCTGCAAAAATTAGCTGTAAGTCGGTTGTTGGTTCTGAACCTCTACTAAAGTAAATGCTACCAGCAGAAGCTACCACAGCCAGTATCGATAAACCAGCCACCCAAGTACGAGGATAGGACGAGAAAATGGGCAAATTTTCTGTCTCTGCTAACTGGGCACCAAAAGCTAAAGCTAAGCTGGGATAAATCGGGAATATGTACCAAGGAAGTTTTGTGCCCATGCAGGAAATAATTAGCAGATAAACACTACTCCATACCAGTAGGAGTTTGGCCCAGCTAAGATTGCGATTTTCCCAGATTAAGCGCAATGTTTGGGGTAAAAAAACTAACCAAGGCCATGTCCATTTGAGAATTTCCAGGATGTAGTACCAGGGTTGTGCAGACTTACTTTCAGCAATTGTCCCCATGCGGCTGAGGGATTGATTGATCAAACCTACCTGGATAAAACTGTAACCATAATGAATCAGTTGGGCGCTATACCAAGCAGCCACAGGTAAAACACCAATGAAGATGGCTACCCACAGATAGTAATTGGTAAGCAATCTTGGTGTATCCCAAAACAGAAATACAATGACAACTGCACCTAGTAATAGGCCTAATAGCCCTTGAGTAAGGCAAATTAACCCAAAACCGATGCCAATACCAAGGCAATAACGTAAATCACGGCGCGATCGCAATACACATAACATCATCACCATCAAAAAACTTACCACTGCCCCGTCCAAAATCGCCAATCTTCCATGACGCACTACGGGCAGCATTGTCAGGTAAATCAAGGCACTATATATAGCTGCCCAACGTTGACGAAATAGCTCTCGCCCAATGCAATACAGCAATGGTACGGAAATCGCTGTTAAAATTGAGCCGGGTAAGCGCGTTGTCCATTCATTCACGCCGCCTAAGGAATAAGCCCCAGCAATTAGCCAATGCATTAGGGGAGGTTTGTGATGATAAGGTTCACCTCCTAACGTCGGGTAAAGCCATCGCATGGAATCTGGTGGGGCACTCCAAATTTCTCGGGCAACTTGGGCGAGGGTACCTTCATCCCAATCTTGCAGTGGTAATCCCCCTAGATTAATACTAAACAGCAACAATGCTCCCAAAAGTAGCACTATTAGCCATACCCGATCAATCCATTTGCTAACTGCGCGATGCTGTTTTTCTAGATGACCCCAAATAAAGCTTCCTTCTTGCATATTCTATGATAATCATTTTACTTGCTGGTTTGATTACATAGAGACCAAAGTGAATCTCTAATGCTGCCACCCAGTAACAACATGTGTTCCTACAATTGCTAAGTTCCCAGGTTAGCTCAATTTTCTCTGGACAGCGATAATTTCTTGGAGAAATTTGCCTAAGTTTTTTCAATTTTTTTAACAATCATGCTTTGATAAAAATGATACAAATAAGACCAACCAGGATGTGTTAACCACTTATTGAGGAATTTGTTAATGAGTTTACCTTTTATCTTAGATATAACGATTGGGTTAATTTTTATTTACTTAATTTTAAGCTTGTTAGCTTCCGAGATTCAGGAATTGATTACTACGGTTTTACAGTGGCGTGCTGTCCACTTAAAAAAATCAATTGAAGTGCTGATAGCAGGTGATGCAACTAAATCAGAAGATGACAGTGTAATCAACCTGGTTAATGACTTATACAACCATCCTTTACTAAAAAGTGTTAATCAAGAGGCAAAAGGATTTTTAACGACTTTACCTCGTAAGTTAGTTTGGTTCTTATCATCTCTTCCAGTAAAATTTTCCTTATCTGGAGAAAAAAGAACTAAAAGTATTTTTGGATATACACAAGATGAGAAAGGAAATATCAACGATGACCAAATTAAACACAGCGCACCGTCTTATATTCCTGGGGAAACTTTTGCTATCACTTTACTCGATACATTGGGAATACCAGCACTTGTGCAAAAATTAACTGAATCAAGGTTTATCAATTTTAAAGATGAACAGTTACATGAAATACAAAGTATTTTATTGAAATTTAATAATCAAGTAAATAATATAGATGACCATACAACTAAATTTTCAGTGGAAATCTACCAAGAATTTACAGTCATCATTGAACAAAGTTTTGCAAAAATTGTTGAAGATTTCCAAAATAACAAGACCGACTTAGTAACTAGCATGAACCGTATGGCACAAAGCCTTGATAGATACATAGAAATCTTTCAGTCAGATATGCCAGAAGATGAATTTGCTATGAAAACATTGCAAAAACTGAGATTTTGCCGGCAAGACTTATTTGATAATATTGAACAAACTATTTCCCTCAAAGGCTTACGTCCTAATATCAACGAAGTTGTGCAATTAATTAATATAGGTAGTGATGTTCATCAAGGTTTTGTCAATGAATTTCAAGACCAAGATAGTGAAGCCTATAAAACCTTTCAATACTTTAGTGAAAAATTGCAACAATTTAGACAAAAGCTGCCGCAATCTGTAGTAACCAACATGGCTATGTTAGCCAAGCGTGCCCAAACAAAAGCTAAAACTACAGAAGAAGGAATTTATATATTACAAAGAGAAATAGAAAATACGTTTGATAAATCAATGGATCGAGCTGCTGGCGTTTACAGAAGAAATGCCAAAGGAGTAGCACTTTTAATTGGTTTTGGCATTGCGATTATCGCCAATGCTGATGCATTTCATATTGCCAGCAGATTATCAAAAGATTCTTCTGTACGTATTGCCATTGTCAATAATGCTGGACAAATAGTGCAACAAAATACTAATAATCCATCCGGAGATTTAGAGCTTTTGAAAAAGCAAACTGAACAAGTTTTAGCAGATGTTGCCTTACCAATTGGTTGGACTACGATTAATTTAGAACAGCAAATTGACTGGAATTTAGGCAAAAAGAATCACTTTTCATTCTGGAAAATTTTAACTATGATTTTCGGCTGGTTTGTCAGTGGTATTGCAATTTCGATGGGTGCGCCATTTTGGTTTGATTTACTTGGTAAAGTTGTCAATGTACGTAATGCAGGTAAACCACCTGCATCTTCTAGTAAAGATCAGGATGGGAAGTAGGCTAATGTTAAGTTCGTAGTCAGCGGCTTTATACCATTTCACTAAAATAAGGAAACAGATCCAAACTTGGAAACCCTTGTGAAATCAGGCTTTCTTAATTTTGAATTTTGAATTGGTAATAGCCTTTTTTGCACCCTATGGGCATAGCTTTGTTAACCGCATAGCGTTTCGCAGAGACGCTTCGCGGTAAGCGCAGCCATGCCCGTCAGGGCTTTACACTACAAACTTTTGGGTGAAACTAAAAAATAAATATCACTCGCAAGTCCCACGCTTGATCCTGGCGAAGAATTTCAATTTGTTTAATAAATTCTCGAAAATAAAATCTGCGTTCAGCTTCTGACAAGTCTAACCAAAATTGGGGAATTGAAACAGCTTGAGCAACAGAACGTAAGTTCACCGGGGGAAGAGTCGCTAGTTTTGCTTGAAGTTGAGAAATTTCTGTGCGGAGTTTATAAGCCCTTAACTTTGCTGTTTCCACATCCAAAATTCCAGTTTCCACTAAAGCGGGTAACTGCTGGAGTATTTCTTGCTGACGGGCGATCGCTTCCCCCAAACTATTTTTAATGGCATCCAATTGAGGAAAATTCATCCCTGCTACCGCCAGAGGTAAATCCCGACAAACAATTGTAATAGTCTGTTCTAATACTTCTTGGTAAGGAATAGCCCGACACTTAGGACGTTTAGCACAGTTAATAGGACGTAAATAAAGATACTCTTTGTCTTGAGAACGCTGGGTGACACGAGTAACTGTCATATTTGACTGACACTCACTACAGACAACCAACCCAGCTAAAGAACGCGGCGCACTCGCACTCCGAGATGGTAAACGACTGTTACGGCGAAGAATTCGGTCAACTTGAGCAGCTTCTTCCCTAGAAATTATGGGAATATGGGTGTCAGAAATGATTTCATTATTGAGATAAGCTGTATCACCACGATAAACAGGATTAGATAGCCAACGCCGCCCAGTGGTGACAGAAATTTTCTTACCGTATTTTTTCGCCAAGTAACGCACAGCCTCCCGCAGGGAACCGTAGAGTAAAAAGTGTTCAAAAAAATCTTTGACCACTGGAGAAGTACTGCGGTCAATTATGTACTTATCTTTACCACGGCGATAACCATAGGGAGTTTTACCTGGGGGAGGTGAGGACTCAAGACGACTACGGGCGTGTCCTTGGCGAATGCGACGACTACGCTGCTGACGTTGGATTTCTTGTAATAATTTCAACAAATCAGCGCGGACTTGAGAATTTTCTGAGGTGTAGGGTTGTTCAGTAGCAATTACCATTACCCCCATTGCTTCCAATTCATTCAAGCGATCGCTGACTTCTTCTACAGTATCCCCCAATTCTTCCAAGCGACGAATGAGAAGATAGTCTGCTGGTTCAGTTTTACAGTCTCTCAATAATTGCTGTAGTTGCGATCGCGCAGCGTGTCCAGCACGTCCGAAAGATTCTCGCTTACCCAAATCTTGATAAACCCGATCCACCTCCCATCCCCAATCATCTTGATCAGGAAAAGGTTCTAGTAAGGGGTCAGTGTAAGTGTAGGCAATAATTCTCATTAGTCATTAGTTAGTTATTCTCCCAATCCCCTTGTCTCCCACTCCCCACTCCCTACTCCCCATTACCCATTCCCTCATCACTGCTGACTCAGTTCAATAACATTTCCATCTGGATCTTGAGTAAAGAAGGCCGCGCGACCAGAAGCACTAACTTGGATAGGATAATTTTGATCAAGTAACTCTTGTTTAGCAATATCCAAATCAGTAACAGAGAAGGCAACGTGAGGGTTACGTCCCCATTTTTCGTGAGGGTTTTCGGTAGGGACAGTAGTTGCAACTATCAGGTGAATTTGATGATTACCAACTTGATACCATGCACCAGGATATTTCAGGGAACGATTTATTTTAGATAATCCCAACACTTTTCCATAAAAATATGCGGATTTTTCTAAGTCAGTCACGAGAATCGCTGTGTGGAGAGTTTGAGTAATCTGCATGATGTATCTGTGTGCTAGTCAACCAACTTTGATTAATTTTAATTCTTCTACTTTCCATAGCTTGGATAAATAAATCTGTGGGCAATACCTCTTCTACAGGCAAAACACCTGGTTTTTTGAGTTTGCCTTCTAGTACGAGTTGGGCAATGCTACCAGTACCACACCCAGCAGCCACGGACGTGTTCTCATGTACTAAAGTTGCACAATAAATAGCTGTTTCACCATTTTTTTGTCCTGTAACTTCTGAACGCACTGCTACCCCAATCCCACTGAAATTATTGGTAACGTCTGTCATCAAATGACTGACACGAGACAAAAATTCAATCGCGTAACGACGCTGCATTAACCACTTCGGGAAAATGTGTGCAGCAATCCAAGTTAAATGATTATAAAAGTCAGGAATAGAGCCAAACTTGGTAACTACAGTTTTCACTGATGAAAAGGTATGGGGCATAGTAAAGGTTTCTGGCATATCAAACCAGTAAACTCCACTTTTGCCATAAGGCTGCGGGAAATCAACTACTTCTCTTTCACTGTAAGGCTGAATTTGCTGCCATTTGCCATCAATCCAAGCTGCAAAAGGACGCTGTAATCCTAAAAAAGTTGTTCGCATGACTGTAACGCCAGCACCACCAGAACCGGATACTAAATAACTTAAATGTATTTTTTCTGGTTGATCAAATTGCTCGATACACTGACGTACCATGCTGTTAGAAATTCCCGGAAAAATGCCAGTATTAATGATTGCCGTTACCCCAGCAGCAACGGCTTGTTGATGATAATTTAGTGCTTTGCTAGTATAAGAACGGTGGTCACTGACATCTATATAATTAACGCCTTGTTCAATGCAGATTTTGAGAACATTAGCATCCCGATAATGAAACGGGCCAGCACAATGGATGACTAAATTGGCATGAGCGATCGCCTCTCTCAATTTATCAACTTCCGCCAAGTCCAACACCAAAAACTGCACTTTTTCGCCCAAAGACGAGCTGACAACCCTTCCTGTCTCTGGGGAACGTCCAGTGATTGTAATTTGTGCCTGCGTATGAGTAGCTATATCCTGGGCAACACTGCTACCAATCCGCCCTCTGCCACCAAGTATCAAAATACGATCTGTCATTACTCCAGTATAGGCAACACTAACCTTCATTGGAGCAGTTTTTCATCTTATTTGCCATCGGTTACAAGTATGACGTGCTTAATAAAAACGGCGGAACTAGTTCTGAAAAAATGAAGTGCTGAAAATTCTGTGATAATCGTAGAATCTCGGAATAAACCTGATATATTCTTTAGTGTACAAAAACTTAAATATATAGTATTTAGGCAAAAATGGAAGATAGAAAAACTTACCAAGACTCAATGGAAGCTAAATTTAGCGAGTTAGGTGCAAAAATTGACGAGCTGCAAGCCAAAGCCGAAAAAGCTGGCGAAGACGCCAAAGTTAACTTAAATCAGCAAGTTGAAGATTTAAAAGTAAGACGCCATGCCATGCAGCAGAAGTTACAAGAAATGAAATCCTCAGGAGATGAGGCTTGGGTTAGCCTACAAGCAGGTTTAAAAAATGCCTGGGATGAGTTAAGTCGCTCCGTAGAGGAAGCTGCTTCCAAGTTTAAATAAAATTAACTAATTTCCAAATACTGACTCTACAGTTGATTTAATCGAATCCCGTGCATCTTTCAAAGTCTGGGAAATAGGATGTTTTTCTTGCAAAAACACACGAGCACAGTTACGCCCTGGCAACCCAGAAATTGAACCACCTGGATGAGTCCCTGCACCAGTGAGATATAAATTCTCAATTGGTGTTTTATAATTTGCCAACTCCGGCAACGGACGAAAACATAGCATCTGTTCTAAAGTCATATCAAGGTGGTAATAGTTCCCCTGATAGAAGCCCAAGCGTTCTGCTAACTCAGCAGGGCTTTCTACATGACGGGCGATGATTGAGTGTGGCAAATTAGGGGAATACTGTGCCAACTTATCAATCACTTTATCTGCAACCTGATTTTTCAGTTCATCTGTCCAACCTGTACCTTTTAACCCTGTACCTGCTGTACCTGTAATGTTATAAGGGGCGAAAAACTCAATCCAGGCTGTGTGTTTGCCCGTCGGTGCCATTGAGGGGTCAAGTGCAGTCGGCATTACCAAATACATTGAGGGGTCATCATCGGGAATTTTCCCCTGCACACAGTCACTGTGAGCTTTTTCCACATGGTTGACAGAATCTGCAATCAGGATTGAGCCAATTAAATACTCATCCTTGTGTTCGTGGTGTTCAAATCGCAGTGGCTCATTTAATGCCAAATCAATTTTCAGGATACTTTCATTATTGTCAACAATGCGGCGGTCTAATCTTTCTCGTAAATTGGGGTCAGCATGATCAACATCGTTAGTATCCATTAGTTGCAAGAATAACCGCTTGGCATCAATATTGGAAATTACACCTTGATTGGCACGATATTCTTTACCGCCAGCAACCCGCACACCCACAGCTTGACCGTTATCAACTAAGACTTTCTCAACATGTTGGTCAGTGAGAATCACCCCGCCTTGACTTTTCACTACATTAACTAAAGCCTCTGTCAAGGCACCAGTACCGCCGCGTGGTCTAGCCTGACCAGGGTGATGACGCATCACCATCATCATTGCCCCGAAGGACATCGCTTTTTGGGAGGGAGGCGAACTCAATTCCGCAGATAGTCGAGCTAGGGGTGCTTTGAGAAATTCGGAATCAAAGTACTCATTGATATTATCAATTGGGCTGGTTAGCATTGTGCGTAGCAAATCCAGTGTCTCATTAGGGCCACCCAGCAGTGAAAAAAGGTCTTGAAGTTTTTTCAGGTCATAGTTGCCAATAATGTCAACAATGGACTTGGGTGGTGCGTTGAAGTAGGGAATGACTGAGCCAATAAAGTGATGCCAGTATTTGACATATTCACTGTACTTTTGAGCATCACGCTGACTGTAACGCGCAATCTCCGCACAAGTTTTCTCCACCGACTTATGAGCTAAAAAATACTTGCCATCCGGATGGGGGCAAAACACTACTGGGTCGCAGAAAAGATATTCCAAACCGTACTTATACAGTTCTAATTCCTGAATTACAGACCCTAAAAAAATAAACAAGTGGTCAATGGCACAAGGATTAAATTTAAACCCAGGTGCGGCTTGAGGCATAAGTTCTTCAGTAGTGGAGGCACCACCGAGAATTGAACGCTTTTCCAGTAGCAGGACATTGTAACCAGCTTTCTGTAGATAGGCAGCGCAGACTAAACCGTTATGACCAGCACCAATAATGACGACATCATAAACTTCCATAGTCAGAAGTTAAAAAATTTAGAGTATATTCCCTGATGTTAGGAAGTACTGAAAAAATCTAACTCATTCGTGAGTTATAGAATCTTTGCCACCTCGTCAACCTATCTTTTGTTGCCTGAAACTTTAGATTTCATAGGTTGTGCGCTACTAGAAAAGCAAAATCTGCCTAGTCCCTACTCGCCACTAAAGAGTTTGCAGCAAATCAGCAAAGCCATAAACACTAATAAGCAGCAATAATAATGCTGTGAGTTGGGTGACTCTTGTTTGGGGTGAAGGAGCGATCGCTTCTCGTACTATGATGGAAATTGAGGCCCCAACTACAAAACTCAAGCCCAGCACCAAATAAGGTCTATCTGGTAAAATGGTCGCTACTATCAACATAGCGATCGCTAGCGTCAGCATCAATAATTCTACAAATCGGGGTGGGTTGTATTGGCTAGCTAAAATAAAGCTGTTTAACCAGAAGTTCCACAATCTCATATTTAGTGCTTTTCTAAGTGTTGAGGCTGAGTTTTGAAAAGCTATTTCATCACTCAACACCTCAAGTTTTTAATTTCTCGCCCCTAATTTTTGTCCAGTGCCGTTTTTTTGTGCAGCATCATCTGGTAGTTCTACACCAAAAACCCGCGCCAAGGCTTTTTCTACTTTGTAGCCAGAATCAATGGACTCTAGAGGGTCTTTCCGCAATCTGTGACGCAGACATAATGTAATGACACGTCGGATATCATCAACAGTCACTTCGGTACGCCCTTCAAATGCCGTTAATGCTTTGGCTGCACGGTTGGTAACGATATCACCCCGCAAACCATCCACATCTAGTTCTGAGCAAACTTCAGAAATTTTGACCCGTTGTTCGTAGTCAATTTTCACTTTTGGCAACAAGTTTTGAGCGTTGATGATTTTTTGTTGTAGTGCTTCTTGTTGGGGTTGATACTTTTCTAAGAATCCTGGGGGATTTTGGTCAAATTCCGCCCTTTGTTCCACGATTTGCACCCGCAAGGCTGGTTCTTTGACTGTGTGAATTTCTGCGTGCATCCCAAAGCGATCTAGCAGTTGGGGACGTAATTCACCTTCTTCCGGGTTACCGGAACCAACTAGCACAAAACGTGCTGGGTGACGAATCGAAATACCTTCCCGTTCTACGGTGTTCCACCCACTGGCTGCGGAATCAAGTAGCACGTCTACCAAGTGGTCATCTAACAAGTTGACTTCATCCACATACAGAATGCCTCGATTAGCCTTGGCCAGCAGTCCCGGTTCAAAAGCTTTCACACCCTCAGATAAAGCTTTTTCGATGTCGATGGTGCCGCAAACTCGGTCTTCTGTGGCTCCCAATGGTAGGTCTACCATTTGGACTTTTTTATGAGCTACGGGAATTTCCGCCCCTTGTTCTAGCATTTGGCGGACTTCATCGCTCATCACATCGGGGTCGTTGGGGTCACTATTAAAGGGGTCATTGGCAACCACAGGGATTTCTGGCAGCAAATCAGCCAGCGCCCGAATAGTTGTGGATTTGCCGGTGCCGCGATCGCCCATAATCATTACACCACCGATTTTGGGATCAATCACGTTCAACAGCAGCGCCAGTTTCATTTCTGCCTGGCCCACAATTGCCGTAAATGGAAATACCACGCGACGCGCACTTGCCGTGGATTGAGCAGTTGGAGTCACTAAATTACCTTAACAATATTTTTCTTATTACAATTTTTTATTGTGCCACAGTTAGGGAGTGGGAAAACGGAAAATGGGAGATGTTTTCCGTCCTTGCCCGCACATTGACCAGGCAGGGCTTCAGGCTCTGCCGATTTGTAGCCACTGCTATCTCACCGCTAAAACTTTGTTTGTCGCGGGAGTCCTTTGGCAGCAGACAGATATTTCTACTTCTCAACCACCAGCTACCGCCGGCACGATACTCACTTCATCGCCATCTTTTAAAGGCGTGTCTGTTCCTTCCAAAAAGCGGATATCTTCGCTATTAACATACAAATTCAAAAAGCGTCGTGGCTGTCCTTTTTCATCGCACAACCGCGATTTAATTCCAGGACAGTTTTGCTCTAAGGAATCGAACAATTCAGAAATATTACTACCACTACAAGTTAGGGTAGCTTGGTTATTCGTGAATTTTTGCAGAGCAGTAGGAACTAAAACTGTAACAGCCATAGCAGTAGAAATTTAAAAGTGAAAAGGGAGGAGTTAAGAGTCAAGTTAGGAGTTGAAAGTTAGGAATAAAACTCTTAACTCGTAACTTCTAACTAAACGAGGACTTGTTGCCATTCCAAGCGGTCAAGTGTCCGAGAGCGCTCTAAGGCACGTTCAAAACTATCGAGTTTGGCATCAATTGTCAAAGGTTCGCCAATGTAGCCTTGGACTGCTTCTTGGGTTTTTAAACCATTACCAGTGATGTAAACCACAGTAGTTTCATCTGGATCAATCTTGCCAGCTTCTACTAATTTTTTCAGGACAGCAACGGTTGTACCACCAGCTGTTTCTGTGAAAATGCCTTCGGTTTCTGCTAGTAGTTTGATGCCGTCAATAATTTCTGCGTCATTGACTGATTCAATGTTACCGCCAGTTTTTTGAGCAATTTCTACAGCATAAACACCGTCGGCGGGATTACCGATCGCAATTGATTTAGCAATTGTATTCGGTTTCACTGGTTTGATAAAGTCGCGCCCTTCTTTAAATGCTTGGGCAATAGGTGAGCAACCTTCTGCTTGCGCGCCACTGAAACGCACATCTTTTGCTGCCACCAAACCGACTTCGACGAATTCTTGGAACCCTTTATAAATTTTAGTAAATAAGGAACCAGAAGCTAAGGGAGCAACAATATGATCTGGTAGTTCCCAACCCAGTTGTTCTGCAACTTCAAAGCCTAAGGTCTTGGAACCTTCAGAATAATAGGGGCGCAGATTAATATTGACAAAACCCCAACCATGTGTATTGGCTACTTCCGAGCAGAGGCGATTGACTTGATCGTAGTTGCCTTTAACTGCCATGAGGGTAGGACTGTAGATCAGGCTTCCCAGGATTTTACCAGCTTCCAAATCTGCGGGGATAAACACGCAACAATCTAAACCGGCGTGGGCGGCGATCGCAGCTGTTGAATTTGCCAAGTTACCAGTGCTAGCACAGGAAACAGTAGTGAAACCCAATTCTCTGGCTCGGCTGAGAGCAACTGACACCACCCGATCCTTAAAGCTCAGGGTGGGCATATTCACGGCATCATTTTTGATATAAAGCTTGTTTAGACCGAGGCGACGAGCGAGGCGGTGGGAACGCACCAGGGGAGTCATACCAGTTCCCACATCAATCACATTGTCAGTTGTAACGGGCAAAAAGGGACGGTAGCGCCAAATCGAATTAGGCCCAGCTTGAATTTTTTCACGGGTAACAGTCAGACGTAGCGTATCGTAGTCATACTTAACTTCCAATGGGCCAAAGCATAACTCACAAACATGGCTGGCTTTAAGTTCGTATTCCGCGCCACATTCCTTACACTTCAAGGCTGTTAACGTAGCGTTCGTTGCTTGGGTTTCTGTGGTTATTGCCTGAGTCATAAATGAGCTTTCCCTGTTTGTCCGTCAACTGTCGCCTGATAGTAACACGAGTAAAAATACCAGTCAAACATACCCGATAAAAATAGTCGGGTATGGAAAATTCATCCCTGTAATCCATCTCACAGTCAGGTTTAACACTAACTCAATCCCCCAGACAGACTAGTAGATCAAGCATCACACTCCATTAGCCAGAGGATAAGAAAGTTTTCGCTTTTTAGGATGACCTTAGAAAATAAAAAGCATTAAAAGCCTTGAAACATTGAGAGTTGGAACTTGCTCGGTTCGTTCCACCTTACCTTGGCAACCTCAAGGCACAAGACAGGAGCTATTTAAATTATGACAACGACAGGACTGGATATCTTCGATGCTACCGTTCAGAAGACGATTCCTTGGGTAAATGACTTAGGTCATAAGCTGGGCTGGGAAAATAAGCACCAAGTTTTCCAAGCCTTGCGCGCTACATTACACGCCTTGCGCGATCGCCTGACGGTACCAGAAGCCGCGCATTTAGGCGCACAGTTACCCATTCTCTTGGGAGGCTTTTATTACGAAAACTGGCGACCTGGAGCTACCCCCACAAAAGAACGGAATAAAGAAGAATTTCTCCAACATATCCGTGATTACTTCCGCAACAGCGATCCAGAAATCGATGCGGAGCGTGTTGTTCGTGCTGTATTCCAGCTACTAGCTGAGCGCGTTACCAGAGGTGAAATTGAAGATGTCATACACATGATGCCGCCGGCTCTACGAGGACTCTGGCCGGAAGAAGTACGAGCTTAAATCAAGGAAACTACATTTTATTGCTGAAATCCTTCTCTGGAAAAGACTTATACCAACAAAATTTATCCTTACTTATCTGTCTACGCTTGAGGAACAACTAAACTCACGATTTTGCTTCAATCAACTAAGTTAAACGAGGAATACAGATGGAGTACGAAAGATTTGTTGATGCAGCGTGTAGCCTACCTTTTATTCAGGATAAAGAGACAGCTGATGCTGCTGTTAAAGCAGTACTCGGAATTTTAGCCAGCAAACCCTACGTGTTACAAAGGAAGCAGTAAAAGATAAGATCAACGAATTTACATCACGCCTACCTGCTGACTGGAGTGCCCTGATTGAAGCTGCTTAATACTTAGAGCTAAATTGGTAAAAAAAAGCGGTTGGCATATGGAACCAACTGCTTTTTAATGTAGCTAAAATTGTGGATAAATTTTCTTAACTCACAGCTTGCTCTCATGACTACAGTTAGCGAATATTTATTTCATCGATTAGAAAGCCTAGGTGTCCAACATATATTTGGTGTACCGGGAGACTACGTTCTAGATTTAATGGATGTTTTAAATCAAACTTCGATCAATTTAATTTGTAATTGCAATGAATTAAATGCTGGTTATGCTGCTGATGCCTATGCACGAGTACGGGGACTAGGTGCTGTTTGTGTTACCTACGGTGTTGGTGGCTTTAGCTTAGTGAATGCAGTGGTTGGTGCGTATGCAGAACGAGTTCCCCTGGTAGTAATTAGTGGTGCGCCTAACAGCTCTGTGAGAAAAGGTAACCTGCTATTGCACCACACCACGGGAGACTATAATCTCCAGCTTTCCATTATGGAAAAAGTTACAGTTGCTTCCGTCATTCTCACTAATGCAAGTCAAGCAGCGAATCAAATAGATCAAACCCTTGCAGCCTGTCTGCATTACAAACGACCTGTATATATTGAAATTCCCCTAGATTTGGTGCATCAATCTTGTACTCTCCCTGAAATTCAGCCGCCTTCGTCATTCAAGTTCACAAATCAAGAAACATTACCAGCAGCATTAGAAGAAGCAGTAGAAGAAGCAGTTAACTTGTTAGAAAAAGCACAACGTCCGGTAATTCTGGCAGGTGTTGAGTTTAATCGCTTTCATTTACAAAATCAGCTCCTAAAACTTTTAGAAACTACAGGTTATCCCTTAGCTACCACGATGCTAGGTAAATCTTGCATTTCCGAAATGCACCCGCAATTTATTGGTAATTATGTAGGTGCTTTAAGTCGAGATGATGTCCGTCAACGCATCGAAACGGCTGACTGTGTGCTGTGTCTGGGTGCGATTATGTCTGATATGAATTTGGGAGGATATACGGCTAACCTTGATGAGCGCAAGTTAATTAATGCCAACTCCGAAAAAGTTAAGATTAAACATCATTTTTATCAACCTGTTTATTTAGGAGATTTTATTGATGGTTTAATTGCCAATCTCCAGAAAAAAGACGTTGAAATGTTGGAAATTATGCCAGCATTTCATTTACTTTCCCAAAGTTTTATGCCCCAATCTGAGGCAAAACTTACGAATCGGCGATTTTATGAACGCATCAACCATTTTTTAGAAGATGGATTCATTATTATTGCCGATACCGGAGATGCAATTGTCTCGACAATGGATTTATTAATGCCTCAAGAAACCGATTTTATTGGGCAAGCCTTTTATTTATCTATTGGTTATTCAATTCCAGCCTGTTTGGGTGCAGCTATGGCTGCGCCTCAACGTCGTCTGATGATTTTTGTGGGTGATGGCGCTTTTCAGATGACTGCTCAAGAATTATCCACCATTATTAGACATAAACTGAACCCCATTATTTTCTTAATTAATAATGATGGTTATACCATTGAGCGAGTGATTCAAGATGGCCCTTACAATGATATTCAACCTTGGAAATATCATCAGATACCTCAAGTTTTTGGTGAAAGTTGGAGTTGTGAAGTCTGGACGGAAGGCGAATTAGAAGCAGCCCTAGTCAAAGCCCAGGCGAATACTAACTGTGTCTCTTTTGTGGAAATTCATCTCGACCGCTTCGACTGTTCTCAAGGATTAATGCGTCTCGGTAAGGCTGTTAGTCACAGAAGCTAAATTAAGCGTAAAACAAGTTTAACCACCACTTACGGGTGGAATTAGCACTACTTCATCACCATTTTGCAGCAGGCTATCTGGTTCAACAAATATTAAATTAATCCCAAAACGGGTAACATCGCGCCATTGGGTAAGTTCTGGATGTTCAGCAATCAGGCGATCGCACACCGCACTTACCGATGTACCATGAGGAAATTCTAGTACTAGTTCTGATACCCCACAGGCTTCTTGATAAGCAGCGAATAACTTGACGGTGACCGTAATTGTAGATGGGGACATAAGGGACTGACAAATAAAAAAATAACCAATCGCTGAGTGAGCAGGGGAAGCAGGGTAAGAAGAATAGAATAGTCGTCCTGAATGCAGGATAATGGTAATTTAGTTTTTGGAGTTCCCTAGATAAAATTTTAACCCTAGACCGGAGTCAAAAGTAAGATTAGTGACAATAGCAACAAATCTCAGGGTTGAAGTTTTTAAGTACTCCTTGCTCCTTGTCTCTACATTTTGAATTTTGAATTGGTATCAGCACTTTGCCATAACTCTACCCTAGGAACATGGGTGATTAAAGATCAAAAAAAATTACCCCCAACTGAATTAAACAGTTTGGTGGCAATGGGTTTACAAATACCGCCAAAAGCTCTTGACAAGAGACTTTAAACTGACAGTTTTAGTACTTAGTATGGGCTATAAGTGCAGCTATGCCGCAAGGCTTTACAGTACTCTTTAAGCCGGATAAATTCGCAGACGTCGATTTGGTTCTTCACCAAAACTATCAGATTTGAGCCGATAGTGTTCGACCAACTCATGTTGCATTTTGCGTACTTGGGAAGAACGGGGCAATAACTCGACTGGCTGTCCTTTGGGAATGACAATCTGCTCTACAGCAAGTCTAGCTTCTTCTAGGGCATCCATTTCATCATCGCTGCCACTGTGTAGAAACAGTTGCAGTTCTCGGTCATCGGTCATTTCTGGGTCTTCAATATTCAGCAACCGCCGCAAACCACGGGTAATCTGCGGTATGGTGCTGGACTTAATCATGTGAATTGGCACATGCCGGGCTTTGGCCATTTGCCTTAATTTAGCGTGGTTTTTGACGTGCGATCGCAGTGCCAAAATTGCATCAGCATTATCAATTTCTTTTGTCAATACTACTGGCAGAGTGAGTACGCTAATTACCTGTTCTAATTGGTGGCGACTGACTCCATAGGGATAAATGTGCAGTGGCAAATCTTCGCCGTTTGGCCCCGCTTGTCTGCTAGTACTGATTTCAATGCTTTCAGAGTAATTGAAAGATTCATCCAGCAATCGGTCAAATTCACTGCGTCCAGTCATCCGCTCTCGCTCTAGAGACAATGGCGGCAGTGCTATCATTTGTCCTGATGAACGCCAGCCATTAGTCTGTCGTGCTGGTGGGAAAGATCCTTCTTCTGCCGCTACGTTTCCACCACGACCATTGACTACGGATAACTGGCGTGTAATTGCAACTTTCCCTTGCTCATCCACAGTTCTCGTTTGTGGACTAGGCTGACGCCCCCGCAAAAGAGTATCTACTGTATCAGCCACACTTTCGTGTACTACCCAGCGCTGCCTTTCTAACATTTCCACAGCAATCTCGAAGGTGGGAGGAGCTTTGCGTTCCAAAACAGTCTTTTGACTGCCCCGCCTCCTGGCTTCGTCATCTCCTAAAGTCACAGCCTGTATTCCCCCAACTAAATCAGAAAGAGTGGGGTTTTTAATCAGGTTTTCAATTTGGTTACCATGGGCAGTACCCACCAATTGCACACCCCGTTCAGCAATGGTACGCGCCGCTAAAGCTTCTAATTCTGTACCAATTTCATCAATGACGATGACTTCTGGCATATGGTTTTCTACTGCCTCAATCATTACCTGATGCTGAAGTTCGGGTTGTGCTACTTGCATTCGCCTCGCTCGACCAATGGCAGGGTGAGGTACATCACCATCCCCAGCGATTTCGTTGGAAGTGTCAATAATTACTACACGCTTATGCAGGTCATCTGCCAAAACACGAGCAATTTCTCTTAAAGCGGTAGTTTTACCCACGCCAGGTCGTCCCAGCATAAGAATTGATTTACCAGTTTCTACCAAATCGCGGATCATGCCAATTGTGCCGAATACCGCCCGACCAACGCGACAGGTTAGACCAATAATCCTACCACTGCGGTTACGCATAGCGCTGATGCGATGCAATGTTTGCTCAATTCCTGCTCGATTATCTCCGCTAAAGGTGCCAACTCGCTGAATACAATCGTCTATTTGTGCTTGAGTGACGGGTATTTCGCTCAGATACTCAGCTTGATGAGGAAAGCGAGCCTCTGGGCAACGACCCAGATCCAAGACCACTTCAACTAAACTATCTCGTTGAGGATGATTCTCTAGTACTTGTCGCAGGTCTTGAGGCAAAATGTCTAATAACTTTTGGAGATCTTCTTTAATCGTCATGCTTTCTATGGTGACGTTTTGAGAGATAACGAACGAGCGATTAGCGCTCCTGCTGTGACTTGATCTGGGAAACAAGAGAATGGGCTAGCTCTACAGCTGGCCAGAGTAATTCGGGTTCTTCTTCGAGGCGGATTTTCGCCTTGACACTGGTGTGATTCACCTCCTGATTCTCTAACTGTTCGAGAATTGGTGACAGCAGTACACGGGCGTAGCTACCATAAGCTACTCCGGAGACATATTGCTGAGTGCTGAGTGCGCTAGCCCTGAGCGAAGTTGAAGGGGAGTGCTGAGTACTATCCTCAGCTCTCTTCAACAGTCCCATTGCCTTTAACTTAGCAACGGTGTAGCTATTCGTGCCACCTGCTAACTGCACATATCCCGGTAATTTAGCTGCCAAAACTTTTTGCCCTAATTTCACTGCTGCTAAAGTAGTGCCATTGCCAATATCACCACTCATAGGACGACCGTCAGTTTGCCAAATTAAGGCACTACACAATGGGGTAATTAAATCAGTAATTGCATGTAGATAATCAATCATGCCTTCACCATCGGGACAGCTAATGGCTACTATCTTGAGTTGATTAACCCACGGTAAAATTACTTGCCATAATTGCCGAAATTCTGCCAACCGTCCTACTTTTGTATGAATTTCTACGGCATCTACTCCCGTTGACATTACCAATGACGCGATCGCTGTCGCAGTAGACATATATGATTTTGTATAAATTTTATCATATGGACAAACTGGTATGCAACGACCGCAGCCATAGCACTTTTGGGATTCCACTCCCGAAAAATTTACACTGAGCGCAGCCGAAGTGTTGTCTATACGGTTAAAGACGATCGCTTGTGCCGGGCAAACCGTTTCACAGGGTTTAGGGCAATCTGTGGGACATTGAGTAAAGTTAAATTCTGCTTTGCGAAAATGGGGGTCTTCTCCATCATTCAAGCTGACCATCAAAAAGGGTAGGTTGCCTTTATAGCCATAGCCTCGCTCCTTAGCATCTCTCGCCAGATGCCTGGCTACTTGTAAGGCTGACTGTGCTGCTGCTATCACTGCCGGATCAGCTGCCACATCTATACAGTCAGCGCCTGCCAAGGTGTAGGCTAATGTTAAACTTCTGACTGCCGGTAGATGCTGGAAGCTGGCTCCGCAGATGAGCTTGAACCAGTGACCTTCTTTCAGAGATTGTAAAGGGGCGAACAAATCAGTCACATTTCTATTATGCTTTTATAGGACTAAAAATAGTAGTCTCTAACCATATAAAAAGTGTTGATTTCCTCATTCTTAGTTCTTAGTAGCTAGGGTCCCACTCTTGGCATCGGCTGTCAACCCTACATAGTAAAAGATTCTGCTGTCATTTTTGTGAATTAGGTATAGTTTTATATTGATTGCGAATTGTAAATATATTCAATAACTTATTTTTCAGGTGGTTTGATGGGAATGGCGATGCCCTCCGCGCTGTATGGAATGCAGATCGCAAACTCTGTACCTTGCCCAGGAGATGAGGCGCAGGTGAGGTGGCCCCGATGTTGTTGCACGATAATTTGGTAACTAATTGATAATCCTAATCCACTACCTTGGCCTACAGGTTTTGTGGTAAAAAATGGGTCAAATAAACGCGATTGTAATAATTCATCTATCCCAGGACCATTGTCAGCGATCGCAATCTTGACAGTATGAGACTCAATTAATTCTGTACGAATGCGAATCTGTGGATTGGGGTTGGTCACTTTTGCCAATTTTCTGGGAAGTGCTGATGTTTGATGATTAATTTCAACTCTATGAAAGGTTTCCCTTTGAGCATTTACCTGGCTATGGGAGCTAACTCTCTGGTTTGTCTCCATTGCTTCTGAAGTATGGATACTAACAAACAGATTATCTGACTTATTTTCATCACTTTCTCCTCTCTCTAAGGCATCAATGGCATTATTTAATAGATGCATAAATACCTGATTCAGTTCACTTGCATAACAGGTAATTAGGGGTAAACTACCATATTCCTTGACTATAGCAATGGCGGGACGATTGGCTGTTTCTCTAAGTCGATGTTGTAGCATCACTAGAGTACTATCGATGCCTTCATGGATATTCACTGGCTTCATGTGAGCTTCATCGTGCCTAGAGAAGTTTTGTAGCGCCAGGACAATTTCCCGAATGCGATCAGATCCTCTGTACATCGCACCCATCAAGTTTTGTAGGTCATTAATGACAAAATTTAGGTCTATGTCGTTAACTATTTTTTGAATCTGGGGGTTGGGTTGGGGATATTCCTGTTGATAAGCCTCAATAATATTCACTAAGTCTTGTACATATTGACGCGCATATTGGAGATTACCATAGATAAAACTGATGGGGTTATTAACCTCATGGGCAATTCCTGCTACTAATTGTCCTAGCCCCACCATCTTTTCATTCTGAATCTGTTGGACTTGAGCTGCTTGCAAATTATCAAAAGCTGCTTGCAATAATTGATTTTTTTCTTTAAGTTGGATTTGCAGCGATCGCAAATTAATTTGATTTTCAATTCGGGATATTACTTCTGCACCATGAAAAGGTTTAGTAATATAATCTACACCCCCGACATCAAAGGCTTTTACTTTATCTAAAACATCATCCAAGGCACTAATAAAAATTACTGGCACACCACAAGTATGATCATCTGCTTTCAGTTGTTGACAAACTTGATAGCCATCCATACCAGGCATGTTAATATCCAGCAAAATCACATCAGGCAACATCATTTGGCAGGCAGTCAGTGCCATTTTACCGTTTAAGGCTTTGCGAACTTCAAAACCTTTTGCTGTCAACATTGCCGACAACAGGCGCAAATTATCTGGGGTATCATCAACCACCAAAATATTGCCTTTATAGTTGTGATTTTTATCTAAATGCATTTCTAACCAAAAGCTATACTTATCATCATTAAGGATAGTGAAGCTTCTTGGAGACACCACTAACAAAATTTATCATATCAACTGCCGGGATGCGCTAATCTGATTTTCCTTTGGTGTTGGGATAGTAGATAAATATATAGATTAAATAGCTAATTAGCATTACATTACTTTTGCTCCGGTCATTACCATTGAGGTAATGCATCAATGAATTTCAGTACTAATTGTGGTGCTAGTGGTTGAGAAAACAAATATCCTTGAGCAAAGCCACAATTTAAAGTTCTCAGTTTTTCCAATTGTTCTGTGGTTTCAACTCCTTCTGCGATCACCGTCATACCCATTGATTCCGCAATGCCAATCATCGCTGGTACTAACCCCATATTTTCTTGATTTTCCTGCATAATTTTGACAAATGATTTATCAATTTTTAGGGCATTCAAAGGAAAACTATGTAGATAACTTAGAGATGAATAACCTGTACCAAAATCATCCATGATTAGTTTAATATTTCTATCTTTTAGTTGATGAATAATTGTTTTCACTGCATTAGTATTTTCCATAATTACGCTTTCTGTAATTTCCAATTCTAAGTTGGCTGGATTTATTTTAGTTTCATGAATAATTTGATCGATTTGTGCTATTAAATTAGATTGTGAAAACGATTGTGCACTCAAATTCACACTAATAGTGAGATTTTTTGGTGTTGTTAGGTAATCTTGCCAGATACGTAGTTGCTCACAAGCTGACTGCAATACCCATCTATCAATAGCATTAATTAAACCTGTTTCTTCTGCCACAGGAATAAACTCTGTAGGAGAGATAAGACCACGAACTGGATGTTGCCAGCGTACAAGTGCTTCAAATCCAGCAATTCTGCCTGTATTCAGCGAAATAATTGGTTGATAGTAGATGAGGAATTCTTGCCGTTCCACAGCCCTACGCAGGTCGTTTTCTAAATCTAAAAGTTGAATTGCTTCCTGATACATGGCTGGATCAAACACATGATATCTAGCTCTTCCTAGAGCTTTAGCGCGATACATTGCCGTGTCAGCATCTCGGAGCAAATACTCTGGCTGATCGTAGTCTTTACTACCCCAATTAATGCCAATACTAGCATTCATAAAGACTTCGTATCTTGACAGTTTAAAACTAAGTGATAACTGTTGTAATATCTGCTCGGCAACTTGGATGGCTGTGCTGATATCTGTCAACTTTTCTAAAAGAATCCCAAATTCATCACCACCTAATCGTGCTAAAGTATCAGCTGGTGTCAGACATGCTTGCAGGCGGCGAGAAATGGCTATGAGTAATTCATCTCCGACTAAATGACCCAAAGAATCATTGACAACTTTAAAGCGATCGCAATCCAAAAACAAGACAGCAAACTGATAATTGGCTTCTTGCTTAGCCAGATGTAGAGCTTTTTCTAGTCGCTTAATAAACAAAAATCTATTTGGTAACCCAGTGAGGGAATCATGCAACACCATGTCTAGCAATTTACTTTGCAGTTGCTGACGCGAAGCAATTTCTCCTTGGAGTTTTTGCAGAGCCTTTTCTAGCTCCCAAGTGCGCTGTTTTACTCTTTGTTCTAGTTCGGTGTTTAATTTTAATATTTCTAGTTGCGCCGCCCTCAATACCATTTGGTTTTGTACACGCACTAAAACTTCTTCAAATTCAAACGGTTTGGGAATATAGTCTACTCCTCCGACTTTAAAGGCTTTCACCTTGTCGAAAACATCATCTAAAGCACTGATGAAAATTACTGGAATATCTGCGGTGATATCCCATGCTTTCAATCTCTGACAAACTTCATAACCATCTACATCCGGCATCATAATATCGAGTAGAATTAGATCCGGTAATACTGTTTGACAAGCAGTTAATGCCATTTGCCAGTTCAAAGCTTTGCGGACGTTATATCCTTCTTTTGTTAAAAGTGAGGACAAAACTCGCAGATTATCTGCCATGTCATCAATGATCAAAATATCTTTTTTATCAAGGTCTGACCGCTTGTAATTCATTCTGCCTTTGTTTTAGTCAATTCCATAATTGTCTCAAACTGATATTTGCTAGCTAGATCACTGAAAAGTCGGAAAATCTGACTTTTATCTGGCGGCATTTGCTGGAGTAACTCTAAAATTAAGTCGTCGCTACAACTGGCTGCGGCATGGTATACACTTTTCAACCAATTAGGCGACATTTGTGATAAATGCCACTTAATGTCAGTTTCGCTGGTCGATATCTGTGTTTTGGGATTAATAGCTGTTATTTTAGTGGTTTCTACTGGGCTGATATATTTTACACCTAGATGTTGGCTCACTTTTGCTAGTAATACTTCTCGTGTAAAAGGCTTGCGAATAAAATCATCGCAACCAGTTGATAAAATTTTCTGGCGTTCTTCTTCAAAAGCGCTGGCAGTCAGAGCAATGATGACGGTATGAGTATTGGGAAGCCAGTCACTCTGTGAGATAGTACTTTGTGAAGTCAGTGTGTGGGAGTGCCAACATGTAGGTGAGGTCGCCTGGTGAGTCCAGCACTGCGGTGGAGAGGTTCCCCATGAGGAAATAGGCAAAACTGCTGAAAGGTTTTCTGTTTGAGGTTTACTGACATCCAATTTTGGAGAATTGTAGACACCCGAAGGATAGCAACTAACCTGAGGTTTCGGACGTTGAAGCAATTGGCATTGACTGTCTTTTTTTGTATAAGTAGCCATATAACTGGCTTCTTTGATTCCTGCTTCAGATGAAACCTGAGTTTTCTGTAACCCATGATTGATTTTGCTAGCTTTAATGATTCTTGTAGCTTCGTAACCATCCATCACAGGCATCCGCATATCCATGAAAATCAGGTGTGGTTGCCATGCCATCCATTGAGCGATCGCTTCTTGACCATTTGCCG
>JAHHIM010000009.1:0-145222 GCA_019358915.1 Trichormus sp. ATA11-4-KO1
CAGTCATGCGCTTAAATTTTCTCGCAGTAAGCTGTTTAGCTTTCTCTATTTTCACTGTTCCTCAAATTCCTAATCGAAAATTGCCAAACTTTATACTATACCACAAAAAACTTTTGCAAGAGTTCTCATTTCGATCCTGATAAGATGCATTGAGTCTGTACAAAACCGTTCTGGAGTCGTTCAATGGTCCAGATAAATCGATGGCACCTCGATAAAAGTCATAGTTGCCAATTGTGGCATTTATGGTGTAAGAAGGGTCGTGGAGGGGTTCTTTCGTTACTAAGTTGATAGTTCCACCTGGAGTTCCTGTACCATAAAGCACTGAAGCTGGACCTTTGAGCACTTCGACTCTTTCGATATTGGAGAGTTCAAGTGATTCTTGTCCTAATATATCTCTCAGTCCATTTCTGAGATAATTGCCGCTAGGACCACTGGCAGCAAAGCCTCGAATGTTAAAAGTACTGCTCCGCAGTGTTGAAGGACTGATTCTAGTTACGCCAGGAACATTTTTCAAGGCTTCTTCTAGGCGAGTGACATTTTGATCGCGCAGCACTTCTTGGGGTATGACTTGAATCGATTGGGGAATATCGCGCAGGGGTGTGTCGGTTCGCGTGCCTACACTGGCATCAGGTACGCGATAACCATCTTGCTCACCTGTCACGACTAACTCAATCGGCTCATCTGCTTCTGCCGATGGTGTCTCACTAGTCGGCTGCTCTGGTTCAGACTGTGTTGCCGTTGTTGCAGGTGTCAAGGCAAAAATTAAACCCTCATTGCTGTCAAATAACTCTACTGTGGGCAATCCTGTTTCACCCGCCACCGTCACCCGAATTGTATTGGCATCTAGGTTTGTCACCGTTATCTCACTAATCCCATTGAGGGGATTTTGGGAACTGAATGTAAACGCATCACCACTGGGTAAACGCAGTTGGGCATTGGGAATATCAGCGATAAAGTTACTTTCTTCACTACGATTTGTGATTTGCAGTTGTTCCCCTTGAGTCGTTTGTAAAATTACCTCCACACCATTCTCAGTGGGATTAGCTTCTACTCCTATCACCTGTATCATTTCTGAGGGAACTGGTGACTGTACTAGCATTTGGGCGCTAGTGCTGAGAGGCTTTATCTTACTGAGTTGGGGAATTTCTCTAATTTTCCGGGATTGATGTAATACAGAAGCAATAGATTGACTCTGAGTTTGTGAGTTTGTTACCTGTTCGGCTGTTGCACTCACGGCACACCACAGCCAGACGGAACTTGTGAGTAAGAAAATTGGTGATAAATGCTTGAGTTTCATAAACTACTCTATACACCTGGCTACGCAGTTCAGTCAGGGATATTTAATAAAAAGGATTCTCAAGAGAGAATAAAATTAAGTTGAGTAGTTTTGCCAGCAATTTTGATGCCAAGGCGGACTTTTTAGCGGCCGAGACGGACTTTTTGTTGAAACCTTACCTACCAGTCCCTATCTTTGCGATATTGCATTTGGTAAGACTTAGGATTAATGCCAAACTGCTTGCGAAATGCCACTGCAAACCGACTGCGATCGCTATAACCAACTGCTTTTGCTACTTGCTCTACGGGGATTTCTAAATCCATTGCTAATAATTGCCGTGCTTGCTCTAATCGATAGTGACGTAAGTAAGCAAATGGTGTAGTTTTAAACACCTGATGAAACCCTTGCTTGAGTTTGCGATCGTTTAATCCTACTTGCCGTGCTAAATCGAGAAGCGAAGGGGGATTATCTAGATTTTGAATGAGAATTTCTTTGGCATGATGAATACAGTCAATATCATGACCCCGAAGGCTGCTATGGGAAAGAGACACTTCTTGATCAATTAACTGCATCAACTGCAAAGCCAGCAATTCCAATACCTTGCCTTCGAGATACATTCGTTTGAACATACCTTGATAGGGGCAATGTAAAATTTGCTGCAAAGCAACTTGCATAGATGGCGTTGTGGTTCCAGCAAAGTTAATTATCTCATCACCTTCCCCAATCAACGGTTCCAAATCCAGTGGTAATCCTCCTAATTGACCCAAGACCAATTCTCCAAATAGATGTGGGTCTATGCAAATATGTACAGTCTTAAGTTGCTCTGCCTGTGGATGTTCTAGGGTTTCTTTCGGGACAATGCAACTTCCAGTCAGGGAGTTATATCCCGGCTCAACATAGGTTCCACAATCGCATCTGTAATTTCCTGAAATATGGAATAATGAACCTACAGTCCATTGACATTCAGGCATTTTTAGGATCAAGTCTTCTTTGTTAAGGCGATCGCTGATTGAAAGCTCAATGCCGGGACGGAGTTGAATGTTTTGATAATAGCCTTGGGCAAGCTGTGGCGGATACTGACAAATTGTTTCAAATTCATTTGACTGGCGGGTAATTTCGCCGTTTTGAAACGCTTCCTCAAACAAATCTGCGTAATCTTGCTGAGAGAGGGTAATTGCCACGGTTACCTTGATGTAGTTGCATCAATTCGAGTTACTTATTCTAAGATACAACAATACTATAGAGAAATTTTGTCAAAAAATTAGGCTAAAGCCAAGTTTAGCTGCTCGTCATTTAGTCCGAACTCTTCATGAATCAACTTTGGATGGATATTGGTCTTTTAAATAAGTAAGACGGCGTACATAATTAAAGGTTTGTAGTGTTAGTGAAGGGTCTCGCAGATAGGACTTTAGTCCTATCTATCTCCTGTCAAAGACACTACGTGATAAGCGCCCTGTTGTAGGACTTCAGTCCCAAAAGACAGGACTAAAGTCCTGACTACGAGCAAACATTTTTTATTTAGTGTGACTAACCGGACATGATATTAATCCATTTTCTGTACAAATGATACCCGGTTTTTCATTAGATACGATTTGTCATATCCATCATCTGCTAGAAGTTATCTCAGCTGATTCTATTCAATTTTGAATTAATTTGCCCAATACCCTATTCTGGCAACTCAGCAGCATTACGGATGTTTTTTAAACTTAAATCAGGGGTGGTGCGTTTAATCAAATTAGTTAGCACATTACCAGGGCCAATTTCCACTACTTGTTCAATGCCATGTGTTGGTAATTCTAAAGAAATTTCTCGCCAGCGCACTGCACCAGTCATTTGTTGGCTGAGGCGCTGCTTGATAATCTTGGCATCAGTAGATGGACATGGATCTACGTTAGACAATACTGGTAAAACAGCAGGTTGAAATTCTACTAACTCTAGAATATCTTGGAACTCCGCAGCCGCAGCCGCCATCAAGGGTGAGTGAAATGCTCCAGAGGTTCTTAGAGGAATAGCACGTTTGGCTTTCACTTGGGACATCACTGCTCTTACACCTTCTGGAGTACCAGAGATGACTACTTGAGCCGGACTATTGTCATTTGCCAACACTGCATCTGAAGTCTGAGCAATAACTGTTTCCAACTGTTCGCGGTCAAAGTTCATCAGAGCCGCCATCATTCCACCTGCGGCACTATCCATGAGTTCAGCACGACGCTTGACTAGGTGTAACCCAGCCGACCACTCAAACACACCTGCAATGTAAAGGGCGATATATTCACCCAAACTGTGACCAGCAACTACATCTGGTTTATGTCCCCGTTCCCGGAGGATATCAGCAAGGATGCTTTCTACAACATAAAGACTTGGCTGTGTGTAGAGCGTCCGTGATAACTTTTCTTCTTCGCTTTGAGATAATTCCGTTACAGACCAGCCCAAAATCGCTTCGGCTTGGGCAAATTTATCTTGAGCCAAAGGTATATCTAATAAGTCAATTCCCATTCCCAGCGCTTGAGAACCTTGTCCGGGAAACACCCATGCAGTTTTAGTCATTAGTTCAGTCGTTTCACTCAAATTCAAAATTAAAAAATTGAATTCTTCATTTTTAATTTTGCATTTTTAATTTTTAATTGTTCATCTTCCCCATTGAAAGATGGCTGCTCCCCAAGTGAGTCCGGCACCAAAGCCGGATGCAGCAATGATGTCGTGAGGTTTGATTTTGCCTTGCCGCACGGCTTCATCTAAGGCTAGGGGAATAGAAGCGGCAGAGGTATTGCCGTAATTAGCAAGATTACTAATTACTTTGTTTTCTGGAATATTGAGGCGTTGGGCAACGGCATCAAGAATTCGCTGATTGGCTTGATGCAATACTAGCCAATCTATTTGGTCAACACTGAGGTTTGCTTGAAATAAAGCTTTATCAATAATTTCTGGCACTTTTTGCACAGCAAAGCGGTAGACTTCTTTGCCGTTCATAGTTACAGGCTGGTAAGTGCCTTTAGTGATATTTATGTTTGGCAGCAATTCTTGCTCACAAGGAGCATAAGCAAGATTGAGGTAGCGGTTTTGTGTACCATCGCTTTTTAAGGAAAATCCCAACAAGCGATCGCTTTCATTTGCCTGCAATACTACTGCCCCAGCACCATCACCGAACAATACACAAGTCCGTCGGTCTTGCCAATCTAACCAACGGGAGAGGATATCTGCCCCTATCAACAGTACATTTTGAAAAACCCCTGTTTTGATATATTGGGCAGCTGTAACTAGCCCAAATACAAAGCCAGAGCAAGCAGCTGTCAAATCAAAGGCTACTGCTTTGGTTGCGCCCAATTCCGCCTGAATTTGACAAGCTGTGCCAAATAAATCATCAGGGGTGGATGTTGCCAGCAAAATCAAATCCAGGTCTGTTGCTTTAATCCCCGCAGAGGCGATCGCTTGATGACTAGCAGCAGTAGCTAGCATACTCAAGGACTCAGATGGAAGTGCCAATCGCCGTTGACGAATTCCGGTTCTGGTAGTGATCCACTCGTCTGAGGTTTCCACCAGTTGCGTTAGCGCCTGGTTATCTAGGGAAGTTTCTGGTACTGCCGAGCCGCTTCCTGTAATTGCTATGCCTAATTTTTCCACTCCTAGTCTCCCAAGCTATCAGCTTTTGGTTATTAGTTATTAGTCACTAATCATTTAGTCATTTGCTATTGACCAATGACTTTTTTCCAGCTATTGATCGCTAGTTTTGTGGCTAATTGCTAACCGCTTTCCTGCTGTAGGACTTCATATTGGGACTGGAGTCTTTGCAGCACCTGATTATCTACAGCTTCTTTAGCCATACGAATTGCATTAAAAATAGAAGGAGCTTGAGAGCTACCGTGACCAATAAAACAGACTCCAGCCACGCCTAACAGCAAAGCACCACCATGTTCTGCATGATCCATGCGCTGCTTAATCCGTTTTAAATTTGGTTTTAAAATTGCCGTACCAATTTGACCGTGTAATCCTTGGGGTAATTCTTCCCGCAGGATTTGCAGAATCACTTCTCCCACGGCTTCGGCAAATTTTAATAACACGTTGCCCACAAAGCCATCACAGACAATGACATCAAAGTCACCGGAAAGTACGTCACGCCCTTCGGCATTACCTATAAAATTAATTTGGGAGTTTTCCCTTAGCAGTTGGTGAGCACGCAGAGCGACTTCGTTACCTTTAGTGTCTTCTTCACCAATATTCAACAACCCTACCTTGGGTTGAGATGTACTCAATACATATTGGCTGTAAGTAGAACCCATAACAGCAAACTGCTCTAAAAATTTAGGGCGGCAGTCTACATTAGCACCCACATCAAGTATCAATACTGGTTTGCCAGCTTTGATCGTGGGAAAAACCGTGCCAATAGCTGGGCGGTCAATTCCTGGCAATCGTCCTAGGCGGAGCAAAGCTGCTGCCATCGCTGCCCCAGAGTGTCCCGCAGAAAACACGGCATCTGCCTGCTGCTGCTTGACCAAATCCATCGCCACATTAATAGAAGCCTTGCGTTTGCGTCTAACTGCATTCAAAGGCTCTTCGTCCATTGCGATCGCTTCCTGTGCTGGAACGATCTCCACCTGCCCCAAATTTGTTTTTGGAGGCAGGGCATCTGCAATTTGTTGGGGATCACCAACCAACAATACTTTCACACCCAATTCTTCACTTGCGCGCAGTGCGCCAGCAACGATTTCACCGGGTGCATGATCCCCTCCCATTGCGTCAATTGCTATCCGTACGCAAGTCGATCCCATTGCTTAGAGCTATTAGAAACCTTACAAATTTTACCAGATGCCTTCGCTGAAAAACCGGAACTTTCTGACTACCGTGTTTCTCTTGTCACTATTGCGACAGGTTTTAGCTGCCAGATCAACATAACATGAATTTTGGGGGAGTGGGGAGTGGGAAAAAACAGGCAGAGGGGCAGAGGGGATAGGGGGCAGAGATGAAAGAACTTATATTTAGTAATCTCCTCTGCACCCCTGCACCCCCAGGGCTGTTTCATTCGCTTGTGTTGGAGATTTGTCAAGAGGATAATCTCACGCAAAGGCGCAAAGACGCAAAGAAAGATCAGGTATTTCGGACTGAAGATGCCAAAATTTTCGGTCTTAATTGTGGATTTGCCCTTGCAATTTTAACCCTTTTAGGGAACGAATCAGCCCTGCCCTAACACCCAGTTAACCAACAACCGCACACCATAGCCTGTAGCCCCTGGGCTGTTGTAGCCGTTTTCTTTGTCTGCCCATACTGGGCCGGCAATGTCTAAGTGCGCCCAAGGGGTATCTTTAACAAATTGCTTGAGGAAAAGGGCAGCAGTAATGGAACCACCAGGACGTGGGCCAGTATTTTTCATGTCCGCAATGCCGGATTTTAATCCTTCAAAGTATTTTTCTTCCATTGGCATCCGCCACATTTTTTCCCCGGCAGTTTCGGCCGCTTGCTCTAATTGGGAAGCTACCGCATTATCAGGTGTATATAAACCAGCAATATCGTCACCCAAGGCAATCACACAAGCGCCTGTCAGAGTGGCTAAATCAACGATCGCATCTACTCCCAATTTATCTGCATATACCAAGGCATCTGCTAGGGTTAAACGTCCTTCAGCGTCGGTGTTATTCACTTCAATAGTTTTGCCGTTTGACGCTTTAAGGATGTCGCCTGGGTGCATAGCGTGACCGCTAATCATGTTTTCTGTGGCGGCGGAAATGAAGTGAACTTCTACATCTGGTTTTAGCTGGGCAATAGCTTTGGCCGCACCCAAGGTGGCAGCTGCACCGCCCATGTCAATTTTCATGGTTTCGATGCCGCTACCAGCGCCTTTAATGTTGAGTCCACCAGAATCGAAGGTTAAACCTTTACCAATAATTGCTAATTTACGTTTGGGTGTACCTTCTGGCTTGTAAGTGAGGTGAATAAATTTAGGTGGCAAGTCTGAAGCTTGGGCAACTCCCAAAAAAGCACCCATGCCTAATTTTTCGCAGTCTTCCCGTTCCAATATTTCTACGTTTAAACCATGCTCTGTAGCGATCGCCTGCGCTGTTTCTGCCAAAGTAATGGGTGTAACTTCGTTGGCTGGTGCTGCTACTAACTGTCTTGCTAAAATTACCCCGGAAACAATTTGATTGGCACGGGTAATAGCTGCTTCTTGTCCACTAAATCCTAGTAAATCTACGGTTTCAATTTGTGGCCCTTTATCTTCTGGTTCTGACTTAAAGCGAGTATCTTGGTAAAGCGCCAGTTGTGTACCTTCCGCGATCGCTTGGGCTGTGGCTGTGGGATCGTTATTCCATAAGGGAAAACTAAAAGCTAAACTTTTGCTTTTTTGCTTTTTGGCTACTCTCGCTACAGCAGCAGCAGCGCGTCGCAGGGTTTCTAGTTTTAGTGCTTCTGGTTTTCCTAAACCTACCAAGATTACTTTGCGAATGGGATTGCCAACACCTACACGGGTGAAGATGGTATTGTAAGCTTTGGCTGTAAATTCTTCTTCGGCAATGAGTTCTTTTAAAATGCCAGCTAACTTTTCATTTAAAGTTGCTAATTCACCAGTTAAATCTACTGCATCTTCAAATAATCCAATTGCCAAACTATCGCCTGCCCACTCTAGCAAAGGCGTGTCATTAGGTTGAATTTTCATTTTGGGATTTTGTGTAATTTTTCCTGCTTGTACAAGTATTACTTAAAATTCTGTTTTTCTTGCTCTCACATCCCTTAAGCAACGCCATACCCTGTGTAAGGACGTTTGTCAGGGGGATGCAGCCATAGAACGATATCTCCTGAGTTATCGGTTTGATTTTTCTTACTCTGCACTCAGGAAGGAAGCACGTAATTTTTCACACTGCGCTAATAAAGGCTCAGAAAAATCAGGATTGAGTTGGGCAATTTTTTCACATCGAGCTAACAAAGGTACGGCAAAATCAGGATTGAGTTGTTTTAATAGCTCATCTAAAGGCTGGGGTGATTTGATATTTTGGGCGATCGCCGCCAATGATTCTTCACTGAGATTGGCTGCTTGCAACTCTGGCAAAATTTCTTCCCAGGTTTTCTCTGGCTGGCTGGCAAGGATCATATGTACTAAAATTTGATCCATCACAGCTTCTTGAGCGATCGCTGTTTCCAAATACTTGTCACTCTCTTGTTCTAACTTAGCCAATGTCTCTGGTGAGGTCAGCGAAGTTGATTCATCTAACTTAGCTTCGTAAAATCGACAAGCTGCATAACCCAATGAATAGATCATTGTGGCATTTGAACTAGTAGCGATCGCCGCGCCGGCAAACGGCACATTTCGCAGCAAGCCTAATCCCGCCACTCTCAGGAGACGACCACCACCTAAGCCTAGACCAAAAATTGCCAAAACTTCACCCTTACGGGTAGGGTCTTTTAAATCCAGTCCATAGACTGCGGCAATTTGATACAGCATTTCTGACTGTAATTTTGTTGTTGCTGCCAAGTCAATTGCCAACAAGGCCGCCGCTACCCCTGGCAAAATACTACTGGCTAGACCAATACCACCCGCTTTGGTTGCTTTGTCCACCATGATCCGGTGAGCAATTTGACTGGGTGATTCATGGGGGTACTTTTGCTTGAGTTGATTTACAGATGCTTCTGCTTTTTCTAGATCAACACTTTCACTAGCACCAATCAACCAATTGAGATTTAATACCCCAGTTATTTTTTTAATGAACCAATTTTCACTGATGCGATTAACTACATTGCCTGTGGTTTGAGTTGCTTGCTCAATTAACTTATATGTTTGTTTTACCGCAACTACTCCCGCTCCAATAGATGTATCTAAAACTATTTTGCCAGTTTGGGCTGCGGTATGGGTAATTGCTCCTCCTATCTCACCTACAGTTTGGACAGTTTGAACCAAAGAATTGAATACAGAATGATTATCTGCTGCTGAAGTTTCTGTGGGTGAATTGTCTGATTTTTTCACCTCTATTTCTTTTTGTGATTTATCTGCCATTATTTGGCACCATCTTGAAAGCCTCTGCTTCTAGTTGTAGCGAAACTATCAGGGGCTTGACATCTTCCTATAAGAGCAAATTTACACCTGAAATTTTAAACAGTTGCGATTATTTGCTGGGTAACTGGTGGCAATATGTATAAGTAAAATATTTCACTTTATCTTAGGTGATTCATCGCATCTCTAGCAATGCCCAATGCCCTACGCCCTAATTACCCTCTAGTTTCTAACTCCTTAACTGCTTTCACCGGAGTTTCTAAAAAATTATTTTCCCGCAAAATTTTATAGAGATTAATATCTTTTTCTAGTAAGCAGGCGTGTCCACTGTCGGGCAACACCGCTATCTTGGCGTTAGGTAAAATATTAACTAAACGTCTGGCTTCGCTGACAGAAGGCAAAAGGCGATCGCTAGCACCGACAATGAGCAATACTGATTGAGCTAGGCGGCGTAACTGCTCTTCTGTAATATTAAACTCCTTCAGGAGAGATAAACGCCAGGTAACTGTTTCTGGGGGTACAGAACGCATGGTTTTTAGCAATTCTTGGCGAAGATTGCGGGGAATGCGGGCTAAGGATGCTAAAAAGGGTAGTAACCCTAGTGCGCCAATATCATAAAGGCATTCTGGCACGAAGTAAGTTAGTTGGGATGTCCAAGTCAACCAAGGGCGAAGATGAAAGGCAGAAGCTGGGTTAATCAGGATAATCCGCTTAAATAGATGTGGCGCTTGAGTTGCCACTTTCATGGCCAAGCAACCCCCAAAGGACTCGCCACACAGGTAAACTGGTCTTTGGGAGCTTTTCTCTAATTCGGCATGAATTAAGTCTAAAACGTTCTTAGTTAACTCATCCCAAGTGGTGAGATCTTGCCGTGGGATCGCTAAACATCGGACATCAAAGCTAACTTCTAATCCAGCAGTTTGCGATCGCAACAGTTGACCAGTTCCATCTAATCCTGGTAAATACACAAACAGTGGATACTCTGGCTGGACTCGTTTAGGAGTCAGGAAACACGGCTTTAGCTCAACTTCTGGCATTGTCAACTTTAAATTAAATTTTCTGGTTTTATAGAGATTGCCTGCATGAAAACCCAATACTTTCAGATCCAGGATACTCAAGCGGGCTTAAGTGCAACAGAGCAGTTAAAATTCTGATAAAATCATAGCGTGGGTAGTGAAAACCCTGTTAAATATAACTTAAATAATTAAGCATACCTCGATTTAGCTCAAGCAATACAGTAATTATTTAAACAAATAAAAAAATAGCCTATTGCAGAAAACTTGTGACAAAATTATTTTTTGATTTTTACTAAAGATTTTTTAAATTTATACAGTATCTATCATTTTTAATCACAACCTTGACGCAGCAAGTTGGTGATTTCGCCGTGACAATGTGCAGTTACCTCAGCCACGAGATTTTTTGCGAGTTTGCCGTGATATTTATTTTGGTGCTGAGGCGTAATCCAATAAGGGCGACCGATTAACACAGCTACCCGACGATAAATAACTAGGGGATGCCAACCAGGTTGATTAAATAAAGGTTCTGAAGGGTCGAATAAACTCAACAGTCTGAGAGGAAAAGCATTCGTGTTTACTTCTTCTAAGGAGGCGATCGCTATTGGTAAAATTGCCAAATCTGGCACAGCAGATCGCAATGCTAAATGGGCAAATCCTCTGTGAAATTCACCTAAGTGATTTGGTTGGGTATATTTTACCATTGGTGTAGTTCCTTCCGGAAAAACTCCCACCATTTGTTTGGACTGCAATAGTAATTGTGACTGCTCAAAAAAGCTTTGCTGACGATTTGGGGTTTCCTCCAAGGGAAAGCACCCCAATTGTCCTGTGACAATCTCCCGCATGATTGGTACTTGTCCCATGTAGTGATGACAGGCAAAGCGAATGGGACTCGATAGCGCTGCCATTAAAATCAGTGCATCCATAAAGCTGCGGTGATTGCTGACTACTAAAATACTGGCATCTAAGGGAATGCGATCCTCGTAATAACGAAACATCTGTGTTGATAACGCCGCCAGGAAATAGCGAGATATGTCCAGGGGACTATTTAAACTCATATAAATATATTTTTCCAAAAAATATCGCAGTTTATCTTGACTTAATTTTTACATTTCTTTATTGATACTAGGGCTATCTTAAGGTAGAAAACTTTTATCCACAAAGATAGCTAAATTTTCGGAGTTTGAAGTTCTGTAATTCCATTGACAATTTATGTAATAAAAAAAATTATTAACAGCTAACTCCATCTTGGAATCTGAGATAACCTGAATTTATACAGATTACAAAACTATGCTTGTTTTCAGAAATTTGCTAATATTAAGTTGTGATTTGAAAAACTGGTAGTAATGTTATATAATTGCGTAGTTTTACCAATAAAAGTAAGATAGAAAACGTTTTAATAATTTGATTTTTATTCTGCATGAATCTAGTGGATAAAATAGAAAAGACATTTGCACTGACAACACCGTTATATTATGTAAACGATGTTCCTCACGTTGGTAGTGCTTATACAACGATGGCAGCAGACGTGGTGGCGCGGTTTCAGAGACTGTTAGGGCATCGGGTACTGTTAATTACAGGTACAGATGAACACGGACAGAAAATTCAGCGTTCAGCAGAGAGTTTAGGGAAAGCACCACAAGAGTTTTGCGATGAAATTGTGCCTAGCTTTATCAGCTTATGGCAGCTATTAAATATTCAATATGATCGCTTTAGTCGGACTACCGCTTCTGAACATGAAGTGATTGTCAAAGAGTTCTTCCAAAGATTATGGGACGCTGGTGACATCTACTTGGGACAACAGCAAGGTTGGTACTGTGTATCCTGTGAAGAATTTAAGGAAGAACGAGAACTGTTGGAAGGACATCGCTGCCCTATTCATACTAACAAGGAAGTTGAGTGGCGAGACGAGCAAAACTACTTTTTTTGCCTATCCAAATATCAGTCCCAACTCGAAGAGTTATACAAGTCTCAACCAGATTTTATTCAGCCAGAAACTCGGCGTAATGAAGTCTTAAGCTTTATTAGTCAAGGTTTGCAGGATTTTTCCATTTCGCGGGTAAATTTAGAGTGGGGTTTTCCCGTACCAGTTGATCCCCAGCACACGCTTTATGTATGGTTTGATGCCTTGCTGGGTTATGTAACGGCATTACTAGAACCAGATGCTGAGCCGACTTTAACCAATGCTCTAGGAAATTGGTGGCCAATCAACTTGCATCTCATTGGTAAAGACATCCTCCGCTTCCATGCAATTTCTTGGCCAGCAATGCTGTTTTCAGCTGGCTTACCCCTACCGGAAAGGTTATTTGTGCATGGGTTTTTGACCAAAGACGGTCAAAAAATGGGTAAATCTCAGGGTAACACCCTCGATCCCGTAGGGCTAGTTCACAGCTATGGTAGTGATGCCGTTCGTTATTACTTCCTTAAGGAAATCGAATTTGGCAAAGATGGCGATTTTAATGAAGTTAGATTCATTAATGTTTTGAATGCAGATTTGGCTAATGACTTAGGTAATTTGCTGAATCGCACCTTAAACATGGTCAAGAAATACTGCGCTGGTGATGTACTGCCAATTGCCAATGAAGCTATAAATGACGAAAATCCGTTGAAAGCGATTGGTTTACGTCTAGGGGAACAAGTAAAACAAGCATACGAAGCGCTAGCTTTCAATCAAGCCTGCGAAGCCACCCTTTTGTTGGTACGAGCCAGCAATAAGTTTATTGATGAACAAGCTCCTTGGTCACTATATAAACAAGGACAGCAGCAGGAAGTAGAAAAAGTACTGTACGCAGTTCTAGAATCTGTTAGACTAGCAGCTTATCTTCTATCCCCAGTGATTCCGAATATCAGTAGCGCTATTTATCAGCAGCTGGGCTTGGGAATTGACTTTAATGATCAAATAAAAACTTCAATGGTTGCCCCTTTTGCTACCCATGCACAATGGGGAGTACTGACCAGTCAACAACCTTTGGGTAAACCCCAACCCATTTTTAAGCGCATAGAAACACCAAAAAACGATTAGTCCTTTTAATTGCCGATCATTTTTTGATTTTGTTCAATTCCTTTATTTTCTCACAAAATTTAACGGGGCTTAACTTACATTACTAGCCCCGGAACATTATCATAAGCTGTTCTAACTAACAAGTAAACTTTGGAAACTTCGTATCAAAAATAACAACAATAAAAATGAGGTATGACAACAATGTTGAATAATTTGGAAAGTGACTCAATATTTACACCGGAACAAGTTTTAGAAAATCGGGGTCGTGTAGCTATATTTATTGATGGTTCAAATTTATTTTATGCGGCTTTACAACTAGGAATCGAAATTGATTACACGAAACTACTGTGTAGATTAACTGGTGGTTCCCGACTGTTGCGTGCTTTCTTTTACACCGGGGTAGACCGAACAAATGAGAAGCAACAAGGGTTTTTGTTGTGGATGCGCCGTAATGGCTATCGAGTCATTGCTAAAGATTTAGTCCAGCTGCCTGATGGCTCTAAAAAAGCCAACCTAGATGTAGAGATAGCTGTAGATATGATGGCTTTAGTAGATTCCTATGATACCGCAGTTTTAGTTAGTGGTGATGGGGATTTGGCATACGCAGTCAATTCAGTCAGCTATCGTGGCGTGCGGGTAGAAGTAGTGAGTTTGCGCTCAATGACTAGTGACAGCTTAATTAATGTCAGCGATCGCTATATTGATTTAGAAGCCATCAAAGAAGATATCCAAAAAACCCCGCGCCAGAGCTATCCATATCGACCGCTATCGGGAATGGGTTTTCTAGATGATCCCAGAGAAGCTGATGAACAGTTAGAAATCCAAGATTAATGAAGTATCAATTGAATCAGAGTGAGAGAGCGGAGGAAACGGAAAGAGGGGGAAATAGCAAAAATTTCTCTCACTCTCCCACCCCCCCATTTCTTTGCTCCTTTGTCCTTTTACCTGTGACTTTCTTCTTGGTAATGGGATTAGCTGCTTGTGGGGGTAAATCCCCCACAAATTCTCAATCAAATGATGCGAGTTCATCTTCTGAAGAAAGCAATTTGACATTCTTTGATGTCACCTTAGAACAAGCAGACGAAGTAGGGCGACCTCTTTGGAAAGTCCAAGCTAAAAAGGCTACATACACTCAAGAAAAACAAATTGGTCAAGCAGAAAATCCCTATGGTGAACTATATCAAGATGGTAAAGCAGTTTACCAAATCAAAGCAGAACAAGCAGAGATCAAACAAGATGGGAAACAGCTATTTCTCAAGGGGAAAATATTAGCTACAGATCCTAGCAATGGCATTGTGTTGCAAGGTAATGAATTAGAATGGCGCCCCCAAGAAGATTTATTAATTGTTCGTAACCAACTAAATGGTACTCATAAACAACTACAAGCAGTGGCGCAAGAAGCACGAGTAAAAACTCGCGAACAGCGCATGGAATTTTCTGGTGGAGTAGTGGCCAAATCGGCTGATCCCCAAATGCAAATCCGCACTGAGCATTTGATTTGGCAAGTCAAAGAAGAAAAATTAATTGGCGATCGCCCCATACAAATTGACCGCTACAATAACAATCAAATTACCGACCGTGGCAAAGGAGATGCGGCTGAAGTCAACTTAAAAACTAAGATTGCCACAATCAAACAAAACGCCCAACTAGAGTTAGTAGATCCACCAACGCAAATAGCTAGTAACTCTATCACCTGGAACATGAATGCAGAAACTGTCGCGACAAATGCTCCTGTGCGTGTGTTCCAGCGTGCCGAAAATGTGACAGTGACCGCCAATCAAGGCGAAATGAAAATCCCCCAAAAAGTTGTTTACTTAACAGGCAATGTTAATGCCATAGGGCAGCGTCAGCAAACCCTCAAATCTAATAAACTAACCTGGTATTTAGACAAGAAATTATTAGAAGCCCAAGGCAACATAGTTTATCGTCAAATTGACCCGCCATTAAATTTTACTGGTGAAACAGCCGTTGGTAATTTGCAAACAGAGAACATTGTCGTCAAAGGCGGGAAATCTAGCGGTAGGGTAGTGACAGAAATTATTCCCCAAGATTCGTTAATCAGGAACTAGGAAAGGAATTATTCTTGGCGACTTTGCGACTTTGCGTGAGCTTTTCATATCTTAATTCAATAGCCAGGAATTTAATTACTACCACCCAACAAAATTTCATTACGACTAACTGCACCCAATTCAGGTGAAGAATACTTAGGAGATTGGGGAGTGACAGCAGGAGGGATATTTGGAGCTACTGCTAATTGTTGCACAAGACTTTGTAATAGCTTGTCTTGACTAACACGGAAATCTGATACGTATGGGCCACGGTTAATAATAGTAAACCACACCAAACCGCGATCGCGTGTGGGGATCACCCCAGCTAAAGCACTAACATCTCGGAGAGTACCAGTCTTCATCACAGTCGCATTGGGCATTTTTCGGGCTTGCATTGTTCCCCGACGATCAAATCCAGATGTAGGAAACAAATCAGCCACATTGATTTGCTGAGTGACAGCTTCCCGTTGAATCGCCATCAACATCGCACACACAGCTCTTGGGGAAATGCGATTGTCTACACCCAAACCTGAACCATTAATTAATTGAATTTCTGCCTCTGGTACGTTAGCCAGGTTGGCAGCTTTTGATTGCATGACAGCTGCTCCCCCCACCGACTCCGCTAGCATTTCTGCCATGAAGTTGTTACTAAAAACATTCATCTCCTTAATTAGTTGTTGCAAGGGTAAAGAATAGTGACGTACCAGCAAGGTTTGTTGGGGGTTTGGTTGTGCTGCAAATTTAATACCACCTGCAATCACAACTTGAGGCTTGGGTGTACCCTTAGGCATGATTGAATGTATGTAAGTTGCCGGACGAGTCCAAGTTGAGTGATTTAGTGCTTGCTTGAGCATTTGACCAGCTAACACCGGATGTTCCTGGAAATTCATCGCAAAATTCCCATTAATTACCAAATTTCCCTTTACTTGCTTGATCCCCATTTTATTAAGAGTATTACCCAAGGCGATCGCTTCTTCCCAAACAAACATCGGATCACCACCACCAGTAATCACTAAATCACCCTGCAATACTCCGTTAACTATTGGGCCTGTAGCGCTGACCAAAGTCTCAAACTGGTGGTCTGATCCCCAAGTTTTCAAAGCCACCAGTGAAGTGGCAATCTTCGTTAAAGAGGCGGCGGGTAGAGGTGTCGTACCTTGATGATTAGCCATCAGCATTGGCCCGGACTGCATCCAAATTCCCTGACTCTCAGTTAAATTTTCTGCCACCAATTTAGACGTAATCAGCCCTTTTAAATATTCCTGAACTGTAGTTGCTCCAGATGGATTTGGATCAGGGGCCAGAACAAAGCCAGGGCTACTTTGCCAAGCTAATACTTCTAAGGCATCTGCAGGCTTGATTTGTACACCAGCCATTTCCAGCCAAAGAGAAATTAAACCTGAACCCAATAGTTCCAGCATATTTTATCCCCTTATGTTGTTTCCTGTGCTAATATACAGTCTTTTTGATGATAATCAGCATTGAGCCATGATAACTAGTGTTGCTCTTAAGATACAAGGTGGAGTTGTTCGCGTCAGCGTTGCGAAGCAATACGCAGTGAAACCCAACAATACCAATGTCTACGGTCAGCCGCGCTGGGCGCGCTACGTTCCGCAAACGCCACTTGCTACAAGTCGGGGAACCCGCAGGGCGCAGTGGCTTCCCAACCCACACCTAAATTGATGAATCAATTCAAAATTCAAAATAGAGCCTCCGGATACCGCCAGGCTGTACAAAATTCAAAATAAAAGTCTTGAAAAATAAGGGCTTTAGATTTTTCTCTAGCGATAGTGATTAAATTGGATTAACAAAAACAGATAGTCAATTAGTGTTGATCTTAGAGGTTTTTTTAAAAGGGTCTTCCCCTGTCATATTGAACGGAGTGAAATATCTCAGTATATAGCTCAAAGCCAGGATATTCTGGATTCTTGCCTGCGGAACGCTGACGCGGTAAGCGCAGCTATGCCCGTCAGGGCTTGACGCTGCGCTCAGAATGACAAAATTATCCCCTCTCGGACTTTTCCCACATCCTCTGATGGTGCGTTACATTTTCACACCTTCGATGATGCTGATGGGAGACGGAGTAGGAATAATGTTAGTCAGTTTGAACCCAGCAGCAGCAAAGAGTTCTTGAAATTCGGTGGCGGTGCGTTCACGTCCTCCAGAAGTCATGACTAACATTTCCAGGTCAAGAAATTTACCTGGTGAAGGTTCGTTAGTATTGGGAATGACATTTTCTACAACGAGAACTTTCCCATTATCTGGCATAACATGGTGACAATTCTTGAGAATTTTCATGGCACTTTCATTATCCCAGTCATGAATTATGTGTTTCATGATGTAAGCATCAGCACCACTCGGCACGGATGCAAAGAAGTTACCACCGATTACTTGCCAACGTCCATCTAATTCTGATGCTGCCAGATATTGCTTTGCTCCCTCAATTACCTGCTCTTGGTCATAAACTATACCCTTGACCGTAGGATATTTTTTGAGAATGCCAGCAAGTAAACTCCCATGTCCACCACCCACATCAATTAAAGTGTTGATTGATGAAAAGTCGTAACTAGATATTACAGGATTGATGTATGTGCTGGAAAAGCTTGTCATACAGGCGTCAAATATAGCTGCGGCGTCTGGGTTTTGAGCCAGGTAGGGAAATACAGGCATCCCAAAAACATCATCAAAAGCGGGTTTGCCTGTTTTGATACTGTAAAGAATGTTGCCCCAGGGTTGCCAATGCCAGTTTTCACTACCGAACATAATAGCCATGGCCTGTAACGAACCTGGAACATCACTGCGGAGATATTCTGCCAGTGGTGTTAGCTGAAAATCGCCATTTTCTACTTCAGTAAATATACCAAGACTACACAAAGCACGCATCAATCTATACAATGATCCAGCATTAACTTCTGTGAATTTCGCTAATTCTTCACAACTTTTAGCACCGTCTTTCAGTAAATCAGCAATACCCAGTTTAGCTGCTACGTAAATTGATTGCGTTACCCAAATACCAGAAATCATGTGCTGCATCTGTTCGGGCAGAGGCATTTGATTTGTTGGGTGGGAAATGTCTTGTTGAGATACCATTATCTTGAGGGATAAATTCTATGCTCATGATATATCTATTTGTATATTTTGCTGCTTATGCTAGTGTGGAAAATTTTGAACCCGCGTTTTCTCCGGAACATTGGTACTAAAATTTACTTTCTTTCTGGATGTGCCTTTTCTTCAACTGAAGGTGTACCCATCTGGTTAATTGCCGCAATCATCTGATACAAACGACCCAAATCACGTTGATTAAAGTACAACACGAGGCGTGGTAGTTCAACTGTTTCGTCATTGTTTTCTTGAGGCAAAGTTTGACTTTTTTCAATCCTTCCTTTCACGAGAATGTCGCTGAAGTTAGCATTTAACTTCTCTACCTCAGCATCAGATAGTTCTGATGACAAGCGAATTACCAACTGCTCACCGACATAACGACTAGAGTGATAGACCCGGTAAAAACCAGTAATGGCATTACAAGCTACTTCGAGGTTGTCTGTCACTGTGTAAAGGCTGGGATCTTCAGGACTCACAAGACCTTTTTGTACCAGTTGCTGATCAATATATTTGCTCCAAGACCACCAGTAATCTCCACCTGGATGGTCAATTAATACTACAGGGACAGGGCCAAACTTACCTGTCTGGCTTAAGGTCATACACTCAAAAGCTTCATCTTGAGTGCCAAATCCTCCAGGAAATAAGGCGACGGCATCACTTTCTTTGAGGAGAAACAGCTTGCGGGTGAAGAAATACTTAAAGTGAATCAGCTTAGGATCGCCCTCAATAAACGGGTTTGCCTGCTGCTCAAATGGCAACTGAATATTTAAGCCAAAGGAATTATCTCGCCCAGCACCTTCGTGACCCGCCTGCATGATGCCACCGCCGCCGCCTGTCATCACCATAAATCCCAACTGAGTAACAGCGCGAGCAAACTCAAGGGCCATGAGATACTCTGGTGTTTCTGGCGATAAACGAGCAGAACCAAAAATAGTTACTTTGCGGACATGTCGATAGTCATAAAATAGTTGGAAACCTCGCTCCATATCTGCTAACGCAGCCGACAAGATTTTCCAATCAAGACGGTCAACCTCACTTTCAGCTAGACGCACTATGGTAGCGAGTGCCTGCTGAATAAGTTGCCGATTTTTTAACGTCGGTAAGCGATCAATTAGTTCAGCGATGTCCGCTTGGAGAGTCTCTAATGTATCAAACGACGCAGATGAGGTCATGAGAACTGCCGCTACAATGGCATTACATTTTACCTAATTTTGGAATGCAATTTACAACCGCTTCGTGCAGTTACTATTTGATAGTCCATAATTTTTGACTATTAACATAATTAAATATTATTGATGATTTCTTAGCTGTAAAAAGCACCTTTTGTTCATATTAACCAAGGTGCTAGTAAAGAATTTAATCCACATAAATTACTACTTCGTTACACAAACGTCTTACTGTTCATGAAAGGGGTGTAGGAAAGAATCAAGAAAAATATAGATAAGTACAAAAATCAATAAACCTTTGACTTACTACACCCCATAAGCTGTTTTTGGTGAGAGGGAAAAAATAGAGATCACCTTTCTTTCAAGGAATAACATATTACTTTAGCAGTGGTAATCTAGCACTGTTTACCACTGGATAAAGTTTTTTGGAGACGCGAAGTCTCGCGTCTCGCAAACTTGTTAACAAATATTTACCTAAACCTAAAGCCAATGGAAGACTCAAAAGGATTTTGCTACCGATTGAGTTTCAAAGATATTTTTCCAACGTGTTAGCTAATGTAGTTTTAGGCACGGCACCGACCACCATATCAACTTTTTGCCCACCTTTAAAAATCATTAATGTGGGTATGCTGCGGATACCGTACTGACTGGCAACATTAGGATTCTCGTCAGTATTGACTTTCACTACTTTTATTTGACCTTCGTACTGAGAGGCTATTTCTTCTACAACAGGAGCTACCATGCGGCAAGGACCGCACCAGGGCGCCCAAAAGTCAACTAAAACGGGTACATCGCTGTCGAGTACTTCTTGCTTAAAACTAGAATCCGTAACTTGTGCGGCTGCTGACATGCCTAAAAACCTTTGCCAATTATATTTCTGAGTTTCGTGAAAATTCTACCATAGCAAAAACAGCAGCTAAGAAGTGAAGAATGTACATTTGCAACGAAGCTAAAGAAATTATGCACAAACATAAGGAACCGCCCGAACAGTAGTCCGGGCGGAGTGTGGTGTGAGGAGTGAACGGAAACATGCGTCTCCGCTATTTCTATTGTAGGCGACATATGTGATTTTTCCAGGGATTGTTTAAGAGTCTGGAAAAATTTTCTTAAGGATTTAAATTTGGGAATGGGACATTAGGACATTAGGTATATATAACAAAATGATTTCCCCATCCCCACTTCCTTTATTTACCCATACCTAATTGTTGAGCTTTTTGGTAAACCTTACCTTCTGTTAATAGAGAAGGCGCAATCACAACTTCAACTTGCTGCATTTCTTTGATGTTTTTGGCTCCTAATGTGCCCATGCTAGTTTTTAAGGCTCCCACAAGATTATGAGTACCATCATCTAGTCCCGCAGGACCAATGAGGATTTGCTCAAGAGAGCCAGTAGTGCCAACGCTAATGCGGGTGCCACGGGGCAGTACTGGGCTAGGAGTTGCCATCCCCCAATGATATCCCCTGCCTGGGGCTTCGGCGGCTCTAGCGAAGGGAGAACCAATCATCACACCATCAGCACCACAGGCGATGCATTTACAAATGTCGCCACCAGTGATTAAACCACCATCGGCAATGATGGGGATGTAGTTACCAGTTTCCTGGTAATAATCATCTCTGGCGGCGGCACAATCAGCGATCGCAGTTGCCTGGGGTACACCTACACCTAAAACTCCCCGAGAAGTACAAGCGGCACCAGGGCCAATTCCCACTAGTACCGCAGCCGCCCCAGCTTTCAATAAATTCAAAGTGACTTCATAAGTCACACAATTCCCCAACACCACAGGAATGGGCATAGAACGGCAAAATTCTGCCAAATCGAGGGGAACTATCGCCTCTGGTGATAAATGTGCCGTAGAGACTACTGTAGCCTGCACAAAAAACAAATCTGCCCCTGCTTTGGCTACTACCTCACCATATTTACTTGCTCCGGCTGGGGTAGCACTCACCGCCGCAATGCCACCTTGTTGTTTAATTTCCCGAATACGTTTTTCAATTAATTCCGGTTTTATGGATTCGGCATAGAGTTCTTGCATCAGGGAAACAAATTCATTTTTCCCTACGGAGGCAATTCGATCTAAAATCGGTTCTGGGTCAGCATAGCGAGTTTGGATACCCTCTAAGTTGATGACACCTAATGCGCCTAGCTGTGACAAACGTACAGCCATTTCCACATTGACTACGCCATCCATGGCACTGGCAATTATCGGGATTTCCCGCTCAATATTGCCAATGCGCCACTTAGTATCTGCCAAACTCGGATCGAGTGTTCTGTTACCAGGAACTAGAGCAATTTCATCAATTCCATATGCTCTACGAGCTTTTTTTCCCCGCCCAAGTTGAATTTCCACGCTTTAACTTTTCTCAAATCTGTTTAAGCTAGGGTATCAAATTGTGAGGGGATTTGGAGCGGTTTTTTTGCCAGTAACCATTAAGATGGGGAACAGGGAACAGGAAATGGAGAACGGTAAAAAATGGCTAAAGCTATTTTAAATATTGAATACAGGGGTTTTGTTTAATCAGTTGCTGTATTCTGTTGGCTGAGAGTTGGTGTTGGGCTAGTTGTTAAGGAAATATTACTGGTGGTATCAGTCATTCCTGGGTTTTTGTCACGTATTAGATGGCTAATTTGACCGATTAATTCGCTTAATTTACCTTCATCAAGTAGAGTATTGATTAAAGAAAGTCCACTAGTAGATAAAAGTAATTTGTTGATATCTTGACTGCCGTTACTACCATTTGCCCCTGGGAATGAGTAAATGCGAGTATCTCCTAAAACTCCTGGTTGTGGTGCTAAGGCGGTGACAATTTCTGGAAGTTTATCGGCTAATTCCGGCCAAATTGTCGTGAGAATTTTGGCGGTGAGGTTGGCGTTGCTAATAGTATTTTCGGCGGCAATTTTCACTTGCAAAGCCTCTGCTTCTGCTAAGACTTTATCGCGGTTAGCTGCTGCGAGGATGCGAATTGCCTCAGCTTCTAATTCTGCTGCTTCTTGAGCGATTTCTGCTTGACGACGACGGCGGAAGGCATCGATTTCAACAACGTTGCGATCGCTAATACTTCTTTCTTGAGCTTCTCGTTCAGCAGCAATTGTGGATAAGCGCTTGTTGCGTTCGGCTTTTTCAATTTCACCTGCTGTATTGACTGATTCTTGGGCTTTGGCTTGTTCTGCTTGTGCAAGAAAGCTTTCACGCTTTTTAGTAGCAATGGCGATCGCCACGTCTTCCTGAGCTATTCGTGCTAGTTTTTCTGACTCGACTATCTGCACTTGTGCTTGCAACCTGCCAGACTCTACCTTTTGTTGGCGCTCAATTTCGGCAATTTCCGCTTCTTGTTTTTGCAGTGCTTGTGTCACTTTTAGCTGTTTATTGCGCTCTTCTAGGGCAATATCGGCTTCAATTTGGCTTTGTTGCAAAGCTAATTTTTTGCGGATTTCTTCCTCTTCAACTAATTTTTCCTGCAAAATTTTACTTCTTTGGATTGCTGCTGCTTCTTTATCTTTTGCTTCTTGAATTTCCCGTTCTCGCTGTGCCTTTAACGCCTCTACTTGTAATTTTTGTCCTAGTTTAGCGCTTTCTTGTTCTTGGGCAATTTGGAGCGATCGCTTTTGGGCATCTAGTTCTTTTTGTTCGATTGCTACTTGAGTTGTCAATTCTACTTCGCGTTTTTGTTGAATGGAACGCTGAATAATTTCTGTTCGTAAACGCACACCTTGGGCATCAAAGAAACTATCAGGATCATAGGTAACACTCTCTAATATTTCCGAAATGGCAATGTTATTTAGAGTTAATCCTACTTTTTTCAAATCTGGTTCAACTAAATTCAAGACTTCTTGGGCAAACCCCAATTTATCAGAATCAATTTCTGCTATATCTTTAGTTTTTGCTGCTGCTCTAATTGCATCATCTGCTCGTTTTTCTAAAGCATTTTTGATATCTTCAGGGGTAATTTTGTTACCATTTTGCGATAATCTGGCTGCTGCTGTTAAAACATCTTCTTCGGAAGCATTAATACATACATAAAAGGTGACCCTGATATCTGCTCTCAGGTAATCTTTAGTCCGTACAGCTAATTTTCCAGTACGTTCCACATCAATGGAAATTTCTCGTAAAGGAACGCGGGTAAGCTGATGAAACCCAGGTAAAACAATACAACCACCATAGAGAATTACTGATTTCTTTTTAATAAAAAGTCCCCCAGTTCTCACAAAAGCTTCGTTGTTGGGTGTGACTTCGTAAACTCGTGTATAAGCGTAAAGGCTTAAAAGCAGCAAGACAACTAAAGCTGCAATAACTCCCGGAAATAGTAATCCACTATTAATTTGAGCAATAGTCGGCTTGACTGTGACTGGAATGGTGGTAACAGTTAATTTTGTCTGATTCTGCTTTGGTTGCAGCTGAATTGATGAAATTTCATTGGCTGCAACACTTGGTAATGACTGGATAAAAGTTAACCAAAATAACATATTTTTCTCCTAATTTAATAAATTTAATTTCTCGGCGATGAATTAGCTAACCAACGTTCTTCATCAGGACTATCTTTAGCAATAACTACGTATTTCTGAGATTTAAATTCAATAATAATTACTTTTTCACCACGTTGGGGGGCAACAGTTGCCCATTCTGGTAAAACAGCACTAATCGTCAATAGATTTCGTTTTGTATCCAGCACATCTACTTGTCCAATTTTGCTTTGATTTTCCAGAGGAATATAAAAAGAAGCGACAGTTCCCACACAGCCAATCAAGCGATCGCTACTTGTATCTTCACCAAATTCTGCAAAAATTTTGCCAATTGGTTGGGCGATCAATCTTCCCATAAATAAGCTGATGAGTAGGGAACCAAATAACACCATACTAACGACAAAATTAGTAATATTTCCCGTGAAAAGGCTACTAGATAAAACATTCAACATCCAGCCCACAATACCCCATAAACTCAAATCTGTTGCCAGTAACAAGATAAGTGGAGCTTTGCCAATACCTAACCATCCCCACAATTGGGAGAAATTAAATTCGCCATTAGTGTCTGCATCTGCATCTGTATCTTGTTCTCCCCCACCAGAGAAAATCACGAACAAAAATAGTAATACTCCCATCCCCAGGAAAATCCAATAGGGTAAGTTGGCTGAGCTAAACAGCATAAAATTTTGTGAATTTATCTAGTTACACTAAAGTCTATGAAATTAATATTACACTTTTCAACACAAAAGACTACATTGTCTATTTCACAAATGTTTTTTATTTAAATATAAAAATATATTTCTTGATGATTTGTAGCAAAATCAGTGAATAAATTTAGCTTTTTTCAAAAAATAAAATATTAAATTTGCCTTAAAATATTAACAGCAATATTCAATTATGAACAAGCACTCATACTTTGGTAAGAAGAGAGATGTGATGGAGATGTGGACTAAAGCCAAATTTTCCTCTTTAAGGTTTAGCCTGATGGGGGCTAGAATTGCTACGATACTTTCAGATTAGATATTGAAGCCTTGATCCAATCTGAAACCTTAGAACTACTAGAATGGCATCGCCTTTGCCAGCATCTTTCCACATTTGCGGCAACTAAGCTCGGGGCGATCGCATCACTTCAGCTCCAAATACCTGCATCTCAGGCAGCAAGTGAGCAGTTATTAGATCAAACTAAAGAAATTTACCAACTGGAAAGTCGTTTTACCACAGGCCTGTCGTTTGAGGGCATTCAAGATATTGGTGATTCCTTAGAACGGGCAGAACGTAGCGGCATTTTAGCAGGCGATGAATTACTAGCGATCGCTACTACCCTGGCAGGAGCGAGAAATTTACGCCGTGTCATTGATAACCAAGAAGACTTGCCCATACTGACACAGTTAGTTGCCGATTTGCGGACTTATCCAGAATTAGAGCAAGAAATCCACCGTTGTATCGATGAACGGGGACAGGTAACTGATCGCGCCAGCCAAAAACTGGGAGAAATTCGCACAGATTTGCGGAAAGTGCGGAGTCAAATTACCCAAAAACTGCAAAATATTTTACAAGCGAAATCCGGAGCAGTCCAAGAACAGCTAATTACCCAACGAGGCGATCGCTTTGTGATCCCCGTGAAAGCACCCCAAAAAGATGCGATCCCTGGCATTGTGCATGATACCTCTACCAGTGGTGCCACTCTCTACGTAGAACCTAATTCCGTAGTGCCTCTGGGTAATCAATTACGGCAGACAATTAGAAAAGAACAAGTAGAAGAAGAAGCAATTCGCCGTACCTTAACAGAGCAAGTGGCAGCAGTCAAATCTGACTTAGAAAGATTGTTAGCCATTGTCACCACGTTAGATTTAGCAACCGCCAGAGCCAGATATAGTTTCTGGTTAGGGGCAAATCCCCCACGCTTGATCAAGCGCGAAGAAAATGAAATTATTACTCTGCGGAATTTACGGCATCCCCTATTAGTGTGGCAGCAGCATCACGAACAAGGTCAACCCGTAGTTCCCGTAGATTTGCTAATTAGTCCCCATATACGGGTAGTAACCATCACTGGGCCAAATACTGGAGGTAAAACTGTCACCTTAAAAACCCTAGCTTTAGCAGCCTTAATGGCCAAGGTGGGTTTATTTGTTCCCGCCCGTGAACCAGTAGAAATACCTTGGTTTGACCAAGTATTAGCCGATATTGGTGACGAACAATCCCTCCAGCAAAGTTTGTCTACATTTTCTGGTCATATTCGCCGCATTAGTCGGATTTTGGACGCATTGGGAACTGGGGATCGGGAACTGAGGACTGGAAATAAGGAAGAAAATGCTACCTTGTCCCTTAACTCAGCACTCAGCACTCAGCACTCAGCACTTATCCTCCTCGATGAAGTCGGTGCGGGAACCGATCCCGTTGAAGGTAGCGCTTTAGCGATCGCTTTGCTGCAATATTTAGCCAATCATGCCCAACTAACTATCGCCACAACTCACTTTGGTGAATTAAAAGCACTGAAATACGAAGATGCACGGTTTGAAAATGCTTCAGTAGAATTTGATGAAAGTACACTTTCACCTACGTATCGTCTACTTTGGGGCATTCCTGGACGTTCCAACGCTTTGACAATTGCTCGACGTTTAGGGCTAAAACCAGAAGTGGTAGAACAGGCTAAAACCCAAGTAGGAGGAGCCACAGACGAAGTTAACCAAGTGATTGCTGGGTTAGAAGCGCAACGCCGTAGCCAAGAAATCAAAGCGGCGGAAGCCCAAAAATTATTACAGCAAGCGGAGAAATTATACAAAGAAGTTTCCGCAAAAGCCGAAGCATTACAAGAGCGAGAAAAGGCTTTGCGGGCTGACCAGGAAGTAGCCGTACAGCAAGCGATCGCCCAAGCTAAAGGTGAAATTGCCCAAGTGATTCGTCAGTTGCAAAAAGGTACACCCAAAGCTCAAGATGCCCAACAAGCCACCGATACCTTAAATCAAATTGCCCAAAAATATCAACCAGCAGCGCCACCAAAACCCAAAGTTGGGTTTATGCCCAAAGTAGGCGATCGCGTCCGGATTTCCCAGTTTGGGCAAACAGCAGAAGTATTAACTGCACCTGATGAGGATGGTGAATTCAGTGTCCGCTTTGGCATGATGAAAATGATCGTGAAACTAGAAGATATCGAATCTTTAGATGGTCAAAAAGCAGAACCAGTTGTCAAACCAAAGTCAGCCGCCGCCGTAGTGACTCAACCTGAACAAAGTATACCCGCAATTCGCACCTCTAAAAATACAGTAGATTTGCGCGGTAAACGGGTAGCTGATGGAGAAATTATCTTAGATAAGGCAATTTCCGAAGCTACAGGCCCAATCTGGATTATTCATGGACACGGCACAGGAAAATTGCGGCAAGGAGTCCACGCCTTTTTGCAACAGCACCCCAGAATTAGTAATTATGAACCAGCAGAACAGGCAGACGGCGGCAGTGGTGTGACTATTGCTCATATTAAATAAACAGGCAATAAATATCACGGATGCAGGCTACTAAGTTGTTAATTGCTAATTACTAAATTCCCCAAGATTATGAGCAATTAGCAATTAGATATTATCTAAATTCAGTAATGTTCATTTATACATTTGTACTGAACAGGAGGATAAGATTAGGAATACTTTACTAGTTTTATCAATTGAATTTGTTGAAAATAAATTTTCATCTAGTAGAGTAAGACAAAGACAACAGCTGTTTACCAAAGTGAGACGAGCTAGCTAATAGCGATGGGAAACCAACCCGGATATTTCCGAGTCTGGTTTCAAAATGGGTAACAGCAACAGCCCTTACAGCCTGATCACCTATGCTAAAAGTTATGCACTCGGCCGCCGATTCAGCCACACCAAATCCCCAATGGGAGGATTTAATCAAGCTTCCAGCTCCAAATACAGTGCAATGGGACAATATTAAAACCCAGTTAGACTTGGTGCTGTTGGCGCTAGAAACTTTAACTGGTATTGGTTCCGAGGCAATGCTCTCTGCGGCAATTAATCTGAATTTAGAGTCGAGAGTGCCAGACCGGGTAGCTTTATGGCGACTGCGTCAGTCTAATCCCCTACGTAAAGGTCAAGGTGGGCGAAAAAAGCTAGATGTAGAAGAAGCGCGATCGCTTGTTCTCATCACCTGCTATCTCGCCAAACAGCACCAAGAATTGATTCGCCGTGCTGTTAGTCTACTAGAACAAATGGCCGAAAAAAAGCAGGAACCTCATCAGGCTGCCTTACTTGGAGATTATATCGATGCTTTCTGCAACACCTACCAAGAACGGATGGAAGAGGATGACCAAATATCCACGGATCTCCTCACCCACTTGGCGCTAAAACTGCTTGTAGATTTACTGTTTTACGGTGCTACTGGTGGACACCGCCGTCTCTGGCTAGCACTCATAGACCGTTCTGCAAAATTTTAGATCATCGTCTCCCTCGCCGTTCCTGCCATGCCATTATCAAATTCTGTCATTCGTCGCTACACACCTCCGACCTGTACTCTAGAAATATTGGCGCAAAGCTCACCTTTATCCCATTGGATGGGTAAAACCGTGATTAAGCAGTTAAGCTTTGAGCTGCGCTTTGATGATCCGCAACTACCAGAAGAAAAAAGATTTCTCATTCGAGGCGATCGCGACCAACTAGAAATTTTGTGCGATGTTGTCACCAGCTACGTACAAGAATTTCTTCAGCAGCCTCCAGAAAATTTTTGGCTCAGTCTGGCTGAACCTCAGGATTCCAGTAAAGTATCTAGTGAATCAGAGTTCACAGATTTTCAGCAATCTTCACTACCAACTATTAAAACATTCAAATCTTTTAACTCCCAAATACCAGGGGGCAAAATCCGCTTAGAACCAGGTAATTATTTAACTCACAATCTATTTCTTGGTTCCCTCGCTAACCAGACATCTGGTTCTGTAATTCAACTGAGTCTGCTGCAACTATTCGATTTAGCAACTGCCTTAGACGAATACTCTGCTGATGTCATGGCGTTACCAAATCTTCATCACAATAGTTTCACTCTGCGTTTACCAACCTGGGCACCTATTGCCGCAGTCATGGTATTAGGTGTAGGTTTACTACCAGTGACGTTGCAATATGCCAATAACAATAGGCAAAAGCAACCGCAGATAGCCAAATCAGTCGATCCAAAACAGGCAGGAAATGCGCTAGAATCCTCGCCTTCATTCGACTTTCCCACACAGCAACCCGAACTCACACCGCCGGATGATTTGACATCGTTGCCACTGATCGGCTCAGACTCGCAACTTCCCACGGCTAGTTTACCTCAACAGCCCTCAACATCATCTAGTTCCACTCTTTCCGCCAATTCCTCCGCATCCCTCAATTCTGGTTTATCCCCAGCATCCCTACCATCTCCACAAGATCCACTGTCTGTAATGGAGTCTCAGATTCCCAACCTGGATAGTAGCTCACAAAAACAAGCATCCACAACGATTCCAGACCAGCAAATTGCTATTCAGCCAAATCTCAAGCAAGACACTACAGCAGCAATTCCCCAGAGTGATATTGCTCTCCTCCAAAAGCGGAATTTACCACCCAGCTTATCTCCTAACAGAGAAACATCACCCAGTATCTCATCAGTCCCGCCATCTCTGTCTCCCATACCCAATAATGTTCGTAGCAATACCCTGCCAGTTGAGACACCAGTCAACTCAGGGCAGCTAGAAGAAACAATCAATTCTTCTGCAAATACCTCAGCTCCTCTACCGGAAGAGATTGCTACAGGTAGCACCTTGTTTGACACACCCCAGATAGCAGAAGCGAGAGAAATCTTCCAAAAGCGCTGGCAGCCACCTAGTGGATTCACACAAACATTAGAATATAGCTTGATGGTGGGTGTTGATGGTGCCCTTGAGAGAATATTACCCTTGAATCGGGCAGCGAGAGAATACGTCGAGACGGCGGGGATACCTGAAATTGGTAAACCTTTTGTTTCGGCTAATAGATATGGACAAAATGTCAGAATTCGAGTTGTTCTCAGTCCTGATGGCAAGGTACAAACCTTTTCAGAAAATGAATAGTTCAAGAAGGAAGAAGTTTGAAGTCAGGAGTCAGAAGGATGAATTTGGATGGGGATTCCGACCCCTCCCAAATAGGTGCTGCTGAACAAGAAGTCAGAAGGAAGATCATTCTTCTTCCGTCTGACTTGAAAGTGCTGAGTGCTGAGTGCTGAGTGCTGAGTAAAAATTCTAGTCTCTAGCTTCTAGTCTCTCTTTCATACTTGGCTGTGAAACTCGTTTCATTGGGACTTCCCTCTGACTTCGTTGATGCCATTTCCGAAACTGGTACAAACCTTGTACCAGTTATTCTTTGATTTAAGTGCTTTTGAATTTTACATGATTGATTTGGCTGTTATTCTCACATGAAAAACTAGCCACACAACATAAAAAATATTGAACTGCTTTCCTTGATAACAAAGCACAAAAGGACTGGCAAAACCAGTCCTTAATTATATTTATGGAATCTTTTTATTTTATGAATGGGATTTTTTGTTTTTTAACTTTTGCTTTTTACGCCGCCGTTCAGAAGTAGAAACTGCTTGTTCCACGGGATAGCCAACAACAGGAATTACCTGATATTTACGCTCTTCCTCTAAAGTTTTTAGTTCAGTGTAATCAACCCAATGGATGCAATCAACTGGACAAGTATCAATTGCTTCTTGGATTACCTCTTCTCCATCCCCATCTTGGCGAACCACGCGCGATCGCCCATAATCTGGTTCAATGTAAAAGGTGTTACGCGCCACATGAGCGCAGTGCTTACAACCAATACAGGTGATTTCGTCAACATAAACACCTCTTTGACGTAACACACCACCTAATTCCGGTTCTAAACCAGAGCGTTCTGGGTTATCCCGTAAAAAACCGCCTAATTCTGGTTCCAAACCGGAACGATCATCTACTGATTCTCCTGACGACGGCAGAAAATCAGTCATTACGCACTCCAGCGTTGTACTACTAGGCGAATCGAACCATCTTGATTTTTTTGTTGTTCAGCCACTTGAAAGCCGACGCGGGCAGTTTCTTTGACAACTGCTTGATAAGCATAGCGCTGAGTCACTTGGCGCAAGAATCCATCTACAGACAAGTCTTGTTGCCAATATTGCAAATCAGCTACCAACTCATATTCCTTGCCATTCCATCTAAAACCGATGTCATAGCCGTTTTCTTGTTCAATAGTTACTTCCGCAGGATGGGTTTGACCGCGATAGCCGCGTACTTCGCGTGGGCCGGGTTTCCAATCTATACCCAATTCAGTTAGAGCATCTTTCAAAGAGTCAAGGTTACGGATTTGAGTTTTAATTTGGCTAAAGTGTGACATGGCGGTTGTTAATTAATGAAACTAAACGTTTGAGAAAACTACCAATCGCTGTATGTGGCTTGTGTATTAGCTACAGCAGACTGCTGCACTTGAGCTGCGAAAAATTCTGAGGTTGGCTCATGACTAAGTACTTGCCCCAGCTGTGCCTCTATTGCTGCTGTAACTTCAGCGCAAGAATTACCCACAATGCCAGTGACTTTCTCTTGTACCCGACCGTCTGGATAAATTATGAACTCTAATGTCTCCATGCTTTTGGCCAACCACGATAGTACGATTGAACTGTACTGCCTTAGCAGCAGGCTAAAAATATAGCCATCGGAACATTGTTACTTAGATACAAATTTGCCATTTGTTAACTAATGTTCCATCTCTCAAAATATATATCTCAGAATCTTTACAAATTTTATTAAAATTATAAGCACATACGTCAGTTATTAGTTAGTTTCTCTTAACCTATTCAATTAGTCAAGCTCACCATTAATTGGGCAAAGTAAGCAGGAAAATCGCTAAAAATAAGCGCTAGCAGTAGTATAGCTAGCCCTGTGATTCACAAAAATATACGTTTTATTGAAAAAGTTTATCATTACTATTGAACTTCTACTATTCTTGCTATGGATAGGTTCAATGCAGGTGTAGTTTACCCCAATAGGATTATTTCTATTCAGGCTAATGTCATACTGATGCGATCGCCTTCGCTCAACTCACTGTCAGACTGAGAGATAATTGAATGGTGTAGTCTCCAAATAACCGGATGCTCTTCTCATAGCGTCAAGAAGAAAATTTTTCACGTTATTCCCACATCCTCTGTACAGAATAAGTATCGAATTTTGTATCCCTGCTAATAATAGTTAAGGAGTGATTCATTGCTTGTGCAATCAACATCCGGTCAAAAAGGTCGCCATGACGTAGCGGGAGATTCCGAACTTGAACCGTATCGGCAAAAGAGATCGGAAGTATGAGAATATCTGAAGCTTCTAGCGCAGAACCTATGGTTTCATAGTTCCGTTGCAGTGATAATTTGCCAAGTTTCAATTTAATGGCAATTTCCCAAAGACTAGCAATACTGAGATAAACCATATCTGCTGTATCGACGATTATTCTTAGATCATCTGGAAGGCTGGAGTCATTTTCAGTTAGCCAGATAAAAGCATGAGTATCTAAAAGAAAAGCATTCATTCCATATACTCTTGAAAATCTTCAAGAGGTTCATCAAAATTATCAGGCAAGGGTAGAACAAAAGTTCCTTTTAAGATACCAGATCGACGTTTTTTTGGGAGTGAGCTTTCTTGAGAAATAGCCTGGGAATATTTTTCAACTAAATACTTGGCATAATGCAAGAGTTCTTGTTTAAGTGACTCTGGCATTTGATCTAGTGTTTGTAAAAGTTCTGAATCAATAGTCATGGTTTCTCCTAGGAGGTTTTGACTAAAGAGAGATGTCCACGCGGTAGTTAATGAATCGGGTGATAGACTATACTTGTAAAGCTGCTTTTAAGCAAAATCTTCACATCAATAGATTAAGAAATTTGGCTTGCTGTTTTGGGTATAGCTAGAAAAACGTGCCCATTTTTTATTGTATCCCGTGATGACGTACCACTAACTACCCAAAATTAGAGAAGTATTGATTTAGAGATGCGATCGCTTTAAACTTTCGGGAAGATGGGAAAGTGTTTTTTGGTAAACCGTTGTTATTAAATTGACCGCAACCACCCTAGAAAATCTTTTGTACTGGCGAAATATTTCTGTATTCCTGCTGCACTCAATATTTGCTTAATCTCTTTCGTGCCAAAGTCCTTAGAATTTCCAGTTAACAGAATTTTCTGAGCATCTGAAAAGGTTTTAGCATGATTAAGAATAGAATGTAAAATTAAATTATCTGTGGGATCAGGAATAAATTTTTGATTGAGACTGTCTATAAGTATAGATGATTCTAGATTTATTAAATCCACATTATTTGCAGCCCATGTTAAAACTTCAAAAAGGCGAATATTGATATCATTGATTCTTCGGTCACTTTGAATTTTCGCTTGTTCTAGGTATCTTTGAATTTCTTTAGAGTATTCAGAATTTACATCTCCTTTTACTTTACTGATTTCATCCACCATCCGTACTTTAAAACTATTACTTCTTTGACGTTCATTTTCTAGTACAGAAAGAGCTTCCATAAAGCAAATTGTCGGAGACACAATTTTAATTGATGAAATTGTATCAGAACTGCTATCACTCAGCAATTGCTCAGATTCTTTGTCTTGATTTTTAGCAAAAGCAATAAAAAAATTAGTTTCAATATAAAGTATAATCACTAAAATTTATCCCCGGTAGTCTGTGCATCAGCTAGCTTATTTACAAAACCTATTTGTGTTAATTCTTGTAATTTAGGGGGATTATCTGTTTTCCAATTGTCAGCTAAATCTCTTAACCAACTCTCGACTAATGTTTCTAGATAATATTCAAAAATTTTCTTAGATGCAAATTCGGAATCGTATTCAGTCATTACTTCACGAGTCGGGAACGTGTAGACAGTTGCTAGATTTTCACCATCCCATTGAAAAATATTAATGTATTCAGGAGTAGCGGTCATCGCATAAGGAACTGTAACGTGATTATGTTCCTTCTCAAATTTGAGAATTTCTTCTACTTTTCCTTTAATATCTTCCTCAATATCTCTGGCTCTAATTTTCGATACTAAAAGCTTTTGTCCGTTTTTATCCCAAGCTGTAATATCAGATACTTCTATTGTTGGGCTACTTAGTTTTTCAACGTCCATTTTTCTAGTCCTCGTGACATTGACTATTGCAACACCTTTATTGTAAAGGATGAGCAAATAAATCAGTTACAATAATAGTGATAAATATGATTGTAACTATGAGCGTCGTTATTCCTAACTAAAGGTAGTGGTAAATATGTAGTGAGAATAAAATTAGGCGCTACAACAAGAATTATAATGATGAATAAAATACCAGATAGCACCAATGTGGTTATCTAGCCTTTTTGAGAATGATAAAGTTTTTCTAACCAAGCGAGAGATTCTTTGACGCATTGTATTGTTGAAACGTTCAATATGGTTAGTCTTGCCACTTTCTTTCCCTACTGCCTGATGACGTTTTTGAGGAATAACTTGTGCATAAGCTGCCCAAAAATCTGTATAACAAACAGCACACTGACGATAAATTGGTGGTAGAGAATTCCATAATCCTCTAGCTCCATCTTCACTGCGCTCGCCTATGTAAACTCCAACTATTTCTCTAGTCTTTTTATCCAAAGCTAACCAAATCCATTTCTTATTATTTTTACTAGCTACGAATGACCAAGCCTCGTCACATTCGATAGTCAACTTTCCTTTAGGTTTCTCTGAAACCTTAACCTCTTGAGGAATCTGAGTATATTTGTTATTAACGTATTTCTGTAACCAAGTTTCTGAAACAAGAGCAGCACGAGCAATCCCTGCCAGAGGTATCTTTTCAAGTAAAAGTCGATCAATCAGCTCTATCGTATCTTTACTAATAACTTTATTAGTGGGATTTTCTATAAACTGTCTTTTACAGTTTTGACACTGATACTTTGGTTTTTGATGATGAATCCTACCGTTTTTGACAGTATGTTGAGAACCGCAACTGGGGCAAGTAGGTGTTTTGGCTGACATCGAGGCTGCAATATTCTAATTTTAAAATACTTGTACTTTATTACTTTTAACATTTTCTGGCTAAACGATATATTTAGCAATCTTATCCTTGAGAGACAATTCAATCAGCCAGTTAAATAGAATTCAAAATTCCCATAGCTAAAAATGAATAATTTGATTTAGAAATTATCAGGTTTCACTACATATTTACCACTACCCGAATGTTTTGACTATAATTTTTATCCACCTTGAAAGGGCTAGTTCCATAATTGGAATCTAAACATCACCGTCTTTGTAGTCAAGCTCAAATCAGCAAAATATTCTGGTAAAAAAAGTATTAGTCAGCTAACGAACCAAGGATAATGGAGCATAATTAACCTTTATAGCTGTTAACACAACGCCACAAATAACTATGAATACACAACCAAGCAACAAAATAATTCGCGTCGGAGTCCTGGGTTTTGGCGGACTCGGACAAGCAGCCGCTAAAGTCCTCGCCGGTAAACGGGAAATGATTTTAGTTGCAGCCGCAGATCAAAAAGGCTACGCATACTCTACTGAAAGTTTAAATACTGAACAATGCATTAAAACTTACCAATCTCAAGGTTCTGTTGGTTATCTAGAACCAGTTGGCACATTAAGCAATAACAGCATTCAAGATTTAATCGCTACCAGTCAGCCTGTAGATGGGTATTTTCTCGCATTACCTAACCTGCCGAATGACTTTATCCCCTCAGTCGCCCAAGAATTTATCAAATCCGGTTGGCGGGGTGTGCTAGTAGATGCCATTAAACGCACTAGTGCCGTAGAACAACTCTTAGCGATGAAAGCAGAACTGCAAGCAGCCGGAATTACTTATATGACAGGATGTGGTGCAACACCAGGACTATTAACCGCCGCCGCCGCTTTAGCAGCCCAAAGCTACGCCGAAATTCACAAAGTAGAAATTACCTTTGGTGTAGGTATTGCCAACTGGGAAGCTTACCGCGCCACGGTTCGGGAAGATATTGGCCATATGCCAGGTTACACAGTGGAAACTGCCAAGGCAATGACTGACGCAGAGGTAGAAGCCCTGCTAGATAAAACTAATGGCGTACTGACTTTAGAGAATATGGAACATGCCGATGACGTGATGTTAGAATTTGCCGGCATTTGTGCGCGCGATCGCGTTACTGTTGGTGGTGTAGTCGATACTCGCAATCCCAAAAAGCCCCTCAGCACCAACGTTAAGATTACAGGACGCACCTTTGAAGGGAAAATTTCTACCCATACCTTTACTTTGGGAGATGAAACCAGCATGGCAGCCAATGTCTGCGGACCTGCCTTTGGTTATCTCAAAGCTGGTAGGCAATTGCACCAGCGCGGTATTTATGGAATATTTACGGCTGCTGAAATTATGCCTCAATTTGTGAATTAAAAATTAAGCATAGACAAATAAAAATGCCAGAGAAATTCTTCTTTTGGCATTTTTATTTTTTCGTTGAGTTACACTGGTGGAATTTCTGAAAAATAAGAGTCGGAATTTTCTTCCAGTAGCAACTCTGGTGTTTGCATAATAAATGGCAGTTCTGCTCCCACAAGTCCTCGTTGGATGCGTTCTGATGTTTCACCAAAAATCACAAACAACGGATATATAGTATTAGCTCCCTCACTTAAAATATGACTGTGGCGAGGAGGCATTAACCACTCATAGTCTTTATCCAGCGAAACTTGAGTTCGTCGCCAACGTCCTAACAAATCAGAAAAATCTTCATGAGGACGGTGAATAAAGACGAGAATTTCTGCACCAGTTTTAATTTTCCACTCTGGATCACACATCAAAATAGCTACATCACAGAATAAGCAAATCGCTTGTGAGTCTGAAGTTGCAGTGCTGCGGAAGCGGACAATAGGCAAAGGGATGGTGATGACACTTTCATCTGGACGGCGCAGACTGGGAATCATTTCCAAATATGGTCGGTGTTGCTTTAGTAGAGCGATCGCAGCTAAATTATTGCTATACTCTGCCAAGCTTGCTTCATAGTGAAATTTTTGCAAAGCCATAATTCATTAAATAAATCATTAAAAGTTTGTAGTGTTCGCGTAGCGTCTCGAAGAGAGGACTTCAGTCCTCAAATACTAATTTGTAGTTCCAAAAAATTATTCAATTGGGGATGGCAAACAAAATCTTAAATTTTAAATTATGTAGAGTTAGGAATATAAAATTTTTATTCCTAACTCATAACTCATCCATTCTCATCACCTAGCCCAAAGTTTCAAATACTTTAAACATAGGCAAATACATCGCTAGCAAAATCGTGCCCACCATACCCCCTAAAACCACAATCATCAGTGGTTCCAAAACACTAGTTAGCGCTTTAACTGCCTGTTCCACTTCATCTTCATAAAAATCAGCAATTTTCATCAACATGGCATCTAATTCACCAGTTTCTTCACCAATGCTAATCATCTGAATTGCCATCACCGGAAAAACCTGATCTTTCTGCAAAGCAAGACTAATCATTCCTCCCTGTTGAATTTCTGCGCGTGCTGCATCTATGGCGTTAGCAACAACTTGGTTTCCTGATGTATCCCGCACAATTTCCAAACAAGTAAGAATTGGCACACCTGAACGAGTCAGAGCGCCGAAAGTGCGACTAAATCGGGCTACCGATGATTTTTGAATCAAGTCACCAAACAAGGGCATTTTGAGAGAAAGACGATCAATAGTAATGCGACCAACGGGTGTTTTGTAATATTGCTTATAAGCAATTCCCAATCCTATGAGAATACCAATGACAACTAAAACCCGCCAACTTCTCAATACTTCACTACACATCATCAAAAATTGAGTGAGTGCTGGCAACTCCGTACCCAATTCTGTAAAAATTTTGGCGAAAATGGGAATGAGAAACACAGTCATCCCCACAAAGATGCCGGTTGCTAAAACCCCCACAACTACAGGATAAGATAATGCTGCTTTAATTTGGTTTTGTAATCTAGCAACATCCTCTAATAACTTAGCCAACCTGTTTAGCACTTCATCTAAAACACCACCGACTTCACCAGCCTGAATCATACTGACATATAAACCATCAAAGCATTCAGGATGTTTACGCATTGAATCTGAAAGATTCATACCGCTTTGAACATCATTGCTAATGTCAATTAGTGCTTTTTTTAATTTAGGATTACTACACTGTTCGGAAAGTACACCTAAACTTCTGACAATCGCTACACCTGCATTCACCAAAGCAGCAAATTGCCTAGAAAAGACGGCTTTATCTTTAACAGAAACTTTAGCAAGTGCCGTCTCCAGGTTCTTCAAATCAAAGCTACCAAGACTTTGAGACTGCTTCAAGTCTTGGATAACAAAACCCTGCTGTCTTAGATTAGTGCGAGCTTGTGACAAGGATTCGGCAACAATTTTTTCCTTTCGAGATTTGCCTTGGGAATCCCGAATACGAGCAACGTATGTTGGCATGGATTAAGTAATTCAAAATTAGATAATTGTAAGAGTTACAGAAGTTTGGATCTTAGATTGAGTCAATCTAAAATCTAAAATTCGGTCAAAATTTAATGCGCTCTGACAGCCCCATTAGCACCAGGTCTGGCACCTGCTGGTGGCGCAGCCGTACCAATGAGACGTTGGATCTCATCTGGCTTAGAAGTCTTCGACATCGCCGCTTCAAAAGAAATAGTTCCAGCTTTGTATAAATCGGCTAAAACCTTTTCTAAAGTTTGCATTCCCAATTTGCCGCCAGTCTGGATAGCCGAGTAAATTTGTGATGTTTTACCTTCTCGAATCAAGTTAGAAATAGCAGGAGTGACGATAAGAATTTCTTGAGCCATTACTCGACCGAATTCACCAGGTTTGGGATTTTTCTTAGTCACCAAGGTTTGGCTAAACACAGCTACTAAAGAGTTAGATAACTGCACTCGCACTTGAGTTTGTTTTTCATGGGGAAAAACGTCGATAATCCGGTCAACTGTCTGTGCGGCGGAACTGGTGTGCAAAGTACCAAATACTAAGTGTCCTGTTTCCGCAGCTGAAATAGCCAAAGAAATCGTTTCTAAATCACGCATCTCCCCTACCAGAATAATATCTGGATCTTCCCGTAGAGCTGCTTTCAAAGCATTAGCAAAACTCTTGGTATCTTCACCCAGTTGTCTTTGGTGAACTAAGCTTTTAATCGGTTCATAAACGAATTCAATCGGGTCTTCTACCGTGAGAATATGCTCTGCTTTGGTGCGGTTAATCAAGTCAATCATTGCCGCTAGGGTAGTTGTTTTGCCCGAACCTGTGGGACCTGTTACCAGAATTAATCCTCTGGGCTTATCTGACATTTCTCTTACCACATCTGGCAAACCTAATTTTTCAAAATTAGGAATTTTAGAACTTAGTGCCCGTAAACAAGCAGCATAAGCACCACGTTCTTTATAGACGTTCACCCGAAAGCGAGCTAAACCCTTCACACCATAAGAACAATCCAACTCCCAGGTTTGCTCTAAGGTTTTTCTCTGGGTGTTGTTGAGCATACTAAAAATCAGTCTTTGACACTGGTCTGCACTCAATACTTCGTCGCCTATGGGAGTGAGTTTGCCACTGATGCGAAAGTAGGGAGGCAAACCTGCGGATAAATGCAAATCCGAGCCACCCATTTCAATCATCTGTTCCATCAAGTCTTCAATCATCATTTCCATAGTTCTAATTCCTTGTTTTTCTGTTAAATGCCCATTCCATGTTCAAAAGCCATTACTAATGACTAATTCTTAATCTTGAAAACGAGGAGTCATACAGTAGGGACAATCTAGCCATTCCGGTTGTAATTCGGCGCTACAACTCCGGCAAGTAAGACCGCTCTTGCGTTTGGCTTTTAACTCTGCTTCCAAACCAGTATCGGTAAAAGTCACCCGTTCTACTTCTTCCAGGGTGGTGGCACCTTGGCGGACTAAATCGAGACTGTAAGCCAGCAAGGTTTTCATCCCCTCTTCTACTGCTACTTCCTTAATGCGTTCTGTTGGTGCTTCTTGGTTGATTAAGGTTTGTAGATTTTCCGTAACTCGCATAACTTCGTAAACACCACAGCGTCCTTTGTAGCCAGAGCCACTACAAGTTGGGCAAACTTGCTGATTTTTAGCTTTTGCTTCCGCAAGTTCTTCTAATGTCAAAGTATTAGCTTTGTAAAAAGTTACACCCACATCTTGGGAAGCTGATAGACCATAGCGAGCCAGTTCTTCGGTTGTGGGAGTATAGGGAATGCGACAGTCAGAACATACACGCCGCACCAAACGTTGTGCCAACACACCAATCAAAGAGCTAGAAACCATGAACGGCTCAATACCCATTTCTCCCAGACGAGCGATCGCACCAGGGGCATCATTGGTGTGTAAAGTAGTTAAGACTAAGTGACCTGTTAAAGCAGCCTCAATCGCAGTTTTTGCTGTTTCCTTGTCCCGCGTTTCACCCACTAGCAACACATCCGGGTCTTGCCGCAAAAAAGCCCGCAATGCCGTAGCAAAATCTAGTCCTTTTTCTCGAATTACCTGTACTTGAGTAATCCCTGGCAAACTGTACTCAATGGGGTCTTCTACCGTACTAATATTGATTCCCGGTGAGTTCTTTTCTGCTAACGCAGAATACAGCGATGTAGTTTTACCAGAACCTGTGGGGCCTGTCACCAAAATCAAACCAAAGGGACGGCTTACCATTTCCTGGACAATTTGCAACGTTTCGGGATCAGTAATTAACTTATTCAATCCCAATTGAGTGGCAGAGTTATCCAAAATCCGTAGTACTATCTTTTCCCCATACCGACTAGGCAAAGTATTTACACGGAAGTCCACCTTCCGTCCCTCGAACATGCGCCGGATACGTCCATCTTGGGGTAAGCGTCGTTCGGCAATATCTAGATTGGAGATGATTTTAAATCGAGCTGTGACCGCCGGCACGATTTTTTTCGGTAGGGGATCAAAAGCTTCACGCAACACCCCATCTTTGCGAAAACGAATGCGTAAGTTTTCTTCCTGTGGTTCGACGTGAATATCCGAAACCCCTTCATGTAAAGCTTTAGCCAGAATTCTGTTGACAAGATTGATCACAGGGGCATCTTCTGCGCCCTTCATTGCTGCCCCTAAATCAGCCTCCATATCTTCTGGGGCATCTTCTAGGTCGAGATTACCGATATTCTCTAAATCTTGATTAATATCTGTAAATTTTTGTTGTTCCAGGTGCTTTTGCCGCACAGCTAAATCATCCAAGTATTGGTTAATTAGCTGTTGGTAATCTTCCTGGGTAATCACCATGCGCTGCAATGCCAAACCTTGGGGGCGCAAAATCCGGTTGAGGTCATCGGAAGCTTCTAAATTATCCGGATCGACCATCGCCACTAGAAGACAGGGCGGGTTTTGGGCTTCATTTTTTGATAACGGCACCAAGCGATGACGACGACAAATATCCGCCGGAATCAGGGTTTCAATTAGGTTCCCCACATTTGTATTGCCGATGTCGTTGACTTCCGGATCAAGGAACTCAACGCCGTATAATATTTTAAGTTCAAATAGCTGCTGTTTCTTGTACTGCCGGAGAAACTCAGGTGATAGTTGTCGCCCGGTGATTGACTCCAGTACTTCCGTCAAGGGTATGCCAGATTTGCGACTTTCAATCAGCGCTTGCCGCATCTGTTCATTGTTGACATAGCCAGACTGTACTAGCTTATTACCAAAGGACGAAAACTCTGTTCTTGTAGTTAGAGCGGTACTGCGCCGTTGTGGTGACGAGTAAGTCATAGGTGAGCAATGAGTAGGGAAAACCTCTGATTAAAGTATTCCCAGCCTAAGGCAGAGAATTTTCATTGACACTGAGTAAATTTAGGTCAGCCCCTTCAGGGAATTAAAAATTAAAAATTAAAAATTGAAGACCCCATAGATGAGTCTGGAGGTTTGAATAATGATGAGGGGTGAGTAATTGAAGTGCCACTCTTCCCAAAGGTTTACTCCTGGTGTTAACCTACTCGTTCGGGATACCGTCCCCAGGGAGTCTACGCTAACGTGTTCACCATTTGTCACAATAATGAAAACGTGACATCACTTCCAGGAAAATGTCAGCAACAAAATTAGCCTCAGTTGTAAGCTGTGGTGACGTACTGCCATAAACACAATCTGGGACGAGTAGACCATGATGGACGAAAATAAACAGGTAAACAACATAAGCCAGCAATTGGGTGAACCAACAGAGGTAAAGCAAGCAATGAAGAGCGACTCCCCAGCCCAAATCAACTCCAACGAATCTGGTAGCGAGGTTACTGAGCAAGTGACAACCCCAACTAATGTATCGGAAGATACGACACTTACACCAGAAAATGGCGTCGCTGCGACTGAGAAGACTGAAGTAGAAACGGCTGCTTTGGCAGAATTGACTCAACAAATCGATTCCCTGAAAGCGCAACTAGAGGAACGCAACAGTCAATATATGAGGATTGCGGCAGATTTTGAGAATTACCGCAAACGCACCAGCAAAGAAAAAGAAGAGCTAGATTTGCTGGTGAAACGTAACACAATCTTGGAATTGCTGCCCATAGTCGATAATTTTGAACGAGCCCGAGCGCATCTCAAGCCACAAAGTGATGGCGAGATGACAATTCACAAAAGTTATCAAGGAGTTTATAAACAATTAGTGGATTCCCTCAAGCGCTTAGGTGTATCACCAATGCGTCCTGAAGGCCAAGAATTTGATCCTAACCTCCATGAAGCAGTAATGCGGGAACCTACGGATGAACATCCGGAAGGAACAGTGTTAGAAGAGTTAGTACGCGGATATTATTTGGGCGATCGCGTGCTACGCCATTCAATGGTTAAGGTGGCTGCTCCCAAGGAAGACACACCACCTGCACAGGAAGATCAGTCGAGTCCATCTGACAGTTAAACTGTAGTTGCTCGCCTCATTAACCAAAAGTGCCTAGGTTCTAGTAAGGACGAGCATCGCATATCTCAACAAGGATAGGGCTGTTGACAGTTTGCCGGACTTTCGCAGCCCACCTTTTGATAGCAGCTTGCATCTAGGGTGCGACTTTTTCACAAAAAGTCAACCCTAAACAACAGTCCGTGTTTCAAATACTCCCAAGAGGAGTTCCACAGACGTTACCGTAAGCTTTAGCCCATACAAAAATAGTCCGCGAAACATCACGGCAGCAGCACTCAGTAAAAATACTGTACGTATGGGAAAAGTTATTGGAATCGACTTAGGCACTACAAACAGTTGCGTCGCCGTTTTGGAAGGTGGTCAACCGATTGTGATCTCCAACACAGAAGGCGGACGTACCACACCGAGTATTGTGGGATTTGGTAAGGGTGGCGATCGCTTGGTCGGTCAGCTGGCAAAGCGCCAAGCCGTAACTAATGCTGAAAACACAATCTACAGTATCAAGCGATTCATCGGTCGTCGCTGGGAGGATACTGAAATCGAACGCAGTCGCGTACCTTATACCTGTATTAAAGGTCGAGATGATACTGTTGATGTCCAAATTCGCGGACGAAACTACACGCCTCAAGAAATTTCCGCTATGGTTCTGCAAAAACTCAAGCAGGATGCGGAAAATTTCTTGGGTGAAACTGTCACTCAGGCAGTAATTACCGTACCAGCATATTTCACAGATGCTCAAAGACAAGCCACTAAAGATGCAGGTACTATTGCCGGATTAGAAGTTTTACGCATCATCAATGAACCAACTGCTGCGGCTTTAGCCTTTGGTTTGGAAAAACAAGACCAAGAGCAGCTAATTTTAGTATTTGATTTAGGAGGTGGCACCTTCGATGTCTCTATCCTGCAACTTGGGGATGGAGTATTTGAAGTTAAGGCCACTTGTGGTAACAACCATTTAGGTGGGGACGACTTTGATAACTCCATCGTGCGCTGGATGATTGAACGCTTTGAGCAACAAGAGAAAATCGACCTCTCCACTGACAAGATGGCACTGCAACGCCTGCGGGAAGCAGCAGAGAAGGCAAAAATTGAACTTTCCAGCATGGCGAGTACTTCCATAAACTTGCCGTTTATCACTGCCGATGAGACTGGGCCGAAGCATCTGGAGATGGAACTCAGTCGTGCTAAATTTGAAGAATTGGCAGGGCGTTTAATTGAAGCTACCATCGAGCCGATGATTCAAGCTCTCAAAGACGCAGACCTCAAACCACAAGACATAGAGCGAATTATTTTAGTAGGTGGTTCCACCCGTATTCCCGCAGTTCAAAATGCCCTGGTCAAATTTTTTCATGGTAAAGCACCAGATCGCTCTATTAACCCCGATGAAGCAGTAGCGCTGGGAGCTGCTATTCAAGCAGGAGTACTGGGTGGCGAAGTTGATAATCTCCTATTACTAGATGTCACTCCTCTGTCCTTAGGAATTGAAACTTTGGGAGAAGTGTTCACTAAAATCATTGAACGTAACACAACAATTCCTACCAGCAAATCTCAAGTTTTTTCTACAGCCGTTGATGGACAAACCTCCGTGGAAATCCACGTTCTCCAAGGAGAAAGGGCAATGGCACGGGATAACAAAAGTTTAGGTAAGTTTCTGCTAGCAGGAATACCCCCATCTCCCCGTGGTGTCCCACAAATAGAAGTATCTTTTGAAATTGATGTCAACGGCATCCTCAAGGTTAGTGCCCAAGATAAAGGCACTGGGCGGGAACAGAGTATTCGGATTACTAATACAGGTGGTCTAAGTACCAACGAAGTAGAACGGATGCGGCAAGAAGCTGAAGTATTTGCCGAAGAAGACAAAAAACGTAAAGAACTGGTTGATCTCAAAAACCAAGCGGATAATCTTTTGTTCAGCTATGAATCGACCTTAAAGGATAATGCTGACTTTATTGGTGAGCAGATGAAAGTTTTAGCCAATGAAAAAGTTACTCAACTCCAAGCCGTAATGACTAATCCCAGCATTTCGCTCACAGAATTTCAACAGCGCTTGGATGACTTTCAACAGACCTTGTTTGCTATTGGTGCTGATGTATACAACCGAGCTAACGACCAAGATGGAAACGAAGTTAATAAAGTTGAAGAAGTTTCAGATAGCTTGTTGTCCTCGGAATTGGAACAACCTATGAATGGCACACTGATACCACAATTCAACTTTGATTTTGATGATGAAAGTACAGCACAGGCGGATTACGAGGCGATAGATTAGGGAGTAGAGAGTGGGGAGTTAGGGTAGAAGAAGTTTCCCCATTCCCGATTCCCTATTCCCCAGTCACTAATTTTGTTAGATTGTAGAAGCGAATTACCGTGGGCTAGACAATAATGTCCCAGTACAAATGCGCTCAAATGCATATGGAGGGTTTTCCGCACCTGATTGTGCGGCTAGCCCCTATGGTTTATGAGCAGGATTTTCCCCTACTAAGTAGCACAATTGTAAAGGAGACAGCCCTGGCTCCTAACTTTGGCAGCTTTTGTCGTCTCCCATGAGGAAAGCAACTGTTGCTTCGGGCTTGCTGGTGATTTTTGTAAAAGGTACACGGTAAAATCAATATATTAATAAAAATTTAATTTTGCCTTCTGCCTAGCTTCCGGCAAGTCGCCCGACTAAGGACACTGCGTTCAGGAAAAAATTCGCCTAAGCGAGTTTTCGCCCTTGGATGAACAGAGTGGGTAATCCCAATTGTGATGACTACCGTCCCGTGCTGAGCAGCCGTTCCTTAGGGATACGACTTACCGTAGGGTAGTCAGTGTCTATGGCGTTTATTGCCTTCTGCTTTCTTCCTCCTAACTTTTACCTTTGCTATATGGCCCGCGACTATTATGAAATTCTGGGTGTCTCTCGTGACGCCGACAAAGAAGAAATAAAACAAGCCTACCGCCGTTTAGCCCGGAAGTATCACCCAGATGTGAACAAAGAACCGGGAGCAGAAGAGCGGTTTAAAGAAATTAACCGCGCTTATGAAGTGCTGTCCGAGCCAGATGTTCGAGAGCGTTACAACCGTTTTGGTGAAGCTGGTGTTGCAGGTGGTGCTGGTGTAGGCTTCCAAGATATGGGTGATATGGGCGGCTTTGCCGATATCTTTGAAAGTATTTTCAGTGGCTTTGCTGGTGGCGGTGTGGGTAGTCCAACACAAAGACGGCGCAGTGGGCCAGTGCGGGGTGACGACCTAAGGCTAGACCTGAAGTTAGACTTTCGAGAAGCGGTATTTGGTGGTGAAAAAGAAATACGCATTTCGCATCTGGAAGTCTGTGATGCCTGTGGTGGTTCGGGTGCAAAACCAGGAACGCGCCCTCGTACTTGTTCAACTTGTAGCGGGTCGGGTCAAGTACGCCGCGTGACTAGAACGCCTTTTGGTAGCTTTACTCAAGTCTCGACTTGTCCCACCTGTAACGGTACGGGAATGGTGATTGAAGACAAGTGTGACGCTTGTGATGGTAAGGGGACAAATCAAGTACCCAAAAAACTGAAAATTACCATTCCGGCTGGGGTGGATAATGGCACACGCTTGCGGATCTCCCAAGAAGGAGATGCAGGACAACGCGGTGGACCTCCTGGGGATTTGTACGTCTACTTATTTGTGAATGAAGACGAAGAATTTCAAAGGGATGGCATTAACGTTCTTTCAGAAATTAAAGTTAGCTACCTGCAAGCAATTTTAGGCTGCCGTTTGGAAGTAGATACAGTAGACGGGCCAGTAGAACTGATTATCCCCCCCGGAACCCAACCAAATACAGTCATGAAATTGGAAAATCGTGGTGTACCTCGCTTAGGTAATCCTGTCAGTCGCGGAGACCATCTGCTGACGATATTAATTGACATTCCTAACAAGGTAACACCGGAGGAAAGAGAATTGCTGGAGAAGCTAGCTAAAATTAAGGGAGACCGTACTGGTAAAGGTGGTCTAGAAGGATTTTTGGGAAATTTGTTTAAGTAATGAGTAGTCTATCCTCCCTTTTAACTCCCGATGCTCAACTTGACTTGCGTGGCACACCTTGCCCGATTAATTTCGTGCGGACAAAATTATGTCTGGAAAAAATGTCGCCGGGAGGTTTGCTGGAAGTATGGCTAGACTCTGGAGAGCCTATCGAGCAAGTTCCTGATAGCTTGACAATGGCAGGTTATCAAGTTGAGCAAATAACAGACTGTATTAGTTATTTTTCCTTGTTAGTACGCCGTCCCGTTACTGCCTAATGAAAGTGGAAACTGTCTCTCCTACTGGACAGTTACTCGGTACGGTACTAGCCGTGCAAGCAAATTTTTATCGAGTACAGCTGGATGAAGAAGACAAGGGGACAAGAAGACAAGGGGACAAGGGGACAAGGGGACAAGGGGACAAGAACGAAAATGCTTCCCCATCCCCCCATCCCCCCATCCTCCTCTGCACCCGCAGAACCCGCTTGAAAAAAATTGGGCAACAGGTAATGGTGGGCGATCGCGTGGTTGTAGAAGAGCCAGATTGGTCTGGTGGTAGGGGGGCGATTTCTGATGTACTGCCCCGTGAAAGCCAATTGGATCGTCCCGCGATCGCTAATGTTGACCAAATTCTCTTGGTATTCGCTGTTGCTGATCCGCCTCTGGAACCTTACCAATTAAGTCGGTTTTTGCTGAAAGCTGAGTCTACTGATGTAGATGTACTTTTATGTTTGAATAAAAGTGATTTAGTTTCACCAGAGATACAACAAGAAATCAGCGATCGCCTGTTGGGTTGGGGCTATCAAGCGTTATTTATCAGCGTTGAAAATGGCATAAATATTGACAAATTAGCTCATTATCTGAGCAACAAGATTACTGTGATTGCTGGGCCTTCCGGTGTGGGGAAATCTAGCCTGATTAATGCGTTGATTCCCACTGTTAACCTGCGCGTAGGGGAAGTCTCTGGCAAATTAGCTCGTGGCCGTCATACCACCCGCCATACAGAATTATTTGAATTGCCTGAAGGTGGCTTGCTGGCAGATACTCCCGGCTTTAATCAGCCTGATTTGGATTGTAGCCCAGAAGAATTAATCTATTATTTTCCCGAAGCCAGAAAGCTTTTAGCTGAAGCTAGCTGTCGATTTAGCGATTGTCTACATCGAGATGAGCCTGATTGTGTAGTGCGGGGCGACTGGGAAAGGTATGAGCATTACTGGGAATTTTTAGATGAGGCGATCGCCCGTCAGACTCAGCTTAACCAACAAGCTGATCCCGAATCAACGCTGAAAGTGAAAACGAAAGGTAAGGGTAAGCAGCACTACGAACCGAAGTTAGAAAGTAAAAAGTATCGTCGCGTGTCTCGGAAAACACAGTTGCAAGAATTGGAACAGTTGTATCAAGAAAGCGAAGAGTAATCATATTGAGGGCATAGAGTTTGGTCTGTCACGGTAGCATAGATACAAACACAAACTTTGTCTTGTTATGTCTCAGCCCCTTGCTGCCACATCTAGTGTAGAAGATATCACTGAAGGTATAATTTTTCCACCAGGTGATATTTACAGTGACGAACCCCCCTTGGAATCAGACTTACACCGCGAACAAATCGACTTACTCATCCGCCTCATTAAGTGGTGGTGGCGCGATCGTCAAAACTTCTATGCTACCGGCAATTTAACTATTTATTTCAGTCCCAATCAGAAAAAATCAGAGGAATTTCGCGGCCCTGATTTTTTTGTAGTTTTAGATACAGAGAAAAAAGACCGCAAAAGCTGGGTTGTATGGCAAGAAGATGGCAAATATCCCAACTTAATTATCGAAATGTTGTCTGATTCGACAGCAGCTATCGATAAAGGTCTAAAAAAGCAAATATACCAAAATACATTTCGCACTCCTGATTACTTTTGGTTTGACCCCAATAGCCTGGAACTACAAGGATTTCACTTAGTTGATGGACAATATCAAGAAATTGAATGTACGCCTGAAGGTTGGTTGTGGAGTCAGCAGTTAGGGCTGTATTTGGGAGTTGAGTCTAGTAAATTACGTTTTTTTACCCCAGAGAGGCAGCTGGTATTGTTGCCAGAAGAAGAAGTCAGCCAACAGTTACAGCAAACAAGCCAACAGCTAGAACAAGCCAACCAACAGCTAGAACAAGAACGTCAACGGGCTGAAAAATTAGCAGAACGCTTGCGGAACGCAGGCATTGACCCTGAGCAAATATCTTAAAGTCTTGCTAAATATAAAACTACTCTCACGATCCCCATAAAGTCTTAAAATATTGTTAATTTCGCCAAACCCCTCGTCCTTCAACTTACAAGTACTACCCCAAAATCACTATGGCTATCGGCTACGTCGCCCTTGTACTTCACGCACACCTGCCCTTCGTTCGTCACCCAGAAAGTGACTATGTGCTGGAGGAAGAATGGCTCTATGAAGCCATTACCGAAACATACATTCCTTTATTGAAAGTATTTGAGGGCTTAAAGCGAGACGGCATCGACTTTAAAATTACGATGAGTATGACACCGCCTCTAGTGTCGATGCTCCGTGACCCCCTACTGCAAGAACGCTATGACGCGCATTTAGCCAAATTAGAAGAACTTACAGAACTAGAAGCTGAACGAAATGTTCACAATGGGCATATTCGTTATTTAGCTGAACATTACGCTACTGAGTTTAACGAAGCTCGTGAATTATGGGAACGTTACAACGGTGACTTGGTCACAGCTTTTAAGCAGTTCCAAGATAGTAACAATTTAGAAATTATTACTTGTGGTGCTACTCACGGTTACTTGCCATTAATGAAAATGTATCCACAAGCTGTGTGGGCACAAATTCAAGTAGCTTGTGAACACTACGAGCAAACCTTTGGACGAGCACCTAGAGGCATTTGGTTACCGGAATGCGCCTACTATGAAGGTGTTGAGCGGATGCTAGCAGATGCTGGTTTGCGCTATTTCCTCACCGACGGACATGGGATTCTTTATGCCCGTCCTCGCCCGCGTTTTGGCACTTATGCCCCGATTTTCACAGAAACTGGTGTCGCTGCCTTTGGTCGAGATCACGAATCTTCCCAGCAAGTATGGTCTTCTGAGGTAGGCTATCCTGGTGCAGCAGAGTATCGGGAATTTTACAAAGATTTGGGCTGGGAAGCAGAATATGAGTATATTAAGCCTTACATCATGCCCAATGGTCAGCGAAAAAATACGGGCATTAAGTATCACAAAATTACTGGCCGTGGTTTAGGTCTTTCAGATAAGGCACTCTATGATCCTTACTGGGCAAGGGAAAAGGCAGCAGAACACGCTGCTAACTTTATGTATAATCGGGAACGACAAGCCGAACATCTGCATGGGATAATGCATCGTCCACCGATTATTGTTTCACCCTACGACGCAGAGTTGTTTGGACATTGGTGGTATGAAGGCCCTTGGTTCATTGATTACCTGTTCCGGAAGTCATGGTATGACCAAGGAACTTATGCAATGACCCATTTGGCAGATTATTTGCGAGCAGAACCGACGCAGCAAGTTTGTCGCCCTTCGCAGTCGAGTTGGGGCTTTAAAGGTTTCCATGAATATTGGTTGAATGAGACAAATGCTTGGATTTACCCGCATTTACATAAAGCAGCCGAGCGCATGATTGAAATATCGTACTTGGAACCAGAAGATGAATTACAGTGGAGAGCATTGAATCAAGCAGCGCGGGAACTTTTACTCGCGCAATCTTCTGACTGGGCGTTTATTATGCGGACAGGAACAATGGTACCCTATGCCGTGAGAAGAACGCGATCGCACTTGATGCGGTTTAATAAGCTCTACGAAGACGTGAAAATTGGCAAAGTCGATAGTGGTTGGCTAGAAAAAGTTGAGTTGATGGATAATATCTTCCCCAAAATCAACTATCGTGTCTATCGTCCGTTGTAAAAAGTGCTGAGTGCGGCTCGACTGACTTGTACTGAGCCTTGTCGAAGTAGCTTCGCCGAACGTCTGAGTGCGCTGGCCCTGAGCGAAGTCGAAGGGGAGTGCTGAGTAAGAAAAAAGCAAAACCCCCAGTCTTGTTACTGGGGGTTAAATTTATCAACTTATCAGCATTTTTGCAGACCGCTCTTATCGGGACAAATTGCGGCTAGTGTAGGCGTCCATTGCATAGGCTGGAACACGAACACCATAGTCTGTATCCATCCCAGTAATAGACTTAGCTAACTTTTCAAAAGACTCGGAACCCCAGTTACGCTCATGGATAGGCTTGCTTTGTTCTCCTAGAAAGTAAGCCAGCGAGCCTAAAACTGAAGCAGCTACCCAACCTACAGTCAATAATGCAATTAAAATAGTCATTGCGAACCTCTTGTTTAAATTTTGTAACTTTATGTAAATAAATATAACGTTGTTGATACAAAAGTTGCAATCTAGTATTTTGGTATGCTAGCCGATAAATAAGTAGGGTATTCCACACTACCGCAATGTTAAAAACTATGTGTAACAGTTGTTCAAATCCTTGAAAATAGGATTTTAGCGTTAACCCAACCAATGTACGCCTCAGATAGTTGGAAAAAACAACAAAAAATCTTTCCCACCTCCCCACCTGGAATTACCACACTTAAAACACTTCAATTATTGAAAGCTCTACGTTAAATTTGAGGTAAGTTGGGGATTTCCGCCTAGGAGATAGTGCAATGGATATACTCATTGAGTCAACAAAAGAATTTGAACAAGATTTAGAGAAATTTAGTAATACAGAAAAATTTAAGATTATTAAAAAACTGAATCGATATGTAGAACTTTTATCAAAAGATAAAAATTTGATTTACCAAAATAGCACACAATTACGAGAAATAATGAATCAGCTTAAAACCCTCTTCGCTTCTGCCTCCTGCCTTCTGCCTTCTGCCTTATCCCAGCGATAAATTTTCCCACCCACCTACTTAAACTAATTCGTAATTATTTACAAATATTTGAAAAATTCTTCTGGAACTAACCTTAGTTCGCCAGATTTAAAACGAGCAATATCTATCCATAATGCCCGATGTTTATGATGTTCTGACTCAGAAAATATTAAGCTGTCTAACTGATAAAACTGAGTATCAGCAAAATCACATTGGTACAGTTGAATAATTTCGTGACCTTGCTTACCGTTACACGTAAATATACTTTCTATACAACCCAGATAGCGAATATTTGTTAAGTCTGCCTGGATTTCTTCTTGAAATTCTCGTTCTAAAGCAACTTGGCTGGTTTCGCCAAAGTCAACCCCACCACCCAAAGCCCGATAGAATATTTCTTGCTTTACAGGATCGTAGCCTTCAGAAACGAAAATGCGTTCGCCATCCCGAATAAGTCCTAAAGCTAGTACCCGAATTTGGCCTAGTTTACTCATAGTTAATTATCGTAGAGAGAGTGTGAAGGACTGTCGCTATCCTCGACAGGCCAATCTTCATTTTCGCCACCGATGTACAAATCCTCAATAGTGACATATTCCTCATTTAACTGTTTGAGGGCATTGATTAAAATATCAAGCGCGATCGCATCACTAGTTCCCAAGTCAAACCAACAACGCGCCCACTGTCCCTCATACTCAAACTCGCCCATATTGTGCATTAGTGCCAGCAAGCTTTTGTCATATCCTTGTTGGTCATAATTCATATAATTGATATCAAGTCCTGTTTCCTGTACCTGGAGATTTTCTGCATTAAATGCACCCAATTTACCCAGATAAAACCAGGAATTAAAAACTTCTTCTACATATTGCTTTTCACGTCCAGAAGGAATTGTGCTGAATTTTAGCCAAATCCATACATCAAAAGGGTTGATTTCACGAAACTGAATTTGCATCTGACTTATAGTTACTCTTACTGAGAATAAGCATATCAGGATGGGAGTGGAGAGTGGGAAGATGGGGAAAAGGGGAATAGCCAATACTCTATTCCCTATTCCCTATTCCCTAATTCTGATTATTCAGCTGCTTAATACTATGATTCCGTTCACGCTCAATTTGTTTTACCAAACCGGCTGGGAGTTGGGATTTTTTAGTTAAAGCTTTGTCGAAATTAGCGATCGCTTCTTGGATCATTGACTGGCTTTTAACTTTTTGCCCCTGTTCTCTCAAGATTTGAGCTTTAAGATAATACAACTCTGGGTTATCAGATGTTGTTTTTAAAGCACTGTTAACATACTCCAAAGCCTGAGGATACCGTTTTAAATCTCGGTAGGCAATGGCTATACCCCGATCCGCTAAATACTGGGGAGCAGCATTTGCCTTTAACCGTTCAATAGCATCATCGGGATTAGCAAAGGGTAGGTTGACGGCTAGCATCAAATCCATATAGCCCTTGAGCAAATTTAGTTCTGGGTCTTGAGGAGCGATCGCTTCTGCTCTGTCTAAATGTTGATAGACTTGCCGTAGGCGAGTTAAGGCTTGTGGTGCGCCTTTGAGTGTACCTTCACGGGTGAGAATTGCTGCCCCTTCAAAAAAATGTCCAACGGCAGTATATATATTGCCGCGCAATTTATCAGTAGTAATCAGCTTTTGTCCGGCTTCTAACGTTTTCTTGCTGTAAGTATCTAGTGTAGCTAAATCTTTATTGGCATATGCTAAAGATGCTTTCATCGCATAAGCTAGAGGTTCGCTTGGCTCACTAGATATTGCTTGTTGTAGATAACGTTCTGCGGCTGGATAATCACCCTGTTGAAAAACAGCTTTAAAAGCTGCTTCTGTGTTGTCACCAATTTGACGAGGTTCGTTAGTCCGAAATGGATCGCCAGCAACAGAGGGATTAACCCACAAATTGAGTGCGATCGGCAAAGCCGCGCCGTAGGCGATCGCAGCTAAAAAGGTCGTCTGAGCAAGCCTAGTGAATCTGGCAAATGCTATTGGTTGAGGAGTAGAACACCGTTCAGTCATTTAAACCTCAGAAAAGTTACGGTGGAAATAGTTGTATCTATTACTTAGAATGCAAAAGACGGTTAACTATAACTTGCGTCTGTTTCGGCCTAAATATTCTACACAGGTTGACTGCGGTTATTTTGCCAAGTTCCCATAATTTTTGTCGCCATAATTAATGGGTAAGTCTGCCACAATAGAAAGAAGTACAAGGGTTGATTTTTGCCGTTAGCATCAAGTTTTCGCAAAAAAACGCGTAACTTTGGGGAAAAGGTGAATTATTCTTGCTGTTAGGTTAAGGTGTTAACCCAGGCAATGCGCCATGAGTCTTTGCATAATTTTCTAGTTATTCTCAGTGTTGTTAACTTAGTTTTAATGAGTTATTCGCCAACTTTTTGGTAGTCTTAACAAATGCTCTATCTCAGAAATTTAACTTATCATCCCACAGCCTGCCCAACAGCGATTCTCAAATCAATGAATCTGGAATTAGCACCCCAGCAGCTAGGGCTGATTATTGGGCCGAGTGGTTCCGGTAAAAGTACCTTACTAGAAATTTTGTCTGGACTAGCTGAACCAACTTCCGGCTCAGTCTGCTGGCGGGAACAAGAACTCATCGCCGAACAGCTACAACAATTGGCAGGGTTGGTGTTTCAGTTTCCAGAACGCCACTTTTGCGGTGGTACGATTTTAGAAGAATTGCGTTTAGGACATCCTGAGTTAGGGTCTGAGCGAGTTAGACAAGCATTGAGCGAAGTAGGATTAGAGCATTTATCGCTGTCCGCCGCACCCTATGCTTTGAGTGGTGGACAGCAAAGGCGTTTAGCTTTGGCGGTGCAATTAATTCGCCAGCCAAATTTATTATTATTAGATGAGCCGACAGCCGGGTTAGATTGGTCAATGCGTCGGCAATTAGTAAATTTATTGGCAAAATTGAAAAAAGATTGGACGCTGTTGGTAGTAACACACGATGCGGGTGATATGTTGGCGATCGCAGACTGTTGCTGGACACTCAATCACGGTGAACTACAATCAGTTGATCCAGCGACACTGGAAAGCAAAGTTAAAGAACCACAAGCGGCGGTGTGAGATGGAGAGATGGGGAATAACTAATGACTAACTCAACAATTCCCTTATTGCCAGAGATGGCAGAAATCTGGCAACAAACTCTCAACTGGCAACCCAGTAGTCAACAGCAGGCACAATTCCAACAGCTTTATGAATTAATTCTGGAAGGTAACCATCAGTTAAATTTAACCCGGATTACAGAACCACAAGAATTTTGGGAAAAACATCTCTGGGATTCATTGCGAGGAATTGCATTACAAAAACAATTTCTGCCATCCCTCCAAGAGAGTGCTTCTGTGATTGATATTGGTACAGGTGCAGGTTTTCCCGGTGTTCCGGTAGGTATTATCATGCCCAATTGCCAAATCACTCTGCTAGATTCAACCAGAAAAAAAATTGCTTTTGTTGACCAAATTTTAACTAGATTAGGCCTGAGCAATTGCAAAACTCTAGTTGGTAGATCGGAAGAAATAGGTCAGCAAGCACAGCATCGACAAACCTACGCTGTTGCCCTCATCCGCGCTGTCGGTACAGCTGCTGTTTGTGCAGAATATACCCTACCACTACTCAAACAAGGTGGTTTAGCAGTAATTTACCGAGGTACTTGGACAGAGGAAGAAACTACAGCTTTGCGAAATGCTGTTAAGCAGTTGGGTGGCAAAATTGAAACAATTGAAAAATTTACCACTCCTCTCAGTAACAGCATCCGTCACTGTTTGTATTTGCGTAAGGTAACAAGTACACTAGCTAATTTTCCCCGTGCTGTTGGTGTCCCTACTCAAAAGCCGCTTTAAATTGATACCCCGCCCCTTGTGGCCACTGAGCGGCTCGAGTGACTTGTACTGAGCCTTGTCGAAGTAGCCTTCGCTGAACTCTTGTCAAAGTGTGAGCGGTTTCTTAACTCAGCACTCTTCATGTCTCTGTGTCGCTACTGCTAAAAATACTGAAACAATGGAAATAGATGCTAGATTCATAAATAAACTATGCCTGAACTGCCCAACAGTCTTGAAGAAGCGATCGCCCAATCTCGCACAGCCACCCAAGCAGCTCTTGCAGATGGCTATACTCGCTTACAAGTAGATTTTGTCTTCCCAGAACTCAAACTAATGCCAGTGGCGGCACAATTTCTACCAGTGTTTGCAGAATACGATTCCCGCCTGAAGGTTTTTTTTGCCGATGCTGGTGGTGCAGCCTTGGCTAGTCGTGATTGGACAGATGCACCATTTAAAATTTTGGATATCGGTACAGGTAGGGCTGCCTCTCTACAGTCTAAAATTCAGCCAGAAGACGAGATTTTCTTATTTATTGCCCCTACTGCCGTAGAAGTTCCCCAGGTGGAAAAGTTATGTGAAGATATAGGCGATCGCCCTTTTGTGATGTTAAATCCCCGCCTGGAAGATTCTGGAGTTGTGGGCATTGGTTATACAGCCAGGCAAACCCGCCAGCGTTTCATTAGTACCATTGAATCTTGCTACTACCTGCGCCCTGTCGATGATGAAACTGCTGTATTTCGCTGCTATCCAGGTTTATGGGAAGTATGGGTAGAAACTAAAGGCGAATATCAAAAAATTGCCGAATTACCCAAAAAGCCATCAGGTGATGAGTTGGATAGCATCCTGATGCAAGGACAACCACAAACAACAGATGCTGTACCTGCGAAAAAGTCCAATGTATTTAAGAGTTTGCAACGTTTCTTCAAGGCTTTGAGTAGCTAACATGATATCTGCATAATATAAATTCTGGCAAAAATCCGCATCAAGGGAAAACAAACCACAGATGAACGCCGATGAAATATCTGTGCTTATCTGTGGTTTAAATTCAAAAAAATTGATTACACACAGCGTTGCTGTGTCCCTACATTGCCCTGTATCTTTTCTGTTGAAAGGCTATATATGACTCTAATTCTCACTAATGATGACGGTATTGACGCTCCTGGTATCCAAGCTTTAGTTAAGGCGATCAATGGGAAAAAAGCTATTATTGCCGCGCCTAAACACCATCAATCTGGTTGTGGGCATCAAGTCACCACCACTCGCCCCATTACACTCTATCGGCGTTCCGAGAACGAATATGCGATCGCCGGGACTCCGGCTGATTGTGTGAGAATTGCCACCACCCAAATTTGCCAAGATATCAAATTTGTGATATCTGGCATTAATGCCGGAGGCAACTTGGGAGTAGATGCTTATATTTCTGGTACTGTGGCAGCTGTGCGAGAAGCCGCAATGCATGGGATTCCGGGAATTGCTATTTCCCAATATCGCAAAGCCAAGCAAAATTTTGATTGGGATGTGGCTGCCAAGTTGACTGCTGAAGTTTTAGCCGACTTACTCCCACGTCCTTTAGAAATGGGAAGTTTCTGGAACGTGAACCTGCCACATCTGCAACCGGGAGAAGCAGATCCTGAACTGGTGTTTTGCCAACCTTGTAACAAACCGTTACCAATTAACTATCGCCTTGATGGTGATGATTTTTATTATGTAGGCGAATATAGCAAACGCGATCGCACTCCAGGCAGTGATGTAGATGTATGTTTTTCCGGTAATATTGCCGTAACTCAATTAAGGGTATAATCAATGATTCCTAATTCGTAATTGAGCCTACGGCTTCAGCTATGCCCCAAAAGCTTTGCCGAACGCACTCTTTGTGGTTCGTTTACATAAGTTAAAACCTATGGCTGTTTTTGATACTAATATTATATCTAAGTATAAATATATAAATGTAATTATACCATTTCCTGATAAAGCCGCATATAATTAGCCTGCAAATCACAGCTTAGTACCCTACGGAAAGCTAGGCTACGTAGCCCCAGATTGGTTCCTGTGGGTGGATAATGTGGTTTATTTCCAAACAAACTTTCAGATGCGTTTGCTCTGCCCATGACATTTTTTGCAACACGACCAGCATGTATGCTATCCAATAACAAGAATCAATTACAAACTACATCAACCATATAATCTCCTATGCCAACACCTACTACAGAGAATTGGTCTAATTCTGATGGCATTATTGTATCTATGTTAGAGCAAATTACTCCTCTGATTCTCACTTATAATGAAGCACCCAATATTGGACGCACACTTGAGCGTCTCACTTGGGCAAAAAAAATTATAGTTATTGATAGTTATAGTACCGATACAACTCTAGAAATTGTTAACTCCTATTCACAAATTCAGGTATTTCAACGTAAATTTGATACCCACGCTCAACAATGGAACTATGGATTAGAGCAAGTTCAATCGCCCTGGGTACTTTCACTAGATGCAGATTATATAGTTACTAATGAGTTAGTCTCGGAAATGGCTGCTTTGCCAGTCGATGGACATATTGACGGCTATTTTGCCAGATTTAAGTACTGTGTGTTTGGTAAATCACTGCATAGCGCAATACTTCCTCCACGTCAAGTCTTGTTTCGGAAAAACAAAGTTACATATATAGATGATGGACATACACAGCTCTTGCAAATCACTGGTCAGTCTGCAACTCTTTGTGCGTATATCCACCATGACGATCGCAAACCTCTTGGCCGTTGGCTATGGGCCCAAGATCGCTATTCTCTTCTAGAAACAAAAAAAATCTTAGAAACACCATTCAGCGAATTGAACTTCGTAGATCGCATCCGCAAACAAAAAATTTTAGCTCCTTTTATTGTTGTTATTTACTGCTTAATTTTCAAAGGCGGTATTTTTGATGGTTGGCATGGTTGGTATTACGCATTTCAGCGCGCTTTAGCAGAAATAGTATTAGCAATTCGCTTAATTGAAGCCGAGAAACTACAACAGAAGTAATTAATTTGGCACAAATACTTGTCATCAAAGTCAAACTCATCTGATGACGATTAGGCTGTGTGTCTAGCAACACACATCAAAGACAATGCCGCCTCTGGAGAATGGGGGTTTATACCTGATAGTCTCTGAGTAAGACGATACTTCCAAAATGGTTTACCGTAGTTGCCCTTCAACGCTTCCGCACCTACCGTATGGTTATGGGGGTAAACTTTAACTTCAAACCCCATTGGTTCTAGCACTTCGTAGAACATTTCTGGTGTTACACCATCACCTAGTTTGTGATGTACTTCAGTTGCCAAACCCCAGGTTTGTTCCTCTTTAGTAGAGTGTCCCCCTCGTTTCAAGTATCTATAAATTGGCAACCGTAACTGCCACAATAGCGAACCTAAACCTTTGAACTGATAAGCACTTTGTTGGGGATCATGATCTGTGATTAAAAGTCCACCAGGACGCACTAACTTAGCTGCCTCTTGCAAAACTTTTGCCATATCATCGCAATGGTGCAAGCAAGCATTGAGCATCACAATATCAGCAAACTCAGAAACAAAAGGTAGATTTTGAGCATCTGCTAGAACTGCTGTATATCCAAGCTTACGAGCCATTTTCAGCGCACCGAGAGAAACATCTACGCCGAGTAATAGCTGGGGTTCACCACAAAAATCTTTGAGAGAAGCATACAAATTGCCAGGACCACAACCAATATCCACTACTACTTTGCCGTGCCAACTGCCAATAACGGCTTGCCATAGTTCTACAAACTTTTCATCTCTGTGACAGGCTACAAAGTAATTTAGTCCCCATTCTGGATGTCCAAAGTAGTGGCTGTTGGCTTGAATGGCTGGAGTGGGATTTAATATCTTGCAAATAATAATATCTTCATCCCATTTATCAATTTTGCTTGGTTGGGCAAAATACTGAGAGCAGTTTGTATTCAATGGTTTTAACATGTACTATAATGTCAATGCGCGTATTAACCTGATATGTTTTGTAGGTAACACGAATATACCAAATTACTCGGTTATTTAGCACTACTCTATTTAAAAATAACAATAAGTTTATGTGTACTTATTGTTGACTCTTTCTGGTTAGCGTGCATCTTTCAAAAAAATACAGAATATAGTTAATAACTTCATGAAGGAAAACAGCCCAATACAGTAATAATTTCAGGCTGGTCCGTATTTAGTAGTGTCAGTTTTTCTACAAATTCAACATCTGGAATCAAATATCAATGTTACACACAGCTTTACGAAATTATTATGCCGAGCAAATTTTAAATAAACTCGAATATTCTAAATCGATTTTAAAAGATGAATTTGCTAGGGAACACCGCATTAAAAGTTGTTATGTAGATAATCTTTTAGATATAAATGACGTGTTAGAAATCTATAACGCATTTCCTGAAAAAGAAACCTTATTACAATTAAAAGACCTGAGAGAATATAAATATGTTGGCATACAATTAAATAAATATCATCCTATTTTAGAAGAGATTATCTATGCTTTTCAGGATGCCAGAATAGTTAATTTGATTGCCGAAATAACTGGATTTGAACAACTAATTCCAGATGAATATCTTTACGCTGGTGGCTTTAGCCTAATGGAATATGGCTGTTTTTTAAATCCTCATTTAGATAATTCCCATGACAAAGATATCAGTAACTATCGTGTCTTGAATTTACTGTATTATGTAACTCCCAATTGGTCAGAAAATTATGGTGGTAACCTAGAACTTTGGGATCAAGGTTTAAAAAAGCCTTGTAGGACTATTCACAGTCAGTTCAATCGGCTAGTGATTATGGTTACAAATAAAACTTCTTGGCACTCCGTTAGCCCAATTAATTATCATGGTCGTCGCTGCTGTGTGTCCAACTACTATTTTTCACCAAAATCGGCTGACCAACAGAAGTATTATCACGTTACTTCCTTCCGAGGTCGCCCAGAACAAAATTTGAGAGATATAGTTTTGAGAGGAGACGCTAGCTTACGCAATATAGTGCGTAAAATCTTTAAACATGGAATTAAAAAACCTCATTTTTACAAGAAGTAGAGTATTAAATAACAAAAACATTACCCCTCTCCGCCGAGGGAAAGGGGTGAGGGTGAGTTGCTCAAAAATTCTCACTGCTGAAAATTAACATTCAGCACTACTTAGTAAGCATCTTGCAACTCGTAGAAATCAGGCGAGACATAATCCTTCCGCAAAGGCCAACCTACCCAATCTTCCGGCATCAAAATCCGCTTTAAATTCGGATGTCCTTCATAGACAATGCCAAACATATCGTAAGTTTCGCGCTCTTGCCAGTCTGCTGTTTTCCAGATCCAATAAACCGAAGGTACTTTGGGATTTTCCCGAGGTAAGAACACTTTCACCCGTACTTCTTCAGGACTATCAGCATTATCACTAACTTTAATCAAGTGATACACACTAACTAAATCCTGTCCTGGGCCGAGGTCAATACCAGATTGAAACTGGAGATAATTAAACCCGTAGGCATACAGGGCTGTAGCGATGGGGAGCAAGAAATCTGACTCCACTTTAATGATCTCTACCCCATTCTTGTCAGGTTCCAAAAACTCATGCTCAAAACCATTTTCTGCCAACCACTGGGAAATTGGACCAGCTTTGACCAAGGACTCTTCAGGTGCTAGTACTGGTTGGGAATCTTCTTCAGCCACGCTTTTGTTCCTCCTTTTGTATCTTTGCTGTTAACAGCGCAGGTGGTACTGGCAGACCAATTGCTTCTGTCAATTCCTTCGGTGGTGCAAAGCGAGTTTCTGACTGCAAATACTTACCAGTTAAGATTTGCTCCGTTGGCTTGAGATTGTGAGTTGTACTGTAGAAACGGTGAGTTTGCTTAATTTGACCCCGCTCTTGCATCGAATCATTGGCTATCTTTTTCCGCAATTTAATGATTGCGTCGATAATAGCTTCTGGACGAGGAGGGCAACCAGGCAAGTAAACATCCACAGGAATTAGTTTATCAACACCACGTACAGCCGTAGGTGAATCGACGCTAAACATCCCGCCAGTAATTGTACAAGCTCCCATAGCGATTACATACTTCGGTTCGGGCATTTGTTCATAAAGACGCACTAATTGAGGTGCCATCTTCATAGTGATTGTGCCTGCCGTAATAATTAAATCAGCTTGGCGGGGGCTAGAACGGGGAATTAACCCGAAGCGGTCAAAGTCAAACCGGGAGCCAATTAACGCGGCAAACTCAATAAAGCAGCAAGCTGTACCAAATAGCAAAGGCCACAAACTAGAAAGCCGTGCCCAATTGTACAGGTCATCAACCGTAGTCAAGATCACGTTTTCTGATAGATCCTGAGTGACTGTAGGACGCTGAATCGGGTTGATGATTTGCTCTTTGTCTTGGGTTGTTAAATTTGAATTCAAGACCATTCCAACGCTCCTTTACGCCATGCGTAAACTAAGGCAACTACAAGAATTGCGATAAAAATTAGGGCTTCAATGAACGCCAATAGCCCTAGACGGTGGAAAGCAACCGCCCAAGGATACAAGAATACCGTCTCTACGTCAAAAATGACGAAAACTAACGCAAACATGTAGTAGCGAATATTGAACTGAATCCAGGCTCCCCCAATTGGTTCCATGCCAGATTCATAGGTAGTACGCCGTTCCAGGCTGTTACCAGTCGGTCGTAGGAGCTTGGATGCTGAAAGTGCCAAGGCAGGCACTAGGCTACAAATGATTAAGAAGCCTAGAAGGTACTCGTAACCACTGAGGACAAACACAATGAATATCTACCGCTTAAGGTGTAAATAAGGCTGTTACTTTCTTTTACATTATATCTTTTTAGTTTTTCTGAAATCTGGGAAACAGACTGACTTCAGGTATTTGATTCGTTTTGGCTGATGATGGAAAAGTCTAATACTTATGTCATAATTTTTAACGTATATTTAATATTTCCCCTCTGCGAGGCCTTAGCCATGAGCGAACAAGCTGTTGAAACTCCGGTGTTAGACCGCTACGAGTGTCGCGCCTGCGGTTATGTTTACGAACCTGAGAAGGGAGACAATAGCCATAATATTGCCCCAGGAACACCCTTTGCCGAACTACCCATAACATGGCGCTGTCCAGTATGTACGGCGAAAAAGACCGCTTTTGCCAATGTTGGACCTGCTGGTACAGCATCCGGTTTTAAGGAAAATCTCGGTTATGGTTTGGGTGTCAATCAACTGACCCCAGGACAAAAGAATATCTTGATTTTTGGAGCTTTGGCTCTTGGTTTCTTGTTTTTTATCAGTCTCTACGGCTTACAATAAGACCCGTTATCTTTTTTACCAAGTTCACAGGGCAAGCATTGCTCTGAAAACAACTACACAAATTTAGAAACAAGTAAGAAATACTGATGCATTCAATGGGTATTGTAAAAAATTGGCAAAGAATATTTGCCTTGTTAATAGTAGTCGTCATGTGTGTAGGTTGTAGTAAAGTTCCCTCCACCAACTTCAATCCTTGGGAAATTATTTCTGTACCAACGGACGCGAAGCTACTGGATATTACCTTTACTGATAATCCGCAGCATGGCTTTCTCGTAGGTAGCAACGCCACGCTTTTGGAAACTAATGACGGTGGTAATACTTGGCAACCGCTAACATTAGCACTAGATGATCCCAAGTCTCGCTTCGATTCAGTAAGTTTTGCTGGTAAAGAAGGCTGGATTGCGGGAGAGCCTTCTTTACTGTTACACACCACCGATGAAGGTCGTTCTTGGTCGCGCATTCCCTTGAGCGAAAAGTTACCCGGTAATCCGATCGCTATCTACGCTCTGGGAGAAAACGCAGCTGAAATGGCTACTGATGTGGGAGCAATATATCGCACCACAGACGGGGGTAAAAACTGGAAAGCCCAGGTAGAAGCAGCAGTTGGAGTAGTTCGTAATATGGAACGCTCGGCTGATGGTAAATATGTTGCCGTGTCCGCTAAAGGTAGTTTCTACTCGACTTGGGAACCAGGACAAAGTGCTTGGCAACCCCACAACCGCAATAGTTCTCGACGCCTAGAAAATATGGGTTTTACAGAGAATGGTCAATTGTGGTTGTTAGCACGGGGAGGTCAAGTGCAGTTTAGCGATCCGACTAATCCTGAGGAATGGCAAGAGGCACAAAATCCTGAGTTGGCTACAAGTTGGGGCCTGCTAGATTTGGCATATCGTACTCCCAAGGAAATTTGGATAGGTGGCGGTAGCGGTAATTTGCTGCACAGTGCTGACGGTGGTCAAACCTGGGAAAAAGACCGTGATGTGGAAGAGGTCGCTGCTAATTTGTACAAAGTTGTCTTTTTTCAGCCTGACCAGGGATTTGTTATAGGCGATCGCGGCGTTTTGCTAAAATACCAACCAAACATGGCCAAAGCTTCTTCATCAGAGGCAGCTTAATGACAACGCCAGCTGAGGTATTCGCCCTGATTTCTGAGAAGGACGTTGCAACTTGTAACTCTTTTTAAACTTTGTAGGATAATAGACTCAATAATAGTCTTCGTGAAGGTAGGAATCTAAAATGTCAGGTACCACTGGAGAACGTCCGTTTTCGGACATTATTACCAGCGTTCGTTACTGGGTTATTCACAGCATCACCATCCCGGCATTGTTTATTGCCGGGTGGCTCTTTGTCAGTACTGGACTAGCTTACGATGCTTTTGGCACACCCCGTCCTAATGAATATTACACACAAGCACGGCAAGAAGTGCCCATTGTGAAGAATCGTTTTGAAGCAAAACAGCAAGTTGAACAATTTATCGGAAAGTAGTTTGGGATCATGACTAGCGGAAATAACATAAATCAACCAGTTTCCTATCCAATTTTTACGGTTAGATGGCTCGCCGTTCATACCCTAGGTGTGCCTACCGTGTTCTTTTTGGGCGCGATCGCCGCAATGCAGTTTATTCAACGCTAGGAGCAAATCATGGAAAGAACGCCCAACCCCAATAATCAGCCAGTTGAACTCAACCGGACTTCCCTATACCTAGGACTATTACTAGTTTTTGTTCTAGGGATTCTATTTTCCAGTTACTTCTTTAACTAACTGGAACATTTGTTGTAAAACTTTGTTTATTTAACCCGTGTTGATTTGTTATTAAGGGAGGAGAAAAAGCTGTGTCTGCTGGAAGTGGAAGAATTCCCCTGTGGGTTGTCGCTACGGTCGCAGGGTTAGGTGTAATTACAGTTGTAGGCATTTTCTTTTATGGAGCCTACGCCGGAATCGGTTCTTCAATGTAAAAATAGCCTAAGCCGAATGCCATTAGTATGGACTTTCTGGCGATTGTTTAAAAATTAGCATTAACAAACCGCCTATCTCATAAAGATAGGCGGTTTGTAATTATAGGCGTTTAAGCTGAAATTAGTAGGTTCACCGACCATAACTACACTTAAAGGTAATCTCTATGGATGAAAATATGGGAAACGCTCTGCATTGGTATTCGTTGTGCGTTGTCGCGCTGTTTTTCAAAATGTTTGCGCTTTCAGCTTATCAAGGGTTTCATCGCATCGGCAGACGCGAGTTTGTGAACCCAGAGGACGCCGCAGTATTCAATCAGCCGCCCGCAAAGGAGGATTTACCACAAGTCCAACGAGCAGCTAAGGCTTGGCTTAATGACTTGGAGAACATTCCCATATTTATTGGTCTTGGAATTGCTTATGTGCTGACCGGAGCATCACCTAGGGCAGCAATTTGGCTGTTTTCTACTTTTACAATCGCGCGGATACTTCATACGTTGATGTATCTTCTCGGCTTGCAGCCCTGGCGATTCCTGACGTATGCAGTGGGAATCATTTGTCTACTAGGCATGAGTTGGAATATAGGTGCGGTCTTATATGGATAGGTGAGACAAGTAGGATATTACCGCTTGCACTCCTGTAAAGCCGGGCATAGCTGCGCTTACCACGTTCACGGAGCGTGGCATTATTCATAGTGCACCTTGGGCTGCTATTAAGTAAGCCGTAGGGAAATTTTATAAGTACGTAACAAACAATGATTCAAGCAACTAGCATTTTTCTGATTATTGGAATAATTATTGCTGTAATTTTGGTCAGCCCCATTCTTACTAAAAAAAGCAGAAACCGGATTAAAAAGCGTGCATTTCCCCCACTATGGAATGCCATTATTGAAAATAATCTTCCTATTTATCTCTATCTTTCCCCTGATGAGCGCAGACGACTTCAAGGACATATTCAAGTATTTTTAGCAGAAAAGCAATTCATTGGCTGTCGAGGATTACAGGTAACGGCAGAAATGAGATTAACTATTGCTGCTGTTGCCTGTTTACTTCTACTCAATGAGCGAGGAAAATATTTCCCGAAATTACACTCAATTTTAATTTATCCTGGTACTTATTTTGTCAACCGCACCGTTGCTGTTGATAATTATATTGTTGAAGAAAGACGCGATGCCAGGTTAGGAGAATCGTGGACTAAAGACCAAGTAATATTATCTTGGGAACAGGTACAACAAGATACTCAAAACTGGAGAGATGGACATAATGTTGTCTTGCACGAATTTGCTCACCAGTTAGATCAAGAAGATGGTAGAGCCGAGGGTGTGCCTATTTTGCAACGCCAGTCAGATTATGCGATTTGGTCTAGGGTGATGACAACAGAATATCAAAAACTTGGTCATGATATCCAACAAAGTGTCAAGACTGTAATTGATGGTTACGGTGCAACTAATCCCGCAGAATTTTTTGCTGTAGCAACTGAGACATTTTTTGAAAAACCGCAGCAATTGCTGGGGAAGCATTCGGCACTTTATGAGCTATTACGAGGTTATTATCAGGTAGAGCCTATGGAATGGGTTGGATCATGAGATTTGGTTAAACTATAGAGAGAGGAAATTATTCGCCTAGTAATTGCTGAACCGAAATTACAATATCAGGAAAAGCCAAGGGTTTAATATTACCCTGCGTGAGAATTTCTTTTGACTGATAGCCTGCTTCTGTAGGTACTCGAAATATAATCATTTGCATAGTCCGCAAATTAATCACCCAATATTCTGAAATACCTGCTGCGGCGTAAGTCTTTGTTTTAACTTCCAAGTCTTTATTGAGACTTGAATCTGAGTATTCAATTAGCCAAAAAATATTTTCTGGGTAGGGGTGATGTTCTCTGTAATCTCGCCCCAAACGTTGCACGATCGCAATATCGGGTTCTGGTTCCGAGTTACTATCTGGTAAGGTAATTGGTTTTGCTTGCCGAACTTTGGCTTGATTTCCCAATAGATAAATCAGGTACTCTCCTGCTTCATCGCTGCAATAAGCGTGAGATTCTCCCTCTGGGGACATTTCTACAATCTCTCCATTGAGCAATTCCACTTGCCGTTCTGCCAAAATTCCGGCGGCAATCATGCGATGATAATCGTCAATGCTCCATTTTATAGTAGTTAGAGTCATGGCGATCGCTCCTATTGCTTTGCTATGTTTTCATCTTAAACTGGCTTTTTGATACTATTCTCCTCCTGAGCAAACAGTTCTAACAAAGCAACTGTACCCACAAAAAAAGTATAAATAGCATATTTAATGGGCATTTTTTGTTTTATGGGTGCATAAAAAGCGGCAATTACCGCTTCAATTAAGTGTGCTGTAACCGCAAACCGCTCAATCCAAAAAATAAAATTCAGGTTGCTGGAAATATGAATATTAGTGATTGCTGCATAAACATTCCATAATTCCCATCCAATGGCACTGGTGATCAAAATTGTCGAAATAAATTTGACAAACGTAACAAATATTTTGGGGATATTCATTCAGGAAAACTTAGCAGCAAAAATTAAAACATGATCCGACAAACTACCAAAGATGCCAACATGCCTGCGGCATCAGCACACAGCGCCGCCGGGAGTGTGTAGCTAGTGCGAACAATACCAATGCTACCAAAATAAACTGCCATTACATAAAATGTAGTTTCGGTTGATCCTTGCATTGTGGAAACCAAAAAAGACAGAAAACTGTTAGGGTCATTTTTCACAATTTCTGACATCAGTCCAAATGAGCCACTACCTGACAGGGGACGAATTAATGCCATCGGTAAGGCTTCAGGTGGCAGGGTGATGAGCGAAGTAATCGGAGAAACTATTGTTGTTAAAATATCGAGAGCGCCACTGGCACGAAACATGCCAATGGCAACAAAAATTGCTACTAAAAAAGGAATAATCCGAATGGCAATTTCAAAGCCTTCTTTTGCTCCTTCTGTGAGAACTTCATAAACTTTCACCCCTTTGAAATAACCAAATAAAAGAAACAAACAAATTAAAATAGGTAGCAGCCAGTTGGAAAGGTTACTGACAAAAGCCATGCTAAAAAGATAAGGAAATCCTCGCACTGAAAGGCGGTAAAATACAGCCCCGACAAATGCTACAATGAGCGCTCCGAAAACGAAATTACCAATCATGCCGGGAGGTATTAATTCGGATTCTGGAGTTGCATCGGATGCGATTTTGGTGTCTGGGTTGGTAGTCTCTGATTCAGATTCCCAGACAGTCACAAGAGAAGATGCGCGGCGAGCGAGAAATTTACTAGCAATAATGGCGACGGCTGTAGAGCAGATAGTGGCAATAATTGAGGGCAGGATAATTGCGGCGGGATTGCTAGCCCCAGCACTGGCTCGCACAGTGATCACACCGAGGGGTAACAGTGTTACCGATGAGGTATTAATTGCTAAAAACAAACACATGGCAGATGTTGCTGTCCCCGGATGGGGATTGAGTTTATTCAGTTCTGCCATAGCTTTTAAACCCATCGGGGTGGCAGCATTTCCTAAACCGAGAGCATTTGCTGCCATATTCATCACCATGGCTGACATGGCAGGGTGATTGGCAGGAATTTCCGGAAATAGTCGGCTCATCACCGGACGAATCAAACGGGCAATGAATCGCATCATCCCTGCGGTTTCGGCAACCTTCATAATTCCCAACCACAGCGCCATCGCCCCAATCAGGCCGATAGCTAGTGTCACTGCATTTTCAGCTGCTGTAAACGACGCTTCTGTTAAAGCCGCCATCTTGCCGTTGTAAGCTGCCACTACAGTTGCAGAAACAATCAAGAACAGCCAAATGGCATTGAGTGGCGACGATGATTTTTTCATCTAAACCTTTAACTCTGATTAAATAATTTTCTGCATACTAAGCGATCGCCAAGCGCTGCTGCAAGCAGATCGCACAGGCAATTGTGAAGAGCTTACGGTTCTAGAAAAAAATCGCTTGTGCCTTTGAGTAAAGATTGACAATCAAGAGATGTGATAATTTTTTGCTTATTTTTGCTCATGGTTAATGTTTAATGAATTGTGCCTCACGCATAGACGTAAAGGTGCAAAAAACTTAACTTTATCCTTAATCAAAAATCTTAATTCATTCCGCATCTATGCAACGCCAAAATAACTTTAATACCACTACTAAGCAATGCTGCTGTTGACAGTTAAATTGACATTAGCTTGTGTTTGAGCTTGCCAAGACTGGGCATAAAGTCCGCCCAAAGCTAGTAATTCGTGATGACTTCCTGACTCTACAATTTGTCCAGCTTGCATGACATGAATGATATCAGCACGCATTGCTAAGGTAAAACGGTGGGTGATGACTACAGCAGAACGATTTTTGGCCATCCGGCGAAATCTATCTAACCAGTCATGTTCAGCCCAAGAATCCATGAAGCTGGTTGGTTCATCTAGTATGAGAATCGGTGCTTGCCGTAAAAAAGCTCTAGCTAAGGCAATACGCTGCCATTCACCTCCACTCAAATCAGTCCCGCCAGAAAACATTTTTCCTAGCTGTGTATCGTAACCCTGCGGTAGCCTAGCCACAATTTCTTCAGCACCAGCATCTTGAATAGCCGCCTGAATTTCCTCAAAGCTGGGTTTTGAATACACATCACTAATGGCAATGTTTTCTGCTACCGTTTTTTGATAAGTAGCGGGAAACTGAAACATAACTGTGAGTAGACGACGGAGTTCGCTAAGGGAAAACTTTTTAATATCAATTCCATCTAATTCAATACTGCCGGATTCAGGGTCATAAAAACGGCACAAAAGTTTAATCAACGTACTTTTGCCAGTACCGTTTTCTCCAACAATAGCCACAATCTTGCCAGCAGGGATGGTGAGATTAAAATCTTGCAGAATCGCCCGATCACTGCCAGGATAGCGAAAGGTGACTTGGCGTAAGCAAATTCCTTGTTTTAAGGGTAAGGAAATGGGTAAGGGATGAGGAGGATCTTGAATTTGTGGTTTTAATTGGAGAAATTCAAAGAGATTACCCAAAAACAAGCTATTGCTGTAGATTTGACCAATGTTTGACAGTACAGAACGCATTAAACTTTGGCCACTATTAAAAGCCTGGTAAAATAAAGCCAGGTCTCCTAAGGTCAAAAATCCTTGTAATGCTCGCCACAGCATCCACACCATCGCACCACCAGCAATCAACAAAGCCGAGATACCTCCAGCCAACTGAGTGTAACTTTGTTCACCAGTTAATTTGATGGTCTCGGTACGCAGGCGATCGCGTATGGCCTGATAAGATAATTGAAAATAATCACCCAATTCAAATAACCGCAGTTCTGCTGCTGTATACACCTGAGTGATCAAAAAATCATAGTATTCTGCCCGGCGGCGTTGTGATGTCGTCTTTTCCCACCAACGATGATAATAGCGATTGAAGCGAACTACCATGTAGAGTGCAGGGATTGAACTAGCAACCAGCACCAGAGGCAACCAGACTCCATAGGGTAGCAAAATAGCCACCATTGTCAGCAGAGTGATGCTATTCTGCAATAGACTGCCAGTACTTTCCAAAAGAGCAAGAGAATGACCACTAGCATTACTTCGTGCTTGATGTAAGCGATCGTGGTATTCCGGTAATTCGTAGAAGGATAAATCAGCTGCAATAGATTTTTCGTGTACTAAGGCTGTAATACTATCTAGTACGAGTTCAGACTGAACTTTGCGGATGAAACCGAGAGCTGCATTTGCTAGCTGTGTCAGCAATAAAACCGCCGCCATTAAACCTGCTGGTAACAGTACTATTTTCCAACTTTCTTCACTAATACCAGCCCTCATGGCAACTACTAAACTGTCTACTAGCAGTTTGGATAGATATACATTTGCCCCTGGTAGTAACCCCTGAACTAACAGCAAGACTAACCAAGCCACAGTCCACACAGGCGCTGTTACCCAAATCAAATGCAAAGTCTGCATGATATGGGATGACTGGGCTAGAGAATTACGTAACTTGCTCATCAGATTTGTCATGGGTGTGAAACGACTTGCTTAAGCTATGGATGGTTGGCGGTTACCAATCAGGTGTGCTTCTACCATTTCGGCTAAAGTAGGTAGCGATCGCAAATCATTAGACCGAATCAAACGGTAGCTAGGTATGTTTTTGGCAATATGGGTGCATTGCAGGAATTGAGCTGTGTTGTGAATCTGATACCATCGGGTAGGCAGTGAGTTACGCATCAGTTCAATTAAACTTTCAGGCGATCGCAGTTGCTTAATTCCCACAGTTGAGTCTTTAGTCAACATATAAATTCGCTTGAGTGGTAAGGCCGTTTGAGAAAAGTTTTCTGCTACCCGGAAACCACCTTTTTTTAATTCAGTGTGCAATAACAATAAATTAGATTTATCATGACCTAAAAATTCTGCCACTTCGGGAAACAATTTAAACTGCGGATAACCAGGAAATACAGTAATTGTCTCTGTTTCTGTGCTAATTGCCACAACATCATCTGTAATAATGCGATGCCCCTTGGCATGAAGAGCTGCGGCTATGGTAGACTTGCCCCAGCCTGACTTACCGACAAAAGCAATAGCACTACCATCAAACTCTACGGCACTCCCATGCAGTACAAATAAGCCTCGTTGATAAAGCAAAATTGACATGACAGTGCCAACGATGTAGAGGCTAATGAGTCTTTGATCATCCTTTAAAGGAGTAACAATAATTTCGCATCCATCACGAATCACAAACAAAGCGGCATTTTTATCAAAAAGAATCGCTTCTTCTAGAGTCATTTTTGTGCAGCAATTATGATTGCCCATCACTTCATCTGGAATAGTAGCGTTTCTATCCCAGCGAATTGTGATGTCACCAGGTAATTGTGCAGGTAGAAATTCCAGTAACTCTATTTCAGATTTTATAGATAGACCGTAGGCGAAGTATGAAAACATATTTTTTAAATCGGACAATTCACATTTATTAACTATTAAGAATTTTCAATTTAGCTAGGGTTGAGTAGACAAAATTATTAAGTCTATTGAATCAATAAACTTATTTTTTGACCTCAACCCTGAGCTATAGCAGTTGACAATTGAATGCCATACATTTTTAGCTTTTGCGAATGCCTCTCTTACAAGCTAAAGAGAGGGCTTGTTACCCCTTCATTAATAGGGAACTTGGGTTTTCCATAAATACATAGTCTATATTTAGGGAAATTTTGGAGAGATGTATTTTATTCAATTGAAAACCACTATATCTGTTAGCACATGTAACCAGCGTCAATCGAAACAATTACTACTGGCTATTGCTAATGCATTAACTAAGTTGAGTTACTGCACCGCCTCCAGGATTACTGATATTAATGCTAGAACCATCAGGATTAATAAAAGTAATAGAATCACCAGTTCCTGGAGCTTTTGTGAATGTTTGCTCAGTGATGTCTTCTACAGAACCGTAGAGATTTAACGCGGGTTTAGACCAGGATTTTTGAGTTTGCATTTTGGTTTCTCCTGAGAGTGTTTTGAATGATTAATTAGTAGGAAAACCTACATAATTAGTATTGCTGAAAATCCCAAGTTCTTCTATGCATAAGCAACAACTTTATCTAATCTTTAACGAACTCTATAGTTATAAAAAAGTTGTGTTTTGCAACCAAATTGCTAAGTTAATTGCTGTGTAAACTGTCATAGCATCTTGTTCGTGCATAGGGTTAGATAAATAGCGATAATAGGTAGCACGTAATGCTGCAATATCGACATACTTTTCAATAATTTCAGGTTGCTTAATAATTATTTCGTCTAAAACTTTCTGTTCAAATTCCAGAAGCTTAGGTTTAAAACTAGCACCTAAATTGGCTTTAGAAATTCTTGTTTGTAATTCAGGTGGTAAAATTCCTGCCATAGCACGACGCGCAATTAGCCGAGTCCATCCAGAGGAACATTTTTGTTCAGGAGGTATAGCTAAACAAAATTCCATCAACCTGCGATCGCAGAAGGGAAACGCCAAAGAAACAGCAAAAGCACTAGATAATTTATCAGCTATTTCTAGCCCATATTGAATTAAGCCAGAGTTAATACTATGCCAATGTATTTCTCTAGCTGTCACAGGTATATCAATACTTTTTTGCTGTTCCTCAAAATATGCTGATAAATTTATTTGTTTGGCAAATGCAGGATTAATTGCTTTGTCAGCCCAGATAGGTTTATCAACTATTCGCCCAATAAATTCAGGTATTAAAGGTTGCAATCCCCATCGCCAAATTACTTGCATCCAAGACTGGTGAAATCTGGATGCGTAAGCTTTAGTTTCTTTCAAAAACCTCTTAAACTTGAATGTCCGGATTAAATCTGTGAGATAGTACTGACCATGAGAAATAGTCGTATCACCATCTATGCCATCTAAGACAATACGAACATTATTTTCTCGGACTTTTTGATAAATTATCCAATTGAGGTATAGATTAGGGGCACAGAAACCTTCATCCATATGCCAAAAAATTTTGTCATGCTCTGTTAAAGGACTAATCCCATCCGCCTCAATATAGTGAGGTATAATCCCCTCTTGAGCTACAACTAAGTCAACATAAAATCGTTCATCAATCAGCCGTAAGTATTCTGCTTGTAAGTTGGGAAATATAGCAGAAAAAGAGTGTAATTTTTCATGCTTCTGTTGCGTCAGGATATCACGAGCAACACAGGTAATTGAGGAAGAATCTAGCCCCCCGCTCAACATTGAGCCTCCAGGAAAGGCGCTGCGTAGTCGGCAACTTACCGCTTTAGTAAAAATTTCCCGATAGGCTTCGGCATACTCTTGATTTGAACTTAATCGCAGTTCTTGTGATGGATCTAACGACCAATAACGCCGGGTTTGCTTAGTTTCATAACCAACAATCAGACTATGGGCTGCTGGAAGTCGGAGAATATTTTCATAAAAGGTAATCTCCCGGTCTTCAAACACTCTAGATAAGTATTGTCCTACTCTGAGTTCATTGAGTCGGCGAGGTACTTCTGGTAAGCACAGCAGAGCTTTAATTTCGGAAGCGAAGGCAAAAATCTGGCTCGAACGATAGTAGTAAAAAGGTTTGATACCCATTGGATCTCTGGCGCAGAAAAGTATCTGTCGGCGCTGATCCCAAATGACAAAGGCAAAATCGCCCAATAGCTTTTCCGGGCAATGTTCTCCCCATTTTTCATAGGCAGATAAAATGAGTTGACTATCGGTGATTTTTGCCGATGGTTGCTCGTTCAACTGCAATGCACAAATGAGTTCATCCCGATTATCAATGCGAGCATCGGCTGTAATAACTAAATTCCCTGTGTGATTAACTAAAGGCAACTTTTCTAACAGAGATTCGGGAGTTGTCCACAGCATCCTGTGTCCCATTCCCACAGACTCCTCCGTCCATATGTCTGCACCATCAGAACCACGATGAGCTAAAACCTCAGCCATCTTTCCCAAAGTAGCTGAGTCTATTTGCTGTCCGTCTAGATAGTAAACTCCAAAAATTGCGCTCACAAGTTGATACCTGTTTAAAAGATTAGACTCAAACTGCTTTTTGGTATAAAGGCGGAAGAGGTATAAAGTATGACAAATTTCTGGTTTTGCCGATGATTACTTGACCCTGAACTTCTACCCAAGCATGAGCTTCAAACTTTCCTTGTTTATTTTTAGCAACTCCAATACGCAGATCAGTTCTATAACCCTGTTGTGCCAATAATATATGAGTCACTAAAGCACGAGCAAGACACATAGGTTTGGGAATCATATATCGGCTAACAATCTCCACCGCCCAAACTACTCTACGCCAGACTATTTCATCAGGTTCTGGAATATTGGGAGATGCGGAAACAATTTTTCCTACAAGTTTATACAAATTTCTCCAAGCTAATAGCCTCAGCCCTAGCCTGATCATGGTCATGGTAATAAAAGTTGTTAACAGCAGTGGTAAATTCTTCGTCAAACGTAGTAGCTTATATAATTTTTTCATGACTAATCTCAATTAATTGTGCGGCTTGTAGCTGTAGCAGCAATTCAATTAAATCGCGATCGCATTCTTCAGGTGTCACCTTATACTCTTGTAGAAGAGTCTGCTTGATATCTTTCACAGTTTTTGGTTCCTTAATCAAAGTCCATATCCTTGCTCCTACTTCATTCAGACTTTGGTAGACTCCAGACTTGAAGTTGAGAATAACTACTTCATCGCCAATATCGGAAGAGATTTGTTCCGGAACAGCTACTACTATTGAGGACTCTGAGATTTTGTGCTTGAGTTTGTGCGAGTTCATCTGCTTATGTCCATTTAATTTTGGCTGGTGTGAGTATCAAAATCGTCATTATGGTTAACCTGAGTTTGATGACCTCTCCCCAACCCCTCTCCGTGTCGGAGAAGGGCTTAAATATCTTGAAAGCTCAACGAGAAATTAAGGTTTTGCAGCCTCTCTCCTGCAAGGGGAGAGGTTTGGAGAGGGGTTTTTCAACTTGTCAAACTCACGTTATGGTTAATAGCAAAAGTCTTCTCAAGAGGAATAAACTCCCTTGATGGCATAAATTTCAGTCCACTAAAGTGGACTTGGGTTATTAGCCAAGAAATAAATTTCTTGGCTGGAAATTGAGCGGATGCAAGATGCAAGCAAAGCTATTTACAAGCGTTCAGCCGTTATGCATGTAAACAAATCTGCCGATTTCGTTCAATAGGTTTTCTAAAACTATGCCAAAAGATGATGTTGATATCATGCATTACGGATACTGATTTATTGATATGTCTAAAGAAGTAAATAGTGTGCTTTTTTTTAGGCTCTATTGTCTAAAATGATACTAAACACTCCAACATCAATCATCTTTCATCACTCTCGTGAGAGAATAATATCTTAAAGCGCCCATCGCCTGGACTGTCATGATACTGGATAGGGTATATGGCAGTTGCCAATGTAGCTGAGGATATAAACTAATCATCAACCTTGGATACCAAGGGATTTTTAAGTCTGTCCCCTGCTATATCACTACCTAGAAGCCTTGGAAGTTAATGATAAATCCATTAAATTCGCCAGTTTGTACACAATCCGCGCCCCGACATTGCCATCCCACTCAGCATCACCAACTTCGCAGACATCAAAACCGATGATTTGGCGTAGCTTGCCACCGGAGGTATCGCTTTTTACCAATTCCCGGAATAAACAAAAAGTTTGCTCTAATTCCCAGCCACCAGGAACGGGAGTACCTGTACTTGGGCAAAGCTTGGGATCAAGACCATCGACATCAAAGCTAATGTAAACATGCTCTGGTAAATGGCTGATAATTTCTCGGCATAAATCAATCCAATTACTGCCAGAGTAAAGCTTTTGTTTAATAGCGGGGTCATAATAAGCGATAATGCGATCGCCTGATTGCTCAATCATTGCCACTTCATCATGAGAAATATCACGCAAACCTACTTGTACTAATTTAGAAATTTGCGGGATTTTCAACGCATTAAACATGATAGATGCATGGGAAAACTCAAATCCCTCATAGGCAGCGCGTAAATCTGCATGGGCATCAATGTGTAAAATGCCGTAATTGGGGTATTTAACAGCTAATGCTTGAAAGTAGCCTAAAGGGGAACTGTGATCACCACCAATCACAGCGACTCGTTTACCATGATTAATTGCTGCTTGAGACTGATCAAACAGCCATTGATTTACTTGTTGACTAGCTTGATTAATTTCTGTCAGTACAGGCGTTAAATCTGGTACATCCGTTAATGATTTTCCTTGCGCCAGTCGTTCAATAATTTTTGCTGCCAAGGTGCGATAGTATTTGTTCTTCTCCAAAATATCCTGGGGAATTTCCATCATGAAAATTCCCTGTTTCCAACCATCAGGATGATCAAAATCGAACAAATCTAGTTGAGTCGAAGCATCCAGAATTCGCTGTGGCCCGTTGGCTGTACCTGCGCCATAAGATACAGTGACTTCCCACGGTACAGCAATGATAATTAAGTTTGCCGACTCATAATCGCAGGGTAAACCCAAGATATTACCATTGATTTCACCTACGCCACTAGGATTATAGTCCGGTTGTTGAATACTCATCAGCAGGGAACAGCTTTATCTCGTACCCAAATATCCTAACGAAAAAATGCCTACCTACAACAAAGCTGCTATTAGTTGGTCAAAATTGCGTTGATATACCTGTTGTCCATACTTATTCCACTCTTCGTCTGAAGATTGGGGAAATCGTGTCAATGTTGCTCGTTGAATATATGTCATGATTGGGCGACGTAGATCCTCATATTTCTTGAAAGCTGTAGCGATCGCTTCTCGATTATCCCAGTTATTCGTCTCAGCAATGTGCGCAATTAACGTTGTCACTGCTAATGCATCTTCAAATCCTTGATTCGCTCCCTGCGCCATGAAAGGAGGCATTCCATGAGCTGCATCGCCAACTAACACAACTCGTCCTGCACTCCAGGCCGGTTGAGTTTTGGTGTCAGATGTGGTAGCGCGGTGAATGTGATATGGGCGTTGCTGCATATTAGTAGGGGGAGACAGACGAACTAATTCCTTGAGTACATGAGGAAAATCAACTTTTGCTAATTCCTCAAGTGCTAAATTAATCAAAGAACTTCCCGATTTTCCCTCTAAAGATTCGCAAGGCAAAGCCAAATGTAGTATATACCCAAATGGATTGCCTGGTCTACGAAATAACATCATTCTTGGCTCATCACCAATTGTCACTATTGGTGAATCTTGAAGAAATTGTTCTGCAATTTGTGTTTGTAGTTCGTTGGGGATATCAGTTATTTCCCTACAAGATATAGCAGCAAATCCAGAATATTCAGGTCGGGCAAAATCACTGTAGGAACTATTGTGACGCCCAGAGGGGAGTAAAAAGCCAAATTTTCCGTTACTCCTCCCTTTCCTTGCAGGAGAGGGAGAGGTTCGTCGAACTCACGTCAGCTTTATCGCATAGTCACAAATTCTTCGGCAGAACTAGGATGGATTCCCACGGTGGCATCAAAATTAGCTTTAGTAGCACCCATCTTCACTGCGATCGCCACTCCTTGTATAATCTCGGCAGCGCTTGTGCCCACCATATGCGCCCCTAGTACCTTATCGGTATTTTGGTCAACCACCAATTTCATCATGGTTTTTTCGTCTTTACCAGGTAAGGTGTAGTACATCGGCCGAAAGCGACTGCGATAAACTTTCACCGCATCACCATATTTTTCCCTGGCTTCTGCTTCAGTCAAACCAACGGTTGCAGCTTCTGGTGTGGTAAAGATGGCGGTGGGTACATTCTCATAACTCATAGTACGAGACTTATTGCCAAATACTGTATCCGCCAACGCCCGACCTTCATTAATCGCCACGGGAGTTAAATTAATGTTGTCAGTACAATCTCCCACCGCAAATATATTCTCTTCGTTGGTGCGACTGTACTTGTCAACTATAATTGCTCCTTCAGCATCTAGCTGGACTTTGGTGTTTTCCAAACCCAATTTTTGGGTGTTGGGTTTGCGACCAGTTGCAGCTAAACTAACTGCATCAACAACCACTGTCTCTTCAGATTCCCCATCTCTGCGAATTGTGACTTTGATACCTGTGTCGTTTTTCTCAATGGCAATCAGTTGGGAGTTGTTGAGAATTTTAATTCCGTGGTTACCCATTGCTTGCTGAATCTCAGTCCGCAAATCTTCATCGAAACCACGCAAAATCTTTTCGTTGCGAATCACTTGAGTAACTTCGCTTCCCATACCATTGAGGATACAAGCAAATTCTGAGCCGATGTATCCTCCCCCCAAAATTACTATGCGTTGCGGCTGTTCTTGCAGATGGAAAATATCATCGGAGGTAATAGCGTGTTCAATTCCGGGAATATCTGGCTTGATGGGATATCCACCCACAGCAATTAAAATTTTGTCGGCGGTGACTTGGCTCTCCCCAACTACAATCGTATGAGCATCAATAAACTTGCCGTATCCCTCTAATACTTCAACCTTGGAGTTATCCAGCATCCGTTGATAGATGCCGTTGAGGCGAGTTACTTCATTATTCACCGCCGTAATCATTTTTTCCCAATCCAGAGAACTTTTGACTGCACTCCAGCCGTAGCCTTCGGCATCCTCAAATAGATCAGGAAAATGAGAAGCGTATACCATTAACTTTTTGGGGACACAGCCACGATTTACGCAGGTTCCGCCTAGTCGGTCAAACTCAGCAATCCCCACTTTTGCACCATATTCCGCAGCCCTTCTGGCGGTTGCAATCCCACCAGATCCTGCACCAATTACAAATAAGTCGAAATCGTAGCTCATGTGTCCCTCGAATTTGAAATTTTCAATATGGGGAAATGGGGAGATGGGAAGTAACCAATGCCCAATTCCCCATGCCTTATGCCCAATACCTAAAAATGTTACACAGTCGCAGGAGTTTTAGCTCCTTTTAGGTAACCAAGCATGGTCTCTGCATCGGAGACTTCAAAGGGATCGGTGGGGCAGTTATCTTCGTAACCAGGCTCAATGAAAATCTTTTCAATTTTGCAGTCATTCACTACCATTGAGTAGCGCCAAGAGCGCAGACCAAAGCCCAGGTTAGACTTGTCAACTAACATCCCCATTTTGCGGGTGAATTCACCGTTACCATCGGGGAGTAAGAAGACCTTTTGAGCGCCTTGTTGCTTGCCCCATTGGTACATCACAAAGGCATCATTCACAGATATACAAATTACTTCATCAACACCTAGGGCTTTGAAGTCATCATAGAGTTCTTCATAGCGGGGAAGATGAGAAGTGGAACAAGTGGGGGTAAAAGCTCCAGGTAGTGAGAACACTACAACACGCTTGCCACCAAAAATATCTTGAGTTGTGCGGTCTTCCCAACGAAAGGGGTTAGAACCACCAAGAGACTCGTCACGGACACGAGTTTTGAATACAACGTTAGGAACTCTTTCGATAACAGCCATATTAACCTTATTGATCAGTTGGTGTATTAGCTTGTGATTGCGTTTTGCTCACGTATCTCAGAATAATTCTGATTTAGGAAATATTCAATAGTTATAAATACTTAAAAAAATTATTCAATCAGACATAACATTAATTTATTACTGGGTGTGATTATAATAGGGAAACAAATCATTAAAAATGTAAAATGTAGCAGCAAATATGCAGCAAGAGACACACACAATTATTCAAACCTTAAAGTCTAAGGGTTTGAGGGTGACTCCTCAGAGGTTTGCGGTCTATGCAAATTTGTTATCTCGTGCTGATCACCCCACAGTAGAGACCATTCTGGCCGATCTCAACAAAGATTTTCCCGTCTCGTCTCAGGCGACCATTTATAGTTCTCTGCAAGCTCTAAGAGAAGTGGGTCTTGTGCGAGAAGTTTTATTAGAGGAGGGGGTTTCTCGTTATGATGCGAATGTAGAACCCCATCACCACTTTTGCTGTCGCCAATGTGGTGCAATTGAAGATATTGGTTGGGATACATTCCAGTGTATAAGGCTAAAAAATTTGCGCCCTGGGTTACGTGGAGAAACTTATGAGGTAACGGTTCAGGGCTTGTGCGATCGCTGTAGTAGTCTTACTTAAGAACCTGTTGCAAAGTCAGTAATAATTCATGGACAGTATAAGGCTTGGGCAAAAATGTATGCGTACCCGTGTTCATCACTTCCTCTAACTTATTTTTGGACATCAGACCACTAGTGGCAATAATTTTGACTTGGGGATTAATTTTTTGTAAGGTGCGGATAGCGGTAATACCATCCAATGAAGGCAACATAATATCCATCAGCACAGCACTAATTTTATCTGCGTACTTAGCATACAGAGCGATCGCCTCAATGCCATCACTAGCAATCATAGTTTGGTATTGGTGAGTTTCCAGCGATGTCCTGGTAATATCCTGAATTGAGGGTTCATCATCCACAATGAGAATCAATTCTCCCTGTCCTGTGGGTATTGTCATCTCTTCTGGGTTGGATGTTTCTGTTCCTCCTACTGCTGGCAAGTACACCTTAAAACTAGTGCCACGACCTATCTCGCTATACACGTTGATAAAACCACCGTGGCTTTTAGTAATCCCAATGACAGTAGAAAGTCCTAATCCTGTACCTTGTCCTACTGGTTTGGTGGTGAAGAATGGCTCAAAAATTCGATCTAGAATTTCCTCAGGAATGCCAACTCCAGTATCAGTAACTGTAATCACGATATACAGTCCCGCTTGAGCTTCCAGGTTCATCCGCGCATAATTGGCATCAATCAAGAGGTTTTCGGCAGAGATAGTTAAAGTACCGCCATTGGGCATAGCGTCGCGGGCATTGACACATAGATTCATCAGTACCTGATGCAGTTGGGTACTATCGCCAGAAACCATCCACAAGTCGTGTGGTACGTCAGTATAAATTTCGATGGATTTGGGGAAGGTTTCTTTGAGAATTTTGGCAACTTCTACAATCAGGTGTCTCATTTGTAAAGTAATGCGCTTACCCTCTACACCCCTAGCAAACGACAGCACCTGCTTGACTAAATCGGCTCCCCGTTTAGCGTTAATTTCCAGAATTTCCAACAACCGCCGAGTTCGTTCATCAGCATCGGGAAATTTTAGTGGTAGAAGTTGCGCTCCTGCCAAAATCGGTGTCAGAATATTATTCAGGTCGTGAGCAATGCCACTAGCTAGTGTACCGATACTTTCTAGGCGTTGAGCGCGGAACAATTGTGCTTCTAAGCGTTTCTTTTCAGTAATGTCCGTATCAACAATCAGAATTGATTTCGGATTTCCCTGGGCGTCGCGTACCAAACTCCAACGGCTAGCTACTAGAACTTCCTTCCCAGTTTTGGTGATTTTAGTTAACTCACCCTGCCACTGACCGTTAGTAATAATATTCAATAAAGCTGTTTGAATTTCCTGAGATGCTTGGTGATACAGAAGCTGACTGGCATTTTTGCCCAAAGCTGCTTGAGCCTGCCAACCGTAGAGATTTTCTGCACCTTTATTCCAAAAGAGAATGTGATTTTCTAAATCGCATACACAAATTGCATCAGTAGCAATGTCTAGTAAGGCTGCTTGTTCGCGAATTTTTTCTTCAGCCAACTTGCGTTCGTGCAACGCGGCTTGCCGTTCGCTGATGTCGATACTGGCGCAAGTTATACCGATAATTTCTTGCGACTCATTCCGCAATGGCTCGACAGTCAAGTCATAATAGCGAATTCCTTGAGGTGTGGTGATGGATACTTCCTCACGAGTCCCTATGCCGTTGGTCAGTACACTATGTTTAATAGCCATGAGACGCTGGGCATCTTTAGCTGGGATGAGATCAAAGTCATGTTTACCCAACATGTCCTCACCCGTCCACCCAGACATGGAATTATAAACCCAGGTATAACGTAAATCTTGATCTTGGTTGAAAACAAAGATAGGAGAATTTTTCAGAGCCACCCGAAATCGCTCTTCACTCTGCCGCAGGGCATTTTCTGACCGTTGACGCTCAATGGCGTAGCGCATGGAACGTACCAACAAGTCACCAGTCACTTGTCCTTTAACCAAATAATCCTGTGCGCCTTCCTGCATTGCCCGGAGTGCCAGGGTTTCATCATCTATACCTGTCAGCACAATAATCGGAGTTGCTTTTGCCTGACGAGCCACTTTGATAAAGGTTTCTAGTCCCTGGCTATCAGGCAGTGAAAGGTCTAATAGTATGACATCAAAGCTGTCGTTAGCTAAACACTCCAGTGCTTCCAAGAGCTGCTCAACTGGCTGCAACTCAACTTTAGCTGTAGTCACTTCTTTTAATAACTCTTGCAATAAAAAGACATCACCAGGGTTATCTTCAACTAACAAGACTTTAATCAGTTTTCCTGCCATTTTTATTACTCCGGTGGCAGTTTTACGATCGCAAACCAGAAGTTTTCGATGGATTGTACAATTTTAACGAATTGGTCGAAGTCCACTGGCTTAGTGATAAAACAATTAGCAGACAGGTTATAAGCTTTGAGAACATCTTCTTCTGATTGAGAAGTTGTCAAAACAACTACAGGTATTCGCTTAAGACTCTGATCGGCTTTAATTTCTGCCAGCACCTCTCGCCCATCCTTTCTCGGTAAATTTAAATCGAGCAGTACAATATCTGGATGAGGCGCACTAGCATAATTTTCCTGTTTTCGCAAGAAGGCCATGGCCTCTACACCATCTTCAACCACATTTAGATTAACGGAGATTTTGCTATCTTCCAGGGCAATGCGTGTTAGTTGAGCATCGCCGGGATTGTCTTCTACTAACAAAACCTCTATAGGCATAATTGCTATTGTCGTCTTCACGATTGTTTACCTTTCCCAGTGCTGAGTGCTGAGTGCTGAGTAGAGTAAAAAGGACGTACTTGGTACATCCCCCTGGTTTTTCAACTCAGTACAAGCTTTAAGCGCAGCTATGCCCGCAGGGCTGTACAGCACTTTCAACGATCGCACTTTTTACAGAATTTGGGATTGGGTACTGAGATGAAAAACTGAGATTTTTGTATACAGTTTTCTTCATCCCTAATCCCTAGTCATGCTCTAAGCACTTTTACCTGCTTTTTCTGGAATTGTGAAGTAGAAAATCGAGCCTTGACCCGGTTTCGACTCAACCCAGATGCGGCCGCCGTGGCGTTCTATAATCTTCTTACAAATTGCCAACCCAATTCCAGTACCTGGGTATTTACTTCTACCATGCAAGCGTTGAAAAATGACAAAAATACGTTCAGCATATTGGGTTTCTATACCAATTCCATTATCGCGCACGGAAAATAGCCATTCATGGGCAGATGTCGGGAGTTGGGAGTTGGGAGTCGGGAGTAGTTCATCTGCTTCCTCTGCTCCTCTGACTGCACCGACATGAATTTTTAGTGGTAATTCCCCCCGGAATTTGATGGCGTTACCAATTAAATTTTGTAACACCTGTGTGAGTTGGCTAGGATCAGCTATGACTACAGGCAAAGGGTCATGGGTAATGATGGCACCACTCTCTTCAATGGTAAATTTGAGATTAGCGATCGCCTGGTCAAAAACGGTCTGAAAATCAACTTCGACAAACGGCTGTCCCCGACTGGTGACACGGGAATAGTTTAACAAATCGTTGATCAGGTTTTGCATCCGCCGTGCCCCATCTACGGCGTAGGTGATAAACTGTTCGGCATTAGTGTCTAGTTGATTTTTATATTTGCGCTCTAACAACTGTAAATAACTAGTCACCATCCGCAACGGTTCTTGCAAATCATGGGAAGCTACATAGGCGAACTGTTCTAACTCGGCATTGGAACGAGCCAGTTCTTGACTTTGACGGGTTTCTTGTTCTAAAAGTTGTGCTTGGGATAAGGCAATACCAATTTGGTTTGCTAGGTGTTCTAACAACTCCAACTCAAAGTTGTTCCACTGTCGAGGTGTTGCACATTGATGAGCAATTAACAAGCCCCAAATATTTTCCCTGACGAGAATTGGTACTACAAGATTAGCTTTGACTCCCAGCTGCTGAAGAAATTGCCGATGGCAGTCTTGAATATTAGCTTGTTCAATATCTACAATCGCACTTACCCTGCCTTGGCGGTATTTTTCCACATAGCCTTGCTGAAAGCAGGGTTCGAGAATCTTTTTTCCCAGAACTACAGGCCAACCAGGTAGTACTGCTTCTTGTACCACAGTTCCCGAACCATCAGCCCAAAGCCGAAAAATCAATACTCGGTCAGCTTGTAGTAGTTGTTGGACTTCATTGACAGTAGTTTGGAGAATTTCATCTAATTGTAAACTTTCGCGGATTTTTAGGGTAATTTCGGCAAATAGTTGCGATCGCCGATTCTGCCGCTTTAATTCTGCTTCTGCCCGCTTGCGATCGGCAATATCAGTATACGACCCTACCATGCGGACTACATTACCTGCCTCATCCCAAAGCGCTTGTCCGCGATCTAAAATCCATTTATAAGTGCCGTCTTTACATAAAATTCGATGCTCGGTGACATAAAAAGGTGTTTTTTTCGCAAAGTGATTCTCAAAAGCTTGAAGCACATGATCTAAGTCATCGGGATGAACTCGTTTTTGCCATTCATCCCAATGATGAGAAATTTCGTGGTCTGCATATCCCAGCATTTCCTTCCAACGAGTTGAATAAAACACTTCATTGGTCTGGACATTCCAGTCCCAAATGCCATCGTTATTACCATGTAAAGCTAATTGCCAACGTTCTTCACTTTGTCGCAGTGCAGCTGCTGTTTGCTGCCATTCGGTAATATCCTGGAAATATACAGATAAACCATCCCGTCCTGGATAAGCATGAACTCGAAACCAGGAGTTGAGCCGTGGATAAAATTCTTCAAATTCTACGCTAATTTGTTCAGCGATCGCTCTACGATACTCGTGATAAAATTTTGTTTCTATCAATTCTGGCAGTGCTTGCCAAATATTTTTACCCAATAGCTGATTTTGGGTTTTCTGCATTAGCCGCGCTGCTTGGCCGTTAATATAAGTAAATCGCCATTCTTGATCCAAGGCAAAAAACGCATCAGTAATGCTTTCAAGTATATTAGAGATCCGATTTTTCGCAGCTTCCGTAGTTGCCCTGGTCGTTTGCTCCTGAGTGAGTAAGTCCTCAGTAATGCGCGCTACTTCAGCTACATTACGCCTCAATTCTAGTTGATTAATTACTAAGTGACTCAAAGCCACCAGTGCGTCTACTTGTTGTTGACTCAGTTCCCGTGGTACTCGGTCAAGTACACAAAGAGTTCCTAGCATATATCCCTTAGGAGTAATCAGGGGTATACCTGCATAAAACCGCACATAGGGATAAGAAGTTACTACTGGATTTTTTGCCAACTTTTCATCAGCTAATGCATCTGGTACTACTACAACATCCCGTCGCTCTTGGCAAAGGTAAGATAACCCAACATCCCGAGGCATTTCCGAGACATCCAAACCTAGTTTTGCTTTAAACCACTGCCGATTTTCATCAATAAAATTTACTAAGGCTATAGGTGTACCACAAATGAAAGCAGCTAGCTGGGCAAGATTGTCATAGGCTTCTTCCGGTTCCGTGTCCAGAATTTGATACTGGCGGAGAGCTTCCAGTCTCTCCGCTTCATTATAAGTAAATTCAGTTTTCATCTATTTTTATGAAAAAATTAAAAAATTAAAGTTTATTAAAAATTTGCGTTGTATTCTAAATTACTTAATACTCTCCCCACCTATAGCTTTTCAGGGGAATTTTTTTAATTTGTGCTGTTAACAAACTATAATTCCAGTCTAGCTTGACGAAAAAAGAATTTCTCCGCCCACGCAGAACTTAGAGCATCCCAACTTTTTCAAACACAAAACACAAAGCTTACATTCAACCTTTGCGCCCCTTGGCGTTTAAAAATAAACATTTGGAATGCACTCAGCACTTTGTTACAAGGGAGCATACGTCACCGCATCTCCCTTTTTTAAATCATCCGTCTGCTCAGTCTATTTTGGCAATTGAGCGAAATTTTGCGGGTAAATTTCGATCTCCATATCTGAGTCCTCACGGCTAGCCAATGTCCGCTTGATTTGACCCAAATAAACTGGTACAGAAATTCCTGGTTCCGGATGGATAATGGTACGGGCGCGAATCGTCAGTTGATTGTCTCCCCGTGTACCTAAGCGACCGTAAGAATAAAGATTACTAGCTGCTTGACGTAGAGTTGCTTCTAATGCCGAAGGTGAGATTTCCGGTGATGTAGCAATCACCGTTTGCGTAGAACCATTATCATAAACTAGAGTATATTTCACGGCTCCCGGAATGACAGTGCGACTTAAAGGAACCAACGAGAGAGCAAATAACCCCCCCGTCAGCACCAGCATAAAGCCAGTTGTACCTACCAGCCGAAAGCGAATACCCCACTTGAGAATAAAAGCCAGGATTGCTAGGGCAGCAAATACCAATGTGGCAATACCCGACCATTGGGTGTACTGAAGAAAGTCAGCTGTTGTGAGCATACAGATTGGCTACTTAGGCGTTTAATTGTTGATTACCGACACACCCATTTTACCGAGTGCTTACATTGTAGAGGTGGTCATCGGCATCTGATTTAGATTTTGTGTTTACCTGCTGTGTTCTGTTTGCCTAAATTTAGGTTCAATAATGCTTAACTGTCGAAAAACTCAAAAAATATAAAAGGGCATCTAAATGTAGATGCCCGTTATGCAGGAAAACCCCAAAAGGGTTGTCCCTACACCTTCCCAACTATCAGCAACAGTGGCTAATTGAGGTTAGCCACACTCACAGTCACAAATGTGAATAATGTAATTTTAGTAACTAAAACTTATAAATGACTCCAGTGTAAATACTAGATGGTTTAGCTGATTTTCATGCCATTAAACGACAAAATTGTCTACAAAACGCAGTAAGTTTTCTATCAGTGTCAGTTGAAAAGCTGCGTTAAAGTTTGAGGGGTTAGTTTTTCAAAAAGAGCAAAATAAATCTGAGCGTAACCAATGGCAAGAAATTTGTTTAGCGTTGAAAACAAAGTTGTTTGCATCAGTGGCTCTAGCCGAGGGCTGGGAAAAGCACTTGCTCAGGGATTTGCAGAGCGAGGTGCAAAGGTAATTATTTCATCCTGGAATAGCGAAGAATTGACAATTTGTCAACAAGAATTTGAGTTACAGGGCTTAGCTGTTGATTCGATTGTTGTAGATGTGAGAAATCGGGCTGAGTGTGGAAATTTTGTATCGACCGCACTCAAATTACATGGAACCCTTGATGTGATGATTTGCAATGCAGGAATTGATGTCATCAAGCCTGCTGAACAGTATGAAGAAAACGAGTGGGATAAAATCCTCGATATTAATCTTCGTGGTTACTACTTCTGCGCTCAATTCGCTGCACAACATATGCTAGATGCAGGAAGTGGAAGCATTATCATGACCTCATCAATTGCTGGAGCTTTAGGAATTCCGGGACTAACACCTTATGCTGCCTCGAAAGGTGGTATTAATCAGCTAGTTCGCACAATGGCTGTGGAATGGGCACAGAGGGGTGTACGAGTAAATGCGATAGCACCTGGCTATATTGAGAACATCATGGTAGATGTCAAGTTTGATGAGAACGATCCCTACCAGCAGCGTGTAACTGACTTTACGCCAATGGGACGGCGAGGCGCAGTTCATGAATTCTTGGGAGCATATCTGTTCTTGGCAAGTGAAGCGTCTTCCTATATTACTGGTGAGGTCTTATACGTTGATGGTGGTTACCATGCTGCATAGCATCCTGAAATCGAGTTTTGGGCTGATTTAGCTACTATTGTCTTTACATAGTTCTAAATATTCGTGCATACTTACTCAGCGCTCTTCCGTCACTCTGGGATGAAACCTGAATTTTTCGTTGGCTGAAACAGCGAAAATTCGTGAAGTTTTCTAAGACTGATGAAAGAGCGTTAGTCAAAAGTCCTTAGTTTATAGTCACTTTTTTTATGTAAAAGTACTAATGACTAATGACTAATTAAGGTAATGCCCTAGAGGTGACGGCTCGTTGCAATTGAGCCAAGGCGCGGTTGTAATCCAAAATTGCTTGGATACGATTACCTTCGGCTCTTGTCAAGTCGTTTTCGGAGTTAATGACATCAGTTTGAGTACCTACACCGGCTTGGAATCGCAAACGCGCTAAACGGAGAGCTTCCCTAGCTTGTTCTAAAGCAGCATTGGCAGTTTGCACATTTTCCAAATTAGATCGCTGGGTAGAAAAAGCTTGTTCTACCTGAAAGCGGATTTGGTTGCGCTGTTCACCAAACTGAGTTTCTGCGATCGCCACATTAGATTTCGCCTGAGATGCTCTAGCTCTTGCTGCTCCCCCGTCGTATAAATTCAAAGTAGCTCTGACTCCTACAGAATAGCCATCGGTAACGCTGATACTATCGTCGAACTGATCTAGCAGACTATAGCTAGCAACCAAGCTAACTTGAGGCCCTAAAGTGGAAAGTGCCTCCCGTCGTTGTTGCTCACTAATGTTGCGTTGTGCCAACTGCTGTTGTAGTTCTGGACGATTTTGAAAAGCTAACACAATGCTACTTTCTAGGTCTTGGTTCCAAAGTCCTGCTAATTGCACTGGATCTGCGGCACTGATATTTACCGATTGCGGCAAACTTAACCGAGCGGCTAGACGGCGACGAGCAATCTGCTGCTGAGAAAGGGCATTAGTCAAGTCTTGTTGCGAATTTGCCAAATTCACTTGCGATCGCAGCACATCAAATCGCGTACCTACCCCAGCTCGCTCCAAGGCTTGTGCATCGCGCAAACTAGCCTGGGCATTCTCTACAGATGATTGGGCAATGCGTACTTGTTCATCTGCTTGTTGCAAATCATAATATTCAGTGGTGACATTCAAGCGAATTTCTTCAGATTGGCGCTCTACAGCCAACTCATTGAACCGCACTTGCTCTTCCGCCTGTCTGATGTTAGCTCGCCGTCTCCCAGAAGTAAAAATGTCATAGGTTAGTTGTGCTTGACCGCTAAACCCTGTACTAGCCTCAGATCCTGGCGATGGAATACCTGTCTGCTGTTCTTGTTGTCTCAGTTGTAGCTCACCGCCCGCAGAGCGGCTGCGAGTGATATCAGCACTCAAACCAACATTGGGCAATAAAGCTGCTTGGGCTTCGCGTAGAGCTGCTTGGGAGCGTTCTAGCTCCAATAAAGACACCTGTAAATCACGATTATTTCGCCGTGCTACTTCCAAAGCTTGTGCCAAACTCAGAGGCTGATTTTCCTCCAGTGCCACTTCCTCTGGTTTGGTGGGAAATAGCAGAGGATTGGCGCTTGGGATGAGGTTATCAGGAATTTGTACAGCACCTGCTGGTGCAAATTCCACAGTTTCTGGTTGTGTGGGTATTTGCCCAGTATCAGCAGGTACAAATTGCGTGGGAGTTATTACCCCATCAGCATCTCCAGGGTTTGAGGTGAAATCAGGCGTATTGGGATTTTGAACTACCAAATTCCTAGTTAGATGTTGCGGTTGGCAGGCACTAGCCAGCGATATCTGTGCCTGTGAACAACTTGGTACCACTAGCAGCCTTGCCGCTCCTGTACCTCTAATCGCAGTTGGTAAAACTGTCTGTAACTGAGTTTGAGGAATTTTTGCAGACGCTGCTGGCTGCCGTAAAGCAGACAGGGAAAAGCTTGCTGTTTGAGCAGAAGTTTGTTTGGCTGTGGCAGTAGGAACGATTATTGGCTCTATTTGCTCAGAAGTAGCAATAGTGCTGTGTTTTTGGTTGCTTTTAAAAAGATGCTGTTGTAAGCGTTGGGTGGAATTTAAGCTAGGTGTGAAACGTGAAAATTTACCTTGATCTTTTTTAGATCTTTGTTCTATGGGTATAACAGTATTTCCTGTCAAGATCACTGGGTTACTATTACTACTTAAAGATGGCAAATTAAGTGTAGCTAATCCAGTTTCGGGTACTATATCTGGAAAACTCTGTGCCACAGTATTAGACAGTTGGGTATTAATATTACCCACAACTAAGGTTCGACTATCAGTAGCAGTCAAAACACTAGGAGAAGACGCTAATTGTACGCCACTTACTGTGCCAGCCAAGGCAGGCTGGGTTGTTAATACTGCTACTGTGACACCAGGTAAGAAACTATGGAATAAGTATTGTCCTTTCACCGCATCCCCTCACACAAAAATCAATCTAGCGGCAGAAAACCCTTCTTCTCCACAGAATATAGCATGATCCTAAATTTAGAAATGAATATAGCACGATACTAAATTTAAGAATCAGAACTTGGTTTGTTTTCAAAACGTTGGACTATGCGAGAAAGTTCCGCCTTTTCGTCGATACTAACGCGGGTAGGAGCCCCACTGACAATTCGTTCGTAGTTACGGAAAGAATCTTTAATTTCGGGACCGTCAGCAGTGATATTGTACTCACGGATACCTTTGTCATGCCACGAACCTCGCATTTTAAATACGTTGATTGCTCGTGACATTTCACCACGAATTTCTACGTACTGTAACATCAAAATTGTGTCTGTAATTGTGGAAATATGAGAGTCAGTAATTGAATGTGACCCCATGAATTGGTCAGTTGTGTTGGTAAAAAAACCAGTGATCTCTTCTTGTTTTGCATAACCGGTCACACCGATGACAAACTGGCGGAAGGCATTATTGCTTACTCCTCTAGCTAGGGCTGAGAGCGAGTCAATGGCAATACGAGAAGGTTTAAAAACTGCAATTTCTGATTTAATAATTTGCAAGTGGTCTTCTAAACCAGTTGATTCAGGATATGTACAAATTATTTTGAGTAACCCTTGACGTTCTAAGTCCTCAAAATCTATTCCCCAAGAGTAGGCATTGCGAGACAATTGAGCGCGTGATTCTTCATAAGCAAATAATATTGCTTGTTCGCCATTGATACAGCCATCTTGGAGAAATTTGCTAACCAACAGAGTTTTTCCTGTACCAGTGGCTCCGGTTGTCAAAATAATAGAATCTTTAAAGAAACCACCGCCACACATCTCATCCAGGGTTTTAACTCCAGAAGATACCCTGACATTAGAAGAACGCTGAGTCAAGCGCATTGCCCCCAAGGGAAAAATATTGACTCCTTCATTAGTAATTGTGAAAGGATACTCACCTTTCATGTGTGTTGTACCACGCAATTTGAGAATTTCAATGGTGCGGCGGCGGCGTTCTCCTTCTAAAACGTTACGCACAATTACTACATTATCGGAAACAAATTCTTCAACACCAAAAGAAGCAACAGAGCCGTATTCTTCACTACGTTCGGTGGTAATAATAGTTGTGACATGTAGTTGTTTGAGACGTGCTACTAGGCGAAAAATTTCCCGCCGCACTACTCCCATCGCTTCATATTGCTGAAAAACTGCTGTTATTGAGTCAATCGAAACTCTTTGTGCTTTGTATTTACGAATCGCGTATTGCAAGCGCTCAATGAGTGCTGAAAGGTCAAAATTACCGACAATATCTTGACCTTCTGGATCAGGTGAAGCATCGAGAATAAACAACTTGCCTTCATCAATGAGACGTTGTAAATTCCACCCAAAAATATGGGCATTTTTAATAATGTCACTAGGAGATTCTTCAAAAGTAACAAATACACCTGCTTCATCAAAGCGGGTAATACCGTTATAGAGAAATTGCAGAGATAATAAGGTTTTGCCTGTGCCAGAGGTACCACTAACTAAGGTAGTTCTGCCAATAGGCAAACCACCATGACTAATATCGTCAAAGCCCTCTATCATCGTGCGAATTTTTTCTACACCACCAATTTGGGTGTTGTTTGGCGCTGGTTGGTCTTTTTCGCTCATTGCTTCATAACAGATGGGTATTAAACCCAGTTTTTATATTACTAAAGTTGGTAATTTGCCATCAAAGTTTTGAGGATTAAAGGTATTTTTACTCTTCCCAATCTTCTTCAATCAGTTCTTCGTAAAGTAAATCTAATCCAATTAACACTCTTTCTCTGTCTGATAGGTCACCAATTATTTTACGAACAGGTGGAGGCAAAATTTTAGATAACGTTGGCGTCGCTAATATTTTATCTTCTTCGGCTAGCTGCGGGTTTTTCAGCACGTCAATCACTTTCAAAGCATAAACACCTTGAAACTCCTGTTCTAAAATATTTTTGAGTATTTTTAATGCCCGTACTGAGTTTGGTGTGTTCCCTGCTACATAAAGCTTGAGAACATAGGTCTTTCTGGCTTTATTCATAAAGGTACAGGCTAGACGTGAGAATTGAAATGTAGGATGATCAGATGAATGGGGAGAAAGTTACATCTATTGAGTAGGATCATCTTAAACTATTATAAATTTAATTTATTTAGACATCGAACATCTATAGAGTTCGCAAAGGTGGGCGAGAATATCTATCAGTGCTAGGCGGTAATCAAGTAATGTTTCATCACTCCTTCCTTCTAATCTTAGCTGTACGGAAAAGTCTTCAATTAGTTCCATATGAAATTCTATGATTTGCGGCACAGGAATATTAGCACAAAATACCGCATTGATAAATTTATCAATTTTTTCTTTCAGTGTTTTGTCCGTAGTAAAGTAATGTATAAGAATTTGGCGATAATCTGATTTGAGTTGTTGCAACAATACCTGCCGATCAACTTGAGTCATCTGCTGAAAGAACTGCTGTGGTTTTTGCTTATGACACGTAAATACATAAAAATATTTATTAGTGAAATTTTCATTAAGATATTGTTGCCACCATGCCAGTAGATAGTAAATTTTAGCAGTAGTGGTAGTAACTATAGGCGAGAGGTAAAATTGGTTGGTAGTGTAATGTCTAGAACTCCACATTGGCCAGATTAATTTGGGTTTAGTGGCTAGCTTAGTGGGAGTATCTAAATTTTTTTGAACATTCGATGGAAAAGTAAATATGGGTAGTAGCATCTATATACATGGGATATTTTCTGACTAATCACCCTCACCAAGAGTGATGGACTAAATAGATGTGGATCACACTTCTCAGGGATGACTGGAGTCTCTAAAAGTTGTAAGTTAACTTCCAGAAAAAACTTTGGATTAACTTTACTTAGCAACGCCAGTTACTACCGTGCGGGAAGACGTAGAAGCGTCTACAGCATTCAGCACTTTCAACTTAGGTTGTTGAGCAAGCGTTTGTTGTCAATGAAAATACACAACTTAATTGATGATTTGCATATGCATATCTCTCCCGATATAGATATTTGGATTTCACACCTTGATAAGATACTTAAACTAACTTAAAGTATTGTCGCATTCTAAATCATTATAATTCCTCAAGGTTCTAAAGCGAATCTTTGGGCCCATAATTGTTTTAGTTATCACGATCAAAAAGGAGTTTCCACACCAATAGGATACTGACAAGAATATTTCCCCCAGTTCAAAGTGGCAAAAGGAAGCACTGCTACTTGGAAGAGGAGTAAATCCCAGCAACCGTGTCTCTTGAGAACCAATCTCATTGTTTTAATGGCGTTGAAGCTGTAACAAGAATTGCTTAAATGAGTCTTCTTAAAGGAGATTGCTTCAGGCGCAAACACTATTTGCCGAAGAGCCGATGGTGAAGCCGCAGGCTTCCACAAGAAGAATGACCCCCAAAGCCTTATGTCAATGCTACAGTACCCGCTTTATGACTTTCTAGCAACCGTACCCAACTGCGTAGAAACAAGTACTCTGGCAATGGTGCTAGAGATTTTTGAGCAAGAGCAGTGCGATCGCTTGGTAATAGTGAATCAGCAGCAATGCCCCTTAGGATTGCTGCACTCTGCCCGGTTAACACAAAAATTATTGGCAGCATCTGGTGACGAGCAAGTTTTAAATTTGCAGCAGCCATTATTAACCTGGGATCAAACCATTATTGAGCCACTAAATACATTACCAGCAACCTATGGTTTAGAGCAATTTAAGCTATTTTTGCGGCACCAACAAATCCCAACAAACAATAGCGGGGATTGGGCATTGATTGATGTCGATGGCAAATTTTTGGGGCTGCTGAACAGCGCACGTCTGTTAGGGTTATTGGCTAAGGAAAAATTGGCAGTCAGTAGAGTGGGAAATAAATATGCAGCCAAGAAAATCTCCCCCAGTCATGCAGACAGACCTGGTAAAAGAGCGAAAACTCATTGGCGAACTGACAAGCCAGCGCTGGGGCGATCGCGCCGCGTCAATCAACGTCAGCCACTGGTGCAGCTATTGGAACTACTGCCTTGGCCTTTGATGCTGCAAACTGGAACGGGTGAGGTAGTGGCACAAAATCCGGCTTGGTGGCAGCAATTGGGAGCATTTAAAGATCCAGAAGCAGTCAGGCAACAGGTAGAGGCAATATTAGCCCCCGTCCGCGTTCAACAACCAGAATATGCTGGATCAGGAGAACATACCTTATCTGTCAGGAACGAAGCGCCACCGCAAAAAAGCTTGTTCCCTTTATCGTCAGTATCTACACCACTGATTGATCACCAGCACCAGCAGTCGGCAACTACAATCACTAAATTCAGTCGCTGCTTTTTGGATAGTCAAATGGGTACTTGTACTTGTGTCGTAGAAGTGCAAAATGGTCAAGAGCGCATCTGGCAGTTTGCCAAAATCCCATTAGATAGTCCTGAGTCAGAAGTTATACTCAGTAAGGAGTTGACTCACGATTCAGAACTGGAAAGTGACTTATGGTTAGTATTAGCTACCGACGTCACCGAGCAACAGCAGATTTGTAAAGAACTAGCCGCGAAGAATGCTGATCTTATTCAACTAAATCGTTTAAAAGACGAGTTTTTAGCTTGTATTAGTCATGAACTCAAGACCCCGCTCACTGCCGTTTTGGGATTATCGCGGTTGCTCGTGGATCAGCAGTTGGGAGAACTTAACGAACGTCAAGCCCGTTATGCGGGACTGATTCATCAAAGTGGCAGACATCTGATGAGTGTGGTCAATGACATTTTGGATTTGACCCGCATGGAGACCGGACAGATGGATTTGGCCTTCGTCCCAGTGAAAATTCGTGCCGTGTGCGATCGCGCCCTCACAGAAGCCAAAGCTATTCACACTCAAACCACCAAAGCGACAACCAGCCAATCTCCACCAGCAAATTCTTTACCTGAATTTACCATCTCCATTGAACCAGGCTTAGACCAGATTGTCGCAGATGAATTGCGCTTACGTCAGATGCTGGTACACCTACTTTCTAACGCCTTTAAGTTCACCGAAAACTCTGGGGAAATTGGTTTGCGGGTGAGCCGTTGGGAAGGCTGGATTGCGTTTACAATCTGGGACACAGGCATTGGCATTCCCGAACATCAACAACATTTAATTTTCCAAAAATTCCAACAATTGGAAAATCCCCTGACTCGCCAGTTTGAAGGTACTGGTCTGGGGCTAGTCTTAACTAGGGCTTTAGCTCGCCTCCACGGAGGTGATGTCAGCTTTTTGTCTCGTGAAGGTAAAGGTAGCCAGTTTACATTACTTCTACCACCCAGCCCACCCACAACAGGTTTCACCGAGCCAGGTGTGGAAGAAGAAATCCCCATGACTGAGACACAAGGAGTTACAACCTCAGCACGTCAGCGCGTCACCGCTACTGCCCAACATCATCCCACTAGTTCACAACGGTTAGTGCTAGTAGTCGAAGCAGTAGCTAGATATATTGAAGATTTGACCGAGCAACTTAAAGGTTTAGGTTATCGGGTGGTAATTGCTCGCTCAGGCACAGAGGCGGTAGAAAAAGCCCGGCGTTTACAACCAAAAGCGATCTTCTTGAATCCTTTATTACCCTTACTTTCGGGTTGGGATGTACTGACCTTACTAAAATCTGATGCCGCAACTCGCCAAATTCCTGTAATGGTGACAGCGACAGGAGCCGAAAAAGAGCAAGCATTTTCTCACCGAGCCGATGGTTTTCTGAGTTTGCCAGTAGACAATCAAGCCTTAGCACCACTCCTAGAAAAGTTATGTGCAACACCAGAAATTCAGCAATCAGGATTAGAAAATCACGAAATCACCCCACCTCAAACTCTACTGCGAATTCTCAGGTTGGTGAATCCTCACTTAGAATCAATTCACCCCCACCCTTCACTGCAAGAACATCGGGTAATTGAGGTAGATGACTTAGATCAGGCAGAACTCTTAGCACGGGTTTGGCAATTCGATGTCATTTTGCTGGATGTAGAAAGTTCTCTGGCCCAAACCTATCTGCAACAGTTAACTCACTATCCTTTATTGGCTGATCTCCCTCTGGTAACTTGCGATGTAGCCACCACCTTGGCAGCTTCCCAGATACCTGGTTTGTCTGTGTTTCCTTACTTAACACCATTCACTCAAGACAATAAAAACCGCACCGATAAAACAGACCCATTATTATCAGTTCTGCAAATTGCATCTGGTATCTGCTGCCCACCCAGCATTTTAGTGGTAGATTTGGCGATGCTGCACGACTTACCACAGATCAGACGCAAACAAATTAGGGGGCATAGAACAACAAAAAACTCCTCACTCAGTAGTGATTATACTGAACGGGGATCTGAGTGGTTCCAAGCTTTAATTCAGTACTTACAAACCGCCGGCTTGAAAGCAGCCATGGGTCGCTGTTGGGTAGAAGTGCTACAACAAATTCGGCACCAAAGCGTTGACTTACTACTGATTTGCTTAGGAGAGTCTTCTATCCATAAAGATGTACTAAAAGCATTGAAAGCATTGGCAGATTTACCGTTCGATTTACCACCAATTTTGGTGATTGACCAGCGCTTAAATCACACTCAAATTAATTCCCTACCTGACATTTCCCAGACAGCAACTGAGCGACGAAAAAACGGCAGATTAGATACAGTAGAAACTGTCATGAGTACTTTAGCTCAGCTTGTCGAAGACACTGCCATCCAGATTTTACCTCGTTCTATATCAATGGAAGATTTATTGCATCAAATCAATCAAGCTTTAGCTGTCAAAGATGTAATGCGTAATTCTAAAAAGGTAAGGTAAATTTTTGTTTGTAGTGAGCGATTTGTCGCTTTCTTAGGAGGTTTTAAAGGGCTAGAGCCGCTGACTACGAAATTAAGTCTTACTACTTAATTCGTAATTATTTTGTTAGCTAATTTTGGCTAGTTTAGTTGATGATATTTTTAGCTTTTCTTTGTCCATTTTCCTAAAAGAAACTCGAATTAATTGATAGGCACCTTTAGTAGCTAAATTATCATAAATGTCTGGTGGCAAGTCCATTTTGACAAAAGTTTTCGGTTCAGCTAAGACTAGCAAAGAGGAATTTTTGTCTGACTGGGCACCCCGGTTTTGAATATGCTCTACAGCGTCTTTTGTCAATTTGATGAAATTTATATGTTTTTGGGTGTAAAATACTACGCTTGGCTTTTTGAAACCCACCATAACTAGTTCTTCCTGCGGTTTTTGCACTTCCACCACAACAGCAGATAATTCCCTTAAAGGTAGCTGACGTTGCTGATCCATCAAAAATAAAGCAGGCATCAAAACAATCATTAAGAATGCCACAAACAACGCTAAATTCACGTTGATAATAGAGTACCAACGGCGACTTAAGATTAAAATTGCCATGATGATGGCACCAAATAGCCAAATGAATCCCCCTAGTCCTGGTAAACCAGCATTTTGAATTAGTAGGCGGAAGTCTGGTGCCACTGAATTACTACCTAGTAAATAAAATATATGAAACAGTGCTACTGCCAGTACCGTGACAAATCCAACATTGATCCAAGCACTGACTTTGAGGAAAGAGGAAGCAGAAGCAGTGTTTTGGTTCTTGTCCTGGAAAAAGTCACTCCATAACAGCGCCACGAGAATAGCGGCGGCTGGCATTAAAGGTAAAACATAGCTAGGGAGTTTAGTAACAGCAATAGTAAAAAAGCCAAAGATACTAATAAACCAGATACAGGCAAATAAACCCAATTGCTGAGAGCGTTCTTGGGAGCGCCAGTGCGATCGCTGCCAAAATTTTAGTCTCACCATGGCTACAGGTAAGTAAACTGAGTATGGCGCAAAGCCCAACAGCACCACGAGAAAGTAAAAATACCAGGGTGCTGAGTGACCATTAACTACTTCTGTGAAGCGTTCCAGGTTGTGATAACCAAAAAAGGAATTAATGTAATTCCAACCATTATGCCAAACTACTAGCAAATACCAGGGTGCTGATAAACCAAAAATAATCAGCATCCCCATGAGGGGACGCATTTCCCGGAATACTTCTCGTACCTTGCCTACATAAAATAGAAATCCAGCGATAATTAGCCCCGGCAAAACAATTCCCACAGGCCCCTTGCTCAAAATTGCCCCAGCAATTAGCACGTAACAGGCCAAATACCATTTGTTAGGTAATAGGGATCGGGAGTGAAGCATTGAGGAAGTAACATCTACTTCTGCTTTTTCCTGTGCATATCCCAGAAAAAAGCATAACAAGGCTGATGCCATGCAACCAGTCAGCAGCATATCTGAGACACCCGTTCTTCCCCAGACAATCATCTCGGCATTGAGTGCCAACATCGCTGCGGCAATGAAAGCTGTTAAGTAGCGGCGAGTAGGATGTGAAACCTGCTCTAAAGCATCTTTTTGAGAGAAATACCATTGTACGGTGTAAAACGTTAAACCAATGACTCCCAGGGATGCGATCGCTGAAGGCAGACGTACTGCCCATTCATTCACCCCCAAAATTGTATAGGCGATCGCTTGACACCAGTAAATTAAAGCAGGTTTATCAAACCGCGTTTCGCCATTGAAAAAGGGAGTGATCCAGTCACCTGTAACAAACATTTGACGGGAGGCTTCAGCAAACAAGGGTTCTGTTTCATCAATCAAGCCCACGCTGCCTAAATTCCACCCATAAGCAATCCAACCAATCAGGAGTAATACAGTCACAGCGAAACTGGGACTTTTCACTAGATTGTTGAACCACTGGTTAACAGTACGCGGAACACTCAATTTCATCCTCATTAGTCATTAAATAGTCAACAATTAAACATAACTAGTCAATAGTCGTTGAAGAGCTATGTTTTGTTCTTGTAAAAGGGAATGGGGCATTGGGCATTGGTTATTTACCTTGTCCCCCCATCCCCTTCCCAGTCCCGTTAAGGAGTCAGTACCAATAACCATTCGCGATTTTGCGTATTCCATTTAGGCAAGGAAGTTTCTCCAACAACATACGGGCCCCAGTAGCGCCGGGAACCATCTTGTGCAAAGGCAACTATAATATCTCCCTTCTCCAATTTGAGGTTCCCATGAGGCAGGGAGAGAAGCAACCCCTTTTCACTACCTTCTTGGGGATCAAAATCCCAATGAGCAGGAATATCATAGTTAGTTGGTTTATTACTAGAATCTTTCTCTAGTGGCTGCCGTGGCAGTAAAGCTAACCGCACAGGTTGGTCTGTTTGATTGCTTATGCGTAAAGTTCCTTGATTTTTGGCATCAGCAACCGAGTTTTGACGCTCTGCCAAGATGTGAGTACTGCTAATTCCCACTTGATTAGTTGGAGTGGTTGCTGGACTTGAGGTGCTAGTAGAAGTAACTGTTTCATCTGGGACAGGTGATGCTGAAGTGACATCCAATTGTGATGTGTCTTGAGATACTCGTGAAGATGTATTGGAATTGGTTGACTCAAAAGACACACTCATTTCCCAACATCCTAACAGTAATCCCAGTAGCCCCAAAGCACAAGCTGTAACAACAGTGTGACGATATACTGAAGATTTCATATTGATAGTGATTAGTAATAATATTTTGTTTAGGCTTGACCAAATACTAGCCTATTATTTGCAGCAGTAATCTGGGATATGTAGCTACTCACTTACTAGAGATTTTCGTGAAATTAGGATATGCAATGTATCATAAATATCATTATTTTGCAAAAAAGTAGAGCATAAAAAATTACCTTGTTTCTCAATCAAAAAAGGGTAGAAAAGCCTGCTTATTCGTGAATTAATTCAGAACAACAGCCAAAAATTGCAAAATATGATACATAAATCTGAAAAGATTTGTAGAAATACAAAAAGCTGCTTTTCAGAATTAAGTAGTGTGAGCAACAAGGTATTTTTTGTAAATCCCCAGATTTTACAACTGTAAATTTTTCATAATTCTTAATAATTTACAGTGAAGTTAAAATTTAGTAGCTATTCATACCAATTTTGTGTGAAGCTGTGCTTGATTTACCCCAGGCTCACAAGCAAAATCTGCCAGGCAGACTAATTGGCATATCTTTACCAAAAAATGGTATCACAACAATATTAAAAGTTTCGCAAAAATCCTCACCTCAGATGCAAAACACTCGTCTCACAAACTTATTCGATGCCATTGCTAGGCGTTTGAGGCAATGGTTTTTAAATCCTTGGCGACGTCTATCGCTATTAATTATTAATTTTTTATTCGGCTTTTTTCTAGGAACAGCAATTTCCACCATCGCTGGACAAAGAGGCACATTAGACATTTTGATAGCTGGTATTTTAGTGGCGTTGACAGAGATTACTAGCAGGATATTTTATAGTCGCAGCTTTTTGGCAAGGCAAGCACTTTGGGTAGAATCACTCAACTTACTGAAAGTGGGTTTCATCTACAGCATGTTTGTTGAAGCCTTTAAACTGGGTTCATAAAGCCTTCTAAATTTAGTAGAGCTATGTTGAGTATTTTAACTGGTTGACAAAAAGAACTCACTCTTGTCATTTCACGGATACATTTCTCATGTAGAAAATGGCTGAAGATGCTGCTTAAACCATGACTGAAGACACTGCCAGCCTTGCTTGGCTTCTGTTTCGCGGTAGGAGGGACGATAATCGGCAAAAAAGGCGTGGGGTGCATCGGGGTAGACAATGATTTTGGATTGGCTACTGCTGGACTTGAGGCGAACGCGCATCTGCTCTACAGTATCCAGAGGAATACCTGTATCCTGACCACCGTAGAGTCCGAGGACAGGGACTCGCAAATCAGAGGCAATATCAACTGGATGCTGGGGTGTAAGTTCGGTCTTATCGCCCACCAATCGCCCGTACCAGGCCACACCTGCCTTGACTTGAGGATTATGTGCTGCATACAGCCAGGTAATACGACCGCCCCAGCAGAAGCCTGTAATTCCCAACTTATCCGCGTTGCCCTTAGCTGATTTCACAGCCCAGTCTACCGTGGCATCAAGATCGGATAGTACCTGCGCATCTGGCACTTTCGCGACTATCGGACGAATTTCATCTATGCTGGTTAACTTTGAGACATCACCTTGACGCACGAACATTTCCGGTGCGATCGCTAAATACCCTAAATTAGCAAAGCGACGACAAACATCCTGGATATGCTCATGCACGCCAAAGATTTCTTGAATCACCAGCACAATGGGGAAATTTTCTCCCTTTGCAGGTACAGCTCTGTAAGCAGGAATTTCACCATCTGAGACGGGAATTTTCACCGCACTTGCTACCAACCCCTGAGCGTCGGTGGTAATCACTTGAGCCGAAATGGGCTGCACGGCGAGGGCAAAACCAGTCGCCAAGGTGGCAGTTGTGATAAATTTGCGGCGTGTTATTTCTTTCATGATTTTGATAGTTAGCTATACAACCTAGATTCCGCAGGCAAGTGATGAGATTAATAGTATTTTTGACGAATGACACTATAAGTATCAGAAATAAGAGTACAAGATATTGAGCAAATAATTACTAATTCGTAATTCGTAATTCGTAATTCGTAATTCGTAATTAAAGAGGGTACAAGCCCCCACTGATTGTAACTACGTACAGCCTGGCGGCATCTGTAGGCTCTATTATCAATTACGAATTATGTTGACCACTGTGGGATAGTGGCAGGTATCATAGACCAGATGTGTTTGGTAGAGCAACACAAGAATATACTGACTCCAGTTCCAGGCTCCTCAATCAGCGATCGCCATTAAAGAATTAAGAAAATTATCAGGCAGTGACGACAATGGCGCTAAACTCTTATGACGAATCAGCCCTTAGAGTCAACTTGATAGCTTCTGATGAAATTAGCCGATATCCTCAAAGACTCAAATTACAAGCTGTCGCAGTTTACGATCGCTGAAATTGAGCAGTTAGAGCAAACAATTACCCTCAAGGCAACCAAAAACGGTGAGGTTCCTTATACGGTTTGTTTGGTGCGCCAAAAAGCAATTAAGCTCACGCCAGAGGAGTCAATCCGGCAATTATATTTACGAGTTTTGCGCGATCGCTTGCACTATCCCCTCAGTCGCATTCAGGTTGAGTATGGGGTGAATTTTGGGCGCGAGGTGAAACGGGCAGACATCGTGGTCATGGATAAAGACCGTCCCAACACAGTTTATAGAACCCATTTGACATCTAAGAAGAGGCTGCAAGCCTCTGAACCATTAGCCGAATAAAACAAAGATTAACTTTGGCGGTCGCATTAGCTAAAGTTCGCTCAAAGTTCTTGACGAGAATTTTGCATCTCTCCATCCAAGCATTTGACCGTTCAATCACCCACCTGGCTGCAACCGGAACAAACCCAGATAGTCGTCAAGCGAGATGCCTGCTTTGGAGACTGTTTCACTCGTTTGAGAACTTGTTTTCCCCCTTCTCGTTCACCCATACTGGCAGATGTGACCCTGACCCGGCTGAATATTACCAGCCAAAACAGCAAAAAGTTATGACAATCATGCGTCAGTCTGGTCTTTGTATTGGCAATGTTGTCTCACTTGCAAAGCGCAAATTTCAGCCTGATAAACAAGGCACTTTTAATTACATTGAAATTGGGAATCTCAACGGAGAAGGCTTTGCTAATAGTGAAGTAGTAGCAATGGAAGAAGTCCCCAGTCGAGCGCAGTGGATTGTCAAAACTAACGATGTAATTACGTCAACCGTTCGCCCCATTCGCCGACTCTCAGCCCTGATTGAACCAGAGCAAAACAATTACATTTGTTCATCTGGTTTTGCTGTTCTCAAACCAACCAAAATAGAGCCAGAAGTTTTACAAGTTTATTTGCGATCGCCCATTGTATGCGAAATCCTTGATCTTCATACAACTGCCAGTATGTATCCGGCAATTTCCACTGAAGACTTGTTAAATATTCCGATCACGTTGCCGAAAGAATCTACTCGCCAGAAAATCACAGAAAAGGTCAGAGCATCTCGCAAAGCGCGGGAGCAATCTAAACAACTGCTAGAAATTGCTAAAACTGGAGTAGAACGGGCAATTGAGACTGATGAAGCCGCAGCCACAACTTGGATGAACCAGCAACTTGAAGCATTAGGCATCACCCTAACTGCTACCACTTAAACCATCTGGGAGTAATCATGAAAGCACTTAAAGTTATGGCAACGATTAACGATCAGGGACAACTAACTTTAGATTATCCGCTTTTAACTGATAAAAATAGCCGAGTAGAAGTCATTGTGCTAATCCCTGAAGTAGAAGAAGTTCTGGATGATTCATCTCAAGCAGAAGTCTTAGCAGATTTCCAGCAAGCTTGGCACGAAGCCATGACTGGGCAAACTATCCCGGTGGCTCAACTTTGGGAAGGTCTTGAAGATGGTTGATCAGCTGAAGCCACAGCAACAACTTGGATAAACCAGCAAGTTGAAGCTATTAGCATTAATTTATCAAATTAAACTTAATTTAATGGAGGCATAATGTCTGAAATTACTTTAAACCCAGAACAACTCAAGGAAATCTTGAAAAGCGCGATCGTCGAATTGATTCGTGATAACCGTGAGGAAGTCTCTGAATTTTTGACGGAAATTATTGAAGACATAGCAATGGAACGGGCGATCGCAGAAGGTGAAACAACTGACCTGATTAGCCGCGACTCCATTTTTCAACTTTTGGAGCCGAAATCGTGAAAGTCGAGTTCAGAAAAAGCTTTGAAAAGGATTTGGGTAAGATTTAAGATGAGGACTTGCTCCTGAGAATTAAAACTGTAATAGAAGAAATGGAAACTGCTGAAAGTCTCTTGAAGATCAGCAACATCAAAAAACTTAAGGCAGATGGAAATTACTACCGTATCCGAGTTGGTGACTATCGAATTGGTTTTGCCGAAGACGAAAATATAATTACCTTTGTTCGTGTATTACATCGCAAGGAAATATATCGATATTTTCCATAATGAATAACTACTGCTAGAAATTGCTAAAACACAAGTAGAACAGGCGATAGAGACTGATGAAGCGATCGCCACAACTTGGATAAATCAGCAACTTGAAGTCTTGGGGGTAACGCTGACATGATGATGCAGGCTGAAGCAAAGAAAATCTATACACCCGAAGAGTATCTCGATTTTGAGGTGAATTCAGATATTCGGCATGAGTATATCAATGGAGAAATCATCCCTATGACTGGCGGCACTCCCGAACATAATGAAATTGCCAGTATTCTCAATGCCGCCTTAAGAGTCAGTTTGAAAGGGAAACCGTACAGTATTTTTGTAGCGGATCAACGGCTTTGGATTCCCAATCGCACGCTTTATACCTACCCGGATGTCATGGTTGTCCCCCGCCCACTTGAACGACAACAGGGACGAACTGATACAATTACTAACCCGGTGATGATCGCCGAAGTGCTTTCAAAATCAACCAAAAGCTACGATAGAGATGAAAAATTTTCAGCGTATCGTACCATTCCAACATTTCAAGAGTATTTATTGATTGATCAATATACTGCTCATGTTGAGCAATACTCCAAAGCTGACTCCCATAGATGGATCTTTACTGAATATGACGATACAGAATCTTATATTTCACTCTCATCGATTCCCTTTGAAATTCGTTTAGCAGATATCTATGAAAATATTGAATTTGAGCCATAGTGGAAATTGCTAAACCACAAGTAGAACGGGCGATAGAGACTGATGAAGATAAGGCAACCACTTGGATAAATCAACAGCTTAAAGCATTAAATGTTGAAATAAGAGATGAAAGAAATTCGCTTTAGCGATCATGCTCAATTAAAAATGGAGGTTTTAGCGAGTCATGAAATAAGCGTCGATCCCAACTTTGTAATAGAGACAGTGCGATCGCCAGACAAGCTAGAAACTGGTGAAGTGGATAAACTGATTGCACAAAAGCGTTTAGACGAAAATTTAGTGCTTCGAGTCGTTTACCGAGAATTCAATGCTTTCATTTTGATCGTCACCCTTTATCCTGGCAGGAGGTCTAGATATGAAAAAGATTAGCTACAGCAAAGATGTTGATGCTCTATTAATTGAACTTTCCAATGAGCCAATTGCCTATGCTGAAGATGAAGGACAAGTGATTTTGCATTATTCTCAAGATGCCAAGCTAGTTTTAGTTGAAATACTAGACTTTCGACGCTTGATGTCAAATGAAACTGTGACTGCATTGTTAGCCTCCTGAGAAAATTGCAAAAATAGGAGTAGAACAGGCGATAGAGACTGATGAAGCGACAGCCACAACTGGGATAAACCAACAACTAAAAGCCTTTGAGGTAGAAATGCCATGAAGATTACTGCAATAGATTTGCCAATGGATCAGATTCGTGAGTTTTGTTACAAGTGGCAAGTTACCGAATTTGCCTTGTTCGGCTCCATTTTACGCGATGACTTTCGCCCCGAAAGCGATATTGATGTGCTGCTCACCTTTTCTGCAACTGCGAAACGGGGCTTAAGCGAAACTCTGCAAATGCGCGATCAATTGCAAGCTATTTTCAACCGCCCTGTAGATTTGATTGTAAAAACCGCGATCAAGCGCAGTGAAAACTGGCTCAGACGTAAAAATATTTTGAATCCGCACTAGTCATCTATGCCGCGTGACCAAGAATCTCTGATCGACATCGCCAATGCCATCAGGCGCAGCTTACGCTATGCAGATGGGGTTTTTTCTTTGTACCTTTGCGCCTTTGCGCCTTTGCGCGAGATAAATTCATATTTTCAATCAGCAACGCCAAAAATTGTTGGGTGGGATGTTTGCTTTAAGTTTTTCAGAAAATAATTGTATATCAAAGATTGAGTAAGAAATTGAGCCACTGGACTACCTAAATTTCCACCAAAGAGCGAACACTTAAAATTTCATGATTTCGCAGTGGTTTAATATCAGATATGGGAACAATGACAACAGCTATTGATTCACCAGTTGCATTGAATACTTCTAAAACACATCCTTGTTCACCATTACTAGGATGAGGAACAAAATCAATTAAAGTTGCTACATCACCTTTTTTTAATTGATATTCATCTAAGTCACGATTTAAAGCGACACGCTGATATAGTTCAAAGTTCATTTGCAGACTCCTTGTTAGGTTTGAGGGTGATAAACTGAAACTTACCGTCAACAGCCCTTTGCAGCCAAACTGTAATCACTGCTAGGTTTCGCTGGTTTACCCCGATTAATTCACCAGTAACGCGATAGAACACCCCATATTCATTATCTCTATCTTGTATTGCTTCTGTTGAATCTGCCAGTTGCCGAATTGCTACTTTCAATAGTTCTGGGTTGTCTTGTGTAAATCCAGCTTGGGCGAGAAACTTTGATTGATCGTCTTGTTCTCTCGGTACTAATAAGTAGCGGGTGATTTTTTCGTCGGCAATAATTGCATCAGGGGGAATTTTCATCTCTCATAACACCACAGCTTCCGGCAACACTTGATCTCTAATCAACTTAAGTTAAGTCTCTTCTAATACGAGATAGTGCCTGTTGTAAACCTTCAGAGTGAATCCAACCAACAAAACCGCCGTAAATCATTCTGTCATTGCGATCGCCTAAAAAAACATGGTCAACACCAACGGGGTTTTTCCATGTTCTCACTACAGTTCCATCCCTCAGCCTCATGATGGGATGAGAACTTACAAAATCTCTGTGGTGTGCGCGAGTCATTCCAGGAACACTTTCTAAAATGGCGATCGCTTCATTTGCATCATCTGTGGTACTAGAATTAACCACCGTTGCACAACCGCATCCGTCCGTTACAGTCGTCTTGAGCCTATCTTTCATGTCGCCGTCGAATAGCGATAAAGACTCAATCTCTTCTAGCAATTTGCCATGTGGTTCAGTCTGTCGGCGCTGGCAGTAAATTTCTGTCAGAAAATCTTCTAAACTAACTTTAGCTAAAGCATCAGTAATCAAACCTGTCAGCCCCAAAACAGCAATTCCACCCAGCATCCCCGCAGGGCCACCCAGAAATGCTAAAGCTGCGGTAATAGCAGCAGCACCTGTAAAACCTGTAGTTGCCATTGTGATTACCAAAATTACCCCAGGCAGACCCAATGCAGCTACTTTTTTGACGACTTCATCCATTTCCTGCCACCTCAAGACAAGATTTACTCTGATGGTAGGGGTCACGCCAGTAGGAATACCATGCACCCATACCCATAATCTCGAACAGTCCATTTTGAATCTTGATGTAAATCCGTGGAATTAGACGCTGTTTTTGCTTTCGTGAAAGTTTCGTCAGTCAAAGTTACATTTTGTGAATATTTCACTAAAAATTGCGTCGCTTGACCGCTACCACAACATAAATCTAAAACGTGAGTATCTGAGTTAATTATTAAACCTTGTAAAGGTAGTTGGCGAAAACGGACTTCACCGCTTACAGTCAAGGCTGCTAACCAGGCGATCGCATCATATAGCCACTAATAACGGTAACTTCAATCTCTGAAAATTGTTGCCATTGCATCTTTCCTGACTATAAAGCTTTATATTTAATAAAGATATATTGTTAACATTAGTAAAAAACCTGAAAAGATTGGGGGAAAGTAACTGCTATGGGTCGTGTAGGCGTCTTATTACTCAATCTCGGTGGGCCTGATAAGTTAGAGGATGTTGGGCCGTTTTTGTATAACCTATTTTCCGATCCGGAAATTATTCGCCTACCATTTCGCTGGTTGCAAAAACCCCTAGCCTGGTTTATTGCCTCACGGCGAACCAGAACATCTCAAGAAAACTATAAGCAAATCGGCGGCGGTTCCCCTCTACGGCGGATAACAGAAGCTCAAGGGGAAGCACTGAAACAACAATTGGGTGATCTGGGACAAGAAGCCAATATCTACGTGGGAATGCGTTATTGGCATCCTTATACCGAAGAGGCGATCGCTCAGATTAGTCAAGACAACATTGAGCGTTTGGTAATTCTACCACTGTACCCGCAATTCTCCATTAGTACGAGTGGTTCTAGCTTCCGGCTGTTAGAAAAACTTTGGCAAGAAAACCCAAAACTTCAGCCCATTGAATACACTGTTATTCCCTCCTGGTACAAACAACCAGGTTACCTCCAGGCAATGGCTGAACTGATAGCCCAAGAACTGGAACAATTTCCCAATCCCGATGAGGTTCATATCTTTTTCAGCGCCCACGGCGTTCCCAAAAGCTATGTTGAAGAAGCAGGTGATCCCTACCAGCAAGAAATTGAGGAATGTACTGCTTTAATTATGCAGACCCTCAATCGACCCAATCTCCATACCTTGGCTTACCAAAGCCGTGTGGGACCAGTAGAATGGCTCCAACCCTATACTGAAGATGCGCTCAAAGAACTAGGCGGACAAGGTGTCAAAGATTTAGTCGTCGTGCCTATCAGTTTTGTCTCAGAACATATCGAGACACTACAAGAAATTGATATTGAGTATCGGGAAATAGCCGAAGAATCAGGAATTCACAACTTCCGTCGCGCACCTGCTCCCAACACTCACCCGGTATTTATTCAAGCACTGGCAGACCTCGTGATTGATGCGCTAAAAAAACCCAGTTTCCAGCTTTCGCAAGCTGCCCAAATGAAAAAAAGGGTGAAAATGTACCCCCAAGAGAATTGGGAATGGGGTATGACTACTAGTGCCGAAGTTTGGAATGGTCGTATTGCTATGCTGGGCTTCATTGCCTTAATCATTGAGCTAGTTACTGGTCATGGTTTACTGCACATGATTGGCTTGTTGCATTAAATCAAAAATAAAATAGACATCTCCGACAAAAAATGTAGAGACGTTCATGGAACGTCTTTACAAAGGAGATATAAATCAATTACCAAGCGTCACAGAACACCAAAATAGAGTCAAGCCTACTGTCAGCTACGCCAATGCCAAGGAGATGCGATCGCTATGACTCAACTAAAACCTCAACTCACACTACAAGAATTCCTCGCCCTACCATCCGGGGATATTACCTACGAATTAGTTGACGGCGAAGCAAAAGCAAAAATGGCACCAAAAAGATTCCATTCCAGATTAACCCTTGCTATTAGTCAACTTCTCATACTATGGGCACAAAATCGTGGTGAGATTGGTATCGAATGGGCAGTTACTTTAAAACGCCAAGGTCGCGATTGGGTTCCCGTACCAGACTTACTTTATATTTCCTATTCTCGCCTTTCTAATGAAGTAATTGAGGATGAAGCTTGTCCCATACCTCCAGACTTAGCCATTGAAATTATCTCACCCGACCAAACCTTTGGACAAATGAGCGCCAAAGCCACAGATTACCTCGATGCTGGTGTGATGAGAGTTTGGGTTGTGGATGCAAGAGCTAAAACAGTCACGATTTTTTATCCTGATACCAGACCTCAAACAAAAACTGGTGTAGATAGTTTAGAAGATTCTCTATTTGAAGGGTTGCAAATTACACCACAACAAATTTTTCAACAAGCGGGAATTCCTTAGCGATCGCCTATTTCAAATTTCAGCAATAATTAAATTATTTAAAATCTAATATCCTATGGTTACGCTGCTGCTCAGACAGATTCGATTGCCTCTCACATTAAGAAATGTAAAAACCCTACTCGGTATTGAGTAGGGCTGTGTAAATATTTGTTTACTAAAATGAGCAGTTTTGATTTCTAAAACACGTTCATGATGGCGATGATGCTGACACTGGTCAACATAATTAAAGCACCCATAACCATAGATACGCCCAACTGATTAGGAAGTTTTGAGTTATTCATTTTTAGTAAAATCCTTTTTTTGATGATTCTATTAACGTTATCAGTAACAGCATAAATATCTATAAAAGTACTATAAAACTTAAGAGATTGTAAATTTTCTTAGTAAAAACCGTAGTATTTACTTAAAAATTCGGTCATGTATATGTCTGAATTAGCAAAACTGACTTGAGCCTTTGTGTAATTACGGTTGACAAGTATCTAATGTATCTTTAAACCCAATTGTGTAGAGGCGTAAAGCCAAATAATCAGTTCTCAGAGGTTATTAGTATGTTAGACAAAGAACAACTGACATCTGAGTAAATATGATTAAAATCCTCCATCTATCAGATATCCACATGGGAAGCGGTTTCTCCCACGGACGAATTAACCCAGCCACAGGATTGAATACACGATTGGAAGATTTTGTCAATACATTATCTAAGTGTATTGACCGAGCGTTAGCAGATGCAGTGGATTTAGTGATATTTGGTGGTGATGCCTTCCCAGATGCTACACCGCCGCCATATGTGCAAGAAGCCTTTGCAGGTCAATTTCGCCGTCTTGTAGATGCAGATATTCCCACAGTGCTGTTGGTAGGTAACCATGACCAACATTCTCAAGGAATGGGAGGAGCGAGTTTAAATATTTATCGCACCTTGGGCGTGCGGGGGTTTGTTGTGGGTGATACGTTAATTACTCACCATATCCAAACCCGTAATGGTAAAGTGCAAGTTATTACCCTGCCTTGGCTCACCCGTTCGACGCTGATGACTCGCCAAGAAACTGAAAGCTTATCTTTAGCGGAAGTCAATCAGTTATTAACAGAACGCCTGCAAGTTGTTTTAGAAGGAGAAATTCGCCGTCTTGACCCTGATGTACCCACTATACTTTTAGCACATTTGATGGCTGACAATGCAACCTTAGGAGCCGAGCGTTTTTTGGCAGTGGGTAAAGGCTTCACTCTACCTTTATCTTTGCTGACGCGACCTTGTTTTGATTATGTAGCATTGGGACACATTCATCGCCATCAAAATTTGAATAAATCTAATAACCCGCCAGTGATTTATCCAGGAAGCATTGAGCGGGTAGATTTTAGCGAAGAAAAAGAAGACAAAGGCTATGTGATGATAGAACTGGAGCGAGGAAGCGCCAATTGGGAATTTTGTCCCTTACCAGTTCGGACATTCCGCACAATAGAAGTGGATGTCTCCAAAGCAGATGATCCGCAGGTTGCATTAATGAAAGCGATCGCTAAACATGATCTTCAAGATGCTGTGGTACGACTAATTTACAAACTGCGATCGGAACAGATAGATATGATTGATAGCGCTGCTATCCATCAGGCCTTAAGTCCGGCTCATAACTACACCATTCAAGCCGAATTAGTCAGTCAGTTAGCTAGACCAAGGATTCCCGAATTGAGTGCTAGTAGTAGTATCGACCCTAGGTCAGCTTTGCAAACTTACTTAAATAATCGCGAAGACTTGAAAGACATAGCTGCATCAATGTTAGAAGCAGCAGAAAAGTTATTAACAGATGATGTAGAAATTTGGCTAGAAGGAGCCGCTTCTGATTAAATTAAAGGTTTGTAGTGAGGGCTTTAGCCCTCAAGATAAAACCAAGGGTGTGCAATTAATTATTTAATCAAACCCCTTCACCCCCGGAATATCCAGGACAAAATCTGCCCCATAAACAGCAGCCGGAGTTTGAAATCCCACCTTAGTTTCACCTTGAATGATGCGTTGCATCACCGCCACAGCTGATAAGGCAGTAAAATCATAAGCCTCTGGCCCAGAAAGCCTAGCTGTGACTGTTTGACCAGACGCATCTTCCGCAAAACCAATTACTCTCACCTGACCTTTCGCGCGTTCCTCCGGACTTGGCCCAGTGGGTAAAGTTTTAATCAGACGAGCTAAAGCACTTTGGAATAGTGCTGATTTAAACAACCATCCCACATACTGGCTAATTTCCATCAGGAAGCGTACAGGGGCGGGAAACACCGTATAAACCTCAATGTTGGGGATACCAGTACTATGGAACGCGGTGACAAGATCCGCTCGCCAAGGGTTAGTGACTGCTGTGACTGCACCAGCACCTAAATCTATTTTGCGCCGTTTCCCGGCTGGTCGAGCCGGGATCAGCTGACCTGCTTCTCTGACTACACCCATCTGATGTAGGCTAGGCAATACAGTGTTTGCAGTTCCTTGAGATACACCCCCCACCGTTTCATAGATTAATATCAGTCGCTGGGCAGTCGGTAACTGATTTTTGAGGTAAACAGCTACGCAATCAGTAGGAACAACACCAAACCCCACACCAGGAAGCAACATAATCCCGGCATTTTTAGCTTCCAAGTCTCGCGCCTCTAAAGTTGCAAACTCTGGGACTTCCCCAGCTATATCTAGATAGTGGGTTTGAGTTTGTAGACAAGCATCTACAAGTGGCTTTGAGGTTTTGGAGAAAAGCCCGGCGCAATTTAGTACAACCGTCACATCTGCAAGAGAGCGAGCGATCGCCTGCTGATCATCCAAGCCAAAAACCCGAAAATCCAAATTTAATTCTTTAGCTACTGCTGCTAGTGAATTCTGACTGCGTCCAGCCAAAATTAATTCAATTCCCTGACTTTTAGCGAATTCAGCAATCAGTTTCCCTGCATAGCCAGTTGCACCATACAATAACATCTTTGATGTCATTATTTATCACCAAATTAAGTATTATTCGCAGTCTGCTGCCATAATTTCACTTCTGGAGGTTCAACTAAAAATTCCTCTGATTTTGCCCCCAACGCCTTGATGTAAGGCTGTTCCATATGCTGTGCCAAAATTTCTTGGCTCACCCAATTTTCGTGCAGCAGAAACCAAGAGGCATCTTCCAATGATTGATGTAAGTCATAATTAATACATCCCTCTTCCGCCCTTGTGAGATCAATAACAGGCTGGAATTCCTGCTTAAACTTTTCCTCCAATCCTGGCTTAACTTTCAAACTAGCGGTAACAGTGACTTGCTGATTTGACATTTTTTTCCTCTCTTTTTGGTAGTTTCTCAGTGCTTTTATAAGTGCTGAGTGCGCTTGCCCTGAGCGAAGCCGAAGGGGAGTGCTGAGTGAAAATACTACTTCCTATTCACCAGTTTCCAGTCCCCAGTTCATGACGGCTAGGTATTGATACTGTTAATAATTTGAGAAGGCTTGAGAAAGTTGTAAGGTATGGGACGAGTTTGATTTCTAATGTCTATTTGTCGCTCTATTTCGTGTAAATCATGCTGGAACTGTACCAGAATTTCTTGCGCCAAACTATCAGCAAATTTTTCATCGTAGAAACCTAATTTATCGTAATGGTAAGATGTCAAAATATGCGTCCACATTACCTGATCAGCAGCTTGTTTAAAAGGTGGCAGGATCTTCATGATGGTTTCCATATCCACACCCTTCGTTTCTGGCATAGGTTGGTAGGCTGCATAGGGCATATTGGGGACAAAAGCCATATATTCGTACTGGGCAAAATTCAAAGCCGAATGCAAAGGAGCGCAAGTGAAAACTACTACACTGATAATTTCAATCAGTTGTTCTAGAGTATCAATTCTCCCAGGCATACCCTTAACTCTACCACCATCTTGAGCCACTAATTCCTTCGCCCAGTTTTGTAGTTCCTGGTCTTCACTGAGGTCTTCTGGGGTTTGATAATAAAGTTTCAGGTATTGAGTAACAAACTTTTCAATGGCATTCCAAATTAATATTCCATCATCCCGGAAAGGAAAGTGCGGCAAAACTTCGGCATCATCCATTTGGTTAGCTTTCATTAACCGGGGAAAGACAAACTTCTCTACACTCCATTCATCGTAGGTTTTCACAATAAACCCTAGAGACTCTTCCAAAGCACCAGCCATAAAATTATCAACTGGCCCTCCCGGCTGTAAAAAGTAAAGACGACCCAAATCGTTATCAAATAACATGAACCGGAAATGAGGTTTAAGCAGTAAAGCGATCGGATGATTTTCTGCCAATTGACGTGCTGTGGAAATAGCAAAAGGTGCCATAACTGCATGAGTATAAGCAAAATGGCTGCCTAACTCTTGATGATTACCATCAGCAATTTGCACACAAGTTTTGGCGAGAAACCAATCTAAATGCGGATCGTTTGGTGTATAAACTAGGCTATTTGTCCCATAATCACTATTAATTTGAATAGCCACAGGCACTAATGAACCACCAGTCTGACTATGATTAGTTTGCCAATAAAATAGAGCCTGTGGCTTAGGAAGATACTTCTTACTATTTTGATAACTACCTCCTTTAACATCAACCAGTAAAGGGTAATCCAAGAAATACAACTTACCTTCTTTCAGAGCCTTTTCTAAATCATGTTCTCTACCTACAGCTTGCTGAAAATGATAGTTATTTACCCCAAAATTTCCAGGTAATACATCAATTCTGCGAATTGCCAACGGATTAGCACCAGAAAGCCTTTGTTCAGCAAAACAGGCATCTGACTTGTAATTTCTTAAAACATTTGGCTTTGGTAGAACCGACAAAAGATTTTCATATTCTTCCAACTCATCAAGCGGGTCAAATAAATTTTTTACTTGAGCAGCGAGCATATTAGGGACAAGATTCGCCATACTCCCCAAGCGTCCAGCAGTATATTGTGTCGAGAAAAGTTCTTGAGGAGGAACCTTATCAATTACTGGTACAGGAGCCAGATAATTATGATTATATTGATAATCTTCTCGGTTTTTATTCAGCCAATTTGTTCGAGTGTTAGGCTGAGGATCATTTTGCGGCAAATATGGTTTCATAGTCATATCTTTATATAGTCAGTAGCCATTGCAGTAACTTGTTTACAACGTTTTCAGATACTCAATTAATGCTTGCTTCTCCTCACCAGATAAATCAGTTCCATAAAGATGGCCTTGATTGGAATTGGCAGTAACGGTGGTATCGTATTTAAAACCTACACGTTCCGCTTCCTCACCATCGGAAACGAAGCCAACTTTTTGCGGATCATAGACATCGTATCCCCGATAAAAAACAGCAGTCCGATTTTCGGGTTTTTCTAATAAATCTTGCAAAGATGGTACAGAACCATTATGCAGATATGGCGCTCTCAACCACAGTCCATCCAGAGAAACAGAGACATAGCCGTCGGTTTTACGTAAGTTGTTGAAGTCCCAAGGATAACCCTCAGCAAACTTGTTGTAAGTATCTGCTGCTTCCTGCGTCCACATATCTAAACGATGGCGGTCAGTACCCACCTCATCCACAGGAATCACTGTACCTGTTCTTTCCCCACCAAAGGCGTGACAAGATGCACAGGTATTAGCAAAAACTTGATTACCTTTTGCAGCCAATTTTTCATCCACCGCAAACGGATATTTAGGTGGTTCTAGTTGTGTAATATATTCCTCTACCTTTTGCAAATCTTCTACAGGTAGCGACTCTTTAGTTGCACCGTCACCAATGGCCCCAGTTTGCACAGTTTCTGTCAACGAAGTTTCTAAACCATCCCAATGTAGTGCAAATCCTGCGTGCATCTTTTGATTCCACAGAGGCATCATATCAGAGTTACCGATGGTGTCATCTTTAGCCAACTGTAAGGTATTGAATTTCACTGGATTAAAAGGATCAATGCGACCAGGCCCCCAGTTGGGACGAGAATCCATCCACGTAAAACTTTCTTTTTGTGCTAGTAATTCTTTCTTGGTTTGCGGAATAATCAAAAAGCGATAAAGTAAGTTTTCCACCCAAGAAAGTTGATAGTTATATTTGATTTCATCCAAGATATAGTCTGGTGTAAATCTTGGATCACTAGCAGTTGCACCCAGAAAGCGAATATATCCTTGCAAATCAAATTTATTGGAAGGCCCTGCGGCGACAATTGTGGGTTTATCTTTTTGGGTGGTTCTATAGGTAGCAGTATGACAAACAGCACAAGTGATTCCTACACGAGGAAAACCAATTGTTTTTTTCGTAAAGCCAATTGGTGTTTCTTTACCTTCTTCCCATGTAATACCTAAAGAAGTGTAACCACCAGGCCCCGGTAGCTTATCAGGAAATATACGGGGTAGTACCAGCCAAATCCAATAAGGCACACCTTGTGCATTTTCTGTACCGATAGAACCATATTTAAAGTGATCCTCAGGTGATTCGTAAGACTCGTAAGGGATAGGAACTTCCCGAAACAAGTTGTACCATCCTACATAGCCAACTACTCCAACGACAAGAACAAAAACTACAACAAGGCTGGCGATAATTCTACCTAATTTATCTTTGAAAAATTTCATGGATTACATTGCTCCTTTGCAGAATCATCTGTTTGTAGAGCAGATAAAATACCTGCTCTAGGAAGCTGAAGGTAAAAATTAAGAGAATTGCTTCACTGGTTCCGCAGTTCCTAAGTTTTGATTACGCATGGCTAGCGTCAGAAAAATTGCCTCAAATACTCCAAAAAACAAGTCTACAAAGGCAATAGATAAAAAGCCTTTATCTTGTCCAAATAAAAATACTGCACAAATGAAAAATGTGGCTCCAAAAGTGCGTGATGGAAATATTGAAAGCCAAGCCGTTGCTATATATCGAGCAGGATTAATTGCTCCAGGGACATAAAAAGCACTAATAATAAATAACAGCATTCCCGCAGCCCGAACCCAAATAATCGGCACAGGCACTTGCATTTTGAGAAACCACAACATCAACTCTGGAAAAAAGCAAGAGGGAATGACAAAAAGCATATTGACAATGATGCCCAGCCAAGTAATGCGACTAAACCATTTAGCATAAGTATTCATTAATTTTCTCCTATTTACAGATTCTTCATGTACTCAACTAGGGCATCTTTCTCATCTGGAGATAGTTCAGTGCCGTATAAGTGACCGCTATTACTATTTCCAGGTTTTGAAGTATCAAACTCAAAATATTTATTACCGTCTTCTTCCGCGATTGTCGAAATAAATCCTACTTTTTCTCTATCAATCACATCGTAGCCTCGGTAAAATTTATTGGGTCTATTTTCTGGCTTTTCTAGTAAATCTCGGAGTGTGGGAACTGAGCCATTATGCAAATAAGGTGCGCGTAACCAAATACCATCTAGTGGCATAGTGGCATAACCATTTGTTTTGCGGAAATCCTTAAATCGCCATTCATAACCTGTGTACAAAGTATTTTGGTTAGACATGGTTTCATAGGTATATGAATCGAGGCGATGGGGGTCTGTGCCGATTTCTTGAATTGGTATAACTTTACCGACATTTGCACCACCAAAAGCATGACAGCTAGCACAATTATTTTGAAATAACTTTTCTCCTGTGGCTGCTAATGTTGTATTAACTTCGTAAGGATATTTTGGCGGTGGTAATTCCCACAACCAATCAGCAACTCGATCAATTCGTGGTAAATCTATGGTTGTCGGTGTGACTCCTGCACCTAAAGCGGCACTTTTATTGCGTTCATCAACAGATTTATTATTACCATCCCAATGCAGCTGCAATCCCTCCCGGGGTGCTTGATTCCAAACTGAGGGAAAATCAGCAGTACCTATCAATTCATCTTCACGCAATTTATCCATTGGAAAATGAAACTGAATGGCTTTATAGGGATTAAATGTGTCTACTCTACCTGGCCCCCATTCTGGTTGTGCTTCAATAAAAGCAAGTTGGCTTCTCTGGTTAATGAGTGCGTCTCTGGTTTGCGGAATGGCGATAAAGCGATAAATTAATTTTTGGATGGGATTAAGTCCGCCACTGATTTTTTCAATTTCTGGTAGCATCCGGTTAGCAGTAAATCTTGGGTCTACAGCTACTGCGGATAAAAATTTGATATACCCCTGCAAATTAACTACATTAGCAGGCATGGCTGTAATTACTTGGCGATCGCTCGTAGATGTATCTCTGAGTGTGCCTGTGTGACATACAGCACAATTTAAACCTACGCGGTCAATTAATACTCGCCGTTGGGAAAATCCTACTGGTAAGTCTTTGTCCTGTTCTTGAATAAATCCTAGTGAGGTATAACCTTGACCTGGTAATTTATCGGAGAATAATTCTGGTAATACTTTCCAAATCCAATAAGGTACTCCATTAATGTTTTCGCTGCCAATTGAACCATATTTAAAGTGGTCTTCAATATCGGCATAATCAACTGGGGAGTTGGCAAAACTAGGCCAAATCAAGAAGATAGCTGTTACTATAACTCCTACGATGAAAATCCAAATACGCCTGAAAAATCCTTTTCTTCCTTTTAATGAGGTGAGAATGAGGGTAGGGTTAGTTTGTTCAGTCATGAAACACTCCCTATATTGTTGAGGTTATTTATGTAACGTTCGCGCAGCGCAGACTACAGAGACGCCGAGAACACAGAGAGAAAGATCAGAGATACTGGATTTAAGCTATGGAGCAAATTGAGTGGGATGAAATACTGACATGACTTCTTTCATCATGTCTTCGTAGCTATCGAAGCGGTCTTGTTCGTAGCAGCCTAGGGGATTTTCAATGACGTTTAACAGGCATTTATTGCAGTAGGTGCATGGTTTATCTGGAAGGTCTTTACCTTCTTGAAAAGTTTTAGTTAAGTCATTGTTTGCAATTAAGGGGCGAGCGATTGTTACGCCATCACAATAGTCATCATTAATTGCTTGACGGATATAAGAGGCTTGCTGAAAACCACCTGTGCATAATACGGGGATATTTACATGTTTTTTAATTTCACGAGAATCTAATAAGTTTCTGCCTTGGTTTTCCGCTAGAAGCTGGCTCATTTTTACATTTTGGACTGCATCACCGCTAAAGGGTTGAGGTGGTAATTGCTTTTTCACCCGGTTCCATAACAATTTGAAAATGGGATGCAAAAATGATTTGCGAAACAAAATGTAGTTGCGTGTGGTTTCTGTACCACTTGACAACATTGCATCATAGGTTTTGGTGATGATATCAAAATCAAAACCGCCAATGGGATTAAGTGGGTGCGGAAATAAGCTTCCTGTTGATACATGCACTGCATCAGCACCAGCTGCTTCCGCCCATTGACAAACTTTAATGGAATCTTCTAAGGTATTACCTGGTTTTTCCCAAAATGTTACGGCGTTATTATAGTCAACAGCGCTAATTTTAAATTGCAAATGAAAGTCATTACCTACTTCTTTGCGAATGGCTTTAATTACATCTAATAAAAATCTGGCTCGATTCTCTAATGAGCCACCGTATTCGTCTGTACGGTTGTTAATTCCTGAACTGAGAAATTGTGTAAATAAGTATCCGTTGCCACTGTGCAATTCTATCCCGTCTAAGCCTGCTTCTCTCGCCCGTCTAGCACCATCAGCAAATTTCTGGATAGTCTCTTGAATCTCTAATGAGGTCATTGCTTGGCATTCAAAGCCGTGGAATGGTTCAGTATCACTGGTGGAACTTAAAGCTTTTAATCCCTGGTTTTCTACCCCAGCAATGTCTTGTTGTCGTCCAGAATGACTCAGTTGCAAGATTAATTTACAGTCATATTCGTGGGATTTTTCTCCAATTTTTCGCCAGAAGGGAATACTTTCATCACTGTGAATAGTGGCGTAATTCGGCATAATTCTTCCCCGGATGGCGACTGGTACAAAAGATGTAATAATCGCTCCTACACCACCACGGGCAAATTTTTCTTCCCAGTTAATCCGGGCTTGAGTACCTGAACCATCATAGTTATCCCACCGTCCAGAAATACTGGAACGAAAGATACGGTTTTTTACGGTGAGGGTGCGGAATTGCAACGGTTCAAAAATAATATCGTTTGCCATTTTTCTCTCGTATTTGTAATAAGAGTAGGAATCATAATTTGTACCAGTACTGATAACATCCCTAGAAAACTGCTGCTGGCAGCGCCTCTAGGAGGGAACTCTTTTGGATCTACAAGTTCACAATGTAGAATTTCGGATGCGATCGCTAAATATTAAGTTTTTGTTACTTAGATTTGTTTATGCAGTATTAGCCTCAATACTGACCTACTAAGAGCTTTGCCCTTAATAAAAATTTTTACCAGCTTAAATCCACTAAATCTTAAAAAAGTAAAAATTTTCTGCTTTCATTTCTTGTCAAAAGGTTAAGGTAACCTTAATAAAATGTTTTGAAAATTTGTGACAAATTTAACCTGTGAAATATTTGGATACCAACATAACAGATTGAATTTGCACCCTGTTGTAAATTTACAATTTTTTAAATTATTGAGTTTTACAAGTATAAAAGTTTCTTAATGACGTTTGGCAGACTTGTGTAGTAACTTCGTATATGACGGAACCTCGGTAAGGTGCATTTTTAATCACCAAAAATATCTGTAGGATAAATCCGGAAAAAGATGAATTACTAATGAAGCATAGGTGTGCCTCCGCAAAAGTTGAGATACACCTGCGAAGGTTTAGGCGTTGCAACCAGTGAGTTTTATGAGGAAAATACGTCTAATTTGGAAGGGCTGTCTGATGTTCCTTACCGTGGCTATATTCTTAGTCTGCGGCCTATACGGAACACCTACAGCACTGGCAAGTGAGTATAGTGAAACACCTACTCTAATTGCCAATGAGTATAATGATACGGCTACATCTGACTATGCAGATAACTGTGATGGTATCGGATATCTCCCTTCATACACTGATGGAGAATTAACTGATGCTGAAAAACGGGGTCGTTGCACTTGGTACTTATGGACTGCCGGTAATGATAAGTACTATCGCGATATCGCGAAGCGAACTCATGGCGGTGTTGACTTACTCAAGTTGATTGACTCCCGCATACATGATGAGCGATTCCAACGCTTTGGTGCAATTAATGATCCTGGATGTGAAAAGGCTACAGCACCAGATGAATATGGGCTGTGGTTGGATGAGTGTAAAGATCCGCTTTCAACTGGTGTAATTGGGTTACGTAAGTTCCAAAATCCGAACTTCGACCCGGAAAAGTGGAATCCTGTTGAGTATGCTAAAAACTCAGAAGTCGAGCCTCCCTACCGGATTGGGCAATCTTGTGCTATTTGTCACGTGGCATTAGATCCCCTTAACCCGCCTAAAGACCCAGAACATCCAAAATGGGAAAATCTTGTACCAGCATTGGGTAACCAGTACATCAAAGAAAGTCGATTATTTGCTGGTAACGTTAGTGACGATAGTTTTGTTAAACAAGTACTGAACGCCCAGAGACCTGGGACTTCCGACACTTCTCGGATTGGCAATGATCACATCAATAATCCTAATGCGATCAACGCCATATTTAATTTAGGCGATCGCCCCAAATATCCAGAGGTGATGAACGATGGTTCCATTCAGGAAGTCAATCACATCCTCAAAGATGGTGCAGACTCTACAGGTGTAGCAAATGCTTCACTGCGTGTCTATGTCAACATTGGCATGTGTGGAGATTACTGGTTAACTCTCCATGAACCTTTGTTAGGGCGAACTCCCCAACGACCTTTTGATATTGAAAAGGCGAGGAAGGAGTGTGAAGACTGGAGACAGACGGAAGCGCGAATGGCAGATGCAGAAGAATTTCTGAAAACTATCGGGCCGATGCACCTTAAAGATGCACCAGGCGGCGAAGCTTTCTTAACCAAAGACGAGAAAATCCTCGATCGCGGCAAGATTGCTTTTGCTAATAGTTGTGCTAGTTGCCATTCCAGCAAAAAAGCACCTGCGGAAATTGCTGCTGACCCCGACAAGGCTAAGCAGTGGTACATAGAATCTGTGCGTAGTAGTGATTTTCTCGATCACAACTTTTTATCTGATGACCAGCGTTACCCAGTCACACTAATTGGTACTAATGCTGCTCGTTCCTTGGGGACAAATGCGACTAAAGGGCATATCTGGGAACAGTTCTCATCTAAAACCCACAAAGAAATGCCGTCACCAGGTAAATTGACACTGTACAATCCTTTTAACGAAGCTCAACCGATTGAGTTTCAAATTCCCCAAGGCGGTGTGGGATATTACCGCACACCTTCCCTCGTCAGCATTTGGGCAACAGCACCATTTCTCCATAACAACACCTTAGGAATATACAACGAAGATCCCACGGTGAAGGGACGTGTAGCAGCCTACACGGACGCTATGGAAAAAATGTTGTGGCCAGAAAAGCGTGAAAACATTATCAGTCGGACGGATCGCAAGACTAGATTAGATCTACCTCCTGGAGATCCAAATGCTAGATTTAGCCTTCCTGTACCTCAGGGTACGCCAGTGAATTTGCTGGCAAACATCAACATCCGAGAGGCGATTACATCTCTCAATCTCGGTAACCTGTTCCGAGACTTAAGGCCAGAAGGTGGAATCAAAGGTAAACTGGCACGAGTGCTTTTAAGAGCAAACAAGTCTCCTGACTTTATTGAAGACAGGGGTCATACTTTTGGCTCGAGTTTGTCAGATGAAGATAAGAAAGCCCTCATTGAATTCGTGAAGACTTTCTAACACAACTTGTTTGGATACTTTGCATTACCTCACCCTGACTTTACCCTGCTGATCAATCTTTCTCTGACTAAGTACAACTTTGCATAAATTCATGGCGAATTGAGGGTGGAAATTTAAACGCAAAGGATCGCCAAGGTTAGCGCAGAGTCACGCCAAGGTTTAATCAAGGCAATTTTTTTCCGTAAGGAGAGGGTTATCCGCTAGGACAGGGTGGGGTTATTCCAGGTTTTTAGGTGATTATAAAAAATAGATATGGAACAGATGAAATATTTACCAATCATTTACGTGCGTGGATATGCTGGTACGGATAAAGACGTTGAACAAACAGTTGAAGATCCATTTTATGGATTCAATAGTGGCTCAGCTCATGTGCGGGTGGGAGAACAAGGAAGTCCAGAACAGTTTTTTTTCGAGAGTCCATTGCTGCGACTGATAACTGATCACGGTTATCGACCTGTATTTGATCATCACCATTCAAGCAGTCACCCGAAAACTATCTGGATCTACCGATTTTATGATGTAACTACCCAAAGTTTTGGTTCTTCAACAGCAGTCAGACTGGAGATGGAACAAATAGCAGAGGGTTTAAGAGACCTGATTAATGATGTCAAAGAGCAAACAGGTGCTAGCAAAGTTTATTTAATTGCCCACTCAATGGGGGGTCTTGTTTGTCGTAGTTTAATTCAAAAGATTTATCCAGAAAAGAACGAAAAAGCGATTGATTACATTGATAAGTTATTTACCTATGGCACTCCTCATGGTGGTATTCATTTTCAGATGGGAGGCGGCTTAATCGAAAGAGTCAGGGATACAGTTAGATTGAATAACGTTGACGACTTTGGCCCCCAGCGCATGTACGAATATTTCACACCTCAAATGCGGCAAAGGGCTGTGTTACCAAATGATTTTGATGCCCAAAGCCTTGATGATACTTTTCCGGCAGACCGAGTTTTTTGTATTATCGGTACTAATGCCCGTGATTATGAAGCAGCTTTTGGTCTGACACAAAAGACTGTTGGTGCCCAAAGTGATGGTCTAGTTCAGATTGAGAAAGCCTATGTTAGAGGCTCTCATCGTGCCTATATTCATCGCACTCATACTGGACGTTATGGGATGGTGAATTCGGAAGAAGGCTATCAAAATTTGCAACGTTTTTTCTTTGGTGATATTCAGGTAAAAATATCCCTTGCCAATGTCGAATTAAGCGATCGCAATCATACTTTTTATCAAATGGAAGTCCGGGTGGCACTGCGTGGTCTACCTATTCCCATACATGAACAAGCGATTAATCATTATTGCCCAATTACACTAGAGTTAACTAGGGATAAACCCATCCCCTTATTTACAGCTTTTTTGGTGCCCCGTTATTCAGCCAGTGGTGATTGTACTTGTAGATATGCGATTAAATTAGCGTTGCATTCCTTCACTAGAAAAGAGAGGGAGTGGTTGTTTGGTAGCCATATCGACCAATTGCCTCTTTGGTCTGATTATCTCATCGTCGATGTCACGGCAATAGATGGTGTGTACAAGGCTCAGTACACCTGGAATTATGAAAATGATGAACCGCAACATCCCATAAATCCCAATCCCAATGCCAATGTTTTCTTAGCAGATATTCTTTTACCTGAACGAGGGCAAAAAGCTTTGGGTAAACAAGCAGCAGTTCATTTGGAGATTTGCCCGTGGAGTTAGGGGAGTGGGGAATGTTTTCTCTAATACCTGGGAATTATTTTTTAGCTGTTACAAAAGGTAAATTTATGCAGGGTAATCGTCAACAAACCGCTCTTATTACTGGTGCATCTGGTGGGATTGGCTATGAGTTCGTGAAGTTATTTGCTCAGGATGGCTACAATCTGGTATTAGTAGCTAGAAATGAGCAAAAATTAAATCAAATTGCTGATGAATTCCCGCGAAAATTTGGCATTAATGTCACAGTTATTGCTAAAGATTTGTCTCTTCCTACAGCGCCAGAGGAAATCTTTGCCCAGTTACAACAAGCATCCATTAAGGTTGATGTGCTGGTCAACAATGCTGGGTTTGCTACCTACGGATTATTTAACGAACTTGACTTGACTAAAGAACTGCAAATGGTACAGGTAAATGTAGTGTGTCTCACCCATTTAACTAAGTTGTTCTTAAAAGATATGGTGAAGCAAGGCTACGGCAAAATATTAAATGTAGCCTCAACTGCGGCTTTTCAACCAGGCCCATTGATGGCGGTTTATTACGCGACAAAAGCCTATGTCTTATTATTTTCGGAAGCGATCGCCAATGAATTAGAAGGTACTGGTGTCTCTGTGACTGCTGTTTGTCCAGGGCCTACGGAATCTGGTTTTCAACAAAGAGCCGCCATGGAAGACTCTAAACTAGTCAGTGGTCAAAAGATTATGGATGCGGCAACTGTTGCCAAAATTGGTTATCGTGGCTTGTTAGACGGCAAAACTGTGGTTGTGCCTGGTGTGAAAAATAAGCTACTCACGGAAACAGTCAGATTCACACCCAGAAAGCTCGTGACTAAACTAGTCAGAAGTATGCAGGAAAGCAAACAATAGGTAATACGATTTACACAAAGACTACTCAAAATCCTCAGTGTGGTGTTAGGCTGTAGTATGCAAATAAACATAAATTATCGTTGTGTAAATCCTCACTCTATGTCTAAGTTAATATCAGCGTCATTGCTCGCTACAGCCTTGCTGTTGACATCTACCCATGACTCCAATATTACACTGGCTGGAACCTGTGCTTCTCGGTGTGGGCCGCGGCCAATTCAGTTTACACCTGGACAACGTATTCGAGTTCAAGTAGTCAATCGCACACCACGCCTGATTACATTACAAAAACCTTCTGCTACTGATCCCATCTTCCTACGACCCGGACAGGAATTACAATTGGAACATGGAGATGGTACACAGCCAAATATGTCTCTTGTTTTCTGGGATGAAACAGGTCGGTCGTTACAAGCCAATGTCTCAAAACCCAACTTTGGCACATTGCAAGTGGAATTTCGTCCCACTTGGCGGACTCCAGGCGATCGCTCTGTCTATATTCTCAATGATGGTCGGGTAGATGTGTTTTAACTGCTAGCAAATAGTGTTATGAGTTATGAGTTAAGCAACAACTTTTCATGTAAAACTCACAACTCATAACTGAACGTTTCTATTTTCTATTGTGCTAGACCAAGCTTTCCCACAACCTGCAACACCTCGCAAGCGCTTACCTAATCAGCGTTGGCAAATTTATCCACAAAAACCAGAATTTGCCCAAAATTTGGCGATGGTGACAAATCTTTCCCCGATTATCAGCCAGCTGCTAATTAATCGTGGTATCGAAACACCAGAACAAGCACAGGCATTTTTAGATCCAGAATCGTTAATTTTGCCTTCACCCTGGGAAGAATTCCCCGATTTGGCGATAAGTGTAGAGTTGTTGCAAGAGGCGATCGCATCCCAAGCCAAAATCGCCATCTGTGGTGACTATGATGCTGATGGAATGACTAGTACGGCTTTACTGTTGCGTAGTCTCCGCACCTTAGGCGCTCAAGTGAATTATGCTATCCCCAGTCGGATGCACGAAGGTTATGGCATTAATCAACGGATTGTGGAAGAATTTCACGATGAAGGTGTCAGATTAATTCTCACTGTTGATAATGGGATTTCGGCATTTGCACCCATTGCTAGAGCCAGGGAACTGGGTTTAAAAGTAATTGTCACCGATCACCACGATATTCCCCAAAAATTACCCCCAGCTAACGCCATACTTAACCCCAAACTAATAGCAGAATCTTCACCTTATCGGGGTGTTGCTGGTGTTGGTGTTGCTTATATTTTGGCGGTGTCCCTGGCGCAACAGTTAGGACAAATTAAGGGATTGGTTCAGCCAATGTTAGCGTTATTTACTCTGGGAACGATCGCAGATTTAGCTCCCTTAACTGGTGTCAATCGTCGCTGGGTAAAACGGGGTTTGAAGCATTTACCCAAGTCTAATTTGCCGGGAATACAGGCGTTAATTCAGATGGCTGGGGTGCAGGTGCGAGGAGCAGAGGAGCAGAGGAGCAGAGGAGCAGGGGAGAAAATCCCAAATTCCAAATCTTTAAAGCCGGAAGATATCGGCTTTCGCTTGGGGCCACGAATTAATGCCATTGGTCGGATTGGTGACCCCCAAACAGTGATTGAATTGTTGACTACGGATGATATGGGAATCGCACTGGAACGCGCCATGCAGTGCGAACAAACAAACACCAGTCGCCAGCAAATGTGTGAGGAAATCGAACAAGAAGCGATCGCTTATGTAGAAACAGAGTTTGTCTCTTGTCTACAGCAAGACCGAGTTTTGGTCGTTGTGCAACCTCACTGGCATCATGGTGTGATTGGAATTGTCGCCTCTCGTTTGGTGGAACGCTACGGGGTTCCTGTATTTATTGGCACTTATGAAGATGAAGCACATATTCGCGGTTCAGCACGGGGAATTCCCGAATTTCATGTGTTTGAGGCGCTGGAATATTGTCACGATTTGCTAGGTAAATTTGGCGGACACAAAGCAGCCGGAGGATTTTCTTTACCAGCAGAAAATTTGTTAGAATTGCGATCGCGGTTGTGTGAGTTTGCTAATCAATGTCTGGAACCGCAGCACCTCAAGCCACTACTCAAAATTGATGCTCAAGCTCATCTTCATCAACTTAATCAACAGCTTTACCAACAGCTCAATGCTCTCCATCCTTGCGGTATGGATAACCCTGATCCGGTATTCTGGACAGCTAATGTTCAAGTTATGGAACAGCAAATTGTTGGCAAGGGTCATATTAAGCTGACACTTGCCCAAACTATAAATGATCAGCAATCCAAAATTAAAGCGATCGCCTGGCGTTGGCGTGACTACTTTCCTCTACCGCCGCGAGTCGATATCGCTTACAAGCTGCGAGAAAATCACTTTAATGGCAATACTACCATTGAGTTGGAATTACTAGGTGTTAGACTACCAAAGGATCATCCCTGTGAAGAGTCTATCAACCCAAGAGGGCTGACACCATCTGACTTATTTTCTGGTTTGTCACCTAATTCATCTAGAACAAGCTTTCAATATAAACAGCGCCACTATACTTGTGGCATCTATCGCAACGATGCTTTACCTGAATTAAGAATTAAAAATCCTGAAGGCAAAGTTTTAGTCATGCACCCAGGACGTACAATCGGTTTATTAGGCAATAATCGTGAAGATGCTATCGAGGTTGATATCTCTCAACCACAGTATAACCAAATTATCCAAGCTGCCCTTCAAGCATTATCAGCACTGAGTCCTGATGTATGACTTTTTCATGTACTCAGGACTCAGGAACAAAGCACTCTTACATATTGCCGTTGCGAAATGCCAGCAAAAAGATGACTGCTGGGCCAGCAATGATGATTAGTGAAACGGAAACTAGCTGAAAAATAACTTCCCAATTAATACTGGCTAATGCTTCAAACATTTTTTCCCTTGTCCTCCCAAATGTCTTAAAAAATTCAATCACTTCAGTTGCAAAACCCGCCATCAATCATATCCGGCTATGGGCTGTTACATTTAATTTACTTAACAAAATTATAGGAAAATCAATAAAATGGCAAACTGGCAATGTGTCAAGCAATGTGGAGCTTGCTGTAATCTTGACCCCGCAGATCGCCCAGATTTAGATGAGTATCTTTCACCAGCAGAATTAGAACTATACCTGAGTATGGTAGGGGAAGGCGGATGGTGCATTAACTTCGACCATACCAGCAGAGAATGCCGCATCTACCCCAATCGTCCGCGTTTCTGTCGTGTAGATGCAGAAATTTTTCAAGATATGTATGGGATTGAGCCAGAAGAACTCAACGATTTTGCTATTGATTGCTGTCGCCAGCAGATAGAGGGAGTTTATGGCGATCGCAGTTTAGAAATACTCCGCTTTGACAAAGCTATTGGTATTTAAATAATGTGTTTTGGGCGATGGGGTTGCAATTTATTACAGGAATCTGAGAAAATGAGAAGAATATGAAAGTAACCTAGTAATAAAACTACTGCCTGTGAAACTTGACTCTGCACCTGTAAGTTTTTCTGTCACATCTGAGACTGAAAACCACCCAGAACTAAAAAACGACAACGAATGTAACTTAACTACCATAATCACTGAGCCACTTCAGCCTGTAGTTGTCGATCATCAAAAAAAGCAGGAATCAGTAGCGGTAATTTTTGGTACTACTTTCATCACCATATTTCTCGCAGAAATTGGCGATAAAACTCAGCTATCCACCTTATTAATGAGTGCGGAATCTCATGCACCGTGGGTAGTGTTTCTGGGATCTGCGGCTGCACTGATAACGACAAGTTTATTAGGTGTGCTTTTAGGTAGTTGGATATCTAGCCGCCTTAGTCCAAAAACCGTAGAAAAATCAGCCGGGGTGTTGTTGCTGTTCATATCCCTGATGCTGGTTTGGGATGTAATTCGTAATTAAGCAACTCACACTCCCCCTACTCCCCATTCCCTGGTTACTGAGCGCAGTCGAAGTACACTCCCCATTTCCCCAAACAATATGGACTGGCATCTTTTAGGACTCAGCTTTGTTACAGTTTTCTTGTCAGAATTAGGCGACAAAAGTCAGTTAGCTGCGATCGCGCTTTCCGGTCGTTGTCAATCTCCGCGTGCAGTGTTTTTCGGTACGGCTGGCGCACTTTTACTCACAAGTCTCTTGGGAGCATTAGCAGGAGGTGCTGTCGCCGAATTATTACCTACTCGTTTGTTGAAGGCGATCGCGGCTGTGGGATTTGCTATCCTCGCCGCACGTTTGCTGTTATTTAACAATGAAGCGTCGCCGGATTCTGAATAAAAACCGTAACTTACATCGTCACAAAAAGAAAAAGAAGCCAAAAGTTACTTGGCTTCTTTTTCTTTTTACATGAAACTTAAAAATCGCCATTCCCGCAGCTGCATTTGCACATTCTCACTAAACTTGCTGCTGCCAGCACCAACTTAAAAGTGTACCACCTACTACTAGTTTGACTACTTCTAGCAGAAAATAACCACTGTGTAGTACATTCATTTGTGTTGGAATTGCGGATGCTGCTGCAAATAAATTGAGATGAGTTCCTACAGCACACATTTGTGGAGTTAAGAAATAAGTATCCATCAAGGCAATAGCGAGCAGTATGACAGCAAAAACAATAATATTAGGATTCCAGCGAGATTTGGTTTTGCTCAAAGCCAGGACACCAGTCAAAACTACAGATGCAGACAATAATTCCATGCGATTAAAATTCCAAAAAATCACATAGCCTGCTGTAGCAAAATCTGTCTGACTCATCATGCCAGAAAGGTAAAGACTAGGCATAATTACCCAATCTAAAACTAAGCTAGCACTCAGCCAAAAACCCAAGGCAAACATAACGGCAGTTTGCCAAGTGGGTCGCTTGAATTCAACTGTAGAAATAGCATTCATAAGGATAATTGCTTAGTGTTGTATTTTTAGTGTGTAACTTCAAAAGTTGTTTTGACAACACTTATCAATTATCTTTTACAAACACATTTATAACTTCAAAAAGTAATGATTGTTATTTTTCACTGGAATAAACATAAAGTTTTTTAAAGAATATTTAATATAACAAAATAGATTTGGCTAGTTTTCAGGTGAAAGGGTGAGCGATCGCAATTAATATATAGCAGTTGCCACATTTCCAACTCTTACTCTTTGCTCAAGTCGGGAGACCCTTCCTGTGCAAGTGTCCTCCTCTGCGTCTTTGCGTGAGACTAATTCATCCTTTCACTCAGCAACGCCCAAATTACATACGAAATGGTACTAGCACTCTAAACTAATTATTATTACTGCAAAACCTGCATTACTCCAGAGATACGTCCATGCAAGTACTAAAAACAACCGATAAAGATTTTTCCGTTAAATTCAAAGCACTGGTGAGCGATCGCCGGGAAGCAACGGTTGATGTTAGTATAACGGTGCAGGATATTCTTGCTAATGTGAAAGTGCGCGGTGATGCCGCAGTTAAGGAATATACTAACCGTTTTGATCATTACAGTCCCCCATCTCTACATCTGAGCGCAGATTTTATTGCCGAACATGCAGCACAATGTCCGGCTGATGTCAAGGCAGCGCTGGAATTAGCTGCTGAAAGAATCGGGTCTTTTCATCAAAAACAACTACCCCAAGATATTGGCTACACCGACACAGCCGGGGTGAAACTAGGATTAAATTGGGTTGCGCTCTCCCAAGTGGGAATTTATGTACCCGGAGGACGTGCCAGCTATCCTAGTTCATTACTGATGAATGCCCTACCAGCCAAAATTGCGGGTGTGGAAAGAATTGTCATGGCAGTACCCATGCCTCGCGGTGAGATTAATCCCGCAGTCCTGGCCGCAGCCCAAATTGCTGGAGTAACAGAAATTTATAGTATTGGTGGGGCGCAGGCGATCGCCGCTTTAGCTTATGGTACAGAAAGCCTGACCCCTGTAGATAAAATTGTCGGCCCAGGTAACGCCTATGTTGCCGAAGCCAAACGGCAATTATTTGGGACTGTGGGCATTGATAGCGTGGCTGGGCCTTCAGAAATTTTGGTGGTAGCCGACGACAAAAACAACCCAGAGTGGATAGCCTGGGATTTACTATCCCAAGCCGAACACGACCCCAGCGCCCAATCTATTTTAATTACCGATTCTGCCAGTTTTTCTGAGAAAGTCATAGCAGCAATTGAGCAAATTCTCACCAACCTACCCACCAAAGCAGTAGCTAGTGCCAGTTGGCGACAACATGGCGCAGTGATTCTGGTTGACGATTTAGCCGCAAGCATCCCACTACTAAATCAGTTAGCTCCCGAACACGTAGAATTGTGCGTAGATCATCCACAGTTGCTTGCCAGTCAAATTAAGTGTGCTGGTAGTATGTTTCTGGGACGTTACACCCCAGAAGCGATCGGTGACTATTTAGGCGGGCCAAATCATGTTTTGCCTACTGGTCGTTCAGCTCGCTTTGCTTCTGGATTGAGTGTTTATGATTTTCTCAAGCGGATTACCTATTTGGAATGCAATCAACAGGCATTGCAAACAATCGGTCAAGCAGCAGTGACACTAGCAACAGCCGAAGGTTTACCAGCGCATGGTGGTAGTGTTTCCATCCGCCTTTCTCAGTGCTGAGTGCTTTTCTAAGTGCTGAGTGCTGAGTGCTGAGTGCTGAGTGCTGAGTGAAAATACCACTCCCTACTCCCTACTCTCTTGATATCTTGGTAAAAAAACTGAGGTGAACTCCTATGCTAACGACCTCACCCACTAGTTCCCAACGGGTTTTATTGCCAAACATTAGTTGGCAGACCTTTGAAACCATTCTGGCAGAAATGGGCGGTAATCGTGCAACGCGACTGGCTTATGACCACGGAACGCTGGAAATTATGACTCCTTTGATGCCCCATGAGCATAACAAAAGACTGATAGAAAAATTGATTGATAATCTAGCCGAGGAACTCAACCTTAATCTCAAAAGCACTGGTTCAGTTACTTGTAAGCGCCAAGATTTACTGCGGGGTGTGGAACCAGATTCGAGTTTTTACATCCAGAATGAACCTGTGATGCGACATAAGCAAAATCTTGACTTAAGCCAAGACCCACCACCTGATTTAGTCATTGAGGTAGACTATACCAGCGCTTCTGTTGATAGACTTCCCATTTATCTTGCCTTGGGTGTTCCAGAGGTTTGGCGTTATGACGAACCTATGATGCAGATTTACCAGTTGCGAGATGGTGTATATGTTCCTTGTGATGTGTCGCCGACTTTTAAAAATTTGCCAATAACGGCTGAAATTCCTCGATTTATCCAAGAAAGTCTGAAAATTGGCGAAATAACTATGATTCGCTCATTCCGTGCTTGGGTAAAACAGCAGATAGAAAATTGACACACAATCGCCAAAGCGATATACCATATCAAAGTGCATCATACGTAAGCTTTTATCTTATGGCTAGTGTTGAACGCGACGAAAACCGAGAGCATCGCATTGAAACAGAGATAATTGTCGATGCTGAAGATAAAGAAGAACGGGCGATGGGTTGGTACTACTACCTTGACGATACTTTGAACGTGCCTTTTATGGCTACGTTGAAGAAAAAGTCACGCAAAACCTCTACTGTTGAAGAAAAACAAGTTGAGGTGCTGGGAATGGCGCCAGATGATGAGTGCTTAAAAGATATGTTTGTAGAAGTGGTTTATCCTGATGGCAAGGATGAAGACGTATTTTCTGCCAAGTTATCAGATATAGTAGCCATTGATACGGATAGTGACACCAAAGAAGCGATCGCAGACTGGCACTATTGGATTGCTAGAGGTTATAAGTTCTAAAAGTTAAAATTTAGGACAAATGCCGAATGATCTGGCAGGGATTACCAGCAGCTACAACATTGGCGGGTATATCTTTAACAACTACACTACCAGCACCAATGGTAGTATTGTCGCCAATTGTGACTCCTGGACAAATAATAGCACTGCCACCAATCCAAACATTATTGCCAATTTTAACTGGGGCAGCAAGTTCTCTCCCAGAAAGACGGATTTCCGGCTCTGTGGGATGATAAGCTGCATAAATTTGCACGTAAGGAGCGCACAAGACATTTTCACCAATTTCCACTAAATTACAGTCTAAAATTACACAGCCATAGTTCATATACAATCTGTTGCCAGTATAAATATAGCTGCCATAATCACAGTGAAAAGGCGGCACAATGGTTATTTGCTGGCCTACCTGTGCGAATAATTCCTGCAAAATTTGGCTTCTTTGTTCTGTTTCTGCTTCTGTGGTGGCGTTGTAAGTCCGCAGGAGACGACTGGCGCGCTTGCTTTCGGCAACTAATTCAGGATCATCTGCAAGATATAACTCACCCGATAGCATTTTTTGTTTTTCTGTTTTTTCCATACAAATAAGAATCAAGATGATTTAGGAAACGCAAAATAATTTTATTATTTATTAAACTAATAAAAGTATTTACACGGGTTTTTAAATAAGATAAACCGAATAAGCTATAGTAGCAATACTAAAATTTTTGCATTCTTCAGAGGAAGACATTTAAAAATGTAATTCCTAAAAGCAGAGTTTTAGTAAATTGATGAAAGTAATTAATATTTAATATTACTTTAAAAAGATTGTAGGAGATTTGATTTAATATGCCTTTTCGGATTTTAAGCCTGGATGGTGGGGGTATTCGAGGAGTGGTTGCCGCAACCATGCTCGCAGAAATCGAGAAGCAAATTAATCAACCTTTAAATCAGTACTTTGATTTAATTGCGGGAACTTCTACAGGGTCAATTTTAGCAGCTGCGATCGCCACAGGACGCAGTAGCCAAGACATTATTGATGTCTACACACAAAAAAGCTCCATTATCTTCCCTTACAGAAGCCGTTTTTCACTACAGCGCCTTCCTTTACTACTGAAGTATGGTTTATCGGCTCCCAAGTTTTTCGAGGATGGTTTGACTCAAGTTCTCAAAGACGCTTTAGGTGATACAAGGCTATTAGATATCGCAGATCCACTACTGTTAATTGCCGCCTACGATACTATTGGACGTCAGCCAATTATATTTAAAAGCTGGCATCAAGATACCAGTTATGGCAATGTCCCCTTATGGGAAGCCTGTCTTTGTTCGGCATCCGCTCCAACTTTTTTTCCGGCACATAAACTAGATAAAAGAATTAATGGAGCAGTGAATTGTGGAACTGATGACACTATAACCTTATGTGAGCAAGCATCCTCAATCGAAAATATATATAAAAACACACAAATTAGAATCACCAGTGGTACAGGGACAGGTCAAACTCGTACTATCAAAAAGTATGAAGGAGCAAAACGACGAGCCTTAATAGATTCCTCATGGGAAAAGATTCCCGATCAGACTTCTACTTACTCAATTAAAGGGATCTATTCTGCTATTGATGGTGGTGTTGCTGCTAATAACCCTTCAAGCTGTGCCGTTGCTGAAGCCTTAAGATTAGGTCAGAAAGTTGAAGACATTAGCGTCCTCTCTGTAGGTACTGGGGAACTCACGCGAGTAATACCATTTGAAAAAGCGCAAAGTTGGGGGCTGATACAGTGGGCACAGCCGCTCATCGGTGTATTATTTGATGGCTCATCAACTGTTCATGAGTACATTACTAAACAAATCATTCAAGAGCGAGTTTTACGGTTGCAGTTCAAACTTGATAGAGATTTAACTGGTAAACGCTTGAGTGATGATATTGATGATGTGAGTCAAGAGAATATTAGTAATTTAATTGAAGCAGCAAAAGTTTATATCAAACAACCAAATATGCAAACTGCATTGCAAGAATTTTTGCAGATTAATCAATAATTAATGATGGCGTTGCTGAAGCAAGGGATGATTCTTGTGGGGTGGCAAGATGCCCCTCCCACAAAACCAGCAAAATCATCCCGTAACGCCTAATTTTTTTATAAAATTAATGTTTCAAGTTTTGCCTGTACTTCTTCTATTAAATCTTCTGTAACAGTTTCAACGAATTTTATTTTTCTAGCTCTCCAATCTAGTGTTTTGATTTGGTCGGCTAACACAACTCCTTGTGTTTTCATTCCTTTAACAAGGGTAACTTCAAACCTAAGCCCCTTGGGATTAGTAGTTATGGGACAAGCTAAAACCAAAGAAGCCATTCTATTATATTTTTTGGGAGATATGACTAGAACAGGGCGATAGCCAATTTGCTCACGCCCTTGTTGTTGTAGTTCATTGTTTAGTGTTCTAGCAATATCCTCAAACGACATCCCTGACGTATGAAGGGTAAATGCACGCTTAATAGAATCAGCCGTAAACTGTTGTGCATCTCCAAATTCTAATTTGACGATATCTCCTCTGTCGGGAAAGTACGGATTAACTACCAATCTTCACTCCCCACAGCATTTCCAGTTTCAAACTCCGGATGAAAATTATCAGGAGTCATACCCTCAAGCAACTCATCCAGCGTGTATTTCTTTCTTGTTTGTGGTGTCACTATAATAGTGTTACCTTCAACACTAATATTTACATCTGTCCCTTCCGTTATATGCGTCTGTTCGGCTACTAGCTTGGGAATCCGGATAGCCAAACTATTTCCCCACTTAGCAACGACTCCCGTCATAGCTAACTCCTTAAATAAATTTCTTAGTGAGCAACGCAACCCAAACAAAACGATTTCGGAGTTAAGGACTCGTATTTTGTGTAACGTATATACTTTGAATATACATATTTTCTTAAAGGGTGTCAACACCCTGACACCGTTGGCATCTATCTATAAGTGAAGGTCAATTGGCACAGCAATAGCGTACTACACATGACTTGAGACGTGAGTAACAGCAATTTTTCCTAACTCTTGCACAGCAAGGGTTTTAGCCGTTATGTCGTAGTAAACTATTTGCTAGGGAAGAATGGCAGAGAATGAAAACTAGCTTTAGTTCTGCGGCTGCATATATTCCGCCACCCGGAATCATTGAGGTCGTGAGTAACAACTACAAGGACGACTATCTGACAAAACTTGCTGAATATGTTCGCGTAGCGTCTCGAAGAAAAGACTTGGGCGTTTTCGAGTACATCATAGACTATGCTGCTTTTAGTGGTATTCGGCTCATTGGCTGGATTGCTCCAAAATCAAACAGCTATTGTCCCCATTCTAAGGTAATCTCAAAATTGGCTGTGGAAGTACCTTTGACTAGTAAAGGTGTAAGTTTACCCGCTTCAATGCCTATATCTACACCAAATTTCACACTAGCTTTATCAGGCTTAACTTTTTGCAATGTTTCCGCCACTTCCTTTGTCAGGGATTCAAGCGCCGCAGTTACTTCGTGAAAAGGTCGAGCTTGAAGACTAACTTTGCGATCGCCAATTGGTGTAGCCTCAACTTTGATGCTTGTCCCATCAGCCAGTTCTACTGAAATAATTCTAGTTTGGATTTCCATGTTGTTTTAACTGGATTATGCTGTTTCAATAACATTGACTTTTGCCTGAATTTGTAGCATTATGCATAACATTTTGTCTGTCTTTTCGCTCAACTTTCTCCCACATTCATAGCTGCTAAAATGGCTTGCTGACTCACTTCTTTGTAAACAGTATCTAAATATTTCATCACCACATCGCCAGAAGTTAAATTTACTACAGTTTCTTCTGTTTTCGCTAGAGGAATTGCTCCTAATACATCGAGTATTGTTTCACTACTTGATGGTGCAATCACTACTAAAGAAGAATCTAAAGGCTCATTATATTGCCAGAAAGAATCAATGTTTATAGATTTTTGATGATGAGGAATTGGCTGTTGAACATTAGGTATTTCCGGTGCAGCAACTTCAACTTTAGCACCCCGTAATTGGCGTAAATCGCTGATAATTTGCTCTTTAGTGCGTCCGCGTAATTGAAATAGTACAAACGGGTCTTCACTGAAGCGATCGCCTAACTGATAGTAAACTGCACCAACATGTTTACAAGGATTTGCTTTATCAGGGCAAGAGCATTTACTATGAACATCAGATAAGGTAAAAGGAAATAATGACAGTCCATTGGCTGTGAAGACTTCTTCAATATTTTGCGGCATTTCTCCGGCTAACAGCTTGGCAGCAAAAATAGCCCTTTGGGACATCGTTTCAATTACATAACTCCACTCTTCTTCACTAAATGCGTCAATCGATAGAGAAACTTTATAAGGTTCAGGTTCACTACCTTGGACTCTAGCTAATACTTTTGCACCTTTAAACTCAATACTTAAAACATTACCCTGACGAGCATAATTTCTCGCTCGTTCCAAACGTTTTTTAAACCGATAAGAATCTAGTAACTCTAGCCACTTTTGTGACCACCATTCTCGACTTGCTTGCAGAGTATAATTAGTCATAATTTTGCTTTTTAAATTGACTAGTATTTTTCTTTGAGTCTTTGTGCCTTTGTGGTAAAAAACACAAAGACACCAAGATCCAAAGAAGCATCAATCCCTATTCTTCTTCGATAACAGCACTGCGATCAAGTAGGAGTAAATTACGCAGTTGGTTTGTATCCATTTCAGTGAGCCATTCTTCCCCAGCCCCAACTACTTGTTCAGCTAGTTGTTTTTTACTTTCAATCATGTCATGAATTTTTTCTTCTAAAGTCCCAGTGCAGACAAATTTATACACTTGTACGTTACGGGTTTGACCAATGCGAAATACTCGGTCTGTAGCTTGGTTTTCTACAGCAGGATTCCACCATCTATCAAAGTGGAATACATGATTTGCTCTGGTTAAATTTAATCCTACACCACCTGCTTTTAAAGAGAGAATCATAATTGGTGGACCTTGGGGATCGTGTTGGAAACGGTCGATCATTTCCTCACGTTGTTTTTTACTGGTGCTACCATATAAAAACAAGATTTCTCGCCCTAGTTTATTTTCTAAATGCGGTTTTAGTAATTTGCCCCATTCCGCAAATTGCGTGAAGATTAAAGCGCGTCCTGATTTAGCAGCGCCTTCTGCTAAAGCCTCATCTAACATTTCCTCTAGCCGTTGCAATTTAGCTGAATGATGTTGTTGTAATGTAGCTGCTTTCAAATATTGGGACGGGTGGTTACAGATTTGTTTGAGTTTGATTAGCAAGGCTAAAATCATGCCTCGACGTTGCAATCCTGACGCAGATTCAATATCTGTTAAAGATGCTTCCACTACTTGTTGATAAAGTTCGGCTTGTTCGGCACTCAGACCACAAAATACTGTCATTTCTTGCTTTTCTGGCAAGTCCTGAATGATATTGCGGTCAGTTTTTAAACGGCGCAGAATAAAGGGTTGAACTAAAGAACGTAATTGATTTAATGATGCGGCATCCCCGTATTTTTCTATTGGCATAGCAAACCGTCTTTGGAAGAATTGCCGATTACCTAAATATCCAGGATTGAGGAAATCTAAAATAGACCACAATTCTTGCAATCTATTTTCTACTGGTGTTCCTGTTAAAGCTACACGGAATGTTGCTTCTAATTGTCTGATTGCTTGAGATTGTTTCGCTTCGGGATTTTTCACATTCTGGGCTTCATCTAACACAATTACCTGCCAAGATACGCCCTGTAATGACTTAATATCTCGGTGAACTAATGAGTAACTGGTGATGACTACATCGTGTTGTTTTACCGCTTCCACAAACGCCTTACCTTTAAGACGTTTATCGCCGTGGTGTTGCAATACTTTCAGAGTGGGGGCAAATTTTTTGATTTCCCGTTCCCAGTTGCCTAAAACCGAAGTTGGACATACTAAGAGTGTCGGATTTTCTAATGCATCCTGTTCTTTCAGGTGGAGAAGGAAGGCAATAAACTGAATCGTCTTACCGAGTCCCATATCATCGGCGAGACATGCACCCAAACCCCAACGTTCTAGAAAAGCCAACCAAGCTGCGCCTCGTTCTTGATAAGGTCGCAACTGTCCCTGAAAATTAGCAGGTGTAGGCAAAGGTGAGATCGCCTGGTTGTTTGTTAGTGCCCCAATCAACTCTTGTAATGCCCCAGATGCCTCAAAACTGACCACGGGTAATTTTTCAATCGCCTGGGTGTCTCCCGTACTCAAACGTAAAGCATCTTCCAAAGAAAGCGCCAATTGGTCTTTGCGAGAAGCAAAAAATGACTGTGCTGTCTTAATATCTTGCGATCGCAACTCTACCCATTCGCCGTTAATTTCTACTAATGGGCTATTCAAAGCCACAAGTTTATTAAACTCAGTTTTAGAAATAGTTTGCCCACCAATTGCCAATTGCCATTGAAAATTTAGCAAACTCTGTAAACCTAAGCGTTCCTGCTTTGTCTTTTGAGTTTCTGCACTAATTTTCAAACCTAAACGGTTCGCCCATCCTTCGCGATTCGCTAAACTCGGAGGTAAAATCACTCCCAAACCACTATTTTCAAACCGCCAAACAACAGACTTGATAAATTCATAAGCTTGTAATGGGTTAAGGCGACAAAATTGAGGATATTCAGTTTCTAAACTGGGTGCCAGAACTGGATACAATCGGGAAGCTAAACCCAATCCCCGCAATAACGTTTCTTGGGGCTGATCAATTGTGCGATTTTGATAAACTAATTGCTCAACAGGGTGATGCCAAATAGTTGCCGCATCTACTAAAAATTCCGGATCATCTGTTGCTTGGAGAAAATAAGCCAATATCCAATCTGTTTCGCCAGACTCTGGTGGACGCAGTTGAAAACAAGTGCGAAACGAGGCTTTTCCTGCCAGTTGGTATTGCAACGGCATAGTCCAAGCTGTTAACGCTGCTGCCAAGCGTTCCACTTCCATGGCATCTGCACTCACTGTGTTGGCTGCACTAGTTAAAGCTTGTAACCACTGTCGCACCGCAGATGGTAAAGATGCCATCACCCTAGTTTCTATCAGAGGTTGAGAACCTATCATTTCTCGCACTTGAGCATCTATCGTACTGTTAAGAAACCCCAGCAATAATTCCTGTGGTTCTGTGGGAAAATCTATTTTGAGGAGAGAGGATGAGGTGTTTTCTCCCCCATCTCCCTGATAAGTACGACAAGCCAAAGGCATCTTCGCGGCAAATTTTTCTAGGCGCGTTCCATCTACAGCACTGTCTAAAAGTACTTGCCACTTAGCCACCATAGAACCATCGGATTGCCGCTCGATATTTGGTAAGAATTTACACCGCGAAATTAAGTCCAAACTCCAACGGGCAACCTGTGACCAAAAGCGTAAATCTCCACCCAGTAAGGCATCTTCGCCGTTGGCCGCATTCAGGGGCAGCGAAGTGAGAAATTTCATGGCTGCGGTAGAGTTGAGGCAAAAACCCTCGACTCGCCAAGGTTGTAGGTATTGCCAAGAGTTGATCTTTGACCCCAAAGTAGCAGAATGCCAGGGGGAAATAGATGTTATTTCTTGCTGATTGTTTTCTCCGACATAAGTTGGTAAAGCAATGATTTGAGAGAGCGTTGGCAAAGTTACTGCCGATGTACTTGCACCTTTACGAGTTTGCCCACTGGCAGCTAAAGCCGCTTGGGGTTGCTGCATTGATTGAGTAATTTTTAGGTTCTGAGAACGCAACCACTCATTCAACTCAACTGGTGTCATCGCCAGTGGATGTGGCGGTAGATATGCACCAAGTTCAAAGTTAACTGCTGATGATCGCCAAGTTTCGCCCCAAATGAATAAACAATTGTTTTGATTTTTTAGTAACCAACTACCGTGTAAAATTGCCATTTGCTAACTACTCAAGTTTTCGCCAAATTCAAATAAATGTTTGTTTTTTTTGGGGATTTTACCCAAAAAATAAATTATTCAATCAAAACTTTAAGATAATAATTAGTTTAAGTAAATCATACATAATCAAGTTTATTCCTCATGAAACTTCCCTTTAATCAAGTTTTAAAAAATGGGTTAGTAGTAGAACTAGATTATATGCAACCCGAAGAGCAAGAGGTGGTGAGGTCATTACTAAATGTGGTAATTCTTGAAGATAAAACCTATCCCCAAACAAAACCTCTGTCTGAGGCAGAATTTGCAACTTACTGGTTAAGTCAGGATGCCTTCGTCGTTAGGGCATGTACTCAAGACACTACACACAAGCCTCAAGAGGTGCTGGGGGCATTTTATTTAAAGCCAAACTTTCCAGGTCGGTGTAGCCATATTTGCAACGCTGGTTTTATTGTACAACCAGTATTACGCGGTCAGGGTATAGGCAGGTTAATGGGCGAGGCTATGCTGGAGATCGCCGCGAACCTTGGCTACGAAGCAGTGATGTTTAATTTGATCTTTGAGACTAATATACCTTCAATTAGACTTTGGCAATCGTTAGGATTTGATGTGATTGGGAATATTCCTCGGGCGGTGAAGCTAGCAGATGAGCAAGTGGTAGAGGCGCTGGTACTATATCGCGCTTTGCGTTAAACGACTTGTTTATCTTTGTATGTACCAGAAGTCAGTCTTAGGGCATAAATGTTAGGATTGCCACAGAAAGAGAATAGCGAAAGAGAAGGAAAAAAAACTGAATGGCAGAAGTTGATAAGTCAATATCCTTCGATGGCAGGGATATTCGACTGAAGGTAGGCTTACTAGCTCCCCAAGCTGGTGGGTCAGTTTTAATAGAATCAGGGGACACATCTGTTTTGGTAACGGCTACGCGATCGCAAGGCAGAGAAGGCATAGATTTTCTTCCCCTTACAGTAGATTATGAAGAAAGATTATATGCCGCAGGTAGGATTCCCGGCGGGATCATGCGGCGGGAAGGACGTCCACCAGAAAAAACAATTCTTACTAGTCGTCTGATAGACCGCCCGATGCGGCCTTTGTTCCCTTCATGGTTGCGGGATGATCTGCAAATTGTCGCCTTTACCCTGTCAATGGACGAGTTAGTCCCACCTGATGTCTTAGCAGTAACTGGTGCTTCCATTGCTACCTTAATAGCTCAAATTCCGTTTAATGGGCCAATGGCGGCAGTGAGGGTGGGCTTAGTGGGAGATGATTTCATTATTAACCCCACCTATGCAGAAACCGAAAACGGAGACTTAGATTTGGTAGTGGCAGGTTCACCCCACGGTGTGATCATGGTGGAGGCGGGAGCCAATCAGTTGCCAGAGCAAGATATTATCGAAGCGATTGACTTTGGCTACGAAGCAGTGCGAGATTTAATTCAAGCGCAGCTAGATTTAGTCGCAGAACTGGGTCTGCAAATAGTGCAAGAAGCACCACCAGAGGTAGACCAGACATTGAATAACTATATCCGCGATCGCGCTAGTCACGAGATTAAAAAAATCCTGTCTCAATTTGAATTCAGCAAAACCGAACGGGATACCGCTTTGGATGCTGTCAAGGACGAAATTGCCAATGCGATCGCCCAACTGCCAGAAGAAGACGAAGTACGAGTTGCTGCGACCACAAATAGTAAGGCACTCGGTAATACTTTTAAAGACATTACTAAACACTTCATGCGCCGTCAAATCATCGAAGATAACGTTCGCGTTGATGGTCGCAAACTAGATGAAGTGCGTCCAGTTTCTTGTCAAGTTGGTGTCTTACCCAAGCGAGTCCATGGCAGTGGTTTATTTAACCGGGGACTAACTCAAGTATTATCCACCTGTACCCTAGGTACGCCCGGAGATGCCCAAAACCTCAACGATGACTTGCAAATAGACCAATCTAAACGTTATTTGCATCATTACAACTTCCCACCTTTCTCTGTTGGGGAAACTAAACCTCTGCGTTTTCCCGGTAGGCGCGAAATCGGTCACGGTGCTTTAGCAGAAAGAGCATTGCTACCAGTGCTACCACCAAAAGAACAATTCCCTTACGTGATTCGTGTCGTCTCGGAAGTGCTTTCCTCTAACGGTTCCACTTCTATGGGTTCGGTGTGCGGTTCCACTCTATCGTTGATGGATGCTGGTGTCCCCATTCTCAAACCTGTTAGCGGTGCAGCAATGGGTTTGATTAAAGAAGGTGACGAAGTACGAGTCCTGACTGACATTCAGGGGATTGAGGACTTCTTAGGCGATATGGACTTTAAAGTCGCTGGGACAGATAGCGGTATTACCGCCCTGCAAATGGATATGAAAATCCCTGGTCTGTCTCTGGATATTATTGCCCAAGCCGTTCACCAAGCTAAATCAGCCCGGTTGCATATTCTGGAGAAAATGCTTCAGACTATCGAAGAACCACGCCCTGAAACCTCACCCTATGCCCCACGTCTATTGACCATCAAAATTGATTCAGACATGATTGGTCTGGTCATTGGGCCTGGAGGTAAAACAATTAAGGGCATCACGGAAGAAACAGGTGCGAAGATTGACATTGAAGACGATGGCACCGTCACAATTTCGGCTATAGATGAAAGCAAGGCGAAGAAAGCCCGTAACATCATTCAAGGCATGACTCGCAAGTTACACGAAGGTGATGTTTACGTAGGACGCGTGACTCGGATTATTCCAATTGGTGCATTTGTAGAATTTCTGCCTGGTAAAGAAGGCATGATTCACATCTCTCAACTAGCTGACTACCGCGTTGGCAAAGTTGAAGATGAAGTAGCAGTTGGGGATGAGGTGATTGTCAAAGTGCGAGAAATTGACAATAAAGGACGGATTAATCTCACACGTTTGGGTATCCACCCAGATCAGGCGACTGCGGCGCGGGAAGCTGCGGCAGTAAATCGATAAATCGATTGGGGATTTTAGATTTTTTATCTAAAATCCGCGATGCCTAAGTTAAAGGCATCGCCATACGCTTTTTTAATTGAGAATTAGAAGCGAACTGCGTAGGTAGTTCATATTCCTGAAACCTTACCACTACCTAATAAATACAACAACGCCATGCGAATGGCGATACCACTGGTAACTTGGGACTGGATCAGGCTAAACTCTGGGTCATCCATTAAATCTGAGCTAATTTCTACACCACGATTGACTGGGCCTGGATGTAAAACTTTGACGTTAGACTTGCATAGTTGCAACTTTGTCCGTGTGATGCCAAACAACTGATGATATTCTCGCAAACTGGGGAGTAAATGAGCTGTCATGCGTTCCTTTTGCAGACGCAAAGTCATCACAAAATCAGCATCTTGCAAAGCAGATTCTAACTGCCAATGTAAAAATAGTTGACGAGTTTCGGCTTTTTCTTCACAGACATACTCGGCAAATAACTTGGGTAAGAGCGTCGGTGGTGCAGCCAGATGCACTTGGGCCCCACTGGCCGTTAAACTCCAGATATTAGAGCGGGCGACGCGAGAATGTAAAATATCTCCAACGATCGCAATTTTTTTACCTTTTAAAAGTTCTAAATGGGGATGATTGGGGTCAATTAAAGTACAGATAGTAAATAAATCTAGCAGTGCTTGGGAAGGATGCTCATGTTGACCATCACCAGCATTGAGGATGCTAACTCGGACACCTAGACGATCCATTTCCTGGGCGATCGCCTGGGGTACTCCTGCTTCTCGATGGCGAATCACCATAATATCAGTTCCCATTGCCAAATAAGTTTTGGCTGTATCTAGAATTGTCTCTCCCTTCGTCATGGAAGAAGTGGCTGCGGCAAAGTTCAGCGTATCTGCACTTAAGCGTTTAGCCGCCAGTTCAAAACTACTGCGAGTGCGTGTAGATGGTTCAAAAAATAAATTTGCCACCACCTGTCCTTGCAAACTTGGTACTTTCTTCGTCCGCCGTGATAGCACTTCCTGAAAACTGGCAGCAGTTTGTAAAACAGTATCGTATTCGGCGGTGGTGAAGTCAGCTAGGGAAAGAACGTGATGACGATTCCAGGTAGTAGTAGGCATAAATAGCTATAACAGGGGACAGAGGACAGGCTTCGGCGTGAGCGCTCAGTCGAACGCTCACGCCGAAGTCCGAACGGGGACAGGTGGGAAAATCTCTTGGTGTCCAGGTTTGATGATTAGCTTATGTCCTAAGCTATGTGGCAACTGCTATAAAAACACAAAACCTTGCGCCCCTACAACTTTTCAATTTAAATATGCAGGGGAAATGATAGCATCTGTCTTCTATTAAATTGACAACCTACTGGGTGTACTTGGTATTGACCATCGAGGGATGCAGGTGAGCGATCGCTTGATTAAGGGATGATTTCCTCAAGTTTCCACAAGCAGGAAGTGCTGTTGCTGACTTTTCCCGTTAAGTCTCAAAAAGCTTGCTCAGAAGGGATTGTAGAAAAAGCACAGCATACACGGTACACTAATTGAAATTCTGTGCTAAAGGTGACAAGCAATGTTGGATTGGTGGGAGAA
>JAHHIM010000010.1:0-143296 GCA_019358915.1 Trichormus sp. ATA11-4-KO1
TTTGATGTTAGATTATTTATCTTCATGCCACAGATTCGTTCATTACTATAAGTCTTAATTAGCCAGATTTTTGCTTTTATCTTGACTGTAATCTCTTTGTAATTCAAGTTGAAGTGCGGAATGTAGGTTTCAGTAAATCTCAAGGTCATCTTGTGATCAATATCATTGCGGTAATCTCATCTATATTTTTGTCACTTCATGTCGTACTAAACTGTGATGATGACCTTTGCTAGGATCAACTCAATAGCAGACAGTCACAGATTAATAACTGGGAAGCTTTACATTTGGTAATTAAACTTTACTACTAGTAATAATTGAGACTATAAAACTAACACATTATTCAGTAAGTAATGTACAAATGCCTTTACTGTAGTGTTTTAAACAATCTCGGTAGTTAGCCCAGGGAATAAAAAGTTACATAAAAAAGCGATGCGATCGCTTAAATTATTCGTATCGGTGGTTTGACCCCCTCAGGGTAAAACCACTAATTAGGGTAATCTTTTGAGGTAATAGATCATCTATCCCTGATTTAACAATAGAATGGGTTTGAGAACTACAAAATTTCTTCAACCTTTCTTCAACCTCTAAGGTTGCATACTCATTGAAGCTATGAAACTCACATACTTTATTTGATACAAGTATCTTTAATATTCAACAATCAATCTAAATTTATAGCTTCTAAAACCTCAGTAAAGGCTGAATTTTAACAGTTTTTTTAGTATTTCTTTCGCTATGTAGTTCTGATGTCAGTAAGATAATGAAAATTGATGAATTAACTATGCGATTCAACAATCAGCTAATTAATTTTTCTCATTTATATCATGTTATTGATCATTGTCCGTTAACGATTAGCCCTGATAGTTATATAATTGATGCCATTATCTTGATGAGTCAGGAAAAAACTCATAATTTATCACCCACTGACTCAAATTCTGCGACAGATTCTAGCGTATGCGCTCATCAAGAAACTGACTGTATCTTGGTCGTAGAGGGAAAAAAGCTTTTAGGAATTTTTACTTATAAAGATGTTATCAGAATTACAGCGAATAAAATTGATTTTTCCCAGGTAAAAATGGCTGAGGTTATGACACAGCCAGTCATTACCCTGACACAAGCCAATTTCCATAACATTTACACAGCCTTGTCATTATTACATCAGCATCAGATTCGCCATCTACCAATTGTGGATGAGGAAGGGCAATTGTTAGGCATTGTCACTGAAACTAGTTTGCTGCAAGCGATCGCTGGTGAAGTTGCAGCCTTACAGCAAATTTTACAAGACCCAATAGATGATTGCAGGCAAGCGAATCAACAACCAGAGGGGGGACGCTGCCAAACTCACGATCATTTAAAACAATGGTTCACTTCACAATCTATTGAACTGGTGCAAGTTAATCAGGTTCAGCAAACCCTCGAAGAACTTCAACTAACAGAACGCACAGCTGAACTTCTCGTATCCTACGAGCTTCTACAACGGGAAATTGCTGGACGCCAACGTACCGAAGAGGCATTGCAGCAAAGTGAGAAACTTTATCGCCAACTAGTTGAAAGCCAAACCGACTTGATTACCCGCATAGATTTGCAGGGGCGGATTACCTTTGCCAACACAGCAGCTTGTCAAATATTGGGTCAGCAATTTGATGAATTGCTTGGTCAGCATTTGTTTGAGTTTTTTCATGTTGATGATTTGCCGCAAATAACAGCCAATATCACCACTCTCCTATCCCCACCCCATCACTTGATCACAGATGAGCAACGTTTGTTCACAGTTGACGGTGTGCGCTGGTTTCAATGGAACGTTGCCGCAATTAAGAATGACGCGGGAGAGGTCGTTGAATTACAAGGGGTTGGCAGAGATATTACCGAGCGCAAGCAGATGGAGAGAGAACTACAAGCAGCGCTCGACCAACGCCAACAGGCAGAGTCAGCACTCTGCGAAAGCGAAGAACGCTATCGTTCAGTTGTTGCAGCCATCCAAGAGGGCGTTGTACTGCATGAGGCTAATGGCAATATAGTCGCCTGTAATGCCAGCGCCGAGAGGATTTTGGGACGTTCCACTGAGCACATCCTCAACCGCAACTGTAATGATCCCTGCTGGCAAACTATTCATCAAGACGGTTCTCCCTTCCCCGGTGACACTCATCCAGCCATGGTTACCTTACGTACAGGTCAACCCTGCGCGAATGTAGTCATGGGAGTCTATCAGCCCAATGGACAACTAACTTGGATTTCCATTAATTCCCAACCCCTATTTCGCGCCAACGACTCTCTTCCCTATGCCGTGGTCACTTCCTTTGCGGATATTAGTGAACTGCAAGCAGCGCTCTGCGATCGCCAACAAGCAGAACAGAAAATCTTTGAACAAGCAGCCCTACTTGATATTGCCACCGATGCAATTTTAGTGCGAGATTTCCAATCCAAAATTTTATTCTGGAATCAAGGTGCAGAGCGTCTATACGGTTGGTGCGCACAAGAAGTTTTAGGCAAAGACCTCCAGCAGTTTTTGTACAAAAAAACTTCGCCTCAGCTAAAATCGGCTTTTAAAACTGTAACTGAGTCTGGCTCTTGGCAGGGTGAGTTGCATAAAGTGACAAAATCCGGCAAAGAAATTATTGTAGAAAGTCGCTGGACGCTGATGCATGATGCCGCAGGACAACCTAATATCCTTTCTGTTGACACTGACATTACCCAGAAGAAACAACTGGAAGAGCAGTTTTTCCGCGCTCAACGATTAGAAAGTCTGGGTACTTTAGCAGGTGGGATTGCCCATGACTTAAATAATATATTGACACCAATTTTGGCTGCATCTCAACTGCTGCAAGTAAGATTACCTCAGGATAAAGAACATTATCAACACCTACTAGCGATTATCGAAAGCAACGCCAAACGTGGAGCTGCTTTAGTCAAGCAAGTGTTGTCATTTGCGCGCGGATTTAAGGGAGAGCGCACAATCGTTCAACTCAAGCACTTAATTTCGGAAATTACCCTGATAGCTAAACAAACATTTCCGAAATCAATTGAATTTGCCATCACCATACCAGAAGACTTGTGGGCTGTTTCTGGAGATGTTACACAACTGCATCAAGTGCTGATGAATTTAGTGGTTAATGCTCGTGATGCCATGCCAGACGGTGGTACTATCGAAATTTCTGCGGCAAATACGTTTATCGATGAAGCTTATACTCACATGAATCTTGATGCCAAAGTTGGTCATTATATTGTGATGACCATTGCGGATACGGGAATGGGGATGCCGCCGGAAATCTTAGATAGAATTTTTGATCCATTTTTCACCACCAAGGAAATCGGCACAGGTACGGGATTAGGACTTTCAACAGTGCTGGGTATTATCAAAAGCCACGGTGGTTTTGTGAGTGTGTCTAGCAAAGTTGATCAAGGCAGTAAATTTAAACTGTTTTTGCCGGCGGTGGAGGCAAATCAAGTACTTGATACCAATAATTTAGAAATACGTCAAGGCAAGGGAGAGCTGATTTTAATTGTGGATGATGAAACGCAAATTTGCGAGATTGCCAAAATCATCCTGGAAAAATACAACTACAAAGCCCTCACTGCTAATAATGGCATCGAAGCGATCGCACTCTACGCCCAGCACAAGCAGCAGATCAGCGCCGTTTTAATGGATATCATGATGCCCGAAATGGATGGGATCACAGCCATTCGCACCTTACAAAAAATGAACCCACAGGTACAGATAATTGCTTGCAGTGGCATTAACCCAAATGAAACATTAGTGGCTTTGGATCATCCTGGTGTCCAGCTAGTGGTATCGAAACCTTACACAGCACAGGAGTTATTGAACAGCTTACACCATATACTTAGTAAGAATTAGCTGACCCCGCGTTTTACAACCAAAACTACTTCATTGGCTGCTTTTGTTGCGAAATCGAGAGGGTATAGCTATACTGACGTTGAGATAACTCGCCCACGCGTAGTGTGTATTCTCCTGGCTGCCAATAGCCAGATAATTCTGGTTTGCTTCCAGAGTAATTATCTGCCATGACACAGAACCGTCCTCCAGGCCCATCAATTAAGAGTGTAGGCTGTCCAGGACTGTCAACTGTTAACCGCAAGTAAGGTAGTGGCTCGGTTACCTGGATAATTTGATTGGGTGTATCCGCAATGTTGCCGCAATTACTTGATACTGTTCCCCCAGATGTGCCACTTAAAACCAGTGGCTTTGACGGTAAATTGGAATTAACTTGGAGCCTTGGTACTTCAGCCAAACTAGCCTCAGTCAGCGCCAAACTCATTGCCAAAGCTGCGGGAACAACTGTAAGTAGCCTTAGCGTCTTCATCATTATTCATGCTCCCGACTATTTGTAAAGCGATATTGATTTAAATAGCCTGAATTAATAGACGACAGCAAATTATTTATGTTCCTCAAAGGTTTGTATAATTTTTTATTGCCTCAATTAATTATTATATGGCTAAATTTTGCAAAAACACGCCTTATTTGGTTTTCAGAGGGTGGAAATCAGTGTTATTTGTGGATGGAATTTAACACTAATTCGTAATTTAGGAAACAGAAAATTTACATATTTAGTAATATATCATACTTTATCTGTTAAACGAAACAAGAAAACCTTTCCCAAAGCGGTATGACACAAAAATCTCTAGGTTGTACTCTCCTGAAGATATAGATATTTTTGGCGTTGCTGAATCAAGGGCTGATCCTTGTAGGGTAGGCAGCGCTCAGTCGAACGCTTCCCATCCCACAAAACCAGCAAAATCATCCCACAAATATGCAATGCCATCATTCCTTACTCAGCACTCAGCACTCAGCACTCAGCACTTAAAAAGATGAATCCTCAACCTGAAGAAGATTTACAACGTCGCCTCCAAAATTTAGAGGCACAGATAAATTCCCCATCAAGAAATGTAGGTCAACCGCCAGACCAAACACAGAAATCTCAATTTGATTTTTTCAACTTTAAATCACACTTAACGCGATCGCGGCTTTGGTTTAACAACTTGTCTGGGACAACCAAACTCATAGTTGCAGGCGTAGGAGTGGTATTAGGATTGGCGATACTGCAAACAGTAGTGAAACTAGTTACGTCTGTACTCAGTCTGGCACTATTGGCAGTCTTAGTGTATTTTGGATACAAATTTTTTGTATCTGGTAGCTTTCAAAATAAGCAATAGTCTATTTTAACTGCGCCGAGAGCCACATAAAAATAAATTCAAAGGAATTATGCAATGGCGACTCCAATTGTGAGGAGAAGTACTAGTCAATCTAGCCAGTCAAAAGAACCGGGAAAAGTCAATTCATTGCCCTTAAATACTAGACGTTTTGCTGCTTGGGCCACTGAAATCACGTTGGTGGTGGTCAGTGGCTTGGTTCCCTTCGGACTAGGTGTTTATGTCAATTCTCGCAGCGAATTCAATCGAGTACCCCTCAACCCAGTACTGGTAGTCACCGAAAGAGCGATCGCCAAGCCTTTAGCCTTGCCTGTAAGTTACGGCATCCGCAACGTAGCAGCCCCGACCAATTTTTTGTGGATAGTAGCTTTGTTAGCGCCGCTAACGCTCTCATGGTGGCAATTATATTTACTGGCGAAAACAGGTAGTACTATTCCTAAGCGGAAGTTCGGTGTGCGAATTGTTAACGAACAAGGCAAACCACCCGGTTTAGCAGCAGCCATAGCGCGGGAAGGTATTGGTCGCTGGACTGTACCCACTTCTATCGCCTATATTCTTTGGCGTTACAGTTTTGCCTTTCCCAACTTAGGATTGTTCACCTTTTTGACTGTATTGATGGTGTTAGCAGAAGGGTTAGCCTTGCCATCACGCCGGGGACGGCGCGCACTACATGACTGGTTGGCAGGTACATACACCGTAGATGCTACTCGTCCCTTGCCGTCTTCTGCCAGAGGTCATGAATCCCAGCAACAGCAAGAGGTAGAAGAATTAGCCCCTGTATCCATGGCAATGCTCACAGGAGAAACAACAAATACTCCTTCCCTGTGGCGGCGAATGCGGCAAAACCCCAGTCTGACACTGTTCGGGGTAGCGCTGACAAGCATGATAGCTGTACTAGCGACTTTAGTGGCCACCCAAGTCTACATCCAAACTCAGCAAACCCGGCGAGAAACCAAGCAAATCAACAGCCAAAAATTTCTCACACTCGTACAAAAATTGAGTCCCAACTCTGGTGCTACCAATGAGGAGCGCCAAAGTATGATTCTGGCAATGGGTGGTCTCAATGACCAGCAGTCCATCCAATTTCTTGCTGACCTTCTGGTGAACGAAACTAACCCGATGCTTCTGAATACAATTCAACAAGCTTTGACTGGTGTCGGACTCCCAGCCATCCCTGAACTAAAAACTAAAAATCAGTTTTTGGCAAGTGAACTAGAGTCTGTGCGTAGTAATACCACTCAAGAGCGGGAATTGCGACAACAGCGATTACACATAAACCAGGAGACAATCAACAAAATTCTCAGCGTTTATAGTGGTCAAGTCGCAGATATTGATCTCAGTCGCGTTCAATTAGGACAAAGTGGCACTCCAGGAAGTTCCTTCTTCAACTTGGTTCTAGACAATGTTGATTTAGCGGGAATTGACTTGAAATCGGCAAATCTTAACCAAGCTAGTTTTAAGAATAGTCGCTTCCGGGGCACAGGTGCAGATGGGCGCTGGGATACCTATGATGATGCGATCGCTGATTTGAGTCAAGCTCAAATGAAACAAGCTAATTTCACCGATGCTAATCTCAGTCGCGTCATCATGAACCGGAGCGATTTAAGTCGCGCTACTCTCAACAGAGCCAACCTCTCCCATGCACGTCTAATTGAAGCTGATCTCAGCAGCACTCAACTAGTGGGAGCTGATCTGCGGGGTGCAGTCTTAGAAAAAGCCAGCTTCACAGGGGCAGATTTAGGTGACGCAAAATTCAATGAGGCTAATTTATACGCTGCTCGTTTAAGTCGCGTCATTGCTATAGGCACACAATTGTCGTTTGCTAATTTAACTAATACTGATTGGCGAGGAGCAGATTTATCCGGGGCTTATTTAGATCGTGCCAATCTCAGCAACGCCAACTTAAGTGCAACTCGTCTAACTGGCGCTGTTTTACGCTCTGCCAAGCTGGAAAATACTAACTTGCAAAATGCTGACCTGAGTTTTGTGGATTTACGGGGAGCGAATGTCACAGGAGCCGATTTCCAAGGAGCGATTCTGGCTCCCGGTAGACAAGATCCAGAAGACCAATTTGTCCAAATGCCAGAAATCGGCGCAATATCGGCTGTAGTCCAAGGCGTTGATTTTTCTCAAGCCAAAAATTTAGATACTAGGCAACTGGCCTATATTTGTACGCAAGGAGGTATTCATCCTCGTTGTCCGTAGTTTGGGGAGTGGGGAGTAGGGCAGGGCTGTTTCATTCGCTTGTGTTGGAGATTTGTCAAGAGGATAATCTCACGCAAAGGCGCAAAGACGCAAAGAAAAATCAGGTATTTCGGACTGAAGATGCCAAAATTTTTGGTCTTAATTGTGGATTTGCCCTTGCAATTTTAACCCTTTTAGGGAACGAATCAGCCCTGGGGAGTAGGGGAGCAAACAAACTCTTATTCTTCCTCGTTCTCCTCGTCTCCCCTTGAGGTAATTTATTTTGCCTTTACCCATGACCGATGATCAGTAACAGAGATAAGATAAGATATCTTGCACCAGGTGACTAGAAGTCACGGCTATACAAACATAAGGCCACCTACGTGGGTTTGAACCCTAGTCTTTTCAACGTGTAATGTATTTTTCTTGGTGTCTTAGTGGTAAAAAAATAACTTTTGAACCACAACGGCACAAAGACGAGCCAGGCTTTGGGCGGCTCCGCCGACTTGTAGCAACTGGCGTACAAAGGTGGAAAGCCTAAAATTTTGTCCTAGGTGCAAGATATGAGCAAACGAACCTTTAAAATTTAAAATGGTGTGAGGCGTCTGGGAATGAAATATCTTTCGTATTTAGTTCCGGTTTTAGCGGCTGGCTCAGTCTTGAGTATGGCTATCGATATTCAACCAGCACAGGCTCAAGTAGCTTATGGTAGCTATGTCGGTGTCGGGCCGACTGTGGGAATTACTGATGGGATTCAAATTGGCGGGGTCGTAGCTGTCCGCTACAAACTTTTGGAAGCACCGATTTCTTTTCGCGCTCAAGCTTTAGTTGGTAGGAATACGGCAGTTGTACCTACAGTTTCCTACGACCTGCCACTTAACTGGCAAACTGATGCCTACTTGGGTGCTGGTTTGGTGTTAGCTGGTGGTGACAGTTCTTCTCCTGTGGGTAATAAAATCAGTTTTGCTTTACAACCAGGAATTGATTACATTGTCCCAAATAGTAATACTGTGATTTTTGGCAATGCCATCATTGCTTTTGATGCTTACCGTGAAGGTGGCGGTGGTGCGGCTGTCTCTTTACAAGGTGGTGTAGGTTTGAGATTTTAATCGCGAAGGCTGGACTACAAATTTTATCAGGATGCTGTGTTCAGTTCTGGCGATTTGAAATTAAAGCTTTGGAAACTGGGAGTTAAATAATTCTTGATTAAGCGACCAAGAATTTCAATTCCCTGTTCAATATCCTCTGGTGTGTGGCAAAAGTTTAACCGCATAGCTGGATAGCCTTGTCCTGGAAAAAATACGGCACCGTTGGCAACAAGGATATTATGAGATAAGGCTTCTCGGCAAATTGCCTGAATGGGTAAATGATCTGGCAGATGAGTCCACAAAAATAAACCGCCTTTGGGAATAGTCCAGGCGATCGCATCGGGAAAATAATGTTCTAATGCTTGTAGCATCACATTCCGGCTTTGTAAGTTACTAGTCCGCAAACGACTCAGGTGACGGCGGTAATGTCCTGAACCGAGAAACTCACTGACAATTGCCTGAGATACCGTAGAGACGTGCAGGTCATTTAGTAATTTTTGCTTAACTAGATGCTGATAATGTTCACCTGTGACTACCATGTAACCAACTCTTAATCCAGGCATCAGGGTTTTCGAGAATGTACTGATGTAGGTAACCAAATTGTGGCGATCTAGTGCCTTGATGGGAGCAGGAACAGGTTCAAAATTTAACCCTTCATAGGCATTATCTTCCAAAATCAGACACTCATACTCTTGTGCCAACGCCAGTAATTTTTGGCGATGTACCTGAGAAGTTGTGATGCCTGTGGGATTATGTAGGGTGCTGATGGTATAAATTAATTTTGGTCTGTGACTTTGAAGATACTGCTCCAGCAATTCTAAATTCATGCCCTCCGCAGTCATGGGAATTCCTATAACCTTGGCTCCCAAGTTTTCCAAAATACCCAATGCACCATGATAAGTTGGTGTCTCTACAATTACCCAATCACTCGGCTGGAGATAGTATTGCATTGCTAGCGATAGAGCTTGTTCTGAGCCAGTGGTAATAATTATTTCTTCAGGAGAAACCTCTAATCCTTGTGGCACTAACATCTGAGCAATCAATTGTCGCAGAAGCAGTTGCCCTTGGGGAAAATCATATTTAAAGAGGGTATCTGTGGCTTTCATCATTGCCCGCTTGGCAATTCGTTGGAGATTGTTTGAGCTAGAATTATGCGGAAAACCTGAACTGAAGTCAATAATATTTGACTGTTGTTGAGCCTGTAGTGAAGCTATATATTGTTCAGAGAATGACCCTCCCCCTTCGGAAATGATTACCTTTTGGGCTGGGGCAAAGTGCGAGCGCAATGTAAAATCAGAAGCTATACGGTTAACAAAATATCCTGAACCTTGGCGAGCATAAATCAGTCCATCGGCTTCTAAGAGACTGTAAGCCTCAATTACAGTCAATTTGTTGACTTGAATACTTTCGGACAACGCTCTAATGGAGGGAAGTTTTTGTCCAGCAGGGATTTTGCCAGATTGAATCAGACGACTCAGATAATCACGAATTTGCAGATAAATAGGCTTTTGTGAGTGCCGATCTAAGGGAATAATCACAGCGCCACCCCTCCTTAAGGACGATAGCAAGGACTATGGGCAATATAAGGGATTTTTTGGCGCTTTAACTGGTACAGTTGAGAGCAATTCGACTAGAACAGTGAGAATTGCTACTACTGTACTAGTGCAAATTGTCTAAATCTGTACCTTCTCACAAAGCTGTTACCAAGCGAATCTAGAAAGTATCTGATGTTCGCTTGAGGGTGGAGATGAAAATAGTTGACGCATGGTTGCAGCTAGAATCAAAATTCCAAAGAGTTTGGCAGAGCTTAGTTACAGCACTATCAACCAGTAATGAATTACAAGTTTGGCAGAAAAGCGATCGCTTTGGGCATATTTTTTGGCAAGCCTATAACCCCGCAACAGGTTGTTCTGCTTGTTTTGGCTCTGAAGAGGAAATACGAGTGTGGATTGAGATGCAATATTATTCTAGGTAATCTACGTAACCAAGTAAGTCGTCATCAATAATTAAAGGTTTGTAGTCAGGACTTTAGTCCTGGGCGTTGCTGATTGAAAATATGAATTTGTTTCACGCAGAGTCGCAGAGTCGCAGAGAGTAAGAGTTTGAAAGATGAAGTTTTTGAATTTCATATCCTGATTAAGCAACCAACGCCTAGTCCTGAATTAAGGGCTGTACTGCTTCGCAGAACCCGTAGGGTAGCCCTTACATAAATCAAATAGTAGTCCTATATGTATAGGCTATGTACTCTGATTTTCCCCAGTTTAAGACAGCAAGCTAGCAGAATTCACATCTAAAAATAACGTTGCTGACAATTGTTGTCTCAAAATTGATGCTGGACAATTGGTGCTAATTGATCCTTGTAACATCTCTTTTACCACCTGTGCCTTACGTTTTTCTGGTGCTAGGCAAATAATTTTTTTCGCTGCACAAATCAAAGGCAAAGTCACAGTAAAAGCGTACTGCGGAACACTATCGATGTTGGGGAAATGTCCTGTATTAACTTGTTGCTGGCGATTTGCTGTATCTAATTTCACCAGTTTTACGCTGTAAGGATCTTGAAAGTTGGCCACGGCTGGATCGTTAAAAGCCAAATGTCCATTTTCACCAACACCAAGACAACATAAATCAATTGGCTGTGCTTGCAATAATTTGGTGTAGCGATCGCACTCGGCTACAGGTTCCAATGCATCACCTTCAATATAATGAAACTGCTGGGGACACACCCGCTTTTCTACACGTTCTCGCATATATCGCCGGAAACTAGCAGGATGGTCAGCAGTCACTCCCAAATATTCATCTAAATGAAATAAGGTAATTCGCGACCAATCTACACCACCCAACGGTATCAAAGCATCAAGAAATTTGAGTTGGGAATTTCCTGTTGCTAATAGGACAGCAGCTGTATCCTGCTGCTGAAGAACTTGCTGTAAATACTTTTGGGTGATTTCTGCAACATCTTGCGCCATTTCAGCTTCAGAGTTGTAAATCTGCACTAATAAATCATCGACACGAAAAAGTTTTGTAGCGGCTAGCATTTGCTTACACGGAATATTGTAACTTGAGGAGCAATCCTTGTCTTCCCCTGACGTACCTTTTTCAGTATAGATTTCAGGATTTAGCTAATTGATGATAGTTTTTTGTCTGGATATTAACCTAGGCACAACGATTGAGGACAAAAAACCATGTAAACTATGTAAATTAAGTTAACAATTATTTACAATTTACCAAAAAATCATGCTATCTGCAATTCTCTTTGACTTAGACGGCACTATCGTCAATACTGACCCTATACATTTCCAAGCTTGGCAGAAAATGCTGTTAAGTTACGGGATGGAAATTGATGAAACATTCTACAAATCCCGGATTAGTGGCGGGTTAAACCCGGAAATCGTCAAAGATATTTTGCCACAATTATCAGTAGCTGAAGGTCAAAAATTTGCAGATGAAAAAGAGGCACTTTTTCGCCAACTCGCCCCGGGTCTCCAGCCGTTACCTGGATTTGCGGAATTAATCGCATGGACAGAAACACATCAGCTAAAACGTGCTTTAGTAACAAATGCTCCTAGATTAAATGCAGCATTTATGCTAGAGGTTTTAGGAATAAAAGAAGCATTCCACACAATTGTGTTAGCAGACGATTGTACCGCAGGTAAACCCGACCCTGAACCATATCAAGTTGCTTTGAATAACTTGGGAATTAACGCAGAACAAGCGATCGCCTTAGAAGATTCTCCCTCTGGTATTCGGGCAGCCGTCGGTGCTAATATTCGCACTATTGGTATAGCTTCCACCCATGAGCCACAAATATTGCAGCAAATTGGCTCATTGATGGCAATTCCCGATTTTACTGATTTGCAGTTGTGGGCATTTCTAAATTCTTTGATAGATTCAGATTTAAGTGCGATCGGCAAAGCCGCGCCGTAGGCGATCGCACCTAAATTTGAGTTTAAATCTGGCAGCAATCTCAATGACTGTGTGCAGACAGGGAGCATCCCTATTTTTTTCCAAAACCCAACACACAGCCTTCATTATACCAAACTTAAAGAAGGAAGAAGTCTTCTTCCTTCTGACTTGAAAGTGCTGAGTGCGCTTGTCCTGAGCGAAGTCGAAGGGGAGTACTGAGTGCTGAGTAAAAATTCCAGTCTCTAGCTTCTAGTCTCTCTTTCATACTTGGCTGTGAAACTCGTTTCATCGGAACTTCCCTCTGACTTCGTTAAAGTATTGAGCTTCACAAATTCAAAGGAGCGTAGATATCCTCAGAATGGGGATTGAGGTAAGGACGTTGTAATTCAATTTGCTGCTTCGAGAAATGTTGCAGAATTGCTGTCATCCGACTTTCTGGTGTATCGTTATCTTGATGCCAAACCTCAAGCAAAGCATTGGCAATAATTTGACAGCGATTCAGACCAAAACTTTCTCGGTCAGTAAATTTGCTATTTGGTTCTTCAGCCAGAGCTAAACCTGGTGCTAGCAATTTGGTAAACAAAGGTACTGATTCGCCAAAATGGGATTGATTTTCTGTATACACCCTTTCTAATACTGGGTGAACAGTTTCATAGTTGTGTTTGTCAAAATAAAGTACTGCGGAGTCGCAACGTCCATAATCTGAGGGATTATATAATGCTTTAAATGTGAAGGGAATTGATAGAGCGTTGAGTTGAGTGGTTAAACTGTCCATGACAGCAACTGACCCATCTGGGGTTAAATTAAAGTAAATACGCACTATCTCCTGGTCACCATGAGCGGCTGCATCACCAATTGCCATATAAAATCCACTCTGCACCACATTTTTGGGCATTTTGATCGCCACTAAATCACCAACATTCACAGCTTGGTCTTCTGGTTGTAAGTGAACTTCGCGCTCAATGTGCAATGTCAAGCCATTCTTATGCACTGCTAAAGCGCCATCTGTTTCTTCTTTCACCACTAGCCAATCGTAGCTCAAGTAGCCTTTACCTCTGTTGCTGTTATGCAAGCGATCATAAAAAGCTACATCTACGCCCAAAAAGCTGTTATTTTCTAGACTTTGGCTCAATGCTACATCTGTTGTCTCTTCATCTGATATGAGAGTATGTTTCAAAGAACCGTTGTAGTAGACTCCATACAAAAAACTACGCAGTTGCAGACCTAAATACTTATTTTGGAGATCCAATGGCAATTTTTTAAAGCGGGAAATTGCCTGCTCTGACATCTCTAAGGTTTTATAATCTGGATGCTTAATACAATGGTAAGACTCGATTTCAATCTTATAAATAATGTCTTGTAGTGATGTCTGCAATGGCTCTGGAATACTGGCTAGTTGAGTTTGTAGCGCATCTAATAGTTGCATAAGAGCTTACCTATGAATAAGAGAGTGTAATGGGGAATGGGGAGTGGGGAATGGGAAATAGGAAGAGACAAGATTGGCTGAAAGGTGCTTTGTATTTCAGCCAACTTTGCTGCTCTAGTTTTTTAAGCGCGTGATAACTTTGTGGGAACTAAATCTGATGTTTCCATACCAAAAATCGTTGGGATGGATGCGTCTGGACGGCATAATAAACTTTTGGCAACCTGGAGCATTGAGATACCAGGATTACCAAAGGTTTTTTCGTGCTGGAGTGTTGCTTGAATTGATTGAATCAAGGCTAGACCACAAAATTGCACTACTCGTTGTAAAAAATCAGGACGCTGCTCTAGAATTTCCGGGAATTCAGCTAAATAAGCGGTAACTAGTGCAGAAATCGAAGGACGGAGTGATTGTAGTGGGGTTGTAGCTAGGCGTAAAGATTCTTCGATCGCCATTCCTCTACCGACGACTACACTGTATAACCATAATTGCAGGTAGCTGGCAAGCAATGCGCCTAAGTCAATCGCGGGATCTCCCCATGAACAGCGTTCCCAGTCAATTAAGCGAATGATGCTTTCGTCTGCGAAAGATCCATTTACATTCACTTCTTCCCAATTTAAGGAAATGAGAATATTGTTTAGCTTCATGTCATTATGGGTCAAACAGTGGGGAGTGTAAGCACTACCCAACTCTGCGATCGCCTGACCCAAACTGTCATAACGTTGATAAAGAGCAAAGAATTTCAACCCATCAGCAGGAACACTACCAAAAATTTCTGGGGTAATTCTATCGATGCGATGATTTAGTTTTGCAGCTTCTTGACTTGATGTATCCTGAGAATTTTGCCAGTATTCCCGATACTCAGGACGTTGGATACTGACGCGATGCATTGATGCCAAAGTAGTTCCAACTATTGTGGCAATCTTTGTGGGAAAAACGTTCTCTTTTGTATAGAAATCCGCTACATCGCGATAGTTACTAAGATAATTGAAAATAATGATGGAGTTTTCAACGTCAAAATGCACTGCTTCTGAAATAGAAGCGCGCAAATAGCTAATTTCTGGATTTTTTTGCAAAAACTCGTGAATTCGCCATTCTTGCACAAATTCACCGGCAGTTTTTCCTTCTCGATTGTGACGCTCTTGCTTAACTAGAAGTTGGCGATCGTCAGGTAAGCTGAGTAACAAGTTAAAATTTTTGGCAGGTTTTAGTTCAATCTTGCTCGATAAACGTTCTTCTTGCGTACACAGTCCCAGGGGGATTAGGTAGTCAAAAACATTCTGGTCACTTAATAAAAATGGCATGGCTTCAGATACTTCTTAGTAAAGTAAAAACTTGTTGTTGGTCAATCAGGAAACTGTAAAACCACAGGAATGCTATCCAAGCATTGATTGCACACAACATCTTATTAGTCATCATGTCAATTGGTGATTCAACAATAAAGAAGGGACAAACAGATAAGATGAATAATCAAATTGGGCAGCAGCAAATGACTGTGCTAGCGACACAATGCTGTAAATTCCAAATGCCGATAACACAAAATCAAGGAGCGTATAAGCAAAGTTAAGAAATTGATGGAACCCATAGTGATATGCATAGTTAGTACCACCATGTACAGACAGAGAATACATATCAGTTATTTCGATCAAAAAGCTTTCTGAGTCAGTAGGTTGCAGTTCAGAAATTATTATTTTTGCCATTTATTTAATTTCTACACAAATTCTTGAGCAATTAGTCAATGTCAGATAAATTCAGTCATTGACATGAAAAATTTGTGAATTTCCTTCTTTCTCTTGACCTGCTTTCTCTGTTTACTCAGCGTTAGCCAGTTTCAGAAACCTCTCTTCCAAACGGCTTGCTGTCTCACTACTGCTCATCTACATCTCAAAAAAGTAATTTCCCAACTCAAATAAGATTGCTATAGATTACTTCTTACCTTAATCTAAGAAGCGCCATTTAACTCAGTAGTTAACTAAAAACTAGTATCGACGATATGGATAGGGTGCACTATATGACTTGGCTACATAAGTAGCATGACCAATGCCATATGTTGTTACAAATGCCCCAGTCAATGCGGTAAATAAAAAGCCGCCGACAACAGCATATTCATCCCTAGACAGAGAGTCTGCGTCACTGAGTTCATTGAGAAAACTTTCAGAATCTTGAAACAGTGTAGAACCAGTAGTGTATAGTTGAGAAAGGGTAATATTTGCCATAATTTACTCCTAAAAGACTTGTTGTAATTTCTGGCTCTCAGGGATTATTGGTAATTAAGACACCTGATGTTAAATGCAAAGATGACTTTTTACTTTTCATCCCCAAAGAGCCATTTATCTCAGTAGTTACCTAGAAGAATTAGTAGATTCCAGCTACACTGAATGACTTAGCTAAGTAGGTCACATGCTCAATGCCATATGTATAGACATAGGCTTCAGCTAGCTTAGTCAGTGTCATAGGATTGCTAGCAGCGTAGGTAGCACCTGTAGCTACGGTAGCACCGTAACCAATTTGACCACCAGAGATAGAATCTACATCGCTCAGTTCATTCAAGAAACTTTCGGAATCTTGAAACAATTCAGAACCAGCAGCGTGTAATTCAGAAAGAGTGATATTTGCCATGATGTACTCCTAAAAGACTTGTGAAGACTTGTTTCAGTGAAAATTGAGAGAGTTGAATTTGCCTGGCTCTCAGGGATTATTGGTAATTAAGACACCTGATGTTAAATGCAAAGATGACTTTTTACTTTTCATCCCCAAAGAGCCATTTATCTCAGTAGTTACCTAGAAGAATTAGTAGATTCCAGCTACACTGAATGACTTAGCTAAGTAGGTCACATGCTCAATGCTATATACATAGACAAAGGCTTCAGCCAGCTTAGTCAGTGTTAAATTATTGCTGACAGCAGCTTGAGTAGCAGCAGTAGCACCGTAGCCAATTTGACCACCAGAGATAGAATCTACATCGCTCAGTTCATTCAAAAAACTTTCAGAATCTTGAAACAATTCAGAACCAGCAGCGTGTAGTTGAGATAGAGTGATATTTGCCATGATGTACTCCTAAAAGACTTGTGAGACTTGTTTGTTGCAGTCAAGACCAAGATGGTGTCTAGCCGACTCTCAGGGATTATTGGTAATCAAGACACCTGATGTTGATACATAGGTAAATTGTTACTTTTAATCCCTGAAGAGCCATCAATCTCAGTAGCTACCCGGAGTCGTCATCATTTATTGGGGCGCACTAAATGACTTGGCTAAGTAGGTAACGTGACCAATGCCATACACATAAACAAAAGCTTCAGCTAGCTTAGTTAATGTCTTAGGATCGCTAACAGCGACTTGAGCGGCAGTGACACCACCAAAGCCAAGTTGACCACCAGAGATGGAATCTACATCGCTGAGTTCATTAAGAAAACTTTCTGAATCTTGGAAAAGTTCAGAACCAGCAGCATGTAGTTCAGACAGTGTAATATTTGCCATGATGTACTCCTAAAAGACTTGTTGTAATGAAACTGAAGATTGCTCAGTTTAGCTAGACCTCAGGGATTATTGGTGATAACAAAAGTTTTTGTTCATCGTATAGATGACTTTTTACCTTTAATCCCTGGCAAACCATCAAGCACAGTAGTGACCCAGAACCATTAAATTCCAGTTACACTGAATGATTTGGCTAACACCGTAACGTGACCAATGGCATAGATATTGACAAAAGCCCCAGCTAACTTAGTCAGTGTCGCAGGATTGCTGACACCGACTTGAGTGGCGCCGTAGCCGATTTGTCCACCAGAGATGGAATCTACATCACTGAGTTCATTAAGAAAACTTTCAGAATCTTGGAAAAGCTCAGAACCAGCTGCGTGTAGTTCAGACAGTGTAATATTTGCCATGATTTACTCCTAAAGGACTTGACTTGTCCCAATTAAGCAATTCAATTCAAAATTGTTCAACCCGCCCGGCTCTTAGGGATTATTGGTAATAAAAACTTTATGTTATTGGTTACATAAAATAGTTTTACCTTTCATCCCTGAAGAGCCATCTAGCTCCTAGTTACCTGAAGCCATTAGTATGCGTAACTGAATGACTTAGCTAAGTAGGTGACATGCCCGATGCTATATGTAAAGACAAAGGCTTCAGCTAGCTTAGTCAGTGTGGAAATATCGCTGACACCTTCGTAGCCAGCAGCACCGGTATAACCGTAGGTGCTACCACCAGAAATGGAATCTACATCACTTAGTTCATTGAGAAAACTCTCAGAATCGTGAAACAATTCAGAACCAGTAGCGTGTAGTTCAGAGAGTGCAATCTTTGCCATATAAGCTCCTCAAGCATTGTTGCTAGTAAATAAAACTGGTGAACAATTAAGCTGTGTTTTGCTTAACTGTTACTGCTATTTTTATTTATCAAAAATCAGAAAGTCAAGACTAGAAACCTGGTTAAAAAGACATATATGACTGATTTGTGTCTTACTGAAACTGTAGTTTTAGTCTAATGCTTTAGCGATACACGGTTTTTAGAGAGTCTGCCTAAGCTTACGGTACGCTTTCAATTGCCAGGGATTTCTCAAGTTGATAATTACTACAAAAATCGTGCATTCTCAAGCTAGTTAGATTGAGAATGCACGATACTAAAATATAAATTTAAGTAGAATTCAGAGCAAATCTAATTCCTCACTAACTCGATTGCGAGTGAGAGAAAGTGTTTCATCAATTTGTGACCTTAAACTAAATAGAAACCCATTTAAATTTTGATCAAATGTGTCTACTAAAGATTGTTCATTGATATTGGATGTATTTGGTGATACTATGCTTCCTTGACCGCCTTCTATTATCTTCATTTCTCCATTGGTTATTTCATTCAAAGGCTGTTCTTTATTACTTGGATACAAATCAGCAATTTTTATCTTTGCCATGTCATTAACTCCCTAAATACTTACGATGAAATTTAACTAGCACGACTTTGAATATGATTAAGCTTCAAATCTAAAATCTCTCTTCTATTTTGCAATTTAATTTTAAAAAGTCAATGGTTTCAACCATTTTTATAGACAAAATTAAAGGATTTATGTCTTGAAAAGAAATGATTTTTTAGATCGCCCACAGACTAGAAGTCTGGGGCTACACATAGGAGCGATAGCTTCGCTAACGCGGAGGTGGCGTAAAGCCCTACGGGCATGGCTGCGCTTAAAGCCATAGCGTGCCGGAGGCTCTTTTCCAATCGCCCGGTGTTTTTGCAAAGGATGTAAAAAAAATTGTAGGTTGGGTTGAACGCGAAACCCAACCTTGTATCTTATACGGAGAGTATTGTTAGGTAGTGGGTTACGGCTACCCCTAAAGCTCTCTACAAATTTTCTAGGTGAATAAAATATTGCGATCGCACAGCGAAATTATAATCACTATATATTCTGGCTGACACTGATGCGACCCTATCACCAAATCCCTATCCTTGAATGCGGTGAACTACTTGTGCCGATTCCTTTAGAATTATTTGCGGTGGAATCTCCCCATCCTTATGAAAAACTTGGTGCGCCTTATGGGGAACATTCTCCTTATTATCTGCGCCAAAGTGTGGTTGACAATTTAATTCAAGCCCAAAATTATCTGCAACAACTGCATTCTCATTGGTACATCCAAATTTTTGATGCCTATCGCCCCGTGGCTGTACAACAGTTCATGGTAGATTACAGTTTTTCCCAAGCGTTACAGCAGCAGAAATTGACTGAGGCTGAGTTATCACCAAACCAACGCCAAGAGATTTGGGAAGCAGTTTATGAAATTTGGGCTGTACCAAGTTTGGATGAAAAAACTCCGCCGCCGCACAGTACGGGTGCAGCCGTAGATGTGACGCTGGTTGATGAGGCTGGGGAAATAGTAAATATGGGTTCGCCGATTGATGAATTGTCAGAGCGATCGCATCCCGATTACTATGCCAATAGTGACCAGCCAAAAGCACAACAATATCATGCCCATCGTTTGTTGTTATGTGATGTCATGTTAAAAGCTGGGTTTCAACGTAACCCTAGAGAATGGTGGCATTTTTCCTATGGTGATCAAATGTGGGCTTGGTTACATAATCAAGCCCATCCAGCTAATTCCTTTACAGCACGTTATGGGCGTTTGGTATAGGTGCATGACTACGCATCTTCTGGATTTAGCTGTCTTAATTCATCGGTAGTGTATGTACCAATGGGACTCCAAACCAGATAGGGAATGAGTAACAGCGCCGCTAATGTAGAAATTGGCAAAACGCAGATTGTCAGCACAATGCCTGAAATCAAACCAATTAACCCAATAACTTCCCCGGCTTTGAGACTGCGAAACCTCAACATGAGAGGTATATAGGCAATGGTGATTATTTCTACTAGCAAGTAGAAACCCATCAATAACCAAGTGATTAAGCCTCCTGGATTTTTCTGCCAGACAATGTTAGCTGAAGCAGCACCGCAGATAAAAATCACAGTCCAAATCAATGGGATAAACGGCTCAAAGACTAACCATTGGGGACGACTTAGCTGTGCAAACCACTTCACATCGCGAGGTGTGATGAAGAAACTACCAATCGCCACTAAAAAAGTTATAGATCCAATTACCATCCAAGAGGGAATCATCATTCAATCCTTGCCCCTGTATTTTGTTAACTTTGACATTGCCAGTTTGACAATTGAGGGCATGAGTTAAATCACTCGATGGTTTGAATCTTAAGCATCTTGAGGGTTGAGGCTAATCATCTGTCAAGGTTTCAGATTGTTTATATCCCCGTTAGGGGAAGAGATTATGTAAAGGGCAGTGGCGTACCCACTCGCCTGGAGATTGGCGTTTACATCCCCGTTAGGGGAAGAGGTTATGTAAAGCGTGCTGGCAAGTAGGCGCTGAAGTGTTTAAGTTTACATCCCCGTTAGGGGAAGAGATTATGTAAAGAGGCAAATACTGATATGCAAAACGCATGTCAGGAATGTTTACATCCCCGTTAGGGGAAGAGGTTATGTAAAGGTGTGCCAGGCGATGCCTATAACCGTCGTTCGGAGAGTTTACATCCCCGTTAGGGGAAGAGGTTATGTAAAGCTGGTTGCTCTATGTTTTTCTTGTTTGTCTATTTGTTTACATCCCCGTTAGGGGAAGAGGTTATGTAAAGAGTTCACGTCTGAAAGCTTGACTAGGACTGACTTTCAGACCCCCTAATCGACACACCTCTGAAATTTGACAAAAAACTTGCCAAAAATCATCAATTTTGTCGGTTGAAACCCTTGCTGTGTCAAGCATCGACACAGTTCAACGAAGTTATGCGGTTTTCAAGGTTCGGCGGAGGTGTGTAGATGAAACTCACAAGCTTGTTAAAACAGTAAGATATGTGGCTGATCACTGTCAAGATTGTTACAAAAACTTAAAGTGAGAGGCTCAGATACCCGACTTCTTGAAGAAGTCGGGGATCTTTATTGTTCGTGAGGTCATTCAAGAGCGATCGCACTGACTGAGAATGAGGGGATGCGATCGCAGTTTCCCTGTTACCCAATATATATTTAGGCTGCAAATACTTGCTCAACTGTAAAATTTAATTCTGGGAAAGTGGGAGATACAATTTTATCTGTCCCTCGGTAAGCATTTGATTGATAAATACCTTGTTCATTGAGAACATATACAAAAATTGTGGGTTCTTTGGGATTACCTAAATAATTACGACTACCAATAGCTAAATAATCAACAATCCAATATTCATAAATACCTAAACGTTGATATTCTTCAAGTTTATCTATATAGTCATCTTCCCAATTTGTGGAAACTATTTCTACAGCTAATTGTAAAGGTTCAACAAAAGCAGTATATGCAGATAAATTAGCATCCCATAGATTTTTATCTACTACGCTAACATCAGGTACACGGCCTTGTTCTTGACCACTTGCGGTTAAGGTTCTAATTGTAATTCTTCCCGATACTCTGTAATTAAGATTCAGACGTTCAACTTCTTGATCTAATTTTTTGGTGATAAAATCTGCTAAATTATCATGTTTTCTGGTTGCTTGTATCCGCATTATTTCTCCATTTATAAGTTCATATCGACCTTCTTCGGGAAAGTTGTAGTTAAGGAATTGCTCAAAAGTGAGTCTGTTTTTAGTTAGAGTCATATTTTTTTATTTTTTTCTGATGAGAATTAAATAACAAATGCGATCGCATTATATATAGATATTTTACGAGCGATCGCACTGACTGAGAATGAGGGGATGCGATCGTTTGTTTTATCTTGTGATGTGATATGCACATCCTCAACACTTAATACTTAAATTCATGATTCATTAGTTTCTCCATTTAACATATCCATGACTACAGCTTTTAATGATGGTAAAAAATTATGCACTGTTGCCCATACTACTGCTACATCCACTTGCCAGTATTCATGTACTAGTATATCTCTCATTCCTGCTATAGCTTGCCAAGGAATCTCTGAATAACTGTTGCGCTTGTCATCAGGAATTTTTTTCACTGCTTCGCCAATGATTTCTAATAGCTTGACTACCGCCAAAGTCTTTTCTCTATTTGCTTTAAAAGCATCAAAATTGATACCGTTGACAAAAAACTCAACTTCGGTAATAGCGTCTAGAATATCTTGTAAAAATTCCGTATAGCTGCGTTTCATATATAGATAGTCTCAGATAACACGCGATCCCGAATACGAGGCTTTAGTCCATTTTTAGTGACAATATCTACCTTTAAGTCAAACGCTTGACTCAAATAATCTTTCAGTTGAGCTAATTTAATAAAAGTCGGCGCTGTTTCATAGTCAACCAGAATATCCACATCACTAAATTCTGTCTGTTCTCCTCTTGCATAAGATCCAAAAATACCTAGTTGTGTAATTTGATAAGTTTCACACAGGTATTGTTTTTGTGCTAATAAAATTTGCTTTAACTCATTAATAGTTTTCATTTTTCTCTGATGAGAGTTAAATAACCAATGCGATCACACTATATATATAGTTATTTTACGAGCGATCGCACTGACTGAGGATGAGAGGATGCGATCGTTTTATAGATAGATTGATTTTTGAAGGTTTTAATCCCCGTTAGGGGAAGAGGTTATGTAAAGTAATGGCGGTAACTTCCAGTGGATGGAACCTGTGGTGTTTACATCCCCGTTAGGGGAAGAGGTTATGTAAAGTGTTCCGCATTGACAAAGCACCGGTGGATGACGTGATTGGGTTTACATCCCCGTTAGGGGAAGAGGTTATGTAAAGAGTTCACATCTAGAAGCCTTGCAGTGAGGAGGTTACAGACCCCCAATTCGACACCACTTTTTTCTTTAACCAAAGAAATTTCATAAGTCGCGGCTTTTGTAGCCTAAAACCCTTACTGTGCAAGCAATCGACACCAGTCAACGAATTTATGCGGTTTTCAAGGTTCTGGTGAGTGGTGTCGAAGATATTGAACACACTAGATAAAAAAGTAGGATATGTGGCTTATCGCTGTCAAGATTGTTATAAAAACTTAAAGTGAGAGGCTCAGATCCCCGACTTCTTCAAGAAGTCGGGGATCTTTATTGTTCGTGAGGTCATTCAAGAGCGATCGCCTGTTTAATTTGATATAAGTTTTGATGATTAATTCAACTAAAATATAATTATTAAATGGATAAACGTATCACAATCTAATTCATTCACTATGACAAATATTACCATTTTTAACATTGATGACAACATCAAATACCTATTGCAAGAACGAGCCTCAAAAAATGGTCGTTCCTTAGAAGAAGAAGCAACGGAGATTCTCCGCCTTGCTTTATGCGAAAATCAACAACAGCCTGTCAATATTGTAAATATGATAGAAAAACGCTTTTCTCACTTAGGAGATTTTGAACTAGGAGAAATTACCAGAGAATCTATGCGTTCTGCGCCAAATTTTGAATGATGATTATCCTTGATACTAATGTGTTGTCAGAATTAATCAAACCTCAAGGTTCTAAAGTAGTTCGTAATTGGGCAGCGCAACAACCTGTAATCAGTTTATTTACTACAACAATTACACAAGCAGAAATACTCTATGGCATCGCCATTTTACCAGAAGGCAAGCGGAAATATGAACTCTACCAAGCCGCTACTTTAATGTTTGCAGAAGACTTTATGGGACGTGTTCTCTCATTCGATGAATTGGCTGCTGTAGCTTTTGCTAATATTTCAGCCCAAAGCAGAGAAAGTGGAACTCCCATATCTCAAGCTGATGCCCAAATTGCTGCTATTTGTTACTCTCATAATGCAGCTATAGCAACTCGTAATGTTGCTGATTTTGTAGGCTGCGGAATTTTTATTATTAATCCTTGGGAAGAGAAATCCCCATAATTAATTGTTAAAAAAAAAGTCGTTTTTCTGATGAAAATTAAATAACTAATGCGATCGCACTGACTGAGAATGAGGGAATGCGATCGTTCTTTAGCTTTTTTTACTTAGTTTATAACTCTCTTATGTATTTTCAGAAACAAAAGTAGACAAGATAGCAAAAATATCAGAAATTAGTCGAAGAGGAGTATTAGATACAGAATACCAGCGATATGTGTTTAGTAAACTCCAATGATTTTGTTTTAATGCCTGGTTATCACCATAAGTATAAATAATAATAGGACTTCTCTGTCTTTTTGCTTCATTAAATACGGCTTCAAAATAATCGAAATTAATACCTACTCCTAAAATCACAAGGCTTTTATTATTTACAATAGTAATTTGATTAGGATTATGTCCTTTAATTAAAATAGGTTCTACTTTTTTAAACAAAGGATTCCTTTTAATTTCTGTAAGTTCAGCATTCATATCCTTATCATGTTGGTTTGGTGGATCAAACATCTGAAGTTTCCTATCTAAATTTTCAAATAGTATATTTTCTCGTTGAAAAACAGTATTGAGAACTTTATAAGTGGTGAATGAACCAACAGCTATGGAAATAAGAGTAGTCAAAATACTCTTGAGTGAATCAAGATTACTCAAATATTGGTAGATATTTAGATTGCTCATGTGATTTACTCCAAGGAAATTAATGTTATTTTTGGGCTTAACCAAGATATCTGCCAGATTAAAGCATAAAATCGCCACTGTTTAAAATCAAAGTATAAAAATGTAAACACTGCTATCTTGTGAGATAGATCACTGACAGACTAGATAAGTTAACAAATGAGGTGAGTAATTGAATAAAATTTTTACTAAAGAAAATTAATTTTTATTACTAACTCTAGAAAATTAAGAAATATTGAATTTTTTTGGTTTTATTGAAAACTCAGTGTGAAATAGTATAAATCTTTAATAGATAAAATTATTACCTGCTTCACAAAGTCTATTAGGTGAAAAAAATAACTGCTAATAGGTTTGTGCTACTTATTAATGATTGCTTTAACGCCATGACAGACGAATCAAGTATACGTACAATTACTGCTTTAAGCTGGTGTCTTGCTTGGGGTGAAAAGCACAAGCTAAATGAGGATAAACTAAGTGCCTTGCATCAAATGAGACAGGCATTATCTATAAGTCAGACTATGCCAAAAAGCATAGAACATTTTGTCCAACAGGCAAAAGGACTTTACGCAATATCTGACAAAGACTTTCCTAAAACCCTAGACGAGTTACACAAAGATTATCCTGACCTCTGGGAACAGAAAACGCCTATTGGCTTAGTTTATGGTGGTGCGACAAAAATTAAACAATATGTTTTTGAAGCGGCGAAATTACCTGATATTCGTGGTGCTTCAGCACTCCTTGACCGGATAAATTTGTTCGATTTACCTAAATTTTTTGGTGATGGTAAACCTTCAAAATCAATCGAAGAGTGGTTAGATAATAATTTTCCAGATTTGAGAAAAGCTTTAATCCCGGAACTCATTATCTATTCTACAGGTGGTAACATTCTCGCATTTTGTCCGGCGGCTTTTGTAGATGATTTAGCACAGGCTATTGAAAAACGCTACACTCACGAAACGCTTACAGCTAATTCTTGTGCAGTTGGCGATACTTTTAAGTTATTAGAATTTCGCTTTGGTTTATTGTCAGACAACATTGCAGATACTTTCTGGTTTGATCAGTATGAAAAAAATCAAGATAATTCTGTAATTAAAGCTTATTTTGATCAACCAGAAGTTAATGATCCTTTTGAAAGATTTAAAAATCGGAAAAATTTTAATGAACTGGTGGGTAAATTAGCAAACCAGTTTACACAAAGACGAAATGGGAATGATTTTCCTAAACGTCCGAGTCGCTGCTATCCACCTATGTTTGAAACTCATCCATATATACAACGGGATGAAAGCGATCGCCGTTCTGCAATTATGGATGTAGACTTACCAAATAGTAGTTTTTTGTCGGAACCTCTAGCACGAAAACGCTTGGTAGGCGAGATAGCTAAACGCGAAAGTTCTCACGCCTGGTATGATAAAGCTAATTTAAAATGGAAACCTTTTGATATTTGGATTCCTAGCTGGGTAAAAAAGTTTGAAGAATTTCTCAAACAAAAAGAGAACCAACACTTAGCTAGTCAATATTATGGCGATGTTAATAAAAAAGACGTTGAAGAAGCGCGTTCTCTGCGAGAAATTGCATCAGCAAGTAACCCATCTGGATTTGTGGCTTATATTTATGCTGATGGTAACAATATGGGTGGCTATATTCGCCAGAAAATTAAAACACCCCAAGATTACCAGCTTTTTAGTCATGATGTTTTTGATGCTACAGAAAAATCAGTTTATGCAGCTTTAGCTAACTATTTGCATCCTTATGAATATACGCCTGATGCTAAATCTAGTAGAAGCGATAAAAAACCTGTTTGGATTCATCCTTTTGAAATTATTACTATTGGGGGTGATGATGTATTATTGGTTGTTCCTGCAAATAAAGCTTTAGAAATTGCTAAAATGATTGGCAATCAGTTTGAAGAAAAACTGCTAGATACTAATCGTTATTCATTACAAAAAATACAGCCTAATTTATTAGCGCATCGTTACAACACAGGTGAAAATCCCGCTTCTCAATGTTTGTTGAGTATGTCAACAGGAGTGTTAATTACAGCGCAGGATACACCAATTTATTATGCAGATAAGTTAGTTAGCCAATTATTAAAATCAGCTAAGAAATATGCAAAAGAGTTGAAAAAAGACCACAAATATTATAGTGGTACAGTAGATTTTTTGGTGATGAAAGCTGTAACCATGATTTCCTCGAATATTAAGGATTTTCGCGAACAGGGGTTAATCAAAAATAAAGATGGACAATCTAAGTTAAAGCTTTATGCTTCTCCTTATACATTATATGAACTAGGAGGATTATTAGAAACTGCTAAAGCTTTTAAACAAGCTGAATTTCCGCGTTCGCAACTTTATCAAATTCGCAGTTTACTAGAACGAGGTAAGCGTACAGCTATTTTGAATTATCGCTATTTTCGGATTCGGTTAATGAATGAAAAAGCTAAACAAGAGTTAGAAGATAAATTTGACTTAGCTTGGTGTAATGCACTGACAAATAATGGGAATATAGCACCTTGGTTATGTGATATTGCTAATCTTCGTCGTAACTTATTGTTACTAATTTTCCTTAAGGCTTTACCGCCAGAAGATTTCCGATTGCGCTATGTAGTTATAACTTTACTGAAAAAATATACTTATGAAACAATTTGGCGAGAATTAGTTGATTTGTATCCGTTTATTGAGAAACCAAAAGATGATCTCGATGAATCTACACCATCAGAAGCATCAGAGGTCAGTCTATGATTTATTTAGATGACCTTTCCGCAATGGAAACTGAAACTATATCCTTGAATGCTGTCATTGACACTGCATTATGTGTAGGTGCGGGTGGTTCTTCTGGTTCATTAGCAGATAAACCTATAGTTCGTAATGCACAAGGACAACTGCTAATACCTGCGTCCCAGATCAAAGGAAGATTGCGTCATGAATGTGAAAAATTAGCGCGTAGTTTAGGATGGCAAATTTTTTCAGCACCAACTGCTAATTTACTTTGTCCTAGAGAAGAACAGGTATTAAGTCAGTTTAGAAATGATTATAAAGTTCCGGGTTATAAAGGATATCACTGTTTTGTTTCTCAAATATTTGGTAATCCAATTTTACCTTCACGGGTGATTGTTGATGATTTGATTTGCTCTGTAGCAGCAGATTTACCAGAAGTTTTGCGTCCTGGGGTGACAATTAACCGCAAAAGACGCACCGCAGAAGAAAAGAAATTATATTTATTAGAAACTTCTCCAGTCAATGCTCAATTAAGTTTTACAGGAGAAATTCATCTATTACCAAATTGTCCAAATTATGCCAAACCTTTGATAATTGCTGCTTTACATCATATTCACGCCTTGGGTGGTAGCAAATCTGCGGGGTTAGGATGGTTGCGTTGGGAGAGATTACCAAAAATTTCTAGTGATGATGAGGTTTGGTTAAGTTTATTACCAAAGGCAAAATCATGACCAGACTAGAATTAATGATTACAGCTTTATCTCCCCTCGCACCTGGGCGACAAAAACCCGGTGGTTCTGTGAGTGAGGTGGAAAACTATATTGCAGGTTCGGTGTTACGAGGTGCGATCGCTTACCAAATTTTACAACTATCTGGTCAGCAGTCAGCAAATTTAGCCGCGAATGGTGGGGATTTTCAAACTCTATTTTTAGGGGAAAATCCGGCGATTTTTAGCAATGCTTACCCCGCAGTTACCAAAATAGGCAATAAATCCACAGTTGTAAATCATCCCATTCAGGTTTTACCTGCAACTGCTGTAAGTTCCAAAACCAATCCTGGCTTTACTTCCAGTAGTGGACATGGAGTGTTTGATACTCTCATTGATAGCTTTTGTGCAACAGCTTACAATCAAGTTTACGACCCCAGCGACCCCCAGGCGATCGCCCAAGGAACAAATCCCCAGGTAGAAACCTACAGCACTTTTTACAGTCAAGTAGACAACAAATATTACAGTCATGATGCGAGTAGCCGCTTTTTAACACGCGTGGGAATTAATCGTCGTCGCGCTACCGCAGAAGAAGAAATCCTTTACAGTGTGCAAGTTTTAAATGAGTCTTTTTTGAAAGATACCAAGACAGATGAATGGGGTAACTTCGTTTTTCGCGGTTTTGTTGTGGTTGATGATGCAACTTTGGCTGAAAGGTTGCAAAAATTCATCGAAAACAATTCCTGTAACTTTCGCATTGGTGGTTCTGCTTCCAGAGGTTTAGGAAAGGTGAATATTGCAGTCACACCGGGAAATCCACCAGTTAAAAGTATTCAAACTCGAATTGAGGAGTTTAACGCAGAATTAAAAAAGAGATGGGGTCTTTGGTCTGTTTTTGATCAACCTCAACATGATTTATTAACAGATAGAATTTTTTTCACACTCGATTTACAATCAGATGCTATTCTGAGCGAGAATTGGCAACGCACAACTGTAGTGTCAGCTAATATGCTGAAGGAATTTGCCAAAGTTGATTTATCACTGGAAATGCACGTTGCTTACAGCAGTTATGAATATCGTTCCGGCTGGAATAGCGCTTGGGGATTAATGAAAGATGTTGAACTAGTGACGAATAAAGGTTCTGTGTACCTGTTCAGCACAACCGCAGCAGAAAAAGATAAATGGTATGCAGCTTTAGAAATTATAGAAGCAAAAGGAATAGGCGATCGCACCTGCGAAGGCTTTGGACAGGTGGAGGTTTGTCATGAATTTCATCAAGTTTTTCGGGAGAATGCAAAATGACTCAGAGATTAGACCCCAAAGTAGCGCTAAATGTGCAAAAAGCCATTCGCCAAGCAGAAGATGAGTTGGTGATTGCGATTGAAACAGCTTTAGATAATTGTGAATATAGTAAAACTGGGGATAAAAAATTAGAGGAATCACAGTTTAATAATTTGCTGAGAGTTGCTGACACCACAGATAGTTCAGAAGTGATTAAAAATTTTATCTGTTATCAAGTTGGTAGGGATAAAAAGTGGGGGAGAGGTGAAAATTCTCTTGCTGCTCAAATTATTCGAGATATAAATGTAACTCTTAAAGCTAAAGCTAATCAAATTGTTGCCGATAATCCAGGGTCATCTGAATATAATAAAGATATTTTGATACAACTTATTCGTCGCTATATTGGTTATGGTTCGCGTTATTTATTATATCTTAATAAAATAAGAGATGAGGAAAATATATCAGTTGTTGAACCTCGCACTTCTGAAAGTATTTAGACATAAAAATGGAAAGTAAAATTTATGTTTGATATATTTAAAAATCGCTTAGAAATCACAGGAAAACTTTCTACAGTCACCGCATTACGTATTAGTGCTGGTCGTTCCACCGAACCAATAGGTGCTGATTTACCTGTAATTAAAGACGCATTAGAACAACCTTTAATACCTGGTGCTAGTTTCAAAGGCGCAATGCGATCGCGTCTAGAAAGCTTCTTGCGAGGAATTGATATTAGTTTGGCTGAAGACCCTGCTGATTTCACTAGTCAAAGTCGCAATCAAATCATCAAAAAAATCAAAGAAGATTATCAAGACGATGCTGTTTTAACTGAAGAATTACTCAAGCAAACAGATTTAATTTCCCGTCTTTTTGGTTCACCTTGGATTGCTAGTAAATTTCAAGTACGAGATTTAACAGTATCTAGTGATACATGGTTTGGACAATATCAAGAACGTGACGGTGTTGCAATTGACCGTGACACAGAAACAGCAGCAGAAGGAAAACTTTATGATTTTCAAGTAGTTCCATCTGGCACAAGTTTTGATTTAAAAATAGTAGTAGAAAATGCAGAAACCTGGGAATTAGGTTTACTGATGATTGGACTACATCAGTTTGAAAGCGAACAGATACCACTAGGAGGAGGACGTTCTCGTGGTTTGGGAGTAGTCAGTTTAAAAATCGAGGAAATGCAATGGTTTGATGCTGGAAATGATGCTGAAAAGCTTTTAACTTATCTACAAAATCAAGTCACAGGAAATATGAATGAATATCAATATAAAAAAGAACAAATTAATACACTAAAGCATGATTGGACGCAAGCTTTAATTTGGCATTTAAGATGCTTAATACCTGCAAATTCCGTAACTCAAACTACGACTGAATAAATTTAACCATGCACAAGCGATTAGTTAACCATTGTACAATTGATTTCAGCATTATTCCCGTGGGGCCGATTCTCATTAAATCAGGAAAAGAAGGTGCAAATCCCACTAAACCCAATATGGAATTTGTGGAAACATACCACGCAGGTGGATACTCAGTTTATCTACCAGGAAGCTCCCTCAAAGGTGCGATTCGCGCTCATGCTGAACGTATTGTCCGCACAGTAGGAAGCGATAAACCTTCTGAAACTAATCCTCAAATTATTTGGGCAAATAATCCATTAGATAAAGATAACATTAACAAACAAGAAGCATTTAAAAAGAAATTACCTGACGATGAAACTTACAAAATCTATCAACAATCTTCTTTTACTGACCAAATATTTGGCAATACTATTATAGCTAGTCGTTTCCGTATTCAAGATGCTTATCCTGATTTAACTAAACCTCTGAAAATTGAAGAACGTAATGGAGTCGCAATTGATAGAGTATTTGGTTCTGCTGTGCGAGGTGCATTATTTAATTATGAAGTTTGTACCTCTGGAGATTTTCGTACAAAGCTTCACTTAAAAAATTTCTCTTTAGCGCAATTGGGATTACTTGGCTTAGTATTACGCGATTTAAATGATGGTTGGTTTGGTCTTGGTTTTGCTAAATCTCGCGGTATGGGTACAGTGAAATTACAATTTCATTCAGCTGTTGTGCAATATCCTGGCTGTGAGTTACGAGGTGATAAAATTTGCGCTATTGGTAAAGATTTAAGTTGGCCAAATACATTTTTATTAGGAGCAGGTGCATTTTTACCAGGAAAAGACGAAAATCTTTATAAATTTCCTGTGAATGATCAACAAAATACTATCATTACTGCTGAAGAAATGTCTTATGGTTTTGGTGTGCAGTTAACTTGGAAAGGAGAAGACGAGAGGGGTGTTCCAGATTTATTTGAATGCGCTGTTCGTCAATGGCGTGAATTATTACCAAAAGAGGTGAGTGCATGAGTTTTGTGGGATATAAGCAAGTCTCATCTTCAGAAGAATTACGAAAACTACTCCAAGATTATTATCAGCAACCCAGTTATTATTTTTTGCGTTGGACACATAAAGTTAGTGGTATTAGAGCTGATTTACCACGAGAGTTTCCTAGTCCAGAAGGACAAATGTTTAATACAGAATTAGAGATACGCTGGAAGCACAATAATTCTGGTTATCAAGTGTTATTACTCAGTCAAAATCAGCCAAACACAGAATCAGATTTTACCCCTATTGGTAAGACTTGGAAAACTTGCGATCGCCTAGCATATTTATATGATTTTGATAAAACTCAATTCCCTAAAGGATTCAGCTATCCTCATAAGCTTAATTTAGGTCAGCGTTATTTTCAGGATGCTGAGACTTCAACTATACATTTTGTTGCTTTAACTGTTAAATCATAAAATATTATATCAAAATATATGGCTAGAAACTATCACTTTATTTCTCTACCTCAAGATAAACCTCACAGAATAAATATTTCAGGACAAGACAAATTTGGACATGATAAATATCAACTAAATAATCAACGTTATAGCGGTAAATTATTTTTAACTTTAACAGTTATTGCACCCGTATCTGTAAATTCAGGTATCAAAGTCATGGGTAGCGATTTAGCACAACAAACTCTAGATCCTAATTCAGCTAAATACGTCGCCACCATTAGTTTAATTCAATCTTCTGTACAACAAAACCAGCGACTCATCATTCCTGGTAGTTCACTCAAAGGCGTTATCCGTTCAATATATGAAGCAATTACCAGAAGTTGTGTGTGTAAAACTAATGCAAAAGTTCCTGAAGGTTACAGCGAGTGTAAAGACACAACTAAACTTTGTCCCGCTTGCGTCACATTTGGCGCGATGAGTTGGCTAGGACTAGTACATTTTCATGATGCTCAATATGACCCTGATAATGACAAGCCAGGATTTCAAACAGGACTGATTCCCCCTTTATTTTCTCCTCAACCGGATGCTGTTGATTTAGAAACTGGTGAAAAAATTTATTATGACAGTAACAATAAAGTTCGCGGACGTAAATTTTATCCCCATACTTACAACGAAGAAGTAAAACCGACATTTCGGATTCAACAAGCGGAATTAGGTAAAAAATTTACAACTTATGTAAATTATACAAATTTAACCAAAGCGCAATTAGGCACATTATTAATTGCTTTAGGACAAGACCCAGAAAACCGATTAGGATTAAAAATTGGTAGCGGTAAAGCCGTGGGAATGGGAACTCTCAAAATAGATGTAGTTAAAATTGAGCAATTAAATATTAATCGCTACTTATCTTATAATTCAACCTCGTCAGATTTAGAGGGTGATAATTTACAGACATTTGTTTTAGATGTAATCAAATCTGCAAAACCTCAACCTGAACCTAAGCAATCAACAAATCAGCCTAGAAAACCCATAATGAAATCTGCTAATCAAGCATTAGTACAGATAAAACAATTACAGGAATTAACAGAAATACTAGGTTTAATAACAGACTCATAATAATTAAGAGGATAATAACCAGTGCAAATTAAAGAATGTTTACCAGAAGATAAGATGTGGGAAATTGCTTATGCGATCGCCACCCAACTTGTGCAAGAACAAGATAAAATTGAACCTAAAAAAGATGGTATTCGCTCTGAGTTAAATAAAATTATTGCTTATCTTCGTACTACAATTAATAACAATCTAGATAATATCGGTGAAAACTTTTTTAAATATTTAAAACTACTAGTTGATAACAGTAAAAGCCTAAAACGTAGTGATAGAACACCTGAATATTATCGTAGCATTCAGAAAATTTGCAACCAACATCTGTTAGCTATCCAGTCAAATCCTGAAGCCATGTTAGAAATCTTAGGTTGGTCATCTCGGCTATTTATAGCAGCTACATTAGAAACTTTCGACCAATCTACCCAAACAAATCGACAAATGGAAATTCAAACAGCAGCTAAATCACAAAACTTGCAAATAGGCGATGAAATAGAAGCAGAGATAACAAGAATTAGTGGTAATAAAGTTACCTATCAGTTATTAAATATTTTCTCTAAAACAGTAAAAGAACCAAAACATTACACATCATTAAAAATTGGGCAAATAGTCATAGTGGAAATAACGGAAATCGAAAATGGAGTACCCAAGAAAATTAAATATATTAAACCTCAATAAAGCCAAATCTACAAATTATGTTGTCCATGTGCTACATAGGCTGAATCTGCAACTAGACCTATCAAAGTTATGGGAGTATTTGCTGCAACATAATAGTAATCAACTCGCGTTGCTAAATTCTTCACTTCTTCCGAAAATCCATCAATATAAATTACTAAAACAGTTGCTTTATCCAGCCAATTTAATACTAAATCGATTTGATTTTTTACTTTCTCTTCACGTTTATCTTTTGCATCTTCCCTTGATAGTCCAGCAAAATCTTGTCCTTCCAGTATTTTAGAATTTACTAAATCTAAAACCAAAATATCTCCGACTGGTGGCTTGGGTTTTCTCTTTTGATTCCAAAACCTAACTTTTGCGAAACCTCTGGTTTTCAAAAGCTTACAATCATCCGGTTCTGTTGGGTTATCACTAGGTAAATAATAATCTACCACTGTAGAACCAATTACTCTTTCACGCTGCAAAGAACGCTTAACACTATCAACTTCAGACTGCACCAAATCTGTAATTTTATTCTCTACTTCTCGGTTAATTAATTGACTCGCTATTCTTTTTGCATCCTCAACATTTTTACCGACAACAAAGGCTAAAACCCCACCCAAAAAGCCAAATACTACTAAAGTAAATTGCATTGCTGCAACAAATCTGTTAAAGCTTTCCCCTAGTTGACCATTGGTAGCTTTAAGAAATTCTAGCTGGCTTTTGAGTAGTTCAATTTCATTTGAGTTGGGAGGGTTTACTGTCGGTGAAGGGGTGGGTGTAGGTGTCGGGATTTGGGCAATAATCAAGTCCCAAAGGTGAGATATATCAATTGAATATAACCAATCCATATAGGTTTTTATAGCGATTAACAATAATCAATCATATCCTTACTTTGAAAGTTTACATCCCCATGAGGGGAAGAGGCTATGTAAAGGTTCGACAAAACATGGATGAACGGAATAGAACGGAATAGAAACGACTAACAGGTTTACATCCCCGTGAGGGGAAGAGGCTATGTAAAGGTCGTTGATGCTGAAAAGCGTTTCATTGGATGCAATAGTTTACATCCCCGTGAGGGGAAGAGGCTATGTAAAGTTTAGCAACAAGTTTGCCTTCAACCTTAGCAGTAGGTGTTTACATCCCCGTGAGGGGAAGAGGCTATGTAAAGACTTCAGATGCAAATAGTGCTGCGAATGCTTACGTTTACATCCCCGTGAGGGGAAGAGGCTATGTAAAGCCAGCAGCACAAATCCCAACTCCTGTTACACAACAAAGTTTACATCCCCGTGAGGGGAAGAGGCTATGTAAAGAGTTCACATCTAGAAGCCTTGCAGTGAGTAGCTTACAGACCCCCAATTCGACACCACTTTTTTCTTTAATCAAATGAATTTCATAAGTCGTGGATTTTGTAGCCTACAACCCTTACTGTGCAAGCAATCGACACCAGTCTACGAAGTTATGCATTTTTCAAGGTTCTGGTGAGTGGTGTAGACAACACTAACTCAATAGCTAAAACAGTACAGGATAGGACTGATTATTGTCAACATTATTACAAAAAATTAATTAAGTAACTGACAATCTTGTTGTTCGTTAGACAATACTTTTCGGTTAGTCGCTTTAGTTATTTGATCCGCCCCCTAAATCCCCCAATCCTGGGGGACTTTCACAAATCTGCCTCCCCCAAAGTTGGGGGTTGGGGGGCTTAACCGAACGGTATTGGTTCGTTAGATCATTTAAGAGCGATCGCCTGGCTAATTTAATTTTTTCTAAATCATGAGCGATCGCCTCCTTTAATCTAATTTTTGATGACGAGCTAGTAAAGATTTTAATAAGCTCGGAGCAGCACGAAAGTTAGTTTTCTGTAAATCCATAATCACAGACGACATTTCTACGAGATTTTGACTAGCTGCTGAATCTAAAATACCGAGTAATCCAGTTATTTGTAGTCCTTTTGCTTGTGCAGCTTTACGAGCAGCTTTTTCATCTAAAATAACTACCTCAGCATTCAATTGTTCTGCTAATAAAATTGCTTCCTTTTCGCCTAAATGAAGATTGGCTAAAAGCGGATCATCTTTCAGAGAAATTGAGCAAACTTCTAACCAATTTGGAGAAGTGCTAATCCAAGATTGCAACTGAGGAGGTGCGCCATCTGCAACTAATTCAGCATAAACAGCTTGAGGAATCAGAATTTTACCAAATAATTGGGGGAGAAGTTCAATCTGTCCGATTAAAACTAAATAACAAATCGGAGAGGTATCTGCAATGACAATCATTTTGATAATATCTGATGGAGGGTTTGGATATCTTGCTCCAAATCATTTTCTGTATAATCAAGATAAGCTTGAGATTGTTTAAGAAATTGTTCGGTTTCCCACCAAGAAGAAAAGTGTAATAACTGTTGAATTTGTGCAGAAGTCATTATGCCACTTCTATAAGCTTCTAATGCTAAAGATTCTAAAATTTTTTGGGGTAAGTCTTGCCAGGTTTGTTGTAACTGGTTACCGATTTCTTCGGGAATTTCTATAGTAATTTGCATATTAATTGCACATCCTTATTGTTTGTAGTTTAGCTTCACATTTTACTTTGTCACAGGTTTTATTTGTGTAGCCGGTTGAGCTAGATATGCTTGAGCTTTAGGAATGACAAGCGGATTTTGACGCATAATTGCTGACAGCGTATCAGTATCTAAAAGAACTTCCTCTTGACTCATTCCTCAGTTCTATCTACAAAAAAATAATCTTGCTTTAAGGCAATTTCTTCAATTTCATCAATATCCGTTTCTGACAATCCCTCATACACTTCAGATGCTAGTTGTAGCATTTCTTGAGCAGTAATAGGATTAGTCGTGTCAACTATTAGTTGGACAGATTGCCCTTCAGCCAATTCAAGTTTTTCTAAAGGGCGAAATACACCATTTTCATAGATAGCTTTTAAAGTTTGCATTTTGCTATTCGCCTAGTTACTTATTTAAACAACATCACACAATGATTCTAACTCCTGACTCCTTAGTCCATCTGGTGAACCTAGATTAGCTTTAACGGCGCGTTGGCTACTATCCCATAAAATTAAATCGCTGGATATCAATTGCTTTTTAGCGATCGCCTGGCTAATTTGACGTATGTTTTAATAGATTCTCCCATTTCTCGACGGGCTTAAGTAAATCTAATTTTAACGGTGCGATCGCCTTTAAGCATCTTGAGGATTGAGGCTAATCATTTGCCAGGTGGTATAAGTACCGATGGGACTCCACAGTAAATAAGGAACTAGTAATAGTGCTGCTGAAGTGGAAATAGGTAAGACTGCCAGTGTCAATACAAGACCAATAATAAAACCTGTGCCACCGAGAATTGTACCTACCCGCAGACTACGCAGCCGGAACATTACAGGGGTGTAGGCGATGGTGACAATTTCTAGGAGTAAGTAGAAACCCATAAGTATCCAAGTACTGATGGTTCCTGGGTTACTTTCCCAGACAATATAAGCTGACCAAGCACCACAAACAAAGATTACAGTCCAGATAACGGGAATTGCTACCTCAAAGGTTAACCATCTCGGTCTTTGTAAGCGCTTGAACCACTGGCGATCGCTCGGTGTAATTAAGTTAGCCGCCAAGGCTACCAAGAACGCCACACCCCCAATCACCATCCACGATCTAATCATGCCCCTTATCCTCTGCGATTTGCTGCCTATCGCTTAAATATCACGTTTAATAGGGGCATTTTGTCAATTTATTGGCAGATTTCTCATCATCCCGGAGTTTGATAATTTGCCATCAGATGTTGTAACTTGACGAGGTTTTTTAATCTCTTCCCCAAGGTTATGAGGTAATTCTGTCCGTGGATGGGGGTGTACGGTGGGCACGTAGAAATACTGTTGATATTTGGGGTATAAGACGGCAATTCTGATGGAAAAGAATATACAAACTGAAACGGAAACACAAGGGCGATCGCTAGTACCATCTCATCCACTTCAAAGAATTGCTCATAATATTCGCCTGACGGGTTGGATTACCTTATGGGTGCAATTAGCGCTAGCTCTAGTTTCTGGCTTATCTCTATTATTTGCTGCTACTGGTCGTGAATTTGCCGATCGCTCGAATCCAGGTTTGGGAATTGGTATATTTTGGGCTATATCTGGAATTTTAGTTTTGTTATTTGGCGTATTTTGGGATTTTCGTTACACCCGTATAGGTAGACGTTTAGCAAATCCTAATCCGACTTTGCATCCCAGTAAGGCGGATACAACTAGAGCCATCCGACTGGGAATAATGGTAGGTTTAGTAGGATTATTAATCACCATCTTGGGTGCTGGCGTAAGTGTAAGTGTGCTAGTGGCAAAAGCTGTATCTCAACCACCAGGAGTAGCAATTACTGACCCCAATAAAATTATTCGAGCGCTTGATGTGTTCATAGTAGTAGCTAACATCAATGGTATTGCTGCTCATTTTGTGGGTGTTGTTGCTTCTATGTGGCTATTAGAAAGGGTGCATCAACATTAAGTCAGGGAGTGGGGATTTAGCAAGTTGAGTAACTTTCACCCTTTTTAACACATAAGTAAATCCCCAAAATTGTATGATCGCCTAGAAACACTGGTTCTGGATTCAGCCTCAGTCTGACTGTAAATTAGTTGTGACTCGCGATCGCCAAAAACCACAACCACAATCAGCCAGACGTAAAACGGCTATGGAAGTAGAAGCAGATTTGCGGCGAATTAGAGATATCTATTACTTAGAACGTCGTCATATCTTGTAAATTAAAAAATAAGGAAGAAGGAAGATGAAAGAAGGTATGAGTATTTTTCGTCCTCCTTCCTCCGAACTTCTGACTTCGTTAAACTAACCCAGAACGCAAAGCCACAACTGCTGCTTGTACGCGATCGTCTACTGCTAGTTTGTTCATAATCCCTCTGACGTGAGTTTTAATGGTGTTGGGACTGAGATAGAGTTTTTCTGCTATTTCTGGGTTACTCAATCCTTCTACCATTAGTTTCAACACTTCTAATTCACGTCCAGACAAATTAGCGGTATTTCCTGGAACTGAAGGAGGTTTGAGATTATCGATTACTTGTCGCGCAATCTGGGGATCAAGATAAGCTGCACCATCTACTGCGGCAGCGATCGCACTTAAGAGGCGCTCTACACTCGCACCTTTGATACAATACGCATCAGCACCGCTAGACAGTGCCGCGATAATTTCTGTCTGTGTTGTATGGGATGTTAACATTACCACATGAGTTGCTGGTAATGCTGCCTTGATTTGTTGTGTCGCTGCAATTCCATCAAGTCGCGGTAAGCCAATATCCATGACTACCAAATCAGGCTTTAATTTCAGTGCTGCTTGTACACCCAAATAACCATCTTCTACCTGTCCCACAATCTCTAACTGAGGATGTGCCATTAAAGACTGTTCTAATCCTAGTTGCATCATAGGATCATCTTCAACAATTAACACCCGTAACCGGGAAACATCGGTTGATAGATTTAAAGGATAACCAGTATCGGGAGACATTTTATCTACTATCAAAAGTTCATAGTAAAAAAATTCGTAATTAAATGATTAATTACGAATTACGAATTACGTTAGCGAAGCTCCTCTGAAAGAGGCATTACGAATTATTTTTATTCTTCCACACGGTAACCCAACTCTGCCAAACTCATGCGAGATTGTCGCCATTTTGGCTGCACTTTCACGAACAGTTCTAAATAGACTTTGCCAGAAATTAACTTTTGGATTTGTTCACGAGCTTCACTCCCAATGGCTTTGAGCATCGAGCCACCTTTACCAATGAGAATTCCTTTTTGGGAATCTCGCTCAACGTGTATAGTTGCCAGCACACGGGTAATGGTGGGTGTTTCTTCCACTTTGTCAATAGCGATCGCTACTGAATGGGGAACTTCTTCACGCGTCAACAGTAATATTTGTTCGCGAATTAATTCACCCATAATAAAGCGTTCTGGCTGGTCAGTTACCAAGTCGGGAGGATAGTAAAATGGCCCGGTTTCTAAATGTTCAATTAATAAGTTTTGCAGTTGTGGTAATCCAGTACCAGTTTTGGCAGAAAATTTTACTGTCGGCCATTGATTAACTTCAGCCAGCGCTCGGTAACTATCATCTATTACTTGGTAATTTGGTGATTGTTCATCGATTTTATTCAAACCCAAAATTACAGGTGTTTCACTGCGAGTCAGCAAATCCGCAATAAAGCGATCGCCTGCACCACAAGCGACTGTTCCATCCACCACAAATAGCACCACATCTACTGAATCGATGGCAATTTTGGCATTTTGCACCAACACTTCCCCCAATTGATGATGGGGTTTATGAATTCCTGGTGTGTCTACAAAAATTAACTGTGCTTCTGGTGTAGTTAAAATCCCTCGTAAACGATTGCGTGTAGTTTGTGCTACTGGTGATGTAATAGCAATTTTTTGCCCTACTAATTGATTCATCAAAGTAGATTTACCGACATTTGGGCGACCGATAATGCCGATAAAACCTGATTTAAAGTCAGGAGGAGCCTGGGGGATAGATACTTCTCCTGAAAAAGAGGAGATGTGATTCTCAATACTAGTCACCTTTAGCTCCACCGTCATATTTTACAGATCAGATGAGTTGATTTTTCTCGAAGATACGTAACAAACATAATTTCACCCTGGCATTTTTGAGGGACTGCCCTTGTTTTAGTTTAATCTACTAATGACGTACCTATAAAGATTCTAAAGTATAAGAGATGGATTGCTAATATGTACTGATAATTGATGTAGTGGTAATCTTTATGATAATTAAGTTCTCAGTATCAAAGAGAATCTACTGAAGAATGCCCAAAACAAACTCACCTTGATTTACAGCTTGATTGGTGGAAATCTCATAAACAAATCCATTTTGTTCAGCACAGATATCAATCACAGTTGGTAATTTACCTGCTTTATTAAAACTGAGAATTTGATACAGTCTTTCTCCTGTCTTCACAACAGTACCCAATTCCACTCTTGATTGAATCATGCCACCGGCGATCGCGTAATATTTTTTTCTTTTGCTGCTGACTGCAAAAATCATTTCCTGATATGTTGTCTTGAGAGTTAAGTCAGAAGTTAGCAATATCCCTTTTTGTGCTAAATAGTTTTTCACACTCTGCACACCTTTGGTAACTGAATCCGGGTGCATCTGCATTCCTGTTCCTAGTTCCAGCGTCCAAGCTTCCACATCAAATTTAATTTCTCTCCCCAGGCTTTTAAAACAAGCTTCTAAAGCTAACCAAGGTTTGATAAAAGCCTCATCAAAGGCATCCCCATCATATTTATCTAGTAAGATACCGAAATCAAACAGGAAATATTTGGCACTTACTTCCTGATGAGGAAAGTAATAAAGGTAGTTTAAACCTTGATTTGTCGAACTATGTAAATCAATCAAATAATTTGCATCTAAACTGAGAGATTGTAGCTGGTAGCGAAAACGTTCAGTGTAAGGTACGCTACTAGGAGAATTAATTTTTTCTAAAATTTTCGTCAATTCTTGCTGAATTATAGTTAGATAATTTTGTCGGACGACCTCTTGATTAATCTGAAGTTGAGATTTAGTAAAGGCTACTAAATCATCAGCTTCTTTCTCGTAATCCCAAAAAATCCGGTTCCAGTCTTTAGCTTCGTAGACACAAAATCGCCCTGGAGAAAAACTATGAGAACGTTCGTTAGTTCCCATAGGATTACAAACAGGAACCAGCCAAATTTCTCCAATTAAATCAGTATCATTGATCGACAGCAAAAATTCAATTAGTTGATGAATAACGGCATTCCCAGCAATTTCTGCTCCATGCAAATTAGATTGAATATAAACTTTTTTACCTGAATGAGCGCCAATAAATTTGTAAACTTGCAGAAATAGGCGATCGCCTGAAGCCATTTGACGAAGAAAAATCGTTTCAATAACAGGAATCATAAAAAAATCGCCGCTGATTTAAGTAATGTACCAGAGAAGTACAACATTTTACCTTTTGACTTTCTGATGTATTACGCAGCACCATCAAGGCGATCGCTAATATTATTAAACAAAGTGCCACTATCAGATTCACTCGCTCTCACAATCAACACAATGGCAATAACAGCAATCAATCCTTATCTTAATAGCAATTTTGCGCCAGTCCGTGCAGAAATCACCACCGACAATTTAAAAGTCATAGGTGAGTTACCTGCCAACCTATCAGGAATGTTTGTGCGGAATGGCCCTAATCCTCAATGGTCACCGATTGGCCAGTATCACTGGTTTGATGGCGATGGGATGTTGCACGGTGTGAGGATTAGCAACGGTCAAGCTAGTTATAGCAATCGCTATGTGCAGACACAAGCATGGAAAATAGAACAAGCCGCAGGAAAAGCTGTATGGTCTGGGTTATTAGAACCGCCGCAGATGGATAATCCTCATGGTGCATACAAAAATACTGCCAATACAGCCTTAGTTTGGCACGCTGGTCAGGTGTTGGCATTAAATGAAGGCGGTGCGCCTCACGCTATCAAAGTTCCTGATTTAGAGACAAAAGGTGAATATACTTACAACGGTAAGCTAGTTTCTGCTTTCACAGCTCATCCAAAGGTAGACCCAGACATCGGCGAAATGATGTTCTTTGGTTACTCGTTCACCCCACCATACTTGCAATACAGCATAGTGTCAGCAGCAGGTGAGTTGCTGCGAACAGTGCCAATTAACCTGCCAATGGGAGTGATGATGCACGATTTTGCCATCACGGAAAATTACACGATATTTATGGATTTACCCCTGACTTTCAACCCAGAAAGAATGCAACGGGGAGAATCTTTAATGATGTTTGAGCGCGATCGCCCCAGTCGTTTTGGTATTGTCCCCCGTTATGGCGATAATAGTAATATTCGCTGGTTTGAAAGTTCTCCTTGCTACGTCTTTCATACCCTCAACGCCTATGAAGTTCAAGATGAAATAGTACTAGTTGCCTGTCGGATGAATGCTACCACCGTCTTAAATGCTAGTAATTCCCAACCCGATTTGGAAGCTGATATCCCCCGTCTGCATCGCTGGCGATTTAACCTCAGCACAGGCAAGGTACAAGAGGAAATGTTAGACGATGTACCTGCGGAGTTTCCTCGCATCAACGAAAACTACTTGGGGCAACTAACGAGATATGGTTATGCTGGCAGGATGGCGAAGAATTCTTTACCATTGTTCGATGGTTTAATCAAGTATGACCTGAGCAATGGCAAATCCCATACCCATGAATTCGGACGGGGACGCTATGGGGGTGAAACTGTGTTTGCTCCGAGCCTGAATGCAACAGCTGAAGATGATGGCTGGTTGGTTACTTTTGTTTATGATGAGGATTTAGAAACTTCTGAGCTTGTAGTGATCAACGCTCAAGATGTCACCTCTGAACCGATAGCACGGGTAATCATTCCCCAAAGAGTGCCCTATGGGTTCCACGGTACTTGGATTTCTGAGCAACAGTTGCAGGTTTCTGTTTAATAATTAAGTAGGTGGGTGGGAAAATTTATCGCTAGGATAAGGCAGAAGGCAGAAGGCAGGAGGCAGAAGGGAAGAGGGTTTTAAGCTGATTCATATTTCTTTACATAGTTGATTTTATTTGTGCCTACCTACTTATCTATTCCTGTACGGTCTCAACTAATTCTTCAATCATCACATCAAAAGTTTTTGCCAACTTCTGAATAGCGGTAAAATCCACAGTTGCCAATCCAGGCGATCGCGCATAAGTTCTCAGAGTGCTGTAAACTACACCAGAACGGTCAGATACTTCTTTCAATGTCCAACCTTTTTGGGCAGCAAACTCGCGAATCTTCAGCCGAATCATTCCCATAATTTGTTTATTCAATGACTTGTATGAGTCGCTGAATGATTGTATCATATAAAACGATCACCCTTTGGCCTAGGAAACTGAAGGGCGATCGCATGATTGACAATACGTATCCGGTAAAACGGATCATGTCTTCACCCCTATCCATTGACAGGGCAAAATCTACCCGCTTTACAGACATTTTTATGGTATCATCACTCCAGCGAAAAGCGCTTGCTATCCGTGAATCGAAAATTGTCCACAAATCGTTAATCTCTCATCAACTATCACGGTTTGTCACGGAAGAAGCAATTTGCTTGATGTACAGAATTAGCTTGCAAGATATATATGTAGTTGAATGCTGGCGATATGTGGTTTATGTCCATGCCCAGGGTGTGAGTAAGTTTGTCAGCTATGCCGATTTTCCGCCAATCTTAGGAGTAACGCCACCTACTACAACCAACTTTATCAAATGGCGCAAGCGTTGGCGCCAGCAACATGACTATGCCTACAGAAACCAGGCTCCCCAGTGGTGGGCAGAATTTTTTGCACAAGAATTTAGGCAAGCTACCTCAGAATCTGTGTTGTACGGTTGGAGCAAATTACTTGGGTTAATTACATTTGCCTTTACTGAAGATACTTGGCAGATACTCCAAGCAAGCTATTACCAGGAAAAATTGCTTTTAGGATCTCACGCCAAGACACAAAGGCACACAGAAAAACTCAGTATTTTGGCGTGAAATTTAATGGCGATCGCTTATTCAGATGCTTTGTTATTAGCTCGATTCGCACGCGCTTCGGCTGAAGCCATCACTTCCTCAAAGTTCTCTAGTACTTCACCTGGGAAGTTTTCCAAAACTCTGGTAGAAAGAGCTACCCGACCTTTTCCTTCATCCAAGTCAATAATTACAGCTTTAATGATTTGACCAACTTGAAAAACTTTTTCTAGGGATTCAATGAATTTTTGGCTCACTTGCTTGATATGTAGTAAGGCACTGAGACCATCTAAATCGACAAATACCCCAAAAGGTTTAATGCCAGTAACTTTACCTTCTACTAGCTGACCTAGTTCTAACAAGCTGAAACTGCTAGAACGAGTTGCCAAGCGTTGGGAAAGGATGAGTTTATTGGTGTTACGATTAATTTCCAAAAAACCCACAGTCAAAGTATGACCTTTGAGTCCTTCTAAATTATCCCGTTCAGCCAAGTGCGATCGCGGAATAAATCCCCGTAAAGACAGCAGGTCAACGGTGACACCACCTTTATTTACACCCATGACCCTGACTTGCACTGTCTGGCCATTTTCCTGCATTTGTGCCAGTCGTTCCCAGACCTGCTGAATTTCCAACTGCTTGCGCGAAAGGGTGACTTGACCTTCTGCATCCTGATCTCGGATAATCAAAAACTCTAGTTCCTCTTGCAACGGCAGCACCTCCGATAAATCGGTAATTGCTCTCAAAGAAGCCTCATCGCGGGGAAGAAAAGCTGACGACTTGCCACCAATATCAACATAAGCTCCATCATGGTCAAGTTGAAACACTTTGCCATGTACAACCTGTCCCTTCTGAAACTGGTAGTCGTGTACTTCTAGTGCTTTGGCAAAATCGTCCATCGTAAAAGACGAATTGGCTGGTTGAGAAAGTTTCGATTCGGAGTTCATGACAATTGAAGATAAATTGTTATTTGATTTGATGCCACTGGAGTTTTACTAAACGCCTAACAAAGTCCGGATAGGTGGGAGTGTTAGTTGGATATGCCTGTAATTATGGCATGGGGAAGCCAGTGCGTTGCGGTGGACAATTTTCCTGCCCCGCATCAGCAAAGTGGTGTCAAGCTCTGACGGGCATAGCCGCGCCGCAGGCTTTACCCACAGGGAAGTTCCGTCCGTTGTAGCAACTGGTGTCATTTTGCATAGACCCCAAGCTGGGAACTTCCGCCATGCTTTTTCTCTATGCTTTTAACACACTGCCAAAGAGTTGTTTTACCTGCTCCCAAGCATCAGCTGCGGCTTTAGGATTATAGCTGCCACGACGGTCACAGAAAAATCCGTGGTCAGCTCCATCGTAGCGAAACACATGATGAGAAATGTTGTATTTTTCTAACTCTGCGGCAATCTCATCTACCTGTTCTACGGGAATACTGGCATCTGCCATCCCAAAGAAGGCATATAGTGTGCCTTTTATTTCTGGGGTGCGCGTGACAGTGGGAGCGCCACCTCCTGGTGTCCGGGTAGTAATGCCAGCACCATAAAAGGAAGCAGTAGCTTTGATATCTGGTAAGGTAGCGGCAAGATATGCTACATGACCACCAAAACAAAAGCCAATACAGCCAAAGCCATCTTTGTTCACTTGCGGCAGGCTTTTCAGATAATCAATTGCCAATTGAATATCATTCAATAACTCGGATGCTTGAGTTTGCATCGCGTATCCCCTACCAATTTCAATATCTTCGGGGGTGTAGCCAGTGGCAAAACCAGGGGCTTGACGTTGAAAGAGTGCGGGGGCGATCGTCACATATCCTAGTTTGGCAATCCGTTCTGTAACTTCTCGAATGTGATCGTTAATACCAAAAATTTCCTGTAACACCACAACTCCTGGGTAAGATCCAGATGCTTGCGGCTGTGCTAAGTAAGCAGATACTAGGAAATTATCTTGCGAAAGTTTAACCGTTGTGGTATCTATTACTTGCTCTGACATAAAAATTTTACCGATGCAATGTAATTGGCTAGGTGATTATTTGATATAACTATGCCAGTATATCCAGGCGATTCCCATCAAATTATTCATCACTATAAAGTGAGCGCATGAGAAATTTCCACCTAAAAAACCTATGTGTAAATAAAATATTGGACATGTAACAAATACAGCTAGTAAAGGTTGGCTTTAATCAGCCAGCCATTTAAAATGCTAAAACCCTTACGAATTAAGAATTACGTAAAGCGGTACTAGTCATTTGCCCGTCTTAGTCTTCAAGAGGTTTGGTGATGATTCAATTCCGTATTCAGCCAGACAGTGAAATTCCGGCATCAACCCAACTATTTAATCAAATCCGGTTTGCGATCGCCTCCCGGCAATATCCGCCTAGTTACAAATTGCCAAGCACACGGGCACTAGCAATGCAAACTGGGTTACACCGCAATACCATTAGCAAGGTTTACCGCCAGTTGGAAGAAGACGGGTTTGTGGAAAGTCTGGCTGGTTCGGGAATTTATGTCCGCGCCCAGGGTCATGAAGGTGGTAGCAGACTGCAATCCCCCATTGTGAAAAAACATCCCGACGATGCCTATAAACTTGTGCAGCAAGCACTTGACGAAATGCTCTCTCAAGGCTACTCACTCAATCAAGCACGGGAACTATTTTTAGCGGAAATTGACTGGCGCTTGCGTTGTAGCGCCCAAGTGCTGGTTGCAGTGCCCACTCATGACATCGGCGCTGGTGAATTAATGGTGTATGAGTTAGAACTGGCTCTGAAAATACCAGTACAGTTGGTAGCGATGGAAGAACTAACAGCTGTACTAGATAAAACTAACTCGGCAACAGTAGTTACAAGTCGATATTTTATCGGTGATGTGGAAGCGATCGCTGCACCGAAAGCTGTACGTGTGATTCCTCTGGATATCTATGACTACACTAAAGAACTGAATTTGCTGAAAACCTTGCCAAAAGAAAATTGTGTAGGCATAGTCAGCCTCAGTTCGGGAATTGCCCGCGCCGCCGAAGTTATTCTCCACGGTTTACGAGGAGATGAACTATTGGTGATGACTTCACAACCCAAAGATGCTTACAAACTGCAAGCGATTGTCAGACGCGCTGAAGTCATTATCAGTGATCAAGCCAGTTTTCCCGCAGTGCAAGCAGCAGTGCAGGCATCTCTTGAAGATATTATTCGTCCACCTAAGCTGATTAAGGTGGAAAACTACATCGGCACTAGCTCGATTAACTTGTTAAAACGCGAACTAGGTTTGAGTTAACCCATAGGTAGAAGAGAAAAAACATAGATAGGAGGAATATGGTATAGGCAGACACATTTAAGTTAAAGTTTTTTATGTTTGTAGAAATGCAACCTCATGTTGGTTTGATAGAAGCAATTAAACAGCGTCGTGCAGCTAGAGCGTTCAAAAGCGATCGCATTCCTGAAGCGATTTTGCAAGAAATCCTGCAACTAGGAATACAAGCACCATCGGGCTTTAACCTCCAGCCTTGGCAATTTATTCTCGTTACGGAGCAAGCAAACAAAGATAAACTCCAACAATGTGCTTTTAACCAGCGCCAAGTGGGTGAAGCGCCAGTAGTATTAATTTGTTGTGGCGATCGCCGTGTAAGTAATAGGGAAAATATCGCCTCTGTCATCCATCTAGGGGAAGAGAATGGAATGATGACCGATAGCTACGCCAATTATATGCGTTCCAGCATCCCCGAATTCTTTGCTAATCATCCCAGCTTTACCACAATGGAGGCGTGGACTAATCGCCACACCATGTTAGCCGTAGCCCATATGATGATTGTGGCCAAAAGTTTTGGAGTTGATAGCTGTCCCATGGAAGGATTTGTCAGTACTCAAGTCAAGGAAACATTCCAAATTCCTGAGGAAGTTGATGTTTGCTGTTTACTGGCACTCGGCTATGCTGATGAACCCCTTAAACAGTACGGAGGACGCTTTTCTCTCGACCAAGTTTGCTTTCATGAAAGCTATGGCGAACCCTTCAGACTCAGTTAACTCGCTTGTGGTTCTGATGCGGTAACTTGCAAAAACTCTCGCACCCGTCGCAGGTAAGTTGGTGCATCTTCCAACATCGGGAAATGTGCTGTATTGGGAATCATCACAAACTCAACTTGATCATTCTGTGCGGCGGCTTGCCGTCCCATCTTGGCAGGAATAATCTGGTCATATTCTCCAGATATCAGCAAAGTTGGTACTGTCAACTTGGCAAATTCATCCGGCATTAATTCCGATTGTGCCTTACTGACTGAAGTAAAAATTGTCCCTAAGGCTGCATCATAATCTGCTTCGAGAAAATCTTGTAAAAAAGCCTGACGCTCAGCATTTGGTATAGGGCTATGTAAAAATCTCGCCATAAACATTCGGTCAACAAATGGTATTTTCCCTAACCATTTAGGACGGAATTTGACTACGTAGCTGCCAAATTTATGAAAAGCAGTAAAGGCTTTTTCGTCATACTCAAAAATCCCACTACAGGTTAAAATTCCTCGTTCTACGCGTTGAGGGTAGCGGTTGAAGAACAATGTAGCAATAGATGCACCCATTGAATGAGCATTAATGTAAACACGCTGGAGTTGCAACTCATCTAACAAAGCTGCTAAATCCTCGGCATACTCCTCTAATTCATAAGTTAATTCTTTGATGGCCTCTGATTTTTCTAGAGTTGACTGAGACTCGACAACAGATTCACCTGCTTGGGCTACGGTGGGTTTACCACGAGAACGCCCAAAACCCCGCAAATCGTAGAGTAAACAATCAAATTGGTCTACTAAAGCATCAGCCGTACTTTTCCAGTACCTAGCTGAACCAGCCCAACCATGAATAAAAACCATCACTGGCTTTACCAAGGAACCAGATGGTTTTTTCACCCACTCATAGTAATGCTCAACGCCACGAACACAAATATAAGGCATATTGTAAAAGTCAAAAGTCAAAAGTCAAAAGCCAGAAGTCAAAAGTCAATTACTAATGACCAATGACCCTTCAGGTTCACCAGTTGCTCATGAGGGAAACCCCCAAGACCGCACTGGTTCACCAATGACTAATGACTACTAAGCTGATTCTGGCTTAGGCAGAGAAGACGGATGTACTATCAATTCAGCAGTGGAGCGCTTCTCAACCATTTCTCGCGTGACAGTGCAGCGAGTCACATCTTTACGAGATGGTAACTCGTACATGACATCAAGCATCAATTCTTCCACAATGCCTCGCAGCGCCCTAGCACCAGTTTTCCGGCGGTAGGCTTCTTGCGCGATCGCTCGCAGGGCATCTGGCTTAAAGTCTAATTGGACATTATCCATTTTCAGCAATTTTTGGTACTGTTTCACCAACGCACTGCGTGGTTCTGTCAAAATTGCCATTAGCGCTTCTTCATCCAACGGATCTACCACTGCTACCATTGGCACTCGTCCAATAAATTCGGGAATCATGCCAAACTTTACTAAGTCATCTGGTTCGAGATGACGGAGAGTATCAGCAGCCCGTTTTTCTTTGGATTGACCTTCACCTGGTTGCACAAAACCCATTGACTTTTTGCCCGCTCTCTGCTCTACCACCTTCTCTAAACCCACAAACGCACCACCACAAACAAACAGAATGTTGCTGGTATCAATTTGAATGCAGTCTTGATAAGGATGCTTGCGTCCTCCCTGAGGTGGTACATTGGCGACTGTTCCCTCTAACATTTTCAGTAAAGCTTGCTGCACACCTTCACCAGAGACATCGCGTGTAATTGAGGGATTTTCACTCTTGCGAGCGATTTTATCAATTTCGTCAATGTAGATAATTCCTCGCTGGGCTTCCTCTACATCTAAATCTGCCACTTGCAATAGTCGCAGCAAAATATTTTCGACATCTTCACCTACGTACCCTGCTTCTGTTAGTGTCGTGGCATCAGCCACAGCGAAGGGTACATCCAAAATTGTGGCTAGGGTTTGCGCCAAGAGGGTTTTACCGCAACCAGTCGGGCCAATTAACAAAATATTGGATTTTTGCAGTTCGACCGCATCGTCGGCAGCATTTTTACCATTGCCTTTAGATTGAATTACTGCCAGTCGTTTGTAATGGTTATAAACTGCCACTGACAGCACTTTCTTGGCTTCGTCTTGACCAATGACGTGTTCGTCCAGATACTTTTTAATCTCTCTGGGTTTGGGAATTTGATTAAACGAAAGACTGGAAGAGCGGGCACGGCGTTTTTGAGGTGGCTCTGACCTTGGTGCTGGTTGTGACGCCGCACTGCTGGTGTCGAGTAACTCCTCATCGAGGATTTCATTACACAAGTCAACGCATTCATCGCAGATGTAGACTCCCGGACCTGCGATTAATTTACGCACCTGCTCTTGAGACTTGCCACAAAATGAACATTTTAAATGGGAGTCGTACTTAGACATACCAGCCTCTTATTTCAGAATGGTGACGTTTTCCCCTGCGGTGGGAAGATTTTGTCTGGAGATGACCTGATCAATCAAACCGTAATTCTTTGCCTCTTCTGCCGACATAAAAAAGTCGCGTTCAGTATCTGCCTCAAGTCTTTCTAAGGCTTGACCAGTGTGATGAGCCAGTAACTGATTTAGCTTAGCCTTAATATAAAGGATTTCTCTCGCTTGAATTTCTATGTCAATGGCTTGACCTTGGGCACCACCTAATGGTTGGTGAATCATAATGCGAGAGTCAGGTAGAGACATCCGTTTACCAGCAGATCCGGCTGCTAATAGGAATGCCCCCATGCTGGCGGCTAATCCAAAACATATAGTAACAACATCGGGACGGATTTGCTGAATTGTATCATAAATTGCCATCCCTGCGTAGACGGAGCCGCCAGGAGAGTTTATGTACAGTTGAATGTCCTTTTCTGAGTCTTCGGCATCTAGGAACAGCAATTGGGCAACAATTGAATTGGCAACAGCATCATCTATGGGAGTGCCCAAAAATATAATCCGCTCTCGCAGCAGGCGGGAGTAGATGTCAAACGCTCTTTCTCCCATACCAGACTGTTCTACCACCATTGGTACGATGTTGGTAGGGCTGCTCAAATGGGAGCTAATTTCTATTCGACTTAAACTGCTGATGGGGTGATTTCCCGACTGCGATAAAAGCATATAAGAACATTTGACAGTAAGTTAGGACAGGTTTGGCAGCAGTGATCACTGCCTTTTTTTACGGATGCAATTTTATTTGAGCTATGTGTTAACCATTATGCCTCATCTATATTGCTTCCGTGTAAGTCAGTATCAAGCTAAGGCGATCACAGATGCCGTTATTTCTTGAAGATTCCTTAAATTTTTCAGTGCTGAGTCAACATTTTTCATACTCAGCACTCAGGAAGGAAGCACTTTCAAAAGCATTCAGCACTCATGATGTACTAACTTCGGTACTTTGTTCCTCGGTCTGAGGTTCAGTTGTCTCTGACTCGACAAGTTCGGATTCTGTTTCCTCAGCAACACTCAAAGAGCCTTCGGGTACTAGTTCTACTGATGAGTGTTCTAGCAGCCAATCGATGATTTTTTCAGTTAACAGTTCGTTTTCCACCACTGATTGAAGTCTATCTTCATCAATGTCTTGGTCTGCGTACTGCTGCATCAGTTCTGTGACTTTGGCTTGAATTTCTGCGGGTGTGACCTCAATGGACTCGCGTTTGCTGACTTCCAGTAATCCCAAAGACCGTTTGAGGCGTTCAATAGCCTCATCGCGCGATCGCTCCCGCAATTGAGGAATAATATCTGGCGTAAACAACTTTCTCACATCCAATCCCTGCTGAGAAAGTCGCACGGCTGTTTGCGTCAGCATTGTGTCTATTTCTTTCTCAATCATGGTTTCTGGCAAGTCAACTTCCACGTATTTGAGCAGTTCGGCTAATAAGGCTTCCTGCTGGTTCGATTTAGTTTTTTCCTCAGCCTCTTTTTGATATCGCTCTTCTAGAGACGCACGCAGTTCATCTAAGGTGTCAAAGTCACTAACTTCCTGGGCAAAGTCATCATTCAGTTCTGGGAGTTCTTTTTCCTTTAATTCCTTGAGCGTCACTGTGAAAGTTGCGGCTTTTCCAGCTAACTCTTCGTTGGCATAAGGATCTGGAAACTGAGCCGAAACCTCTCTGGTTTCTCCAGGATTCATCCCTACCATGCCAGAAACAAAGCCGGGAATAAACTTATCTTCTTGTAACTCGAGTTGAAAATCTGTGGCTTCAGCTCCCGGAATTGGTGTTGGTTCGGCTGTTTCGTCTTCGCCTTCACCTTTTGCTAGTACACCTTTAAAATCAACTACGGCTACATCACCAATTTGGGCGGCGCGTCCTTCTACAGGAATCAGTGTGGCTAATTCTTCCCGTTCCTTCTCCAGGACTTCATCAATCCGACTAGAGTCGTACTTGATTTCCTCGGCTTTGGCTTGCAAACCTGTGTACTGCACCAGATTAACTTCTGGTTCTACATCTACCGCCGCCGCAAACGTCAGGGGTTTTCCTGGTTCATAATTATTAATCAATTCCTCAAACGAAGTCCGCAATTGTGGCTGACCAATTGCCGGAATTTCTTCCTGTTTGAGTGCTTGCTCAACGCCATCTTGAATTAGTTCTTCCAACGCTGCGGCTTTGATTCGAGTTACGCCCAGGCGCTGTAGCAATATCTGCCGAGGCACCTTGCCTTTACGAAACCCAGGAATAGTTGTAGTACTTGCTAAGTTTTTAATTACCTGTTCGTAAGTTTGCTTGGTAATTTCTGGCGTAATCTCTATTTCCAGACCAATTTGGCTGGCGGGAAGTTTCTCCTGGGTAACTTTCATGCTTCGTCTCTGTATTTCTGGTATTTTTGACTCCAAGTACGCACAAGAAGCGATTTACTGCTTCTGTGGATTGATTCCTCTTGGCTGAGGACGGGAGGTGCCCACACGTTATGTTTCAAAATCCCATATTATCTGGATGAGTGCCCTTTACGTAGATATCCAGTTTACGGCCAATAGCAAAGAACTTGATAATTTACCGCAATAACTTTACCTCTTGAAACTCCAAATCATCAAATAATTTAAGTAGTCTCAAGGAGCCAGCAGCGTGAACATCACGCCACTTGTGGACTCTTCTGGCAGAGGAGATCCGCTAACCAGTCGGCAAAGTCTTTCGGTTCCCCGATTTGTAGACGCTGCTGCGGTGAGGGGGTCGCAGTCTTGGCGGTTCCCGTCGTTCGCGTAGCGTCTCCGAAGGAGTTTTGCGACCCCCCGAACCCGCAGGGCTGACCGCAGGGTGTGGACTGGCGTTGCTGAATACTGAAAAAACTGCTAAACATACCTATGCTGGGAATAATTTATCGCTCATAACTCAGCGTCTGCAAGGAAAGTTCAGATTTACAGGGCTAACAGCGTGATATCCTGGTTTTCAACCAGCATTTCTTACTCCAATTATTTTACTGTTAGGTCTGTCCGCCTTGTAGAACTCACCTTAATTGTTGCTTCTTCACACAGATGCATTCTGTGGCTATGCTGGTGGCATCCCCTTTGAATCATAGTACATTCATCGTCTTGACCATCCACTTTACAGGTTAACTGTTTTTTGACTTTAAAACTTCGAGATTTATACATTAATTAAGTGTACGTAATCTATTTTTTCACTGGACATCGGGTTAATGTATAGTTTTGATATATACTTTTCTACATCTAGCGAAAAGTTTTATTAGCAGCAATGTTATGAAATTACAATATCAGTTAACTTATGTAAACTAAAAAGTCAGCGCACCGTTTTAAGAAAACTCGACTAAAATTAAAAAAAATTTATTGAAAGTCTGCCATTGCTATTTAAATAAATCAGCATAAGTTGTAAATTGTTACGAAAAAATGCACATAACCTCTTAAAGGAGGGAACCAATTTGTCTAAATCCTATCGTGTAGCTATTTTGGGAGCGACTGGTGTTGTGGGCACAGAGTTGCTGGAATTATTAGAAAGCCGTAATTTTCCGGTTTCCGAATTAAAGTTGTTGGCATCAGAGAGAAGTTTAGGGCGATCGCTACAGTTTAAAGGTGAAAATTTACCAGTAGAACTAGTGAGCGATCGCGCCCTAGAAAATGTAGATTTAGTACTGGCTAGTGCAGGAAGTTCCACATCCAAAACTTGGGCAGCAGTTGCCGTAGAAAAGGGCGCAGTGGTAATAGATAATTCCAGTGCTTTTCGGATGAATCCGGAAGTTCCCTTAGTAGTGCCAGAGGTAAATCCCTCAGCAGCAGCTAACCATAAAGGTATTATCGCTAACCCTAACTGCACCACAATTTTGATGGCAGTGGCAGTCTGGCCATTACATCAAGTTAGTCCAGTAAAACGTATTGTCGCCTCAACCTATCAATCGGCTAGTGGCGCTGGTGCCAAAGCAATGGCAGAAGTCAAAACCCAAGCCAGTGCTATTTTACAAGGACAGCAGCCAGTAGCCGAGGTCTTGCCTTACCCGTTGGCTTTTAACTTATTCCCACACAACTCTCCTCTCAACGATTGGGGATACTGTGAGGAAGAAATGAAAATGGTCAACGAAACCCGCAAGATTTTCGACAACCAACAGATGAGAATCACAGCTACTTGTATACGGGTTCCCGTACTTCGTGCCCATTCAGAAGCAATTAATCTAGAATTAGAAAAACCATTTAGTCCAGATGTAGCAAGAGAAATATTAAGTCGCGCCCCTGGAGTAAAATTAGTAGAAGATTGGAAAAATAATCATTTTCCCATGCCAATAGAAGCTACTGGCCAGGATGAAGTTTTAGTGGGCAGAATCCGTCAGGATATTTCTCATCCATGCGGCTTAGAACTATGGCTGTGCGGTGACCAAATCCGTAAAGGTGCAGCTTTAAATGCTGTACAAATTGCGGAATTATTGGTAGAAAAAAACCTACTTAATCCGTCAAAAGCTTGCGTTTCTAGTGAAAAATAAGAGCAAATTAGATTTCAGGCATTTTTCACTCGTAAGGCATAAAAAATTAATCTGCATGTGTGAACTACGCTTGAAAGAAATTGGTAAATAGGTTATCAAAATAGAAAACCACCAAAACATAAAAAACCAAGAGGGTAATCAGGAGTGAAAACAGGGTGGGAGAATTTGGCAGAGTTTTAACCGCTATGATTACGCCGTTCAAAGCAGACGGTAGTGTAAACTATGATGTAGCGGCAGAACTAGCAGCACATCTAGCTAACAACGGCACAGATACATTAGTGGTATGTGGTACGACAGGTGAATCTCCTACCCTCAGTTGGGAGGAAGAATATCAGTTGTTCGTGGAAGTATTGCAGGCCGTGGCAGGAAAAGCCAAGGTAATAGCAGGATGTGGTTCTAATTCCACCAAAGAAGCGATCGCAGCAACCGAAAAAGCAGCTAAAATAGGAGTACATGGTTCCTTACAAGTTGTACCTTATTACAACAAACCGCCCCAAGCGGGTCTCTACCAGCATTTTCAAGCGATAGCTCAAGCCTGTCCCGAGCTACCGTTGTTGTTATACAATGTTCCCGGACGTACAGGTCAAAACCTCAGTCCAGACACTGTTGCCCGGTTAGCACAAATTAACAATATTGTTGGGATAAAAGAAGCTAGCGGAAATTTAGACCAGGCAAGTGAAATACGTCGCTTGACATCAAAAGAATTTCAAATTTATTCTGGTGATGATTCCTTAACCCTGCCCTTGTTAGCGATTGGGGCAAAAGGGGTAGTTAGTGTAGCATCTCATCTGGTAGGAAACCAACTACAGCAGATGATTCAAGCTTTTATTGCCGGGAAAATTGAAGTTGCCAGCGAAATTCATCTCCAATTATTTCCCTTGTTTAAAGCTTTATTTTTAACTACAAATCCCATTCCAGTTAAAAAAGCGCTGATGCTTAAAGGTTGGCAGGTCGGTTCAACTCGTCTACCGCTATATGAAGCTGACTCAGAGGTCAGCGACAAGTTAAAGACGGTTCTAGCAGAACTCCATTTAATCTAGATAGCAAGCAACTTGTTGAACGCGGACTAACTGATGGTTGCTAAAGATGCACATCAACAACAAGCATAATGTTAACCAGTTTGTACTTTAAATAGCTGTGCTAAGACTGTCATAGATATTATGTTAAATCTCTCAATGTCAATTCGATTTTATTGAACAAACAACTGAAAATCCGAATTAAAATTTAGCTGCTTTCACATAGAAAGCTAGTATTTTCTTTCATACAAGATCGCTAAATTTGAATTTATTAACACTAGAAAACAAACAACAATCTCAGGAGAAAATGGTAAAAAACGAAACTAATTCTGCCCTCAAAATTATTCCGTTGGGCGGGTTGCATGAAATTGGCAAAAACACCTGTGTTTTTGAATACGAAGACGAAATTATTTTATTAGATGCCGGATTAGCTTTTCCGACAAAGGGAATGCTGGGGGTAAATATTGTCCTGCCAGATATGACCTATCTCCGGGAAAATCGTCACAAAATTAAAGGCATGGTTGTGACCCACGGTCACGAAGACCATATTGGCGGCATTGCTTTTCACCTGAAGCAATTTGAAATCCCTGTGATTTATGGGCCTAGACTAGCAATGGCCATGCTAGAGGGTAAATTAGAAGAAGCAGGGGTACGCGATCGCACCGAGTTAAGATCTGTCACACCCCGGGATGTAGTAAGGATTGGCCAACATTTCTTTGTAGAATACATCCGCAATACTCACTCAATGGCTGATAGCTTTACTGTGGCTATCCATACGCCTCTGGGTGTAGTTATCCACACAGGTGATTTTAAAATTGACCATACACCTGTAGATGGTGAAAAATTTGATTTGCAAAGGCTAGCAGAACACGGTGAACGAGGTGTACTTTGCTTATTAAGCGATTCCACCAATTCAGAAGTGCCGGGATTCACTCCTTCAGAACGTTCAGTTTACCCCAATCTTGACCGGGTATTCGGTCAAGCCACTGGACGATTATTTGTCACCACCTTTGCTTCCAGCGTGCATCGTATCAACATGATTTTGCAACTGGCACAGAAACATAACCGTGTAGTCTCGGTTGTGGGTCGTTCCATGTTGAATTTAATTGCTCATGCCCGTAATCTGGGTTACATCAAGTGTGATGATAGTGTCTTCCAACCATTGCACGCAGTCCGGAACATGCCTGATGAGAAAGTACTGATATTAACTACAGGCTCTCAGGGTGAGACGATGGCAGCCATGACCCGCATTGCTAACAAGGAACACCCCCACATCAAAATTCGCCAAGGAGATACGGTAGTATTCTCCGCTAACCCAATTCCCGGCAATACCATCGCTGTGGTTAACACCATCGATAAGTTGATGATTCAGGGAGCAAATGTAGTCTATGGTCGAGATAAAGGGATTCACGTCTCTGGTCATGGCTGTCAGGAAGAGCAAAAATTGATGATTGCTTTAACGCGTCCTAAGTTCTTTGTGCCTGTTCACGGCGAACATCGGATGTTAGTGAAGCACTCACAAACAGCTCAGAGTATGGGCATCCCGGCCGAAAACATGGTACTCATCCAGAATGGGGATGTGATAGAACTGACTGAAGACGCTATCCGTGTTGCAGGTAAAGTGCCATCTGGCATCGAACTTGTGGATACTACAAGCTCTGGCATGGTAAGCGCCAAAGTCTTGCAAGAAAGGCAACGCATGGCAGAAGAAGGTCTGGTCACCATCGCGGCGGCTATTGATTGGAATGGTAAACTCATGGCCAAACCAGAAATACATATGCGGGGTGTGGTTACCAGTGTAGAGCGATCGCTTGTACAAAAGTGGGTACAACAGCGCATTGAGGAAATGCTCAGCGTGCGTTGGACAGAATTTGCCCAGCCCAGTGAAGGTGAGAGAACAGAGGTAGACTGGGGTGGATTGCAAGGTACTTTAGAGCGGGAATTGCAACGCTCCATCCGCCGAGAACTACAATGTCAACCAACGGTGACTTTGTTGATGCAAATTCCTGAAGAACCACCTGTGAAGGTTGCTGATGGTAGAAGACGACGCACTCGTACTACCGCTCAGGTGGCATCCTAATCACCAATCACTGTCACCCTTGAGGGTGCAGCCATACTAACAAAGCCTGCCTATGCAGGCTTTTTTTAGTTACCGGATTTTTGTGAACGTTCGCGTAGCGTGCGCGCAGCGCATACCACAGAGGCGCAGAGAACACAGAGTTAGAGAAAAAATAAATAATTTACACTTTGTCAAAGTTCCTTCACCTCACCCAGAGATATACTAGAGATAGAGTACAAACCGTTAGTGGTACTCCAAAACGTAGATGCTCCCAAAAAGTTAGCCTGTAACCTAACTCAGCAGTAGCTTCTACAACGATTAGATTGGCAACTGCACCAAATAAAGTCAAATTGCCTGCTAGGGTCGATGATGCTGCGAGTAACAGCCATAACTGCTGATTATCTCTAGGAATTAGGGGTTCAAGTAATAGTACGGTAGGAACATTAGAAATTATATTAGACAAAATAGCCGTGATTCCTACTAGACCAGCCGGTGAACTGACTATATGAGTAAATGGCTCTAGCAAATTCAAATTCTGGATAACTCTAGTTAATATAAACAGTCCAGAAAACATCAGCAGCAGATTCCCATCTACTTTGTTCAGGATGCGCTGTGGTTTTAGCCGCCGAGTGATTAGTAACAAACTCGCAGCTACCAAGGCGGACTCGGCTAATGGCAAGCCCACTGCAAAAGCAATCAACAACCCGATAATGATGACTAAGGTTTTATTAAATAAAGGTCTGAAGATGCGTTCTTTACTAGTGGGTAATAACTGACAAGGTCGAGTTGAGCGCACATCTGGATAGAGTAACCATAGTAGTCCTATTTGAATTATTAAGCCAGTTACGGCTACTGGCGCTAATGCTTGGGAAAAATCTAAGTAGGATATGCCGGAAAAAGAACCAATGAGAATGTTTTGGGGATTACCGCTTAAGGTAGCAACAGAGCCTATATTAGTTGCAGCCGCGATCGCTAGTAAATAAGGGATGGGATTTAAGCCTACAGTTTGAGTCAAGCTCAAGGTCAAGGGTGTAAAAATCAGCGCCAGAGTGTCATTCAGAAAAAAGGCAGACAGAATAGCACTACCAAAAGTTAAGGTAATCAACAAGCCTAGAGGACTGCGAGTCAGACTTAAAAGTATTAATAGCGATCGCTGAAAAAAACCTGCATAAAATAGGTTGGCGTTCACTACCATCATACTCAACAAAAACACAATGGTCTTGGCATCAATCGCCTGCCATGCTTCCTGTAAATTCAATGCCCCCAGCGCAATTAAAAAAGCAGAGCCAACTAAGGCAATAGTGGCACGGTTCATCCGTAAACCAGGAATGTAACCTAATGCCAAACCTAGGTAAGTCAGCCCTAACACTCCATAAATTGCCAATTGGAGAAAAATCACTTTCTGTTTCCAGCCATTACGAGTAGCGCTGTCTGAGTCAAAGCCACCTGACTTCTACGACATGCAACCACCAAAACCACTATTTTCATTGCTGATATTTATACCTAGCAAAAATAACCGCAGGATTTGCTTATATTAAGCTTTGTAACAATTACACTAAAACCTGTCCAATGACAGATGTCTTTATTAAAATTTAAACTGTGTCAAGTTATGAATAAGATTACATTATTACACTACCGATCCCGCGAAAATTGCGATTAACTTGACGTAGTAATAAGTCGGATTCTGACCTAAGTGGCTACTGTAACACCCTATTGTAACTCAGTCAGGAAACGATTTCTCCGGGAAAGGTTGTTGCCACGTTGTATATATTCATCAGAAAGGTGAATAACCTCATTAATACAGAGGATTAATCATGAAGGTATTTGATAATACCACAAAAAAGATTTTTCTAGCAAGCTGGGTATCAATTAATCAAGCCGAGACTAGTAAAGCTCAAGCAACCCAGTTACGCCATTCAACTGCCAAGTCTTATTGTGATATTCTCCAACCCCTGCGGCAGAAGGTAGAAAGTATTCAAGTCCGCGATCGCCAACTAGCTCACCGTTTGTGTAAACTCATTCCTGCTCAATGTCCCTTTGAGCGTGATGTTAAATTCTTCGGGAAAACCCTGTTTCATATTCCGCCTATGTGTAAACTCAATCCTTTATATGAAGAAGTGGTTGGTTTACGTTTTCGAGCGATGTGCTTCCTTGCTGATGAATGTGGTGAGGATATATCGCAGTACTGCTAATTATGAGTGCTGAGTGCTGAGTGCTGAGTAAAAAGAGTTAGGAGTTAATTATCGACTCCTAACTCTTTTTAATTTTTAGCTTTTCTAGCCTGCCATTTTTGGATGGCTTCTTGAGCATCTTCGTAAACTGCCGTTACCTCAGGGACTAAAGTAGCCGTTTCAATTGCCGCTTTGATGTTGCCTTGATCTGCTCGATTTTTGGCCAACTCTAAAATTTTTTCACTCCATTGATTAATGGATTGTTGAGCCATATCGAAACCTGGTTGACCTGCTGGTACTCTCTTAGCGACTTCTATAGCTCGATTATATGTTGATGCTTGTCCGGGTCTAATTAAGGACTTAGCTGCATCTAAAACGGTTTTATTACCCACAAATTGTTTAGCCTCTAATTGCCATTGCTGAATTGCTGCTTGTGCCTGGGGATAAAGGTCTTGGTCTGGAGAAACTAATTTAGCGGCAGCGATGGCATTTGTATATTGTTTTTGCTTGGCACGACCCTCTGCTAAATCAAGGATCATGCGAGTCCAAATTTTAATATTTTCCTGAGCTTGTTCATAGAGTGGTTCATCTGGTTGAATTTTGCGCGCAGTGGCGATCGCCAAGCTGAGATCGCTAGCTTGAGTTTGTCTCAGAGACATTTTTGCTAGGTCTAACACTGCTTGACTCCGCTTTCTCGACTCAGAAAGAGAGGCTAGTTGGGCACTAGATGGGTTGGTTGCTGGAGGAGTTATGGGAGATGTCTCTGAGGTAGAGCGAGTGTTTGACTCAGGGGTAGTAGTGGGTGATGCGGGTGATATTTGTTTGACTTGCAAAAATCTCGCCTGATTACGGAGAACAATGACAGCAATTAAAGCTACTACCAACATAGTGCCACCACCCCAAAGTAAAAACTGTTTCCACAGTGGGTTGTTGGCTTTATTCTGAGGCAAGCTAGAAATGTAGGGTGGAGGATTATTGGGGATGAACCTACCTCCTGTAACTGTTTCCTGGAAAGGTGTGAGTGGTTGGGGTTGTTGATTGAAGTACTGTTCTTTGGCGACTATATCAGTAGCCACACCAGAAAATTTTGGTTGTTCTAAATTACCGGAATTTGCTGTGAAGTTGGGCAAGTTCAACTGCTGAGACCTATTACCGAGGGTGGTTTCTATTCCTGGCGCTTCTTCCCAGATGCTCGTTTTTTGCGACTTAGGCGAACTCATTGGGGGTTTTGCGCCTACAGAAGGTGCAGCAAGTGCCACAGCAAAAGTTTCGTCTGGAAAAATTACTGGTTCTGCGGCACTAGGTTCTATAGTGCTGGGAACTTCTTTGCTGTTGCTTTGCTCTGCCAATTGCGGCAAAATTGCCTTTTGATGCGCTGGGAATATTGTTATCGGGTTTTGTGTGGGACGCCAGTAGTGTTGACATAATTCTGGGGTGAGAACGCTCAAATAGCTTTCTAAATCAGTCAGACTACCAGCATTACCAGAACGTAAAGCCTCTAATAATGCTGCTGTAAAGAATCCGTGACCTAGTTCGCTACTTTCGTGAGAGAATTGCTCTGGTTGGCAAGAAAGAATTGTAGCAATTTGAAGTTCTTCAGCCAGTTCTATGGTTTCTTGTCCCACAGGAGCATCTGCTTGAGTACCAAAAGCACGGTTGATATCAAGCAGCAGTAATGTATTTAGTTCAGCCAGTTGCAGACTTTGCATGAGCGATCGCACTTCTATGCCAGTCTCATGTACTAACTCAGGATTTCCTGCTACTGGCATCAAGTAATCTTTGCCGTCATGGTTGACCCCATAACCGCTAAAGAATAACCACAGATGATCTTGTGGTTGCCAACAAGCTGCTGTCAAATCCTCCAACAACAACAGAATATTTTCCTTAGTTGGATAAGTTGATCTATCTCCAATTGGTGGTGAAGAATCTGTCATCAATAGACAGCGTTGCCGTGTAAAACCTCCTTCTTGAATCAAAAAATCCTTTAGCACCTCAGCATCTGCTTGGGCACAACGTAAAGGTTGAAATAACTGATATTGATTGATGCCAATTGCGATCGCCCAGTAATTTGCCATCCCGCTCTTTGTAGGTTGTTGTATGTTTGCCTAAAATTGCGGTTGGCTTTGCTGAAAAAACAAAGCTAACCTATGTCTTATGGCCTAGGAAATTCTGATCAAGCTACTGTGTTTTAAGTTAAATTAGTTACATTATTCCTAGCAAAATTGCTTACAAAAAAATTCAATTACTAATCATCAGGAAGGAGCTATCAGGTTATGACCAAGAGTATTGCTTATCAACCATCATCGATCATCCCCTTTCCAGTTATTGGCCAAATTGGCACAAAGATCCGGATATTTCCATTAATTATTTTACTTTTCTCGCCAGTTTCCTTGTGGATAATGACAGAAACACTCGCACCCCAGATAGTTCGCGCTTATACCGCCAGAGTTGACCTGAGCATAGACCGAATGGAAGATGAAACTTACGAAACCATACTGCGAAGAGCAGAAGCAGTTGCCAGAGCAGCCGCTCAACGTAGCTTCGACCAAGATATTTTAGTAACAGATGTTTCTATTATTGTTTCCGTACAAAGTTATGGCGCGATCGCACCAATTTTGTCTTTAGATGTTAGTCGCCAGCAATGGCGTACACGCCCCGATGCTCAACGTTGGGCAACTTACTTTAAAACTGCGCGATCGCTATTATTCTTTGATCAACAGCCAATAACCTCCAATGTAGGTCAAGCAGCTACTATCATTCCTCCAGCCGCCAATCCCGCAAAAGAGTGAAGGGGACAAGGGGATAGGGGGACAAGGGGACAAGGGGACAAGGGGACAAGGACAGATTACTAATATTAAGTTCTTCCCCCCATCCCCCACTGTCCCCAATTATTAATGTTGGGTTGGTCAATTTGATCGCTTAGAATAGGAAGGTTGTCAAGAATTGCGATATCCGCTATTATGGCTGTCCCTAAGAAGAAAACATCCAAATCCAAACGAGATAAACGTCGAGCTACCTGGAGACACAAAGCTGCTGTCGAAGCTCAGAAAGCTCTATCCCTAGGCAAGTCAATTTTGACTGGACGTTCTACCTTTGTTTATCCAACGGCTGAAGAAGAGGAAGAATCATAATTTGCCAGTGAGGAAAAGCTTCTGTCCAGATTACTCACTACTGTATAAGGGCTTTTCTAATTACAGAAAAATACCTTCGCCAAGATTCGACACCTGGTCAGGGTGCGGCTATACAAACAAAGGCTGCTTTTCCAGTCTGTAAGGATTTCAGCCCACTTGTGTGGGCTTTGTACGTATAGCCACATGGGTGAAGACAGTGTTGATTGTTCAAAGACCTGAAGGAACTGGCGTTTATACTCAGGAAGGAAGCACCTTTGCTCTGGTGGGCGTTTCACAAAGTTGGCGAAGGTATAGAATCAAAAGACTTATTTTTCTGAAGAGATGCCAGGAAAATTTTTTCAGAAACCAAATGAAGAAGAGAGCGATCGCGTCCCCCCAGGTCAACACTTGGCGAAGGGCTTTCCTGTATTAACCTACGGCGCAACGCCTCAAGTTAGTACAGAAGAATGGGAGTTTAGGGTTTGGGGGTTGGCAAAACCTGCTGTCTTTACTTGGTCAGATTTGATGGCACTACCTCAACATGAGTTTACAGCCGATTTTCACTGTGTCACGCGCTGGTCAAAACTTAATGTCAAGTGGACTGGCATTAAGGTGACAGATTTTAGGAGTCTAATTCAAGGGTAAGTTATGGAAGCGAATAGCATACTGCACTGACGAGTGGTAGTGCTTTGAAGTTACTGGTAAGGTGTTTAGAGTTGAAGCTACAGTATTCGTATCGATTGATATGGAAGAGTATTTGAAGGTTAGTGAAGTCATCGACTGGCAGCATCCCAAAATTATGGAACGCGCCAAACAAATCTCACTGGGATGTGCGACCCCAATAGCGATCGCAAAAGCGTGTTTTGAGTGGGTGCGAGACGAAATATGTCACAGTTTTGACTATCAAATGAATCCTTTGACTTGCCGAGCTTCAGATGTGCTTCAACACAAAACAGGTTATTGCTACGCTAAGAGTCATTTGCTGGCAGCACTGTTACGAGCAAAGCAGATTCCCACAGGATTTTGTTATCAGAGGTTGAGTATTGATGATAAAGGTGCGCCGTACAGTTTGCACGGTTTCAATGCAATCCATTTGCCTGAAGTTGGTTGGTATAGGGTTGATGCAAGAGGCAACAAAGAAGGAGTCAACGCTCAGTTCACTCCACCTCAAGAGCAGTTAGCGTATAAAATTCAGTTTCCTGAAGAGGCAGATTTTCCAGCGATCTTTGCCGAACCGCTCCCAATTATCGTAGAAGCGTTGCAAGCACAGAGTACATGGGATGAGATGCTTCGCAACCTTCCAGACATTTCGTTGGATTCAGCAAAAAGTTATGGGTTGGTGTGATAGATATTGAGTGCGTGCAAGGCAGCATTGGAAAACACAATATCGTAGGAGCGATCACCTACGGTGGGGCGTAGCCCATCGCGTTACACGTTAGAGCCATTACGTGTAATTAGTGACTATATATTATTGATGTAACGTTGAGCTTTTTTGGCATTGAGCCTATATGTAGCGACCTGAAAAATACAGAGAATATGATTGGCAAGGACGCTCAATAAAATATCATCGCGCCCAGATTAGAAAGTTTTTTGGATTCATAGAAATCAAAGTTAAGGATTTAAATGTTCGCGTAGTGGCTCCCGATTGGCGCATCGTGGTGAGTTATTTAAATAAATTAAGCAATCCGATCGCCTTTGTCAGTCGTCATCAGAATAGATCGCATTTTTCAGAGGAAAGAGTTACTTGTTTTAGTCTTGGAGAGAGGTGATGGCAAGAAGTCTATCTCTAACTTGCTCCGGTATCTGTTCAAACCTGTTTTTGACACAGCATGGAGCCTAAACTTCCCGAATCGAATTCCTCAGAGCTTTCATCTGCTACGGATGAAGCTTTGTTTGTGGCACTCAAAAATGGCAACTCCTCGGCACTAAGCATTTTGTTCAATCGTCATGGTCGTCTGGTTTATGGATTAGCTCTGAAAATTTTGGCTAACTCGCAAGAAGCCGAAGATTTAACTCAGGAAATTTTTCTCACCCTGTGGCGAAAAGCATCTAGCAATCCAGATTGTCGCTTTTTTGTGCGCTATCTGGTAACGATAACGCGATCGCGGGCGATTGATAAACTACGCGAGCGCAGCAGACAACTCAAACTTGTGGAACGGTGGGGACAAACAATGACAAGCGAAGCAACACCTTCTCCAACTCCTGTTGATCAAGCAACTTTTGCCGAGCGAGCAGGGCGAATTTACAATGCTCTGGCACAACTCCCAGAAAAGCAACGCCATGTCATCGAATTGGCTTATAACCAAGGATTAAGTCAGTCAGAAATTGCTAAACAGCTTGATATTCCTCTCGGCACAGTTAAAACCTGTACTCGCCAGGGATTACTAAAACTCAAGCGCATCTTACTAGATTCTGATTTATTAATGTATGAATAAATCTTTTGATCCCGAACACATCAAAAACTTGGCTGCGGGGTTTGTCGTTGATGATCTTACCCCTGAAGAAGCTGAAGAGTTTCGGCTATTACTTGATGAGCATCCAGAACTTGTAGTTGAAATAGAAGATTTACAGGAAGTTTTGCGACAAGTTTTAGATGGTTTCACCGAAGTAGAAGCTCCAGCGCATTTACTACCAAAAATTCTAGAACAAGCTGAAGCTTCGACCAGACAAGCTACTGAGGTCAACCGATATTCTACAGGAGTCACTAAGCGATCGCCTCGACAGTGGACAAGAATCGCTGGTAGTATCGCCGCGTTGTTTGTGGTAATTCTAGGGGTCGATAACTATCGGCTACGTCAAAATCTGGGTATTGTCACAGCAGACAACCAGCGTTTACGCCAGGATTTTGCCCAAGCTCAAGTGGTGAAGACCATGCTCCAAGATTACGAAACGCGACTGTTTACTTTTCAAGGAGTCAACTCAGCAGATGTTGCCTCAGGAAGTATGATTATCAATCCGGAGCAACAAAAAGCGGTGATGGTTTTCCAAAATCTTCCCGCCCCACCTCCTGGTCATGTTTACTTATTATGGACAGTTGTTGCTAGCGAGAAGTTACCCTGCGGTGAAGTCAAGCCTTATTCATGGGGAAATGCTGCCTATGAATTACCGTTTACTCCTCAAATGTACAGAGAATTTTATCATCCACAATTTTCTGGGCTAGTTGTCACTTTGGAGACAGACCCAAATGTTTCTCGTCCTACCGGAACTGTGGTCATGCAAAGTTCACAAATTTAATCATCTAGGACTTACGCAAAAACTTTCTCAACGAGTTGAGAAACGGAATAATAAGTAAGTAGACATACTTCAATATAAGATAAATTTTTGTTTGTAGTGAGCGATTTAGCGCTTGCTTACAAGGTTTTAAAGAGCTAGATCCCTGACTACGAACTTTTATTTTATTAAGTCTTACTACTTAATAAAAACTTTGGCGATTAAGCTCGACTTTATCCATTTTTTTCGCAACGCGATTGCCCAAGCTGAAACCTATGTGGGACGGTAGTTTTATTCTTTGAACTTCATCGATACTCTGTGACGTAGAAAAAGTATTTGCCAAAAAGACAGGATTTTTGCCAGATAAAGAAATCGAGTTCTTAATTTTGGATAAAGTCGAGTTAAGAGGATGTTTAAAAAGTCCGAGAGGGTATAATTTTGTCATTCTGAGCGAAGCGTAAAGCCCTGACGAGCATAGCTGCGTTTACCGCGTCAGCGTTCCGCATTAGTGGTTGAAATTTCTGAGAAAAATTACTTGTGTGCTCTATTTATTGTTAACAGTTCTCTCTGCCAAACGGTTAATTGAGCATCACAAGTAGGTCATATTATTTTTGGAACAAAAACATTAATACTAGCTTTTATCAACTGTGTAGAGTGTATCTAAATCTCTGAGATAGTAAAGAGTAAAGCAAGCAGCCAACATCGGCCAGGCGGCGAAAAACAGCAAATTCTCAAAAGGATCAAAGTATTGCCGAAAGGACGCGAAGGTAGAAACAGAATGGAAAAACAGCACTAGTAAATAAGTCCACCGCTTTTGGAAACCTGCTACAAATCCCAAAATGATCACTAGCTGAATCGCCCCAATGATGTAAATCGGTAAATTGCTCAGTCCACCAATAAAATAAAAATTCTTGAAAACTGCTGCTGCATGGTCAGGTTTCACAAATTTGTCTAAAGTCCACATCAACATCACAAGAAACACGCTCAGTCGCAGCAAGAGCAAAGCAACAGCAATTCGGCGATCGCTACTCATAAGACTCATATTACTTCTTCTTATACTTCTTGAGTTAAGTAAAACTTGTTTGGTGTCAGTTTTGTATCATCACATGAATTCTAGTCTTTTTTAGGGAAATATTATTATAAGATTTCATTATTGGTCTTTTTTAACCTTATATCTTTTTAATCAAGACACAGTGCCGACAGCACGAAAAGTATCTGTCGTAACTGGTTTTATGATTTGTAATCAATCACAGTTCGGCACTTGTTAAAGGTCAAAGATCAAAGGAATCGCGATCGCTGGATTGCTTCTGGTGTCACCTTTGATGGTCAATTAGTGAGTCGTTATAGAAGACGCTGATATGTCTGAAAGCGTCATCAAAAGTTTTTTGCAGTACAGGTAACTGGATCGAATTCAAATCGCTGTTCGTAGTTTGTTTCGCCATACAAATTGAAGCTAATTGTTGGTTCATCACCGAGTGCTTCAACACTATGAATTGCATCTGGCATCAAGCTAATAATTTCTCCTGGAGATAAAATAATCTCCCCGATTTTTTCAATACCGCCGTTATTATCAGTCCGTCTCCACAGCGTATTTTTTTCTGCTCCATTAATCAGTGCGACAACTCCCCAGGTAGCATGATTATGAATTGGTGATACTCTTCCTGGTAACCAAGCGACTGTCTGCACCGTCAAGGGAAAATTCGGCTCATCATAGAGAGTGAGTACTGACCAGCCTGTTTCTGGATCTGGTTCGAGATATTCACCTTGCAACCAATCCGAACTGGTCAATAAGCGACGTACTAGGGGACAAATCGCTTGCAGTCGGTGGCGATCGCTCTTGAATTTATCGAGAATATCTTCGATATCTGTTAAAAATCGATAGAGGCGATATTGAACTGCCGATAATTCTAAATTATCTGCCGATTCTTCCCAGGCTTCGCACTTGCCATCATCTGTCACTAACCAATCTTGACTTACCATATCTTTTAAAAACTCAAGAACCGTTGTATCTGAACAGCCACAGGACTAAAGCTCTATTACGAATGGCGTTGCTGATTAATGGGATGAATTTTATTTCGCGCAAAGGCAAGCCAGTGCTTTGGTGAGGCAGTCCGGTCTTGGGGGTTTCCCCCAGGAGGAACTGCCGAAAGGGTTTCCCGACTTGTAGCAACTGGCGCGCAAAGTCGCAAAGAATCTAGGTTTATCCTTGGCAAATTATCTCAATTCATCCCGCATTTATGCAACGCCTTACGAATTAAGCATTATTTTGGTTACTTGGCTTCAAATTCTGCATCAATTTGCTGGTAATATTCCTCATCTGTGCCCAGTTCACGACGTTCTACAAATTCCATATTGGGAGTAGACAGCAGTTCGTCATCTGTCTCAAGTTCTGCATGAAGTTGTTGATTATGGTCTTCCATTTCAGCTTCTATGTAAGCTGGGATTTCCTCGACATTTGGTTTACTTTTATACATAGCAGCAAATTTCATTTAATGGTGTTCAAGAGGCTCGATTTCCCAAGTAACTATATTTTGCTTTCACCAAAAGCGGTTGCGGAAGTTCATCTTAACCTCTAAGACAGAGTAATGGTCAACTTGCGGAACTGATTTCCAGATAAAAAATATCCCACAATTATTTTTCAAGATGGAATAATTTAACTTGGTAGGTGCGTTACACTGTGTTAACGCACCAAAATCTCTTGCTGTAACTAGATTTTGTCAAAAAGAGATTGTGTTAAATTTGCCACTAATTTAACATTAAACTCAGCCTCAAATACTCCTTTTTTGTAATCTAAACTCCAAAGTTCTAAGGCACAGTCATCATCAGGGCGAGAGGGAAAAATCAACATTTTAAATTCCTGATATTCAGGAAGATAATCACACTGCACTCGGGCGATCGCGCCAATTTGTCGTCTATCTAAAGCTACTGCCAATCGCAAAATAGCACTCAATTGATTGACTATTTGTCGGTGGTTTTTACTAAGCAGATTCCGGTAATTTTCGTGCTTCTTCTTGGGTTGTGATTTGCGATGATAACGCGCTAAGTTGGCAATGATTTCGATCTCGGTTTCGGTATAGCCGAGTAATTCACCATTGCGAACTAAATAATATGAGTGCTTGTGGTGAGCCGAATGGCTGACATAATGACCACAATTATGTAATATTGCAGCTGCCCACAGTAGTTGCCGCTCGTCTGCACCCCAGTTGTGAAGGAGGCCTTGAGTTTGGTCAAATAAACTCAGGGCAAATAAGGCCACGCGATCGCTATGTTCGAGATTAATGTGGTACTTGTGAGCCTGTTTAAGTACACTTCGTTGGCGGACTGAACCTTGATAGCGTAGTCTATCTTCAATTAAACCGTGGGCTAGCATCCAGTCTACAATCACGCCTTCCCGGAGGGCACGTCCGCACACTGTGACTGATTCCACACCTAACAAAGTCATGGCTTCCTGTAAGATGACAGCGCCAGCCAATATCACTTCCGACCGCTTATCTGGCATACCGGGTATGTGAGATATTTCTGAGTTCGTCATTTTCCGCAAGCGATTTACCCACTCTCGCAAGTCTTTGAGGCTGAACTGGTAACCATTGAGGGTGGAAGGAACAGTATCTGAATTTTCCCGTGCATTGATCATTGCCAGGGTTTCAATTGTGCCAGAGGTGCCGATCAAACGAGGAGATTCACCAAACTGGATGTTTGCTAACACCTCTTCCACGGAACGTTCTAACATACCGCGTGTATAGGCTTGCAGGTATTGAAACTCGGCTTCACTGATGGGGTCAGTGGTGATTAATTCGCTGGTGAGTCGGACTGCACCAACTTTGGTACTGGTGAGACTACGCGCTTCTTGACTGTCCCCCAAAATTAATTCTGTGGAACCGCCGCCAATATCGACAATAATGTGAGGTTGGTTGTGAAATTCTATCCCCGACAGCACGCCTAGGTAGATGCGTCGCGCTTCTTCTTGACCGGAAATCAAGTCAACGCTTAAACCCAACTCATCTTCTACCCTGTGTAAAAAATCTCTACCATTGGGGGCTTCTCGCACCGCACTAGTCGCTACAGCCACAATTGTTTCCGCATTGGCAGTTTTCGCAACTTCTTGGAAGCGTCTGAGGGCAACCATCGCTTTGTTAATTGTCTCTGGTTTTAGTTCTCCGGTGACGATATTGCGATCGCCTAATCTCACAGTTTCTTTTTCTTTGGCAATAATGCTAAACGATGGTAGCGTCGGGTCAATTTTTACTACTACCATATGCAGAGAATTTGTTCCCAAGTCAATGGCAGCAATAATCCGGTGTTGCTTAACTGGTTGAGTACTAACACTCTCCCAGCTAGCTGAAACTAAATTCAGCATCTAGTTTTCTCTCAGTGAAGGAAGGACGGTAAAAGTTGGAGTGTCGGGATGCTTGGCACTGGTAGATGTGCAAAAAATTTATTCTCGGTCTGACTTTGTGCAAAGGCGATCTAAAAAAGTGCTGAGTGCTGAGTGCTGAGTGCGCTCGCCCTGAGCGAAGTCGAAGGGGAGTGCTGAGTAACAAATACTAGTCTCCAGTCTCTAGCCTCTTGTTAATTTGTTCAGGTGTACGCAGTTCCAGACGACTATTGAGGTACGTCTCAAGTGGCCACTGAGGCTGTAGTTTTACAAATATCAAATAATGTTATTCTATAGATGTAAAGATGTGTGAATTCATCTATCTAAAGTTATTACTTGATTTCTATGTTGAGTACGCCAGAACGCAACCAGGAACCTGTGTGGCTTGTCATTATCCGGCTTTTGCGGTGGCATAAACCAGAAGGACGATTAATTTTAATGATTCCTGCCCTGTGGGCTGTATTTTTGGCAGCCTCTGGAAAACCGCCTTTGCCTTTGGTTGTTGTGATCGTCTTGGGTACTCTGGCTACAAGTGCAGTCGGTTGTGTAGTTAACGATTTGTGGGATCGGGATATTGATCCAGAAGTGGAGAGAACACGCGATCGCCCCTTTGCTTCCCGTGCCCTTTCAATCAAAGTCGGAATTGTGGTGGCGATCGTGGCGCTGGCATGTGCAGCAGCTCTCGCGTTTTATCTTAACCCGCTTAGTTTCTGGTTATCTGTGGCTGCTGTGCCTATAATTATACTTTATCCAGGTGCAAAGCGGGTGTTTCCTGTGCCCCAACTAGTACTTTCCGTTGCTTGGGGTTTTGCCGTGTTGATTAGCTGGAGTGCGGTAACCCAAAACCTCTCCCCACCAACTTGGCTACTATGGGGGGCGACGGTACTATGGACATTGGGATTTGATACTGTTTATGCCATGAGCGATCGCGAAGATGATTGGCGTATTGGCATTAATTCCAGTGCCTTATTTTTTGGTAATTACGCCCCTATCGCCATTGAAATTTTCTTTGTCGGCACAATTTTTTTACTGGCTTGGTTAGGTGTTTTAATCCACCTTAATTTGGCCTTTTGGATCAGCCTAGCAATTGCTACTATTGGCTGGATTTGGCAGTGTTTCCGATTAAGTAATCAAGACTTACCCAACCCCGTGTATGGTAGGATCTTCCGACAAAATGTGTGGATTGGTTTTATCTTACTGGCGGGGATGATTGCTGGATCTTTGTAATGGGATATCTCAGTTTTTTGACACTCTCTGGTCTAAAGACGACGTATAGCCCCTACTTTCTTCACAATAGATTTACAATTAACCCGTATTTTCCCTGAATAGACAAAGTTTTTATCAATTTCTCTGGCATCATATCCGCAATCCTACGAATTTAGTTTAGTAGTTGGGTATATAACTATGAAATTTAGCTGTATCCAACTCGATGAAGCGATCGCATCTTGTCAAAATAGCCATGATAGTTTTATTGTCTCTTGGCAGTCTTGGCGTTGTCGGGGGAAGTTTTTTTCTGAGAAAGGCTTTTAGCAGTAGTAGTCAGCCGGAAATGATTACTGATACAACTAAATACGCAGAAATACGCAAGTATTTATGGACTAATAATGACCAGATTAAACACTTTCCTCATGAGTTACCATCTGGTACAAAAAACGTTCGTATTGCTTATTTTCCAGGAATTTCACAGGGTAACAGTTATTTTCAAGTCAGGTTGAAACAGTCACCGGAAAAGATAGAAAAATTACTTTCACAATACAGAAATATTGCTAAATATCAATACATAGGTGGTAGCACAAACGACCATGCTAACCAACCTAACGGTGTACCAACAACGTTCTTCTACACCAGTGATTTCCCTGAGGAATCATTTCCAGCTAGCTACGAAATATTGGTATTAGATGCACAAGATAAAGGTACACCAGGCTTCAAGTGGAATCATGGTAATAGCTATGGTGTAGCTATTGATAGTTCAGCCTCAGAAATTATCTATTGGGCTGAAAAATGGTAAGAAACAATTCAAAATGAGGAAAATTATTATTGGAGTGATGGGGCCGGGAGAACAGGCTACAGCCAATGATTTACAAAATGCCTATGAATTAGGTAAACTTATCGCCCAACAAGGATGGATTTTGTTGACTGGTGGTAGGAATGTCGGGGTAATGGATGCAGCTAGTCGAGGAGCAAAATCTGCTGATGGTTTAACTATTGGCATGCTTCCCAACGCTCATGAAGATGGTATTTCTGAGGCGGTGGATATTGCCATTTTTACAGACATGGGCAATGCTCGCAACAATATTAATGTTCTTACTAGTGATGTAGTAATTGCCTGCGGTATGGGTGCAGGTACGGCTTCTGAGATAGCCTTGGCTTTGAAAGCAAAAAAGCCAGTAATTTTGTTGAATGAAGATGAAGCCAGCAAAGTTTTCTTTGAGAAAATATCGCCAGAAAAAGTTTATATTGTTGCAAGTGTCGAGGAGGCGATCGCCAAAGCTATTACTATTGTTAAAGCTCTCACGACAAACCTTTAATTATCTTAGATAGACTACTGATAGCTACTTCTAAAACTTCTCCTTCACCATCAAACGTACGCCGCCATTTGGTGCAAATACTATACCACGGCGGACAGGTTTAAGAGGAACTTTTTCTAGTAACTCTAAGGAGTAATTGGAGAGGATTGTTGCCAAAACTATTTTCATTTCAAATAAAGCAAATGCCGCACCAATACAGCGACGATTTCCACCACCAAAGGGTAAAAATTCATAGGGAGAAAACTGCCTTTCTAGGAAACGTTCTGGTCGAAAACGCTCAGGTTCTGGATAAATATCTGGGCGATGGTGAGTTAAATAAATACATATTGATAACATCATGCCTTTTGGTAAATCGTAACCCATGAATTGCATAGGCGCTTTCAAAATACGTGGCAGACAGAAAAATGCTACTGGGTAAATTCGCAGTGTTTCTGAGCAAACAGCGTTCAAATATGGCAGTTGAGTAATTACTGTCGGGTCTGCATTGACAACATCAATAGAGTTAAGTTCTTGCAACAGTTTTTCCCGCACTTCTGGGAGATAATGAACCCAATATAAAGCCCAAGCTAAGGCGATCGCCGTCGTTTCATGACCTGCAAATAACATAGTCATTAACTCATCGCGTAACTCTAAATCAGTCATGGCTTGGCCATTTTCATCGCGTGCAGATAATAACAAGCTAAGAATATCTTCACCTGGAGATTCAGGCTGATTACGGCGTTCACGAATTTCTTGGTAAATCAATTGATCAAGCTGCTGTCGGCGGCGGAGAAACTTTCCCCAAGGACTCCAAGCACCTAAATCGCGTTGCAAAGACTTAAAAAACAAAAAAACAGCACTCAAAGGAGAATTAAAAGTATCCAACATCGCCGTTAAGATTTGCTTGATTTGTTGGTATCGTTCTCCTTCTTTTAATCCAAAAACAGCACGTAAAATCACTTGCAAGGAAATATCTTGCATACGAGGACGAGCTACAAAAGTTTGTCCCACAGTCCATTGACTAGTGACCTGCTGAGTAATATCACGGATTAACTGACCATAAGCCCGCATCCGTTCACCGTGGAAGGGAGGCATTAAAAGTTTACGTTGTTGGAAGTGGCGATCGCCATCCAGCAAGATTAACGAATTAGCTCCTACAAGAGGTTGAATAATATTGTTTCCTGAACCTGAGTCAAACAGTTGAGGATCAGCCGTAAGCACTTCCTGGATTGCTGCAACATTACTAATAACTAGTTGTGGAGGAAAGTTAGTAAATTCTGATAATAAAATGTCACCATAGCGCCGTTGTGTTTCTTCTAAAAAAGATATGGGGCTAACTATTCCTCGAATCGTTTGCAGCCATTTGGATGTGAAAATTTTCGGAGGAAGCTTAGGAATAGTTTGATTTTGAGAATTCTCTTCGATGGTAATCATAAATTGGTAGTAGTGTATAGTAATGATTTAGCTTGCTAAATTAGCATTGTAGTGATGAACAAAATACCAAATAGCACCAATCAATATGGTTGTCCAGTATTTTAGAGAATGCAATGTTTTACGAACTAACCGTCCAACTCGTTGCCACAGTTGCCACAGAGTGTTATTAAATCTTTCAATATAGCTTGTCTTTCCACTATCTTTGCCTACCACTTTATGTTTTTTACTAGGTAGAATCTGTTCATACGCTTCCCAAAAGTCAGTGTAACAAATTGTACACTGACGATAGACTAGTGGTAGAGATTGCCATAACTTTTTCGCTGACTGATGAGAGCGATCGCTGCCAATGAAAGCCGTTCAAGTAGTAGTTTGTCGATTAATTCACGTGTTGAGTTCTCCATCGGTTGCCGTGTTGCACTTTCGACAAATTTTCGTCCACAATTCTGGCATTTAAACCGTTGTTTTTCATAGTGAGTCCGCCCATTTTTGACTATGTTGTTTGAGTTGCATCTAAGACAGTGCATAGCTCTTATATTGAAAGACACTTCTTCATTTTATCATTACACTGATTCGCGATTGCTGTATCAGATTTATTGGCAGAACTTTTCGCTGTTTTGTGTTGTCTGCTATACATTTACTCAATCCTCTATTTTGTTGTTATGCCAGCATAGAAGCTTTTACGGCATTGTGATAAATTTTGCCCTAGCTTTAAATAGTTTTATTTATTCTTGTCTAATTATTTAAATAGCAAAAATTCATCATTAAACAAAGTAAAACGGTGCGCTTTTTGGTTAAAATTATCCAATGCACGAGAATTACTCAGTAGTGAATAAATACCTATTAAACATGATTTTTTGGTAATTATTCATTATTTATTACTTCAAAATGTCTGGTGACGTGCTTGCGTACTTCATTAGGCGTTTCTGTAATATTGCAAGAAGATTAGGAGGATAGCTAAATGTATTCCGGACGCACACGAACATTCAAAACTTCGTCGTCAGATACACCAGCAACAAACCAGTTTGCACCACGTAAGTTTAAAGTACAGCCTTTACCTGAATTAGTTTCACCCCAGCAATCAACACCAGATTTACAACAGCAACCCGAAGCAACACCTGCGTCTGAATCACACTTTTACAAAGTGTCTATGTCTCCACGAGATTTAGTGCAAAAAAAGCCTAATTCTCACGGAATGAACTTAAAAATAGACCCAAACGTTCGGGCAAATGTTTTCGGTGAGACAGTTCAGCCAGATGTGCAAAAAAAAGCTGAGGTTGCCAATTTTACAGTTTCTTCACCAGCGTACCAGCCGCCACGATTACAAATGAAGCTGAGTATTGGTCAACCAGGGGATAAGTATGAGCAAGAGGCTGATAGAGTAGCCGCAGATGTGGTGCAACAAATTAATGCTCCTCAGCATTCATCTGTGCAGCGTGAAAAAATGCAAGATGAAGAAGAATTGCAAATGAAGCCGATGGTGCAGCGTGTTTCTGATGGTGGGATGGCTGCAACACCGGATTTGGAAGCATCAATTCAACGAGCAAAAGGGAGTGGACAGCCTCTATCAGATAATATCCGTCAACCAATGGAGCAAGCTTTTGGAGCAGATTTCAGTGGCGTTAAAGTTCATGCAGATGCACAGTCAGATGAGTTGAATCAATCAATTCAGGCAAAAGCATTTACCACAGGACAGGATATCTTCTTTCGCCAGGGAGCATATAATCCTGGGAGTCGAGGAGGGCAAGAGTTGATTGCTCATGAGTTAACCCATGTAGTGCAGCAGAATGGAGCGACAGTGCAGCAAAAATCACTTGGTAAAGGCTCGGAAGGTCACTTGATGCACTTCGTTTCTCAAACCGATACCAGTAAGGCAGTAGTGCAGCGCGGCAGCCTTACCCAGGAGGAAAAAGACGCTATTAAGAAGAACATTTCACAGACAAGGAATTTTTGGCAAAACCTTAACGATACAGCAGGAGAGGAAACTGATATCGAAGAGAAAACTGACACCGACGAGGAAAGTGACACCGAAGAGAAAACTGATATCGAAGAGAAAAGTAACACCGAAGAGGAAACTGATATCGAAGAGAAAACTGACACCGACGAGGAAAGTGACATTGAAGAGAAAACTGACACCGAAGAAGACTCTGACACTTGGGTTAAAGGAGTTGGGATGACAAAAGAAGCTGATAAGCCAAGGGATTGGTCTGATTTTGGTTCACAACTGCTTAGACAACTGAACCATGAACCAGCAAATGTCACAATTGCTACGTTGCAATCTATAACCGTCCAAATGCTGAATCAAAACCTAGTGAAAGCACTAGAAAAGTACATAAATGTATTAGATAGAGACATGAACAGCAACTCAAACGACATAAATCAACTACAACGAAGAATAGACGAGGGAAGAAAAAAGGTAATAAAAGGCTATGTAAAACAAATTAAAAACCCCAAAAAGTTAAAGAAAAACTTAAGGCAACCTATTAAATCGCAGAAAACAGCAGTTAAAGCTTTATTACAAAAACGTAATCGAAATTACATGAATAAACTACAACAGGAAAATACGCAACTCATCCTCAAGAAGCAGGTAGTCACCAAGTTACTCTTGGACTATCAACGCTGGCGGGAACAAAATAAATTCTTCTCATCTCATCGTAGATAAAATTTCCAGATAAATTTGCGAAGCACTTTTAATTACCAGAACTCAAGTTTAATTTAGCGTATCCCACGTTCGCTTCACAGCCGAGTTTTTCACCAGGAAATACTTCTTTTAAATCCAGCCTTTCACTTCTGTATCTGTTAAAGGGCGTTCTAATTTGGCATATTCACTCTTAGCCGCCTGTAAAATATGTTTCATCTCTACAGCTTCCCCAGCATCGGCTGCCAAAAAAGCAGCATTCAAGGCAATGTTACGAATATTACCACCAGATACATTTAACTTGGCCAACTTACTGGAGTCTAAATCTTGAGTTGGTGTTTGCTTGGGGAAAATGCGCTGCCAAATCTCCGTGCGCTGGTGGATATCTGGGAAGGAGAACTGCACAATAAACCGAATTCGGCGCAGAAATGCTTGATCTAAAGAACCTTTTAGATTAGTGGTCAAAATTGCTAAACCCCGATAGGACTCCATCCGTTGCAATAGATAGCCAACTTCAATATTGGCATGACGGTCATGGCTGTCTTTGACTTCGCTACGCTTGCCAAATAAAGCATCAGCTTCATCAAAAAGCAAAATTGCTCCTCCTGTTTCCGCCGCATCAAACACCCGGCGCAAGTTTTTCTCTGTTTCGCCGATGTACTTACTAACAACAGAACTTAAATCAATGCGGTATAAATCTAAACGCAACTCATCAGCAATTACCTCTGCTGCCATGGTTTTACCTGTGCCACTAGCACCAGCAAATAAAGCGCTGATACCTAAACCGCGTCCTCCCTTATTGCCAAATCCCCATTGTTCATATACTTTTGCCCGTTGACGCACATGAGCAGCAATATCTCGTAATATTTGACGCTGTAACTCTGGTAATACTAAATCATCCCAGGTAGCACCTGGTTCAATGGGTTGCGCCAACTCATCTAAACGCGGACGCGCCTGAGAACGGCAAGTATCCCATAAAAGAGTGCTGAGTGCGCTTGCCCTGAGCGAAGCCGAAGGGGAGTGCTGAGTGCGCTTGCCCTGAGCGAAGCCGAAGGGGAGTGCTGAGTGGTTTATTCCCTCCATCTGTCCATCTCCCCATCTTCCTCTGGCTTCGGTACAGACGGTGTGAATGGTGGCAGCATTGAGATTGAAGTGGGAAACTAAGGTGTCTATGTGACCGTTGAGGCTGGTGGTGGCTTCACCGAGGGCATTTTGCCAAATGGCTTTTTGCTCGGTAACACTGGGCTTGTGGACTACGATAGTGATCAGGGGGCGTTGGGGCGATCGCCTTCTGTGATGACTACTGATAATTAAGGGACTGGGGATATTTTCAATTAAATAAGCGATCGCATTTTCTCTGGCTGGCTCTATATTGTCAACTTCATCACAATCCAGTAACAACGCGCTATTCATTAACCTATATTCGCGTTCCCACAAACGCAGTAAATCATTGATTTCGCTATGACGTAGGCTGGAAACTGCTCCGCCTGACATAATATGTAAGTTGATATTAAGTAGCTTACAGGCTGTAAAGGCGATCGCTCTTTTGCTGGCTACTTCATCCCCACATAACTGGATAACTGGTATGATTGCTGCTGCTGTTTGTGCCCATGTAGTTGCTAATTGTTCAGCTAGTCGTTGATGAGAAGGCACATCTGCATGATATTTCACTACCAATGGTTCAATCACACCTCGTAGCCGTTGATCAAGATCAGTAAAACCCATGAGATAGTGTAATACCCGTTCATCAATTCTCAGTGGACTCAAGTTAAGAGCAGCACCTTCTGTGATGTGAATTAGTTGGCATTTCCGCAATGGTGAGGTAGGTGTGACAGCTTGCCAAAAAGCAGTTGGCAAAACTGCCATAGCTAAACTGAAGGTAGGATAAGGTTGTTTTGGGTGACTACCTTTGGTATTAGCACATAAAAAACCCCAATTTGCATCTGTTTCCATACCTAAACACAGTAGCAATATATCTCTTTCAAAGTCTGATAAACCGAAGATTTGGCAGAGAGTGGTGAGTGCTGGTGGGGGAAGATGGGATGGGTAAGTGGGGGGATGGGGGGAATTTGTATTGTTGCGATCGTCGGGTTTTAAAGCATGGCGAATTACAGTTATGGCATTCATTAAATAACGCTGGTTAGCTTCATACCATTCAGGAGAGTTAGTAGTTAAACGTAAATTGTGAGTTAATAACTCATCTTTCATAATTAACCTGAGGGATAAGGAAAAGAACAGGTAGTCAGCTGATAACAACGTTAAATCCAGCAACCTGCTCTATGTTTAGTTTAGATGCTTTATTTTGCCATGTAGATGATTTTTGTCAGAGTGAGATGATGACGATACTCATGGCATTTCATCAAAATCACTACCGGAATTTCCAGTATTTTTATCAATAAAGGCAGAGGGCAGGAGGCAGAAGGAATACTGTCCTCCGTCTTCTGCCGCGACCACTCGTGAGCAAGGGTCAAACCAATTCGCAATTACCAATAGAGCCTCCGGATGCCGCCAGGCTGTACGCAATTAAATCAGTGGGGGCTTGGACCCAAATTGGACAAGGCGGGGCAGAGAGCACCAAATTTCTTTCCTTCTTCCTTATTTCTTCTCTTCCTTCTGCCCTCTGCCCTCTGCCCTCTGCCTTCTTCAATTAAATCAAGTGAAACAATACTAAAATCGACGGAAGTCTTACCTCTAGCAGCAAAATCCTTAAACACCTTGTTTCTTGAGATGCGACGAACAAGAATCATCCCTTGATTCAGCAACGCCCGTTAATAAGGCCACTTCCAATCGCGAATTTCCGGCATATCTTCGCCGTACTCTTGAATGTAGTGCTTGTGTTCAATCAGCTTATCTTCTAACATTTGCTTGACATAAGCTGCTGTATATCCTAGTTTGGGCACGCGGTCAATTACGTCCATCACCAGATGAAAACGATCAAGATCGTTAAGCACAACCATATCAAAGGGAGTGGTGGTAGTTCCTTCTTCCTTATAGCCACGCACATGCAAATTTTTGTGGTTAGTGTGGCGATAAGTTAGGCGATGAATCAGCCAGGGATAGCCATGAAAAGCAAAAATGATCGGTTTGTCTGTGGTAAAAATCGTGTCGAAATCTTTACTGCTTAAACCATGGGGATGCTCACTTTGTGGCTGTAATTTCATTAAATTCACCACGTTAACCACCCGCACCTTTAAGTCAGGGAAGTGCTGGCGCAGGATGTCAACTGCTGCTAAGGTTTCTAAGGTGGGAACATCTCCAGCACAAGCCATGACTACATCAGGTTCACTACCTTTGTCATTACTGGCCCATTCCCAAATGCTGATACCTTTGGTGCAATGTTTAATAGCTGCATCCATATTTAGGAATTGCAATGATGGTTGTTTACCTGCAACGATGACATTTACATAGTGGCGACTTCTCAGGCAATGGTCTGTTACTGACAGCAGTGTGTTGGCATCGGGTGGCAGATATACGCGAATAATCTCGGCTTTCTTGTTAAGTACATGGTCGATAAAACCGGGGTCTTGGTGAGAAAAACCGTTGTGGTCTTGTCGCCAGACATGGGAAGTTAGTAAGTAGTTGAGAGAAGCAATAGGTCTGCGCCAAGGGATATGACGGGTAGTTTTTAACCATTTGGCGTGTTGGTTAAACATCGAGTCAATGATGTGAATGAATGCCTCATAGCAGGAGAAAAACCCGTGACGACCTGTCAGCAGGTATCCTTCTAACCAGCCTTGACAATTAGTTTCGCTGAGGACTTCCATCACCCGACCGTTAGGAGATAAATGCTCGTCTTCTGGAAGGATTTCGGCTACCCAAGTCCGGTCTGTAACTTCCAGCACAGCATCTAGGCGATTTGACGCTGTTTCATCAGGGCCGACAAGGCGAAAGTTGCGGTTTTCTGCGTTCAGTTTCATCACATCCCGCAAAAATTGTCCCGTCACTTTGGTAGCTTCGGCATAGCTTTTACCCGGTTGGGTAACATTCACTGCATAGTCCTGAAAGTCGGGCATTTTCAGGTCGCGCAGCAAAATACCGCCGTTGGCATGAGGATTGTCACCCATGCGCCGATGTCCTAGGGGAGCGAGTTCTGCTAGTTCAGGAATTAGTTTACCGTTGGTATCGAAGAGTTCTTCTGGTTTGTAACTCTTCATCCAGTCTTCTAGTAATTTTAGGTGTTCTGGGTTACCGAATACATTGCCAAACGGAACTTGGTGCGATCGCCAGAAATCTTCGGTTTTCTTGCCATCTACTTCCTTGGGACCTGTCCAACCTTTGGGGGTTCTGAGGATAATCATCGGCCATTGGGGACGTTTTTTGAAACCATGTACCCTGGCTTCTCTTTGGATGCTTTGAATTTCGGCGATCGCAATATCTAAAATTGCTGCCATCTGCTGGTGAACGTCTGCGGGTTCGGCACCTTCCACAAAGTAAGGTTTGTAACCATAACCTAAAAACAAGTTCTCCAATTCTTCATAACTCAACCGTGCCAGTAAAGTTGGGTTAGCTATTTTATACCCGTTGAGGTGTAATATGGGCAGGACTGCACCATCATGCACAGGATTGAGAAATTTGTTGGAATGCCAGCTAGCAGCTAAAGCCCCTGTTTCCGCTTCGCCATCACCCACTACAGCCGCCACAATCAAATCAGGGTTGTCAAAAGCAGCACCATAGGCGTGGACGAGGGCATAACCAAGTTCGCCGCCTTCGTGAATTGAACCGGGGGTTTCTGGTGCAACGTGGCTAGGAATACCACCAGGGAAGGAGAACTGTTTAAAGAGTTTCTTCATGCCCTCAGCATCTTGGGAGATGTTTGGGTAGTACTCGCTGTAAGTACCTTCCAGGTAGGTATTGGCTACTAGTCCTGGTCCACCATGACCTGGCCCAGCGATATAGATTGTGTTGAGGTCGTACTTTTTGATGACTCTGTTGAGATGAACATAGATAAAGTTGAGTCCTGGTGTTGTTCCCCAGTGACCCAAAAGTCGGGGTTTGACGTGTTCCTGCTTTAATGGTTCTCGCAGCAGTGGATTGTCAAATAGATATATTTGCCCGACTGAAAGATAGTTGGCAGCACGCCAGTAGGCATTTATTTTATGTAGTTCTTCATCTTTTAAAGGTTTTGTTTGTGGAGTACTTACTAAAGTCATATTAATTAAACTCCATGATAAAATTATTTCGACAAATTCATTAGTATGCCAGTTTAATCATCTGTGGTCAGAGGTTCATCTTACCCACGATGAATTTTTTTCAGTTGGCTACTGAAAAATTAGGCATCATATTCATCTATAGCAATCGTATCTGAGTGGGAAAATTACTTTTTTTAAACATATCGCTAAAGCTTAAAGCTCCGCTAAAGCGTAGCGCATATCGCCAAAACGCCAAGAATCACCCATTTAAGACTGCTATGTTATGGTTGCTCAATCTCAGATGAATGTTTAAAAAAAGTTGATGGTGATCTCTATAAAAAAATACCAGAATCAGTATCTAAATAAATAGTTTTTAAGATTAAGTTTATGTTTTATTCACATCGATAGAGAATAATATGGCAATATATTCAGAAATTATTATCACTCCAATTTATAAATATGTCTTTTGACAGAAGTTTATTATATGATTATCAGGTAATAAATCAAATAAGCCTAATCAACATGACAAATGTGATGGCAGAAAGCCCTTAATGATATTGAGTGACATTGCCTTTGGCTGATAGTAATCGATGGTGAATTAAAGAAGGAAGTGCTGTTGGAGTCAGAGTATGAAGCTGATATTCCTTTAAAGAACCGCACCTAAAATAATTTTAAGGTTGGCTATGGAACCAACCTTATTAGGACTTACGCAAAATACTTCTTTAACTCTCATTCCTCCGTGTTCTCTGTGCCTCTGCGATACGATTCTTCCGTAACTTGTGCGTAAGTCCTACTTATATTCCCCTCATATTTATAATTTTTTTGCAGCACCCTTTTTGGGTCTGATACTTACTCTGAGATATTAACTAAAGTTTCAACTTGAGAAGAAGCTAAAGTTGGTGCTGTAAATATACGCGAGTACAAACTTGCTGGTTGCTGACGTGCGACAACTGGTAGAACTTGACGGGCATGGGCTGCTAGTTCTACTGTCTTCACATCATAAGTCTGCGTTGCCAATTTGGGATAGAAACCAATGCCGATGATGGGAACTATCAAACAAGCAGTGATAAACAATTCGCGGGGTTTGATATCGGCAATTACTGCATCTAAATGTAATTCTTCGCTTTGCTGACCGTAGAATACTTGGCGCAGCATGGACAGTAAGTAAATCGGTGTCAAAATCACGCCCACGGCTGACAACAGGATGATGACAACTTTGAAACTGGAACTGTAAACATCGCTGGAGGCAATACCGAGGAACACCATCAATTCACCGACAAAGCCACTCATTCCAGGTAAAGCCAGAGAGGCCATTGAACCAACAGTAAACATTGCGAAGGTTCTGGGCATTACTTTCGCCATACCGCCCATTTTGTCCATCATCAAGGTGTGAGTACGTTCGTAAGTTACACCAGAGAGGAAGAATAAACTAGCAGCAATCAAACCGTGGGAAACCATCTGTAGCACTGCACCACTAGCACCAATTTCGGTGTAAGAGGCAATTCCGATTAAGACAAATCCCATGTGGGCAATTGAAGAGTAAGCCAAGCGGCGTTTGAGATTTGTTTGGGCGAAGGCACAGCAAGCACCGTAAACAATGTTCACTACACCCAACACTGCTAGGACTGGGGCAAAGTAAACATGGGCATTAGGCAACATTTCCACGTTGATACGGATGAGGGCATAACCACCCATTTTTAACAACACACCAGCCAAAATCATGGAACCAGGTGCAGATGCTTCACCGTGGGCATCAGGTAACCAGGTGTGTAAAGGGAAAATTGGCAACTTCACACCGAAGGCAATCAAGAAACCTGCATAAGTTAACAATTCAACAGCTTTGGGGTATTGCTTCATGCCCAGAGTTGCCATGTCGAAGGTGACGGTATCTCCAGAGAATGCCATGGCAAAACCAGCTACCAAGATAAATATTGATGCTGCAGCTGTGTAGAGAATGAACTTGGTGGCTGCATAACGGCGGTTTTGACCTCCCCAAATGGAAATCAGCAGGTAGACAGGTACTAACTCTATTTCCCACATCAGGAAGAACAACAGCAAATCTTGGGCGACAAATACACCAAGTTGAGCGCTGTACATCGCCAACATCAAACCATAAAACAATCGCGGCTTGTTGGTGACTTTCCAAGCCGCGAAGATTGCGAGTGTATTAATCAAACCTGTTAACAGGACTAGGGGCATCGATAAACCATCAACCCCGACTGCCCAATTTAAACCTAGTTGTGGAACCCAAGTATAATTTTCTACGAGTTGCAGTGTGGAGTTTTGGAAATCGTAGCTATGCCAAAAAGCATAAATCATCAGGGCAAAGTCGGCGATCGCAACTCCCAGAACATACCACCGAACGGTTTTGCCTTCTTTATCTGGGATTAAAGGGATGGCTAGGGCAGCCACCAAGGGCAATAAAACTATGGCTGACAGCCAGGGAAATTCAATAGCATTCATCACTTCTGACAATCAATTTACCTTTTTACTTTTAATTACATTATATTAAGGAATCGTTACTTTTGTAAATGTTATTTATCCCTAATCCCGGTTTTTTGCAAAAATTTTAGGAATAAATACTCATTGATTCCCGTCAAGCCTATTCTAATTGTAAACTTTTGCAACGTCAACAAAAAAAATAATAAAAAAGGCGGCTAAAGCCACCGTTTAAAGTTATGATATTCAATGGTTTGCATAGATACGGATAATTTGATCAAACCGCAAAGAGTGCCAAGTTTAAACAATTCGATTCACAATTGTCCAGACTTCTCCATCTGAGCGGACATAGGGAACTGAGATGGTTTTAAACCCAGTAATAAAAGGTTTGTAGTACACCTGCCAATACATGGGACTGAGATAATCAGCACAAGACTTCAACTGGCGGATTTCTGTTGCTAGTTCCGCAGCCAGTTGATTAATGCGTTCAGCATGAACCTGAGCCACTTCTCTGGCTGCTTCTAACTCTTGCTCTTGGGTAAGTTGTCTTGATTCTTTTTGCCAATTTTTTAATTCAGCTTGTTTGTATTGTCGCTGTACTTCCAACGCCGCGATCGCATCGTCTATACCCTTGAGTTCTACAGACAATTGGGGATTTTCTCTGGCTTGGCGGCGATAAGCTTCAACCATTGCCGACGGTGAATTATTTTCGCTAGATAATACATTATTAGCTGAATCATGATCGCCAGATAACACATTCTCAATAGTTAGCGCAGCGCGTTCTTGCTGGAGAGCCTGAATTTGTGAGTTCAGGGTGGTGATTTCTGTATGAATTGGATTAATCATTGCGGTTTATCCTTCGTAGCTTGCACCTTGGGTATCGAGAGAAAGCGATCGCACAACTGCTATAATTCCTGCTGACTGCCAAGCTGATAACATAGCCTCCTCTACAGCTGGGGAATGCAACTTATGTACTAAAGCTAACAGTGTTGGCCCTGCACCACTAATCACCATCCCATAGGCACCAGCTTTCACCGCAGCTGCATTTACCGTATCGTAGCCAGGAATCAAAGCTTGACGATATGGCTGATGCAATTTATCTTGCAAAGCCGTCCTTAACCATTCTCCCTTACCAGTTTCCAAGCCGCGTAATAATAACCCTAGATGCGCTGTGTTGAAAATTGCATCTGCACGACTCACTTGAGTGGGTAAAACTTGCCGTGCTTCACTGGTGGAAAGTTCAAAATCAGGAATAGCTACTACTGGTACAACATCTGCATTCCAGGGAACTTCGCAAATTTCCCAATCATCGCCATAGGTAGCAGCCAAACGACATCCCCCCAACAGTGCTGGAACTACATTATCAGGATGCCCTTCCATTGCGATCGCTAATTCCATCACCTGCAACTGACTCAAAGGCTCACCCGCCAGTTGATTCGCACCAACCAAGCCGCCGACAATGGCTGTAGCTGAACTACCCAAACCTCTCGCCAAGGGTACACCCAACTCAATCTCCATTTTTACCGATGGCGGTGTCTGTCCTATATATTGATAGCACTTAACAAACGCCTGATAGAGCAAATTACTTTCATCGGTTTGCACCCGTTCGGCTTCTGCACCTGTGACATTAATAATTAATCCACCCTCTTCTAAGCGAGTGAACTTGAATTTGTTGTACAGAGTTAAAGCTGCACCAATACAGTCAAAACCAGGCCCCAAGTTAGCCGTGGTGGCAGGAACGGTAACAGTGATACTAGAAACGACAGACATCTGCAAATACTCTCCAATCATCAACCAGCATCTCATGTAAAGGTTACTGTTAGGTAGTTTGTAAAAGTCAATAACCAGATTAAAATAAGACTAGATTTCAATAGTTAAGGTAACAATGGAAGTTTTTCAGATGAAGTCAACTGTTGGTGAATCAGGAGATTTGCATATTGAGATTCCCACAAAGTTGCCACCCGGACAGGTAAGTATAGTAGTTATATTGAATCCTCTTGTCCCAAACAGCGTACTGGAAGCTGATTATGATTTTTCTGATGTCGCCGGAAAGTTAGCCTGGCAGGGGGATGCAGTAGCCATGCAAAGGTTGCTTAGGGATGAGTGGTAATCGTTATTTGCTTGATACAAATGCGGTGGTGGCACTGCTACAAGGTAATTCACAACTACTACAACTGTTGCAAAATGCTGATTGGGTGGGAATTTCTGTTATTAGTCAAATTGAATTTTTAGCATTTTCTGGGTTGAGTCAGGAAGATAAGCTAGTTTTTCAGCAATTTTTAAGACGGGTGGAAGTTGTTAGTTTAATGTCCGGGGATACAGTATTAATTGAACAGGTGATCCAACTTCGCCAACAATATCGCCTAAAATTACCGGATGCAATCATCGCAGCAATGGCCGCTTCAGATCAATGCAAACTTGGTAACTCTAGATCAGGAATTTGCTAAAGTCTCCACACTAAAAGTTATTGGCTGGTAGCTGGCAAAGTCTTGCTTGATTTTAGCAGCGTCGCTGATTTACAGTCGTGGTTAGGCTAAACAATGCCTAGCCTACGAAGGGTTAAAAGTTCTCGAAGTTAGCGATCGCCTTTTAGTTCATCTACGAGTCTGTTTCCATGAATCACTGCTGCAATAGTCACGGTGTCACCTTGAATTCGATAAATAATTCGATAACTGTATGCAAACTTTTCCCTGATATTATCTTTACCAAACTCTGGTACTAATCGACCTGAAAAGGGAAATTCGTTTAAATTTTGAGTTACATCAAGTATTTTTTGTACGACTGTAGCCGCATAAGCAGCCGAGTCACGAGATATGTATGTAGCGATTGCTTCTACATCTTCTAAAGCTTTAGTAGACCAGACTACTTGATAAGCCATTTGCTTAAAAGTTCTTTAGCTTCTTGTTGGCTAATGGTTTTTTCTGTATCAGCTACTTCCAATCCATGACGAACTTTTTCGATGACATACAAATGATACTGGATATCTTCAATTGAGCAGTCATCTGGTAGTTGCTGTAAAAGAGATTGCACTTGTGCTTTTGTAGTACTCATAGGCTGTTTGAGTGATTTATTTTTTAGACTAGACAATGCCTAGCCTACGGATGGTTAGAAGTTATCGAAGTTAGCGATCGCATTTTTCATTTTATCTAGCACCTCATCTACAGGTATCGCGCCTAACTCCCCAGAAGCACGGGTACGGATACTTAAGCTGTTGGATTCCACTTCTTTAGCTCCCACAACTGCCATTACGGGTATTTTTTGTTTCTCGGCATTGCGGATTAATTTACCCAGGCGATCGCCACTAGTATCGACTTCGGCACGGATACCCAAAGCCAACATTTTCGCTGCCACATCTTTGGTAAAATCTAGTTGGTCTTCTCCTACTGGTAATAATCGAGCTTGCACTGGCGCTAACCACAAGGGGAAATCACCAGCGTATTCTTCAATCAAAATCCCAATCAGCCGTTCCAGAGAACCAAAAGGCGCACGGTGAATCATTATGGGACGTTGGCGGGAACCATCTTCAGCGACGTATTCTAAATCAAAGCGTTCAGGTAAGTTGTAATCTACCTGGACTGTTCCTAGTTGCCATTCTCGTTCTAAGGCATCACTCACAATGAAGTCTAGCTTTGGCCCATAGAAAGCCGCTTCACCAATACCTTCAAAGTGTTCCATTCCTAAGGTTTCAACGGCTCGACGAATAGCATTTTCGGCTTGGTTCCAAGCTTGATCAGATCCAATATATTTATCACTAGCAGGATCACGAAAACTGAGTCTTGCTTTGAAATTCCCCAGTTGCAGAGTTTTAATCACTGACAATATCAGATCAACCACGTTGAGGAATTCGTTATCCAATTGCTCTGGAGTCACAAAAATATGGGCATCATCTTGAGTGAAACCCCTAACTCGCGTTAAACCGCCCAATTCTCCTGATTGTTCGTAGCGGTAAACAGTACCGAATTCTGCCAATCTGATTGGTAATTCCCGATAAGAACGTAATTCACTCTTATAAATTTGGATGTGGAAGGGGCAATTCATCGCTTTCAGGACAAAGCCCTGTTCATGCGCTGCTGCTTCCTCATCCTCTGCCATCATTGGGAAAAGGTCATCTTTATATTTTTGCCAATGTCCAGAAGTTTTGAATAAGTCAACTCTACCAATGTGAGGGGTGACAACCTGCTGGTAGCCACGTTTTAGCTGTTCTTGTTTGAGGAAGTCTTCTAAAATACTCCGCAGCAAAGTACCTTTGGGTGTCCATAAGGGTAAACCTGGCCCCACTTGTTCAGAAAATATAAATAATCCTAGTTCCTTACCGAGTTTACGATGGTCACGCCGCAAAGCTTCTTCTTTACGTCGCTTATACTCAGCAAGTTGTTCTGGACTTTCCCACGCAGTAGCATAGATGCGTTGTAACTGTGCTTTGGTTTCGTCTCCACGCCAATAAGCACCAGCAACACTTTCTAATTCAATGGCTTTGGGGTTTAATTCGCTAGTATTTTCTACGTGAGGTCCGGCGCACAAATCCCACCATTCATTTCCTAAATGGTAAATTGTGATGGGTTCTTCTTTGATATCTGCTAGGATTTCTAGTTTGTAAGGTTCCTGAATTCCCTGAATGCGTTTTTCGGCTTCTGTGCGGCTGACTTCTTCTCGAATCACTGGCAATTTGCGATTAATAATTTTAACCATCTCTTTCTTGATGGCTTTTAAATCATTTTCGCTAAATGGTTCTGGACTATCAAAATCGTAGTAAAAACCGTTCTCAATCCAGGGGCCGATTGTAACTTGCGCCTTGGGAAACAACTTTTGTACTGCCATTGCCATCACATGAGAAGCTGTGTGACGAATCTTTTTTAAGTTTTCTGATTCGCTGGTACGCGGTAAATACATTTTTTCAGGTTGTTCTGACTGACTAAGAGATGATTTTGGCGACATCGGTTGCTGAACCATTGGCGAAGTGATTGCAAAAAGATAATTTTAGTAGTTGAATCTGTGCAAAATCTACCCAGAGACTAGGGTATGGGGGGATAAGGAGACAGTGTTTTCAAGTGCTGCTTCAAATATAGCGAGTTTAATTACTTTAATTACTGCTGGATGAATTAACCCTTTTCTCATAAACCACAGATGCTGAGGGTTAAGCATTAGCGCCAAAGTGAAATATTCTGCACACTAGCATGTGATGCCTAGGGTACGTTAGACTAACGCCTTGCCGAGAATCTTCCAAACCCATTCTCTGTATGGTTTCCTCTGCACATCTAGAGTTTACATAAAGCTTCTACCAATATTAGCTTTACATTTATTTCGTAACTATCATTACAGATTTTTCCACAACCTATCCCAGGAAGGAGCATATAAGAATATTAAAAATTGTAAACAATGTTAATATTAGTAGAGAAGTTGGAAATATACTTTTTAGTTATGCAAGACTCAAATTTACCAGGGACTGAGCTGCTGAAAACGGTATTAGAACCCTTACTGGGAGATTTTCAGTATTGGTTCGGGCGATCGCGTCAATTGTTAGAAACCGAGCAACTCTCATTTATGAGTCACGAAGAGCAATCTGATTTACTCTTGCGAGTCAAGCAAGCGCAAGAGGAAGTAAATACAGCAAAAATGATGTTTACCGCAACTGACGGACAAGTTGGGATTGATATGAATACCTTAATGCCTTGGCATCAATTGGTAACAGAATGCTGGAATGCGTCAATGCATTTCCATCAAGCGCGAGAAGTCTGAAGTCTGGCTGCTGCTGGTTTACTTCAGCAAGCTGATTGCCACAACAGCAAGACAGTATACAAATCTCATTGATAGTAAAGAATCCTTAACATTATTTTTATTAACAAATAATGTATCCTATGCTACCGTAATCTGAATAGCGTTTGAAAATTTTTTCTAAATAAATATAGACGCACCAAGAGTGCGTCAAAACTTTAACATCGTCGTAATTCACAATATTATCGATGAAGCGTTACAGTATAAGGTTTTAAAACTTGCTGCTCCTGGAGGAAAAACCGATGTTACACCTACTTTACATTCTTGCTTTTACAATCCTTGCTTTTATTGCCGTTGCTAACTTAATCCGCAACTTGATCATGTTTAGTTTTGATCGAGAGAGAACTTATCCGTCCCAATATTCGCCAAGAGGTAATCAGAGTAATTTTGCTTATTTTTCGGCAAAAAAACAGTTTATTCCCCATCCAGAGTTATTAGATAATGCAGGTAACTTAATCAAAGAACCTTTGTTAGTCATGCGTTCTGTCAACGTTGAAGATGCTCGTCAACAGCTAGATGCTCTTTATGAAGCTTCCCCAGGACAGAAAATTGACCGTCAAGAAGAGGGTTAATTTATAATAGTCATAATTTAAAATTGGTAGGAGTAGGGGTTGAGCATTGCTCAACCCCTAAAATTATTGATGTGTCAAGAGGGATAAAGGTAATCGTAATTTGTACCTAACAACCATGCGATCGCTTCTTATTCACAACCACAAACAGGGAAACAACATTGCCAGATTTCTCATCGCTAGGGCAATATTTATTGTTCTAAGTAAAGTTAAATAATTTCTGAATCAGCACTCAGCACTAAGTAGGTAGGCACAAATAAAATCAACTATGTAAAAAAGAAAAATGAATCAGCTTAAAACCCTCTTCCCTTCTGCCTCCTGCCTTCTGCCTTCTGCCTTATCCTAGCGATAAATTTTCCCACCCACCTACTTATTTTGGTCATGATTGTAATTATATTCGGGAAACCAGTTTTCATTTAAAATCTGCTCTAAGGAACCAATGGGTATAAGAGGAAATATATCAATTATTAGTTGAGTGCGATCGCTTGCTTCTTTTCTCGCTTCTTCATAACATTCATCAAATATTTCTAATATGTAAGGTTTTAAACTAGGACTATCTTGAAGTTCATCTTTTATCTGTCTACGAAATGTCCTAATTTCCCCTTTCCAATGTCCTTGATTACGTTCTCTTTCCTCATGCCAATACTTGAGTTTTAGTAGATGTTCAAGAAGCTTAATCAATAAACTTTTAATTGCTCGCTTCTGACTCCTACCCATAGTTTCCAACTCTTCTAACAAATTATCTAAATCAACTGAGGAAAACTGTTTCGTGCGAATTTGGTTGATAGTTATCCTCAGCCACAGATAATAATCTTGGTCGTATAGGGTTTGAGATGCTGGTTGTATTATTGGTGTCATCATACACTAGCGGCACTCCTACTATTTTTTTACTTTAGCCCAATTCCTGAATTGAGTTGGTTAGCAGATGAAAAAACGTGTTTGTAGTAAGCACTTGAGTGCTGAGAATATCAAGGACTAAAGTCCTTACTACAAACAAAAATTTCAAAATCCCAAAGTAAAAGCCTCTTGACTTCCGCGCAGCAGTACTAGTTACGCTTCGATAACCACCCGGAGGTTACCGCGTTTTTTGGCAACGCGACAAGCGGTAGTGCTACCAGAACGCTCAAATTCTAAATCTAGTATGGTGGGGCCGACTCGTAAATTATGTAATGACAGCCGATTAATTGATTCTGGCAAAGCGGGGTCAATAATGCGCAAGCAGTTATTTTGAGCGTCGGGTACTAAGTTGACTACCATTTGTAGTAGTTGAAATATAGTACCAGTAGCCCAAGCTTGTGGTGTACAAGCAACTGGATATTGGACAGGTGTATGATGACCATTACGTTCGTAACCGCAGAAAAGTTCTGGAGGACGTTGTAAGGGTTGTTGGCTAGTCATATCGAACAAACCTTGGAATACTTCTAAAGCTTGATCGATTAAACCGAGCGATCGCAATCCCATTGCAATCAGAGAATTATCATGAGGCCAAACTGAACCGATGTGATAGCCCATAGGATTATAAGCTGGGGACAAACTGCTCAAAGTCCTAATACCCCAACCATTAAACATATCTGGTGCGCGCAATCTCTCTGCCACACTATAGGCTTTTTCGGGTGTGAAAATGCCCAAATTCAAACAGTGACCAGGATTAGATGTAATACTCTCTACTTGTTTACCATCTCCATCTAAAGCTAAAGCACAGAAATCTTGGTCTTCTATCCAAAAGTCTTTATTAAAACGCACCTTGAGGTTTCTCGCCTCATCTAGCCAGCGTTCAGCCAAGTCAAGCCGCTTCTTCATCCTGGCTATTTCTGCTAGGCGAATTTTTGCTGCGTAGACGTAAGCTTGTACTTCACTTAGAGCGATCGGCCCGTTGGCTAACTCTCCTTTGCGGTCTACAATACAGTCACCAGAATCTTTCCATCCTTGGTTAGCTAGACCGCGTTTAGATTTACGGTAGTAGGTGAGATAACTGGTTTGTTGGAGATGGCGATCAATCCACTCCATCGCCGCTAGAGCATTCGGCCAAAGTTTCTCTAGGGTTTCTTGATCATGAGTCCAAGCGTAGTATTCAGCATACAACATCAACCACAGAGGTGTGGCATCAACTGTGCCGTAGTAGGGTGTATGCGGAATTTCTTGACAACGAGCCATTTCCCCGAACCGCAACTCGTGCAAAATCTTACCTGGTTCTTCTTCGCGCCAGTCATCCTCGGTTTTACCTTGGTATGATGCTAGTATCATTAGGGTTTCTTTGGCAATTTGGGGATTTAACATCAAGGTTTGGGAAGCTGTAATCAGCGAATCCCGCCCGAATAATGCCGAAAACCAAGGCACACCTGCGGAAACAGTCTTATTCTTGCCAAAAGACTGACGCAATAAATACATATCTTGCTCGGCTCGCTCAATCACACGATTGAAGATACTTTTATCTGATCTAATCTGTGTAATTTGCTGTACCCAGTGCTGCTCTTCCATCAACTCAGCAGCTTTGGCTTGTCCTAAGGTAAAAGCTGCACTCACCGTGGAACTTGGCTTGTTGTTGGTCAACATATTCAATCGATAGCCCAGTTTTTGGGTTTCGTGAGAAGCCAAATCCAACCGCCAAACCGCAGTGTAACCTTTGAAATAGTCTGGTTGGCGATGCTGGAATTGGATACGAGATTCCATCAGTAAGCCGTCTAAACCTTGATAGGCCAATGTCAAGGATTTTTCTGGCTGTGCGGGGGGTTGACTATGTAAGGGCGAAATCCCATCACCGACAAAATGTGCCCCTTCCGCAAACGCAGGTTCCATTAAGCGTAAAAGTCTACCCCGTTGTGATCTTTGGGCACCGCGAACTTCAAATAAATCAACAAAATCGGCATCAAAGCTAATACTTAATTCAAAACTGACGGTAGTTGTGCTGTAATTAGACACCTCTATTTCTTCAAATAGTGCCCCATTGAGAACTATTTCCCGGCGAATTCCCACAGTCTCGGCTCTTAGGTGTTCGTCAATTCTCGGGTTAGTACACAGAACTGACAGTGAAAACCCTTTTTCAGCAGTACTGCTGAGGAGAATAGGCGATCGCCCTTCAATTTGCAACTCCAGACGATTGAGAAACCGGGTATCACAGCAAAATAGTCCCACGCTGGGGTTACCATCGTTGAGGGAACAACCAGAAATGTTCCCCATTGTATCCGTCACCAAAAATAAATCATCATCTTTAGCCGTCAGAGTTGGTTGTGGTTTTTCACCTACAACACAAGGCCACTCCGAGATAGATAATTGTTCTGCGGGAATAAAAGTTTTTCCATCCAGGAAGATTGTTTCCGGGGTTATTAGTGTATCCGGTGTCATTAGCACAAGTTCCGTTTACAGGTCTATGTCAATAGGGTCAACAGGGAAAAGTCGCGCTGGAAGACTCTTTCAAGCCAAAAGTCAAATTAATAATCACATATTGTTGCCAAAGGAGCAGGCATCAAACCTACACAACAAATCCTTATAAGAGTATATTTTTTATATCTGAAGTCAAGGTGGAAATATGATGATTTTTATCTGATTAATCTACCACTCAAGCTTATAGGGCACAATGTACAGGGAATACTTAGTCAAGATACTCAAGGCACATTTTTTTGCCAACAAACTTATTCTTCACTCAGGAAGGAAGCACTATTTTTTGAAAGCCCAAATGTCAAGTTAGATACTTCACTCAAATAAACTTTGGCGCAGGCTGATAGTAGAGATGTCTGTTATACTGCTGGGCTGTTGGTGGGGGCGCAGCCGCAAGGTTGTCGGTTGGATGGTACAAAACTTAATCTAAAATCCAGCTTGACCTTGTACTTAGGTATAGGGTTTATCCTTAAAGCATCCAGATCACTGCATCGGCGGAGTATTCAGGATGCTGCAAGTTGGCAAGGTCTCCCGCAAAGTGGGACAAAGTGGGACAAACTCTATATTTCTATGAGCGCATTGGATTAATTCCAAAGCCCAAGAGAACTGAATCAGGCTATCGCTTGTACGAGGAGCAAGATATAGAGCGATTAGCCTTTATTACTCGTGCCAAAGCACTAGGCTTAACCCTTGAGGAGATCAAAGAGGTCTTATTACTTCAAAACGGCAAAGCACCTCCATGCCGCGAGGTTCATTCCAAACTGGTGAATAAAGTCAACCAAATTGAAGAGGCGATCGCCCAGTTACAGGAATTGAAAAGTGAATTGTTACCCCTTATTCAGCATTGTGAAAATAACCTTGCTGAAGCAGGACAGTCCGCTAATTGTATTGTTTTTCAAGATAAACCGTTATGAAGCCAAAAGTTGCATTTTGGGCGAGTCTATCAGGGACAGCCATAGTCGCTCTATGTTGCTTCACACCTGTTCTTGTTGTAACCCTGAGCGCGATTGGCTTCGGGGCTGTAGTGGGCTACCTAGATTACGTTTTACTACCTGCCTTAGTTGTGATGCTGGTTATCACATTTATTTCGTATCGTCAGTACAAACACGGAGGAGTTTAATAATGACTGAATGCTGTTGTCCATCTTCATCACCTAAAGACAGTGAATCTCGTTGGCAGCGTCTCTGCCCACAGGACGGGACAAAAGGAAAAATTGTCCAACTGATCACTTTAAAGAGTTTGCTAGTACCAAGCGCACTAGAGCAATTAGATTCAGCAAGTGCTTATGGGTTTTGTGCAAGCCCCAATTGTCCAGTTGTTTACTTTTCTGAGCAGGGGCAGACGTTCACAACTGATGATCTGAAAGTACCTGTTTTCCAAAAAGATTTTAATGAGGATATTTCTGTTTGCTACTGTTTTGGTTGGAGTCGCCAACGCATCCGTGAAGAGTTCAGCCAGTTCAGCCAGTCAGTTGAAAGCAAGGTTATTGATATAATCACCACTCACATCAAGGCAAAACGCTGTGGCTGCGAAGTCAATAATCCTCAAGGTGCTTGTTGCTTAGGAAATGTTAGATTAGTGACTGAACAAATCGTTGGAGAACTTGCTAAATGATGTCGCAGTATAACAACCCGGTTGGAGCGGACTGTTGAAAGCTGCTGGCGGTGATGCAAAAGTTAGTAGCAGCCGCTCAACCGGAACGTTGAATGTATATTGGGCGTAGTAGCTGATTATTTGAAACCTCACGATGCTAGCAAATGGATAAACAAAACTTGGGTGAAGATCAAAGCGAGTGTAACGAAATGCTACAACACACCAGGGTGGGACCAATGAATGTATTGCCATTGTTGGTCTAGGCTGGGAAATTGTTCCCACGCTGCCACTATAACTTTGTAGAAAGTGCTGTTCAAAATTCTTTACATATTCCCACTGTTTGCTGCACTTGAGAGTCCATTGTAATTTGTACAATGCAGCTGTGACGCGAATCTTGTCCAGATTGGGCTTCTTTAACGATATTCATGAGCATTTCGACTTCCGTGCTGAGTGATCTGCTACAGTCCATACCTTACCTGCGGCCCCAGCTATATTTCAAAGCTTCACTAACGGCCCTCTCCCACGCGATGGAAGATCAGGTTTTGGCGGCGACTTTAGACCAGCCTTTAGTAATTGCTAGCTTCCAACGAGAGCGATACTATCGCCAAGAGGCGCATCGCTATCAGCGATTAGCTTTGCGTAGTAATCAAATATATGTCTTATCCGCACCGGAAACGGATTTCACCAACAGTTCGGAATACTATGAAAAAATTGCCTTTGAGCCAGAAGATTTTTTAAGTCAAGAGTGGCATTTGGTGGTAATCGCTGATAACTATGCTACTTGTTTAGTTTGTCGGGAAAGCCTTGGTTCCATTGCCAAAAATCAGCAGATACCAGATGTCAGTCCTGGTCTAGACATGGATACTGCTCGGAGGTTTGAGGGAATTTGGACATCAGAACGGGGAGTTAGCCTCAAAGCAGCCGAATTGCTCTTAGACAGGATTTTGGTTTACAGACCAGACCTGGCAAAGAAAATTCAAAATGCACGCCAGAGGTTTGGTATAGGGGGTAGCCGCAACTACTCCCAGACTGCACAAATCACTGAGTTTGCTTGTGACATTGATACTGACCCCTTTGTGCAGCGTTTGGTGACTTATCTGCAAGCTAGTCAGTACAAATTACATAAAGCTTATCGTTCAATTACTGCCCAAGCACGCAAAGAACGTTTAGTCAACTCTATTAGTACTGCCATTCGGCGATCGCTTGACCCCCACGAAGTGCTACAAATTGCTGCACAAGAATTGGGGCAACATTTAGGGGCTAGCCGTTGTTTAATTTACCGCTCTCCCACCATAGATACTCCAGCCGAAATTAAACACGAGTTCTTGACTCCCGGTGTTGTATCGATGAGTGGGCAAACCTGGGAGCTAGATAAAAATCCTTTATTTCAGGAAGTAGTAAAAAATGGTGAAGGCGTTTGTGTAGCTGATACTCAAACTGACCCCCGCGTTACTAGTTCGACCACATTATCCCTAATTGTCAAAAAATTCGCGATTCGTTCTTGGCTGATCGAACCAGTATTATTTCAAGGGCGATTGTTGGGGATCGTAGAATTACACTATTGCAGCCTACCACCACACGAGTGGCAGGCAGGGGAATTGGATTTGGTAAAAGCGATCGCTACCCAAATGGGAGCAGCCTTGATTCAAGCAGAAGCCTACGCTAACCTAGAAGACCTCAATCAACAGTTAGAAGCCCTCGACCGCACCCGCAGCAACTTAATCGCCATTACGGGACACGAACTCCGTACCCCCCTATCCACAATTCAAGTGTGTTTAGAAAGTCTCGCCACTGAACCTGATATGCCTGTAGAGTTGCAGCAGGTAATGTTGAGTACTGCTCTTTCCGACTCAGAACGGATGCGGAAACTAGTGCAAGATTTCCTCACTCTTTCTAACCTAGAAAGCGGTCGAGTGGAATGGCATCCAGAATCCCTCACCTTAGAAGAGTGTGTAGAGTTAGCTCTCAGCCGACTTCGCACCCGTTCTTCAACAGAAAAACTCCCCCAAGTCAAAACTCAAATTGCCCAAAATCTGCCTTTAGTGAGAGCCGACGGTGATTGGCTGGTGGAGGTATTAGCCAAACTTGTAGATAACGCTTGTAAATTTACACCACCCGAAGGAAAAATCACAATTACAGCTACCCAAAACGACAATCAGATGGTTGAAGTGACAGTAGCTGACACTGGACGCGGTATCGAAACCAATCGTCTAGAAATCGTTTTTGACCGTTTCTATCAAGAAGAAGGAGCGCTACGGCGTACCACTGGCGGTACTGGTTTAGGGCTAGCAATTTGCCGCCAAATTGTCAATGGCTGGGGCGGTGAAATTTGGGCAGAATCAATGGGTAAAGACCAAGGTAGTCAGTTTCACTTCACTATTCCCATTGCCCAGGTGAGCAAAGAGGAAAAGCGGTCGAAAGTCAAGAGTAAGTAATATTAATTTGTAATTCGTAATATTTCCTATGGCTACGCCACGCTGCGCTATCGGAAACGCTGCGCGAACGTAATTCGTAATTACAAGTGCAGATGCCATCTAGGATTCTATTTGGCCCAATGCCCAATGCCCAATGACTAAAAACTGTTACAGTCTATGACGCGATCGCAATATGATCGTGTTAGCGGTGTTAGGATGCCGTAAAAACCGTTGAGAGACTACTTTTTTATGGCAGAAAAACTTTCTGGACAAACCCCGCTTTTTGGTGGCAGCACAGGTGGCTTGCTGACAAAAGCAGTAGAGGAAGAAAAGTACGCTATCACTTGGACTAGCCCCAAAGAGCAAGTTTTTGAAATGCCTACAGGTGGCGCTGCCACTATGCGGAAAGGTGAAAACCTGCTGTACATAGCTCGTAAAGAATATGGCATTGCTTTAGGCGGTCAACTCCGGAAATTCAAAATCACAGACTACAAAATTTACCGGATTTTACCTACTGGAGAAACCACTTTCATTCACCCGGCTGATGGTGTCTTCCCAGAAAAAGTAAACGAAGGCCGCGAGAAAGTACGTCATGTACCACGCAGTATTGGGGAAAATCCCAGTCCCGCACAACTCAAGTTCAGTGGTAAAGCTACCCATGATGTCTAGAGGCTAGGAATTGGGGACAAGGGGGCAAGGGGACAAGGAGAGATTACTAATATAAGTTCTTTCCCCCCATCCCCCTATCTCCCCATCCCCCATTCCCCATTCCCTGAATTCATTTATGATGTTCCCTGATTTTTCTGATTTCTCCGAGCTAGCTTTACAAGGCAATTTTGTTCCGGTGTATCAAGAATGGGTAGCAGACCTAGATACGCCAGTATCTGCTTGGTATAAAGTCTGTGCTGGTCAGCCTTATAGCTTTTTGCTGGAATCGGTGGAAGGTGGGGAAAAATTAGGACGTTATAGTTTACTGGGTTGTGATCCGCTATGGATTTTGGAAGCAAGAGGCGACATTACTATCCAAACCCACCGCGATGGTTCAGAGGCAGTTTTTGCAGGTGACCCCTTTACAGCTTTAGCTAATTGCTTAGCACCTTATAAGCCAGTTACATTACCACAATTACCACCAGGAATTGGCGGATTGTTTGGCTTTTGGGGCTATGAATTGATTCGCTGGATTGAGCCACGTGTACCAATTCATCCACCAGATGAGCGTAATATCCCTGATGGATTGTGGATGCAGGTAGACCACCTGTTGATTTTTGACCAGGTGAAACGAAAAATTTGGGCGATCGCCTATGCTGATTTACGTGATCCAGAAGTAGATTTGCAGGCGGCTTATGAAAAAGCGTGCGATCGCGTCACTCAAATGCTGTGTAAGTTATCTCTACCTCTATCGCCACAAAAGACCATTTTAGAATGGACACCCCCAGGAACAAAGAATGTCGGGGGAACAGAGGAATATACCAGCAACTTCACCCGCCCAGAATTTTGCGCCAGTGTGGAAAAGGCCAAAAAATACATCAAAGCTGGCGATATCTTTCAAGTAGTCATTTCCCAGCGTTTATCAACAGAATACACAGGCGACCCCTTTGCCCTTTATCGTTCCCTACGCCAAATAAATCCTTCGCCTTACATGGCTTACTTTAACTTCCAGGATTGGCAAATCATCGGTTCCAGTCCCGAAGTCATGGTAAAAGCCGAAAGTGATCCAGATGGTGGGGTAATAGCCACAGTCCGTCCAATTGCTGGGACACGTCCACGGGGTAAAACAACCAAGGAAGATGCAGCTTTAGCTGAAGATTTGTTGCAAGACCCCAAAGAAACGGCGGAACACGTCATGTTAGTTGACTTAGGGCGTAACGATTTGGGGCGTGTTTGTCAAAGCGGTAGCGTCAAAGTTGATGAATTGATGGTGGTTGAACGCTATTCCCATGTGATGCACATTGTCAGTAATGTGGTGGGCAAATTAGCACCAAATAAAACCGCCTGGGATTTACTCAAAGCTTGCTTTCCTGCGGGTACGGTTAGCGGCGCACCCAAAATTCGAGCGATGGAAATCATCTACGAATTAGAACCGAGTCGCCGGGGTGTCTACTCTGGTGTGTATGGTTATTACGATTTTGAAGGACAATTGAATAGTGCGATCGCCATTCGCACAATGGTATTGCACGATAATACAGTAACTGTGCAAGCTGGTGCAGGTTTGGTAGCTGATTCTGAGCCTGAGAAAGAATACGAAGAAACGTTAAATAAAGCCAGAGGTTTGTTAGTGGCGATTCGTTGTTTGCAGTGAAGTTATTCCTCCTTAATTTAAGATTATCTATCCGAAACTTTGAAGTGCGATCGCTTGCCCACAGCACTAAACTAGAAAGTAAGATGCTGGGATATACCTATGAACACCGCCATAGTCAATTTACCACCTACCCTCAAATTGAAACTTAACTTGAGCGATGAACAATTTTTCCAGATGTGTCAAAAAAACCGCGATTATAGATTTGAGCGCACAGAATCAGGGGAAGTATTAATCATGACGCCATCTGGAAGCGAGACAGACAGGCGTAACGTCAAAATTACTACACAACTAGATATTTGGAACGAGCAAAATCATTTAGGTGAAGTATTTGGCCCCTCTGCTGGCTTTAAACTTCCCAATGGTGCAAATCGTTCTCCAGATGCTTCTTGGGTGCATATTGATAAATGGAATGCTTTAACCTCAGAACAACAAGAAAAATTTGCCCCAATTTGTCCTGATTTTGTAGTAGAGTTGCGATCTCCTAGTGATTCCCTCAAAGACTTGCAGGATAAAATGCAGGAATATATCGACAATGGCGCTCAATTAGGCTGGTTAATTGATCGGAAAAATAAGCGCGTAGAACTTTATCGTCCAGGTAAAGATTTAGAGATATTAGATAATCCTAATAGCTTATCAGGAGAAAACATATTACCTGGATTTGTATTGAACTTACAACAAATTATGTGACTAATAATTTTCAACGATTAGGATAAACATGGCGCATTTCAAATCTGCTTTGTTCCCAAAGTGCTAGCAAAGCTCTTTTAGCAGCATTTAACTGTGATTGAGAAAACCGGACTTTGCCATGCTCGATAATCCAGATAAATGTCCGTGTGATTAAATCTGCTTGCAAACTGTTCTCAAATTTACAATTATTTATTCTTGCTATTTGCCTATCTAAAGCACATATTGCATCTTTAAAAGTGGAGTTTTTATAGTTTATAGACTTGCTAGAAATACCTTCTTGGTAATTTTCCCATTCAATCCTATGCAAAGTTCCTGTAATATAATCTATGCCTGCGATCGCAGAATCAGTATTACGTACTAAATCTGTAAATGCTTGGTAATATGGCTGTAACAGCGAAGCAGCAAGATTTTCAATATAAATATGTAACCACGACTGGATATCACGTAAATAAGGAACTAATTCTTTAATATCATTAATTTTTTCAATAGGACGCCGCTCAAGTTGAGAATTTACGATATTTTTTGTTAATTCAGCTTCAGATAATTGAAATTTATTGGAGTAATAATCAATAACTTTAGGAATATATCTTTCTAATAACCATTTTTTGGTATATCTAGCCGTCCAAGTTCCCTGTGGGCCAATATCTTGTTGCCATGAGGTAACTTCTCCTCTCTCAAGCGATTGTAAGTGAATTTCATTTATTATATAAACTATATTAATTTTCTTATTTTCTGAGTAATTACTATCAGCTTTAGGCAATATAAATGCATGATCACGAATTCCCCGGCTTACCCGGATTGATAGATTTTCTTGATGAAACAGATGCCATTCGGATTTACCTTGGGCATAATTAAATTCATTGGCAAAGTTTTGCATTAATTCCCATAATTTTAACTCTACCGAGAAAAGATAAAAACCACAAATATTGGTAAACTTTACTAACTCAAAATCCCATGTTTCTAAAATATTTTCAAATCCAATAATTAATTTTTTATATTCTTGGCAAACTGCATCAATACACAAACACAAGTCAGTAATTTCTAATTTTGATAAAATTACTGATACTTGCCCTAAATATACTTCAAAGGCATTATTTCCTAGTTGTTTCAAAAAACGACGGCATCCCCACTCTAGCGGAGTATCCAACCCAATCATTAATTTTTCTAAAATGTCTCGATGATTTAAGTCGATTTTTAACCCTCTGAAATTTAAACTACTGAACTGGATTTGACAATTACCTTCTGCAAATGCTTTTGGTAAATTACACTCAATTAAAACTTTAGATTTTATAACAATAAAGTGATTACCTTCTTGTATAATAGAAGGTTCAAAATCTGATTTTGATAAAATATTTTGTACGTCTGGATAGGAATTGAGAGTTTTTTCTAAATTAATATATTTAGTAAAAGCAAAATTATTATTTGTATTTTTGTCAATATTTTTAACAAATGCAAAATTTAATTTATTATAGAATTTCGAGGCTAAGTTAATATTAATCAATAAATCAGTATTTGTATCAAAAATAGTCTCTTCTTTTTGGTAATAAAGGCATTTAAATACATTTACTTTATAGCCATTAGTGACAACAAAAAATAATAATTTTAGATATTTATTGTAGAATTTTGCTTGTTCAATCGCCTCTTTAAAATTAGTTGCGCTTGGTTCTAAGCATATAACACTAATTAATGATGTCTCTGCATTTTGTTCTTTTATGTGATCAGTAGAAAAATAAAGTTGCGCAATTTTTAGTTTTTTTGCCTGGGTTCCAGAGTTATATATTTTTAATGGATACTTACTCTGCCGACATCTTTCTGGATAACCAAGATACTGAAACATCGGAATAGCAAAATTTTTTTCTACATCATCTTCAGTTTTTAAAAGACGATTATCAAAAGATTGTATCCATTTAATAAAGTGATTAATTGACGCTGAATTAGACATTAGGGAACCCACCTGCTTGTATAAATTTTTAAATTTTTAGTTATCTAAATTGTTCATTTAACTAGCAATTTATCAAGTCAGTTTGGATAGTATGGTAATTGTAAATACTTTATTAATAGGACTTACACAAAATAATGAAAAAACGTTCGCGAAGCATACGCGCAGCGCATACCACAAAGGACACGAAGTTAAGAGGGTTTCAGAGAGTTCCTGCGTAAGTCCTAATTAACTAAAACAGGAAGCAGAAAGTATTTAATTTTGGCAAAAATTTCTGACTAATTCTATGCGTGTCTATACAAAATATTTAGGGGGACAGCATTGCTGTCCCCCTAAGTTGTTCATTAATGAAGATTAAAGCTATGCTAATGCCGCCACATTCTCTAACAGCCCTTGAAATAGCCTTAACCCATCACTACTCCCCAACATGGCATCTGATGCCCTTTCTGGGTGGGGCATCATCCCTAAAACATTGCCCTGACGATTACAAATTCCGGCAATGTGATTCAACGAACCGTTAGGATTTCCCCCTGCATAGCGGAAGACAACTTGTCCGTTATCTTCGATCGCTGATAAAGTCGCTTTGTTAGCGTAAAATCGGCCTTCGCCATGGGCGACAGGCAAAGTAATAACTTCACCAGTTTTATAAGCTTGCGTCCAATTCGTATTGGTACGCTCAACTTTCAGGGGGACACGATCGCATATAAAATGCAAATCCTGATTTCTTGTCAAAGCCCCAGGTAAAAGTCCGGCTTCAGTTAATACCTGAAAACCGTTACAAATACCGAGGACGAACTTACCCTGTTGGGCGTGGGTCATCACCTGCTGCATCACAGGCGAAAACCGCGCGATCGCACCGCAGCGCAAATAGTCACCGTAACTAAAACCACCAGGTACGATCACCACATCCAAATCACTAATATCCGTTTCTTGGTGCCAAACCATGCGAGTCGGTTGACCCAGCAAGTCTTTGGTTACGTAAGCCACATCGCGATCGCAATTAGAACCCGGAAAAACCAAAACTCCAAATTTCATGATTTAGTCAATAGTCATTGGTTATTAGTCAACGGGAGTGAGGAGTGAGGGAGTAGGGAGTAGGGAGATGAGGAAGCATTTTCGTTCTTGTCCCCTTGTCCCCTTGTCTCCCCATCCCCCAACTCAAATGACTCCCGTCTGTGTTTCCACCTCAATCAATTCAAAGCGATAATTTTCAATCACCGGATTGGCGAGCATTTTGTCACAGATGTTTTCCAGGTCTTGACGCGCTTTACGTTCTTCTGTCGAAGTGATGGTTAGTTCAATGTACTTACCAATCCGCACCTGTTCCACGTTGTCGTATCCCAGTTGCTTGAGACCGGATTGTACAGCCACACCAGCAGGGTCTAAGACTGAAGGGCGAAGCGTCACGAGAATTTTGGCTAGATACTTCCTTTGCACAGGCTTTTGCTGAATGCTGCGATCGCTATACTATAACTTTCTGCTCCAACTGAGTGAAAATAAGATTACGGAGCAGTTAGAGTTAATTTATTAGTTAGCCAGTATAACAGCTTCTATCACAGTGGCGAATTTAAATAATTGTCTATGAGAGTCATACGCACCCGCAGTCAAGAGCGTATTTTGAACCTGCTGAAAACTATCAAACAAGGTATTTCCGCCCAGGATATTTACGTAGAATTACGTAATCGCAATCAGAGCATGGGATTAGCAACGGTTTACCGCTCCTTAGAGTCCTTAAAACTAGAAGGTATGGTGCAGGTACGGACTTTGGCTAACGGTGAAGCCCTCTACAGCCCAGCACAGCAAGATAAACACCACTTAACTTGTCTACAATGTGGTGTCTCCATTCCCATTAATCAATGCCCTGTCCATAACCTAGAAGACCAATTGCAATCTAGTCATAAGTTTAAAATTTTTTACCACACACTCGAATTTTTTGGTTTGTGTGGTCAATGCCAGATGAATCAAGCTACTGGCATTGGCGCTGATTAAAAAGAGTTAAGAGTTAAGAATTAATAATTCTTAACTCCTTAGTGGGGGCGATTATGATTTCCCCCTGATATTTCACCACCAAATAAGGGGTTAGCAGAAGCGTCTGAAACAATGGAACGCATCCCCTCTAAAGTAGCTGGGATACTGCGGGGGTCCATAAACATTACCTTGCTGCTGTCGCTGCTGCCAATCTTCATACCCATTTCTAGATAATTTTGGGCAAGTAAAAACTGTAACGCTTCCTGTGCCCCTGGTTCAGTATTCAAGGTTTTGGTGATAATTTGCATTGCTTCTGCTGTTGCTTGCGCCTTAAGCACTTGTTGCTGACGTTCTGCTTGGGCTTGCAGCACAATTGACTTTTGTTGGGCTTCTGCGTGGAGAATTGTGGCTTTTTGCCGAGCTTCCGCATCCAAAACTTGCGCTTCTGCTTTACCTTTAGCACTATTTACAGCCGCTTCCCGTTCACCTTCAGAAGTGAGAATAGCTGCCCTTCTGCGCCGTTCCGCCGACATTTGCAATTCCATTGATTCCCTGACGGTTTGAGATGGGCTAATATCACGCAGTTCTACCCGCGTAACTTTTACTCCCCAAGGATCAGTCGCTTCATCCAAATCACGCAGTAAAGTTTCACTAATTTGAGCGCGAGCGGTAAAGGTTTTATCTAACTCCAATTTACCCATTTCCCCGCGAATTTGAGTTAGCACTAAGTTAGTCATAGCTGCCTGGAGATTTTCTACCTTGTACCAGGCTTTTTCCATATCCAAGATGCGCCAGTAAACCACTGCATCTACTTCAATACCCACGTTATCCCCAGTAATACATTTTTGGGGAGGAATATCTAAAACTTTTTCCCGAATAGTTTGTTGATAGACGATTTTATCGAGGAAAGGGATAACAAAGTTCAGTCCTGGTTCCAATTTTTTGTTGTAGCTACCCAATCTTTCTACTAAAGCTTCATTACCTTGATTGACGACTCTTACAGATCCTGCCACCGCAGAACCGCCAAGCGCCAAAAAGACAAGTAAAAAGAAATTTTCTAACATTTCTTCATTCTCCTAAATTTTTGAGTAATACAGTATGAAACAGGGACTGGGGACTAGTATTGTTACTCAGCACTCAGCACTCAGCACTTGGAAAAGCACTCAGCACTCATAAAAACCACTTCAACGCAAAATATTTTCTGGCATCACAATTAGGGTGGTGCCTTCTCTTCTGACTACATAAACTCTTTGATTGGGTGCTACGCTAAGCTTTTCGTCGTCACATTGTGCGCGCCAAGAATTCCCCTCGTATAGCACCCGCCCTATTTGTCCAGCAGGAATTTCTGTTAAAGTTTCGGCTAAAATTGCATCCTGAATTTTCGACTTGCGTCGTGGTGGTTGCAAAAACCGTCGGGAAAGTACGACTAGAACTGTGGAAAACAACAGCCAAACCGTAACTTGCAGCCATAAATTCACCAAACCCACCAAAGACAGTAGCGCCACTACAAAGGCACTAATTCCCATCATGAATTCGACAAAAGCCGAGGGTAAGAACAATTCCATTAAACACAGAACTGCTCCTGCCAGAAGCCAGATTAAGGTATAACTTGGCATAGCGCCATCCTAGACACTACATTTACGTAAATGCATTTCTGAGATTAAATACACCCAGATACAAACTGTTTACAGAAAGCAAAACTTGATTTTTTACCATCAATGTTTAATTAATTTCAGTAACAAGGTGTAGCCAGGGGTACACAAATCCAGTCTATTCTAGCGTTCAAGTCTTTGACACTTAAATTTAATCGAAATTCACGAGTTGATTTATCTTCAGAATTTATACTTATATGATTTCTACTCAGCAGATAATTTCTTGCATAAACCCAGACTGTACTAACCCCATTAATTCTGTGGGAGATCGTGTTTGTGCAAATTGCCAAACTCCCTTAGTTCACCGCTATCTCTGGGCTAGTGGTTCATTACCTGCCACACTCTCACCAGGAACTAAAGTGATGGATAGATATGAGGTAATTACGCAGCAGGTTTGGCTAGATACTCAGCCGGGACTGTCGCCAACAGTACCTGAAGAGTTACCAAAAATAGTTATTCCTTACCTTAAGCTCTATCAAGAGCGCTTGCACCTACCTGAAGTTTATGGGTTGGTTAGTACCCAAGAAGGCGCAGATCATATCCTCTTACTGGAAAATGTGCCCATAGATGAGGTAGGACAGATTTATCCCAGCATTGCTGAAGCATGGGAGCAAGCAACGGCTGTCAGACAAGTTTACTGGCTATGGCAAATCCTGCAACTGTGGACACCTTTATTAGAGTTAGGCGTTGCCCAAAGTTTACTTGTACCAGAAAACCTGCGATCGCAAGGTTGGTGTGTCAGACTTTTGGAACTTCACCAAACAGAAACCCAGCAGCCGAATTTGCAGGATTTGGGGCAGTCTTGGCAGTCTTTGGTAGTATCTGCAAAAACTCCAGTAGTCAGAGAACTAGAAAATATAGTCCAACAGATGTGTAGCTCTGAGGTAGAGTTAGATACCATCACTACTCAACTCAATGCTTTATTACTTTCATCGGCGGCAGAACTGCCATTAAGTCTGAAACTGGCAGGGGCAACAGATATCGGCCCGGAATTGCGGCAAAATGAAGATAATTGCTACCCCATAGCATCTAGTGATTCAGATGACCCAATACTGCCACGGTTATCGATTGTGTGTGACGGCATTGGTGGACATCAAGGGGGTGAAGTTGCTAGTCAATTGGCTGTGCAGTCCCTAAAACTGCAAATTCGAGCCTTGTTGACAGAAGTAAGAGAACAAAATGAACTTGTTTCACCAAACTTGTTGCAAGAACAACTAGAAGCCAGCTTGCGGGTGGTGAATAATGTCATTTGCTCCCGTAACGATGAACAAAAACGCCAAGGTAGAGAACGCATGGCTACAACCCTGGTGATGGCGGTGCAAGTGCCACAACGAGTCTCAACAACCTCTGGCTGGCACTCAGACAATGCTCATGAACTTTACTTAGCTAATATCGGTGATAGCCGTGCTTATTGGATAACTCGCAACTACTGCCAACTATTGACAGTAGATGATGTTGTCGCCACACGGGAAGTCCGCCTGGCCCGGAGTTTGTATCGTCCAGCACTTCAGAGAATCGATGCGACTGCCCTCACCCAAGCATTGGGAACAAAAGATGCTGAATCCTTACGTCCTTGCATTAAGCGCTTTATTTTAGAAGAAGATGGCTTATTACTGCTGTGTTCTGATGGTTTAAGTGATCATAACTGGGTGGAACAATCTTGGCAAGATCACGCAATTCCAGTGTTAACAGGTCAACTTGCGGTTGAAGATGCTGTTCGCGATTGGATTAATTTGGCAAACGAGAAAAATGGTCATGATAATACTTCTGTGGTTCTGACTCTTTGTCGAGTGTCCAAAGAGTACCTAGTACCAGTGACGCAATCATCGCCGCCAGTAGAAATCATCAAAGTAGAAGAACCACAAGAACTAGAAGAACTAGAAACAGAATCTTCCTTTGCAGAAAGTTCTCAAGCACTACTGGATTTGGATCTAACACTAGATTTAGATGTGACAGAAGCACCGACCCCCACTCCAGTCAAAAAACCAATTCGACGTAAACCTGTGGTGTTAATTGGAGGATTATTAGGTGTTCTCTTGGCGGGTACAAGTCTAGGATTATTTGCTTGGTGGCAAGTTAATCCTCAAGGTTTTCAGCAGATTTGTCGGCAACTTCCCCAAAGAATACAGCCACTGTGTCCGCCACAAAGGTAAGTGGGGAGTGTGAGAAGTGTGACCAATGACTAATGACTTAGGAATAGAATATCTATTTGTTGTAGAATTAGATTTATCGTTAAAGCGCACAGCAAAAGCAAAACGGGTTTTTTCTAGCCCGAATGTCGCTGACTAACCACTATTAAAGCCTGCATGGGCAGGCTTTGTTTGTATAGCAGTTACAGAGGCGTAAAACAGAGCTTCTATCCAAATGGAAGCTTAAAAGTGACTATAGAAAACAGTCTATTTTTCAAAAAAGCAGTTCAGTGAGAGATGCCTGTGGAGATGCTTGTGGAACAGCAAAAGCTAGGTGTAAATGTTGTTATGAAAGTTGGCGATCGCGTCCGCGTTAAAGAGTCGGTGGTAGTTTATCATCATCCTGAGCATCGAGGTCAGGCTTGTGACATTAAAGGCACAGAAGGTGAAGTCATAGGGATTGCCACCGAATGGCAAGGTAGACCTGTAAGCGCTAATTTGCCGATTTTAGTCAAGTTTGGTAAAAAATTTAAAGCTCATTTGCGTGAGAGTGAGCTAGAAATAATCTAAATCACTTACGAGCGGCGAAACCACTGCAAAATATTCAGTTCGCCGCGCATTTTTTTTACATCTTGGCGGTGCTGTTCTGCGGTTATGTAGTACCACTCGCAATGACGCTGAAATTCTGAGCGTGTGTGAACTTCTTGGTAAAACTGGTGAGTTGTTTGGTAACTACCAAAGGATTCCTCAACTTCAGGTTGAGAGGCAGGAATAATATAAGGTAAATTTTTAGTCATAATTTTAATATTTAAAAATTAAAACTCTCCGACTAATGAAATTATAGCTATCAGTAAGGACTGATATAGAAACAATAAAATTACAAGCACATATTGGGGCAGATGGTATATTGCAAATCCAAACGCCCACCGATTGAAAAGATATTTCTGTTGAAGTGGTGGTGGTTGTGCAACCGTTACCCGATACAAAAGTTACCCTATCATCCGCAACCCAACCACGATATAACGCCTGGGGAAAGCCTACGACAGCACAATCAATAAATATTACGATTGCCAGGATGCAAGAACTGCGGCGAGAAGTGGCTTTGGATAAAACGTCAATCCGCTCCATGATTGAAGAGGGGCGAAGAATGTGGTATGTGCAATCGCTTCGTTAGAGCCAACCGCGTAAGCGATATACCAAACTGCCAATGTATTCTTTGAGGGCGTTAGTAAATTGGTGTAGGTTGTTGGTATCTGGTAATAAATTCAAGATAGCGGCTTTAGGAGTGCTGCGAATTTCTTGCAGTTCACCTTGGCTAACGAGAAAATCGGTAGGTGCAGCAATAGCCTTAATGCCTTGACGCTGGAAAATCTTTAGCGATCGCGGCATATGCATTGCCGATGTTACCAACAATATTTGACTAATGCCACGAGATTCTAAAATTTTCTTGACATTAACGGCATTTTCATAAGTATTGAGAGAATCAGGCTCTTGGATAATCGCCTCAGATGGAATACCAATAGATGTCAGCACATCTGCCATATCTGCCGATTCTGGGGAACCCCCACCACGCCAGTCAATGCGTCCCCCACTCAAAATGATCATAGGAGCTTTTTTTTGACGATATAGTTGAGCTGCATAAATCACGCGATCGCCCGCTTCACTTAAATCCACAGTAGGTCTGGGAGGAAAGGCTGATTTTGTTGCACCACCCAAAACTACAATAGCTTCTGCATTGGGCATAGGATTAGGAGGGAGATATTGCCATTCGAGCGATCGCACTAGGGATTTAGCCACCCAAGCATTACTACAAAAGAGCAATAAAATCAAGGCTATAGAAATGGCGATCGCTGCTGTGCGTGGTCGTTTCCGCAACGTTACCAAAGCCACGATCAAGCTGACACTGGCTAGCCCTAGAGGATAGAAAAATAGTGGCAGTAATTTGGAAAGATATAAAAACATATTGGGGAGTAGGGAGTAGAGAGTGGGGAGAGGATGGGGGGATGGGGAGATGGGGGGAAGAACTTAATATTAGTAATCTCCCCTTGTCCCCCCATCCCCTCCGCCCCATATTACCTTTCCCAAAACCTGAAATTGAAGCTTCCAGAAGTACGACGATAACGACGGGTTAATCTTCTTCTTTGCCGTTTTGTGATCCTCTCTGCTCCAGACTGTTCACTTGCTACCTCTTCTGAAGTTGCAACCGGTAGCTGAGTTCTCGTTTCTTCCTTGCTTCCCCACCAAGCGGTAATCCAGCCTCCACCAATAGCGGCGATTCCACCCAGCAAAATACTCATAGGTGGAGAATAACCCAAAAATACAAAGCCTAATAGGAAAAATAACCAGTATTTGAGTCCTGCATCAATACCATCAGAGGAGGCTACAGTTGTGGGCTGGGGGCTATTTTTACTGGCATTGGTAAACCAACCCAAGACGAAACCACCTAAAATGCCTAAAAAGAGGCTCAGAGGTAGGGAAAAACCTGCCATCGACAATATAAATATTAAAAATGCCCCAAATATCAGTTGAGAAAGGAAATCGGACGAAACAGGGGGAAATCCGTTATTGTTTGGTGCCATAAGATAAAAATACTATTGGCGAATCAATTGTTGAAATTGTGCCTGTTGTGGTTTAGTTGTATCCCAAGTTTGCACGTAGGGTTTTTCTGCGTCGGTAAAAGGTTCAGCTTGCTGAAGTTGTGATGTTAATAAATCAACGGTAGCATCAGCAATATCACCACGGCGCTTGACAAGACGCTCTTGCAAAACTTCTAGGGGTGCTGTGCAATAAATAATCTGAAGAGGAATTTGGTGTTTTTCAGCTTGGGCGATCGCTTCTTGTCGGAGCTTTTGTTGGTCATATTTGGCATCTAAAATTACATTAAAACCTTGATTAGCCAGTATAATTCCCAAATCCAATAACCGTGCATAGGTTTTCTGAGTCATCGCTGGCGTGTATAAATCATCTCCACCACGTTCCCGCAGAGAAATTCCCCCTAAATGCTTTCGCACTGCATCTGAGCGAATCTGAATTGCACCCAATTGACGAGCTAAATATTTTGCTGTTGTAGACTTACCAGAACCAGACAACCCAGACATTAAAATTAATTTTCCTTGTTTGGGTTTAGTGTACTCCCATGCTTGCTTGTAATAGTCAGCCGCCGTTTTTGCTGCTTCTTCCTTGGCTGTTGCTGGCACATTGGGGTCATCTAACAAAAAAGAAGTCACCTTGGCCCGGACATAAGCTTGACGGCTTAAATACAAAGGCAGTACCTGCAATCCTTCCCAATCACCGGTTTGCTCAACATAGGTGTTTAAAAACGCATTTCCTAAGTCTTGGCGCTGTCGCGCTTCTAAATCCATCACCGTAAATGCTACATCGTACATCACATCGACAAAGCGAAACGGCTCATTAAATTCAATGCAGTCAAAGAGGATAATTTTGTCATGCCACAGAGCAATATTTCTCAGGTGTAAATCTCCGTGACATTCACGAATATAGTTATTTTGAACTCTGCTAGCAAATAATTCTGGATGTGCTGCAAAAAAGTTATCTGTATATTGTTTTGTTTCTTCAAACTGTGACTGTGTTTGGGGTCCACCGATATACTTGTGAGTTTGCTGGTAATTTTCATCAATTGCCGCCCGTACTTGCGGCACTTCGCCAAAACTGCGAATATAATCATTAATTGCAGCTTTAGCATGGTATTCAGCTACTACCTGCCCCAACTCTTCTAGATGAGCTTCAGTTAATTTACCTTGCTCAAATAATGTGGTGAACAGCAATTCTTGAGGAAACTGGCGCATTTTCAGCACATATTCTACAGCTTCTCCTGTTCCTCCTAAATGATATTGCTCACCGACAAAAGTCACAGGCAAAACTTCCAAATACAGTTCAGCTGCTCCGCGTTGATTTAAACGCAACTCTTCCTGACAAAAATGTTGCCGTTTCGCTAAGGTAGAAAAATCCAAAAAGCCAAAATTCACCGATTTTTTTAGCTTATAGGCGTAATCTCCTGTAAGTAGCACATAAGAAACATGAGTTTGAATGAGTTGAATTGGTTCAGTTACTGCATGAGGATAAAATCCAGGCTGCAACATGTGCTGAATTAAAACTGAAAGATTGACTTCTGTCATAAAAGTTTTGGATGAGATACTTACAGAAAAGGCAAAATTATAAATTACGTATCTTTAAAGCGTATCGTTAAAGCGTAAAGCTCTGACGGGCATGGCTACGCTTTAGTCGTTGATAGCTTAACAAAAAACCAGGGTTTAACCCCTGGTTTTAACAGCAATGATCACAAAGTTTAAGTGACAATAAAGACAAAATATGCGCTTGTATTAGCCTTTAGCAAAGGCAAAAAAGCTCAGGTGATAGGGCGTACCCTTAGCTGGATGGATCTGAACTTCTCGTAGTACAGTTGTACCACTCCACTCAAGTTCAGGAATATTCAATTCAATCTCTGTTTTGTTAACAGCAGCCCTTTTGAGCAGGCGCTCAACGGTTTTTGCGTCAACTACTAGAGAAATTGATTCGGTACCTTTGTGACCGTACAAGTTAGCAGGAATAAGACCAGAACGGCGCAAAGCATTTGGCTTGCTACCTTCTGGGCGCTTTTGAGATTCGACTGTAATAGCCATATAAGTTATCAGTTGTCAGTTATCAGTTGTTTGTGTTTTCTTCGCGGGCTACTGAAACCCAAATACTCAGCACTCAGCACTTAGTAAAGAGGCGGGTGTACCGTCAGGGTGTAACAAAGCGCGTTTAGGCCCGTGGATCGGGTCTTCTACGATTATGGTTTGATCGCGGCTAGCTCCTAAGGAAACAATCGCGATGGGAACTTCCATCAATTCTGCTAAGAATTTCAGGTAGTCTAGTGCTTGCGGTGGCAAGTCTTCTAAGGTGCGGCATTCACTGGTTGACACCTGCCATCCTGGTAAGCTTTTGTAGATGGGGCGACACCGAGCAAATTGGCGTGAACTGGTGGGGAAGTGTTCGCAGCGATCGCCGTCTATTTCGTAAGCAACACAAACTTTGATTTCCTCTAATGTGTCGAGGACATCGAGTTTGGTAATTGCCATACAATCCATGCCGTTAATCCGTACGGCATAGCGACCGATGACGGCATCAAACCAGCCACAACGACGCTTGCGTCCTGTGGTTGTGCCAAATTCTGCACCGCGATCGCATAACAATTCTCCTATTTTTCCGTCTTGTTCGGTGGGAAAAGGCCCTTCTCCTACTCGCGTGGTGTACGCTTTCGACACCCCAATCACCCGATCTATCATTGTCGGTCCTAGACCAGTACCAACGCAAGCCCCACCGGCTACGGGGTTAGAAGAGGTAACATAAGGATAAGTCCCGTGATCTAGGTCAAGGAGCGTGCCTTGTGCGCCTTCAAACAAAATATTGCGCCGTCGCTGAATGGCATCATATATTTTTAATGATGTATCAACCACATAGGGACGCAAGCGATCAGCGTACCCTACATACTCTTGAATTACCTTTTGAGGATCTAGGGGCGGTAAATTGTAAAGTTTTTCTAAAATAACGTTTTTATAATTAATCGTCCATTCCAACTGCTCACGTAATGCATCAATGTCCATCAAGTCCAAAATTCTGATGCCTGTACGCTCTGATTTATCAGCATAAGTCGGGCCAATCCCCCGACCAGTGGTGCCGATTTTATGACTTCCCCGTCGCTCCTCTGACGCTTGGTCAATCAGCCGATGATAAGGCATCGTTACGTGGGCTGTCTCAGATATCAACAGGTTGGCAGTAGAAATGTTTAATTTTTCTAGTTGATCAAGTTCTGCTATCAAAACCTGTGGATCAATGACTGTCCCACAGCCTATGATGCACTCAGTATTTGAATACAAAATACCAGAGGGAATCAAGTGCAGTTTAAAGGTCTGACCCTTCACTACAATAGTGTGTCCAGCATTGACACCCCCTTGATAACGTACAACTACATCTGCGGAGCGGCTGAGTAAGTCTGTTATTTTACCTTTTCCTTCATCGCCCCATTGGGCACCTATGACAATAACGTTAGCCAAGAGTTTATTTTATGAGCTAAAGTTTCCACAAATTATAATTATCAACATATTTTGCGATTTTTGTCAAGTAATTTAGATAATCACGAATTTTGTTACCAAAAATAGGCAGGCGATCGCTACACATATAGTTGTTAATTCACAGGATAAACAAGCCAATATTTAAATATAACTAAAATGCTTTGCTAAAACCCTACAGGAGTTAAGAATTATCATGATAGCTGTTAAAAATAGAGCCGATAGAGTGGTACTTTACAACATTAGCTGGCAACAGTTTGAAAACCTTTTGCAAGATTTGGGAGAATCCCGTGCAGCAAGAATAGCTTATGATTGCGGAACTTTGGAAATTATGACACCTTTACCAGAACACGAATATTATAAAAAAACTATCAGCATTGCTATTGAAGACATAGCTTTAGAATTAGATTTAAAATATGAAAGTTATGGTTCAACTACCTGGAAACGAGAAAGCCGCATGGTTGGTTTAGAACCGGATGATTGTTTTTATTTTCAAAATGAAGCAGCAATTAGGGGAAGACTAGATTTAGATTTAAACCAAGACCCGCCGCCAGATTTAGCGTTAGAAATTGACGTTACTAGTAAATCTTTAAATCGGTTTCCTATTTATGCGCGGTTGGGTGTTCCTGAAATTTGGTGTTATGACACTGGAGAATTAAGAATTTATCTATTGCAAAATGGCGAATATATAGAATCTGAAACAAGTTTAGTTTTTTCTGGTTTACCGATTCGAGAATTACCAAGGTTGATTGAAACTCATCGCAATGATGGGAGAAGGGTAATGAGAAAAGCTGTAAAAGAATGGGTGAGACGTTTTGGAGAAAATTTCTAATAATCAATAATATGAGATAGAACTCCAATGTATAAATTAACGGTTTGGTGGCTAGAACCGAAGAAAATAGCAATTTACTCTATACTTATGACGAATATTATTATTTCTAATCTTGATGATGAAATCAAATCTCGTCTCCAAAAACGAGCCGAAAAACACGGACGTTCCTTAGAAGAAGAAGCCAAAGAAATTCTCTATCTTGTTCTAGCAGAAAATCACGAACCTCCCTTGAATCTAGCTACGCTCATTGAACAGCGTTTTGCAAATTTTGAAGATTTTGAATTACCTGAAATTCTCTATGGTATCGCCTTACTTCCTGGAGGAAAAAGACGAGATGAACTTAGTCAAGCAGCACAATTGATGTTTTCTGAAGATTTTGCTGGACGTGTTCTTCCCCTTGACCAACTTGCTGCTGTAAGAGGGTTTAATAGGGTTTTTGCGTCAGTCCCTTATATTTTTGCCAAATTGGGATGCTCCCAGGAACTAGGGACTAGTATATTTTACTCAGCACTCAGCACTCAGCACTTTTTCAAGTTAGGTAAGGCAGATAGATTTTTTATTTAAAACTTTTGTTACAATTAGTGAAATTTTTATTTACAAAATATCACTATGGCTTTATATGCGGAGTTACATAGACACCTGGGGGGTTCCGTTGTTCCCCGTGTGTTGTGGCGATACTTTGAGCGCCATGCTACTGATTTAATTGCTCGTTTTGCTGAATATTCAGAATTTGAAGACTTTTATACCCGTCCTCGTAATACTTTAGATGAGTATCTAGAATTACACACCTTAGTAGAAAGTGTACAAACTGTAGAAACCTTACCTTACTTTATTTATCGCCTGTTGCGAGGAGCTTATATTTTTGAAAATCTGGCTTATTTAGAACTGCGCTATACACCATATTTACGGACACCTGAGCATCTAAGTCAAACTGAGAGAATTGACAAGATGGCGGAAATTGTCGAGGTGGTAGGCAAAGCTAGTCACTTACCGGAATATCCTATTATCACTAGCCAAATTCTCTGTATGCACTCGCGCTTACCTTATGAGGTGAATCAGGCAATTATTGATTTGGCAGCGCAAAATAAACAGTATGTTTGTGGGATAGATGTAGCTGGGGGCGATCGCTATTATGCTGAACGTTTAGAAGAATGGATTAGCTTGTATGAGTATGGGCGATCGCTTGGCATTAATACAACAGGACACCTCTACGAAACCACAGATGGTTGTTACCCCAAACTATTACCTTACCTGATGCGAATTGGTCATGGTATCCAAATTCCTTTGTTATCTCCAGAGTTACTTAAAGAAGTAGCTAGACGGGGACAGTGTTTGGAAGTTTGTCCCACAACTTACCTGAAGACAGGAACTTTACAGGATATCCGTCAATTGAAATTGGTTTTTGACCGTTGTTTTGAAGTTGGGGTAGATATTGCTATTTGTACTGATAACGCTGGGTTGCATAATATGCGTCTGCCGTTTGAGTACGAAAACCTTTTGACTTACGACATTATTAACTTTGAACAGTTACAAGCTTGTCAAAATGCAGCTTTCCGTCATGCTTTTGCTTGGCCTCACAATCAACCTCCTGCATCTCTATTGAACAAATTACTGAAACCTGAACTGCCTAAAGTTTTGGTAATGACAGAGTAGTTGCAAAAATTAAATTACAGCACTTTGTCAGGAAATGAAGTACAAGCCTAAAATTATAATCCTTGTGGGGTAGGCATCTTGCCTGCCCTTGCATACCTGATTTATATGAAATGTGCTGTATTTTCTTTTGTGGGGTGGGAATACCTATCCCACAGAGAAATTTTAGGCGTTGCTGATTGAAAATATGAATTGGTCTCACACTAGCAATTTATGCCTAAAAATTGTATTTGCTACCACAATTACCAAGTTTTTGAATCTGTAGACCAATGATTGACTGAAAAGACACCTCTTCAATACACTGCAACTAACGTTGAGTTTGTCGTTTTTGAAAGTTAGGCTACTTGTTTCTTCAATATGAATCTAGCTATTGCTAGATGCTGTAATTTACTCAAAAGCTGTAATCTACTAACTATGGAGCCGAGAGATTTACCTGTGGATGTCATATTAAAGCGATCGCACGAATTAAAACAAGCCTTGGTCGATTTTGTCCTGGATGCAGAAGGCGAACTAGCAGCAGCATTGGAAACCTATGCAGCAGTAAAGTTACGCCGTGGCAGTGGTGATAGTACACACCAAGATTTAATTGTTGATAGCTTTCTTGTCGAAGGGCAAGTTGGTAATCAGTCTCCCCTAGAGTTGTTTATTGACAGCCATCAAGATTTATCAGAGAGCGATCGCAATTTAATCAACAACTGGCATCGTAGTTTTATTGGCTTATTTGCCATCACCAGCATCTTACCTGATGGCTTTGAGTTAATGAACTGGCTTACAGATAAACGCTACATTGTCAAGTCCAATAATCCGCAAACATTACAAACATTATCGCGGTTAAAAGTCGGAGAAATCTTGCTCACTCGCATTTCTCCTGTTAACAGTAGCTACTGGATGTTTTCTGGTCCCCATACACTAATGGGTAAATTGGGTAAGCCAAAACTTGCTGTAGCAATTGGTAATTTTAAAGAAAATTATAAAAATAATCTTTATAGTGATGCGCCTGATTTATTAGAAGAAGCTTGGAAATCAGTAGAAAAATATCATCAGCAATTTGTTGATTTTTTTGGTAGCGATGAAATTACATTACCAGGATATCAACTTAATAAAAAAATAGCTGAATTTCAAGAGTTACTCACTGAGCAAAATTTAGCGGCTGCGGGAATTGATTCGTCTAAGTCTTTGGCAGAAATAGCAGAAGAAGCTGGGGTTAGCGAAGAAGAAATACAAACAGCAGCAGCAGAAGTTGGTGCAGATTCAAAGGTAGTTTCTCAGCTTTTTAAAGGTGATAGTGGCAATGGTAAAAGCAAAATGGTAATGCCAAAAGTTGATTTACCTGCCGAACTCAAAAAAGCAGAACAGGTAACGGCTATTTCCCATCCGCGTTGGGGACAAATGTTTGTACAAACATATATTAGAATGCAAGAAATTCTATCATCTGAAGATGGGCAAAATATTGCAGGCAATGAAAAATTAATTCGCCACTATCTAGAAGATAAAAGTATTAATGCCTTTATTTGGCATCGGTTAGCCGAAAAATATCCAACTCAGCTAGAAAAGGTATTACAAAATTTTCTACAACGTCCAGAATTTAGCCTGAAAACTGACTTGGATTCCCTTTTACAAGAATTCGATAAACCTACAGAGCCAGATTTACCAGAAATCGCCAGTGTACCTATACATCTGCACAATTTATTTCAAGAAGCCATCACAGAAGTAAACAAATCAAAACCCAAAGGTAAGGGACAGAAAAAGTCTGCAAAGGGCTTTAAATGAAGGTAATCATTTAGCTACTCTTGAAATTACTAAATTAATTACTATTAACTGTTGGATAGCAATTAAGCAAAAATATAGTAATCCTTCAATCTCCTACTATCATAGTAAAAAGTTAGCAATTCGCCAGTATTTATTATGCCAAACTATTAATTAAAATTTGAAATCTACTATTACATTAGAGTTAAAATCTCTAAACCGTATAAAACTAATGCTTTGGTTCTATGAGCAGGCGTTTCCAGCTTTTTATCACAAGTTCTATATATAAAGGTCATTAGTTAATACTGAGGCAAGGTGAGCAGGACGAGACAAGTGTGGGCAATGACCTCCAGGCATCTCTATGGCATTAACTCCCAAGCGCTTACGTGCAGCGTAGCGTGACCATGCAGGAGAGATTATTCGGTCATCAGTACAAACAATATATTTACACTCTATATTTGGTAAAGAATTCAGGGGATTAACCTCGAAAATATATGCCATTGATTGCTGCAAACGTCCTTTTGAGAGTGCCCAACGCATTACATCCGGTTGACAATCGTGATAGAAAAACTCCATCAATACTGCTTCATCTGAAAAGTTTTTACCAGCAGACACTGGATTAAACATATCAGGTTCATCATAAAATTGTTCAAGTCGTCTTGGCTCTTTTGGTTCGTAATTTAATGATTTGAGGCTATCAACATCGAGATTATGAGAAAATTGGTCAAGTGTACTGGTTTCTGGGTATGGAATAAGCGCAGTAAGGAATACTAGTTGACGTACTTGATGCGCTTCTGCAACCAGGGGAATCACAGTACCAGCCATTGAGTGGCCAACCAGCACAATATCATCATCAGTTTTTGGTAGCGCTTGAAATACTACATCTGCAAATTGCGATAAACTTGCAGATACATCTTCAATTGGCAAATCCATTGCTACTGTTTTATGACCTTGCGCTTCTAAGTAAGGAATTAACAAATCCCAACACCAAGCACCTTGGAAGGCACCATGAACTAGACAAAAAAGACTCATAGGATTTTAGGCTTTCCGAATTGTGCTTGACTTCTAGTTTAGATTTTGCACCACTGTTTGAGTTTTAATTAATAATTTAGCTTAACAGAGACTGAAGTCTACAAAATTAGGGAGTATCATCAAAAAAATGGTGCGATTAAAACTGTGGCAATGGGTAGTATTAGCAATTCCCATCGCCATCATCATTACCTTCTTACTAATATCCGCAGGGATGCAGATTCATACCTGGGGTATTAATTGGATATGGGGTGTGTTTACCCTGGTATTTGTGGGTTGGCGTTGGCTGCTGGTGAAATGGACTCAACCTGCAATCAAGCAGGTAGAAGCAGTGATGACAGAAGTCAAAGAAGAACTGGAATCAGCCGCAGATAATACAGCAGGAAGCGACACTACAAAGCAAGCAGAAATTGCACTGCAAAATATTCTCCAAGCAGCACAAAACGATCGCCCGATTTGGGAAGATTGGCAAACTTTTTGGACACGATGCCAAGATTTAGTCACAGTGATCGCTCATATCTACTATCCTGAAGTTCAATATCCCCTGTTAAACATTTACATACCCCAGGCTTATGGGTTGATTCGGGGAACTGTGGATGACTTAGATCAATGGATGCAAAAGTTATCACCGGCTCTTAATCAAGTCACCGTTGGGCAAGCTTACCAAGCATACGAAGTTTATCGGCAACTAGAGCCATCCGCTCGTAAATTATGGCAAGCCTGGAACTTTGCGCAGTGGCTGTTGAATCCTGTAGCAGCAGTGGCAAACCGAGCTACCAAGGGTTACAGTAACCGCGCAACTCAGCAGTTATTAGTCAATTTGGGTCAATTGTTGCGAGAAAATGCTCTCAGAAATTTATGCCGTCAGGCGATCGCGCTTTATAGTGGTACTACACTGCCAATGTCAGCATCTGCAATTTCTCCGCCGACGCTACCCAAAGCGAAAACTCAAAATCTCCGAGAAATCCTCGCGCAAGCAGAAACACCAGAGGCAGTTGCACAAAAACCCGTCAATATTTTACTGGTAGGGCGGACTGGTTCTGGTAAAAGCAGTTTGATTAACACTTTATTTCAAGCTGATTTGGCAGCCGTGGATGTTTTGCCCAGCACTGATCAAATTCAAAATTACCAATGGCAATCTTCAACCGGGGAAACTTTAAATCTTTGGGATACACCAGGTTATGAACAAGTGAACGGTGGCGATCTGCGAAACTTGGTGCTTGACTATGCTATCAACGCAGATTTACTGCTGTTAGTTACTCCTGCCCTTGATCCTGCCCTACAGATGGATGTAGATTTTTTAGAAGATATGCTGGCGGCAGTTGCAGACTTACCAGCAATCGCATCTGTCACCCAAGTAGATCGTCTGCGTCCGATTCGTGAGTGGCAACCGCCTTATGATTGGGAATGGGGCGACAGGCCCAAGGAAATTGCTATTCGGGAAGCTACCCAGTACCGCGCTCAGCTTTTGGATAAATTCTGTCATCTGGTTTTACCAATTGTTACCAGTGATGTGAAAACAGGTCGAATTGCCTGGGGAGTAGAAGGGTTATCTTTAGCATTATTACAAGCGATCGCTCCTGCCAAACAACTCAGACTAGCCCGCTTTTTGCGTAACTTGGAAGCCCGTACAGTCGCCACTGCCAAAATCATTGACCACTACACTTTCCAGATGGCGACAACTCAGGGACTAACTGCATTACTTAAAAGTCCTGTGCTTCAGTTTATTTCTACCTTATCAACGGGTTCTCCAACTCTGGCATATCTGCTGGCAGAACAAATCCCCGTGGAACAGCTACCAATTGTGATTGGTAAACTCCAGATGGCCTACGATTTGTTTTCACTTTTAAATACCAATAATGTTAACCCGTTTAACTTTGATTTACTATCTCTCTGGCCATTACTGCTAGAAAACTCAGCCTCTCCTGACCGCAACGCCTGGGCTTTTGGTCACGCTTTAGTAGAGTATTGGACTCAGAATTTGACTGTTGAACAACTACGGGAACGGTTTGCTCACTATTTGCAGCAGGATAAATAAAGAGGCTACAAGATGACATGCAATCGAAAATGTCCGTAGCCCCTTTTGCTCATCAATACCATCTAGATTGCTCAGTGCGGTTTTCTATTTGGTAAAGTCGATCCCTGAAAGTTCAACAATTAAGCTTGCTGTACTTCTGGATTACCATCTTCAACCACAAATGTAGCCCGCTTACTCAGCGTACCAAAAGGAGTTGTGACGTTGGACATCACCATATAATCTGTCTTCCAGTTTGTGGGAGTCAATGAACAGCGAACATACCCCCGTTGACCGTTGTAAAACTTAATGTGTGGGTTATCGGGTAAATAAGCTGCAACTGTGGGGCTTATATCTACCCCATCTCCACCAGAGCTAATTGAAGTACAGACAAATTCACTACCAACTGTAGCGGATTCTGGGTTATCAAAATTAGCCTTCAGATTCATTGCCCAGTTGGAATGCACATCGCCTGCCAAGGATACTGGATTAGAGGGCTGACGCTGTTCGAGAAAATTCATCAGGCGATCGCGCGAAGCCAGATAACCATCCCACTTATCCATACTGAAGGTTTGTCCTTCACCTGGCAGGAAGTCTCGTTGAGCAATAGGCACTTGCTGAGCTAAAATATTCCACTTAGCTTGTGAGCTATCTAAACCTTGATACAACCAACTTTCTTGTTCTTGTCCCAGAATTGTTGCTTGTGGATCAAAAACCTCTGGACAACGCTCTTTGATGCCATCACCACAAGGCTGGTCAGTGCGATACTGGCGGGTATCTAGGACATGGAATGTTGCCAAGTTACCAAAAGAAAGTCGGCGGAAAAGTTGCATATCAGGGCCAGTGGGTCGTGAGAAGGGACGCAATGGCATGTGTTCGTAGTAAGCCTGATAAGCTGCTGCTCGTCGTTCTAGAAAAATTGCTGGGTCTGCATCTGGCTCATTATCAAGTTGTGAGATGTCATTGGCGTAGTTGTTTTCCACTTCGTGGTCGTCCCAAGTGACAATCCAAGGAAACGCTGCATGAGCTGCTTGCAGATTGGGATCGGTTTTATAGAGGGCGTGACGGTTGCGGTAATCCTCCAAAGTCACAATTTTGGGACTATTGTGTTGTCTGACAGTATTGTTTCCGATTCCTCCTTCATAGATGTAGTCACCAGTATGTACCACTAAGCTGAGGTCGTCCTGAGCTAAATATTTATAGGCGGTATAGTATCCCTGCTGATAGTTCTGGCAAGAGACCACTGCAAAGTTAAATTGATTCAAGTAGCTTCCTGGTAAAGGAGCTGTACGAGTGCGACCAATAGGGCTAGCCTCTCTGCCTACAATAAATTGATACCAATACCAAGTATTAGGTTCGAGTCCTTCAACTACAACTCGAATTGAATGCGCCAGTTCTGGAGTTGCAAACTCGCTACCCCGGGCCACAATCCTTCTCATTTTGGGATCAGTTGCCACTCGCCAGCGAACAGGCACATTAACAGGTGGCATTCCTCCTCCATTTAAAGGTTCGGGCGCTAGACGAGTCCAGAGGACTACGCTAGTAGCATAGGGTTCACCCGATGCCACACCGAGTTTAAAAGGATAATCAGAAAATCTGCCTGTAGCGATCGCTCGTTGATGGGAAAATTGGCTGGTGACCGCTAACCCAGTAAATGCTCCTGCCCCAATAATTAAGTTACGTCGTTTGATGCGATTACGCAAAAACTGCTCAAAGTTTAAATAATCTGCCATTGTCATGCTCCTGACTAACAGGTGAATTCAAGCAGAGAAACATTTGACGCTAGGAAAACCGGATAACTGTAGGCAAACTCCATAACTAATTTCCTTACCAAAATCAGGCTGGAATTCCCATATTTAGCCGATAGTTTTTATGTATCAGATGTCACTTTGCCAAATCAAACCTACTAGTTAGAGATTAATTCTGTGCAAAGGAAGAGTTAAAAACAACTTAATTTTTGCATTTTTAACGTCAGTTTGATGAACCACTTTCTCCTCAACCTCCCCCTCCTAAAAGGCAAGAAAGGAGTAATAAAAAAATAGGCTTTTTACTCCCATTTCCTTGGTAAGAAGAGAGGTAGGGAATGAGGTAAATACAATACAATATTTGTCGAACTCACATATATTTATTGTTTAGGATAAATTTATCCAAATCAAATGCATCTAAATCGTTATTAATTAATCTTCAGGTAAGGCTAATCAAAATAAAAATATCTATAATTTTTTTAAATAACTTTTTGGTTGACAGATTTAACTAAAAACTGCTCATACTGAAGGTACAGTCAAGAGCAGTTTTTAGTTAAAATGCCCAGATACAATTTAGGCATCTTCCATTTCAAATTGCGCTACAGTCACAGCGTTAAAGGCAAATGCTAAAACTAATGGCATAGGACACTTCAATATAACTGTAGAAACGACCGCGACAATTGTGCCAATCACTGCCGATGCTGACCATACTCTTTCCTCAACAGTTAATCCTTTTTCAGCTTTAATTAAGTTGAGGACATGATGGGGAATTGGTTCTGGCATTACTCCTCCAGGCGGAAAAGCCCAGTAGTTGTTGCGCCGCTCGACAAATAATTCTGTCCAGCCATTTTCTTGGCACCATGCTTCAATCCAATCAACAGAGTAATGTGTCATAACGGTGTTGGTAATCGGCTTGTGGAATTTGTGTAGGTTGGTGAATATAATTTGTGGGAGATTCCTGAATAGTTAAACAATTATTATGCAGTTACAGGTCATGCTCCTCTTGTAAAGCTGTATAAGCATTTTCAACATCTAATTATTGCTTAACTGCTCATCATAATTAACAGATTAACAGCCACTAGAAGTTGTTGAACTCAAAATACAATAATCTTTACTTGGAAATTTAGATGTCAAGAATTGTAAATAACTTAGTAAAACTATTTGTATCCCAAAATTGTTTTTTTTAAGTCAAGAATTGTAAATATTTAAGTAAGCAATGACTTAATTTGATTCTTAAACATATATAAACACAATCCTAATTAACAAATCGGCTAAAAAACTATACCTTGCGAATGAATTAAGTAGGTGGGTGGGAAAATTTATCGCTAGGATAAGGCAGGAGGCAGAAGGGAAGAGGGTTTTAAGCTGATTCATTTTTCTTTACATAGTTGATTTTATTTGTGCCTACCTACTTACTCAATCTGGAAGCATAAATTACTGCTTAGATATCGTAGGGCGATCGCCACTAGCGGCATAACATAAATTTAAGTATAATAAAATACATAAAATGCTTAATTGTTAACTTATCTAAATGCGGTAAGCTGAAAGAGAATGACAAAAAACAACAGTAGCTACCGTATATGTTTTGGCAGCAAGGATTAGCGTTTATTTTGGGGATTGTGGTATTTTTCCAGGCTTACCCGGCATTGGCGGATTGGACTCATCCCATGTCATTTAGTAATGCAGAGTTAGCCAGACGTGATTTTTCTGGTCAAAGTTTACAAGCGGCTGAGTTCTCTAACGCCAATATGGAATTGGCTAACTTTAAAGATGCGGACTTGCGGGGAGCAGTCATGAGCGCTTCGGTGATGACGCAAGCGAATTTACATGGAGCGGATTTAACTAATGCTATGGTGGATCAGGTAAAGTTAACAGGGGCTGATTTGAGTGATGCCATTTTCAAAGAAGCTCTTTTGCTCCGCTCCATCTTTACTGGTGTGAATATAGACAGCGCAGATTTTACAGATGCAATTTTGGATGGAGCACAAATTAAAGAACTGTGTCACAAAGCCAGTGGAGTCAACTCTAAAACTGGCGTAGAAACTCGTGATTCTCTAGGATGTCGATGAAGCGTATTGGTGTAATTGGTGGTGGACAACTGGCCTGGATGATGGGGGATGCAGCCAAGAAGTTAGGCGTGGAATTGGTGGTGCAGACTCCCAGTAGCCATGATCCTGCTGTATCCATCGCCCAGGATGTTATTTTAGCCCCAGTTGATGATGCGATCGCTACAGAGGTTTTAGCAGCAAAAACTGATGTCATCACCTTTGAAAATGAATTTGTTAATTTAGATGCTTTATCTTTTTTAGAACATCAAGTTGTTTGCTTTCGACCCAGATTGGCAGCTTTAGTTCCTCTTTTAGATAAATATCATCAGCGCTGTTATTTACAGAATTTGGGATTGCCTATTCCTCGGTTTTTCGCCCTTAACCAGCAGGAAAATCTTGCATCTCAAATAGAACACCTGGGTTTTCCAGTTGTCTTAAAATCCAGACGGCACGGTTATGACGGTCAGGGTACTTTCATTATTAAAGATTTAGCGACGTTGCAACAACAGCTAAATTCTGATGACACAAAAAATTTTAGTCAATCTCAATTTTTAATCGAAGAATTTGTGCCTTTTGAACGAGAACTAGCAGTAATTGCTGCTCGTTCTGTAGCAGGTGAGGTTGTGACTTACCCAGTGGTAGAAACTCAACAAGAACAACAGGTGTGTCGGCGAGTGATTGCACCAGCTGATATTACACCTGATCAAGCGGCAGAAATAGAAGCGATCGCCCATACTCTATTAAATAGCTTGCAAGTAGTGGGAGTTTTTGGTATTGAACTATTTCTCACCACCACAGGTAAGGTATTGGTGAATGAAATTGCCCCCCGTACCCACAATTCTGGGCATTTCTCCTTAGACGCTTGCGAAACATCACAGTTTGAACAGCAATTAAGAGCGGTTTGTGGTTTACCTTTGGGAAATTCTGCTTTACGTTGTGCCAGTGCTGTCATGGTCAACCTTCTAGGGTATGAAATTTCCGCCAGCGACTACCAAAGCCAGCGTCAAAAATTAGCTGAGATTCCCCAAGCTTATGTGTACTGGTACGGGAAAACAGAATCACGTCCAGGGCGTAAATTAGGGCATGTCACCGTTTTACTAAATCATCAGAACAGAGATACCACAAGTGCCATTGCCCGTACTATAGAATCTATTTGGTATGGAAATTAAATTTCTCAAAAAATTTCAATACTCAGCACACAACCTATTTTTGAAAGCTATAATGAGTTAGTTGCACTGCGACGTTGGTGACTGCCATCAAGTTTTTTGATCTATGTCTTTAAAGAAAAGGGAAGCTAACAGTTCTCGTGGCAGTATACCGGGCATGTACCCGGAAACTTAAAACGATGAACGTCGGCACCCACCTGGTTTAACCAGGTCATAAACTTAGGTAAAACGGCGTTGCGGTGAACTTAAAATTATCAGCTCCTAAAGTTAGCAAAGACTTGGGAAGCTCTAATTATTAAAATTAGTAAAAAATTAATGTCAAGGTAAAGCAAAAAAATTTATTTTGCCTTTTTTAAGTTATCAAAAATCAATAATGTTGAGCAACTTTATACTTTAGACATCTGCAACAAAGAATGTAAAAACGTGCCATGGAACGTCTTTACAAGAGTTTGGGCAAAAGCATATTTAATTTCGGTTGATGTCTTTTGCAATCCAGTTGATTAGTGATGATTACGCGTATCTGTCCAAACAGAGTTTCTTCTTTGCGCCTGATACCATTCGGCTGAACGCTCACGTCGAACCTTTTGGTCTTAATGACTAGTCTGTCCCCGGACATAATATCAGCTGTGCCTGCTCATTTCCACAAAATCTGTATCAGTTGATTCTAATTTAGCGATCGTTCAGAGTTAAAATAACAAAAATTGTATTAAATTGTGGTTAAAGCTACAAAAAATTGTCACAACAACAACTAGCGCATAGCGTATTTCCAGCCTCGGTTCTCCGACTAGACAATGGTTTAACACTTATCCATCAAGAGATTCCCACTACCCCTGTAGTTGTGGCTGATGTTTGGGTACGTGCTGGAACAACCCTGGAGCCAAAGCCGTGGTTCGGTATGGCTCATTTTTTAGAACACATGATTTTTAAAGGTACGGCAACTTTAGCCCCCGGAATGTTTGATCACAAAATTGAAAACAGGGGCGGAGTGAGTAATGCCGCTACGAGTTATGATTATGCTCATTACACCCTAACAACAGCTGCCCCCTACCTAGCAGATACTCTGCCCCACTTGGGAGAATTACTAATCAATGCTGTAATTCCAGAAGATGAATTCATCCGTGAACGAGATGTGGTGTTAGAGGAAATTCGCTCCTGCAAAGATGATCCCAACTGGATAGTATTCCAAACCCTCAATCACAGCATCTACCAAGATCATCCTTATGGACGTTCGATTTTGGGTACTGAGCAAGAACTAATGCAGCAGTCACCAGCAGCAATGCGCTGTTTTCATCGCGCTCACTACCAACCAGAAAATATGACAGTAGTGATTGTCGGGGGAATTGCTCAACAGCCAGCTTGGGAACTTGTAAATAAATCTTTTGCTGATTTTGGCGAACCCTTGCATTGTCCGCAGTCTGAAAAAATAGTAGAGCCAGTCATCACCAAAATTCGCCGCCAAGAATTGTGTTTACCGCGTGTAGAACAAGCACGATTGCTGATGGCTTGGGTTGTACCAGGAGTAAAGCAACTCCGCACTGCCTATGGTTTAGATTTGTTGTCAGTGTTATTAGCAGAAGGGCGAACTTCCCGTCTTGTGCGCGACTTACGGGAAGAATTACAGTTGGTGCAGGGAATTTGCAGTAATTTTTCTCTGCAACGAGAGTCAAGCTTGTTGACAATTACTGCTTGGTTAGAGCCAGAAAACCTAGATAAAGTTGAGAATTTGATTCTCACTCATTTAGATGATTTGCAAACCAAAGGAATTAGTGAGCAGGAACTGGCCCGGACACGTAGACTGCTGTGTAATGAATATGCTTTTTCTACCGAAACACCAAATCAGTTAACAGGGCTTTATGGATACTACAACACTATTGCCCAAGCTGAATTAGCAGTAGCGTATCCTCAGCAGATTCAATCGTTTGATACCCAAGAACTGCAACAATTAGCTCAACAGTTTCTTTCACCGCAGAATTATGCGGTAACGATACTTAAACCCTGTTAGTGTCAGTGTTTGGTTATTGATAGTCCTGTGGCTGTCAATAACTAACCACTAGTAACGGATAATTAATAACTGATAACTGTGAAACCTTCCTTATCTCACTCCCCGATTCATCGCACTGTATTGAACAATGGCATTGTCGTGCTAGTGGCAGAAAATCCGGCTGCGGATATTATTGCCGGGCGGATTTTTGTCCGTGCTGGTAGTTGTTACGAAAGACGAGAGCAAGCTGGTTTAGCCCATTTGCTGTCAGCTGTCATGACAAAGGGATGCGATGGACTTTCGAGCTTAGAAATTGCCGAACAAGTTGAATCTGTGGGAGCAAGTTTAAGTACGGATGCTGCTACAGATTATTTCTTGCTGTCGTTAAAGACAGTGACATCGGATTTTCCAGAAATTTTAACATTGGCAGGGCGAATGTTGCGATCGCCTACATTTCCCGAAGCCCAAGTGGAATTAGAACGGCGTCTAGCACTACAAGATATCCGCTCTCAAAAAGAGCAGCCATTTACCATCGCCTTTAGCCAAATGCGACAGGCAATCTACCAAAATCATCCCTATGCCATGTCAGTGCTGGGAGATGAAGTGACAATGGGCAGTTTGTCACGTGCAGACTTAGTACAATATCACCAAACTTATTTCCGCCCAGATAATCTAGTAATTAGTATTGCCGGTCGCATTACCCTAGCAGATACAGTAGCTTTGGTAGAACAAGTCTTCGGTGATTGGCAAATTCCTGCACAAACCTTGCCATTAGTTAATTTGCCAGAGATTCCGGTAGAACCACAGCGTCGAATGCAGCCCGTACAAACACAGCAATCTATCGTGATGCTCGGTTATTTGGGATCATCGGTGAGTTCTCCTGACTATGCCCCTCTGAAATTGCTATCTACTTATTTGGGAAATGGGCTATCTAGTCGTTTGTTTGTGGAATTACGGGAAAAGCGGGGTTTAGCCTACGAGGTGTCGGCATTCTATCCTACAAGGCTGTATCCAGGGTCATTTGTGGTGTATATGGGTACAGCACCAGAAAATACCAGCATAGCTCTGAATGGACTACGTACCGAAGTAGATCTACTCTGCACTACAGAAGTATCAGAAATCGAACTGCAAGCGGCCAAGAACAAGATCCTAGGGCAATATGCTTTAGGTAAACAAACTAACGGACAAATTGCTCAAATATACGGTTGGTATGAAACGTTGGGGTTAGGAATTAATTTTGATCAGGAGTTTCAAGAACTGATTGCCTCTGTGAGTGTTAAAGAGGCGATGGCAGCCGCCTGTAAGTATTTACAAGCACCTTATGTGTCTTTGGTAGGTCAAGAGGAAGCTATTCTCAGTGCTGAGTGCTGAGTGCGCTTGCCCTGAGCGAAGCCGAAGGGGAGTGCTGAGTCAAGATACAAATACGTAGTTCATGAAAATTATACTTTTTTTTCCACTTAGACTTTTTTGATGGAGTGAACTATGTAAAATTGCGATCGCATGAGCTGTTTTCTGAACTCAAGCGGCTGTAATATTAGCATCAGAAGATTCTGGGAATAAATTCCATGAAAGGCCGCCTGACAACAAGTATCTTGAGCTACTTAGAGTCACCAAAAGCATTTCGCTTCTTGAGAGCAGGTAAGTTGTATTGGTTACTCTTGTTATCCTCTGCATCTTTACTCATTGGCTCTTCTGCTGTAGTAGCAATTGCAGTACCTCAAAGAATTGCCCAAGCAATTCCTGGAATTGGTATCAGCCGTCCTACGCTCAAAGTTGGTAGCCAAGGAGAACGCGTATCGGAACTTCAGGCAGCTCTCAAACTTTTGGGCTTTTACTCAGGTACAGTAGATGGCATCTACAACGACGATACAGCAAATGCTGTTTCTCGGTTTAAGCGAGCAGTTGACTTGAGTCCAGATGGCATTGTTGATGCTACCACTTGGCAACGACTATTCCCCAAGGAACCAATAGTTACACCAACCGTGTCTGCAAATAACTCGACATCTAACTTAACAAATTTTCCTGTACCGACTCAGCCCACAAGAGTTGTAAATCCCAGTCCTCTAAGACCAAACCCAGCTCTGAGTCCTCAACCCCAGCCAAAACCTGCGACTACAACTGTCCGACCATCCTCACTGACTCCTAACAGAGTAAATACATCTACTACAAATGCTGGACAAATCCCTGGTGTGCAATACACCTCACAAGGATGGCCAATTTTGCGTTTAGGGATGCGTAATGCGGAAGTGAGAAAGCTACAAGAACGATTAAAACAGCTAGGGTTTTTGGCTAGCGGTATAGATGGAGACTTTGGCCCCACAACCGAAGCAGCCGTAAAAGCTGCACAACAGCGTTATAATCTGGAGCCGGACGGTGTAGTTGGTGGCGCTACTTGGGAAGCACTCTTGCGGCGATCGCCAGGACAGCGATAGGCTGATACGAAGCTGCCTGTCAATTAGTTCGGAATCAGAGCTAAAGCTCTTTTTTGGGGCTAAAGCCCTCAATACGACTTTTTAACTGAAAAAACTATGAAACACTTTTTATTCACTTGGCTCGGTACTGCGGTGGCTTTGCTGATCACCGCTAATGTCGTGCCTGGGTTCTTTGTCAAGAATTTTATAGCTGCCTTAGTGGCTGTAGTCGTTATCGGATTAGTCAATGCGTTTATTCGACCAATCTTAAGTATTTTGGCATTTCCGGTAACTTTACTCACATTTGGTTTATTTACATTTGTCATCAACGCCTTAACCCTGTGGCTAGCAAGTGCGCTCACTCCTGGCTATGGTTTTGAAATTCAAGGATTCTTGCCTGCTTTTGTGGGTTCAATCGTGCTGACAATTGTTTCTAGCTTGATTAGCTATTTTTTGAGAGCGATTTTGTAGGAAAAAATAATTCTTGGGCAACAGCTATTGTTACCGCTCGTGGTTCCCCCGGCAAGCGGAATATTTGTTTAGGAATTAATAGCTTTACTTCTAACCCGTGCTTTCTAGTTTTAGGCGAATATAATTCGCTACTAGACAAATGAAACGAAGAACGAAGGGTTTTAAACCCACCTACGTGGGTTTTGTCTGTATAGCCGCGACTTCTAGTCGCCAGGGCTAGTATGAATAAATACTTGATAAATATCCTCTTAGAAGCTGCAAGAATAGCAGCCGCCTCAGCTACACTGGAGGTTCCCACTTCTGTTTCCACAATTTTGGCAGGGTTGGGAACGGAAACAGTAGACAATAATTCTACTGAAAAAGTTTTTAAAGGCAAATTTCGCAGGTCACAAAATTCTACTAAACCAACTTCTGAGGCTTTATTATCGATGGTAGCAATACCCGCGATCGCACTTTGTTCTAGTTGACTTTCTGTAAATACTTCCTGAATTGCTGTTTCAATCAACTGCCGCGAACTACCCTTTTGACAACCAATTCCCACCCATAAATTAGATTTCTGCATAAATCATTTGATGAAGGGTAAAAGGTCAAAATCTTGACGAATTTCTAACGCTTTACCAGGGAGATTTTTGCCCCTCTGGGTGTCGGAGAGGGATCGGGGTGAGGTTCATCGAATTTACGTTAATTAAACTAAAGCTCTGAAAATTGTAATGCTTCTAGCAGTACGAAAGCTTTACCAAATTAAAACAAGGGAACTGACTTGTCAGCGCTTGCGGTAACACTATGGTTGGTTGCATTTAACCTGTAACATAACTTCAAATTTTTGAAATTGCTAAATCGACTGTACTGTTCAAGTCCAGCAATAACAAAAACTGTTATTATAATAGCTATTCTGGTTATAAAGTGAGGCATAAATGAATATTTCCCTGACTCCTGAGCTAGAAGCATTTGTGCAAGAACAGGTTGAGTCTGGTTTGTATCATTCTCAAAGTGAAGTGATTCGGGAAGGTTTGCGTCTGTTAAAACGCTTTAATGACTATTCCGAGGAATATAAACTGTGGCTCAACGAACAGATTGCCATCGGTCTTTCCGAGCTTGACAATGCCCGAAGTCTGACCGCCGAAGGGGTACGTGACCGCGTTCGTAACAAGGCGCAAAAGTTGATGAAAAAGCCCGTGTGATGAACCCAAAACCTTATATTCTTTCAGAACAAGCGGAGAACGACTTGGCGCGGATTTACGCTTATATTGCGCTCGATAATCCAGATGCAGCTGAACGGATGTTAGATAAGCTTCTTTCCGCCTGTGAATTACTGACCGATAACCCCAGAATAGGGCAGTATCGTTCTGACCTGACCCCACTGCCCGTCCGTTTCTGGTTGGTGCATCCCCGGTATTTTCTGATATACCGAGGAGAAAACCCTGTTGAAATCGTGCGTGTACTGGCGGCCAATATGGATATCGCGCGAGAACTTGCTGGACAATAATCAAGCTATTAATTAAACCAGCTGATAAATCTTCGTTTCTGTAAAGTTTTGAGACAAAACCTGCTGTTTGGTTGGTTCTGTGGCTCTGATTTATCCTCTTGCTCCTGTGCTGCTGGCTTTTGGCTTTTGCTCTTACTCTTCGTAATTCGTCGTGCCTTGCGTCTCTTCCTCAAAGCATCAGACTAGCGCTGCAAACAGGAAACTTTAATTATTACCTAGCGATCGCAGTTGAGTCAGCCTTTTTCATTAGCAGCTCACTATAATACCTGGAAACTGATCTTTAGAATACTGTTCCCAAGAATTAAACCGTATATATTTAGCATATCTAGCACAGTAGGAAACGCCGAGGCAGAGACTAGGTAAAAAAAGTAAAAGGGAAATTTACTTCTTGATTTTGGCTTACTTGGTATCCTTGAGGCACAAACATTTTGCCTGTTTTACCTTGGTGTTTCAATTTCTTATTACTCCGGCGCAGCAAGCTCACAACAGTTGCGACGGAGTTTTGTTTTATTCATGTTTTTGACTAGTTTTTACTTACCTCCTTTGTATTTAAGTAAATATCTTGAATCGCATAATTTGTCAAGCTATTTTCAGTATTTCAACACAATTAAACTAAGTCCCATACATATCAGTATGGCTATTCCTGTGCCCCAGCTTTTTGCAGATTCCTGACTATACTTTGATACCCATTAAATTCCGCAATCATTAAAGCAGTGTAACCGCCCCGATTTTTTAGATTCATATCTGCCCCAGCTTGGAGTAATATTTGCACAGCTGCACCATAACCTCCAGAAGCTGCCCACATTAATGCTGTCGCCCCTGCTGAGTCCCGAAGATTCACATCTGCACCCTTGTCGAGTAACATCTGGATGATTCCTGTGTAATTGCGTTCTACTGCCTTAATTAACGCAGTTTTGCCATTTTCCCCTGGAGTGTTGGCATCAGCACCGTAGTCTAGTAACATCTTTACTATCTCAGTGTATCCCTGTGATACTGCCAACACCAAAGGTATACCCAGACTTTCTCTATTATTCTCGTCACCATAACGCAGCAGGGCTTCAACGATTTGGCTGTGTCCCTGCAATGCAGCTACAAGCATTGGTGTATCACCCAGATGATTTGTTATTTGGGGATTTACACCTCGGTTAAGTAGCACTTGCACCACATCAATGTAACCTTCCACAACAGCCAGGTGTAAGGCAGTTTCACCATCTTTGTCTTGGAGATTAATTTCCGCACCCCAATCTAGTAAAGTAGATGCGATCGCACTATGTCCTGCTGCCGCAGCTGCCAACAGCGCCGTACTACCATCCTCATTTTTCTGATTGACATTAGCTCCGGCTGCCAGTAATGCTTGTACAACTTCCAGATTTCCCAAGTCAGCCGCAATCATCAACAGCGTCTCACCTTCTTGATCTGGAAGGTTGACATCTGCACCACTTTGTAAAATTAATTGCACCACTGCTGCATGTCCGTGCTTCACAGCCAGTTTTAAAGCAGTATCATGATCTTGATCTGCGACATTTACTTGAGCGCCAGCAGCCAGTAAGACTTGCACCACATCGACATAACCCTTAAGCGCTGCTGCCATCAAAGCCGTGCTGCCATCTTCATTAATGGCATCCACATCAGCGCCTCTAAATACTAAAAGTTGCACAATGTCAAGTTGATTAGCACTAGCAGCTAACATCAAAGCCGTCAAACCATAGCGTTTTCTGGGCAAATTGATATTTGCCCCGGCATCCAATAGCGATCGCACAATTTCGGTGTAACCTAAATTGGCAGCAAACATTAATGCTGTAGTGCCATCGCGATCGCAAACGTCAACTTTAGCACCAGCAGCCAGCAGCGCACATAGCCGCTTGATATCACCATTTTTAGCAGCTTTCAGCAGCAAGATATCGTTATTTTCAGTCATGAATAGTTCCCGCACAAGCGGGTTTTGTTCGTCTAATCCCAAAATTTAGTCTGAAATTGTTTAACCACTTTGGCAAGAGGAGATACTAATTCGTAATTTGTAATTCGTAATTGAGCCTCTGGCACGCTACGCGGTAAGCGCAGCTATGCCGCAGGCTTTACGTAATTTCTAATTTAAAAAGCTCAAATTTTGTCTAGGTTTTCAGCTAAGACCTCTTGTAGGCTTTTTTTAAAATATTGGTTGCACTATGAAGAGTGCTGAGTTAAAAGTGCTGAGTGCTGAGTTAAAAAACCGCCCACACTTCGGTAAGGCTCAGTGACCACAAGGGACGGGGCTTGTACCGAGTGCGAAAGTCCTTCCTTCTTCTTCTTTTGACTCAGCACTCAGCACTCAGCACTCAGCACTGAGTAAGGTCAAGCTTCCTTGTCTCCCCATTCTTCCATCTCTTTTACACCTGGCAACTTTAAGCACAGAAATTAGAGTTATGCTAATTTTTATGAAGATTTAAGAATTGGGTGAGAACACGATGAATTTGGAACTGTCATCCTCGGTTAAATATTGGCTAAACTTTTTTCACCCACTGATTATGTGGGTACTATTAGCACTCTCACTGTATGCTGCTTACCTGGGGCTGCAAGTACAGCGTACCAGAAATGCTCAAGGAGAAGAAAAGAAAGAATTAATTAAAGGTAGGTATAATATCAAACACTACCAAATCGGATCTGTACTATTAGCTTTAATGGTGACAGGTGCCATTGGTGGTATGGCTGTCACCTACATCAATAACGGCAAGTTATTTGTGGGTCCTCATTTACTAGCAGGACTGGGGATGACGGGTCTGATTGCATTTTCTGCTTCCCTATCTCCATTCATGCAAAAAGGAGCAAATTGGGCGCGTGCAACTCACATTTTGGTAAATTTCGCTCTTTTAGGGCTTTTTACTTGGCAGGCTATCACTGGGGTACAAATTGTCCAAAGAATTCTCACTAATGCATAGCTATTAGTCATTAGTCATTAGTCATTGACTACTGGCTAATGACTGTTGACAGAAAAATAAAAGGATGCAAGCCCCAGATCCTGCCTGCACTTTGTTCAGGACGCTACGCGATTTATGGAAAAAAATGCAGAGCAACATTATTCCAGCCTCCAGATTCATCAGTGGGGTCTTCAATTTTTAATTTTTAATTTTTAATTCCCCGAAGGGGCTGACTCATCGCTTTTTCTGGGAATTGCTAGGAAAAGCTATACCTAAAGACTGATGAAAATCTTCTTGGACTCTGCGAGTTAAACGGCGGGAAACTTGACGAACTATTTGATTAAGTAAGCGATCGCCTGTAGATTGAATTAAAGACTTGGGTAATCGCTGAATAAATCGGGGAAAATGCAGGTCAACACTCAAATCTAATTCCCATTCAACTCGTGTTATCTCATCCCCAGTAGCGGGGAATTCGCTTACCATATTTTCGATTAACTGTAGAGATGCCTGATAATCTACGTCATAACCAGGCGGATGATAGTCAGGAACTGGGATTGTCCGAATGCGGTAGATTCCTTGCTCTGGAGGTAAAAGTTCTAGACCAATTTTTGGCTCTACATCATAACCAAAAGAGCCAAAACGACCAATTATTAAAGTATAACCATTCTCACTTAAAGGCTGTACCTTCATTGGTTCAGCACAGCGCGAAAACCATGAGGCGTGAGCATGAAGATAGTCAGCAACTGTATTTGCTGGGGCATACATTTCCATTGAGTCGCTATAACGACCGTAAAACCTAGTTGGTAAACCTACAGTTGCTTCGGTAAGTGTTTCTTCAACTTCTGTTAAATTTGACGCTACAGGCAAAACTGTTTCTTTTATATCTAAAGATTGATATTCGCCGTTTGTTGACAGCATCAACGCATTCCCCTATAAATTGGCGTTCGTCTATAAATTAATAATTCCCAGGTTGATGGAGTTGTTTAGCAATAAACTCCTATTTTGGCTGAAACCTCAAGAATCTGTTGCTATCTTCATAAAATAACTAAAATTAAAGAACTAAATCATTACATATTAGTTTCCCAGGATAGCGTTTCTCATGAAAGCATTTGTAGCAGGGGCAACAGGCGAAACAGGTCGCCGAATTGTACAAGAGCTAGTAGCGCAGAATATTCCCGTTCGTGCATTAGTGCGAGATACAGAAAAAGCAAGAGCTATTTTACCTCCTGAAACTGAGTTAGTCATGGGCGATGTGTTACAAATAGAAAGTCTTAATATTGCTTTAAGTGATAGTACGGTGGTGCTATGCGCTACAGGGGCAAAACCTAGCTTCGACCCGACAGGCCCCTACAAGGTAGATTTTGAAGGGACTAAAAATTTAGTAGATGTAGCTAAGTCCAAAGGAATTGAGCATTTTGTGTTTGTTTCTTCTTTGTGTACTTCCCAGTTGTTCCATCCGTTAAACTTGTTTTGGTTGATTTTGGTTTGGAAAAAGCAAGCTGAGGAGTACATCCAGAAAAGCGGACTAACCTATACGATTGTGCGACCTGGTGGTTTGAAAAATGAAGACAACCCCGATCCTATCGTGATGCAAAGTGCTGATACATTATTCGATGGTAGTATTCCTCGGCAAAAAGTTGCCCAGGTTTGCGTTGAATCCCTGTTTGAGCCAGCCGCACGGAATAAAATTGTTGAGGTTGTAGCTAAACCAGAAGCCCCCTCAAAGAGCTTTCAAGAGTTATTTGCTAACGTTGCTTAATTAGGAAGTAATTCCTAACTCAGCACTTTCTTTGTGAACTTTACCGAAATAAGTGCGTCAATTATTGTTGTTAAAGAAAAGAGCGAATTTGAAGGAGTCTGACCCTGAAAGGCTTTAAACTCAAAGGCGTTGAAAATCTGATTGGCCCGATAGCCGCACTGATCGGTTTTATCTGTTTGTTGCAGTGGTATATTTATGGTTCATTGCGATCGCCTAATGATCCTGTATTTAGAGTCCAACAGCCGCCTTTAGTTATGCAAGGAGGTGACCCTTACATCCGTGCTTTAATGCGAACTATTTCAGCAAGTGAAGCCAATGGTAATCGTCCCTATTCTCTGCTGTATGGTGGACAGCAAGTCAAAGACCTCAGCCGTCATCCTGAAATATGCGTCACAATTGTCACAGGGCCAAACAAGGGTAATTGTTCTACAGCTGCTGGTAGATATCAAATCATCAATAATACTTGGTTTGAAATAGCGCCTCGCTATCATCCCAACCCCCCCATGCAGTTAATGTTTTGGGCTGCTTATAGTTTTGAACCACAGTATCAAGATGTAGTCGTTTACCGTTGGTTAAATGATACAAAAGTTTGGGGAACGGATATTTCTCAACTGCTGCAAAAGGGAAAAATTGATGATGTTTTACGGCGACTGTCTCCCACTTGGACAAGTCTGGGATATGGTATAGAAACTAATTCTATTAGTAGTTCTTTGCCGAAAATTTATCAGAAAATGCTGGCAGAGGAATTAAAGACAGCTAATCAACCAGGCTCTGCAAATGCAGCACCAATTCCTTAGATGCTAGAGGTTATGGAAGACCCTTAAGCAATTAATTAGGTCTCATTAATTAAAAATCCCCTCACAGTTTGCACAAATTCTTCAGTATTTTCTAAGTGAATATTATGCCCAGCATGATTAACCACTTTTAGCTGGGCATGTTTACATATTTTAGCCATTTCTGTATTAATATCTATAAATTTTTTGTCATACTCCCCAGCTAATAAGAATATAGGCTGGGTATTTGCCTTTAGTTCTTTCCATAAAGAAGGTTGATTACCAATCCCTATGAATTGCAGTGATTTAATTAATTCTAGAGGATGATTTGTTAAGCGATTTTTTAGCATTATGTCAAATTTAGGATGGTTTTTTATTGAGCCAAAAATTAGCTGCTTATACCAGTTTTTTAAAAAAACAGCAAAATCTTCTTTAGCAACACTTCGTGCTAATCTCCTGGCTATTTGAGCATCATGTTTAACTCTTTCTAATCGTTCTATTTCTGTTGATAAACCAGGGGAAGCTGATTCTAGGACAACTTTAGTAAAACGCTTGGGAAAATGTATGGTGAGATATAATGCTAATCTTCCACCCATCGAGTAACCAATCAAAAAGCATTGAGTAATTTTTAACTCATCTAATAATTGAATTATGGCATTAGCAGTATTTGCCATTGTATAATATTTGTCTCCGCCTAAGACTTGAGTTTTTCCATGTCCAGGAAGATCAATAATTAGAAAAGAAAATTCCTCAGCTAGTAATTCTCTTGCTTCATCAAATTCATTAATATTACCCATGAAGCCATGCAAGAAAAGAATTAGTGGTTTATTTGGGGTTTTAATTAAAGAATAATGAAGGTTATAAGCTTTAATAGACATATATTTTTTTAACATAAAGCGGAGTCCCCAATTAGCCGGCTTTACCGACTTGTAGCGACTACCGCCACAGAGGTTCAAGTAAAGGGGTGCAGAAGCGTAAGGAAAGATTTGAGTTTTGTGTTGGCAGAACTTGGGATAATATCCCATCAAATTCCATGACTTTTGCCAATCACCCAATTACGCCGGAAAAATCTAGCTAAAGCTGATTCTTCCAACGATAAATAAATGGGGCGACCATGAGGACAAGTGCGGGGGTTACGAGTGCGTTGCCATTGATCCAAAAGCGTCTGCATTTCTTGCATATTCATGGGTGTACCATTACGAATAGCACTGCGACAAGCGACAGCTACTTGGGCTATTTGTAAATCACCTCCCCAACTCAGTTCTAGAATTGCGTCTGCACAATCATCTCTCTGCTGCAAAAGTGCAGGTACGCTGCGAATTGCCCAAAGTTGTTCACCAAAGGATTCTATATCTAAACCAATTCTTTGCAGTTGTGATACCTGCGCTGGTGACAATTGATAAAGAATGATTGGCGGTTCAACTGGGATAAGTTGCCAATTATCACAGATTTGCTCATACAAAACTCGTTCATGGGCAATGTGTTGTTCCACCAACCACATACCATTTGGATGTTCAGCCACAATATAGGTATTGCTAAGTTGAGCAATAGCTTTTAATGAGTGCTGAGTATTGTTTCCTTCATGAGGATTTTCAGGGTGAAGATTGTAACCACCTTTGGCTTCTGCCGCTTTGAGTAATTTACTAACTCGCGTCGTGTGGACAGATTCTTTCAGATTGGCAGAACTCATGCGGAGTGCTTGGTCAATTGCTTGGGTAATTTGTTCTTGCCAATAACCGATTTCATTGAGGTAAATTTCTGTTTTGGCGGGATTACGATTCCAGTTAATTTGATCAGGGGAAACGGCAAGATGTAATAAACAAACAGGATAGTGATCGCGTGGTAATGTTCTGTGAAATGCTGCTAAGATTGTTTGCTCTAATTCCGGCGATTTCACCATGCGGCCGTTAATTGCTACCCGCACCCAGTCTGGACGACGGCGATGACAACGATCAGGTAAGCCTATTACTAAACTAAGTACTGAGTGGGTAGTAGTGAGGTTTAGCTTGACTTCTTGTAAGTCACCCTGTCGCACTTGGGGAAGAATTTGCGGTAGGAGTTGTCCAGTTGTGGTGGCGGGAGAGATGGTGAACCATTGGCGGTCATTTTGCCAAACCTGCCAAGTGACATGGGGATGACATAAGGCCATTTGTTGAATTGCTACTTGCACACCCCTCATTTGCTGTGCGGCTGTGGGTAACCCCTGACGACGAGCTGCACAGTGACCAAACAGATTCGAGACTGTGACTACTGTACCAGGTGCGATCGCAGCTGCTTCAACTTGCATCGCTTGGCCGCCGTCACCATAAACAACCCGCCAGCCGACATTTCCTCCCGGTGGACGACTCAAAATTTCCAAATTTGCTAGCGTTGTCAAACTGTGCAACGCTTCACCACGAAACCCCAAACTTTTAATTTTCCACAAATCATCACTAGAACGAATTTTACTGGTGCTGTGGGCGGTGGCTGCTTGTTGCAAATCATATTCGTCCATTCCGCAACCGTTATCGGCGACACGAACGCGCCACTGCTGCGGCCAAAGAGAAATAACAATCCTGGTTGCACCCGCATCTAGGGAATTTTCCACCAATTCCCGCACCACAGACGCGAAAGAGTCGATTACCTCTCCAGCTGTAATGAGATATACGACTTCTGTTGGTAAAGCTTGAATAGTAGATGCCATAAATTACAGTTTAGGCGAGTAGCCAACCACTGAATAGAATAAGCATTTTTATTTACACTTCCACAGAATTTTTGATTAATTGTAAAGAAAGCCGGATCTCAAGACTATTCTTGATAAATTGCTGGTGAGGTTATCAGCGAGAAAAGTTTATGAATAGTGATTTAGTCGCCGATGTTCATGATCTCAAGTTTCGTCTGGAATGGGGACAACCAGCATTTACAATCATAGATGTGCGCGATCGCCACACCTACAATCGCGGTCATATTACAGGGTCCATCCAAATCCCCCTAGATGAACTCGTAAAACGCGCTAAACTTTTCCTGCATATAGAACGCCAGATATATATTTATGGCGACAACGACGCCCAAGCCACCCACGCAGCCCAAAAGCTAAGGGAAGCCGGTTTTACTAACGCCACGGAAATCAAAGGCGGTCTGACAGCCTGGAAAACAGTTGGTGGTGCCACAGAAGGCATAGCTGCCTAAAACTCACCTGGAAGACTTACAACCCACCTTCCGCACCCCCAAGTGTCACAAACGGAAATTACTGAGAGAAAAAAAGCAAGCAGGAATAAAAACAGACATATTTAGAAAAAAAAGGGGTTTGAGCAGCCATGAATCACCACAAA
>JAHHIM010000011.1:0-132801 GCA_019358915.1 Trichormus sp. ATA11-4-KO1
TTGGTATGAATTGCAAAGGAACTTATTCACTTTGGTTGTGCGTGATTACATTGTAGAAAATCTTACCAATACTTGTGCTGCTTAATACACATGAATGGAATTTTTTGTCAATGCGTAACTCCTAGATATTTACATACCTTGTATAGAAAAATGTCGGCAACAAAAAGATAGTATAAAAATGCATCAAATTCTGGATCATGGTGTAGCGGTACTAAATAACGAAACAGAATGTGACTGGTACATTGCTTTCTATGGTGGACACCATTTTCATAAGCTTCATGCAGCTTTTGACTCAACTAACTTTCCATACACTGAGGGGAAAAACATAGAAATTATCGATTGGGGATGCGGTCAAGCACTGGCAACTTGTGTTTTGATTGACTATCTTATTAAAAACTGCATAAAACCTAATGTAGTATTAATTACACTTATAGAACCATCTTCGATAGCACTACAACGTGGGTGCAATTTTATTCACCAAATGTTCCAAAATGATATTTCTGTCATTCCTATAATAAGAACTATCAACAAGTATATCGGTGATCTAACAACTAGCGATTTAGCTTCAGAGCCAGACACTATCAAAATTCACTTATTTTCAAATATAATTGATGTAGAAACAATCAATTTAAATAAACTGTATAAATTGATGATTAATTCTTTTAAAGGTTTAAACCGGATTATTTGTACAAGTCCAAATAATAATCGGCAACATAGACTACATAATTTTTACAACTTGTTTTCACAATCTTGTCAAGTTAATAACTCAATAAGCTCAAATGAAGAAATTTTAGGAGAGATTTTTTACTTCAAGAATCAAAGATATGAAACACTGAAAATAGGTAGATGTGAGAAACAATTTACTGTCAATTTAACGTAGCATTGAGGAATAAATTTTTATGAAAAGTAAAGCTTTGACAAATTTTGTTCAGGGAGACTTATTCTCCGGTTTCAGTTCTGTTAGCGATGAAGAAACTAATCAGACATCGGGAGAAGCATTATCTATGCCAGATGCAGAAGTTACTTTTTATCGCAGTTTCTTCAGTAAGCAAGAGAGTAATGAACTTTTTCGAGTTCTGCGTGATGAAATCCATTGGCGACAAGACAGAATGATTGTCTATGGAAAGGAAGTAGATTTGCCGAGAAAGACTGCTTGGTATGGAGATAAAGACAACTCATATACATTCTCTGGTATTCATCTTGAGCCAGAGCCTTGGACACCAAGTTTGCTAAAAGTAAAAGAGCGAATTGAGAAGATGGCAGAAGTGAAATTTAATAGCGTTTTGCTTAATCTGTACCGTGATGGAAATGATGGAATCTCTTGGCATACTGATGCTGAGAAAGAATTAGGTAAAAATCCTGTAATAGCTTCTGTTAGCTTTGGTGGCGCTAGGAGATTCATGTTCAGACACAAGCACAACAGAGATTTAAAAACTGAAGTTGAGTTGACACATGGTAGTTTTCTTCTAATGGCTGGTGCAACACAGCATTTCTGGCAGCATCAAATACCAAAAACATCGAAGAAAGTTGAACCTAGAATTAATTTAACTTTCAGAGTAATTGTTGCTGTCAGCTAAGGCTATACTTTCATTATCTTTAAATAGTAGATTGAATTTTAGCCTTAGTCGTTTAATCAACTTTGCTTGTCCCAGTCGGTATATAACTTGTTAAAAATTATATTGGCGATCGCGTACCCACAAACTTAAAGGTACGGCGTTACCTTGAGGATTAACTTTCACTTCTACTACTATGGGTTGCGGTTGTCCTGGTTTGATGGGTCTGGCTGTGGAAATATCATTGTTAATCTCGTTACGTTGGTCTTCTGGGATGTAATAAGTTTCTAAACCGTAGGAAATTGAGTTATGGTAGCTGCTATAAAAGCCTTTTAAGGCAATTTGATTGGCATTAAGAGACGTTGGTAATTCGCCGCTTACTCTCATAGGTTTCCAAGCTTGGGGAACCTCACCAGTAGATTTTTGCTCTTCTAAAATCACGTATAAGCTAGTTCCTGTTGCTAAAGTGGCGTATTGTTGATTATTCGCCGGATCAAATTCTTTGTTGGGACTCGGATATTGTTTGACTAATTCTGTCCAGCCGGGAAGTTTTCTTAAATTGCTGGTACGGGAAATTTCATAATCGAGGATGACTGAGTAACCGCGTAGCAAATCATAAGGATCTACAGGTACTGTTTGTAAGACGGCTGTTTTACCTGTTATCAGGGTGTAAACTGCCTGTGCTGGTGCTGCTAAAATAAATCCTGCTTGAATTAGCAAAGGAACTAGAAATCGCCAAAGGGATAAGGGTTTTTCTGGGTTGGTTTCCATGTTGATGTCTTAAGTGAAAATTAAACGCAAAGGTTTTATGAGTGGTGAGTTTCGGATGATGTGTCTGGGAGAGTGGATAAATAGCGTTCAAACCACAGTCCGGCGAGAATTACTGCAACACCACACAAGATAAAGACTAGGGATTTGAATAGTAAGGCGGTGTCGTACTCTAGCATCCGGCTGATGATTTGTAATGCTAGTAAAACTATGCCACCCCAAAAGGCGCGTCTTTGCCCTAATTCCAGTGCATCGCGAATCAGTCCACACGCAAAGACTGCCAAGAGGACATTAAAAGCAAAGATGGCAATGACAGGAATGGGGGTGATGGCTTGATGTATAAAGATGACTGAGGCAGTGATGACTATCAAGCCGCCAATTACTATATTCTTGATATCTCTTCCTTGCTGTTGGCGGTTGTGGGTTGAGCGTAGTAAATGCCACCATTGCCATAATGCTAAAACTGTGAAAATAATTACATCTATTAAGGGTGACCAGTTGGCTAGAGTTGTGTTTCTTAGGTCAGTTTCGTAACCCACTCTACGCATTTCCCACCACCACCGGAAAGATAAGATGTAAAAGATGATGCTGAAATATGTTAAGGCTAGTGACTGGGCAAAGGGTTGAAATTTTCTAGAATTGATTTGCCTAAATAGTCGGTCATCGTAACTCCACAATAATGCTGGAAGAAGGGCAAAGGCCGCGATCGCCAACCAAGGCGGTGCATCGGTGTATGTGATAACTTGCAATGACCTGAGATGGAATTGCCAGGATATCACAAAGGCGATCGCGGTAATTCTAAAAATTCCCAGGGAACGACACCAGTAAGCTAAAGGAATAAATAATATAGTTATGACTACAGGCATATGTTCTATCATTAGTCGTCCCCATGTCCACTCGTTTCGGGGAACGTACCAATCAAACACTCCCACCAAATACCCTATGACTATCAAAATTAGGGAAAGAATACTTAAGGAAGTTAAGCGCAGACTGTAAGCCATGAATAACACAGCCAAACCCCAGCCTAAAAATAGTTGGTAACTGGAACCGCCAATATGGAACATCTGGGACAACAGCGCCATGTTGGCCCCTATAGTCAACGCGCCTAGTAGTAACAAGCCTTCTCCCAGAACCCTTTGGCGGCGTTTTCTGTCTCTGGAGGATGTATTACTTATGGATGGTTTCCACAAGCTAAAACCGACAATATTAGTTAATAAAAATACACTTAACAGCAGTGTTAATTTGACTTCTCGGCTCCAAGCTTGCCAGTTGGCAGCCACAAAGGTAATTACACCCAAGCCTAATAATATCGCACCGACGGCGATCAAGATAAATACAAAGCGATCGCGAGCCGTGGTTTCTAAACTATTAAATTGATATTTTTGTGCTAGTTGTTGGTATAAACCGCTATCAATAAGCCCTTCATCTTGCCATAGTTGCGCTTCTTTACGCAACTGGCGGCGAAAATTATCAAATAACATAACCTTCCTGAGATAGGTGTACTTCAGATATGGAAAATGTTCAAATTGTCAAGTAAAAGTAGGAGTTACGCATAAGTTACGGAAGAATCAAACCGCAGAGGCACAGAGGAGCCATTGCGTTGCGCGGGTTCCCCGCGTTGTAGCAAATGGCGTAACACGGAGGAATGAGAGTTAGAGTGGTCACTGAGCGGTTTGAGTGACTTGTACTGAGCCTTGTCGAAGTAGCCTTCGCCGAACTCTTGTCGAAGTGAAGTATTTTACGTAAGTCCTTAAAAGATAACTATCCAAACATATAGCGATTCTTGTTTTCCCCACAAGTTGATTTTCCTGACTACAACTTACATATTATGAATTACGTAAGCGTCAAACCTGCGGGTAAAGCTATTGTGCGAGTTCTCCCATTACCCGCAGGGGATGTTGATTCTTCTTGACTTGTTACCCCTACCAAGATGTCAAAATTGAATTCTGGTATAGATTGGAGATAAGCTTGCCACTGGAAAAACTGGCTCAAAAATCAGGATGGTTATTATGAAGCGCAAAAATCAAGTTATCCTTACCTTAGTATTGAAAAGCGCTATTGTCTTTTCGCCCTTGTTGCTGTCTGCTGGTATTACTAATGGACAAACTAAACCATCCGTTTCTACAGAACTGAATACTGCTCAGGTAATAGCTAGTCCACAGCAGCAAGAATTGGCGCAACTGCCTACAGCACAACTCACACAAGAACAAGTCCCATCTGATTTGGAACGTGCTTTTAATCGTACAACTATCCTGTTTAATGTTTGGTTAGTCATATTAAGTTTATTTCCTGTCGCCGTGATTGCTTTAATTTGGCTATTACGACGGGTAGCAATTCGGGAAATTGTCAATAGAGCAATGGCAGAGCTACAGGGAATGGAAAATCTGCAAAATCAGCTAACCATTGTTAAACAAGATGCCGAAAATCTGATTCAAGAATCAAAAAAGATAAATCACCAATTAGCAAAAGAAGTTGATACTTTACAACAAAATATCAAAAATGAACAACAAAGTTTAGCTAATTTAAAATCAGAATTATTACAGTCAAAAGATAATATATTATCAGGATTAGAAACAGAAGTAAAAAAGATTCAACAGAATTTAGAATCGGAATTTGCCACGCACCTATTACAATTACAAATAGAGGCTCAACATAAGAAGGATGTCACACTGGAAAATCTCGGAAAATTAGCATCTGAGCTTGGCGAGCAATTATCTAAATTACAAGTAGATGCTACACAACAAAAGAATATAGCTATTGAAAATTTAGAAACTTCTAGAAATGAATTTGTTGCTCAACTTTCAAACTTATATTCTGATACTCAGCAGCAAAAAAGTAACGTTCTTGAGAGTTTGGGAAATTTACAGATAGATGCTCAACAACAAAAAGATAGAACTCTAGAAAATATCAGAGAATTAGAAAATCTATTACAGTCGCAAATATCAGAATTACAATCTGAGATTGAGCAACAAAAGAATAATATTTTTGCAGGTTTGGGAAGCTTACAAGTAGAAGCGCAACAACAAAAAGATGTAACTCTAGAAAATATCAGAGAATTAGAAAATCTATTACAATCGCAAATATCAGAATTACAATCTGAGATTGAGCAACAAAAGAATAATATTTTTGCAGGTTTGGGAAGCTTACAAGTAGAAGCGCAACAACAAAAAGATGTAACTCTAGAAAATATCAGAGGGTTAGAAAATTCATTTAAATCTGAGGCTCAACAACAAAAAGATAGTATTTTTGATAATTTAGCAAAATACCAGTCAGAATTTGTCTCTCAATTATCCGCATTACAGATAGATGCTCAAAACCAGAAAGAGCAAATCCTGGAAAATTTAGAAAAATCAGGTTTAGAGTTTGTTTCGCAATTTTCGGAATTACAATCGAATGCGCAACAACAAAAGCTGCTGATTCTGGAAAAGCTAGAAAAGCTAGAGACGGATTTTGTCTCTCAACTGTCTGAATTACAGTTAGATGCTCAACAACGCAAGGATTTGATCTTACAAGAATTGTCTGAGATTGAGCCGCCATCTCTTCCGCAAACAGAAACAACTCAATCACCGCAACCACAACCAGAAGTGTTAGCAGATGATTACCTACAAAAAGCAGATGAGCTATTTGCTCAAAGAAAATACGAAGCGGCGATCGCAGTTTATGATCAAGCAGTGAAAATCCAGCCTGATGAGCCTATTGCTTGGTTAAAACGCGGTTTAACTTTAAGTAGATTAAAACGTTATCAAGATGCGATCGCTGCCTATGATCGAGCCATTGCCATTCAACCTGATTATCATCAAGCTTGGTGCGATCGCGGTGTGGCTTTTGGTAGTTTACGACAACATCAACAAGCTTTCGCTTCTTTTGATCAAGCGACGCAAGTTAAGCCTGATGATCCAGTTGCTTGGTTAAATCGTGGTCTTTCTCTCATAGAATTGGAACGCTACGAAGATGCGATCGCTAGTTTTGATCAAGCAATCGCAATTAATCCTAATTCCGCTAAAGTTTGGGATAAACGCGGTTATGCTTTAGTGAGACTGGGAGAAGATGATGCTGCGATCGCTAGTTTTGACAAGGCACTAGAACTTAATCCTGACTACGCTAGCGCCTACTACAATAAAGCAGCTTGTTATGCCCTACAAAGACAACTTAAATTAGCTCTAGCAAATCTCCAACAAGCAATTCAACTGAATCCCAGATATCAAGAAGATGCGGCAACTGACATTGATTTTGATGAAATTGCCGATGATAAAAGCTTTAGGGAAATCATCGTTCATGGTTTGTAGTGAGTGCTTCAGCGCTGAAGATAAACTTAAGGGGGCTAGAGCCGCTCACTACGAACTTTAACCAGTCACAGTAGCGGAGGACTGCAAAACTTCATTTTTTGTCTGTAAGTACCAATAAAGGCGATTTATGGCGTTGATGTAGGCATAAGCTGCGGCTACTACGATATCTGTATCAGATGCTTGTCCAGAGAATATCCGCTCCTGGTATTCCAAACGAATTGTTACGGTTCCCAGTGCATCAATACCGCCTGTCACAGATTGCACTGAAAACTCGATCAGTTGATTAGGAATCTGCACTAATCGATTAATTGCTTGATATACGGCATCCACCGGGCCTGTCCCAACACTAGCATCTGTGAGAATTTTGCCATCGGGGGTAACAATGGTTATGGTTGCAGTAGGACAAGTGCAATCACCACAAATTACCTGGACGTGTTCGAGTTGATAACCGCTTTCTACTTGAATCTGCATTTCATCACGAACGATCGCCTCTAAGTCCCAATCGGAAATTTCTTTTTTCTTGTCGGCGACTTCCTTAAAGCGATTAAAGGCTTTATTCAAGTCTGCTTCGTTCAGTTCAAATCCCAATTCTTTCAGCCTAGTGCGGAAGGCATTTCTTCCAGAATGCTTACCTAAAACAATGCGATTTTCCGGCAAACCTATTGAGCCGGCTTCCATAATTTCGTAGGTTTGGCGGTGCTTGAGAATGCCATCTTGATGAATTCCCGACTCATGAGCGAAAGCATTTGCCCCCACGATCGCCTTATTAGGTTGAATCAGCATTCCTGTTAATTGAGAAACCAAACAAGAGGTTTTATAAATTTCCTGGGTTTTAATGTTAGTCAAAGGTGCATCAGCATCAACTGCACGGCCAAAGTAAGGATTAAAAAACGGTTTGCGCACCTGCAAGGCCATGACAATTTCTTCTAATGCGGCATTACCTGCACGTTCACCGATACCGTTAATTGTACACTCCACCTGACGCACACCATGTTCAATGGCTGCCAAGGCATTGGCTGTAGCTAAACCCAAATCATTTTGGGTGTGAATGGAAAGAATTGCTTGGTGAATATTGGGAACATGTTCGCGAATTCCAGCAATTAAAATACCAATTTCTTTGGGTGTGCAGTAACCAACTGTGTCAGGAATATTAATTGTTGTTGCACCAGCCGCGATCGCCTGTTGCAAAACCTCATACAAAAACTCTCTATCAGTCCGGCTAGCATCCATTGGCGAAAATTCTACATCATCCACAAACGATTTAGCATAAGCAACCATTTCTGAGGCGATCGCTAATACTTCGCTCCGGGATTTTTTCAACTGATATTGCAGATGAATATCAGAAGTAGAAATCATTGTATGAATTCGCGGATGAGCCGCAGGTTTCAAGGCTTCGGCAGCTGCTTGAATATCTTGGCGTGTGGCTCTAGCTAAACTACAAATGATCGGGCCACCCTGTATCCCGACTTGCTCCGAAATGGTTTTTACAGCTGCAAAATCACCCGGACTAGCAACAGCAAAACCCGCTTCAATCACATCAACTCCTAAAAGAGCCAGTTGATGAGCGATCGCTAGCTTTTCTTCTACATTCAAGGTTGCGCCTGGTGATTGTTCGCCATCTCGTAGGGTGGTGTCGAAGATAATAACTCGGTCTGCTGGAGATCCCATGCTCATAACTGTCTCCCGTAGGATTACAAAAATTGTCAGTCAAGACTACTTTGGATATTGTATACGATTTTTTTGTATACAATATAAATTATGAACTTAAATGACTTAGCAGCCAACGTGCTGCAAAAACAACGCAGTACCCCAGATTTAATTGCCGATGCATTGCGAGAAGCAATTATGCAGGGGATTTTTCAGGAAGGACAATCTCTCCGACAGGATGAAATCGCTACTCAGTTTGGTGTTAGCCGCATTCCTGTACGAGAAGCACTCAAGCAGCTAGAAGCAGAAGGACTGGTGACCCTGCATCTCAATCGCGGTGCCATGGTTTCGGTATTAACAGCCGCCGCAGCGCAAGAAATCTGTGAAATTCGCAGCGCCTTAGAAGTGAAAGCGATGCAGTTAGCAATACCCAAGTTAAAAGAATTAGATATAGAAAAAGCCGCAGTAATTCTGGAAACCAGCAACCAAACCGCCGATGCAGGTCATTTAGCAAAACTCAACTGGGAATTTCACGCCACACTCTACGCCTCAGCCGAACGTCCGCGATTGCTGACAATGATTAAAACTTTGCACATCAATTGCGATCGCTATGTCCGTGTGCAGATGGCACAAATGGATTATCACGAACGTTCCCAAAAGGAACACTATCAAATTCTGGATGCTTGTCGGCAGCAAGATACTAAAGCGGCTGTCCGGTTACTGAAACGACACATTGACAATGCCGGGGAACAGTTAGTTGCATACTTGCAGCAAAATTGAATCAAGTGCATGATCTGCCAGAACAGAATAGATGAAAAATTTACGCGATGCTGTCAGATATAGCTAGGCAAGCTGTTCATGAAAAAACTGATCCAATATATCAAGGCGCTGATTCGACGCATTTCCCAGCAATTCTCATCTCAGCAACCTTCCCCAGCAAATTCTCGTCCGTCAGTTCCGGCTATTCCTGCCGTTTCGCCTAGGTGGGAATCTGGTTTGGTGTTTGTGTGTTCACAGTGTGCCACAGAGTTACCAAATAGAGGTGCAACTGCTGCCGAAGAATTACAAAATTGGCTAAAAACGCGGTTAAAATTTGAGGGATTGTGGGGTGAATTTCGGGTAGTTAGCACCAGTTGTTTAGGAGTTTGTCCCAATGGGCGTGTTGCTGTTATTTTCAGGAATCGCTGCTTAATCGTTGACCCCAAAAGCGATCGCGAACTTCTCTACTCACGCATCAAGCAGAAAAATGGATAATATTATTAAGGATTTGGCACTATTATTCCCTATTCCCTGGTTACTGAGCGCAGTCGAAGTACATTCCCCATTCCCTATATCAACCGCAGATAAGGACATTTAGATAAAAACTCAGATGCTTTATTATGGGCATCTGGATTATTGATATGTGCTGGAGTAGGTCGAATAACGCCACCAAATAAGTCATCTAATCCGTAAGGGGTAAAAAATTCCCATTGTCCTTGCGAATCTACTCGTACACCTACAGCCGTAGCAGTGTGCAACCAATCTTGAATGCCATCCTCTGTACTAGTATAGAGTCTGCTGCCAGAACGCCAACGGGCAAAACTAGCTTGATTTTTGATATCAAATTGATGATTGGGAAATTGTTCTGTTAAGTGTGCCTTGGCTGCTAATTCCTGGGAACGATTTCCTGATTCATCAAAGAAAGCAATATCAAAATCTTTGATGAATAACGCACATTTTTGACCAAATATTGAATGCCAAACTGTGTTTCGCACTGCACCTCCTGCTAACCACCAGTTAGGCAAGTTGAGTTGGGCGATCGCAGGTAATACAGTGTCAACAAGTGTATTAGCTAAGATTATTTGTAAGCGAGCATGACTATTCATCGCAAATTCCTAGAATTCTTGACTAGAAACTGAAAACATTATTAATCAATTTTCATCAAAATATATAATATTTATGAAAATAAATTTTGCAAGATAATACAGCTATAAATAGTAAGTACATCAATTATTTGACTGAAATTGACAGGAGGCTATTTTCTAGATTTATCATCATTGCCCAAAAATAATATTAAGAGATGTAAAAATTGTATAGAATATTTAACACTGCTAAAAAGCATGAGAAAAAATTAAAATTATCTAAGATTTACTATTTTTTTAAATTCAAAATCAGAACTTATACGGATATCATTCAGGCTAAAACTCTTTAAGATAATAGATCACTACTGAAAGTATTTTAATATTGAAATATAGCAATCCCACTCGAGAGGTAAAACATTAAAGAGGAGTAGAATAAGCTAAAAAGTAATTTTATATTAGATAAATACTTAATTATAGCTACTTTTGCAGTATTTCTACCTTCCTTAATCTTTTAATCTTGGCTGATGAATGTTATAGAGCAATACATACAGAATAAATAGGCAGCTATGTAAATTAGTGTGCCAAATATATTCTTGCTCATTGAGATGCTTACCGACTGCTATATAGCTAGTTTGGGTATTTAAAGGGCTGATTTGTTAATCAAAGGAACAAAGTATGACCCACCCGGAACTGATAATATCAAATAACATTCTGAATGAGTTTAAAACTTGTACTCAACTGCAATACAATGGCTATTTAAAAATAAAAAGTTTAAAGGGATACCAATGGACTTTTTATTATCGCCTAGGACGGATGGTTTGGGCAACAGGAGGAACTCATCCTTTCCGGCGCTGGCGGCGTAATATGGCTCAATTTTGTCCTCAGATTGATGTGGATAAAATGCAATTACGCAGTCACGACATCTCAATAGATTATTGGGATTATCGCCTCCTAGAAATTTTGTATAAAAAACAGAAAATTCAACGAGAACAAATTCACGCTATTGTGGAGAGTACAATAGCAGAACTGTTGTTTGACTTAGCTCAGCACACAGATTTTGTCTCTGCTAGTTGCGATCGCAGCCAAGAGGTAATCCTAGAAACGCCAATGAGTTTCACAAGTGCAAATGTGTCTATGAAGCAGATGCAAGACTCGTGGAAGATTTGGTCAGAAGCGGGTTTAGCCAATTTTTCTCCTGATTTAGCGCCAGTCCTGCGGAAACCTGAACAACTCCAGCAGCAAGTCAGTGCATCTGTCTATAAAAACTTTGTCAGTTTGCTCAACGGCAAATACACTTTGCGGGATTTAGCTGCAAAAATGAAGCAGAGTATTGTGCTTGTTACTCGTTCGTTGCTTCCCTATATTCTCAAAGGCATTATTGAATTGGTGGAAGTACCTGATTTGCCTTTGTCAGTTGTGCAAGTCAAAATCAATCCTATTTCCACACAACCCAAGAAATCAACTGCGCCACTGGTAGCTTGCGTAGATGATAGCCCTCAGGTTTGTAAAATGCTAGAGGAAGTTATTACCTCCCATGGATTGAGATTTATCAAGATTGAAGATGCTGTACAAGCTTTACCAACCCTCATTCAAGATAAACCAGACCTGATTTTTTTAGATTTGATGATGCCAATCGCCAGTGGCTACGAAATCTGCACTCAGTTACGTCGCATTTCTGCCTTTGCCAATACACCTGTAATCATCTTAACGGGCAACGACGGTCTTTTGGATAGAGTCCGCGCTAAGGTGGTTGGTTCCACTGATTTTCTCACTAAACCTGTATCGGCCGATAAGGTAATGAGTGTAGTACGTAAGTATTTACCTGTACAGGCTCAACCTCAAGTTAAAAACAGACCACATCAATCTCATTTAAAGGTTTGTCATTAAGGCATTAGTCATCAATTTTTGATTAGTTGCTTTAATTTTTTATTTCGTTTTTAGATAACTTCTCAAAAATCACCTGCAAAATCAAACTTGCGTTTAGGCTCATTAACTTCAACCTAAATTATCCGTGGAGTTAATAACCTAATTTTTGGAGATTAAATAAAGTCAGTGAAAAATTAAAAACCAAATATGAAAACGAAAAATTGAATTTTAACTCTGTATATGGCTCATTTAGACATATACTTCGGCTTGCTTTCTAAAAGAATTTAACAGGTGATTGCCATGAATACTGTTTTAGTTGTTGAAGATGGTTTGACCGATCTGGAAATCCTCAGTCGTTACTTACAACAAGCAGGCTATTCTGTGATTAGTGCCACAAGTAGTGAAGAGGTTCAGGTCAAAATAGACGGAAACAAACCGGATTTGATATTTCTTGATGTAATTTTACCCGGTAAAAGCGGATTTGAAATTTGTCGGGAACTGAAAAATAACCCTGATACTAGCAAAATTCCCGTAGTTTTTTGCTCTACTAAAAATAGTGATGTAGACAAAATTTGGGGAAATATGCTAGGTGCAGAAGCTTATCTTTCTAAGCCAATAGATCAAGAGGAATTAGTAGTTACTCTCAAGAAATTACTCAAATAAAACTGTGTGCAATTGATTATAAATTTGGAATTTATTAATGGATTCACTAGTTGATAAATTTTCATAATTGCAATCAAAGGATAAATAACATTGGATAACAGACAAAAATTTTTAAGCCTTAACTTGGGAACAAGGGATACCGCAGTGATTGCTTTACAGCACATCACAGAAGTTTTTCAAGTGTCATTGGCGGATATATGTGGTGTTCCCCAAATGCCTAGTTGCGTTTTGGGTATTTACAACTGGCGTGGCGAGATGCTTTGGTTAGTTGATTTAGAAGCGATGCTGGGTTATCCACCACTTTTACAAGGAGCAAATATTCTCTCAAATATGATGGCAATTGTACTGCAAAAAGAGGGAAAAAATTTAGGTTTATTGGTGCGGCAACTTATGGATATTGAGTGGCTGGATATCAATCAAATTAAACCTCCATCTGCAGAATTATTTTATCCAGCAATGTCACCTTTCTTGCAAGGATACTTTATTAATAGTGTTGAAGAGATGATATTAAATTTGGATGCTACAGCGATTATTCAATCTCCGTTGTGGGCTATTAATAATTAAGTATTATTGCTCAATACTAGTTTTTATTACTTGAATACTAACAATTATCGAGGTTTTCAAAATGACGATCGCATATCAGAATAGCCACGAGAACGAGCCTATAGTTACTGATTTAGCATCTTTAGAAAATCAGAATGGCGGTAATACAATTGCCAATATTACTAGCGATGCCATATCTGAATTAAATACAGTTTCTCAGGAATTTAAAATTTGGCGACAGCAGTTGCAAGCAATCACAACTCAGATGCGTCAAGCCTTAGATGTGGATACGTTACTTAAAATTACTGTAGCACAAATCAGGGAGAAAATTGGCTGCGATCGCGCGTTAATTTATCACTTTACTACTCTTGACTCTGGTACGGTTTTATCAGAATCTCGCACCCTAGGTTGGACACCTACTCTCAGTGAAAATTTACCAGGGATTATTTTTGGCTTATATACTAGTCAAGACTATATAGAACCTGTAGCAATTGATGATATCAATCAAAGACAAATTACCCCCCATCAAAAACAATTACTGGATAAATTTCAAGTCAAAGCTAGTTTAAGTTTACCGATTTTAGTAGAGGGCAAAGTTTGGGGATTATTAGCAATCAATAATTGTGCTTCACCCCGCCAGTGGCAGGAAGGAGAAATTACTTTATTATCTCAAATTACAACAGAACTAACCTACAGATTACAAAACTTTGAATTTCAAAAAGAATTACAACAGCAAACACTAGCGAAGAAATCTGTTGCCAAAGTCATCGATAAGATTCTGCGAATATCAAACGTCGATAAAATTTTTCAAACAACCACTCAGGAAATCCGCCAATTATTGCGATGCGATCGCGTCGGTGTCTACCGCTTCAAACCTGATTGGAGTGGGGAATTTGTAGCTGAGTCAGTGGGTCATGGTTGGGTGAAAATGGTCACACCAGATTTTAAAATGGTCTGGGAAGATACTCACTTGCAAGAAACCCAAGGAGGACGTTATGCCAAGGGTGAAAGCTTTGCAGTCAATGACATTTATCAAGTAGGTCATGCTCAATGCCACATTGATATTTTAGAACAGTTTGAAATGAAAGCTTATATAATTGTTCCTATTTTTTCTGGGGAGCAATTATGGGGTTTATTGGCAGCTTATCAAAATTCTGGGCCTCGTGAATGGCAACCCTGGGAAATTAGTTTTTTAACTCAGATTGGCTTGCAATTTGGTGTAGCTATTTCACAAGGTGAATATTTAGAACAAATGCAGATGCAATCTGAGCAACTAATTCAGATTGCCGAACAAGAAAAGGCTTTTACTAAGATAGTAAACCGCATTCGACAATCTTTAGATGTAGACAGCTTCTTTAAAACAACCACTCAAGAAGTCCGCCAAGCACTGCGATGCGATCGCGTGGCTGTTTATCACTTCAACTCTGATTGGGGTGGCGAATTTGTAGCTGAGTCGGTAGGTAATAACTGGGTAAAACTGGTAGGTCCTGATATTAAAACTGTCTTGGATGATACCTACTTACAAGAAACTCAAGGAGGTCGCTATGCTAGAGGTGAAAATTTTGTCGTTAATGATATCCATACAATAGGTCTTGCTCCCTGTCACATTGAAATTTTAGAGCAGTTTGAAGCCAAAGCTTATATTATTGTGCCGATATTCTTTGGAGAAAACTTATGGGGCTTATTGGCAGCTTATCAAAATTCTGGTACTCGTGATTGGCAGCCTTGGGAAGTCAACTTTTTAACTCAGATTGGCTTGCAATTTAGCCTAGCTAAATCACAAATAGATTATCTCGAACAAGTGCAGGTGAAATCTGAGAAACTAGCTCAAATAGCTGAACAAGAAAAAGCTGTTACTAAAATAGTCAACCGTATTCGCCAATCCTTAGATGTAGACGAAATTTTCAAAACAGCTACTCAAGAAGTCCGCCAATTATTACGATGCGATCGCGTGGCTGTATTTCGCTTCAATCCTGATTGGAGTGGTGAATTTATCGCTGAATCAGTAGGTCATAATTGGGTAAAACTTGTAGGTCCTGATATCAAAACTGTTTGGGAAGATACTCACTTACAAGAAACTCAGGGAGGTCGATACGTTAAAGGTGAAAGCTTTGTTGCTCACGATATTTATCAAGTAGGTCATTCTCCCTGTCACATTGAAATTTTAGAGCAATTTGAAGTCAAAGCTTATATTATAGTTCCTGTATTCTCTGGGGAAAAATTGTGGGGTTTGTTGGCGGCTTATCAAAATTCCGGTTCTCGTAATTGGGAAGAATCGCAAGTTACCTTATTAGCAAGAATTGGCGACCAATTAGGATTAGGATTACAACAAACTGAATATTTACAACAGCTAGAAACACAGTCAGCCAAATTAGCAGCAGCCGCAGCACGGGAAAAGGCAGCCAAGGAATTACTACAACAACGGTCTATTCAACTGCTAACAGCGCTGAGACCAGCTCTGAATGGCGATTTGACAGTACGCGCACCAATTACCGAAGACGAACTCGGTACAATTGCTGATGCTTACAACAATACTCTACAAGCACTACGGCAAATTGTCATTCAAGTACAAACCACTTCCCAACAAGTTGCCCAAACATCAAGTAATAGTCATGCTTCACTAGCGGGACTGACAAATTTAGCAAAACAACAATCTGAAGAAATTACCGCAGCCCTTGGCGAAATTCAACAGATGGTGGACTCTACCCAAGCTGTAGTAGCTAACGCCGATTTGGTGCAGGTAGCGGTGCAACAAGCCAACCAAACTGTCGAGTCTGGTGATGCAGCGATGAACCAGACAGTCAAGGCCATCCAAGCGATTCGTGAAACCGTGGCCCAAACCAGTAAAAAGATTAAGCGCCTCAGCGAATCCTCGCAAAAAATCTCCAAGGTGGTGAATTTGATTAGTAACTTCGCTACACAAACCAACGTACTGGCGCTGAATGCAGCTATTGAAGCCACTCGTGCAGGTGAATATGGCAAAGGCTTTGCAGTGGTAGCCGATGAAGTCCGTTCTTTATCTCGCCAATCAGCAGCCGCAACCATTGAAATTGAAAAATTAGTCCAAGAAATTCAAGCAGAAACTGGTGAAGTCGCAGTAGCAATGGAAACAGGCATTCAGCAAGTGGTAGAAGGTACAAACTTTGTGAGTGAAACCCGCCAAAACTTGAACGCAATTGTTTCCGCAACTGCCGAAATTAGTCAATTAATCCAGCGAATTACCGCAGCAACTCAAAAACAAATGGGACAATCTGTAACGGTAACCGCATCCATGCAAGATGTAGCAGAAATTGCTCACAAGACTTTCACTGAATCTCAGGAAATTGCTGCCGTCTTGCAAGATTTATCAGGGATGGCACAAGAGTTATTAGCAACTGCTAGTCAGTTTAAAGTCAATTAGCAAATAGATATCTTTGTGTCTTCGTAGTAAAACACAAAGGCACAAAGACACAAAGAAAAAATAAAATTGTATGAATTTATTATCTTAAAATACTTACTCACCAATTATGATTACAGACTCTGAAATTCGTGAACAAGGTTATACATATTTTCTGGCAGAAGCACCAGAGTTGGTGCAAATTATTGAGCAAGAACTATTTAGCTTATCAGAAGCTTATAGCATTGCTAAAGTTCATAATTTAATGCGGGCAACTCATACACTCAAAGGTGGTGCTGCTAATGTTGGGTTAGAGGTAATTCAAATGATAGCCCATTCTTTAGAAGATGTGTTTCAGGCTTTGTATGATCCAGATGTGGTAGTTGATGATGAACTACAATCACTTTTATTACAAGCTTATGAATGTCTGAATTTAGCAGTAACTACAGAATTGACAGGCAGTACTATTAATCATGAAGAACTTTTGCAACGAGCAACTTTAGTTTTTGCACAGTTGCAAGAAAAACTCGGTGATGCTTTTGGTGCTGATCATCATATTCCCACTTCTCAGGAATTGGGATTTGATATAGTTCAGTCTATTTTTGAAGTAGGGGTACAACAACGTTTAGTAAGTATTGCTGAAGCTATTAATCATCCACCAGATAATGACGAATTTAAAGATTTTTTAGGCTCTCAAGCTGAGGTATTTCTTGGCTTGGCAGAATCTTTAAAGTTACCTGGATGGGGAGAAATTGCCCAAACAATTTTGGCAGCACTGCAAGCAAACCCCAACCAAGTATGCCAAATTGCAGAAATCGCCTTGGTGGATTTGCAGCAAGCACAAAAAGATATATTAGCAGGCGATCGCACTTGTGGTGGTACACCTTCTCCAGATTTGCAAAAGTTTACAACAGTAACAGTTGACGAGTTATCTGGCTCTACTTGTAAATTTCTCAGTAATGCTGAAGCATTTTACCAATTTTTAACGGTATCTGGCAACACTAAAAATGAGCGGATCAAACCTACAACTGCAAAATTATATTTAAAAGTAATCTACTATATTTTTGGCTGGTTTAATCACCAGATGGAAATACCTCAGCCAGAACTTAATTTATCTTTGCTTATTCCCAAAGCAGAAAAAGAAAACCAGATAAACTATATTACTAATTGGCTGAGTAATTTTTTAAATTTTGTCCAAGATGAAGAAGATAGTTATAGTCTTTGCCTTTATCGTCATGGGGTGATTTTAATCATCCTACTGGCAGTTGCAAAATTTCAATATTTATCTGAGAAGACGGAGAGTTACATCCTCTTAATCCAAACACTACAAAATCAAATTCGTGCATTAGCAAAAGAATATAAAAACTATCCTCCTGTCAATGCTCAAGAAAAAAATTGGCTTGACAGTTCCAAGTTACGCAAGTTGCTAGTCTTCAAAGAGATATCAACTCCTGCATCTTCTCTAACTGATAGCCTGTTAGAGTCGATATGGGGAGGAGAAACTGATGAAGTTATGAATACTGAAATTAATGAGAAAGTTAATCAATCATTAATTGTCAGTGATCAGGCGGTTGAAAACATCTTAAAAACAGGAATTGAGGCTATTTCTGATTCAGCTACACAAATCAACGAACAGATAGAAGATAAATTGCAGCTACAGCAAAGCAGAAATTCTCGACAACCTGTATTTATTCGTGTGGATGTAGAAGGACTACAACACTTGAATTATTTAGCAGGAGAATTACTAATCCATCAAAAACGCCGCACATTATATGATGAACAAATTCAAGAAATATTTGAGCAATTATTACAGCGACTTAGCAGACATCAAGCAACTTTAAATCAATTGCGGGATTTGCCAATACAGATACAAAATTTCTCATCCTCATCTACACAAAATTTTGCATCTGTAAAATTTGACTCTCTGGAAATGGATGTATATACAGAATTTCATATGTCGTTGCATGAAGCTATAGAAGAGACTCTGCAATTACAAGAAACTACAGAATCCCTTGATTTACTCCTCAGACAAGCTACACAAATTAGTGATAAAAAACAGACTTTAACTTTCAATATCATTGATAAATTAGTTGCAGCAAGAATGTTACCTTTGGGAAATGTTCTCAATCGCTTGCCTCAGATGGTGAAAAAGTTGGGAAATGTTTATCACAAACTTGTAGAATTGAAACTTACTGGCACAGAAGTGTTAGTAGATAAAGCGATCACCGAAAAAATTTATGACCCATTATTGCATTTAGTACGTAATGCTTTTGACCACGGTATTGAACTTCCGCAAGTGCGCCGGGAACGTGGCAAACCAGAACAAGGTACAATCGAAATCTGTGCTTATCATCAGGGTAGTCAAACTATTATTGAAGTCCGGGATGATGGACAGGGATTGAATTTTGAAAGCATTCGCCAGAAGGCTGTGGAACTTAATTTCATCTCAAATTCTAACTCGGACAAATCTGAATTATTAGATTTGATGTTTGCTCCTGGATTATCTACTGCTGATCAAGTGAATGAAATTTCTGGACGTGGTATGGGGTTAGATATCGTGCGTTCTCAGTTGCAAGCACTCAACGGCTTTATTTCAGTTCAATCTTTGCCAAATCAAGGAACCACATTCATACTTAAAATACCTTTTTCTATGACTACTGATAAATTAATGCTGATCCAGGCGGGAGGTGTTGTTTATGCCTTACTTTTGGATAGTATCGAAAAAATATTAATTCCCTCTACTCAAAATATCCGGGAATTTGAGGGAAAAAAAGTCTTGCATTGGCATACAGGTGAGGATGAAACTATAGTTAACCTTCATCAATTTTCCGAGTTGATAAACTATAACGGTTCGTTTTTTAATAATGCGAGCCTACAGAATGCATCAATTTCCTCCGAAACAGGAATTATGGAAAATCCTGTGTTACTTTTACGACGAAATCAAGGCACTTTTGGTTTAGAAGTTGACCAAATAATTGGCGAACAAGAACTAGTAATTAGACCTTTAGGAAATGCGATCGCACCTCCAAAGTATATTTATGGTTGCAGTAGTTTAGCTAACGGTAATCTCATCTTAGTTGTCGATGGTGCGCTACTACTAGAGTCTGATGAGATGCCAGCAAAACTTGAAGTTACAGCATTGCCAACAGCTTATCCTTTAGACCAAAAAGCTTTGCCGATGTCAGATTATACTGTCTCAAATACGCCTTTACTAGCTGCATCTACGAATACTATAGAGCCAAATAACAAAGTTTTAAAAGTAATTTTGGTAGTAGACGATGCTATTAGTCTGAGACAAACTCTTTCTCTGACTCTACAAAAATCTGGCTATCAAGTTATTCAAGCGCAAAATGGTATAGAAGCTTTAGAACAATTACAACGTCATCCTGATATTCAGGTAATCATCTCCGATTTAGAAATGCCGCGCATGAATGGTTTTGAGTTATTAGGCAATCTCCGTCAAAACCCAAATTTTGCCAAAATTCCTGTAGTGGTTCTCACTTCTCGCAGTGCTGAAAAACATCGTCAGCTAGCTCAAGAACTGGGTGCAAATGCTTACTTAACTAAGCCTTATTTAGAACATGAATTTCTCTCGATTGTGAATGATTTAATTAATAGAGATGATAAAAATTTAACTTCTTTGGCAATGATATAAGACTAATTCGTAATTCGTAATTCGTAATTCGTAATTTTCTAATCTTTTATTTACTACTGCTTAGGTGTAGCTTCACCAAACTTAATTAAAAGAGCGATCGCCATACTCACAGCCAAAATCAAAGTCATACTCAAGGCTGAACCAAAGCCCCAATTTTGGGTGACTCCGAGAAACTGATTGTAGACTAACCGTGCTGCGGTCATACTAGAAGCTCCACCAAGTAATTCTGGATCGATAAAATCTCCTAATCCTGTGATGAAGACTAGCATTGAACCAGCAATAATTCCTGGCAAAATTTGGGGTACGGTAACTTTCCAAAAAGCTTGCACAGAATTTGCGCCTAAATCGGCTGCTGCTTCTAGTAAACGCTTATCTAGCTTTTCTAGAGAAGCATATAAAATTAAAACCATATAGGGCAATAAGCTGTAGCTCATGCCAATTAAGACGGCTGGAACACTGTATAGTAATTCTAAGGTGGGTAAACCTAAATTACTGAGCAAACTGTTCAATAAACCAGTAGGACGTAGAATACTAATCCAAGCATAAGAACGCAGTAGAGAGGAAGTCCACAAAGGTAAAACAAAGCCTAAAAGCAGCAAATTTCGCCAGCCCTGCGGTGCTATTTGAGCAATCCAATAGGCGACAGGGAAACCCAAAACTAAGCAAATTATTGTTGTAGCGATCGCTAACCAGAGCGAGCGTCCAATTACTTGTAGATAAAGGGGATCAAATATCCTGATATAATTATCCAATCCACTGGGATTGACTATATCTCCTGGTCTAATATTCGGTACTAAACTTAATTCAAAAATTAGTAGCGTTGGCAGTACCAACAAAAGTATTAACCAAATACCAGATGGTGCAAGTAATACTAAGGGTTGTAGCCAGTTTATCTGGGGACGAGGTTTTTTTTCTATATCAGTAGTATTGCCTGGTGAATTCTGTTGAGAAGAATGATTTTTTGTAGACACGACTTTTAATTATTTTTATTTTTAACTACTAGTTAATTGAGTCCAATAACGCTCATAAACATCTTCAAAATCTCCCAAAGGAGTCAGACGTTCACACTTTTCTAATAATGAAGCAGGAGGATATAAATTGACATTATTCTTGATTTGATTTGGTAATTGTTCAAACCCAGCACTATTAGGAGTAGCAAGGTTCAAACGTTGGCTGATTGTGGCTGCTACTTCTGGTTGTAAAATAAAGTTAATCCAGCCATAGCCTCCATCTATATTAGGTGCTGACTTAGGTATAACAATAGTATCAGTCCATAGGGAAGAACCACTGCGGGGAATTACATATTTAAGTTTGGGGTTTTCTTTGGTAACTCGGATTGCATCTGATGAGTAACACATTGCTAAAGTTAAATCTCCTGCGAGTATTTGGTTTTGCCAAGCATCAGTGTCAAAGGATGCGATCGCTGGTTTTAGAGCTACTAATTTTTCATAAGCCTGTTTAATTTGGTTTTCGTCCTGGGAGTTGTAAGAGTAACCCAGCATCCGCAACACTGCACCCATGACCTCACGGACATCGTTTAACAATGTCATCCGCCTATTGAGTATTCCCTGATTTTGCCAAAGATATTCCCAATCCTCTGGTGCTTCTTTGAGGATTTCCGAATTATAAATTAAACCTGTTGTTCCCCAATTAAAGGGGATACTATAACGGTTTTTGGGATCATAACTAGGATTTTGGAATTGAGGAAATAAATTATCGATCCCAATTAAGCGATCGCGGTTGATTTCGGTTAATAAATTTTGCTCCTCCATCTTCTGCACCATATAGTCAGATGGATAGATTAAGCTGTAAGCACCACCACCTCCAGCCAACAATTTAGCTAACATAACTTCGTTAGAATCATACACATCAACCAGCACTTTCATGCCAGTCTGAGCAGTGAAAGTTTGCAGTAATTGTTGATCAGAGTATTGTGTCCAGGTGTAAATATATAGTTGGTCGCTACGACTAGAGGTAGTAGGATTAGCTCCCACATCAGCCAGCCTCCAGCCACAACCAGCTAAAGACAAACTAGAAAGTGCTGCTATCCCTTGTAAAAATTGCCGTCTGTTATTCATTCTGCTCAACTCATCTCATGGTCATACGCTTTGGCCACTACGAAATTAATATATCTGCGTGTAGTGTAATCTGTCACTGGTTTAAATAGCTAATTTTTAGAAGCAGTTTTGGTGAGATAATGGCAGATTAACATAAAACAATATAGATCCCCGACTTCTTGTAGACACCCGTAGGGTGGCTTCCCGGAGGGTAGAAGTCGGGGATCTGAGCCTCTTAGTTTATTTTGTATGAAAACACCTATTGAATATTTAAAAAAACATAGTAAAAATAATTGGCTTTTGGGTTACTCTAGCTTAGAATTGTTAGCTTTAACTGAAGCTTTATTTGAGGAATTTACTAACCCGGTTCCCCAAAAAATATTATTAGTAGAATCGAATCCGATTCGCTTTCTTGCTGGCTTAATTGCAGCTTACTCAAGAGGTCATTACGTTTTTTTATGTAATCCTACCTGGGGTTCATCTGAATGGCAACAAGTATTTAATTTAGTTAAACCTGATTTAGTTTGGGGTAACTGCGAATATGTTCAACAATATGATAAAACACTGCGATCGCCTGTTTTCCAACCACTAAAAAATCAACCAAATAATTTGATTATGATTCCTACAGGCGGGTCATCAGGAAAGATGCGTTTTGCTATGCATACCTGGCAAACTCTCACAGCATCAGTACAGGGTTTTCAAGAATATTTCCAAGTCAGTCAAGTTAATTCTATATGTGTATTGCCACTTTATCATGTTAGTGGTCTAATGCAATTCATGCGCTCTTTTACATCTGAAGGTCAGTTGTTAATTTTACCTTTTTCAGAGCTAAAATTAGGCAAGTTGTGTGAATTTAAGCCAAATGAATTTTTTATCTCTTTAGTGCCTACACAATTGCAATTTCTACTTAGCAAACCTATATTGACAAATTGGCTATCTCAATGTCAAACTGTGTTGCTAGGTGGCGCACCTGCTTGGTCTGAACTTTTGGAAAAAGCTAGATTTCATCATATCAAACTTGCACCTTCCTATGGCATGACGGAAACCGCTTCGCAGATTGTCACCCTCAAACCAGAAAATTTCCTGAGTGGTAATAACAGTAGTGGTCAAGTTTTACCACATGCAAAAATTAAAATTTGTAGTGCAGATGGGCAAATTTTATCTTCTCCACAAATAGGGAGAATTTCTCTAGAAAGTTCATCGTTAGCACTAGGTTATTACCCTCAATTATTTCCTGATGCAAAAACCTTTTATCCTGATGATATGGGATTTTTGGATAATGCAGGATATTTAAATATAGTTGGTCGTGACAGTGATAAAATCATTACTGGTGGGGAAAATGTGTTTCCTGGTGAAGTAGAATCTGTTATTAGAGCTACTAATTTAGTCATAGATGTAGCAGTCATTGGTGTCACAGACAGTTATTGGGGACAGATTGTTACTGCTATTTATATTCCGGTAAGTTCTAACATTTCATCCCAACAAATTCAAGAAGCAATTATTGATAAAATAACTCGCTACAAATTGCCAAAGTTATGGATACCCATCAAAAAAATGCCCAGAAATGAACAAGGAAAACTAAATCGCCAACAACTTCAGACATTAGTAATTCAACATCAAACCACTAATTAACCTGAGTTCGGGATAAGCTGAAATCTTTAGGTTTATCCCTCATTTGTCACTTTGGGAGAATCCAATCGCTCAAATGGTTACGGTGCTTTAGTTTCCACTTTTCGTCTATGAATTTTAGTTTCTGTTAGGAAATAAAGCCTCAAACCTGGATCAAATCAAAGTCTCAGAATTTGGCTGAGATTATTGTTTTCCGAGAGTGACAAAACAGGGTTATACTCAGCACTCAGCACTCAGCACTCAGCACTCAGCACTTTCCTATAGCTACACAGTCACTTTCCGTCCACCAAGCGTAGATAGGTGTGTCGTGGTCTGGTAAATTACCAATAGTATTGGGCTGCAAAACGTTAATGCTGACACCGTTTGTTAATTCCACAACATAGTTAACATGAGTCCCCAAAAACATGACATTGACTAATCGTCCTTCAAAGCAATTAGTCATGACACTAGGCTGATAAAGCGAGAGTTGAATTTTTTCCGGGCGCACACTCACCACGACTACTTGAGATAATTCGCTTGGTGTATCTTCATGACGGGTGACGACAATTGTCAGTCCCGTTTTGGTGGTAATTTGCACACAAGAAGATTCCACAGTCGTGATTTCACCACTGAATAAATTAGTATCACCAATAAAATCAGCGACAAAGGATGTTTGGGGATGTTCGTAAATCTGTCTGGGAGTACCAACTTGCTCAATTTTGCCTTGATTCATCACAGCAATGCGATCGCTCAAGGACATAGCCTCCTCTTGGTCGTGTGTCACCATGATAAAGGTCAATCCCAATTCTTTGTGTAAATTCGATAACTCCACCTGCATATCCTTACGCAGTTTTAAGTCTAACGCGCCTAAAGGTTCATCTAGCAGCACGACTGCGGGGCGATTGACTAGCGCCCTAGCCAAAGCAACTCGCTGCTGTTGACCTCCAGAGAGTTGACTGGGAAAGCGCGATCGCAAACTTTCCATTTTTACTAACTTTAAAGCTTCTTGAACTCGGCTTTCAATTTCTGATGTACGTAATTTTTGCAGGCGCAGTCCAAAAGCAATGTTATCCCACACATTTAAGTGGTTGAACAAAGCATAGCTTTGAAATACGGTGTTGACGGGTCGGCGATATGGAGGGACATTAGTCATAGACTGACCCTGAATCAATACCTTGCCCGCATCAGTCATTTCAAACCCGGCAATTAATCTGAGTGTGGTTGTCTTACCACAACCAGATGGCCCTAAAATACTAAAAAATTCCCCTTGTCTGACATCCAAGTCTACACCATGTACTGCTGGTTCTTGGTTGAAAAACTTGAACACGTTTCGCAGTTCAACATCAAGTGGCTGAAAAGTCGTGATCCCACTATGATTCTGTGTGACAGTTTGAGCCATAATCCTCAGTAGAATGCAGTGATATTAGGTAGTTTTGTCGATTAATGTAGTCTATTAAGTAAACTAGACACAACACTTTGGTTTATTGTATCCGCCTAAATCGATTGATAAGGAATATACTTCCTCAATTGTTATAAGCTCAATACCAGGTAAAAGTTTAGGGGATCAGTACAAATATCCAAATAAGTTCAGAATTCTCAGCTAGAGGAATTAAAATTCAGCATTTAGCACTCACAGTTTAGTAACTATAACTGGAGACTAAATGAATTATGAAGTATAAAATTTAAAAGTTCATACTTCAGGCGATCGCTTTTTCATCAAAAACCTGGTAGGCACTTAGCACAATTGTATACACAGTAATACTAGTTGAGAAACTTTCTTTATCTTATGGCTTTATTGCAACCATCCCCACTTGGTGGAAAACAAAATACACGTACCGTTGGACGAAATTTTCAGCCCATATTTTTAATTGCATTTACTTTGTTGATGACGGGGACAATAAGTGTCCGTTTAGCATACTTGCAAATTGTCGAAGGAGCGAACCACCGAAAACGCGCAGAGGCTAACCGGGTGCGGATAATTCCCAAACAACCAGAAAGAGGTAATGTTTTTGACCGTAATGGCCAACTTCTAGCGAGTACGCGTTATCCTCGTTCTGTGTATTTGTGGCCAATGGCACATACCAAGCCTGGATGGACAGTTGTGAGTTCGCGTCTGGAGAAAATTCTGGAAATCTCCTCAGAGGAAATAGAAAAGAAGCTACAAGAGGCAGGACCGAATTCTTCTTCACTGATTCGGATTGCTCGTGACCTAGATGAAGCACAAATAACAGCGTTGAAGGAGTATGAAAACGAACTCCAAGATGTGGAAATACACACAGAAGCTGTTCGCTACTACCCCCACGGCAAAGAATTAGCCCATGTACTGGGTTATACGCGGGAATTAACTGCCGAACAATTAAAAGAGAAGAAGGAGGAAGGCTATCGATTGGGAGATGTAATTGGTCAAATGGGGTCGGAAAAGGCTTATGAGAAAATCCTTCGGGGTGAATGGGGCGGTCAACAGGTAGAGGTGGATGGTGCAGGTCGTCCCATTCGAGTTTTGGGAGAAAAACAAGCAAAAGCTGGTAAAGATATCCACTTAACTATAGATTTAAATGTCCAAAAGGCAGCAGAAAAGGCTTTAGGTAAACGTGATGGTGCGATCGTGGCACTTGATCCCAAGAATGGCGCTGTCTTAGCGATGGTGTCTCACCCTACTTTTGATCCCAATATCTTCTCCAAGCAAAAACTCTCCCAAAAAGATTGGGAAACTGTTCAAGGTGCAGACCATCCTTTAGTTAACCGCGCCCTCAGTGCCTTTCCGCCTGCCAGTACCTTCAAAATTGTCACGACCACGGCTGGGTTGGAATCGGGTAAATTTTCTCCTAACACAGTGCTACAAACCTACGGTTCCTTAACTGTTGGTGGTACTCGATTTGGTGAGTGGAACCACACCGGATTTGGCCCGTTAGGTTTTGTGGGCGCAATGCAGTGGAGTAGTGATACTTTCTTTTATCAAATTGGTAGGGCAGTTGGCGGCCCTACTTTAATTGAATGGACTCGTAAATACGGATTTGGGCAAAAAACCGGCTTTGAATTCGCCTCGGAAGAAGCTAAAGGATTAGTGCCTGATGAGACATGGAAGCAAAAGGTTTGGAAGATGCCTTGGACTGTAGGCGACAGTATCAATATGTCAATTGGTCAAGGCGCTTTACTAACTACCCCTTTGCAAGTTGCTGTGATGTTTGCAGTACCAGCTAATGGTGGCTACCGAGTCCAGCCGCATTTGCTCAAAGATAATGAAGAAGCAAAAAGCTGGCGAGAACCTGTAAATCTCAAGCCAACAACACTGAGAATTCTCCGCGAAGGCTTGAGGAAAGTGATCTCTGAAGGTACTGGTAAAGTTTTATATCAGCCCACAATTCCCCCAGTAGCTGGCAAAAGTGGTACAGCTGAAGCATGGAAGCGTGGGGTGAAACAAAATCATGCTTGGTTTGGTGCTTATGCTCCTGCTGATAAACCAGAAATTTTAATCGTAGCTTTTGCTGAACATTCTGGCGGTGGTGGTGGTAGTGTTGCTGCTCCGATGATTTTAAAAATTATGGAGGACTATTTTCAACGCAAGTACCCTAGCAAATATCAGAAGCCGATGGCGGGGAATTAGTACTCAGTTACGTTGAAAAGGGTGAGTGAGGGGGCAGAGGAGATCGCACTGGCTCCATTTTGTGGTCAGCCGCAGCAACACTCACCTGATACCTGATGAATCTGAATAACCAGTAGGAGGTTTTTGATCTGGTGGTGGTTGATATCCAGGATATGCAGCTTGAGTTATACCTATGGTTATAGTCAAAACACAAATTGTTAAAATCTTGGCACTCAAAAGCTTGTGCAAGAGCCAATTGACCAACTGCAACCTTTTTAATCTCTGCGGTGGGAATCATCGCCTTAATGACCAAAGGAGCATTTTGAGGCACAATTTCGGCCACAGGTTCACTAGCACGCACGACTTGGCCGGAGTTGCGTAAATTAAGCTTGAGGATAATACCGTCGCTAGTCGCACGAATAATGCTACTTTGCAGTTGATTTTCTAGTTGTTGAAGTTCTTTGCGAAACTGGTTGAGTTGATTGTGCATGTCAACTCGCCGTTGAATTAAAGCTTGTTTTTCTTTCTTTAAGGTAGCAATTGTTGCTTCACCCCTAGCAGCTTCTTGCGCAATACGTTCTTGAGCAATATCTACCATTGCTGTAGTAGGATTGATTGCAGCTTTAGCTACTTGCACTTTCGTTTGTGCAATTTCCACGGCTTTCGTTTCAGCTTCTAGGATGGCCTTTGTTTGCTGAACTAGGAGCTTTTTCTGTTCATACTCACGTTGACCAATCGCGCCAGTTCCGGATAATTGCTCATAGCGATCGCGATCCAATTTAGCAAAGTCTAAATCGGCATGAGCTTTTTGTAATTCTGCTTGTGTTCTTTGCAAACTTGCTTCTGCGGCTTGTAATTCATTTTGCGTAGCAATTTGGCGTTCTTGATAGTCTCTTTGATTACGTGCTAAATCAGAGCGAGCCGCAGCAACCGTTCTTTCTATTACTCTTCGTTCAGCCAAAATTTGAGTATCTAAAGAGTCAATTTGAGCATTAATTTGAATTAATTGTAAATTGCCCTGTTGAATATTTCCTTGTAGTTGACTTTTTTTAATTTGTAATTCTTCTGATTCAAGGCGAGCAATGACATCACCTTGTTTAACAATCTGATTTTCTTTAACTAAAATTTGTTCTACAGTACCTTCTGTCTTCGGCTGTACTAATCGAATTTCTCCTGTAGGACGAACAGTAGCCGTAGCCTTGACTGTGACTTTATATTTCACCCATGAAGAGAGGGCGATCGCTGAAATAACCGTCCCCATCAACAGAATTCCCGCTAAAGACATCCAGATGCTAATAGGAGGTAAAAAATCTTCAGTTTTCACTGAAGGAATTATTTTTTTGTTATGAGTGTAAAGCATATTTTTATAGGCAAATTAGTACTAATCAAGAAGTTAAAAAATCCAAATGTTCTCCTGGTTTTTCTCTTAATTCTTTTAAAGAACCCTCTTGTTTTAATTTTCCATTTTCTAACAAAATAACCCAATCAGCCCGATTAATTACTTTAGGACGATGAGTAATTAAAATTGTAGTTTTCCCACGGCGATGCTTAAATAACTGATCTAAAACTTGCGTTTCACTCACTGGATCAAGTCCACCAGTAGATTCATCTAAAATTAAAATTGATGGTTCTGTTACTATAGCTCTAGCTATTGCCAGTCTTTGGCGTTGTCCACCAGAAATATTTGCCCCAAACTCTCCTAAAACAGTTTGATATTTATCAGGTAATTTACTGATAAATTCATCAGCATCAGCAATTTTACAAGCTCTAACAATCTGCTCAAAAGAAACATGGGGCGCTCCTAAGCGGAAATTTTCCACTATGGAACGACTCCAAAAATGAGCATCTTGAGGAACAAGCACTACCTGTTGTCGTAAACAATCAAGAGAAAGGTCTGGAAGATTATATAACCCAATTTGGATGTTACCAGATTGCAGTGTATACAACCCAGCAATTAGTTTTGCTAAAGTGCTTTTACCACAACCAGATTTACCAATAACGGCAACAACTTTACCTCCAGGAATTGTTAAAGAAAAGTCTTCTAAAAGGTCAAGCCGACCAGCATAGTGAAAGTTAACATTGCTGCAAACAATATCAGCATCACCTGAAATTTTTGCAAAAGGCTTTTTACCATCACTTTCATTTTCAGGCGTAGCATCTATCACTTCTGTGAGACGCTGTGTTGCCGTTTTTACACGAGTAAATTCTTCAACAAAACTAATAACCGTAGCAATTAATCCTAAGAAGTTAGCATTCATCGAATTAAATGCTAATAGCTGCCCAATACTAAGATTTTCTGCGGGATTAATCACTAAATAGCCACCAAACCAAAGTAAAATTACACCACCAATAGCCGAAACAAAACTAGAAAAAGTATTATTAATAATTCCAATTTGCATTGTGCGAAATGCTAAGTTGCTCAGAACTCCAAACCTACCTTGTAATTCATCTCTAAATTGTGGTCCCGACGTGGTGGTTTTGAGAGTAAGAGCGCCTTTAAATGTTTCTACTAAAACTCCCTGTGTTTCAGCATCTTTGACTAATAACTCACGAGTTTTTTGCCGTAAAGTTGGTTGAAATACCACTGTAGATAAAGTCATAACTACAGCAATAATTGCCGCTAAAGCAGTCAGTTTCCAACTATAAAAAAACATCAAACAAAGAGAAATAACCGCAATAAAAAAGCGGCTAGGTAAACTGACGACTACCTGAGCTACTAACTGATTAATCTGCTCAATATCTTGTAGTCTACTAACAATTTCTCCACTACGCCGAGCCTCATAGTAAGAGAGCGGCAATTGTAAAATTTGTCGCCCAAATTCCAAAACTAAACTCAGTTTCAGCCGTTGGGCAAAGTGAGCAATTAAATTAGACTGCACATATGACAGGCTAGTAGAAATAAAATTCATCACCACTACAGCGATCGCTACTGTAGCGAGTAAACTTGTATCACCTCGAACTAGCACATCATCAGTAAGAATTTGCAGCAGGAAAGGAGAAGCCAAAGACAATAACCCCAACATTAAGTTAAGGGGTAAAGCTTGGGCAAGAATTGCCCGATAAGTCCAAACGCGCTTGAAGAAACGCAAAAACCCACCAACTTGGTCATCTTTTTGGGCAAAAAAGCGGATTGGATCTGGTTCTAATAAGAGCATTAACCAGTCTGTCCAACCCTCTGCTAAATCTTGGGGAGACAGATAACGAACCCCCACAGCCGGATCAGCAATTAAACATTTTTTACCTTTTTTGCCGTATAAAACAACCCAGTGATTTCCTTTCCAGTGAATAATTGCCGGCAAAGGTGCTTCATTTAACCGCTCAAGTAACTCTGGTGAAGTTTTTACAGGACGAGCATTAAAACCAAGTGTTTCTGCACCTCGCCTTAATCCCAACAAAGTTGTGCCAAATTGTCCCGTACCTACGGCTTCGCGAATGTGGCTGAGAGTGAAAGTACGCCCGTGATATTTAGAAATTGCTGCCAGACAAGCTGCACCGCAATCTTCCTCACTATGCTGCCGCACAAATTGGTATTTCATAAGTAAAGCACCCTAAAGTTGCAGAAGCAGAGCAGATTATGCTAGCTAAAAAATCTACTTAATAAACTACTTCCTCTACTTTGGGAATTTCTGGGGAGATTGAAACCTCCAGAGAATGAAGCAAGAATTAAGGTTGTTTGAGAATACTGATATAACGCTTGGTCACGGAAAGAAGCTACCAAATTACCGTCAAAGAGATTAAGTTCGCTGCTAGCGAAACTGAGGATATTTGTCTGTTGGAAAAATAGAAAATCGAAAGAACTACCCCCAGAAATTTCTTCTTGTTGCTGCTCAGGCAATTCAATGAATAATTCAGATTGTTTAATTTCACTCTCAAAAGACATATTATTTATTACCTCTCTAAAGGGCTTGTATCCTCTTTTAATTTTTAATTTTTAATTGGAGCGAAGCGACGGTCAATTCAAGAGAGGATTCCGGAGTAATACCTGTTCCTAAAATTCCAATTCACACACCAAATTGGAATTTTAGTTTACTTACCATGAGAAAGTAAGGTACTCCTGGAATCCATTTTTGAGCTATTCAATTTCCGAGTAATTGGGAGTAGTTAACTCGGCAAATTAAATTACAAACCAAAAGCAGATAGGAAACTGCTAGCACCTGTAGTTGTGGTGCTGTACACATTAAGTGAGCTTGAGCTACTGCCATTAGGACCTGCACTAGCGGTAGCTACTCTTGCTGCCAAAACGCTGGAGAAGAAAGCACTTTCGCCTGTGAAAACATCGAAGCCACCAGCTACGATTTCTTGTTGTTCAACAGATACTTCAGTAAATAATTGGTTAGACATGGTTTTAATCTCTTGGTATTAGGGATAATTACCAGAATTGGTAGCCGTTTTGACTACTCAACTCTTGGGTTGTTATTAAAATAACCTTGCTTGAATAACTAAGTCATTTACATTTTCTGCAAACTTAATTACCTGATTTAGAAATAGCTGTTGCATAATCAAGCCAGGGTAATTACCGAAAACTACATCAAGGTATTACACTTTATAGTATTTGCAATCTAGACAATCAGATATATCTTAGTGTTGTGTCCATGTGGGAATCTATTGTCAAATATCAATTGGGTAAACTACCACTACCAGAGTCACCCGAACTCTATTTTCCCAAACAACGCGATCGCCATCAAATTGTTAATCTTGACCTAGATCAAGCCAGTGTTGCAATACTTGCCAATCTACCATTATTGCATCGAGACTCGTTTGATAGAATACTTATCTGTCAAGCTTTACAACATATTTTAACTATCGCAACAGTTGATTCAGCAATCCGTACTTACTCAGTCAGCATTATTTAACTTCTAGTCGCCATAGCAAAAACGATCGCACAACCTCAAATCTCGTCAAGCGCGATGGCGCTTTGCACCCGCCGGAGGCGATCGCATTATTTCTATATACTTGTTTTAGTAAAATAGAGTACATGTATCTACAAGCTACTTCAGCTTTCTCAACACTTCTTTTTAACTAGGCGACGGCGAGATATAACAAATATTCTAGCTACTAGACCAATATCTACAAGCTAGTTAGCTCAGATACATTTTGTGATCAAAAATCCCATATTTCAGCCAAACTTTGATAGTGCGATTAAAATAGCCGAAAAATGAACGGATAACGGAACGGTTGATCAGAATTAGTCAGACAATGCCACAGCGCCCAAATTGTTAGTCCCCAGTGTAGTGCAAAGCCCAAAGCCACAAGGGGGAAGAATAAAATTCCACCAATGCCAAATGTGAGCCAAGACAGAATCCCGATGGGAACTCCGATGATAGTTGCCCAAAACCAAACATTGAAGTGAAAATTAATCGATTCTTTGGCGTTGCTTTTCACAACTGGGTCGTCGGAAATTAAGTTAATTACAATCGGCACCCCAATTGAGAACAATGTTGTACTAAAGAAAATTGCCCCGTGACACAGAGATGATAGCAATTTACGCTGATTAGAATCGTATCCAACTTGCATCCTGGTGGCTCCTAAACTTGGTTGATAATTCCGATTTTAACGAACATTTAATAGGTTTAGTATTGCAGTTTACCGAACAATTCGCAATAGAGCCTACGGCACGCTACGCGAACGCAATTGCGGACAAAGGCGATGTCTTCAAAAAGATACTGAGTTAAAAACGTCCGAGTTCGTCACGCGATCGCTGCTATCCATTAAATCGAGTAGCAGGTATAACATAGAGTAAGCAACTCACATTCAATTACTTCAAAAAGGTTGTAAAACATGGGTCGCATCAATCCGTACACCCTGCAAATGCAGATTACTCGCATGTTTGAGCAAGGACAATCATTCTTTGCTATCACCAAAGTGCAGGACTGGTTAAAAGAACGCAAACATAATCCCCAAGATTACGACATTATTTTCCATCAAAAACCCGCGCCTCCTGGTTCCAAAGAAGTCATGGTAGTGGAAATTGAATTACGCCGTAAAGATGGAGAACCTGTAGACCCCTGGCTACAAGAACAAGTCAACCTGCATGGCTAATTGTTCTTTACTTCTCCCTCATCTCCCCATATTCTCCACCCAGAGAAGATTATTCACGTAAGTAGTATTTTGCAGCGCATTGTAAAATTTTTCGTTTGCTGTCACATCTGGCATTGTTGTGTAATCGCCAGCGCTAAGTATAAACTGTCATACACTGCGCGATTATTCTGAAGGGCAATATCTAAAGCCAGTGGCATCAATGGCTGAGATAAGTACATCTCCAAAGGAATTGTAGTTAAATCTGCCAAAGTCTGCCTTGCATTATCAGCAGTATCTTCGCCGCCACGTACTCGTTTCCACAAGACATTTGCTACTTCTGCAAAGAAAAAATCTGGAACTAAAAAAGTATGGTTACTTTTCAGTAAACTTCTAGCTGCATCAGAGTGAACTTCAGTAACAACCCATTTTATAGCAACGCTGGCATCTAAAACATATCGGCTCACCGTTCTCTATCCTCGCGGATGAGTTCAGTACTGTCGCTGAAAGTTTTTCCTGCATATCTTACCTGAGCGCGTGCCACTGCTTCTCTAGCTTTTTCCATATCGCCGCCAATATGGTAGTGTGTCGCTGTTTCACTGGCTTGTTGCAGGATGTGTTTTAATTCTTCTTGCAAAGACCTACCGTGTTGTTTAGCTAGATTTTCGAGCTTTTCTAGAATCAAGGGGTCTAAATTTTCAATGAGGATTTGAGCCATAGTTGTGGGTTTGTTAGTCCTTCATCACTCAATAATTGTAATAAATCTAAACCGCCTCCAGACAAAAATATCACAGGTGAAGCATTAACTACTGGTGGTTCAGCCACCTTCTAATTCTCGTTGTAAGTCATCAAAATCAGGAGTATAAGCGATCGCATCTGCCGAAAAAATACTGAATGTGTGGCTGGGTTGGTTGCAGAGGTCTCGTTGCTGCGCTCCGAATTCAAAATTTAAAAACCCCTGAAATACATTGAATGCTTGGAAGTGAGGGTTATGTCTTAGTTGAACAATCAAGAGAGACGAGAGGCGATCAACAAAAAACCACAGAGGCACAGAGAACACGGAGAAAAATAGCTAAATCCTAGTTTTGTTATCCCAGATGTGCAAAACAGGATTCAGCCTCATGAAAGCGGAAGGTTTATCAACATTGTGTGAGTTGTTTTAACTCTACCATAAGCTTATTGAGATTAAATAGCATTTCTTATAATTATTTTTTTTCTTTTTTAAATATAAAAAGCTGGAAACATAATCGTGGCGAGTATTTGGCAGCTTGGCATATATTGTTCTTTATAAAATTTGCATAAATTAAGTGATAAATACTTTCAACAAGTCTGATACTATATTCCCAATACTTATTGAGATAGATACTCATTAACTTGTTTAGATATCTCAGTCAATGCCAAAATTTCTCAGGAACTAACGTCATGACAAGCATGGCTGTGCAAACTGCGGAGTCGATTCCCTGGTGGTCAGGGAATGCCCGGTTAACAGAACTTTCAGGGCGACTTTTAGGCGCTCACGTGGCTCATGCGGGGTTAATTGTGTTGTGGGCAGGTGCGACAACTTTGTTTGAACTCGCCCACTTCGACGCTTCGCAACCGATGTATGAGCAGGGTTTGATTTTATTGCCCCACTTAGCAACCCTGGGTTGGGGTGTGGGAAATGGGGGACAGGTGATAGATACTTATCCCTATTTTGCTATTGGGGTGATACACCTAATCAGCTCTGCCTTTCTGGGTCTGGGTGGCATCTTTCATGCTCTACGCGGGCCTGCCATCCTAGAACAGAGATTTTCTTTCTTTGGCTATCGCTGGGAAGATGCAAATAAAATGACCACAATTCTGGGTATTCACCTAGTGTTACTGGGTTTAGGCGCTAGCTTACTAGTTGCTAAGGCGATGTTTTTTGGTGGTTTATACGACTCCACTGTGGGTGAGGTACGAGTTATTTCTAGCCCTACCTGGAATTCCGCCGTCATTTTTGGCTACCTCTTTGGTGGTGGTAAACACTGGATTGCTGGAGTCGATAATCTAGAAGACTTGGTTGGTGGTCACATTTGGGTAAGTATTCTCTGTATTGCAGGCGGTATCTGGCACATCACCACGCAACCTTTTGCTTGGGCTAAACTGCTGTTTGTCTGGTCAGGAGAGGCATATCTTTCCTACAGCTTGGGTGCTTTAGCCCTCATGGGTGCGATCGCAGCCTATTTTGTCTCGGTCAATACCTTGGCTTACCCTGTAGAATTTTACGGGCCACCTCTGAGCATTGGGTTTGACCGCTTCCCTTACTTCCAAAGTGGAGACTTACTATCTGCTCGTGTTTGGCTAGCAAATGCTCATTTTTGGTTAGGCTTTTTCTTTTTGCAAGGGCATCTCTGGCACGCCCTCCGCGCGGCTGGATTTGACTTTCGTCAGGGTAAGGTTGTGCATTCCACGCGTGGGGAGGTAATGTAACAATGGAAACTGCAACCATAACTCAGCCGGAATCTGGTTGGTGGGCGGGTAATGCCCGGTTTATTAATCTTTCGGGTAAACTTTTGGGCGCTCATGTTGCCCATGCTGGGTTGATTGTTCTCTGGGCTGGGGCAATGACTTTGTTTGAAATCACCAAATACGACGTTTCCCGACCAATGTATGAGCAGGGATTAATCCTTTTGCCTCATTTGGCTACGTTGGGGTTTGGTATTGGCGATGGGGGACAAATTATTGATACCTATCCCTATTTTGTTATTGGTGTTTTGCATTTAATCAGTTCGGCCGTATTGGGTGCTGGTGGCATTTATCATGCTCTTTTGGGGCCGGAAGTATTGCCTGAAAATAGAACCTTTCCTGGGTTCTTTGGCTACGACTGGCAAGATGAAGACAAAATGACCACTATTGTGGGAATTCATTTGCTGTTGTTGGGTTTTGGCGCTTGGTTATTGGTGGCGAAAGCGCTGTTTTGGGGTGGTATTTATGACCCAGCAATAGCATCTGTACGAGTAATCTCTGAACCAACGCTCAACCCTGCTCGCATCTTTGGCTATCTCTTTGGTTCCTTTGGTAGTCAGGGAATGGCGGCTGTGAATAATCTAGAAGATGTCATTGGTGGACATATCTGGGTAGGCATACTCTGCATTGCTGGAGGACTTTGGCACATCTTCACTCAGCCTTTTGGTTGGGCGAAAAAAGTTCTATTTTGGTCTGGTGAGGCTTACTTAAGCTATAGCTTGGGTGCTTTGGCATACATGGGTATTTTGGCTGCCTACTTTGTCACAGTCAATGACACAGTTTATCCCACTGAGTTTTATGGCCCATTAGGACTGAGTACCACAGCATCAGGGGTTGTCACAGTCCGCACTTGGTTAGCAACGAGTCACTTTGCCTTAGCGATTGTCTTTTTAGCTGGTCACATCTGGCACGCGTTAAGAGTGCGGGTGATTGCGGCTGGACTGAATTTTGAGCAGGGAGTTGTTAACTATGCGGGTATGCCAGAAATGGGAAATTTCGATACCCCTATTAATGCTTCTGATATCACGCTGAATTTTTTGAAGTATCTGCCTATTTACCGTCCTGGTTTATCACCTTTTTCACGAGGTCTGGAAATTGGCATGGCACACGGTTACTTTTTGTTAGGCCCCTTTGTCAAACTTGGCCCACTGCGGAATACAGAGTTAGCTAACCAGGTAGGACTAATAGCCACAATTGGTTTGCTATTAATTTTGTCTGTTTGTCTATGGCTATATGGCAACGCCACCTTTCAAGAAAGTAAACCCGTCGGCGAATTACCAGACAACCTCAAAACCCGTAAATCTTGGAGCGAGTTTAATGCTGGTTGGACAGTAGGTAGCTGTGGCGGTGCTTTATTTGCCTTTTTAGTGTTGTGGTCATTAGCTACTGGGTACTGGGGAATAGGGATTGGGTAATAGGGACTAGAGATGATTACAGGTAATGCTGAAATAGGATATTTCCTGAGTTCAAAACTCAAATTCTTATTCCACCGTGTTCTCTGCGCCTCTGTGGTATGCGCTGCGCGCACGCTACGCGAACGTTTACTTTAGATAATTGATCAGGTGTAAAAATGTCGAAAAAAATTGGTTTGTTTTACGGTACGCAAACTGGCAAAACTGAATCTGCGGCAGAAATTATTCGGGATGCTTTTGGTGGTGATGTTGTAACTTTACACGATGTTTCTCAGGCTGATGTTGCTGATTTTGATGAGTATGAATGTCTGATTATTGGTTGCCCTACTTGGAATATCGGTGAACTTCAAAGTGATTGGGAAGGTCTTTTTCAAGAATTAGATGAAGTTGATTTTAGTGGGAAAACTGTTGCCTATTTTGGTACTGGTGACCAGATTGGCTATGCTGATAATTTCCAGGATGCTATTGGGATTTTGGAAGAAAAGATTGCCCAGCAGGGAGGTAAAACTGTAGGCTATTGGTCAACAGATGGATATGACTTTAGCGATTCTAAAGCTTTGAGGAATGGTAAGTTTTGCGGGCTAGCACTTGATGAAGATAATCAATCTGATCTAACAGACGAGCGAGTTAAGACCTGGGTAGCTCAGTTGAAGACAGAATTTGGTTTGTAGACAATAGAGACATGGCAATGTCCATTGATGTTAACTGAGCCAAAACGCTTTAGCTGTAAATCACCAGCATTTTTCACAAGACTGGAAGATTAATATCTAAACTGGCTTTTAAGTGCTTACAGATGGACAATGCCATGCCTTTACACAAAATTGCTAGCTTTTACGGTTATTTATGTCTGATTCATTCGATGTTCTTTGGTTAAATACCAGTCCTGTGTTGAAGCGTTTTGACCAACCACTACTTCAATATCTGTCTGGGTACATGCAGATCGCTCAGTGGGAATATCAACAAACAAAAGATGAAGCTAGTTCCATAGATCAAGCCGTGAGACTGCTGCATGAGTTTTTAGAATCTTACCCTGACTCGGTACATTTAGCTGGTCATGGAATGAGTGGCGCGATCGCTTTAACTTTTGCTCGTCGCTATCCAAAAAAGGTGCGATCGCTTACCCTCTTAGCTGTAGCCTCTCAACCAGCTAACACTTGGCACGCTCATTATTATTTTCAAAGGCAACTTTTCACCATTAGTCGTGAGCAAGTTCTGGCAAATAGTGTTCGTAGTCTCTTTGGCAAACAACCGCCTCACACGACTAAAAAGTTAATGAGTGCCTTGGATAAAGATTTGGAGCAATCGCCTTCACCACATTCTCTATTCAAGTTAGTTTATTTACCTAAGAGTGGCGTTTCTATGCCGATGATGGTGTGTGGTAGCAAAACTGATCCGATAGTCAACCCGCCAGCATTACAAGACTGGCACCATTGGTTAAAGCCAGAAGATAGAATGTGGGAATTTGCCCAAGGGTATCATTTCTTTCACTACTTTCATCCCCAAGAAGTAGGTGAGCAAATTTTGAATTTCTGGGAATGTCACAGCAGGCGATCGCCTCTGGCGCTACGCTTTGCGTAATCGCTTGCTGTATCTGCACAGCCTTCTAGTACATCTATATATTAAGAAATGGGAGAGCAGGAGAAATTAACTTGAGCGCTTTGGTGATATCAGGTGACAAAAGCGCCAAATGAATAGTCCCGCCGCAGTTGCTACACCAATGGATTGTCCTACCCACAAGCCAGTACCACCTAAGCCAAAGTGAAATCCCAAAAGATAACCACTTGTTAGTCCAATACACCAGAATGCCGGAAAGCTCAATAACATGGAAACCTGCGTATCCTGGAGTCCATAAAGTGCGCCTATTGTGACTTTTTGCACTCCATCCACAGGATGTGCCAAAGCCGCAACACTGAGCATTGATGTTGCTAGTGCTACTACATTGCTGTTCTCTGGGTTGCGAATATCCACGTATAGCCCAATAATTTGTTGAGAAAATGCCAGCAGCATGACCCCCATTAGCGTCATAAATCCTGCCGCAATTCCGATACTGATATACCCGGCCTGTTTTGCCCCTTCAGTGTTTTGCTGTCCTATCCACTGCCCCACTCTGGCAGTTGTGGCATAGGACATCCCTAGAGGCACCATGAAGATCACAAACATTGTCTGGAATACAATTTGGTGTGCTGCTAGTACATCTGTACCTAAAATACCCATGAGGTAGGTAACAATTGTAAATAGCCCAATTTCTAGGGCGGCGGACACCCCAATGGGTACACCAAGCACCAACAACTCCCAGATAATTAGTAGCTGCAGCTGATTTAAACCTCGAAAAAGTCGATAGGTTTTTAGTTGCTTGTCTTGGAGTATGTATACGACTAACGCGATAAACATCCCCCAAAGGGCAATAACGCTGGCCAATGCTAAACCCACTAACCCCATTTTGGGAAATCCGAATTTACCAAATCCTAAGACGTAATTGCCTACTATGTTAAACAGCGTTCCGGCAATGACAATCACCATCACCGGACGAGCTTGCGACAGAGAAGATACAACGTTTCTCAGCATAGCGAACGCTAAAGCTGGAAATAACCCCCAAAGCACAACATCCAGATAGCTCTTGGCCAAAGTCACAGTCATCGGCTTTTGTCCCAGGAGTTGCATTAAAGAACCCATGTGCCCAATCAAAAACATTACAGGAATCGCCAATACTAGTGATAACCATAATCCCTGATGTGCAATCTGCTCTATGCGTGTTTTGCAACCTGCTCCATAAGCTTCTGCAACCAATGGAGTAACTCCCATGACAACTCCAGCTACGATATTCAAAAGTGTGAAAAAGGTGATTGACGCTAACCCCCCGCCTGCTAGGAATTCTGCTCCCAATCTACCCATCATGACTGTGTCTACAAAACCTGTAATAGATTGGGCAACTTGAGCGCTGGCTAGGGGAATGGCGATGCGTAAAATTTCCCTAATTTCTGTGCGGATCATGAATGAGCTACCAAACTTTTAAAACCAAATGCACCGAAGTTGATATGTTCTACCTGTTGCTAATTAAGGCAATGAATGCTTGGAATGCTGCTTCTGCAAACGCAGAATTGGTAGATGTTTTACTACGGAGCAATGCACCATCCCCAACTGCAACTGCTTGTCTGGCAAGGTCAGCAGCATCCACCTTCGTTGTAATTTCACCTTTAGCCTGTCCCGCTTGGAACGCCTGAGCAAATGCTTGAATCAGATGTTGGGTTGAGTTTTCGATTAATTGGGCGATCGCTGGTTCAAATTGACCAATTTCTGCTGATGTATTGACAAACAGACATCCCGGTTTTACCTGACACCTAGCATCTTCAACCCACATAGAAAATACGGCACGAATATTATCTAGAGGTGATCCAGACGCTTCTAATTGATTAATAACTGCCTGTACTCGTGTAGCTGCATAGTGATTCAGTGCCTGATTAAACAGGGCTTTCTTGTCACCAAATGCATAAATCAAGCTCTGACGATGTAATCCTGTAGCATTTTCTAGTTCTGTGTAGGTTGTTCTGGAAAAACCTAGACTCCAAAAGACATTCATGGCTTTTGTTAAGACTACATTATGGTCAAACTCTCTTGGCCTTCCAGGTAAATCTTTGGTTTTACTTCGCATGGTTATTTTATGAATTTAAATTCATAAAATAACCATCAACTACTTTTACTCAAAAGTCAAGTAAATAAAATTTGCGGCGTTGCATACTAATTTGCTTACTCATGGGAAAATATTAAATTTTGTAAAGAAACTCCTTTTTAAGAAAAACTTGCAATAAAGTAATTTTAGATGCTCAACAATTGGTTATTAGCTTCAACAAGTTTGGCAGCAATATCGTCAGATTTTCGTGGAGAGCAAAACTTGCATCAAACTAATTATTTGCGGTTAATTACACCTAAAACTCCTGCTGACGATGTTTGTATGCGTGTATTACTGGCTTAATCTCAAAATCAGTTTTTAAGCTTCTTTACCGAGGATGGAAAGGTTAAATCGAATCTATTTAACTCACGTCAACACACCATTTAACTGCTGGAGCTATACACTAATTAATTGAGTATTTTTAGCAACAAATACCAACTACTAGGCAATGCAGACATACGATAATCCCAACGTCAAATACGATTGGTGGGCTGGTAACGCCCGGTTCGCCAACCTCTCTGGCTTATTTATCGGCGCTCACGTAGCACAAGCGGCGCTAACAACTCTCTGGGCTGGGGCGTTTACATGGTTTGAAATCTCTCGCTATCAACCCAATGTACCAATGGGCGAACAGGGGCTAATTTTACTACCTCACTTAGCCACCTTGGGCTTTGGTGTGGGCGCAGGTGGTGAAGTTGTAGATACTTATCCTTATTTCGTGATTGGTGCTTTACACTTAATTTCCTCTGCCGTTTTAGGTGCTGGTGCGCTGTTCCATACCTTCAAAGCTCCGAGAAACTTGAAAGACGCGAAGGGGCAGGCGCGTAAATTTCACTTTGAATGGGACGACCCCAAACAACTCGGCTTAATTTTAGGACACCACCTACTATTTTTAGGCGTAGCAGCTTTGTTGTTAGTAGGGAAAGCCATGTTTTGGGGAGGAATTTACGACACCACAATTCATGATGTCCGACTGGTGACGGAACCTACTTTGAATCCTTTTGTGATCTATGGCTATCAAACCCACTTTGCTAGTGTGAACAATTTAGAAGATTTAGTTGGTGGTCATATTTATGTGGGTTTCTTATTAATTGGTGGCGGTATTTGGCACATCATTCAAGAGCCGTTTGCTTGGGCGAAAAAGCTATTAATCTTCTCCGGTGAAGCTATTCTTTCCTACTCTTTAGGCGGTATTGCCTTAGCGGGATTTGTGGCTGCTTATTTCTGTGCAGTCAATACCTTGGCTTATCCGGTGGAGTTTTATGGTCAAACTTTAGAAGTAAAGCTTGGTGTTAGTCCCTATTTTGCCGACTCAGTGAAGTTAGTCAATGGTGGTTACACTGCTAGAGCATGGTTGGCTAATGCCCATTTCTTCTTGGCATTTTTCTTCTTACAAGGTCATCTGTGGCACGCGCTACGGGCTATTGGTGTTGACTTTAGACAAGTTGAAAAGTCTTTAAACGCTATTAGTAGCGAGTCTTGAGGTGAGGAGGTGGGAGAGGTTTTTTATGAGTCTCTCTCGCCTCTGTTATGTGTGATTTTTTAACGCAAAGGTACGCGAAGTTAGCGCAAAGGATCGCAAAGTTTGGAGGTATGAGTTGTGACGGTTTCTATTGAGAAAAGTTTTGCAGCAGATACAAATTTATCTTGGTTAGTTGGGAATGCGCGGTTAACTGATTTGTCAGGTCAATTGTTAGGCGCTCATATTGCTCATGCTGGCTTGATTATGTTTTGGGCGGGAACAACAACTATATCTGAAGTTATCCGCTTTGTTCCTAACGTACCAATGTATGAGCAGAGAATGACTTTATTACCTCATTTAGCAACTTTAGGTTGGGGTGTAGGTGTTGGTGGTGAAGTAGTAGATACTTATCCCTATTTTGTTATTGGGATATTGCATTTAGTTGCATCTGCTGTATTAGCAGCAGGGGGGCTTTTTCATGTGTTTCGCGCCCCAGCAATTTTGTACAATCCTGGCGGACGAGTAGCGAAGTTTCACTATGAATGGAACGACCCTAAACAGTTGGGTTTGATTTTAGGTCATCATCTAATTATTCTGGGTTTAGGGGCATTTTTATTGGTACTAAAAGCCATGTATTTTGGCGGAATTTATGACCCTAATGTGGGTGATGTTCGCCTGATTAGTAATCCCAATTTAAACCCCATGACAATTTTCGGCTACTTAGTTGGTCTGAAAGATGGTGACTGGAATATTTTAGGGATGGCTAGTGTTGATAACTTAGAAGATGTGATAGGTGGTCATATTTGGATTGGCTGCATTCTCATTTTTGGTGGTGTATGGCATATTCTTGTCAGTCCTTTTGATTGGGTAAGACGAATTTTGCCTATCGAAAATGGTGAGGAAATTTTATCTTATAGCTTACTTGGTTTAGCTTTAATGGCTTGGATTTCTGCTGCATTTGTGGGGTATAACACCACAGTTTTCCCCATAGAATTTTACGGCTCAGAACGTCTAGGTCTGGCAAATATTCAGTTTTTCATAGGTATCCTGGCTTTCTTAGGTTACGTTTGGCACTCTTGGCGATCGCGCAAGCGCTGACTTGTCAGTTCGCATCAAGTGAATAGCTAATTAATTTTCGCTCAACACTAGCTAAATAATTTTTCATGCCTGCGGTTCACAGCAGTCAACTGTAGGCTTTTTTTTGAATTTCTCTGAGGATGACTCATGTTAGCTATGATTTTTTGTGCCTTTTGTAGTTGGGCAATTGTAATTTTATCTATTTTGAGTGTTTGGTTAACCTTGAAAAAAGGGACAAATCATTTAAAACGACTACATGAAATTCCTTGCCATAATTGTGAATATTTCACTAATGACTATCGTCTCAAATGTACAGTAAACCCGATTGAAGCGTGTTCAGAACAGGCGAGTAGTTGTATAGATTTTGAGCCGAAAACTTGTAATTGTAATGCTTCTCAAAAAGGTCGGAGAAAGCTTGGTTAGGATTTTCTAATGGTATACATCTCATACCATTTCTTTGTGACTCCTCTTTTTGTGTTCTCTGTGTTCTTTGTGGTTCCAAAATTGTTATCAGAGGACAGTGAAGACTCATTTATAAATTTAAAAATCAAAATACCTATGAACCAGCGAACTGATTTCTTATCGGAATTGTGTGATTTTCTTTATCCTCGCAGTCCATATTGTGGGGAGTTTAAACCAGAGTATTTGGCGTTTAATGCTAATCTCCAAGATTTTTCGCAACGCGTGAACTACATTTGTAGTCTACAAACTGGTGGTAAGCTTTCCCCAGAGGAGGCTTACAAACAAATCCAGTTACTTTGGAAGCAATTAAAAAATAGTAAAAAGGACTTAGGAATTAGTTAAATTAACTAGGTAGAATGATGATATTGGCAAAATATCCTCTACGTTAATTTTTACAAATTACTTTCTTTGTAAGCCAGCTTTGCGAAGGCGTGAAAGCAAACCATGACAGGTGCTGTAATCCTTCTGTATTTGCTGAATACAAGCTTGGAAATCCTCTAACTTACCTTGATATTCGGCTAAGTCACGTAAATCAATTAGATGACTAATGGCTTGGTCGTAGGATTTTGCTTGCTTGAGATCAATCAACTTAAAAACATCTTCCCATACTTTATCTTCTCTAGGTGCTAGTGCTTCCAGCTTTTGGATTTTTGCTTGTTGAGCGTCAAGTTGTTCTTGCTGCTGACGATATTTCTTTTGTTGTTTAGCACTGGCTAACAATTCCGAGAGTGACCTTTGATGCTTACCAGAACTATTGCCAATTTTCTGGGTTGAAAAAAGTTCTCGTAATCTCTTTAATAGCTGCATCCCAACAAGGGCTTCACCCTTAACAACTCGCAGTAAAAAATCGTTACGTTCTTCTTCTGATAAAGCTGCTATCCATTCTGTTAACGGTTCAATTTCTTCTTGTTGAGGAACACTAACTTGTGCTGCGGCTGCAATTAAATCTTCATTAATTTGAAAAAATTCGGCAAATGTTTTCAGAGCAATCGATAAATTTGGCAAATTTGCAGGAACAGGTGGTTCTACTAAATCTTCCTCTTCTTCATCCATGACTAGAGAAGCAGCTTTTAACCAAGCAAGATACAAAGCACGAAAATCACCGCTTAGTAGGTCGTTGCGTAGTGATACCAACTTAGATAGCCAACCTTCAGCTTCTATCCAATCTCGGTATTCTTCATCATCGAGGTTGATATTAAGAATTACATGATTGTCAGTAGTGGCTACTGAAATTTTATCAGGAAGGCAATAGGATTCTAACAATGACACGTCAACCAGGGATGTTGGCAGGCGAAACATTAATTGTCTAGTGCCCCAGTTTGCCATATACAACATGATGTCAAAGCATTTTTCTAAAACTTGCTGGGGATCACCACGAAAATCACCATAGCTGTAAGTAAAAATTGCTTGATTGGATGTTAATTGAACTCGGCTAGATAAAGTCTGAATATAACTTTGTTCTGATGTAGACAGTGGTCTATCTAATGCCAAAAATTCGTAGTATTGATACTCGCTCACAATAGCACCTGATAATTTTTTAGACTTTTTCTTAATCAAAATCTGCGTATTGAGGAGGACTAGCCCCAACTCGCTTAGTAATTCTGGGATACTTGCCTGATGGAGCTTTATCTACAATGTTTGTAACATCAATCTGGTGCCACCAATCATCACCAAAATCAAACCAGTAACCAAACGCATCGTCAATAGATAAACCCAGGGAAGCAATTGTAGTACTAGCAACATCCCCTGTAGGCGCTGCTGTCAAATCTAAGCTTGAAGATGCTTGTTTTAAGCCATACCGTCTAGCATTAGGATCTTGCGGGCCCCTTCCTCCCACTTGAAATTCATACATATGTTCTTCTTCTCGGTCGAATGCCTTGAAGATAATTTTATGCAGATCCTCCAAAGTATTGCTGCTTTTAATCTCAATGGTTCGAGACACCACTGAATTTTTAGCAATAAATTCCTCTGTAATGGGGCCGTCAATTAAAAACACATCCAGCACATATAAGGCATGAGGAGAAGTATTAACTGCTTTTGGTTCCTGGGGTGATGCTGGCGTTTCACTAATTTCCTCTGATTCTTCATTGTCCGGAATGTAAGGAATAAAGCCCTGGGCATATGCTACTTCCTGAATTTGTCGGGGTACAGACCTGGCATCGAAGATAAATCCATCAACAGAAATCATCCAAGCCATTGGGTTGTTGTCTAATTTACTGGGCAGACACCAATTAGGGTCCATCTGATGCATGTCCAGAGTATCTCGTACTTGTTTTGATTTCGCTTGACCAGTGCTGGAACTGACACCAAACCACTGGTACAAATCCTTGGCACTAATATGAGGATCTTGAGAAGGATCAAAGAGAAAATTGACCATACCGATCGCATGAGTAATTCCACAAGCCCAAGTGTTATCCTTACCTTTACTCAGTGGCGATGGTCTCTTGCGACACAGTGCTGCTGTGGCAAATCGAATCAACTGGCTATATTCATCGTTTAAATGTTGTTTGGCAAAATCATCTGCGATCGCCACAATGCTATTGAACTTTTCTTGCATCGCATTGGGAACGTTTTCTGATTTCTGAGTTTTAGCCATACTCATTACCCTGGTTTAGTATTATTTAGTGACTGACACCGAATCAAAACTTGCATACTTTATTATAAAAAAAACATATAGTGACTAATTGGTATATTAATTTTTACAAGTATCAAAAATATTTGAATTATATCTATTGGATACCGTCACACTCATCGACACTCTACAACTCACACCGAGAAGAATGGGTGACTCAAACCTTAAAAGATGCCAAGCAAATATGCCTTAGCTAATTAAGACTGTCAGGATCAGAAGGTAAAGGGTAAAAGTCATCTTCTTTTACCTTTCGCCTTTTGTTCAACTCCCACAACAGGAGGTTAAATCTTGACTAAATTGAAAGTTGGCATCAATGGTTTTGGTCGTATCGGACGACTGGTACTACGCGCTGGTATTAACAACCCCAATATCGAGTTTGTGGGGATTAATGACTTAGTACCACCAGATAACCTGGCTTATCTATTCAAGTACGACTCAACTCATGGTCAGTTGAGAAGTAAGGTAGAAGCGAAGGATGATGGTATCGTTATTGATGGGCATTTTATCCCTTGTATGTCGGTACGGAATCCGGCTGAGTTGCCTTGGGGCAAATTAGGTGCAGATTATGTTGTCGAGTCTACTGGGCTGTTCACTGATTATGATGGGGCATCCAAACATTTGCAAGCAGGGGCAAAACGAGTAGTAATTTCTGCTCCTACCAAAGACCCAGATAGAGTAAAAACGCTGTTAATGGGTGTAAATCATCACCTATTTGACCCAGGCAAAGATTTGATTGTCTCTAATGCTAGTTGTACGACAAACTGTCTGGCTCCCATTGCTAAGGTAATCAATGATAACTTCGGCTTAACCGAAGGGTTGATGACCACAGTTCACGCCATGACTGCTACCCAGCCAACAGTAGACGGCCCCAGTAAAAAAGACTGGCGGGGTGGTCGGGGTGCAGCCCAAAATATTATTCCTTCTTCCACAGGGGCGGCGAAAGCAGTAGCGCTGGTTTTACCAGAATTGAAAGGTAAGTTAACTGGTATGGCTTTCCGGGTTCCTACTCCCGATGTTTCTGTGGTTGATTTAACTTTTAAAACTGCTCAAGCTACAAGCTACCAAGAAATCTGTGCAGCGATGCAAAAGGCTGCTGGAGGTGAATTAGCAGGTGTATTGGGGTATACAGATGAAGCAGTAGTTTCCACAGATTTTCAGGGTGATACCCATTCCAGCATTTTCGACGCAGGTGCTGGAATTGAGTTGAATTCTCATTTCTTTAAAGTGGTTGCTTGGTATGACAACGAGTGGGGCTACTCTAATCGGGTGGTTGACTTAATGTTATCGATGTCACAGAAAGAACAATTGACTGGCGCTGTGGCTTGATGAATCGGGGGAGTGTACTTCGACTGCGCTCAGTAACCAGGGAGTGGGGGATTTTCTTGATGGCAACGCTGAATAAAAAGGAGTGATATGAAACACAGGCGAGTTTGAATGTATTAAGCGCGATCGCCTAAAGCATCCAAACTTGCAGGTTATGGGGCTGAATTACGAATTACGAATTACGAATTACGAATTACGAATTACGAATTACGAATTACGAATTATTCGCCCCAGACTATTTTTCAAACCCCTAAACTATATGCGTCGAACCAAAATTATCTGTACTGTTGGGCCTGCTACTTCTACACCTGAAAAATTGCCAGCTTTGGTGGAAGCAGGAATGAATGTGGCGCGGCTAAATTTTTCTCACGGCGCTTATGAGTTCCATGCTCAAACTGCTAAACATCTTAGACAAATTAGTACTGAACAGCAAAAGCCACTGGCGATTATGCAAGACTTGTGTGGCCCCAAAATTCGTTTGGGAACTTTACCACCAGCAGGATTAACAGTGGAAGCTGGCGATGAAGTCACTTTTGTGTTGCAAGACAAGGGTGACAGTATCGATGAACTACCTTTACCTTTGCCAACTTTATTTGCAATGGTGCGGCCAGGGGAACCGATTTTGATTAATGATGGTCGCGTCAAGTTGATTGTCACAGACCGCGATGCTGATAAAATCCGAGCGTTGGTGAAAATTGGTGGTTTACTTTCTACTCATAAGGGTGTCAACTTGCCGGAAACTCCTTTACCTGTGAGTTCCATCACCGAAAAAGACTTGATGGATTTGCGCTTTGGCATCCAGTTGGGTGTGGATTTGGTGGCGGTTTCTTTTGTGCGATCGCCTCAAGATTTAGAACCGGCTCAAAGGATGATTGAGGCGGCTGGGGCTTCGATTCGTTTGATTGCTAAAATTGAACGCGCTGAGGCTGTAGAACGGTTCGACTCGATTCTAGAGGTCGCTGACGGGATTATGATTGCCCGTGGTGACTTAGGGGTGGAAATGCCGATTCACGAAGTTCCCATGATTCAAAAGGACATTATCCGCCGTTGTAATCATGCTGGCAAACCGGTGATTACTGCCACACAAATGTTAGAGTCGATGATTAGCGCGCCTGATCCCACCCGCGCTGAAGCTACTGATGTGGCTAACTCGATCTTGGATGGGACGGATGCAGTCATGCTCTCTGGCGAAACTGCTGTGGGGCAATATCCCATTGCGGCTGTGCAAATGATGCACGATATCGCTGTGTGTACAGAAAAATCCTTGCAAGAGGGTAGTAGACACGCGTGGTCTCATGCCGCAGGCAGTCTCAGCGTCACGGAATCGGTGGCAGAAGCGGTGTGTAGAATTGCCTACGAAACCGGCGCACGGGCAATTCTGTGTAATACTTCTTCTGGAAGTACAGCAAAACTAGTCTCTAAATATCGTCCTTCTACGCCGATTATTGCCCTCACCCCTGATGAAACCGCCTACCGCCAGCTAGCCCTTTCTTGGGGTGTGGAACCCTTACTCATTCCCCCGGTTTACAATGCAGAAGAAATGTTTATGAATGTGGTGAACACAGTCGTAGAAATGGGTTTAGCGAATCATGGTGACAAGGTAGTCATTACCTCTGGTGTACCAATTGGTAAATCGGGAACAACAAGTTTAATTAAAGTGCATTCTATTGGACAGCCAATTTTGGCGTAACGCACCTAGAATAGGGCTGAGGCTCAAGACCGCCGTAAATTTAGGCAATGTTTCCGTAAAATTGCCAAAATCAGCATTTTCAGGAACAGAACAGAGTAACCAAGAAGGGAATTAAGTAAGTCCTAAACAAGCACAACTCACGGAGAAATTTATGTCTAAAAGTTTACTAGAACAACTGCGCCAAATGACAGTTGTGGTTGCAGATACCGGAGACATCAAAGCGATTGAGAAGGTTAAACCCCAAGATGCTACTACCAATCCTTCTTTGATTACTGCTGCGGCACAAATGCCGGAATATCAGGAAATCGTTGACCAAACTTTACTGCAAGCTAAAAAAGATGCTGGCTCTGGCGCTAGCCAAGCCGAGATAGTTACTTTGGCTTTTGACCGTTTGGCAGTAGCTTTTGGCTTAAAGATTTTACAAATTATTCCTGGTCGCGTTTCTACAGAAGTAGATGCCCGCTTGTCTTTTGATACGGAAGCTACCGTTACCAAGGCCAGAGAATTAATTGGCCAGTACAAAGCGGCTGGTGTAGAGCGCGATCGCGTACTAATTAAAATCGCCGCCACCTGGGAAGGTATCCGCGCTGCGGAAATTCTGGAGAAAGAAGGTATTCATTGTAACCTTACCCTGTTGTTTGGTTTACACCAAGCGATCGCCTGTGCCGAAGCTGGTGTGACCTTAATTTCTCCTTTCGTTGGTCGAATTCTTGACTGGTACAAGAAAGATACTGGACGTGATAGCTACCCCTCTGCTGAAGATCCAGGAGTATTATCTGTCACCACAATCTACAACTATTACAAGAAATTTGGTCATAAAACCGAAGTTATGGGCGCCAGCTTCCGTAACATTGGCGAAATCACCGAACTTGCTGGTTGTGACTTGCTGACTATTTCTCCGGCGCTGTTGGCGGAATTGCAAGCCACTATTGGGGACTTACCACGTAAACTTGATCCCGCCAAGGTAGCTAACTTGGAAATTGCCAAAATCACTGTTGATAAAGCTACCTTTGACAAGATGCACGCTGCTGATCGCATGGCATCTGACAAATTAGCAGAAGGTATCGATGGTTTTACCAAAGCCTTGGTTTCTCTAGAAAAACTCTTAGCAGAGCGACTAGCTCGCCTGGAAGGAGAAGTGATAGCCAGCCACTAATGGCACTATCCTCAGCATTTGCCTGACAGGTTGAGGAGAAGATCCTTAACCTGTTACTCTTAGCATCAATCAGTTATTCAGTTATCAGTAAAAAGGCATAATTGGGTTTAATTCCCCCACCTTATGCCTTGATAAATATTCGCTATTCACTTTTCACTGATTTAATATCTGCGCCAGTCATACATTAATCTACCACGACGATCTTGGACTAGCTGCCATTGTCCATGACGATAGTGTTGTCCTCTATAACGAATACGTTGATAGCGTCGTTGATGACGCATTCTACGGTGATAGTGGTGTCGTTTATAGCGTCTATTACGATAGCGTCTTCTATGATGTCTATGAGCTAACAAAAGTTCTGGAGTAGCATCTTCCTCCATTAAATTTGTCTGGAGAACATTATTTACATTACTATCTTTAGCTTCAGCTATAGCCGACGGATAAATGAAGGCAAATAGCAAGATGGCAATTGAATATAGCTTCTGGATTTTCATGTTTTGCCTTTCTTTAATTAGCAGTAATTAGTTTATTTAATAGCTGAAAAGTAGCAACCATATAGTTAACCGTTCACAAACGTCAAATAGGTAAAAGTAATGAAAGTATTAGTTCTCAATGCTGGATCGAGCAGCCAAAAAAGTTGTCTGTATGAAATTGCAGATAATCTTCCCAAAGAACCACTCCAACCTTTGTGGGAAGGAAAAGTTAACTGGACTCAAGATCGGGGAGTAGCAGAGATCGAGGTAAAAACAGCCACGGGTGCTGTGCTGCAAGAATCAATCTATGGTGATTCGCGACGCGCCCACGTTGCTTATATGCTTTATACCCTCAGTCGCGGTGCTACCAAAGTAATCGATCAACTTTCAGAAATTGATGTAGTAGGGCATCGTGTAGTACATGGTGGTGAGAAATATCGCCAAAGTGTAGTAATTACAGAAGATGTGAAAAAAGCGATCGCTCATTTTGCTAATTTAGCTCCAGCACACAATCCAGCCGCTTTAGAAGGGATAGAAGCCATTGAGCAAAGTTTGGGAGGTGTCACCCAAGTGGCAGTATTTGATACAGGATTTCATGCCACTCTCCCTGATGCAGCTGCTATCTATCCTGGCCCCTATGAGTGGGTAGAGCAAGGTATTCGCCGCTACGGTTTTCATGGGATCAGTCACCAATATTGCTCTAGGCGTGCAGCCCAAATCCTCAATCGAGATTTAGCATCCCTGCGCTTAATTAGTTGTCATCTAGGTAATGGTTGCTCGTTGGCAGCAATTAAAAACGGTCGTAGTATTGACACGACTATGGGTTTCACTCCTTTAGAAGGATTGATGATGGGTAGTCGTTCCGGTTCAATTGACCCAGGAATTCTGATTTATTTGTTGCGACATTCTAATTACTCAGTCGAAAGACTGGATTATGTATTAAATAAAGCTTCAGGCTTACGCGGAATTTCGGGAGTATCCAGCGACTTACCACAAGTAATCGAGGCGATCGCCCAAGGTAATTATCGCGCTCAACTAGCTTGGGATATGTATGTACATCACCTGCGGTCTGGTATTGGGTCAATGCTGGCTACACTGGGGGGATTAGATGCTTTGGTGTTCACCGCAGGTATAGGGGAAAAATCGCCGGGAATTCGCCAAGCCGCCTGTGAAGCATTTGGTTTTTTGGGATTAAAAATTGACCCAGCCAAAAATCAACAGCACCCAGTTGACCAAGATATAGCCACATCTGACTCAGCCATCCGGGTATTAGTCATTCATACTCAAGAAGATTGGGCGATCGCTCAACAATGTTGGCAAATACACAGGAAATAGGGAATGGGCAATGGGCAATGGGAAATGGGGACTAAGAAAATCCCCCTCACTCCCTACTCAGCACTCCCCTTCGACTTCGCTCAGGGCTAGCGCACTCAGCACTTTAATGTTGCATCTAATAGCACAATCCAAAGTCTGAAACCTAAAATTAAACATAGGGAAAATGTTTTAGCGATTACACACTGACAACCAGAGCATACACTTGAGAGGTTATACAGATGGTTACGGTATATCAAAACACATTGGCTCAAGATTCTAAAGAACGATCGCTCATTCTCTGGTTTGATGAAGTTGGTATTGCTGATATACCCCTAGTTGGTGGGAAGAATGCTTCACTGGGGGAAATGATTCAACAATTAACACCCCAAGGCGTTAACGTTCCCACGGGATTTGCTACTACTGCTTATGCTTATCGGTATTTTATCCAATCAGCTGGGTTAGAAGAACAATTACGTGAACTGTTTGCGGATTTAGATGTTGAGGATGTCAAAAATTTAAAGTTACGCGGAAAAAAAGCGCGATCGCTACTAATGCATACACCTTTCCCGGGAGAATTGCGACAGGCGATCGTCACAGCTTACGAAAGTTTATGTGAACGGTACAATGCCGATACAGATGTCGCAGTCCGTTCCAGCGCCACTGCTGAAGACCTCCCTGATGCTAGTTTTGCCGGACAGCAGGAAAGCTACCTGAACGTTGTCGGTGTCGAAGGAGTTTTAGCAGCTTGTCATAAATGCTTTGCTTCCCTATTTACAGATCGCGCCATTTCTTATCGTCACGCCAAGGGATTCGACCATTTTAGTATTGCCCTGGCTGTCGGTGTGCAAAAAATGGTACGTTCTGACTTAGCCACCTCTGGGGTCATGTTCTCCATTGATACGGAAACCGGTTTCAAAGATGTTGTACTGATTACAGCCGCCTACGGTTTAGGTGAAAACGTCGTCCAGGGAACTGTTAACCCCGATGAATACTATGTTTTTAAGCCGACATTAAAAGCAGGCTTCCGCCCAATTATCGATAAAAAATTGGGCAGCAAAGAACTAAAAATGATTTATGATGACGGTTCTAAATTCACGAAAAATGTAGCCGTATCATCCACAGATCAAGGGAAATTTGCCCTAAGTGATGAAGAAATTTTACAACTAGCACATTGGGCGTGTTTAATAGAAGACCATTATTCCCAAACCCACAATAGTTACTCCCCAATGGACATTGAGTGGGCTAAAGACGGAATTACCAATCAACTGTTTATTGTGCAAGCGCGTCCGGAAACCGTTCAGTCACAGAAGAAAGGTAACGTGTTGCGGAGTTATCATTTTGTGCTGGGGAATCAGGAATGGGGAATCGGGAAGGGGGAAAAATCTCACCCACTCCCTCTAGTCACAGGTCGTGCTGTCGGGGAAGCAATTAGTCAAGGTAAAGCGCACCTGATTTTAGATGTTCATAAAATCGACCAGTTTCAAGCTGGGGACGTGTTGGTCACAGAAAGAACAGACCCCGACTGGGAACCGATTATGAAACGCGCCAGTGCAATTGTGACTAACTCTGGTGGACGCACCTGCCATGCAGCGATTATTGCGCGGGAATTGGGTGTACCTGCGATCGTGGGATGCGGTAATGCTACGGCAGTCCTAAAAAATGGTCAAGAAGTTACAATTTCTTGTGCTGAAGGGGAAGAAGGCAAGGTTTATGATGGCTTATTGCCATTTGAAGTTAAAGAAGTTCCTCTGGAGAACTTACCCCGCACCCGAACTCAAATATTAATGAACGTGGGTAATCCTCAAGAAGCATTAAGTTTATCTGCGATTCCTAATGATGGGGTAGGTTTAGCGCGGACAGAATTTATTATTGCCAACCAAATCCAAATTCATCCCATGGCGTTGATTCACTATGACAAGTTAGAAGATGAATTTGTCAAAACTAAAATTAATCAAATCACTGCACTGTATGAGGATAAACCCCAGTATTTCGTAGATAAATTAGCCCAAGGCATAGGTAGAATTGCGGCAGCATTTTATCCTAAACCAGTGATTGTGCGTATGTCAGATTTCAAAAGTAATGAATATGCCAATCTGTTGGGTGGTCAACAGTTTGAACCCAAAGAAGAAAACCCTATGCTGGGTTGGCGCGGAGCGGCACGTTACTATGATGAAGGCTACAGAGAAGCTTTTGCCCTGGAGTGTTATGCCATTCAGCGAGTCCGCGAAAATATGGGTTTAACCAATGTTATCCCGATGATTCCCTTCTGTCGCACTCCTCATGAGGGGCGTTTGGTGTTGGCAGAAATGGCAAAAAATGGTCTCAAACAGGGCGTTAATGATTTACAAGTTTATGTGATGTGTGAGTTGCCCAATAATGTGATTATGGCCGAGGAGTTTGCCGAGGTATTTGATGGCTTCTCCATTGGTTCTAATGATCTGACTCAGCTAACACTAGGTATAGACAGGGATTCGGCATTGGTAGCGCGGTTGTTTGATGAACGCTGTCAGGGTGTGAAGCGCATGGTGAAAATGGCCATAGAATCCGCCAAAAAGCATAACCGCAAAATTGGTATTTGTGGACAAGCACCCAGCGATTACCCAGAATTTGCTCAGTTTTTAGTTGAACAAGGAATTGATTCTATCAGCCTGAATCCAGATTCGGTTTTAAAGACGATGCTGGAAGTGGCAAAAGTTGAGCTTAAGGACTAAAGTCCTGACTACGAACAATTCAGCCTGTCACTTTTAGACAGGCTATATTTTTATATTAAAGTTAGATGTTCTCAAAAAAATTAATAATGAGTACAACAACAACTCAGCCGAAACGATTAGATCCTCAGTTGTGGCAGAAGTTTGTGAAGCTGGCCAAACCCTACTGGTTTTCAGAAAAAAAGTGGCAAGCTAGGGGACTATTAGTTTTATTGCTAGTCCTTGCGTTAGTAGTTAATGGCATTAATGTCAGTATTAGTTTTATTTTTCGTAATATTGATACTTCACTGGCACGGTTTCCCGAAACTCAAGACGCGTCAACTTTTTGGCGATTTATCACAATTTATGCTGGTCTGTTGGTCGTTGGGACTCCGATTGTTGTCATGTTTAGCTATATCCAAGACAAGTTGGGATTGCAATGGCGGGAGTGGCTGACGAATTATTTTTTAGATAAATATTTCCAAAATCGTGCTTATTACCAGATTAATTTTAATGAGAATATTGATAACCCAGACCAGCGAATTGCTGAAGATATCAGGTCATTTACTCGTACCAGTTTATCTTTTTCATTGCTGATTTTGACATCAATTATTACTTTAATTTCTTTTACTGGAGTTCTATTATCTATCTCGGTATCTCTATCGGTGGCACTGGTAGTCTACGCTATTTTAGGGACAGTGGTAACAGCTTGGATTGGTCAACGATTAATTGGCATTAACTTCAATCAACTCAAACGAGAGGCTGACTTTCGTTATGGTTTAGTGCATGTGCGAGATAATGCCGAATCGATTGCTTTTTATCAAGGTGAAGCAGAAGAAATAGTACAGCTAAAACAGCGCTTTATGCGGGCGATTCGCAACTTTGATTTGTTGATCAACTGGCAACGTAACTTAGGTTTTTTTACAACAAGCTATAACTATTTTGTTTCAGCACTGCCTTACTTGGTGATTGCACCTATCTACTTTGCCGGCGATACCGAATTTGGGACATTTACTCAAGCCGCGATCGCCTTCCAACAAATTTTTAGTGCTTTATCTGTGGTAGTGGGTCAGTTTGAAAATTTAACTGCTTTTGCTGCTGGAATTGAACGGATGGGTGACTTAGCTGAGGCGCTGGAAAATCCGGACCAAAAACAGCCAGGAATGACGACTATCGATGTGAGAGAAGATTCGCAGTTAGCGTTACGTCATGTCACTCTGTTGACTCCCAACTATGAACGCACTTTAGTGAGGGATTTACCATTCAGCTTACAGCCAGGAGAAGGTTTGGTAATTGTCGGTAACAGTGGTAGCGGTAAGAGTTCTTTATTAAGAGCGATCGCGGGATTATGGAATGCGGGTACTGGTCAAATTATCCGTCCTTCTCTATCAGAAATCATGTTTTTACCCCAACGTCCTTATATGGTGTTGGGTTCTCTGCGCAGTCAGTTACTCTACCCCAACTCCGACAATGATATCAGCGAAACTAAGATGCGCCATGTCTTAGAAGAGGTGAATTTGGCAGAGTTACCAGAACGAGTTGGCGGTTTTGATATCGAGTTAGACTGGGCAAATGTGCTTTCTTTAGGTGAACAACAGCGTCTGGCTTTTGCGCGACTGCTGCTGAGTATGCCTAATTATGTCATCCTGGATGAAGCCACAAGTGCGCTGGATTTGGCTAATGAAAAGAACCTTTATCAGCAACTTAAGGCAAAGGGAACTACATTGGTCAGCGTGGGACATCGCCCTAGTTTGTTGCAGTACCATGAGTACGTGCTAGAGCTGGATGGTAGCTCTAATTGGCGGTTGTTACCTATGCAAGAATATACTGTGAATTTGAATGCTTTTAGTTAATTTTCTAGCTCAGCTTGTTGACACTGCAACTGTTGCACGACTTCAATGGATAAACCAGTGATCCGAGCGATCGCTTCAATTGTCATTCCTTCTGCTAGTAAGTTGATAGCAATTTGCTGGGCTTTCTCCCGACTACCTTCTTGTCTACCTTCTTGTCTACCTTCTTGTCTACCTTCTTCGAGACCTTCAGTTTTAATCAGTTGATAAATCACTGATTCGCGCATAATATCCCTCCGCAGTAAGCGTTGAATCACTTCTTGTTTCAATACTAACCCAGCTAAAACTGCTGTTGATGCTGTCAAATTACTTTGCATTCGACGGTCAGCAATGTTGTTAATTTCATCAGCCACAGCTTGTAATGTGCTACTTTGATTATGCGTATTACTTAACACCGCAAAAGGCAGTAATCCTGTTGTTCTTAAAAATACCTCTGTTGGTTGTTCCCACAAGCGGATTACCGTAAATTCATGCTGTAAGCTGTCGATACTAAATGTTGTTTTATATACCTCTTCTGATGTGGTCTCGGTTAAATAAATCACTACTTGACGCATGTGTTTTTGGGGAAAGCGTCGATACACTCGCAAACGATAGTCTGCCATGCGGAAGGGGATCGATGCATCAGGCTGGGTTTGGAACTCCAGATGTAGAACCACTTCGTCTGATTGCAGTAATATCAGCGCGTCTGCACGGATCGGTTCTAAAGATAATTCCTTGGGACTTAACTGTGTTAAATCTATGGGTGTTCCCAAAAGCCATGTAGCGAAGTCGGTCGCAAATGTTTCCGCGATGAACTTGCAGATGTTATCAAACATGGACAGATTTTATCACTTGATGGATACTCATCGTTAGGGCAAACCAATCGAACTGCTCCTGTTCTAACTAGATGCATCTGAAATAATAGAACGAAGGAAAGCTACCGACTATTGACAAATGACTAAAAAATGGTTCCAAATTGGTATCGCAGGTGTATTTCTCCTATCAGTCGCTTTACGGTTTTGGGGACTAGAGCGATTTAATACTCTGGTATTTGATGAAGTTTACTTTGCCAAATTTGGTAATAACTACCTGACCAATACGCCATTTTTTAACGCACATCCGCCACTGAGTCAATATATTATTGCCATAGGGATGTGGATTGGTAGTCATCTTCCCTTTGGACAAGATACGGTAAATGGGCTAACAGGTTCATGGCGATCGCCTTGGAGTTATCGTTGGTTAAATGCCCTCACTGGCTCATTTATTCCTTTAGTTGTCACCGCAATTGCTTATCAATTGAGTCACCGTCGTAGCTTTGCTTTCCTCGCAGGTTTATGTACAGCTTGTGATGGTTTATTTCTGGTTGAATCTCGCTATGCCTTGAACAATATTTATATTGTCATCTTTGGTTTATTGGGGCAGTGGTTTTTATTACTGGCGTTGGATCATCAAAAACAGCAACGTTCTTGGTGGTTAGTTTTAGCTGGTATTAATTTTGGTGCATCAGCTGCCACAAAATGGAATGGCTTATGGTTTTTGTTGGGTGCTTATCTGATTTGGATAGCAGCTTTTATAATTTATGGAATGCAATCTTTTCCTCGCATTCAAATTACTTTGATATCTCCTTTATTTATAGGGAGACAAATAAAAAATTTTATTCATGAATGGCATCGGAATTGGAGTGATATCAAGCAAAAATCCCCAGAAATTACAGAGCAAACACCACTACAAAATTTGATTCAGCTAAATGTTTTCCAGATGCTGTTTTATCTGGGAATTATTCCTGCTTTAGTTTATAGCTTAATTTGGATTCCCCATCTACAGCTAGATCAAAGGTATGGATTTATTGCAGTTCATCAGAAAATTTTGCAGTTTCACCTGCAATTGGGTGGCAATAGTCCTAATGTGCATCCTTACTGTGCTGCGTGGTACAAATGGCCGTTAATGACTCGACCGATGGCATATTATTATCAAACAAGTCACAGTCTTACTGATCCGTTGCCTGTATTGGGGCCTCCATTGCCTTCTGGTACTGGGAAAGTGATTTATGATGTCCATGCAATGGGGAATCCCTTTTTATGGTGGTTTGGTGTCGCTGCCATTTTATTTTTAGCAGGGATGTTGATGTTACAAGTGATGATTCCTTGGATAAAACAAACAAAAACATCTTTACCTGCAAGGCTTTCTGTTGATATTTGGATTGCCCTATATTTAGTTTTAAATTATGCCGCTAACTTATTACCTTGGGTGAAGGTAACACGCTGCGTTTTTATTTATCATTATATGTCTGCTGTGGTGTTTACATTTTTAGCGATCGCCTGGTTTGTAGACCAATGTTTACGCAGTTATTACCGCGAAATTCGGGCTATCGGTGTCACGATTATATTTCTGATTCTGGGTGCTTTTGTTTTCTGGATGCCTATTTATTTAGGTTTACCTCTATCCTCTAATGCTTATAAAATGTTGATGTGGTTTAACTCTTGGATTTAACCACAGCGACGAGCAAGGATGCCCCTTGTTTCTTACAATCTATAATCTATATCTATTTTTCTTACTTAACATAGCTACATATATTATGAGTTATTTAATCACCTATTTTTTTACATTTCTTATGCGGATATTGGTTAACTGACTGTTAAACTGTAAAACGCAAAGCAGGATTGTCAAGCTAAAAATTAGCTGTCTAACAAAATTCTTATTAGGGTAGGAATAGTATATTAGACATTAAATTAAGTATGGTGAATGAGAAAGGGGAAATATTTTTAAACTTTTTCATTCTTTAGTTTCTGCCAATTATGCTTTGTTCATTTACTTGTTGCTGTACATAAAAAAATATAAATAACATACATCTAAGTAGTGTTATAAACCCGATAGGTAATAAAAACCCATATACTCTACTTGTGATGCTCCCAGTCAACAGAGGAGGATCTTAATGAATATTGAATTAGAACTGCCAGGGATTAACGTAGCTAGCTTAAAAGAAGCTCCTATTCATCTTTTTAAACATATTCAACCTCATGGGATACTTTTAGTCTTAGAAGAGCCTGATTTAAAAATATTACAAGTTAGTAATAATACTTGGAAGATTTTCGGTATCAATCCCGAAGATATTTTACAGAAAAAACTCGAAGACTTACTCGATTCATTTCAAATCGAGAGAATTAAATCAGGGGTATCACAAGGCAATCTGGAATTTGCCAATCCCACTAAAATATGGGTGAGAAAAAAAGGTGATGATTACGTAGTATTTGACGCAGTTTTTCACCGGAATACAGAAGGATTTTTAATTTTAGAACTAGAACCTGCTATTTCTAGTGAAAATATCCCATTCTTAAGCTTTTATCATCTAGCTAAAGCTTCTATTAACCAATTAGAAAAAACAGCAAATTTACATGACTTTTGCCAAATAATTGTGCAAGAAGTGCGAAAAGTCACCGGGTTTGATCGGGTGATGTTATATAAATTTGATGATGATGGACATGGTTCGGTCATCGCTGAAGAAAAGCTAGAAAATATGGAACCCTACTTAGGATTGCATTATCCTGAGTCAGATATCCCGAAACCAGCAAGAAAATTATTTGTTGCCAATTCCATCAGAATCATCCCCGATTCTCATGCTCAATCGGTGCAAATTATACCTGCTCTGAATCCGGTTAGCGATCGCCCTATTGATTTAACTAACTCGATTCTCAGAAGTGCCGCTACTTGCCATATGGAGTACTTACACAATATGGGTGTAGGTTCTTCGTTAACTATATCTTTGATTAAAGACCAAAAACTTTGGGGACTAATTGCTTGTCATCATCAGTCACCTAAATATGTTTCTTATGAATTGCGGAAAGCTTGTGAATTCTTGGGACGAGTGATATTTTCGGAAATTTCAGCCAGAGAAGAAACCGAAGATTACGACTATCGCATGAATTTGACATATATTCAGACAAAGTTAGTGGAATATATGTCCCAAGAGGAAAACTTCATTGATGGACTAGTTAAAAATCAGCCGAATCTTTTGGATTTAACCAGCGCTCAAGGTGCAGCTGTATGTTTTGGTGAACAATGTACAGTAATTGGTGAAACTCCCAAACCAGAAGATTTAAATTTTTTAGTGCAGTGGCTGAAGAATAATGTTGACGATGAAGTGTTTTATACAGATTCTTTGCCGCAAATTTATCCAGATGCCGAAAGATTCAAAAATGTTGCCAGTGGTTTATTAGCTATTCCCATTTCCCAACGAAATTTTGTTTTGTGGTTCCGACCGGAAGTCATTCAAACTGTGAATTGGGGTGGTGATCCTAATAAAGCATTTGAAGTCAGCCACTCAGACGGGAATGTCCGCTTGTGTCCACGGAAATCATTTGAACTGTGGAAAGAAACTGTCCGGCTAACGTCTTTACCGTGGCGATATGTGGAAGTAAAAGCCGCACTGGAATTGCGGAAAGCAATTGTGAATATTGTCCTGCGCCAAGCCGATGAACTAGCACAATTAGCTCATGACTTAGAACGTTCCAACGCCGAACTGAAAAAGTTTGCCTATGTCGCCTCCCATGACTTGCAAGAACCGCTTAATCAAGTAGCGAATTACGTGCAACTATTAGAGATGCGCTACGAAGATGAGCTAGATGCAGATGCTAAAGAGTTTATTACCTACGCCGTCGATGGAGTCAGCTTAATGCAGACCTTGATCGATGACGTGTTGGTATATTCCAAAGTAGATACTCAGGCGATCGCATTTCAACTAACCGAAGTCGAAACAGCCTTAGAACGTGCTTTGGGCAATTTACGCCAACGCATTACAGAAACTGGCGCTACGATTACCCATGACTCCTTACCCACTGTTTTGGCTGGTAGCACCCAACTGATGCAGCTATTTCAGAACCTGATTGCCAACGCCATCAAATTCCGTAGTGATCAACCACCACAAATTCACGTAGGTGCAGAAAGACTAGAAGATGAGTGGTTATTTTGGGTACGAGATAACGGTATAGGCATTGATCCACAATTTAGCGATCGCATTTTTGTCATCTTTCAACGCTTGCACACGCGAGATGAATATCCCGGTACAGGTATGGGTTTAGCTATCTGTAAAAAAATTATTGAGTGCCACCGGGGGCGCATTTGGGTAGAATCACAACTTGGTGAAGGTGCAACCTTCTATTTTACGATTCCAGTCGGAGGACGTGACCGTGAGCGTAGAAACGGCAGAAAAACACAAAACAATCTTTTTGGTTGAGGACAATAAAGCCGACGTTCGTCTCATCCAAGAAGCATTGAAAAATAGCTTAATACCGCATCAAGTGGTAACAGTTAGGGATGGCATGGACGCGATGGCTTTTTTACGCCAGGAGGGTGAGTATGCTGATGCACCTCGCCCTGACCTAATTCTGCTAGATTTAAACTTGCCTAAAAAAGATGGTCGAGAGGTGTTGGCAGAAATTAAAGCTGACCCTACACTGAAACGGATTCCTGTAGTAGTTTTAACAACCTCAAGAAATGAGGATGACATTTTCCACAGTTATGACTTGCATGTGAACTGCTACATAACCAAATCCCGCAATCTCAGTCAGCTTTTCCAAATTGTCAAAGGAATTGAAGATTTTTGGCTGTCCACTGTCACCCTACCTTCGGAGTGATGGGGGATGGAGTAATGGGGAAATCAGGGAGATGGAAATAACAATTCCTAACTCACCACTCTTAAGATAGAGGGGCAACAGGGGGTGAAACCGAAAGATTATGGCTGTGAGCTATTCAGTAAAAATTTTATTAATTGAAGATAATTTGGCAGAAGCTAGGCTGTTGCAGGAATTTTTGCGGCAAGCCGACTCTCAAGAATTTAGTCTAGTTCATGTGAATCGGTTAGGGGAAGCACTCAACGAATTAAGTAGGAACAGCTACGATGTGATTTTATTGGATCTCACCTTACCTGATAGCCAAGGCTTGTCATCCCTACCTCCACTGATGAGTCATGCTCCTAGTATCCCGATTGTGGTACTCACAAATACCAACGATGAAAAATTAGCAATTGAGGCAGTGCGTCAAGGAGCGCAGGATTATTTAGTCAAGCGACAGGTAAATGTTGATGTGTTGGTTCGTTCTGTATGTTATGCGATCGAGCGTAAGCAGGTTTTGGAAACATTACGTACAGTGAATCAGACCTTACAAAGTCGAGTTGAAGAACGAACTGCGGAACTGGTGAAAGCCAATGAACTCAACCAGTTTAAATCCGAATTTGTCTCAATGCTTTCGCATGATATTCGTAATCCTCTAAATACTATTCTCTTGGCGGCTGGATTACTGCAAAACCACGATGATAAATTGACTCAAGAAACAAAACATAATCATTTGCAGATGATTCGTTCAGCGATTAAAAACATGGCGCATCTCTTGGATGAGGTTTCATTTATAGGTAAAGCCGATTCGGGAAAACTTCAATGTCAATTTATTTCTTTGGATTTAAAAGCATTCTGTCAGCAACTAATTGATGAAGCTCAATTGAGTACAAAAGAGAAACATTTAACTTTAGTCTTTACCAGTGTTGGGGAATTGGGTGAGGCTGTATGGGATGAAAGCTTGCTACGCCATATTTTAGGTAATTTGCTCGGTAATGCCATTAAGTATTCTCTACCAGGGGGCAAAATTCAGTTTGAACTAATTGCTCACGCACACGCAGTAACCTTCCACATTCAAGATTGGGGAATTGGCATTCCCCAGCAAGATTTACAACAACTGTTTCAGCCTTTCTATCGTGCAGAAAATGTTGGCACAATTCCTGGTACTGGCTTGGGATTGGCTATTGTGAAAAAGTGTGTTGAGGCTCATGGCGGTGAGATTAGAGTTAATAGTGAAGTTGGGGTTGGTACAAAGTTTACCGTTACTTTACCTCTGATGAGACGCTAAAAGATTTATGGCAAAAGGGATTTGTTGACCACATTTTCATCCCAGCGTAGTCAGCGCGATCGCCCAACCTAGACAATCACTCAATTTATAACCGTAACTAACCTCTTCCTAAAACCTTCCTTCGCGCTGTTTAATCCGTCAAATTAAAACCCCAAGGTTTCAACGCCGCGATCGCTATTTCTTTATCTACACCTTCATAAGCCTCCCATTCAGATGGGTGTTCTTTAGGATGTCCGTCACCCACATTACCCGCAACCTTTATCACCGGCATACCCGCCACGCGATCGCGCTCAATCCCTTTTGGGAGAGCTAATTGGAGTTTGTGACCTACGAATTTCGATGCACTTGAATTAGCTACAGATTCACGGATTAAACAGATATCACCAGCAATCCCCCAAGTAGTTTGGTAGATATGGAGGAACGATATATAGGTTTCTGGCTTGATGGCTCTTTTGAGAACTTGCACTATCTGTAATCCTTACAACGTTGTTCTTGGTTTAAGAATTTCATTCAAACACTACCTATTCTTATGTTGAATGCTTCTTTATTAAACCCTACTTCGGAGATAAATTGAAATTATTTCATGGGGTGGTAAAGATAATCCTTTTGAAAAAAGTCCCGTTCCACACTTAGATACAGTGTATAAACAAGTCCGAAAATCTCACACACATTATTTAGTGAAATGAAACTATCACACTCTAATAGGGATTATGAGTAATTGGAACTCCTAAGAAATAGTGCTGAGTGCGCTAGCCCTGAGCGAAGTCGAAGGAGAGTGCTGAGTGCTAAGTGAGGAATAAAAAATACAAAGGATTAAAAAATAGGGATTATTTGTAATTGGAACTATCACTTCTTCGGCTTCTCAGATCCGTTAGAAGGTTTCAATCCCTAATAGGGATTATTTGTAATTGGAACAAAATTTTATTAATCAAAGCCGACAAAATTATGAGTTTCAATCCCTAATAGGGATTATTTGTAATTGGAACCTTTTCATGTCACGCAAGTAAAATCAGATTTACTTGCGTTTCAATCCCTAATAGGGATTATTTGTAATTGGAACATTATTCCTGGCATATTATATTTAGTCTTAATTAATAGTTTCAATCCCTAATAGGGATTATTTGTAATTGGAACAAGAACAAGCAAATGAATTTCTACCATCTAAATAAGTTTCAATCCCTAATAGGGATTATTTGTAATTGGAACTTAACCCGATCAACTTAACAATTGGTACTAGCGCAGTTTCAATCCCTAATAGGGATTATTTGTAATTGGAACCAGTCTACTGCGTAGCGGTAGCAATCTCTAATAGGGTTTCAATCCCTAATAGGGATTATTTGTAATTGGAACTAGGAAAAATACAGCGACCAACCAATGGCACATCATTCGGTTTCAATCCCTAATAGGGATTATTTGTAATTGGAACGGACATCTACCCAAATTATAGAAGGAACTAAAACGTTTCAATCCCTAATAGGGATTATTTGTAATTGGAACGAAGTATACCTGATGGATAGGTACGGATATTTACCAGTTTCAATCCCTAATAGGGATTATTTGTAATTGGAACAAAGATGTCCCACGGTTTCGCTCGTTTCAACAAAGGTTTCAATCCCTAATAGGGATTATTTGTAATTGGAACTCAGTGATTCTGGCTCTGTATCGGCTATTTCCAAGTTTCAATCCCTAATAGGGATTATTTGTAATTGGAACTCTCAGCGCTGTTTAGCGATTTTTAAGCAGTGTCAGTTTCAATCCCTAATAGGGATTATTTGTAATTGGAACGCTTTTTCTATTCATCTTTCTTAAGCCTTGAATTGTTTCAATCCCTAATAGGGATTATTTGTAATTGGAACCGCCCCAGGCTGAAAGCATTGATATATTTGGTTTTCAAGGTACAGTTTCGTCAACCTCAAATCAAAATAGCTTTTCAGACACTGGTTTGTCAAGAGTAGCATTTAACAAAATCACCTCAAAAGTAAATCAGACAAGGCTTTGGTGTAGTTGCGTCAACCTCCAGTTGGAGATAAAAAACTTCAAACCCAGAGTAGGCAAGCTTTTGAGGCGCAAAAATTTAACCCTTTTGCAAAACACCTACTGGTTGACGCTAGGCTCAAGGGAAAAAATACAAATGCGATCGCAGCATAGCATACGAAGTAACGGTAAGCGATCGCACCTTGAAAAGTATCCATACACATCCGTAATGATGTAATTACCTTCAGTGGGGTGTAGGTCATCGCCTCTGGTATTGCACTGTGCATCATTGCTGAGGACATATGCCTTTAAACCCTCAGCTTTCATACTTGCGGAAGACGTAATGTACACCAAGGCCACTGTCATTATGAAAATACGGTAATATACAGCGCTCTGGGATAGTTATGGAAGGAACTAACGAGCTGAATAGAATTAGGGATGCCTACATAAAAAACACCAAGGGGAACACATTCATCTTGGAGATGACTGATGAGGATTGGTTTAATTTAGGAAAATCTGATGCTTGGGCTGGAAGACCCAAAGTGCCTCCAGAAGAAGATTCTCAAGCAGCAAGTATGTATGATCTAGGTTACAGCGAGGGAGAAATTGCACATCCGCCAATTGAAACTAGAGAAGTAAATTAGTAGTCAAATGGGGGCGTATACACATTATGACAACGCTAAAACTAGATGTTTAAGTCGCGCAGAGCCAGACGAATTTGCTCCAAACGCCTGCGGTTGACACCAAGATCCGACTCTCCTACACGAGAAGCCGAGCGCAGATGAATTACTGACTCATTGGCAGGTAAATAAAACTCTACATCATCAACAAATTTGAAGATCCGGCTTTTAGAAAGAGCATGGATGTAATTATCTGTCTGTTCTATAACCTCTGTACGAGGAACAACCGTGAGAACTTTTAATAAGGTTTCTCGTGCTGCATCGCGTTCTATGTGATATTTAATCGGATCAATGGCATGTTTGGCATCAGCATCTTGACTCACTACACAGTTGTCTGAAGCCGGACAAGAACTTAGATGACCATGATCAACTCCCAAGCTAGAAGAGCTAGCCCAAGTCGGAGCAGGAAGTATTAAACCACTAATTAGGGTTAACAATATGGCAAAAGTAAGACTTCGCAGAAGTTGCTGTGCCAAAGTTTTGAGCAGACGAGGCATATAAATTTATTCCTTCGGGTAAATAGCACTCAATTATTTTCGGTCATTTCGGTTGTCTGCTGTTAGCCAATTCGCTCTACACCGTAGTGGGGTAAATCACAGGCGATCGCCCGTTCTAATACTGCTATTAATTACGACATAGTTTCATAAAAGCTTTTCTAAACAGCGTGTTTGTTCCTAGACAGCCTTTACAAAACTCCCCGGAATTGTGACGATTACGCTAGAATTGTTAAAGCTTCTTTACAGAATTTGCTGATCATTCCCGATTCTGTTAGAACAACTTAGCACTTACATGTAAATTTTGAAAACCCCCTCTAGAGTTCACCAAAAGCTCCTATCCTATGACGCTCCCAATTCGTAACGTCGCCATTATCGCCCACGTTGACCACGGCAAAACTACCCTGGTTGATGCGCTCCTCAAACAATCTGGTATTTTCCGAGAAGGTGAAGACGTTCCGGATTGTGTCATGGACTCCAACGCCCTAGAACGGGAGCGGGGTATTACTATTCTGTCGAAAAACACCGCAGTTCGCTACAAAGAAACACTGATTAATATTGTTGATACCCCTGGACACGCTGACTTTGGCGGTGAAGTTGAACGGGTACTCGGCATGGTTGACGGTTGTATCCTGATTGTGGATGCTAATGAAGGCCCCATGCCTCAGACACGGTTTGTGTTGAAAAAAGCTCTAGAAAAAGGACTACGCCCTATTGTAGTTGTCAACAAAATCGACCGTCCCCAAGCTGATCCTCATGTTGCAGTAGATAAGGTACTGGATCTGTTCTTAGAATTAGGTGCAGATGAAGACCAATGTGATTTCCCTTATTTGTTTGCTTCTGGTTTAGCTGGCTATGCCAAAAACGACTTGGATGCAGAAGCAGTGGATATGCAACCCCTGTTTGATGCGATTCTGCGTCATGTTCCACCACCTGTAGGTGATATTAACAAGCCTCTGCAATTGCAAGTCACTACCCTAGATTATTCTGAATATCTGGGACGGATTGTCATTGGCAGAATTCACAACGGTGTGATCCGTGCTGGACAGCAAGCCGCTTTGGTCACAGAAAATGGCAACATTGTCAAGTCTAAAATCACCAAGTTAATGGGATTTGACGGTTTGAAGCGGGTGGAAATGGAAGAAGCCACCGCAGGTTACATTGTTGCCGTGTCTGGTTTCGCTGATGCCAATATTGGGGAAACGATTACAGACCCCAACGAACCGCAAGCTTTGCCACTAATTAAAGTGGATGAGCCAACCTTACAAATGACCTTCTGGGTGAATGATTCGCCCTTTGCTGGTCAAGAAGGTAAATTGGTAACTTCCAGACAAGTACGCGATCGCTTGTTTCGTGAACTAGAAACCAACGTTGCTCTTAGAGTCGAAGAAACCGATTCTCCCGATAAATTCCAGGTTTCCGGTCGTGGTGAATTACACCTAGGTATTTTAATTGAAACCATGCGCCGCGAAGGTTACGAGTTTCAAGTATCCCAGCCACAGGTAATTTACCGAGAAGTTAACGGTCAACCTTGCGAACCTTACGAACTTTTAGCGCTAGATATTCCTGAAGATAGTGTTGGTAGTTGTATTGAACGCCTAGGACAACGCAAAGGCGAAATGCAAGACATGCAAGTTAGTGGTAACGGACGTACTCAACTAGAGTTCGTCATTCCTGCTCGTGGCTTGATTGGTTTCCGGGGTGAATTCATGCGGATGACTCGTGGTGAAGGCATCATGAACCACAGTTTCCTTGATTATCGTCCCATCACTGGTGATATTGAAGCTCGGAACAAAGGTGTTCTCATTGCGTTTGAAGAAGGTGTTGCTACTTTCTACGCTATGAAAAACGCAGAAGATAGAGGTTCATTCTTTATCACTCCAGGCACTAAGGTTTATAAAGGCATGATTGTGGGAGAACACAATCGTCCCCAAGACTTGGATTTAAATGTTTGTAAGACCAAACAATTAACCAATCACCGCGCCTCTGGTGGTGATGAACTAGTACAGCTACAAGCACCAATAGACATGAGCCTAGAGCGGGCTTTAGAATACATTGGCCCAGATGAATTGGTGGAAGTTACACCCCAATCGATTCGTCTACGGAAGGTAGCGAAGAAGTTTGCTAAACGGTGATTAAGTGCTGAGTTACAGCCGTAGTCACATAGATTAGGACATTATTGATTGCTCAAAGCACTGAAGCCACTGGGTTTATACTCAGCACTCAGCACTCAACACTTTGGGAACAAAATTCATACAACAGGTCTAAATGAAAAAACCTCCGCATCTACGGAGGTTGTTTTATGTAACTAGATTTTTCAAAAGATTTTAAAAAGGAGCGATCGCTAAACAAATTACCGCTAAAATGGCGGCGATGATATAAAACACCGCAACTACTTGCAATTCTGACCAGCCGGTCAATTCTAAGTGATGGTGTAGGGGAGCCATTTTAAATAAGCGTTTACCTTTACCATCAGGCCCCTTAGTGGCTTTGTAGTAACTTACCTGCGCCATCACAGAAAGGGTTTCTACGAAGAAGATGCCACTGAGAATAAACAAGGCTACTAAGCTATTAGTGAGTAGTGCTACAGCCGCTAAAGCGCCTCCCAATGCCAGAGAACCAGTATCACCCATAAAAACACGGGCTGGGTTGCGGTTATGGGCTAAGAAACCTAAGCAACCGCCACTTAATGCCGCACAGAAAACCATCAATCCAGGGGCAGTAGGCGCAATTAAAGCACCTAATGCTAGTAGTGCGATCGCTACTGTTCCTGCTGCTAAACCATCAATCCCATCAGTTAAATTAGTTGCATTACTCTCTGCCACAAGGACAAAGCCAGCCAAAGGCCAGAATAAAAATCCCAAGGGTAGTGCAAAGCTCACCCAAGGTAAAGCAATATTTGTAATATTAGAAGGTTGATTAAACATCAGCCACAAACAAAACACAGCCGCAAAGCCGATTTGCAAAGCTAGTTTCATTCGGGGAGATATACCTTTATTTGATTTGCGGCGCAGAATTTGCCAATCATCAAGCCAGCCAATCAATCCATAGCTGAGAGTCAAAGCGGAGACGGCAAGCACTTCTGTAGCAAAATTAGACCATACGCAGGCAATTACCACAGCTACGGGTACAAAGAATATACCCCCCATTGTTGGTGTACCTGCCTTTTTCAAATGAGCTTGGGGGCCATCTTCGCGGATGATTTGCCCAGTCTTGAGAGCTTGCAGCAATGGTATGACCAAAAAGCCAATAGCAGCTGAACTCAGCGCACTCACTAATAATGGTAGGGTAAGTGACATCCCTTGCCAGGGTATTCTATTACCCAGCCAATCAAATATCAAGGCTGCTACACTTAGCGCTGCGGCTAAACCAGAAGCTAAGCCAATACCAGAAAAGGTTGATCCTTGGTCAGGAGATAATTTAGCGTCCACAGAAATTCCCTTCACTCCACACTTACAAAACTGGACAACGGAACGATTGATATGATCGAATCCCCAGCCTGAACAGGCTAATCTTCGTCTACACTTACATCGCTGTCATCATCAAGATCGTAATCCCCGATCCCGTCTTCTCCACTCAAAAACTCAGATATTTCTTCTTCTTCGTCCGAAAAATCTGTTTCTTGAACGTTACGCGCTACGAGACGACCGTTAGATTGCAGCCAGTCCAACATAGAGGACTCTTGCTTTAAGGGAATTACGGGGGCGCGCTGGTTGCGGGGTTCTTCACTCAAAGGAGAATTCAACATATCTACGAAGACACAAAAAGGTTCATGTAACTAGACATTAAGCAGTCTATCACTGACACGCGATAATTTAGTTATTCATTCAAGTCTCGGGTTAAGAAATCCGCAAGCTGACAGAAATATTTTATTTAATAGTGCTAAAGCTACTAGAAAGAGATTTTTAGTAATTTGTAAGGCGGTATACATAGGACATAAATGTTGACTTAAGGTAGATGAATTTTCAGGATTTTTAAGGTGATAAGCGATGATCAAAAAAGCAAATCTCATTGATGCGATCGCGGGTACAAATCGCGGTTTACTGGCTAGTGAACTCCAAAAGCAGGCTATCCTAGCTGCGATCGCCAATTTAGAAGACTCTAATCCCACACCCCGTCCGCTAGAATCGAGTAATTTGCTCGATGGAAATTGGCGATTACTTTATACAACCAGCAAGGCTCTTCTCAACCTTGATCGCGTACCTTTATGCAAACTTGGTCAAATTTATCAGTGTATTCAGGTTAACACTAGCAGTGTTTACAATATAGCTGAGATTTATGGCTTACCTTATCTCGAAGGATTAGTTAGCGTAGCTGCCAAGTTTGAACCAGTTTCTGAACGACGCGTCCAAGTGAAATTTCAGCGCTCTATTGTCGGCTTAAAAAGTTTAATCGGGTACGATACTCCCGGAAATTTTATCCAACAAATTGAAGCTGGCAAAAAATTCACGGCGATTGATACTCCTCTCAACAGTGATAAACAACAAGGCTGGTTGGACATCACTTATTTAGATAGTGATCTGCGGATTGGCAGGGGTAACGAGGGTAGTGTATTTGTTTTAAGTAAGACATAAAGTTTGCCTAAGGTGTGTATTTGCGAATGAACTTAAGCGATACCTACGGTAAGCTACGCTAACGTGTGGCCTTTGTCAAGGAGTGTATGACACTATTTTAAGTTGAGGTTTTGAGGTTAGTAAGTGCTGAAAGGAGGAGATGAAGGAAGTGGCGTAATGGGAGCAAGGACAGCTAACAACCGAACAATTTCCTACTCAGACAAATAACTTAACAAAGCCTCTAGCCGAGACCTTCACGATGTAGAGTGAAATCAAATAGCCCTATATATTGGCGATTGATAACTAAAAGGGAAGATACTCATGGTTCAACGTGGTTCTAAAGTACGTATTCTCCGCCCCGAATCCTACTGGTTCCAGGATTTAGGAACTGTGGCTTCTATCGACCAAAGCGGCATCAAATACTCAGTAATTGTCCGGTTTGATAAAGTCAACTACGCTGGTATCAACACCAATAACTTTGCCCCGGACGAATTAGTTGAGGTAGAAGCACCAAAGGCTAAGGCGAAAAAATAAGCGGCAAAGCCTAAAGGGGATTATTTGATGGGATGATGGAGAAAAGCCTTAAGTATGACATATGGAACTTTTAGTTCTTTCATACTTAACCCCAGGCTACTCTAACCTATAAGAAGCCGACCTGCGGGTATTTACGGTTTTTCTTTAGTAGTAATATAAGCCACCAAATGGTGACTATATACTTAACTATCGCTGATCACTTGCTCCCCAAATACATCAAACTTGCCTGTTTAATCAGCTTAAATGCCTGAATTGCCTGAAGTTGAAACAGTCCGCAGGGGTCTAAATCAATTGACCCTCAATCGAGAAATTACGGGGGGAGATGTGTTGCTCAATCGCACCATCGCCTACCCGTTTTCTGTTGATGAGTTTATTCACAAAATTAAAGCAAGTGCCATTACTACTTGGCATCGTCGCGGCAAATATCTCCTAGCTGAACTCACCCCCTCATCTCCCCCGTCCCCCAGTTGGCTAGGTGTTCATCTGCGAATGACCGGTCAACTACTATGGCTGCATCAAGATGAACCATTACATAAGCACACACGGGTGAGATTATTCTTTGGGGATCAACAGGAATTGCGCTTTGTTGATCAACGCACCTTTGGACAAATGTGGTGGGTTCCCCCAGGAGTTGCGGTAGAAAGTATCATCACTGGTTTAGCAAAACTGGCAGTAGATCCATTCTCACCCCAATTTACCGTTGAATATCTGACTACTAAGTTGCAAAACCGCCGCCGTCCCATCAAAACTGCACTATTAGATCAGTCAGTCGTGGCGGGATTAGGTAATATCTATGCTGATGAAGCACTATTTAAAAGTGGAATTTTACCAATAACTCTCTGTACAGATTTGCAGTTAGAGCAAATTGAGCCTTTACATACAGCAATTATTCAAGTGTTAGAAACCAGTATTGCGGCTGGAGGCACAACTTTTAGTAATTTTCTGAATGTTAAAGGGATCAATGGTAATTATGGCGGTGTTGCTTGGGTTTACAACCGCACTGGAGAACCCTGCCGAGTTTGTGGCACTCCTATACAGCGAATCAAGTTAGGCGGGCGTTCTAGTCACTTTTGCCCCCAGTGTCAGAGTTGAGGGGATTGGGGAGTGGTTTATTAGAATGAAATAGCCTAGCAATGCTTAAAAACGAGGGATCATGAGTCAATCAACAATCATTACAGCATCACCAGATGTAATGAGTGGTACGCCAGTTTTCGCAGGAACGCGAGTGCCTGTGCAGACCCTGCTAGATTATTTGAAGGCAGGGGAGTCCATTAATGATTTTTTAGAGGGATTTCCCACAGTTAAACGAGAACAGGTGATAGCTTTTTTAGAAGCCGCACAAGCGCAGATTCTGAAGTTAGTTGCATAGAGTGAATATTTTGATTGACACGGCATCAAAGAGTGCAGCCACGGTGGTTAGTGAATGACCAATCCAGATTTCTTAAGTGTATTTACATCTGTCCACAAGCTAAAATCCTCTTAAAACGATCTATAAACTTAAGAGGGAGACTAATGGCGGTTAAAAAAGGAGATATGGTTCGCGCTGTCCGCGAGAAGTTGGAAAACAGTCTGGAAGCAAAAGCCAGTGATACTCGCTTTCCTGCGTATTTGTTTGATAGCAAGGGCGAAATTGTAGATGTTAAAGGTGATTATGCCCTGGTGAAGTTTGGCAAGGTGCCAACACCAAATATTTGGTTACGCTTGGATCAACTCGAAGAGTTTAACTAAGTCGCTATTGATTAGGATAGGGAATGGGTTTTGATAAAAAAGGCGTTGCTGAATATCATTAAAATCTCACGCAAAGCCGCAGAGGCGCAGAGAGGTTTTAAGAGAGTTCTGACTATGCTAATAAAAATTTACCTACTCCCTACTCCTTAAATTATGATTTCTTCTTCTGATTCCCCGATTCTTTGTCGTTTACCCCGTGTCTCTATCATTGGTGCTGGTAGGGTCGGTAGTACTCTAGCCCAACGTGTTGCTGAGAAAAATTTGGCAGATGTGGTGTTGCTGGATATCGTTGAGGGAATGCCTCAAGGACTAGCGTTGGATTTGCTGGAGGCTAGGGGAATTGAATTACATAATCGTCAAATTGTTGGTACGAATAACTATGCTGATACATCTGGTTCGCAAATTGTGGTGATTACGGCAGGTCTTCCTCGGAAACCAGGGATGAGTCGGGATGATTTGCTGAAGACGAATGCCAAGATTGTGGTGGAAGCAGCCAAGAGTGCGATCGCTCATTCTCCTAATGCTATTTTTATAGTTGTCACTAATCCTTTGGATGTGATGACTTATTTGGCTTGGCAAGCTACAGGTTTACCACGCGATCGCATTATGGGTATGGCTGGCGTGTTAGACTCAGCCCGGTTTGAAACTTTCATTGCTTTAGAGTTAGGGGTGTTACCTGCTGATGTGAAGGCGATGGTGTTGGGTAGCCACGGTGATTTAATGGTTCCTTTGTCTCGTTATGCGACCGTTAACGGCATTCCCATCACAGAATTACTAGATACATCTACAATTGAACGCTTAGTAGAGAGAACCCGCAACGGTGGCGCGGAGATTGTGGAATTGATGCAGACTGGTGGGGCATTTTTTGCGCCTGCTTCTGCTACGAGTGTGATGGTGGAATCGATTTTACTCAATCAGTCGCGGTTGTTACCTGTGGCAACTTATTTACAAGGTGAATACGGTTTAGAAGATATTGTAATTGGCGTGCCCTGTCGTTTGGGTTGCGGTGGAATTGAAAGTGTGGTGGAATTGCATCTCACCGACGGGGAAAGAGAAGCTTTGCAGACTTCGGCTCAATCTGTGCGTAATAATATTGACAGAGCGCAGGAAATTTTAGCAATATAGAACACTTAGCTTATGCTATGTTTTGGATGATGGTTTAGGTTCTCATAATCTATGATACAAACAATAACATTCATCCAAGAATCTATTTTTGAAAAAATAGAGGGACAAAATATTGAATTTAAAGAAATCAATTCTAAAAGCCCGGTTAATACAATCAAAAATCATGCAGAGAAATACGTCACAGGCTTTTTAAATGCTTCCGAACAAGGAGATATCTATTTAGGAATAAACGATTATGGGAAGGTTTTAGGTGTTACTCTTAATCGAAGGGAAAAGAGCGATCGCTTTTACTTTTTACGCGAATTAGCTGTTAAGCAAAATTAGTATAACTATTCACATCTCTTACCTCTGCGTTCACTGCGCCTCTGTGGTTCGTTTTCCAAATAAAATGCTTAAATCCTAAACATCTGTGGTTAGACAGCGCACTTATCCTAAAGTCAAAACACCAGCTTGGTAATTCACCACTAACGGCAGAATTTTGAGCCACTCTGAACCTAGTAATACTTCTATAATTTCATCCCCTGCACAAACAGGAATTTCATATTCCTGACCATTCAATAGGATTTTACCTACATAGATATCAAAAAGACTTTCACCCTGTGCCGTTTGCAGCTGTTGCTCACGAATAAATTGCCAGCCCAGAGAATATAAATCTTGTTGATTAATAGCTAAAAATCCTGTGAAGCCAGTATCCAACATAGAATCTATAGTCAGATTTAATCCATCAGAAGTAATCAAATCAATTTCAAAAAAAAGCTGACCGCTACTGCCGAAATTGCCTTGTATCATATTCTGCCAGTAGATCCAGTTTCATTCAGGCAGAACATACAATGTACAGCATTCGGGTACTTCTCACGTGCTTTCTGACTAGCTACCTCTATATCTTCATCAATAAAGTAGTCTCCACTATCTGGCTCTACAGCAATATACCAGCCATAATGTTCCTGAATCAAATCGGGACGCACTCGCTCAAACATCGCTCGACAACGCTGGTGAAAAGCCTTCTGTTCAACTTTACGTCTAGCAAGTTCTTCTGGTGGTAAAGTGCGTTCTGGAAATATTCTCCCTCGCCGTTGAGGTTGTTTTGGCGTTGATTGAGTCACTTTATTAACCCCTATTTCTACGACTGCCTTAACTTCATTTTACGCCAATAAAACCTTTGGTTATATACTTCTGTGACAGCAACTTTAAATAACAGATATATTGCCGAATATTAGCTATTAAATAGTTTCTTTGATTTAGCATAAGTTGTATGTATTTTTATAGTAATTTTTAATACTAACAAAAATGTGATCGCTTGAATTTATACCCAACTTGCCAACTAAACCAAGATAAAAAAATAAGTTATATTTCTGACCTCAGTGTCCTCTGTGGTTTGTTTCTGAACTCCTGAAACCCATACCAAGACTACTATCTGCTTATATTAAGGGATGTAACAGCCAGAAACGAGCGATCGCTATCTTCATCGTATCTTCAGTGTATTATGACATAAATTACACATAAACTTTATACTTAAATACCATGTATCTGTATTTACTGTAACTTTTTTATCTATTACTGACGAAGAAACCACTGTATACTGACTACACTATATATTTACTAACAAAGGTACTCTACCAAGTTTAAAGCTTAGGAGAGATAAATAATGTATTATCAAATTTGGAATTTTTTTCTCAGAGAAGATAAATATTTGAGTTGGAGAGAAAAAGTAAAACTTAACAAAAAATTTGATAAGTTAACATGGCAAAAAATCATTGACTTTTTGTCAAAAGTAGAGCAAAGTTTTCTTCTAAAAAACCAACTAGGAGAAACTGAGAATCTGGAGCAATTTATCAAATTAGCAACAGAACATGGTTTTAATTTGACCGAAGAGGAACTTGCATGGTTTCTGATTACCAGGAACCAAATTTGGGATCTTTTTGACTTGGCGCAAAAAACGCCATCTCTCAAAGAGCAATTGCTAACAGCTAAAAATCCGCAGCAATTCATCACAATAGCTGCTTTTAATGGCTATTACTTTTCTGTAGAAGAATTAGCTTGGCTATTAACTGAAATCAAAGCATCTCCTGAATTAGTATCCCTTAATAACAGCGTTGGCGAAATTCTCACAGTATCGAACTACGGCAGAATTGAAACAGGATACTGGATTTGGCTAGCAGAAGACTGGGGGATTGTACCACCATTTTGTCATCGGCATCAGCCAGGTACTTTCTTATCTCAATATATGCACAATCCTTTTTTACCCGATCGCTGTTTTTTACCCAAGAGCTACTTTAATCAACACCTTGTAATTCATAATTCGTAATTACAAAAACTCAGGCTTTTGGAGAGTTAGAATATCTTACTCAATAGCAAAGCATCCTGAGAATTGAAGAAGTTGTATCTTCAAACCAGGATGCTTCACAATGAAAAATTGTCGCTGATACAACAGTTCTGTAACAAAGTGTGATGTTTAAGCTAGAGCTATCAGCCGGCAGAAACCTTCAAACTACCAGGATGTCCAAGTTCACCTTGGAATACTACGCCTCGTTGATTGGCGTGTAAATGACGTAGAATCTTGTAAATTGCCTCAACTTGATCAGCCGCATCTGCTTTTTGGGCAACTTCTTCTAGAGAAAGGGCAGTTTTTTCTTTTTGTAATACAGCTACTACTCGTGATTGTAGGTCAAGAATGGCGGCGGCAGCTTTTTTACCAGCTTCTACCCCCGGTTGATGGTAGGCATTGATGTTTACTAAGCTGGCGTATAAACCAACAGCACGTTCATACAAAGCAATTAACGCCCCGACAGTTCGGGGGTTGACTTGGGGAATAGTGACTGTAATGGAATCGCGCTGATTTTCGTAAAGCGCTTGTCGAGTTCCTTGGAGAAAACCTGAAAGAAAATCCCCTGATGTTACTCCAGGTTCAATTTCTGGAGATAGACCTTGACGATCTTCTAAAACTTCGATGAAGGTAGCAAAGAAATTCGGTACACCCTCACGTAACTGTTGGACGTAGGCGTGTTGATCTGTTGAACCTTTGTTACCGTAAACGGCAATACCTTGATAGACAGTCTTACCATCCAAATCTTTTTCCTTACCCAAGGATTCCATCACCAGCTGTTGTAAATAGCGACTGAACAACAACAAGCTGTCCTTGTAAGGTAAGACAACCATATCTTTTTCGCCCCGGCCATTACCAGAAAAATACCAAGATAAAGCCAACAAAGCAGCCGGGTTGTTTTTCAACTCTGGGACGCGGGTAGCGTCATCCATTTCTTGGGCACCTTCTAACATCGCACGTACATCGATGCCTTGTAATGCGGCTGGTACTAGCCCCACAGCAGACATTTCCGAGGTACGTCCTCCCACCCAGTCATACATGGGAAATCTGGCCAGCCAAGCTCCATTTTTTGCCACTTTATCTAGATTGCTATCAACGCTAGTAATAGCTACTGCGTGTTTGGCAAAGTCCAAATTGTGACTAGCAAAGGCTTTTTTGACTTCAATCATGCCATTGCGGGGTTCTGGTGTCCCTCCAGATTTGGAGATGACTAAGACCAAAGTGCTGGACAGACTATTTCGCAAATGAGTCAGAATGCGGTCAATACCTGCGGGGTCACTATTGTCGATAAAGTGGATTTTCAGGGGTGGGAAATCAGGCGAAAGGGCTTCAGCGACAAATTGCGGGCCTAAGGCAGAACCACCAATACCAATGGAGATGACATCGGTAAAGCGGCTAGCTTTAGGAGGATGAATCGCACCTGTGTGGACTTTTTCCGCAAAGGCTTCGATTTGTTCTAGAGTTTGGACAATCTCTTGGGTAAGTTCTGGAGTGGGTGCTAAATCAGGATTTCGCAGCCAGTAATGTCCCACCATGCGGTCTTCATCGGGATTAGCGATCGCACCCTTTTCTAATTCCGCCATAGCCGCAAACGCTTTGTCAAACTTCGGCTGCAACGACTCCACGAAAGCGTCATCAAAACCCATCCGACTTACATCTAGGTAAAGTCCTAATCCCTCGTGGAAATATAACCAATTTTGGTATCGTTGCCAAAGTGCCCTTGCATCCATAGGGAAATCTCAAATAAAGTATTGCTTCAAAAACAAGTTTAATGTAAGGTCAGAGCCATCCCTGCCTAGCCTTATACAGTTTTAAGTGTTGGACATGGGGATTATTGCCAACTATAGCAGGGAACAGGTAACAGGCTTGAAATTCTTGTGGTGTCTAGGCTTTATATTCAATTGATGTCTATAGATTTAACAGCCATTACTTCATCTAAACATCTGGCATGGGTATGACTCGTAAAAATTTGACAATTTCACCCCTAATTTCGATGCCAACTAAATAATTATCTATAGTAAAACGGTGAAAAATGCCCTCAACATCAAGGCACCGCAGTTCTGGGAGACAATGCAAAGGCCCGTTTTCAGCAAACTCAAAAAACACAAAATCATATACCCGCTGGTAGGCAGCTGGCTCTAAACTCTTCAGGTCTACCAAAAAAGACCTGGCATAGCGCACTTCCAGACTCACTAGGCTTTACCTTCAAAATAATGCTTCCTTCCTGAGTGCTGAGTAAGAAGTAGCACTCACGACTACTGAACAAGTAGCTCGAAAAGACTGCTGAACTTAGAAAAACATTAACATTCGCATCGCTTCTTCATAGGTTAAGATATCCCACGGTTGCTGAGATTGCTTAACTTGTTGTATTGCTTTCGACATGTAAGAGTCACAGTGCAAAGCATGAATTGCATTCCAAATGCTTTGCAGTTCTTCATCGCCTAATTGTTCGATTAGGTGATGTATTCTAATTCGCAGCAAATTCATATAGCAATAATTTTAACCAAAACACAAAAGTATTGTTCCCAAAAATTGACAACAGTTAACGACAAGATATTATTATCCTGAAGCTATACCTGCTTTGGCAGTAGGAAGTAAGAATGGGGAAGAGTTTTCCCCATGCCCCATGCCCAATGCCCAATGACTAATGACTAATGAGTGAATATCTAATTTTTCTAGCAATTTCTACAGCAATTTTTGCCCTGTTTAGTTTAGGACTCAATTTGCAGTGGGGCTTTACAGGGTTAATTAACTTTGGTCATATTGCTTTTATGACTTTAGGTGCTTATACAACAGTGTTGTTAAGTTTACAGGGAGTACCTCTACTTGTATCAGCAGTAATTGGGGCAATAGTAGCAGCCTTTTTGGGCTTAATCATTGGTTTTGCGACTCTGCGCTTGCGGGAAGATTATCTGGCAATTGTCACCATCGGAGTAGGTGAACTAATTCGTTTGGTAGTGAATAATCAGGATTTACCTGTGGGTAACACCTGGGTATCTGGAGCGTTTGGTGTACAAAGTTATCCAATACCCCTGTCCACAGCACCCAATTTGTTTTTCAGATTAGTGATGATTGGACTGCTGACACTGCTAGCTGCTGTAACTTTCTTTGCATTGTGGCGATGGATTCGCGCTGCTCAAAAATTTATGGTAACTGATTCCAGTAAAAGAGCAGGTAGTAAGCAAGAATTCGCCTCGCGTTTGGGAGTAGGAATTATATTCACCTTATTAACAGCAGCGATTTATATTTCTGGAGTCATTGGCTTGTATGACTATAAACCAAAAGCAGGTTTGATGCTGTTGTCATTGTTGGTATTAGGATTTGTATTCTGGCGCTGGGAAATTCTAGTGCGATCGCCTTGGGGAAGAATCCTCAAAGCTATCCGTGAAGATGAAGAAATACCTAAAGCTATGGGCAAAAATGTCTTTTGGTATAAAGTGCAATCGCTGATGCTGGGTGGGGCGATCGCAGGTATTGCTGGGGCTTTCTTCGCTTGGCAACTTAGCGCTATTTACCCTGATAATTTCCAACCACAGCTAACCTTTGATGCGTGGATTATAGTGATTTTAGGCGGTTCTGGTAATAATATCGGCACTATCTTAGGTGCGGTAATTTTCTTTGCTTACGATGCTCTCACTAGGGAATATTTACCACGCATATTTACCAACTTATCTTCTGACCAATTGGGTGCATTTCGCATCATGATCATCGGTCTAATTTTGATGGTACTAATGATTTGGCGTCCTCAAGGTATCTTAGGGAAAAAAGAGGAACTTACCCTGAGTAAGTGACTGGGGACAAGGGGAACTTTATTTTTAATGACTAATGACCAATATGGTAAATAATCAATCTTCTCAACTTCCTTTGTTAGCTGCTACTGGACTTTGTAAAAGCTTTGGTGGTGTTAAAGCAGTTAATGAGGCGAGAATCGAAGTTACCAAAGGCAGTATCACTGGCTTAATTGGCCCTAATGGTGCTGGTAAAACTACTTTGTTTAATTTACTCTCCAACTTCATTCGCCCAGATAAAGGACGAGTGATTTTTGATGGCGAACCGATTCAGCAGTTGCAACCATACCAAATTGCCCAGCAGGGATTAGTCCGCACTTTTCAAGTAGCCCGGACTCTCTCACGGTTGTCGGTGTTAGATAATATGCTGCTAGCGGCGCAAAAACAAACAGGTGAGAATTTTTGGCAGGTGCAGTTGCAACCACACATTGTGGCTCAGGAAGAAAGGCAATTGCAAGAACAAGCTATGTCCCTGTTAGAATCTGTGGGATTGGCACAAAAGGCACATGATTATGCTGGTGGATTGTCAGGCGGACAACGCAAGTTATTAGAAATGGGGCGGGCGTTAATGACTAATCCCAAGTTAATTTTGTTGGATGAACCCGCAGCCGGTGTGAATCCAAGATTAATTGATGATATATGCGATCGCATTCATACATGGAACCGCCAAGATGGCATGACTTTTCTGATTATTGAACACAATATGGATGTAATCATGTCCTTGTGCGATCGCGTTTGGGTATTAGCCGAAGGACAGAATTTAGCTGATGGTACTCCCGCAGAAATTCAAAACAATTCCCAAGTTTTAGAAGCTTATTTAGGAAAATAAACTTATTTTTCATGCCAAAATCATCTTGGGTAAAATAGAAAGTTACTATTAACCATGCCCAAGAAAATTAGAGAATTAAAAAGTTTATTACTGCAAGCGGGGTTTACCTGTCGTCCTGGAAAGGGTAGTCATACTAACTGGTATCATATTTTACTACCTGGAAGAGTTACTATATCAGGTAAAGATGGAAATGACGCTAAAGCTTACCAAGAGAAAGATGTAAATAACGCCATCAAAAAAATAGAAGAAATTAAAAAAGACCAAGAGGAAGAAAAATGAATTATCATTACACAATAATTATTCAATGGTCTGAAGAAGATAAATGTTTTGTAGTTAGCCTTCCGGAGTGGGGAGAGTTTTGTCATACTCATGGAGATACTTATGAACAAGCCTTAAAAAATGCTCAAGAAGTCTTAGAAATGTTAATTGAATCTTACTTAGAGGATGATCAGCCTTTACCAGAACCGCAAACATTAGGCAAGTCTTTAAATGTGGCTTAATTTTTACTGGGAACTGCTAAGATGGCATGACTTTACTAATTCTTGAACACTGCGATCGCATTTGGGTATTAGCCGAAGGACGTACTCCCGCAGAAATTCAAAACAATTCCCAATTTTTAGAAGCTAATTTAGGAAAATGAACTTATTTGCCATGCCAAAATCATCTTGGGGAAAATAGAAAGTTACTATTAACCATGCCCAAGAAAATTAGAGAATTAAAAAGTTTATTACTGCAAGCTGGATTTATTTATAAACCCGCAAAAGGTAGTCATAGCAAATGGATACATGGAAAGTTATTTAAAGCTATTATTATTTCTGGTAAAGATAGTAGTGATGCTAAACACTATTTAGAAAAACAGGTGAACGAAGCAATAGAAGAATTAAATAGAATGGAAGCAGAAAAAAAGGAGGAATTAGAGGAATGAAATATACAATACTAATTCAATGGTCAAACGAAGATGAATGTTATGTAGTTTCATTACCTGATTTCACAGAGGTTATGCAGCCTTGTACTCATGGAGATACTTATGAAGAAGCCTTAAAAAATGCTCAGGAAGTTTTAGAAATGTTAATTGAATCTTACTTAGAAGATGATCAGCCTTTACCAGAACCGCAAACATTAGGCAAGTCTTTAAATGTGGCTTAATTTTTACTGGGAACTGCTAAGATGGCATGACTTTACTAATTATTGAACACTGCGATCGCATTTGGGTATTAGCCGAAGGGCAAAATATGGCTGACGGTACGCCAACCATATTCACAGTTATCCCCAAGTGTGAGAAGTTTAACTAAACTGCTCACCAGCATCTAGGTTAAACAACGTTTGCAGGGTTTGCATACAGTGCCGTCTGGCTTCAACATCCTGCTGCGCTCGTAACTGCACCATTGGATCGTGTAAAATTTTGTTAACAATTCCTCGTGTTAAAGCTTCAATCACTTCTTGATGTTTTTCGGCAAATTCCGAACCTAAGCGTGACAATGCTTTTTCTAATTCTTGTTCGCGAATGGTTTCAACTTTATTTCTGAGACAGCTGATAGTTGAGACAGTTTCTAGTGATCGCCACCAAATATCAAAAGCTTCCACCTCTTCATCTAAAAGTCTTTCTGCTTCTTGCGCCATCTTGCGGCGGCTTTCATAGTTTTGCGCCACAACTGCCTTTAAATCATCCACATTAAACGCCTGTACATTTACCAGTTCGTTCACGTCACTGTGGACATTACGCGGCACAGAAATATCAAACAACATCATAGAGCGGTTGGGTTCTATGACTATTTCTAGCTTGGCGCGATCTAGGATTGGTTCAGTAGCAGAAGTGCTGGTAAACACTAAATCACTTTCGGCAATCACTGCCATCATTTCTGATAGTGTATGAGTGTAGATAGGTTGTTCGGGGTAAAGTTTCGCCAATTCCTCGGCACGTTCACGAGAGCGATTCACAATATTAATTTGTACAGCACCTTTAGAAATCAGGTGTTGCACTAGCAACCGCGACATTTTGCCTGCACCCAAAATTGCTACTCGGCAAGCTGCTAAATTAGCCACTTTTATCTGCGCCAACTCGACAGCCGCCGAACTAATAGAAACTGCACCAGTACCAATGCTAGTTTCGGTACGAACTCGCTTACCAGCTGTAATTGCTTGTTTAAATAATCGATTCAGAATTGTTTTTATACCGTTAAATTGCTGCCCCAGCTTGTGAGTATTCTTGACCTGAGCCAGAATTTGACCTTCTCCGAGTACCAGACTATCTAACCCAGCTGCTACCCGCATTACATGCATTACAGCATCATCATGCAGCAACATAAATAAGTGTTGTCGTAGAGACTGCACAGGTAATTTGCTATGCTCCGAAAGAAACTGAGTAACTTCCCGGATACCTTGCTCTGTTTCACTGGTAACAATGTAAATTTCTAGGCGGTTGCAAGTGCTAAGGATTGCAACTTCGTCAATATGAGGATAGCTGCTAAGATGAGCGATCGCACTTTCAGTTTGTGGTTCTGGAATGCTCAGCTTTTCCCGGATTTCAACTGGGGCTGTTTTATGGCTTAACCCCACCACTGCAATATTCATTATTTATCGGTAATTGGTAATGGGTTTTTGATAATTGAGGAATTCGGAGACCCCTTTGGGGATAAGGGACAATGGGGAGTAGGGAATAGGGAGTGAGGAACTCCCTATTCCCTACTCCTGAAAATTCCTAACGCAGTTGTAGGTTCTTCGGTTCATCAAACAAATGAATAGTATCCACAAAGCGGGCTGTATTGGACTGGTTGGAAATAACCAAACTTTGAGTCCTTGCACCACCACTGAAGAAGCGGACACCTTCCATCAGAGTGCCAGGGGTAATACCACAAGCAGCAAATAGAACTGTTTCGCCAGAGGCTAATTCGTTGGCATTGTAAACCTTATCTGGGTCATCAATGCCCATTTCCTTCAGCCGTGCGAGATTGCCTTCTCTGCTTTCACCAATCAAACCTGTTTGCACTACGCTTGGATCGTAGATCAATTGCCCTTGGAAATGTCCTCCCAAGCATCGCATAGCCGCAGCAGAGATGACTCCTTCTGGTGCTGCACCGATGCCCATCAAAGCGTGGATATTAGTACCACCAAAGGCGCAGGAAATGGCAGCAGAAACGTCACCATCACTGATCAATCTCACTCTCGCACCTGCGGTGCGAATTTCCTGGATGAGTTCTTTGTGGCGGGGACGATCCATCACCACAACCACCAATTCCTCAATGGAACGGTTTAAGCACTCAGATAGGATTTTGAGGTTTTCAGTAGCCGACTTGTTAATGTCTACTAGACCTTTTGCTGGAGCTGGTGCCGCGAGTTTCTTCATGTAGAAGTCAGGCGCAGCAAATAAACCACCTTTTTCGGAAATTGCCAAAACTGCCATTGAGCCATTTTGACCGTAAGCAACCAAGTTTGTGCCTTCGCAGGGGTCAACGGCGATGTCAATTTCCATTAGTTCATCAGGGTTACAGTAATTTTTAGCATCTGGTTGGGTACAGATACCAACTTCTTCCCCAATGTAGAGCATGGGAGCTTCATCTCGTTCGCCTTCGCCAATCACAATGCGACCGCGCATGTAAATTTTATTCATCCGCTCCCGCATGGCTTCCACTGCTACTTGGTCAGCAATGTTTTTTTCGCCTTTACCCATCCACTTCGAGGAAGCGATCGCGGCTTGCTCTACTACCTCAATAATCTCTAATCCAAGTGTATTTTCCACAGAGTCACCCTCTCAACTGCTTGACTTAGCGTCTTTTTATTTGGCTATTTCAGTCTTCAAGTCTACCAAAGGGCGGATACACGTGGGAAATAGTCTCTACTAGCTTATGTGTTAAGTTTTGCTTCTACGATGATGCCAAAGTTTTTCCGCCATCTAAATATTAGTATTTTAGTACTAGTACAGATCATCAAGAACATGGCATCTGACTACCTAAGTAATATAGGCTAGAGATATTTGCCAAAAATCCAGACAATTCACCAACATTTTCGCTATGTTTGACTTTCTCAACCCCCTTTTTAATCGCCATCCAGAACGCGTCAAAGCTAACGTGGAAATCTATACTTGGCAAGCTTGCCCTTACTGTATCCGTGCCAAAATGCTGCTGTGGTGGAAAGGTGTAAGATTCACCGAATATAAAATTTATGGTGACGCAGCAGCCAGAACTAAAATGGCCGAACGTGCCCATGGACGCCGCTCAGTACCACAGATTTTTATTAATAATCAGCACATTGGCGGTTGTGATGACCTTTATCAGCTAGATACAACAGCTCAACTTGATCCTCTTTTAGAAAGTGCTGAGGAGCCACTTGCTCAATAGCAATTACAAAGATGTTAATTGAATATCCAGAATATCTCATACATCGAAAATGGATGACTCATGCCATAGAATTGGCAAACGTAGCAGGAGATGCAGGTGAAGTCCCTGTGGGTGCTGTGATCATTGATGCCAGTGGCAATTTGATTGCGGAAGGCGAAAACAGAAAAGAACGTGACAAAGACCCCTCAGCTCACGCAGAAATCCTCGCTCTCAGAGCTGCTGCTCAAAGTTTAGATAATTGGCGTCTAAATCAATGCACCCTGTACGTAACTCTAGAACCTTGCCCGATGTGTGCCGGTGCTATTGTGCAAGCTCGGATAAATTTGCTTGTATATGGAGTAGACGATACTAAAACTGGAGCCATTCGTACTGTTATCAATATCCCTGATAGTGCTGCTTCTAATCACCGTCTACGAGTGATGGGAGGTATTTTAGAATCATCTTGTCGTCAGCAGTTGCAAGCTTGGTTTGCTACTCGGCGTCGTAAAGACAACGGACAGAGGTAAAACTGTCCAGTAACTACGACACAATTCACGGAAGAAAATCTACGGTGTAACTAATTAAGCTTTCGTTATATTTTCCGGGACAAACAGCAGCTACCATCATGATAAAATTTTATACTTCCAACAGGATCTGCCAGCAAGTACTAACTAGTACCAAAGCAAATACCAAGGTAGCTCATACTACCTCGCGGGTTTCTCCTTGGTTAAGTCCTTTAGTATATCTTTTAGGGCGTCACTTCCTATTACCATTATTCTTTCGACAAATTAGAATTACCGGACAAGAAAATGTCCCTGTATCTGGCCCTGTGATCCTGGCACCTACACATCGGGCGCGTTGGGATTCTTTGCTTTTACCTTATGCTACTGGTCGCTGCGTCACAGGGCGAGACCTGCGATTTATGGTAACTATCAGTGAGTGCCAAGGACTGCAAGGCGCTCTAGTGCGCCGGATGGGAGGATTTCCTGTAGATCCTCAACATCCAGCCATTACTACTCTGCGTCATGCAGTGGAATTACTCCAACACAATGAAATGTTAGTTATTTATCCAGAAGGTGATATTTATCGTGATGGCAAACTGCACCCGTTAAAGCCAGGAATTGCGCGTCTGTCTTTAATTGCTGAATCTAGTTATCCAGGACTGGGTGTGAGAATAATACCCATTAGTATTAATTACAGCCAGCCTTACCCTAACTGGGGTACGGATGTGAGCATGCAAATTGGCGAGGCAATCAAGGTAGCAGATTACACTGATGGTAGTGTGAAACAAAATGCTCAACGCCTCACATCAGATTTAGCCAAGAAGCTACAAAAATTAAGCAATCAAGAATCAAAAATCAATAGTCACGCATTTGCAGAAATTCCCAATTCTTAATTGAGTTATTAATTACTCAGTTTACTGAACTAATAACCAATAACTAATTCCCAACTATTGAGTTTTCCGACATCTTGTAGTGCGTAGTCAATTAACCACAACTGCCAATTTCCTCTAGGTGAAATAGATAGTAACCGTTTGAGGGCTGGATGCGATCGCATGGTGTATGTTGTCTGTAAATCAGTCCGACGGCCTAAGGTTCGATTTTGTAACAAGACTCGATAATTATTGGGGGCAATTAAATAAATTTCTAAGTCGCCTAAGAAATCATGTGTGATATTAACTGTGATGTGAATATCTTTGATGATGCTAGATTCAGCAATGGCGATCGCACTTTTGATTCCCTGTGGATGATTGTCTGGGATTTGTAACTGACTGCTATTCCCTACCCTGATTTGTTTACTAGCAGATGCTACAGAGGTACGCAATTGCTGGGCGGCTTGCACTGCCCTAGCGGCATTAATTTTGCCGTAACCAAACCACTGCGAATGTCCGTTACTATTGTAAGTACCTTCACGCAGACCCAATTGCGGATCGGGGTCAGAGTCCACTATTTTATCAGCAGTTTCTTCCAGAATAAATTTTACTTGTTGGGCTGTTAAGTCAGGATTTGCAGATAAAACCAATGCGGCTACACCTGCAACTATGGGCGTGGCGCTGGAAGTACCACCGAAGTTACTAGTAAAATCACCAGGATCGTAACCTGCGGCGCCTACTTGGTCAGTAGTTAATATTCCTCGCCCGTGTAGAGAAGTGGCGATCGCTGGTTGTGTGTTCATAAAACCCCTACCCTGAAATGACAATCCTGGTGGGGCATTGTTACTGGGGGCACACAAGGCGATATTAGTTCCCCAATTGCTGTAAGCAGCTTTTTTGTTCAAACTAGTAGCAGCCGCAATGGCAATCACATCTGGATGTACAGAAAAACCACTTAACCAATCAGTATTACCTCGTAAAAAATTATCTGGCCAGTTACGCTCATAAACAGTACCGTTAACTGGGCGATTAGCATTTCCCGCAGCAAATAAAATTACGCACCCTTTGCCATTACGCCCTGTGGTGGCAGCACGAGTAATAGCAGCTCGTTGGCGCAAAGATAAGGGGAAATACACAGCAGAAGCCCCCCAACTGCATGAAATAATACTAGCTCCCTTTTCTACAGCCCAGTTGAACATCTCTTCAATGGATTCATCATCCAAAAAACCAGTGCTACGAATGGGCATTAGGGCACAACCAGGGGCAACCCCCACAATTCCCGTACCATTTTCTTCAGCAATGGCTAGCCCTGCGCAAGCCGTACCGTGACTAGTTTCGCGATCGCCTGGTGTCGGTAAAAAGTCATTTTTCTTTAAGTCTCTAGGGGCAACAATTTTGCCACTACCTTGAAAATCTGGATGGTTCAAATCAAAAGAATCATCCACTACTGCCACAACTACAGAACGCACACCGCGAGTAATATCCCAAGCTTGTTCTACAGAAATATGAGAACCTACCGCCAACTGGTTACCGCCATTGTGGGACAAATACCACTGCTGAGAATACAAGGTATCACTGGGTCGATAATGTGATTCACTTTTAATCAGGATATTTGGTTCAGCAACTAATACCTCTGGGAATCCTTGCAGCTGATTAGTAATTTTGATGGGATTTTCTGTAGCTTGTTTGCTAACTAGAAATACAAAAGTATTGGGAAGACCAAGCACAGCTTTGTCTTTAACTAAACCAAATTCAGTGGCGATCGCTTCAATTCTGGTAGAGTCTACTCCAGAGGCAAATTGCACTGTAACTTGATCATTCAGGTAAACAAAAGTCCCAGGATTATCTTTAATTATGTAAACATGACCAGCAAAAGTCACATTTTCGTCCGCCCGTGCTTGGGACATAGCTACTTCTAATTGGGAAGATGTAACTGCGAACAGTTCTAAATGTGCTTGGGGAATACTACGCTGCCAAATGCCCCAACTAACCTGAGATAATTGTTGAGGACTTAAGTCGTTCTCTAAACGAACACTAAAGCAGTCTAAAGCCTTTTCTAAAATCAATTCTTCACCACCACGTTGTAAAACTGTTCCCAAGCTGCTTGCGGGTACACCTGTAGTGGGAAAATCAGAAGAATTAACAGGATCATTCATAGGGGTGATTTTAGTTAGTTGTGATGCATGCACAAAGGGAACACTATGAAACCGATTTTCGGTCTAATCAGAGGAGAGTAGAAACAGGAAGTAGGGAATGGGGAGTAGAGAAGATTACTAATAATAAGTTCTTTCCCCTGTGCCCCTCTCCCTCTTTTTCCCTATCCCCTGTCACTGTTCGGCTGACGCTCACGGCAAAAGCCTGTTCCCTATTTTCTAACTAAGTAGCTTTGTTTTGTTAAAGACAAAAACAGAGTTAAGATACCCAAAGTTTCCCTGACTTTTTTATATAGTTGTTGCACTAATTGACCCCATGAAATCTGCCGCCCTTGCTCCCTTAATTAGCTTTACTTCCTTAACATTCATAGCAGTTCTTAGCTGGCTATCACCTGTCAATGCTCAAGTACAACCCATTGACCCCAACAATCCCAACACTCTCCGTCCTCAAGCCCCAAACAACAGCCTTTTGAGCGTTGAGGGAGGACAACGGCTGATGCAAGAGGCCAATCAAGCTGTTTCTTCGCAAAATTATCCTTTAGCCGCTAAAAAGCTCCAAGAAGCTCGTCAGGTTTATAATCAGCTATCTAATTTTTATCAAGAACTAAATGCTAGCTTTACAGGAATTGACAATAGAGTTTCCGATTCCCAGCGTCAGAAAGCCCTAGAAACCGCCCAAAAACGCGACGAAGCTACCTATCAGCTAGCACTGGTACATCGGGCGCAAAATCAGCCAGAATTAGCCGTACCGTTGTTAATTCAGATTATTAAAAGTCAAAATCCCACAAGGGATTTAGGCAAGAAGGCCTATCAGCAGTTATTTGAATTGGGTTTTGTTGATACACCTTATCCCAGACAAGGTACTAGTTCATCTTCTTCAACTCAAAGTAGATAAACTCCTCTATCAGCCCACCTCCCCTGAATTCTCCAATGTTAATATGAGATTATTTGCCATAGGTTTTTAATCAGGCGTTAGCGTTCAGGCAGCGTGCCGTAGAGAAAATATCGCCAAAATCAGCCTCAAAAGCGCATTTACACCTAGCATTGCCAAAACCTCAAGTTGGCGAGTTCTTTCGCATCTGTATCTGTTAATAATAGAAAAGTAACTTTTTTCAGGAATTGCGATGATTAATCCGCAACAGGTTGAGGCAATGATCAAGGCGGAACTGCCAGACGCCCAAATTCAGGTGCAGGACTTAACTGGTGGCGGTGACCACTATCAAGTAACAGTAGTTTCATCGCAGTTTGCCGATAAGGGACTGGTGCAACAACATCAGTTAGTTTATGGTGCATTGCGGCAAGCTATGTCAACTGAGGCAATTCATGCCTTGGCTGTCAAAACCTATACTCCCGAAGCTTGGCAAGCAACAGCCGCTTCGTAAGAGCAATCAGTCCAAAGTTAAAATTCCACAGTGGCAATACTGACTGTTGAATTATTGACTATTGACATCTTGGCTATTAGCAACATAGGAAAAAAAGACCATGAACCCAGAAACCAAAGAAAAGATTGATAACTTGTTACAACAAAACAAGATATTGGTTTTTATGAAGGGAAACAAATTGATGCCTCAATGTGGTTTCTCCAATAACGTCGTACAGATTCTCAATACGTTAGGAGTTCCCTTTGAGACAGTTGACGTTCTCTCAGACTATGAAATTCGCCAGGGTATTAAAGAATATTCCGATTGGCCGACAATTCCCCAAGTGTATATTGACGGTCAATTCGTCGGAGGTTCCGACATCCTGATTGAACTGTACCAAAAAGGCGAATTGCAGCAATTGGTAGAAGTAGCACTAGCGTCATAATCCCTATTCAGCAGCATCTCTTCTACTTTGCTGCTGAATAAGTCTTTGCATAACTGCCTGGAAACACTCCAGGGTTTTTTTAAGTTTTCCCGGAATATTTGGGTTGCTAATTCCTTAGCACTATATTTTTAGCAATACAGTGCTAAAGGATGCCTTTGATAAATATAATATCTCCAAAATTTCACACCACTGCACCCTTGATCAAAGCAAACGATATGTTATAATCATCTGCGTTAATCCATGGTTACTATCAAAGACTAGAGTTAAAGGTATTAGTAGTAATCAGGTTGTGCCTGTGGTTGCGTCATGGCAAAATTTGATGCATCGTACAAGTAGCGGCTGGCTTCCTCCTCTAGGCGATGAATCAGAATGGGTTCAATGGCGTTACTGTGTCGCAGCGCGGCTAAATATCCATCCAAATACATCCGCATATCGTCCGTGCGATAACCGCGATTCCATAACTCGACGAAGGCGTCGGTAATTCGTTGGTAATAGCGGATGGTTTGTGTGTCTTGGAGCATAACTGCTTTATTAATCTCTTGGAATGAGAATTGTAAATGATTCACGCTCAAATGTGAAGTCTTACTTCCACCTTCTTTTGATCAACTCCAGGCGAAAATATCTATCGTGGGCAAGATCCTCCAGCAGCTACAACGTGATCTGATCCTATTCCATAAAATTTGGAATATGATGGTTTGGTAAGCTATTTTTATGATTGTTTCCGTCAACAGCCCGAATTGATTGGCGGATGTGGACGCTAAGTTTGGCAAAATATCATCCGCTAGCAGCATAAAGCCAAAATATAGCTTAGGTAACGCTTGCCCTGTTTAGTGATAGTTCATTGGTAACTTAAACCCCTCTAAGGTAGGATATTCTACCAAAGGAACTTTTGATAAGTCTAACAAAAATTTAAGAAAAAATTAAAGAATATTACTAACTCAGCTTTTGGCAAGGCATTAGTTAAAGATCATGCCACTCTTGGTATGAGGAAATGTAAAGCTAATAGCAACTGGGGTAACAAAGGCTACAAAACCTTGAGCATGGGCTTGTTACTTTGAAAGTCATCGACGCTAAGGGGTCTTGCCGCCGTGGGTTCGGTTTGTATTGAAATCGTTGAGGGGAATCCCCATCTGAGGTCGTTGCTGGGATGGCACTTGCAACAGTTGGAATACCGTGTGCATCAAGCCGCCAGCATTTATCAAGCAAGGGAAGTGTTCTTAAGTCATCAACCAACACTGGTGATTCTTGATGCCGATTTACCTGACGGTGATGGCATTGAGTTTTGCCGTTGGTTGCATCGTCAGCAACAGCCTTTAATCTTAATGCTATCTGCCCGTAGTAATGAAGCTGATATCGTTGCAGGTTTGAAGGCGGGAGCTGATGACTACCTAAGCAAACCTTTTGGAATGCAAGAGTTTCTCGCCAGGGTAGAGGCATTGATTCGCCGCAAGCGCACACCCACTGCACCAGCTTATTTAGATTATGGCAGCTTACAAATTGATTTAGTACAGCGCCGAGTCCGATTCCAAGGGGAGTTTATTGATTTAACGCCCCAGGAGTTTAGTTTGTTGTACGTTTTAGCACAAGCTGGAGGAGTGCCTCTGAGTAGGTCGGAATTACTGCGTCGTGCTTGGCCTGACGCTATCGACAACCCACGCACCATTGATACTCATGTTTTGTCGCTGCGAAAAAAAGTTGAACTTGATCCCCGTCAACCTAGTTTGATTCAAACTATCCGTAATGTGGGATACCGATTTAACATGGAAATTTTGAATGCCAATGTACCGCAGTCACAAACCAAGTTAACTAAAGAAAGATTCAGCAATCCACGTTCTACACTGAGTACTCAAAGGTCATAAGGGAGATAACATTAATTCAAAATTCCAAAATTAATTTGGAGACAAGCAAGCAACTAAATCCATTCCTCAGCTGCTTGTGTTTCGGCTTCGATCAAGCTTTCTCGTAAGTTAACCCAATTTATCTCAGAGGCTGTTTGGTCTGTCAACAAATGACCTTGCTGTAGCTGTAATAATCGAGTGCAAAACATCTGGGCTAAGTCTATCTGGTTATTGACCATCAAAATTGTAGTTTGATGAGTTTGAGTTAGCTGGTTGAGAATTTGCATCAGGTGAGAAGCTTTACCAGTATCCAAGGCAGATGTTGGCTCATCTAATAGTAGAACCTTTGGCTGGATAACTAAGGCACGAGCGATCGCAATTAATTGTCGCTGTCCAGCAGAAAGTTGTAGTTCAGTTTTCCCCAACCATTCACTGGGGATGTGCAATTGTTCTATCCAGTGTTCGACTCTTGGCTGAATTGTTTGTTTGGGTAATCCACGCAAAACTAAAGGATAAGCCAAAGCTTGCTGGACTGTCATCCCCAACAGCTTTGACTCTTGTAATACCAGTGTTACGTTTTGGCGTAACTGTGTAGCAGGAATTTGGTGATACTCCTGATTTTCCAGATAGATTTTGCCACTTGTGGGTGTACTCAGGCGGTTAATCAGCCGTAGTAGTGAAGTTTTTCCAGCACCGGATGGGCCGACAATCGCAATGCGTTCACCGCAGGTGTTGGCGGAGCCATCGCCTGGGAAAACCTCAAAGGAAATATCCTGCAATATGGGATATCCCTGAAGCTGGGTTTTCAGCTTGGCAAACAAATTAACTTGTTCTAGCCTTAGTTGGGCTGTTGTGGTGACATTATTCAAGTTCAACCTTTATATGTGAGTGGGGACTGGGAAATAGAGACTGGGTACTAGGGAAAAATCACCACTCTCTATTCCCTACTCTCTATTCTCTATCTAAGTTAATTTGCCAAGAGCTAAAGCTGTAGTGATAGTCCAGCCATCTACTAACAGCAGTAGCAAGGTGAATCCCAACAAAATCACATACATCCACGGCTGCGCCAAGGGGCGAACATCTGTGGTATCAATGCTCGTTTTGGTTTCGACGATTTTTACCAAGCGGGTAAATCCGGCTACACGCATTGGTAATAAATAAGCCTTTCCATCTTGACTAAGGAAATAATAAACTAGTCCGCCTTGACCAGTGGAGCGAGGCTTTAACTCTTTTACATCCAACCAAGATAAAAACCAACCTTTACGAAAGAAGCCAGGAACCCATGCGGGGTAAGTTACCTGAATTCCTTGATCATCTACAATTACTCGCTCAGTCAATATCGCAGACAAAGCAACAAAGCCGATACTAATTCCCACCCATAACAAAACTGGTGGTACGGGCGCAGCTGTTACTTGAGACAAAAAAGGTAATGGTACTGTGAGTGACACATATAGACTTAAGAGCGTTATCCGAATTAACGGGGACAAACGAAAAACAGAGGCTGAGGTATTGGCTGAATTTGCTGTCACGGCTTAATCACAATACTTTTCTTTATATATTTTAATAAAAGTTTGTAGTAAAAAAATAAACATCCCAGATTAAGGTAAATACTTTTGCACTACACTCCAACCAGTTAGGGAAACCCAGGCAAAACCCCCGAATAAAATCATATTTACCCCAATATGTAAAGGTCTAGCCCAAAACCGTCTGGTGCTAATTTGGGTTGCACTAAAAGCAGATAGCAAAACCAACACTACGACAATCAACCCAGCAATCAAGTGTTGTGAGTGTCCTAAGGAACCAAAGTGTCCTAGAGTGCCAACAATACCAATAGCCAGCAACAGCAACACTAAACTGACCATAGTGATGCCAATTGTATGGTGGAGCGATCGCACCTGCCTACGTCCGCCCATAAACCATGGAAAGCGCAGAAAATGCTGCGAAGTTCGCTCCTGAAACATCCAAATCCCCGTCAGTGCTAACAGCAAATACGCCAGTAGCGACAAACCCATAGACCAAGCGGCTATTTTCCACAACCAAATAAAAGAAGGCAAATTCATAACATTGATTGTAGATGCGAATGGGTGGAGATCAAGGGGATGGTGGCAATAATTAACCGACCAATGACTAATATTCAACAAAAAGGGCTGCTGAATTTAGCAACCCTAAAATTATAAAAAATTGTTTTTTTTAATCAATGGATGCTAGACCAGCAATTGTTAAAGGTTTTGTTGTATCTTCAATTTTTGTATTAATTGACTGCACCATTGGTGTTGTACTGATAGCATCGATGCCTATCGAGTCTGTATTAAACTCACTACTGCTTGGCTCGTTAATTGCCAGGCGATCGCACGGAATTGTATCCGATAAAATTGCACTTGCCATCATCCCCGTATGAATCTCCATTTGAGATGCTTGCGGGGCTTCAAACACGAGGCGTTGTCCAGGAAAAACAACTCTTTCAAAGTACCAGTTGGGAATATTGGCGATGCGAGCCACCTGGATTTTGCTCGTGGCATTAACGTAGCAGCAGAGGATCTTCCTTGATTGCTCAGGTGGTAGAGGATCTAATATTTGAGCCATAACTGCGGAGGAGCTTTACGCCACAATTTTACATTACACCAGCCAAACTAACATTGACTGATCCCCAGATGCTGTAACTCCGACTACCAACTACAATTTTCTACGTTATTTCTATCTAAATGTATGTTCAAGTGATGAAAATTCTATAAAAAGTATGCCCTAGTGAAAAATATACACTACGTTGGCAAGTTTTTAGTTTTCTCCTGAGCACAAAAGTTATGATGCGTCCTTTCATCAGGCAACTATGAGTTAGGTATGGCAGTTATTCCCTGATTTCTCCTCAACTTTAGGACTAGGTTTATTGGTTTCATCTATCCCCAGATTTATAGGCAGGAATCATCGCTTAATAGCCAAACTCAATGTTATGGTAAAGATATATGACAAACTTCCTCATAAAATCTATCTATTTTGTTTGATGCAGCACAAATTTAGCTATTCTGGCGATCGCCAACTTAAGCCAATCAAATTCAGCAATTGGCTTAAATGTCAAGCATAATTGTGAAAAACACAGCCAACCAAAAACAAACACACAGTTAAAAACTGCATGTTTCTCTCGCTTTTTCCTAGAAAACAGCAAGATGGAAGTTCAAAAATCCATGATGGAAAATCGAATTCTCTACGTTCGCCTTCCTTGTAACCCCATCTTTCCCATTGGGGTTGTATACCTTAGTGATCATGTTCACAAGCTATTTACCAACATTGAACAGCGTATTTTTGATTTGGGGACAGTACCACCTTTAGATTACGCCTCCGCCTTAGATAACTGTATCGATGAATTTAAGCCCACTTTACTAGTGTATTCGTGGCGTGATATTCAAATTTATGCACCTGTGGGTGGACGTGGTGGTAACCCATTGCAAAACGCCTTTGAATTCTACTACGCCAAGAATCCCCTAATTAAATTACGCGGAGCATTAGGCGGTTTGCGAATCTTCATCGCTTACTATGTGGAGTTATGGCGCAACCAGGGATTAATCAAACGTGGTTTGAAACGCGCCCAAAAATATCATCCTGACCCTCGTGCAGTTGTGGGTGGCGGTGCAGTCAGCGTATTCTACGAACAGTTGGGTAAAAGCTTACCCCAAGGGACAATTATTTCTGTGGGTGAAGGGGAAACCCTGCTAGAAAAACTTTTAAGTGGTAGAGCAATTCAAGATGAACGCTGCTACATAGTGGGGGAAACTCAACCACGGCAAAGAATGATTCACGAACAACCTACCCCACTGGAGAAAACAGCCTGTAACTACGACTATATTGAAAGCATTTGGCCAGAATTTAACTATTACCTGCAAGAACAAGATTTTTACATCGGCGTACAAACCAAGCGCGGTTGTCCCCACAACTGTTGTTATTGCGTTTACACAGTTGTCGAAGGTAAACAAGTACGCATCAACCCAGCAAACGAAGTAGTAGCCGAGATGCGCCAATTGTATAATCGCGGCATTCGTAATTTCTGGTTTACCGATGCTCAATTCATCCCCGCACGCAAATTTATTGACGATGCTATAGAACTTTTACAGAAAATCGTCGATTCTGGGATGACAGATATCCACTGGGCAGCATACATCAGAGCCGACAACCTGACACCCGAATTGTGCGACTTGATGGCAAAAACCGGGATGAACTACTTTGAAATTGGAATTACCAGTGGTTCTCAAGAACTCGTGCGGAAAATGCGGATGGGTTATAACCTGCGAACAGTCTTGCAAAATTGCCGTGACTTAAAAGCTGCTGGTTTCAACGATTTAGTTTCCGTCAACTACTCCTTCAACGTCATTGACGAACGTCCCGAAACCATCCGCCAAACCATCGCCTACCACCGCGAACTAGAACGGATTTTTGGTGCTGATAAAGTCGAACCTGCTATCTTCTTTATTGGACTGCAACCCCATACCCATTTAGAAGAATATGCCTTTAAGGAAGGTATCCTCAAACCAGGTTATGATCCCATGAGCTTAATGCCGTGGACAGCCAAAAAACTTCTTTGGAATCCCGAACCTTTAGGTTCATTCTTTGGAGAAGTCTGCTTGCAAGCTTGGCAACAAAACCCCAACGACTTCGGACGCGAAGTCATGAAAATCTTAGAAGAAAAGTTGGGTTGTGCCGACTTAGAAGCAGCACTTTCTGCACCAATGGAGACGAAAGAAAAACAATTGGCAGGCATATCATAATTTCTTCTTCATGTCTTTGTGCCTTTGTGTTTATAAAAAAATTATATTAAACACCAAGACACAAAGTAAAATCACCAGCAAATTGGGGGAATAAAAGCAGATTTTTAATTATGAATAATTAAAGCCCATGTTAGAAGGTTCAATATTACAACAGCTGGAAACAGCCCACCGCCATAGCACTAGACCGATACGATTCGGGGTGTACTACAAAAATACCCTAGTTTCTCTGTGCCATGCTCTAGAAGACCATATCTTAACCGAAGATAGTACACCTTTAGTAATCACAGCCTTCCAACAAGGTAAATGGTATCTGCAAGAGGCAGAACGATACGCAGATATCGCTAAGTGTAGCCGCGAAATCGTTATCATGGCAGCAGAGGATACAGGCTTTGCTGAACATCCCACCAGCCAACTACCCAATGTAGACTTAGTAGCATTAGATTCAGCTGACCCCGTGGCGCAGGAGTGGCACTTGATTATCCTGTCGCCAGAATACACAGCAATGGTATTATGTCAAGAGTTATCAGAGGCTGATTACGGTGCAGGCGGAGTACCCGATTCAGACTTAGAGCGCAAATTCTATGGCTTGTGGACATTTGAGCCAGAATTAGTGCAAGAAACAGCAGAATTAGCGATCGCCCACATTCAACAATACAACCCGGAACTAGCAAAAAAACTCACTACCCATCAAGACACAATACAGTCTAGTCTTGGCGCACCAAAACATTTAAATGCAGTTGTCTCCCGCGTAGTAGATTACCTCCAGACTGGGCAGGAGCATTTATCTATCCCCACAGCACTACGCCAACAAGCCCTAGATCGCAACTTGGTTTCTAACGAAATCCAGGCATTTTTGCGAATGGCGCAGCTAATGGATATGGCGGATGTCAATAACCCAATGGCGGCGGCGGAAGTAGTAGCACTTTCCGAGGCTATGGGACAGTTGTTAGAACTACCCGCATGGCAGATTAAGAGATTACGACTAGCAGGTTTATTGCATCGTATAGATCCACTCCAAAAAGCAGAAAGTGTCTTGACTCCTGGGACATCCATCCGTTACCAAGAACCAGCCCCCAGTTGCCCTTTAACTTGTCCCCTAGTACCTGGGGCACAAGTATTACGAACCATGCCTCGACTGCGGGCAGTTGCCCAAATTATTACCCATCAAACCGAGTGGTGGAATGGTACAGGAGAACCAGCAAGTTTAGTGGGAGATGAAATTCCCCTAGAATCGAGAATCGTGGCTTTAGTCGCAGACTTTCAGTGGCGAGTTAATCACCTAAAATCATCCCAGAAAACTCGCCAAGAAATATTTGCTCAAGCTTTAGATGAATGCAGACAGCAACAATCAACCCGCTTTGACCCTAAACTTGTAGATGCTCTAGCTTTATTAGTTATGGGTTTACAGCAGGGACTAGACTTACCTCTGATGTCACCCAAAGTCAGCACTGGTATGTGGTTACTTGATTCCCGATGGGATAGTAACCAGACTAGTACAGCTAACGCGTAGCCTGCCGAAGGCACTATTACAAATTACAAATGATCTCAAATGAATATTGAAGCTATTAAATCAGGAAAACTCAAACAACTGCCAGGGGCAAATTTAGAAGATGAGGAATTTTCTCAGCTTGATTTAAACCGCATCAATCTTGCAGGTGCTACCCTTGTTGGCACCAATTTCATCGGTTCCAAACTAGAAGGAGGGCATTTCGAGGGAGCAAATTTCATGGGGGCTAACCTCCAAGAAACTGACTTGCGGGCAAACCTCATGGGCGCAAACTTAATGCAAGCAGACTTAACAGGTGCTGACTTGCGGGGTAGTAATTTGCGTGGTGCTAACTTAATGGGAGCCAGACTCAGCAATGTATCTTTGGCTGGTGCTTTCTTGAGTGGTGCCAATTTGATGAACGTCAACTTACAAGATGTTGACTTGCGCGGTGCTGATTTGCGTGGTGCCAACCTCACAGGAGCAAATCTTAAAGGTGCTGATTTGAGTCTTGCTGATTTGCAAGGAACTTTATTAAGTGAAGCTAATTTAGAAGAAGCTGACTTACGCGGGGCAAATCTAGCAGGAGCGAACTTGACAGGAGCTAATTTACTCTGTGCAGAGTTAGAAGGAACAAATTTGCGCGGTGTGAATTTAGATAAGGCGTGTTTGGTGGGTACAGTGGTTGAAACAGTTTAGTTATTATGAATTATTGGTGTGTTTTAGAACACGGTTATTGATGATAAATAATCTACAACTTAAGGTAGGAATTTTAGCAGTAGACTTTATAGAAGAAAACAATATTGAGTCATTAACATGACAACCAAACAAGCCATTTTGGAAGCGATTGAACAACTGCCAGAAAAGCACCTTGTAGACGTGTTGCATTATATTCAACACCTTGCACGTATTGAGAAATCACCAGCTACCAAACAACCCACTTCCAGTAGTGACCCCCTGGAAAACTTCATCGGTGCGGTATCTCACGGCTCCTTGGCTGCCAACTTAGACGACGAAATCTATGGTGACTAAGCTTTTTGTTGATAATTGGGGTTGGCTCACGCTCCATGACAATAGTGAACGCTATCACCAAGAAGCCACAAAAGCTTACCAAGATGCCATTGCTCAAAATGGACAAATTTATACAACTGACTACGTTCTTGACGAAACATTCACTTTCTTTTTTAGACGACTTCCTGCACCTCACGCCGAGCAATCCATGAAAATGCTGCTGTCAGCCTTTTCGGACGATAACTTTTATTTAATCCGCATTACTGAAGAACGCTTTGCCCAAACTCAAGTAATTCGTTCTAAATTTCTCGACAAGCCTCTCATTTCTTTTACTGATTTGACCTCAATGGTCGTTATGCAAGAGTGTGGCATTACAACAATCCTCACTGAAGATGCTCACTTTACTCATATAGGCATGGGCTTTGAGCTAGTTCCCTAATTGCAATTCCAAGTTCCCAGCCAGATTGAAGTTATTCTGTAGTATTAGTTCTTGTTCGCCCCCGCATCCATAAAGCCAATACACTCATCAACAACACCCCCATCACTCCTTGCAGGGGATTATTATTCACACCAGTTACCCAATCAGGAACTTGACCAGAGTATTTCACTAATTCCCCAACATTAATAATGTAGTAGCCCCATACTAAACCACCATGCAGACCAATTGGTAAACCTAAGCGTCCCCTGCGCCAACGCTTTCCCCATACCTGCGTTAACCCCAGCAGTACTAAAGCTGGAAATTGTGGCAGTGTGTGAATAATTGCCTCCAATGGTTTAATAAAATGCAATGCAGCAAACGCAGTTGCATCTGTCCACAGTGCCACACCCGGACTGTAATCTCGTTGTAACTCATCTAGTAGCCAGCCTCGGAATAACAACTCCTCAGCAAATCCAATACCTAAGCCAACAAGTAAACCCTCTAAAATTACTTTCAGCAAAAAAACTTGCGGTTGTTGCCACACTAGCCAACCCAAAACACCTTGTAATCCAAAAAGTATCAGAGTATTAATTATGCCCATAGCCAAGCCACGGAGTAAATCCACACCATTTTGGCGCGTGAATTCTAAGCCATAATGCCGCAGAATTTGTGGCTGCTGGTAAATATATTTACCCCATAGTCTCAGAAGAAAAATAAACACTCCATATAGCAACACCATTGTCAATATACTTTCTAAGTTTGAATCATGCACTGATAAGTATATTGGTGCAGCTAATGGCAACCATAGCAATAATAAAGTCAAAATAAAACAACCCAGCCTGATAGGGGCAGGGCATTCAGCTAAACGGACAAGGTTTTTTTTCATACCCAGTAAGTCACCAATCACCAGCCAACACTCTAAATTTTGACTAAATAACCAATGACCAATAACTAATGACTATTCATCAGGTTCAATGGTGCTGCTCAAACCATGACTTTTCAATGTTTCACAATAGAACTCGGCATGTTCCTGAGCGCAAGTAATGACCAAAGCTAACCCATTAGTATGGGCTTCCATCATAATGCTCACAGCTTGGGGCTGAGTCAGGCTCGGTACTGTGGTTAACAGTGACTGTACCACATGCTCCATAGAGTTGTAGTCGTCGTTATGGAGCAAAACGCGATACCGAGGCGCGAGCTTGCGGGATGTGGAACGCTTCTCAATGGTTTCGACTGACACGGCTCTTTGCTCTTGATTCGATGATTTACTACAACAGAATATCTGTCTAGTGTTTGCTTAACAGTTATTTGCCTATTTTATAGCATTTCATCCAAACTTGATGTTAGGAAATGCTTGGCTGCTATGTTGAGTTGGGCAGTATTACAGCAGCGATTTTGAGGTGATGGATCAAATCCTCATCGGCGTGGAAATACTTACCTAACTTTAAACTACATTCTCTCAAGGATAACGCGTTCTCGCTTTTAAAATAAAGAAAGCTGCAAAAAAATCCTTGCTTGCCACGTCATGATGAACATGAGCCTAGATTTTCAACAAGGACAAATTGTGTCTTTAGAGCATGGCGACAGAAATCTTTATGCGGAAGTGATTCAAGTTGTAGTTTCCCGCCAGTTGTGCTGGGTACGTCCCTTGTTGCTGGTACACTTCAACCAAGAACCACCATTTGTTACTGACCTGCGAGATGTCTCTGACTTGCTTTGGCCAGTTAACTTATTTCGACCAGCTTTGGATACAGAAGTAATTACCCTGTTAAGCCAGATTTTGGTAAAAGAACCAAAATCTGAACCTGACTTAGCCACCAAGCAGCACTTTAATCAGTTTATTCACCAAGTTTGGCAAGCGTATCAAGGGGGAGTGGGGACTAAAACAAATTAACAAGTCTCTAGCTTCTAGCCTCCCCATTCCCAAATTAAGCATAGCGAATGCCAGCATCTTTCATGCGTTTAATAGCTTCATGCATCCGTTCATCGGGAATGGTTAAGGCAATCCGAAAAAAGCCTTCTCCCGCAGCACCATAACCATTGCCTGGAGGGACGATTATGCCACATTTGTCAAGTAACAGGGACACAAATTCAGTTGAAGAATATCTTGGAGGTACAGGTACCCAGATGTAAAGAGTAGCTTGAGGTGGCTCAATCGGCCAGCCCAAAGATTGCAATCCTTGAACAATGATGTCCCGACGATTTTGGTAAACAGACATCACAGTTTGCAGTTCGGCATCACTAGTAGAATAAGCTGCGATCGCAGCCTTTTGAATGGCCTGAAATACCCCAGAATCAACGTTCGTTTTTACCTGTCTTAAGCCTTGAATCCCAATAGCATTACCAACTACAAAACCAATCCGCCAGCCTGTCATATTATATGACTTAGACAAACTGTGAAACTCAATGGCTACGTCTTTAGCTCCTGGAACTTGCAATACACTCGGCGGTTTGTAGCCATCGTATGCCATTTCTGAGTAGGCATGGTCATGACACAGCAAAATATTGTACTGCTTACAGAAATCTACCAATTCTGCAAAAAACTCCAGGGTTGCCAACGCCCCAGTGGGATTATTAGGATAGTTAATCCACAATAATTTTGTCTTACGGGCAACTACTTCAGGAATCGCACTCAAATCAGGTAAAAATTTGTTTTCTGCCTTCAAAGGCATAGTAAAAGGTTCACCACCAGCGAAAATTGTAGAAGTCCGATACACGGGATAACCAGGATCTGGTATGAGCGTGTAATCTCCCGCCTCCACGAAAGCTAAAAAGGTGTTGTGTATTGCTTCTTTAGAACCAATTGAAGAGATAACTTCTGTATTAGGGTTCAATTGTGTCACCCCAAACCGACGTTCCATCCACTTAGTTACTGCTTCCCGAAATTCTTGCGTACCCTGATAGGGTGGGTAGTTATGAGTAGAAGCGTCATCAATCGCCTCATGCATTACTTGAAGAATGTGAGCAGGAGTCGGTTTATCTGGATCGCCCAGTGCCAAATTAATGATATCAACTCCCTGAGCAACAAGTTCTTCTCGTTTACGGTTAATTTCCGCAAATAGATAGGGAGGAATTTTTTCTAAGCGTTTAGCGAGCTGCATGGCGATTTACTACTAATGCAAATGTGAATGCTCATTAGCACAGTTTACGCCACACCAGGGGAATAAATAGTAAATATTACAGAAAAATACCAGCAATCTGACTGTGCCTACCATCAACACTGCTGTTAGTATATTTTCAAGCTTAATTTTTCTACATTATTGGCAAAATTTGCTTGGTATAACTAAAAAGTAACAATACCAAAAAGCAGGATTAATATCCCCAACTAGGTACTAACTTAACTCTACCAGCATCCATTTCAGCCATTAATAACTCCAGTGCTTCATAATCAACGTCAGAAATGTGACCCATTTGAGTCAGTTCCGAATTAATTTCATTTTCTATTTCGGGAGTTAATTTTTTAATATCAAGAGCTTTTTCTACCAATTGACGAATAACGTACTTAGTTCTCATAAGTAATAAACCAATTGTATGTGATACTAATTATCTAAGATAGACTTAAGTATAAAGCGTGATCTAAATGCACATATTCATGTGATTTATATCACAAAATTGTTGGATAGATAATTTGTCATTAACCCTGGTATATGCCGCTAGTCAGAATAAAAATGAAGGCGCGGAATCTATAGCTGAGACTTGGCTAAATTAGCTTCAGTTATCAACCAAGTAAGCTGTTTCAGCAAAGTTACGGATGATATTTCTGCTCTTTGGCTGTCTATGTTGATTGTTTTTGAACCGGGCTGAAAAAAAAGTATATATGAATACATTTTACCCTGTATTTATGACAATCTTTAAACAGACCCACTAAAGTAATAAAGATTCCGCAAAGAGGTCTCAGACATGTGGGCGATGTGAGAAAAAACAGATTATGTTCAAAATAAATCTGGGCTTTACGGTTCAATAATTCTCATTAGGATCTCAAGATGCAAGCAGTACTGAAGTGTCCGAAAATTGCAGTTATTCGTCCTCAGGGCTGTCTTAATGCTGCCAACAGCCCAGAGTGGGAACGAAACATGACAACAGCGTTGGGACAAAATGACATCTCGATCTTGTTGGTGAATTTAGCAGATGTGGAATCATTAGACAACTCCGGCTTAATGGTATTGGTGTCTGCGCTGAAGCTAGCTCAGAGTTTAGGAAAAAGTTTCCGGATTTGCTCTGTTTCCCCCTCAATCAGGATGATCTTGGAACTGACTCAACTAGATGCAGTTTTTGAAATATTTGCAGACGACTGTGAGTTAGCAGTGGCATAACTTGTTGCAGAATATGGCTATGCTCAGATATTTAAGTAGTCCTGCAAAATAAATTACTTGGTTGAGAGAGTAAACAGGGAACTGTCTGGGAATACAGCGATTTCAGTCGTGTTGAACAATGGCTAAATATTTATGCATAGTTACTTATCTATTTAATTTGCAGACTTGAATAGCCAAAAGACCAGCCAAAACTGAGGCTGAGTGGATTGTTAATTGTTTAACACGTGGTATGGCGTAACAGTAAAAAAGTAAATTTGTGTAAAAGAGTTGGCAGTTGCAACGATAAAACTCTGTTGAAAAACCTAATCAATGCTAAGTTGGAGATGATTAGCTGTAATTAAGGTAGCTAGAAGATAGCATAGTGGCTGTTGCAGTTGAAAAATTAATCACATCGGATATTTTAAAGCCGGCACGTTACTTGGGTAACGAGCGGTTAGCGGTACATAAACCTTGGGATACGGCAACGATACGCTGGGCATTAACCTACCCAGAAGTGTATGAAGTCGGATCATCCAATTTAGGGCATATTATTCTCTATAACATCTTGAATGCCCAGCCCCGTCAATTATGCGATCGCTCTTACCTCCCAGGTGCCGACCTGGCGGCTAAACTACGAGCAACGAATACACCCTTGTTTGCCGTAGAATCAAAGCGATCGCTCAAAGAATTCGACATTTTGGGTTTTAGTCTTAGTTACGAACTAGGGGCAACTAATATCCTCGAAATGTTGGATTTGGCAGAAATTCCTCTGACATGGCAAGCAAGAGCACAAGGGAATTATCCGTTAATTTTTGCAGGGGGACAGACAGCAACATCAAATCCTGAGCCATATGCTGACTTCTTCGACTTTTTCGCCCTCGGAGATGGAGAAGAACTACTGCCAGAAATTGGTTTGGTATTGGCAGAAGGTAAACGAACAAATTTGATTAGGGAACATCTGCTGTTAGACTTGGCACAAATACCAGGCGTATATGTTCCTCAGTTTTACGACATGGCCCAGGATGGCTCCGTTCATCCTCATCACCCAGATGTCCCAAAACGAATTCTGCGACGAGTTGCTACCCCCATACCAGCTTATTCGATTGGGCTAGTTCCTTACGTGGAAACCGTGCATGACCGCTTGACACTAGAAATTCGGCGCGGCTGTACTCGTGGTTGTCGTTTTTGTCAACCAGGAATGCTCACCCGTCCGGCAAGGGATGTAGAACCAGAAAAAGTAGTCGCAGCCATTGAACAAGGAATGCGGGCGACTGGTTACAATGAATTTTCCCTGTTATCCCTGAGTTGTTCTGATTATTTGTCCCTACCAGCAGTGGGGATGGAAATCAAAAATCGGTTAAAAAATGAAAATATTTCCCTGACTCTTCCTAGTCAACGGGTAGATAGATTTGATGAGAACATTGCCAATATCCTGGGCGGGATGCGGCAAGGTGGACTGACCTTTGCCCCAGAAGCCGGCACCCAAAGAATGCGGGACATTGTGAATAAAGGTTTAACCAATGAAGAACTACTGCGAGGTGTAAAAACAGCCTGGGAAAAAGGCTGGGACAAAATCAAACTGTATTTCATGATTGGCCTACCTGGTGAAACGGATGCCGATGTTGTGGGGATTGCAGAAACAGTGAGTTGGCTACAGCGAGAATGTCGAGCTAGAGGCAGAAAACCTCTGAACTTTAACTTGACAATTTCTAACTTTACACCTAAGCCCCATACACCTTTTCAGTGGCACTCAGTTTCCACTGCTGAGTTCCAACGTAAACAGCGCCTGTTACGGCAAGAATTCCGCCGCATCAGGGGAGTCAAGGTAAATTTTACCGATGTTCGTATTTCGGCAATGGAAGACTTTGTGGGCAGAGGCGATCGCCATCTGGGCAAAGTAGTACATCGAGCCTGGGAATTAGGTGCTGGCATGGATTCCTGGTATGAGAATTTAGACCAAGCTTTTGCTGCTTGGGGTCAGGCGATCGCCGAAGCTGGTTTAGATTGGAAATACCGCCAAGTAGAAAATGGCGAATGGAATGTTATGGAGATGGAAAGATGGGGAAATGAAGAAGTAGTAGCATCTTCTTCACCCTACTCCCCACTCAGCACTCCCTTACCTTGGGACCACATTGATACAGGAATTGCCAAAAAATGGCTCAAGGAAGATTTACAACACGCCCTAGAAGCGGCAACAGTACCAGATTGTTCTTTTGAAGGTTGTTCTCATTGTGGTGTCTGTGGCACCGACTTCGGGCACAATATCGTGATTGAACCGCCTGCTGTGCCAGAATTTGCTGGCGATTTTATTCCCAACACAACCAAGACACAACGGCTGCGTGTCTGGTTTGGCAAACAAGGTAATATGGCTTTAGTCAGCCACCTGGATTTGTTGCGGCTATTTGACCGAGTTGTGCGGCGAGCAGGGTTACCAATTGCTTTTACTGGTGGATTTCATCCCACTCCACGGATTGCTGTGGCCAGCGCTTTAGCTTTAGGAGCCACCAGCAGTGGAGAGATTGTGGATTTTGAGTTAACCCAGCCAGTAGAAGTTGATACTTTCCGGCAACAACTGGTTAACGAACTACCCACAGACATACCCATATATAAGGTGATGCAAATAGATTTAAAAGCTAAAGCAGCTAACCAAGTTATGGAAGCGGCAGAGTATTTAATTACCGTGGCAACACTCAGGGAGGTAACACCTGCACAATGGCAAAATTGGATTGATACAATCAAAGCCCAAGAAGAGCTTTTGTGGGAGAAAACAACCAAGTCAGGCAAGAGCCAATTAGTAAATCTGCGCTCGCTTTTGTGGGAACTAGAATTAATAGAAACTACAACCAGCACAGCAGAGTCTACAATTGTGCTGCGTTATCTAGGTAGCTGTCGCCATGATGGTTTGCTATTGCGTCCCGAACAAATTCTGTCTATGCTAGAGATAGTCGCAGGCGGAGAATTTCAACTCCTGCACATCCACCGCAATCAGCTAGTTTTAGGGGTATAATCCCTGAAGGGTAACTTGCTAGTAGTTGTCCTGACTTAGCACATCATGGGAATTGATTTTTAGCAAGGTTGCGTTAGAATCAGATGAAGAGAAATTTTCTGGCGCTGCATTGAATGGACTGGTTCACTACCCTGGTATTCAGGGAGCGAAAGCAAAGGCTTGTGCTGAGCTTGTCGAAGTATATTTAGAGTGCAACTTCTAGGATTGATTGTATCCCAGATAAGCTGAGGCAGATTTAAAGAACTCACTCTCTCTATAGCTACCTTGTGAACTAGTAACTTAAAAACAGGCTCCGTCGGCTTCTCGAACTCTATGCTTTTTAAAACAACTGCTGAATGCCTAATCCCTAAGTGGTGATGGTATCGCATCAAAAATCAACCACGGACGGTTGATTTATTTGCTTAAACAATATGCAGCCGTTCTGGAATAATCAGGCGTATAAACGCAATTTCTTAGTCAATAGCTCTTTAACTTTGAGCTTAGATTCACAATTTTTATTATCAGCAGCGCTTTGTAGAGCTGGCAGAGGCGAGAGGGATAACAAACCTCCAAAGCTACATCGGTGCTGCCAATTTTTGAGGAAATTGAATGCCAAAACAAATTATTATCGCGGAACAGCATCAAATTGCTGCTGTCTTTTCTGAAGATCAAATACAAGAACTCGTTGTAGCTACAGGTCATCATCAAATAGGTGATATCTATTTAGGTGTAGTAGAAAACGTATTACCTGGGATAGATGCAGCTTTTGTCAATATTGGTGATCCAGAGCGCAACGGCTTTATTCATGTAACTGACTTAGGTCCACTAAGGCTAAAGCGCACAGCAGCAGCAATTACAGAATTATTAGCACCACAACAAAAAGTGTTGGTGCAAGTGATGAAGGAGCCAACAGGGACAAAAGGCCCAAGGCTCACAGGTAACATTACCTCGCCCGGACGCTATGTAGTACTGATGCCCTATGGTAGGGGTGTAAATTTATCCCGGCGGATTAAAAGTGAAAGTGAGCGCAACCGCTTACGGGCACTAGCGATTTTGATTAAACCGGCGGGAATGGGTTTGCTGGTACGTACCGAAGCCGAAGGCAAACCAGAAGAAGCGATTATGGAAGATTTGGAACTATTGCAAAAGCAATGGGAAGCCATTCAGCAGGAAGCGCACTCTACCCGTGCCCCAGCGTTACTGAATCGAGACGATGACTTTATCCAGCGTGTACTGCGGGATATGTACGGCGCGGATGTGAATCGGATTGTGGTAGATTCCAGTACTGGTTTGAAGCGAGTTAAGCAGTATTTACAGAACTGGAGTGGAGGTCAAACACCACAGGGATTGTTAATTGACCATCATCGCGATCGCTCGCCGATTTTGGAGTATTTCCGCATCAGCGCGGCAATTCGAGAAGCGCTCAAACCCAGAGTAGACCTACCGTCTGGAGGCTACATTATTATTGAGCCAACTGAGGCCTTGACAGTAGTCGATGTTAACTCCGGTTCCTTCACGCGATCGGCAACAGCCAGAGAAACAGTTTTGTGGACAAACTGCGAAGCCGCAACAGAAATCGCCCGCCAGCTGCGTCTGCGGAATATTGCCGGAGTAATTGTCGTTGACTTCATTGATATGGAATCACGGCGTGACCAATTGCAAGTCCTAGAACACTTTAACAAAGCACTAAAAGCTGACAAAGCTCGTCCCCAGATTGCGCAATTAACTGAGTTAGGTTTGGTAGAACTTACCCGCAAGCGCCAAGGTCAAAACATTTACGAATTGTTTGGTGACACTTGCCCAACCTGTGGTGGTTTAGGACATGTAGTACGTCTGCCTGGAGAAACAGAAACTCGACTGCCAACAACAGCAGAAATACCAGAGCGTTTTGTATCCCTGCCTCATAAGGAGCCACGTCTGCCAGCTGCTCGCCTCACAGAACCACGGGAAACATACGATGCCTTTGGAGAAGGATTCGATACCGACTCTGAATTGGGCGCATTGAATTTAATTAATCATCCCAGCTATCAGGAACTTGGTGATAACAACAAGCGCCGGACTCGTAACCGACGTACTCGCATTAGCATCAATGGAGCGAATGGCAAAGATGAAGGCCGGGTTAATTCTCATCCACTAGGGTTTGACAACGAGCCAGACTTAGACTTGGATGCTGAAACAGAACTAAACACAGCACCAGAAATACCCTCACCTAATCTGGGTAAATCAGGTTGGACTGAAAGGGTAGAGCGGAGCAAAGTTACCAAAGTCGAGCCAGTTAAACCAGTGGTAGAACCACCGGAAATCAGAACAGTAGAAATGACACTAGAGGAACAGGATGTTTTCGCCTTAATGGGAGTGTCTCCTTTAGTAAAGTTGGAGCAAGAAGTTAAAAATCCTAAGTCTGTAATTATTAACATAATTCAGCCTGGACAACTAGGAACAACAACAACTGAATCAACTGCCAACGAAACAGCCAACCAAGAAGTCAATACCCCACAAATCGAGCCTGAACAAAAACCCCTACTAAAAGCTACAACTGAGTCAACAACTTTTGCCGCGAATTCTGCGGTAAACTTCGCCAATGCGGAGGAAAGTGAAGCGAATAACATCTCTACCGGCAACCGCCGTCGCCGCCGTCGTTCTTCGGCAGTAGAATCAGACACATCCACCGCCGAGGATAACTAAATTGTTTTATGGTAAAAACAGAGCAAACTACCCCTGCTTTTTGTTCGCCATATCTGAGTTGGCTGGAGTTGTCTGCCACTTTATCCGGTATTCCTGGGTTGGTTGCGGGTATTGATGAAGTCGGGCGAGGAGCTTTGTTTGGTCCTGTCGTCGCAGCAGCAGTGATACTACCAGCTGATGCTTTACCAAAACTGATAGCATCTGGCATTAAAGACAGTAAAAAGCTGTCTAGTTCTCGGAGAACTCAGCTAGCACAGCAAATTTATAGGCTGGCCACAGACTGGAAAATCGGTTTTGCGTCAACTGCTGAAATCGATCAAATAAATATTTTGCAGGCAACATTGTTAGCCATGAGGCGGGCTGTACTTAAACTGAAGGTACAGCCTAAAATCTGCTTAGTTGATGGTAATCAGCCGATCAAAGACTTACTCATGCCACAACAAACAATAGTTAAGGGAGACGCGCGATCGCTCAACATTGCAGCTGCTAGTATTGTGGCTAAAGTTTGGCGCGACGAATTAGTCACGCGTCTAGCATCAAAGTATCCCCCTTATCATTTGGAGCATAACAAGGGTTATGGCAGCCAAAATCACTTAGTGGCGCTACAACAACACGGGCCGTCTCGTCTGCATCGTCAGTCCTTTCGTCCTTGCCAAATTCAGCGCTAAATCTGAGATGCTAGTCTGCTAGAGAAGACAGTGCCTGCCTTTGTTTGCATACTGACTTGTAGTCTATTGCAAGGTAGTAAAATATTGCTAATTACTGAGATAGTAAAAATTATTCTATACTCAAAATTGGCAATTCTGCACTGTCATCACCTAGCGCTTTTTCTTGCATTTGCGATATTACCCAGCGACGATAATCAGCTAAAAGTTGATGTAGCAAACGTTGTTTAACTGTCAATAGCACACTTTTGAGCAACCCATTGCCAGTAGCTTCTAAAATTGGCTTGGGGGTGAAAGAAAATGGTGGTGGTAGGTCTACTTGAACTTCTAAATCGGCTCTTCCTTGCAGGCGAGTACCACTGCTTAATTGGTAGGGAGACAAATGCCCTTGTAAATTGAGAGCGAAACGCTGGTTAATATATTCAAAACCAAGGATTTCACAACCTACTGATCGCAAATTAATGATTCCATTCGCTTCTGCCCAGACTCTCATGTCTACAGTGGGTTGAATACTCAGTGACATAAAAGCTAAAGGACGCATTTTCAGGCGAAATACTTCCTCAGAAAGTTGATGAATGCGGCTATTATCAACCAAAGCATTTACTAAACGTTGGGGCTGACGTAAGTAGTGCTGAATAGGAATAGGCTGCTGGGGAACATTAATTTTCACCGATTGGGAGGCAGTAAACTTGGTAGCCATGAATTAAAGGCAATAATTGTTTGATACTTACTTCTATTATTAATTAATTTATTATCTTTATCGTCTTGTTGAGGAATGATTCGGCTGAAGGTGACAGGCTTCGGCGTGAGCGTCAGCGTTCGACTGAGCGCTCACGCCGAAGTCCGAACGGTGACAGGGAAGAGAAAGGCTCTATGTGTTTCTTTCACTCGTAGCGGGTGGCGCGCCGTCTGTTCGGTTGCTCCAAAGAAACACTTACTCAAATTAATAAACATTTGGTTAGCCGCCGATATTGTCTATATATTTAACAGATAACCAAGAGTTAAGTACTATGACTATATCCATTGCCCATTTAGGACCTCCTGGCACTTATGCAGAACAAGCAACTGTTTTTTATGCCAACTGGCTAGCCGAAAAAACAGGAATTGCCGCTATCTTATATCCTTATCCCAGCATTGCCCAGTCACTTCAAGCCGTTGCTAGTGGACAAACTAATTTTGCTGTTGTGCCCGTAGAAAATTCTATTGAAGGCAGTGTAACTATGACAATGGATACGCTGTGGCGACTGGATAGTTTGCAAATTCAGTTGGCTTTAGTCATGCCGATCGCCCATGCCTTAATGTCCTGTGCCACCAGTTTAGATCACATTAAAACTGTTTATTCTCACCCGCAAGCTTTGGCGCAATGTCAAGGGTGGTTGGGGAAATTTTTGCCAACTGTGCAGCTGATACCGAGTAATTCTACAACTGAGGCATTACAGCAACTAGAGCATGATTTAACAATAGCAGCGATCGCATCTAGCAGGGCAGCTCAACTCTACAATTTACCTATACTTGCCAGTAACATTAACGACTATCCAGAAAACTGTACTCGCTTTTGGGTGGTAAGTCAAAGTCAATTCAAGGCTATTGAGCAACAATCTTCTACAAGTGCTAGTCACACCTCGCTAGCTTTCAGCGTGCCTGCTAATTTACCAGGAGCGCTGCTCAAACCATTACAAGTATTTGCTCAACTAGGGATTAACCTGAGTCGGATTGAATCTCGCCCAACCAAGCGATCACTAGGAGAATACTTGTTTTTTGTTGATCTAGAAGCCGATGTCAACCAAATACAAATGCAATCAGCTTTAGCGCAATTGAGTATGCACACAGAAATTGTCAAAATTTTTGGCAGTTATCATATTTTACCCGTAAGCATTTAAACTTAACCCGTAATTACGAATTACGTAAAGTCCTTGCGGGTATAGCTGCGCTTACGGTGCAGCCTGCCTTGGGCTGTTATTACGCATTATTAAAAGTGTCTTTGAGCACAGCACGGGCTGCCAAATGATTACGAGTAGAAGTTAAGATTTCTGCTTCTCTTTCCAGGCGAGCAACAGTATCCTGTGTTTCTAGTAATGCTTGCTGCTCTGTGGCTACACCGTAGAGGTTGCTTGCTACCCAATAAGATAACTCTGTTGGCAAATCGGGTAATTCTTCTGGAAGTTCCATGTTTTGTTCAGTTAACTTAGCTGAAAGACGTACCACATCTCGCAGCAGTTGTTCTACCTCAGTAGCCAAAGGACGCAAATCTTTAGCTGGTGGCTGGTCTTCTAGCCACTCCACTAAACCAACACGGTAGGGCTTTTCACGTACATACTCTAAGACACGAAACCTTTGCTGTCCCAGCGTCAACATCTTCATGCGGTCATCTGGCAGGCGTTGGTAATGAATGATTTCTGCACAGCAACCAACGTTGGCAATTGTGCCTTCAACTGGATCAACCATTAACACCCCGAACCTGCGATCGCTTGACAAAATCGTGTTCATCATGATTCGGTAGCGAAATTCAAAGATGTGTAGGGGTAATGGTCTAGTAGGAAACAGAACTACTTCAGGTAACGGGAACAGAGGTAGTTCGCGGACGGCAATTTTAGAAGAGGATGTCATTGTTACCTTGGTATAAATTTAATTTTAAAATCTATTCTTCTCTGCTTTTCCCGTACTTTGTCTACATTCTATCATTTGTTTCTCAGCCAATAAAAAGCCCTGAGATAAATTTCTTGAGGGCTGGGTAAATATTCATAAGCAATGAATTTGAATTTTCATCTGTCAGTAGTCAATTGCAAAAAAGCAATTAACTACTGACTACTGAGTGTTGATTAATGACTAATCACTAAATTACAGTTTGACTTCAATATCTACACCAGAGGGTAAATCCAGTTTCATCAAGGCATCAATAGTTTTAGAAGAAGGCTGGTAAATGTCAATAATCCGACGATGGGTACGGGTTTCAAAGTGTTCCCGCGAATCTTTATCTACGTGAGGCGATCGCAGTACACAGTAAATTTTGCGTTTTGTCGGTAAGGGAATCGGGCCTATAGCTGTAGCGTTAGTCCGGTTAGCCGTGTCTACAATCTTCTCGCAAGATGTATCTAATAAACGGCGGTCAAAGGCCTGTAAACGAATTCTAATTTTCTGCTGCTGTAGAGTTGCCATCTTTAATTTTCTTGGTTCTGATTAATTAGGGGAGTAGGTAGGGGCGGGTTTAAGCAGTGAATCTGCGGGTAGAAACAATTCTTGATTAACCCGCCCGTACAGGAGTGGGGAGTTGGGAGTTAAAATCTGAGTTTTATACCAATTCTCTAAAATCCGGTAACAAATTTCAACCTGGAGATTCAGAATATATCTAAACTTGCTTCATCACAAATTAGTATCGCTAAAGCGAAAGCTAACACGTAGTGTGCCTTGGGCTGCTATTACGAATTATGAATTGGTATTACCCTATTTCTTATTTCCCACTCTTTTTCATACAGGGAAGACAAAGGAGCAGAGAAAGAAGAACTCTATAATCTCTACTCCTCTTGTATAGAACAAAAAGTAGTGCTATTTGAGGATTTTGGAGACGACACCAGCACCGATGGTGCGACCACCTTCACGAATTGCGAAGCGCATTCCTTGCTCAATCGCGATCGCGTTGATCAGTTCTACTGTCATTTTGATGCGATCGCCTGGCATTACCATTTCTGCATCGCTGCCATCGTCGGAGGTGAAGGCTTTGATGGTGCCAGTTACATCGGTTGTTCGCACGTAGAACTGAGGACGATAGCCAGCAAAAAATGGGGTTTTCCGACCACCTTCTTTTTCAGTCAGGACGTACACTTCACCTTCAAATTGAGTGTGAGGCGTAATCGAACCTGGTTTGGCTAGCACCATACCGCGTTCAATATCGGTTTTTTGGATACCCCGCAATAGTACACCGGCATTATCTCCAGCCATACCTTCGTCGAGACTCTTCTTGAACATCTCAATCCCGGTAACGGTGGTGTTGCGGGTGTCTCTAATGCCCACCAGTTCGACGTTATCACCGACTTTGACTTTACCGCGCTCAATCCGACCAGTGGCAACTGTACCACGGCCTGTGATAGAGAATACATCTTCTACAGCCATCAAGAAGGGCTTATCCACAGCGCGATCGGGAGTGGGAATGTAGGAATCTACAGCATCCATGAGGTCGTAGATCTTATCGACCCACTTATCTTCACCCCGCGCTGTTTTGGGGTTAGCTGTCATCTTTTCTAAAGCCTGAAGACCAGAGCCTGTGACGATGGGAATGTCATCTCCAGGAAAATCGTAGCTAGATAGTAACTCCCTAACTTCTAGTTCTACCAATTCCAGCAGTTCTGCATCATCCACCATATCTTCTTTATTCAAGAAAACCACCAGACTAGGTACACCTACCTGCTTTGCTAGCAGGATGTGTTCACGGGTTTGGGGCATAGGACCATCAGCTGCTGAAACTACGAGAATTGCACCATCCATTTGGGCAGCACCCGTAATCATGTTCTTTACGTAGTCAGCGTGTCCAGGGCAATCTACGTGAGCATAGTGACGATTGGTGGTTTCATACTCAACGTGAGCCGTGTTGATGGTGATTCCCCGCGCCTTTTCTTCTGGTGCGTTATCAATTTGATCATAGCCCTTAGCTATAGCCTGACCAAGAGCTGATAAAGTCATGGTGATGGCTGCTGTCAACGTGGTTTTCCCGTGGTCAACGTGGCCAATAGTACCGATATTAACGTGTGGTTTAGTCCTTTCAAACTTTGCGCGTGCCATGAATGCTCGTTTCCTTTTTTAATTAAGCGTTCCCTTTGCTTTTAGCTATGATTGCCTCAGCCACGTTGCGAGGTACTTCTTCGTAGTGGCTAAACTCCATTGAGAAGATGCCCCGACCTTGGGTTTTTGACCGGATATCGGTAGCGTAGCCAAACATTTCTGCCAATGGAACTTTAGCAGTCACTTTGGCAAGTCCATCGTCAGATCCCATACCCTCAATTTGTCCACGACGGGAATTAAGGTCGCCCATCACATCCCCAAGGAAGTTTTCGGGAACTTCAACCTCAACTTTCATCATAGGCTCTAAGAGTACGGGTGATGCTTTCATCACTGCTTCTTTCATTGCCATTGAACCAGCAATTTTGAAAGCCATTTCTGAAGAGTCTACATCGTGGTATGACCCATCAATCAAAGTTGCTTTGACGTCAATTAATGGATATCCAGCTAAAACCCCGGATTCGCAGCTTTCTTTCATTCCTTGTTCTGCAGGGCCAATGTACTCTTTGGGTACAGAACCACCAACAATCTTAGAAACAAATTCAAAGCCTGTACCGGGTTCACCTGGTTCTAAATCGATCACAACGTGACCGTATTGACCTTTACCACCACTTTGACGGATGAATTTACCTTCGATTTTGGAGACTTGTTTACGAATCGTTTCGCGGTAAGCTACCTGCGGCGCACCGACATTAGCTTCCACTTTGAATTCGCGTAACATCCGGTCTACCAGAATTTCCAAGTGTAGCTCTCCCATCCCTGCAATCACCGTTTGATTCGTTTCCGGATCAACATGGACGCGGAAGGTTGGGTCTTCTTCTGAGAGTGATTGCAGAGCTTTGGACAGCTTGTCCATGTCATTTTTAGTTTTGGGTTCAACCGCCACCGAAATTACAGGCTCAGGAATGAACAGGGATTCCAGAATTACTGGCGATCCTTCATCAGTGATCGTGTCACCTGTTAGGGTGTCTTTCAATCCTAATGCTGCTCCTAAGTCTCCCGCCCGCATTTCATCGACATCAAGTCGTTCATCTGCTTTCAAAATCACCAGACGAGAAATCCGTTCTTTCTTGTTCTTGGTAGCGTTGAGGACATAGCTACCCTTTTTCAGCACACCAGAATAAACGCGAACGAAGGTTAGACGACCATAAGGGTCAGCCATAATCTTGAATGCCAGCGCTGATAGAGGTTCGTTATCATCAGCCCGACGTTCCACAGTTTCGCCATTCGGCAGTATGCCTTGAATTGGTGGCACTTCAGTTGGTGCTGGCAAGTAATCTACAACTGCATCCAGCATCAACTGCACGCCTTTGTTTTTGAATGCCGAGCCACAAAGCACTGGTACAATTGTTCCTGCCGTTGTACCTTTACGCAGCGCAGTACGGATTTCGTCTTCTGTAAGTTCTTCTCCCTCGAAGTACTTATTCATTAGAGCGTCATCTGTTTCTGCGACAGCTTCTACTAGCTTGGTGCGGTATTCTTCTGCTTTCTCCTGTATTTCTGCGGGGATATCTGTTTCCTCGATATCAGTTCCCTGGTCATTGTTGTAAATATAGGCACGTTTCCGTACCAGATCAACGATTCCTTGGAACTCAGTTTCACTACCAATTGGCAATTGAATAGCAATGGCATTAGCCCGCAGGCGATCGCGCATTTGCTCGTGAACTCGATAAAAGTTCGCCCCGGTACGATCCATTTTGTTAATGAAGGCGATTCGAGGCACTCTGTAGCGGTCTGCTTGTCGCCATACTGTCTCAGACTGCGGTTGCACGCCACCTACAGAACAAAATACTGCAATTACACCATCTAACACGCGCATGGAGCGTTCAACTTCAATTGTGAAGTCAACGTGACCTGGAGTATCGATAATGTTAATTTGATGATCTTTCCAACTGGTACTGATAGCAGCCGCAGTGATGGTAATTCCCCGCTCACGCTCCTGTTCCATCCAGTCGGTGACGGCAGTTCCTTCATGAACTTCGCCAATTTTATGAATTATGCCAGAGTAAAACAATATTCTCTCGGTTGTCGTTGTCTTGCCCGCATCTATATGCGCCGCAATACCGATATTGCGTACTCTCTCTAGCGGGATCGTACGTGCCACAATAGCCTCCTATAATTTTTGCCTCATGATATCTTGTATATTACTCTTTGTTAAGATTCTATACTCTTACGGAAAACCGTCTTTGCTTTTTTGATTACGCGATATATCGCTTTTATCTTCACGATATACCGCTGCTTTAGTTAGTAACGATAGTGGGCAAAAGCTTTATTTGCTTCCGCCATCCGGTGTGTTTCTTCCCGCTTACGAATTGCATTCCCAGTTTCGTTGGCAGCATCCATTAATTCATTAGCCAATTTACTGGCCATTGTGCGACCAGGACGAGACCTGGAAAATTGTACTAACCAGCGTAAAGCTAAGGTAGTACCACGCTCAGAGCGGACTTCCATCGGTACTTGGTAGGTTGCTCCACCAACTCGCCGAGCTTTGACTTCTACCAAAGGTGTTGCGTTTCGCACTGCTCTTTCAAAGGTTTCTAAAGGAGCAGCACCAGTGCGTTCTTCAATAGTTTTCAAGGCATCATAAACTAGCCGTGCGGCCAGTGATTTTTTCCCATGACGCATCACCCGCCGGATTATCATGCTTACAAGGCGACTGTTATATACGGAATCAGGCGGAACTGGACGCCTTTGAATAACACCACGACGAGACATACTTCACCTTTAATTCGGATTTTGCAACGAAATTATATGCTATCAGACACTGGATATATGGGCGATGAAAGCCGCCGCTCAGATTTTTCCATTTTTTCTCTACAGTTTAGTTGTAGCGAGGCTAACCTGATTTCAAAAACTGCTTCCTGTAAAGCTCTGCGGGCATAGCTGCGCTTTAGAGTCCGTGCTAAGTGCTGAGTAGGAATACTAGTCTCTAGCTCCTAGCTCTAGCTTCTTTTTTATTCATTATTTAGTGTACGCAGTTCATGACGGCTACTTAATTGACTAACTACAACTAGAGAAGGCGACCACATCATAAACTTTAAGATTTTAGATGAAACCGCTGCTATAGCTTACAAGATGCTACCTATAATTACCTACACCTGCCCGCTTAATACAGGGTGTAGCTAAATTTTTCGGAAAATCAGCGCCGCTCGCTAGTTTTTTGATTTTTTGGCGCTTTCAAGGAAGACGCTTAATCGCCATCGCACGCGATTAACCGCCTAGCTCCTATTTTTTCGCTTCTTTCGGGCGCTTGGTTCCATACTTGGAACGACCCTGCTTGCGGTCTTTGACTCCGGCGGTATCCAAGGTGCCACGAATGATGTGGTACCTCACACCTGGTAGGTCTTTTACCCGACCACCACGAATCATCACAACTGAGTGTTCTTGCAAATTGTGGCCAATCCCCGGAATGTAGGCTGTAACTTCAAATCCAGAGGTCAGCCTGACTCTTGCTACTTTACGTAGAGCTGAGTTAGGCTTCTTAGGCGTGGTTGTGTATACTCTGGTACAAACACCCCGACGTTGTGGGCATTGCTTCAGAGCTGGGGACTTAGTTTTCTGACGCGCTTTTTCGCGTTCATTACGTATGAGTTGCTGTATTGTTGGCATGAGTCACAGCGCGTGAAGCTGCTTAGTGTTCTAACTTTTAACAAATCCTGATTATAGCTTTTTTTTTACTTTCATGTCAAATTGATCATAATTTTTTTAGTTAAATAGAAGTTGGCGTAGTTGTGGAGAAAGAATTTCCACAGCCACAGGAGGCGATCGCCTGAGGGTTATGGAAGCGAAAACCACCGCCCATCATATCTTCTGAATAATCCAAAGCTAAACCATTAATATAATTTAAGCTAGCGGTATCTATGAGAACTTTGATCCCGTTGACATCAAAAATGTGATCGCCTGCTTTTACAGTTTCATCAAAGGACATATCGTAAAACCAACCAGAGCAGCCACCTAGCTTAACTGCTAATCTCAACAATGCGTTTGGCTGCTGTTTTAACTGTAATCGGACAATTTCACTTACGGCTGCTTGACTCACATGAATCATGGAATTACTTTTGGCAATCAAAAACCCATCATTCTTAAGTATTACAGATGGATGGACGACAAAACTCACATGTCAAAACATAAAATTCTTTTTTTAAATTTTCTCTGAACTAGATGCAAGTCTGTGGTTGACTCGGCAGCCTTAATTTGGTCTGTTTATTGGCAGACAATTTATTATCACCTCATGGCATCACTTTCACGAGTTAGTCCCCACCTAATTTAGGTAGGGACTTCCAGCCCGCAGTGGTTACTTCAGACGGTTTGTACAGATAGTTAGTGTGTTAGTTCTCAATAGCTACAGCCCCATTTACTTTATTTCGGGTTTAATTTTTGGTACGAGCATAGTCATCTTGGTAGCGAATAATATCATCTTCACCTAAGTATTCACCATTTTGCACTTCAATTAAGACTAAGGGAATCACACCAGGATTCTCTAGACGATGGGCTGTACATTGTGGGACATAAGTTGACTCATTGTTGCTCAGCAGCACTTCTTGCTCCCCACAAACGACCCTAGCTGTACCGGAAACAACAATCCAATGTTCGCTGCGGTGGTGGTGCATTTGTAGACTGAGGCGGTGTCCGGGTTTCACTTCAATGCGCTTGATTTTGTATCCGCGTCCTTCTTCCAAAACTGTAAAAGAACCCCAAGGACGCAGCTCTGTTGCAGCAACCCCACGGTTAGTGATGGCAACGGGTAGGGGCAGAGTGTTAGTTTGTGTGTTTTCTTGATATTGAGCCATAGTTACCTCATTTGGAGACATAACAAACCGTCATTACTCTTAACCATTGATGGGACAATCTGGCGCAATCTTGCAACCGTAAAAATCATCAATTTTGTTGCACCTTGCTAAACATAGCAAAATCAAACTTAAGGGTGTAAAGAATTACTGCTAAAACTGTGAGTCTACACCAATTCTTCATCCAGCAAAATGGCGGCTTATCCTAAACTTTAAAAAGATTTGCAGTATGAGGCATGGGGAAAAAGAGGCAAAAGGAAAAGAACTTAATATTTAGTCATCTACTCCCAATTCCCCATCACCTTTATTGCAGGAAAATTCCGATGCCGTTATGAACACGAGCAGCAGTATTGGGAGAACGGTCGAGAAGTTGCCCTCCTAAGTAAAGACCTGTTGAACTACCACCATCCAAATTTAGGGCATTTACACAGCCGAGACGCTTCATTAATTGGGCATGTTCTGCTAAGGTTGGGCCTAGCCCGCCAGCACGATTATGCACAGCAGCGATCATTAGAGAGCCATTTGCTGTGGTACAAATGCCGCTACGAATAGCTTTTTGTGTAATAAAAGCCTTACTGAATTTTTCACGTTCAGCATCCAGAACAATTTGATTGTTTTGCACTAACAGTGGCCCAGCGCCCATGATGTGGGGATAACGGTTAAAATCAGCCGGGGTAGCGTTGCTGGTAATGCTGACTGCTGTACCAATCGGCAATTGTGATGCAGCATTGGTAGCGTTAGCACGTAGGGTTAATAAATAGCCATCTTGAGGAATGGAAATGGCAGTCTCACCAGCTTTACCTCCTGGTAATTGATTAGTAACTTGATTTTTCTGGACAACAACGATGATTTCGTTGTCTGTTAGGGGGGTGTAGCTAGTTCCCCAACTAGGGGTGTAACGAGCAATACCACTTTGAACATAACCACTATTAAGAAAGAGAATTGGTAATCTCTGGTTATTGGGAGCAGTTAATGTTTCTGCTAAAGTGAGACGGCCTAAGTAAAATTCTCCTGAATTATTCCAGGCGATCGCTCCTCGGTTGAGAATTGGGCCTGATAGCCACTGGTTATCCCGACGCATGGCGCCCAAAGGTAATTTGTTATTACGATTGAAATAACCAGCGTTAATTGCTGCTACTGCTAAGTAGCGTTGCGCTATTTGAATTAAAGGAGCCGTACCTGTCAGGGTGTTAGGGTCTGTCCAAATAGGTTTTAAAGTTAACCCAGCTTGACGGGGATTAATATCTAACCAAACTACAGGAAAGCGTTCTGTACCTAAATTGACAAACTGCTGTCGCCACCGCAATCCTGGCGCCCAACTAATATCCCGTTGTCCCATGGCATCGGGGCGCAGGTCAATTACCAGGCGATTGGGGTTAGGTAAGGTGCTGATCTGGGGAGACAGATTTAAGGGAACGCTAAGACTAATAATTGTACGGTTGTTGACCACCTCCAACTGTCTAATTAGTTGTTCCGTAGTTGGTTGGGTGGGTAATTGTTTGAGCAGATTTGGCAGTGAAGGTGGTGGCGCATAACGTTGGATTACAGCAGGATCGGCTATTCCATCCAAAGTAACTATCCACTCTCTGTTTGTAGGTTTAGCGGGTGTATCAGAGTCCGTAGGTATAGCTATCGGTAGCCCTTGTGAGATTTGCCAAGGTGCTGGTTGGTCTAAATCTAAAACGATACGAGCTGACTGCAAAGCATGACCTGTAGAGGATAGTTGCTGACTCTGGCGAATATTCTTTACTTGCGCTTTTGGGGTGGCAATCACTAAGGTATTGCCATTAGCTTGCATCTGCCAACCTATTGTTTGAGCAAAATTAGTAATATCCAAGTAACGATACCCGCCTTGCAGCCGCGTGGCTAAAACTAGTGGCTGGTTAGTTGCTGAAAACCACTCTACTGGTTGTCTAGCTGGATTGTTGCTACTTAAAAAATCTACTCCTATAAATTGCCGGAATGCCCCGTCACTGAGATGAGTTGTTACCTGATTTGCTGTTCCAGGTTGCTGCAACCAAGCTCCTGGCAAGATACGACCGTTGAGGGAAATTTGGTTACCAGAAGCTAATACCCCTGCTTGAGCAGGTATTGGAGACTGAGAAATCAACTCTGGTATTGCTGTGGCATTTATTGGGGGCTGTTGAGCACTAGTTACCCAGGTAGTAAATAAGCACAGTGTAATCACCATAATTGTGGGCACTGTAGCCCGGAACCACTTTTGCTGCTTTTGTTTGGCAACAGAACTGTAGTATGTTTTGCGACTGCGATTCGGCATTTTTACCATAATTTCCTAGGTACTTTTGAAAGCTATCACTCAAGAAGCTGACTCACTAATTGTGGGGAAATGTTAAAAAATAGTGATTTAACTTTTGAAAAAACATGATATTGTATATATTGGCTTTCTATCTCTTGTAAAATCCAAGAATAACTCTGTTGCTAAAATCACTGTCACGAACTGTTTTAACTAGCACTAGTTTCAACTAGAATATGCACGGTAGTTTTAGTGAGCAGAAATGGCTGAAAATATATCATCTTGACTTAATGTTTGTTACTGTTGCTCCTGAAGTGAGTTCAGCTAGTAATAACACTGGTATCAACAGCTAATCAGCAAAAATATCAACAACAAAGTTATTTAGGAATTGTCAAATGGTCATATAGTGTAATACGCTGATTTTGTTGTTGAATCAGAATTATTTCGACTGTCAAAATAGTAAAACGTTGGGTTCAAGTTGTGTCGTAGGTTAAGCGAAATATGCTCTACCTGAAAACTAGTTGTCATCTGGCAGGAATTGAGTAAAAGCATAGCTTCAAAACGTAAATAAAAAGCTGTCAGGGCAAAAGTAGTTTGTCTAACTCAGCATAAACACATAATCAAAAAAAATAACGCGACTATTTTAACACGGGCAAAGATTAAAAAAAACCGAAGTTAAAATTTTTTTTCCCTAAATTTCGGTGATTTATCTATTTCTCAAGGGCGAAAATTAGCAAGTTTTTATCACAAATACTGGCAAAATTTGTGACTCTACATCTCAGGAACAGGCTATGAAAGATAAAGCGATGCATCAAATACAAACAATGAATTTTTCGGAGATTGAATCTCAAGATAACTATCAGGGACAAAGGTGGTTAGTAGAGGAGCGAGATGCCTGTGGTGTAGGTTTTATTGCTCATCGCCAGAATCATGCCAGCCATGAAATCGTGGAAAAAGCTTTAGCAGCTTTAACTTGCTTAGAACACCGGGGTGGTTGTAGTGCTGACCAAGACTCTGGTGATGGAGCAGGAATATTGACAGCTATCCCTTGGGAGTTGTTCCAAAAAGACTCTTCCTCAGAAAATTTAGCGGTAGGAATGATATTTTTACCGCAAAATCGTGTAATAGCAGCACAAGCTAAGGCAACAGTTGAGAAAATAGCTGCCGAAGAAAAATTGACGGTACTGGGTTGGCGAGTAGTACCAGTACAACCTCATCTGCTGGGGGTACAAGCAAGAGAAAATCAACCCCAAATTGAACAAGTTTTTCTCGCATCAGCTGATAAAAGCGGTGATGAACTAGAAAGGGAACTTTATATTACCCGCAGAAGAATTTTCAAAGCTACCAAAAATCTTTCCGAAGAATTTTATGTTTGCTCCTTATCCAGCCGCACAATTGTTTATAAGGGGATGGTGCGCTCTGCTGTATTGGGAGACTTTTATCTCGATTTAAAAAACCCGGCTTACAAAAGTGCTTTTGCTGTCTATCACCGCCGCTTTAGTACTAACACCATGCCTAAGTGGCCTTTAGCTCAACCAATGCGGCTATTGGGGCATAATGGTGAAATTAATACTTTATTGGGTAATATCAACTGGATGATGGCACGAGAAGCCAGTCTAAATCATCCAGTATGGGGCGATCGCTCGGATGAATTCAAGCCATTAGTCCACATTGACAATAGCGACTCCGCTACGTTAGATAACGTACTGGAATTATTAGTGCGTTCTGGACGCAGCCCTTTGGAAGCCTTAATGATTATGGTTCCAGAGGCTTACCAAAATCAACCATCTTTGCGTAATTATCCAGAAATTGTTGATTTTTACGAATATTACAGTGGTCTGCAAGAAGCCTGGGATGGGCCAGCACTTTTAGTATTTAGCGATGGGCAAAAAGTCGGCGCAACATTAGACCGTAACGGCTTAAGACCAGCACGTTACGTCATCACTAAAGATGATTATATTGTTGTCGCTTCCGAAGCTGGTGTCGTGGAAATCCCAGAAGCCAACATTATAGAAAAAGGCAGACTTGGCCCAGGACAAATGATTGCTGTGGATTTAGTCAATCATGAAGTACTGAAGAATTGGGAAATTAAACAGCGTATCGCCAAGCAGCATCCTTATGGAGCATGGTTAAAACAATACCGTCAAGAATTGCCAAACCTGGTTAGTAGTCAGTCTTCATCGGTGAATGGCAATGGTAAGGGTCATTTAACAACTAACAAGATTGACAAACAAACCTTACTGCGTCATCAACTTGCCTTTGGCTACACCACAGAAGATGTAGAAATGGTGATTCAACCCATGGCAATTGACGGTAAAGAGCCAACTTTCTGCATGGGAGATGATATTCCTTTAGCAGTGCTGTCAGCAAAACCCCACCTTTTGTACGACTATTTCAAACAGCGCTTCGCACAAGTGACGAACCCAGCGATTGACCCCTTACGGGAAAAGCTAGTCATGTCCTTGAACGTCGAATTGGGTGAACGGGGTAACTTATTAGAAGTCAAACCAGAACACGCCCGCAAACTGAAACTAGAATCGCCAGTATTGATGGAAGCAGAACTGGAGGCGATGAAGCTATCAGGATTTGCGACAGCCCAGTTGTCAACTTTATTTGCCATTGCCAACAGACCAGAAGGATTACAAGCCGCAGTGCGATCTTTACAAGCACAAGCAGCTGAGTCTGTCAAAGCAGGTGCGAAGATTTTGATTTTGAGTGATCAAATCTCTCCCACTGGTGTTAACCAAACTGGATACGGCAGTATCAGTACAGAATACACTTACATTCCTCCCTTATTAGCTGCGGGTGCAGTACATCATCATCTGATTCGCCAAGGGTTGCGAACAAAAACATCGCTGGTGGTGAATACAGCTCAGTGCTGGAGTACCCATCACTTTGCATGTCTGATAGGCTACGGTGTAGATGCGGTTTGTCCTTATACAGCGTTGGACACTGTGCGCGACTGGTGGTTTGAACCCAAAACGCAACAGTTTATGGAGCGAGGGAAAATCAATACCCTGACTTTAGACCAAGCTTTAGGCAATTATCGCCAAGCAGTAGAGTCGGGTTTACTAAAAATTCTCTCTAAGATGGGAATTTCTTTACTTTCCAGTTATCAAGCCGCCCAAATTTTTGAAGCCATTGGCATTGGTGGCGACTTATTAGAATTGGGATTCCGAGGAACAACCTCCCGGATTGGTGGGTTGAGTGTAAGTGAACTAGCACAAGAGGTGCTTTCCTTCCACAGTAAGGCTTTCCCGGAACTGACTGCCAAGAAGCTAGAAAACTTGGGGTTTGTCAATTACCGTCCAGGCGGCGAGTACCACATGAACAACCCTGAGCTAGCCAAGGCCTTGCATAAGGCAGTGGATGGCAAGCAATATGACCACTATGAAGTTTACAAACAATATTTGCAAGGAAGACCAGTTACCGCCTTACGTGACTTGTTAGACTTTCAAAGCGATCGCTCACCCATTCCATTAGCAGAAGTAGAATCAGTCAGTGAAATTTTAAAACGCTTCTGTACAGGTGGCATGTCTTTAGGCGCATTGTCACGGGAAGCTCATGAAACTTTAGCGATCGCCATGAATCGCATTGGTGGTAAATCTAACTCTGGGGAAGGCGGCGAAGATCCAGTTCGTTACAAAGTCCTCAATGATGTAGACGCATCGGGGAAATCACTTACTCTCCCTCATTTACATGGACTGCAAAATGGTGATACTGCTTCTAGTGCCATCAAGCAAGTCGCATCAGGACGCTTTGGGGTGACACCAGCATATCTCAGCAGCGCCAGACAAATTGAAATCAAAATTGCCCAAGGTGCAAAACCAGGGGAAGGTGGACAATTACCAGGAGCAAAAGTCAGTCCTTACATTGCCATGTTAAGGCGCTCTAAGCCTGGTGTAACATTGATTTCACCGCCACCGCACCATGATATTTATTCCATTGAAGATTTGGCACAGTTGATTTTTGATCTGCACCAAATTAATCCCAAAGCGCAGGTATCAGTCAAACTAGTGGCGGAAATTGGTATTGGTACCATTGCTGCTGGTGTAGCCAAAGCCAACGCTGATATCATTCAAGTCTCTGGTCATGATGGGGGTACAGGGGCATCGCCACTGAGTTCAATTAAACATGCTGGTTCACCGTGGGAACTAGGTTTAAGTGAAGTACATCGTGTCCTCATGGCAAACAGCCTACGCGATCGCGTGATTTTGCGTGTAGACGGTGGACTCAAAAGTGGTTGGGACGTGGTAATAGGTGCATTAATGGGTGGCGAAGAATTTGGTTTTGGTTCCATTGCCATGATTGCCGAAGGTTGTATCATGGCGCGGATTTGCCATACGAATAATTGCCCAGTAGGTGTTGCATCTCAGAAGGAAGAACTACGGAAGCGGTTTTCCGGAATGCCAGAACACGTTGTTAACTTTTTCTACTTTATTGCGGAAGAAGTGCGACATCTGCTAGCACGACTTGGCTATCGTTCTTTGTTAGACATCGTGGGACGTGCGGATTTGTTGAAAACACGGGACGATGTGAAAGTCACCAAAACCCAAGCACTCAACCTTAACTGCTTACTCCAGCTACCAGATACCAAAAATGACCGTAGCTGGTTAGTACACGAAGAAGTCCACAGCAATGGTGTGGTAGTAGATGACCAATTGCTTGCCGATCCCGAAATTCAAGCAGCTATTAACAACCAATCAACAGTCACCAAAACCTTACGGATAGTCAACACCGACAGAACAGTCGGCGCAAGATTAGCCGGGGCGATCGCTTCCCAGTATGGTGATAGTGGCTTTGAAGGACAAATTAATCTCAACTTCCAAGGTAGTGTGGGTCAAAGCTTCGGTGCTTTCAACCTCCCAGGCATAATTTTGAGACTCGCAGGCGAAGCCAACGACTATGTAGGTAAGGGGATGCACGGCGGTGAAATCATCATCAAACCCCCAGCTGATGCTACCTATGACCCAGCACAAAACGTGATAGTTGGCAATACCTGCCTCTACGGTGCTACTGGTGGAGTATTATTTGCCAACGGCTTAGCGGGGGAACGCTTCGCTGTGCGGAACTCCAAAGGCGTAGCCGTGATTGAAGGCGCCGGGGATCACTGCTGCGAATACATGACTGGTGGTGTGATTGTTGTCCTCGGCAAAGTAGGACGCAATGTCGGCGCTGGGATGACAGGTGGACTGGCATACTTCTTAGATGAAGACAACTCTTTCCCGGAATTAGTCAATCCCGAAATTGTCAAAATCCAGCGAGTGATAACAGAAGCGGGTGCAAAACAACTGCAAGAATTAATTAGAAATCATAGCGATCGCACTGGTTCACCAAAAGCGAAAATGATTCTGCAAAATTGGCAAGAATATTTGCCTAAGTTCTGGCAATTAGTACCACCTTCTGAAGCTGATAGCCCAGAAGCCAATCCTCAAGCTGTTTTAGAGAAACAGTTGAGTTCCGTTTAGATAGCTGTCTTCAATTAAAAAACAAGATCCCTGATTTTTATAAAAGTCAGGGATTTGAATTTTAGCCGCTAATCTCTCTGCTTTTTCCAGAAAAATTCTTTGGATCTTCATAGAGTCCAAGAAATCTCTCTCCATTAAAACCCACATTCCGCACCCTTGACTGTCACAATCGGTTATTACGGAAGTAAATTCATAAAAAAAGAGTAAAAAATTACATTTATCTCTAAAAAAACACATTTTGAATAGGAAAATTTATTAGATGTATTCTCAATAAGGAGCAATAAATAATAAGGGTGTTTGGTAGAACATTTAATAATATAATTTTAGTTTAAATTATTAATACATCATTGTAACTTATGCTTGTCTGAAAATAAAGTTAAAAATGCCATGAAAACTTCAGAGCATTAATTTGATTAATGAGTCAAATTTGATAATTCAAATATTAATAATATTGATAAATCAACTTATATATCTGTAGTAATTGCGGCAAGCTTCTGGAAGGAATAGAAGAATGTACTTCATTTCAGATGTCAAATTATAAAATTCTCTTTTTTGTTGAAAATTAACAAGATAAACTGATTGAAAATATTGAAATATCCATCGCATGGTTGGATTGTTTATGGCTTTACTTGCTGAGATTTGATAATATTTCGACTGATTCTCTTCTTTGATATCAGGATTTTTTTCTATAATTTCGATATTTTCTACCTGATGATATTTAAATTCTTTACTTATTTTGGTTAATTCTTTTCTAGCATCAGCAGCACAAGCAAATTTTTCTTGTGCTAGTTTTTTTAACTTACTTTGAGTATTAGTCAAAGCTTTTTCTATTTTCTTCGATAATTTCTTCAAGTCAGATTTTTTCTATCTTGACTTTGTACAACTAACCATCTTTGTTCTATATCTCCATAAGTTATTTTCTTCTCGGCATAAGAATATCCTGATTTTTCACTTTTAACAAATTCCGATTCTGCTAAACTCATCACTAAGTTTTTTGCTGATTTTATCGTTAATGGTACTCTGGTCAACCATTTCATACTCGACATTAATTTGATATTTGATCATTCGTGAGAGGTTAAGGTAATTGCACATTTGTCAAGAGGGTGCAGGACAAGGGGATAAATCCAGCTTGGAGACTGGCTTTCGCAGGGCTTTGACAATTCCTAAATCTTGATTTTCAGGAGCAGCAAAGTACTTAATAGGGTCATCCGCCTTCCCTTTGTCATAAGCGACACTAAAATGATACAAACCACGAAAGATCATCTCTAAAGAAATGCGGTCAAATGGTAGAGATAACTCATCAGCAACAGCATCTGCCAAATCAATTAAAACAGCATAAAATAACCAAGTAGCCCAGACTTGTAACTTGACACCATTAATAGAACCAGTCCACAAATAAGATAAACCTAATAAACGTTTAACCGTGTAAAAAGCCTCTTAAATTCTCCATCTTCGACGGTATAAGTCTGCGACTACATAGGGAGGTAAAACTTGTGGGTCAAGGACAGAAGTAATATAAGAATAATTAGTCTTACCCACCTTGATTTCGATTAAACGTAAAGTCAGAACTGGCGCGCCACGACGAACAGTACCAAGTTGAATTAATCGGTCTTTAATAGAATAGTCATACTGAAGATTTTGAGATATTTAATAGAGGCTTTGGCTTTTAAGCGAGTGATAAAATGAACATCTTGATTAATTAATTGTTGCCAGAATTGGAAATGATAAAAACCTCTATCAAGTAAAATGAGAGTTTTGGCTTTTAATAAATTCAGTAATGGAACCTCAAAGTTTGTTTCTGATGCAGCGGGATTAGTGTGAAACCAAACTTCTACTGGTAAACGAGTAACCAAATCAATAACTGTACATATTTTCCCGGCTAACTGACCTGTTTTCAAGTCTTCCAGGCTTTTGAGCTTGCGAAATAATGCTTCTAGAGTCATTCGTGAGAGGTTAAGGTAATTGCACATTTGTCAAGAGGGTGCAGGAAAAGGAGATAAATCCAGCTTGGAGACAGGCTTTCGCAAGGCTTTGACAATTCCTAAATCTTGATTTTCAGGAGCCGCAAAGTACTTAACAGGGTCATCCGCCTTACCTTTGTCGTAAGCGACACTAAAATGATACAAACCACGAAAAATCATCTCTAAAGAAATGCGGTCAAATGGTAGAGATAACTCATCAGCAACAGCGTCAGCTAAGTCAATTAAAACAGCATAAAATAACCAAGTAGCCCAGACTTGTAACTTGACACCATTAATAGAACCTGTCCACAAATAAGATAATCCTAATAACCGTTTGACCGTGTAAAAAGCCTCTTCAATGCGCCATCTGCGACGGTATAAGTCTGCGACTACATAGGGAGGTAGAACTTGTGGGTCAAGGACAGAAGTAATATAAGAATAATTAGTCTTACCCACCTTGATTTCGATTAAACGTAAAGTCAGAATTGGCGCGCCACGACGAACAGTACCAAGTTGAATTAATCGGTCTTTAATAGAATAATCATAAGTGAAAATTTTGAGATATTTAATAGATGCTTTGGCTTTTAAGCGAGTAATAAAATGAACATCTTGATTAATTAACTGTTGCAAGAATTGGAAATGATAAAAACCTCTGTCAAGTAAAATCAGGGTTTTAGCTTTTAATAAATTCAGCAATGGAGTTTCAAAATTAGTTTCTGATGCAGCGGGATTAGTGTGAAACCAAACTTCCACTGGTAAACGGTTAACCAAATCAATAACTGTACATATTTTTCCAGCTAACTGACCTGTTTTCAGCTCTTCCAGGCTTTTGAGCTTGCGAAATAAAGCTTCTAAAGTAGACCCGTCAGCAATCCAAATTCGCTCAAAATTATTCAGTGCAAACTTAACACTATCTGGTAGTGGTCGTTTAATTCTTTGCTGCCAATTGAGTTGTAAACGAGGGAGTAAATCTTTAAATACTCGCTCAAACAATTCAGCCGGAAATACTAAAAATCTTTGGGCAAGAGATTGTTGAGCTACTGTTGTGGCACGACACCATAATAAATCTTCTCTGGCTAATAAGCGATTTAATTCTTGGACTCCAGGAACTTGCCGCCACAATAAAGTTAATACTGCGGCCACCATCATAGATAAATTGATAATTCTATCTCGTAATCCTAACTGCTTGTAATATTTTTGTTGATTAAAGATAGCTGGAGTTAATAAAGCGTGTCTTTGTGGGCAGCAATCGCTTCATTATCTATAGTAGGAGTATGATGTTTTTGTGTGTGGTCAGAGTTGTGTTTTGGTCGCTTGGGCATGGCGGTGAACCAAACTTTTTTGTGAACTCGCTTAATAATTGAATTTACCGAATAATGTTGCCCAATTTTGATAAAAGTATTCGGTCGTTACAATAGTTTTCAATGAAGATTTCAGCTATTAAAAACTCTAGTAATAATGATAATCAAATAAAGGGGGAAGGAGGCGAGCGTTGCTCGCCTCCTTCCCCCACCCCCGCGCGCGATTATCATTCTTATTTAAATTATTTTGAGTATTTTAACTGATTGACAAAATGCGTTTTAACTTAACCTATCACGGATGGGCTGCGCCTTACCTGGTGACAATTCAAATCAAACCAAGCACATAAGAATACTTGGACGTTTTAGTTGCTGAATTAAATAATTAGAAAGCAAGTTATGCTTGATTTGATAAATAGTTTGACCAGTG
>JAHHIM010000012.1:0-130980 GCA_019358915.1 Trichormus sp. ATA11-4-KO1
CTCGTCAACTTTTTCTTTAATTTTTCTAGATGTTATCTTTTTCATGTTTTTGGAAGGTAAAGTTGGACATCTAGTTTTGGAAGGTAAAGTTGGACAACCTGTCCAAAATCTTCTTCAAGTCACAGGTAGCGCAGAGTTACGCAAAGATTGCCCAATTTTGTTAGCGATGTACTCAGTACTTCAGCAGATTAGGAAACGCTATAGTAATGACATTTTTGTCACAACCTAGTTAAACTTTAAATAACTTTTATAGTCAAGCAGTTAATTATTAGAGTGCTTGGGCGTTGCTGAATCATAGTATGAAATGCCAAAATTACCTTTCTTTTTCTTTGTACCTTTGCGTCTTTGCGTGAGACAAATTCATATTCTCAATCAGTAACGCCGAGTACTTGAAGTACCCCATTCCCTGGTTACTGAGCGCAGTTGAAGTACACTCCCCACTTAATTACAACTGATTGCGAGCTTTGAGTTGCAAATATCGCTCAACTAACTGATCTGTAATGTAATTGGCTGGTGCATCAAGCACCAACACACCTTTTTGTTTCAACTGAGCAAAAGCAACTTGTCTCTGTGCTAATAAATCTAAAGCCACTGCACGACTATAAGCTTCTGTCACATCTGCGGTGAAAGTATCTGCTAGTCGTTCAACTTGAGGGTCTCGCAGAGTTACACAAAACGGTAAATAGCGGGGTGCTAGCCGAGAAAGTGCCGCCAGGAGTTCGGTAGAGGCGGTAACATCCACTAAGTCAGTAATTACTACTACAAGTGCGCGACGAGTTTGCCTCTGCACCACACTTGTGACTGCTCCCAAATAATCAGATTCTAGTAATACTGGTTGAATAGGAGTCAAACGCTCAATTAACTGATGCAAATGATGTTGACCACGTTCTGGAGGAATCCATGTATGCATCAGGTGGTCAAATACACCTACCCCCACGCGATCGCCCCGATGTAACGCTGCTAAAGCTAACGATAAAGTAGCATTTAAACCCCAGTCAAATCGCTGCAAACCTTGTACCCTTGAGGTCATCAACCGCCCACGATCCAACAAAATTAGTAAAGTTTGCTCCTGTTCTGGTTCTAATACTCTTACCAATGGTGGTGTGTTACCATAAGACCCGACTCGACGAGCAGTAGCTTTCCAATCAATTAACCGCAAATCATCACCAGTGCGATAGTTCCGCAGTTCGGCAAATTCTGTGCCAATACCCAATTGGCGAGATTGACGAATTGCTCCAGATGATTGTAGTGTCAGGCGAATTGAGAGCGATCGCAACCCCAACAAATCTGGATAAACCTTTACCCGCAGACTTTGGGGAATTTGCCAATCATCCCAAGCTAATCCCCAACTTCCCAACTGTCGTACTTGAATATTCCCCCAAGCAAATTCCCCTCGTTGTGTCGGATGGACTGTATAACTTAATTCTTGAGTACTGGTTGGGGAAACAGTCGCACGGAGTATGGGTGTAGATACGCCAAATCCTGCTGGGTAGTAATCGCGAATTTGCATGACAGCGTTAGTATTACCCGCATGTACTTTCAAGACAACCACATTATCCCGTCCAATAGATAATCGTGATGGCAATTCGCGGGTAACTTGAACACGACAACGCCGCACCTGCCAATTATCGACAACCATTAATCCCAGAACTACGACATCAAATAGCAAAGTCACGGCAATGCCGACAGTAATACTAAAGAATAGGGATAAGATGGGGGCGATCGCTATCCCCAAAAGCAATAACAAATAAACTCGGTTTGCGGGAATCATTGTCATCTAGATACTCAGTGGTTCCCTAGCTTATACCAATTTCTGGAAAAGAAGTCTAATACCCATCTCAACTGAGACTCATAAATAATGCGATTAATGTACATTCCCAAACCAGGCGTGGCTGGGCGTAATAAAGCAAGGATTTACGAGCTTGTTCTAGTTTGTGAATAATTTCTGGTTGATGCCATTGCTGCCAGTAAGACTGTTGGAGATAATCGACTAACCACAGTTGAGCTTCTGTATCTAAATCTTGAGCAATTTTCTTGGCTAACTCCAAGGCATGGCGGTAAGATGCAGGCGCTTTAGTGACATCTTGGAGTAAATTAGCCGGAATTGCTTGTAATTGCTCATAAGATGCGATCGCACTGCCTGGGCTACAGGCTGCTATGCTCAATACTGCCTGATGCTGCAAAATTTCTTGATGCCCTGTTTGGGTAAGTACTTGAGTTAAAGATTGTGCATCTAAACAAAAAAAAGGAATGCGTTGACAGCGTGACACCAATGTCGGTAGTACAGACTCAGGGGATGGTGCAATCAAAATCAACGTCGCCTGGCCTGGTTCTTCCAAAGTTTTCAGCAAAGCATTAGCTGCTGGTTCTGCCATTGTTTGGGCTTCCTCCAGTACTACCATATTTCTCGGTGCTTCTAAGGGAGGTCGTCCGAGAAATTCGGTAATTTCGCGAACTTGCTCTAGCCTAATTACAGGCGGTGCTTTGCGTTTGAGTTTTTTTTCTGCTGCTTCTGCGGCGGTGAGCCTTTGCCCTTGATACTGGTACGTTGGCTGCACCCACCACAAATCAGGATGATTGTTTTGACGCAAACGACTTTGTAAAGAAGCAAGATTACGCGTCTGTGCAGAAAATAATAATTCCACAAAGCATCTTGCTGCTAAACTCCTTCCCACACCATCTGGCCCCACAAATAGATAAGCTGGGGCCACCCGGTTTTGTCTGACAGCCTGAGTGAGTAATTCTATGGCTTGTTGTTGCCCTACAAGTGATGCAAATGGATTAATCGTCATTAGTCAATTGTAGATTTGTTAAATAAGTACTATGAAGAATGCTGAGTTAAGAAACCGCCCACACTTCGACAAGGCGGCGAAAGCGTTTCCTTCCTCTTGTTATTACTCAGCACTCAGCACTCAGCACTGAGTAGGGTAAAGAAAGGAACAGATTTTATCTAGCCGAACCAAGGTGAAGTTTCCCTGGGCTGTGCAATAGCATAATCTATGCTTTTTGTTACGAAAATATTGTCAATAAAAGAAGATATGTATGATGTTTTTGGGGAATTTAAATTATGCCAAGAAATATCAATATTTAAGACATGATACTTTGAAAAAAATATTTTTTATAGTATATTTTTTGGTTAAAAATAATGCTAATAAATAGCAATAATTGATACAAGTTTAATTTACCGAAATATCATCTTCATTACAACTTTAAAAATTATTTAGAGAGACAATGGGTGCAGAAAAAGAATACTAAAAATTTGCGCTCGGAGACGAATAGAATAATGGTAGCGATCTCAGAGAACGTACAGCATCGACTGACAATACAGACTGTAGAAATTGCCCCTAACACAACGGCGATTCGCTCTCTTGACTGGGATCGCGATCGCTTCGATATCGAATTCGGACTGCAAAACGGTACGACTTACAATTCCTATTTAATTAGGGGTGAACAAACAGTTTTAATCGATACTTCCCACCAGAAGTTTCGTCAACTGTATCTAGACACACTCAAAGGTCTGGTTAACCCCAAGACTATTGATTACATAATTGTTAGCCATACAGAACCAGACCATAGCGGCTTGGTGGAAGATGTGCTTCAGCTAGCACCCAGAGCTACTGTATTGGCTTCAAAAATTGCTCTGCAATTTTTAGAAGGTTTGGTACACGATCCATTTTCCAAGCGGATTGTCAAAAGTGGCGATCGCATCGACATTGGCAAGGGACACGAAATTGAATTCGTGAGTGCGCCTAACCTGCACTGGCCAGACACTATCTTCAGCTACGATCGCAAAACCCAAATTATCTACACCTGTGATGCCTTTGGGATGCACTTCTGTGACAATCGCACCTTTGATGAAGACTTAGAGGCGATCGAAGCTGACTTTAGATTTTACTATGACTGTCTCATGGGACCCAATGCACGTTCTCTATTAAATGCCATGAAGAGAATGGGCGATCTGGGAAAGATTAACATCATCGCCAATGGTCACGGGCCTCTACTATATCATCATTTAGATGTACTCACCGAGTGCTACCACAGTTGGAGCCAAAGACAAGCCACAACAGAAACCACCGTCGGCTTGTTTTATGTTTCCGAGTATGGTTATGGTGACCAACTTGGTATGGCCATCGCTGAGGGCATCCAAAAAACTGGAGTTGGGGTAGAGGTCATTGACCTCAGTACAGCTGAACTGCAAGAAATTCAAGAACTAGCAGGGAGAGCCACCGGCATTATTATTGGGATGCCCCCATCTACTGCTGTAGCGGCTCAAGCTGGTATCAGTTCATTGCTATCTGTCGTCAAAGACAAACAACTGGTAGGCTTGTTTGAATGTTACGGCGGCGATGATGAACCCGTTGATACCCTGCGGCGGAAATTTATCGACTTGGGTGTGAAAGAAGCCTTCCCCGCCATTCGGATTAAAGAAGCTCCCACCGCCAGCACATTCCAAATGTGCCAAGAAGCAGGTACAGACTTGGGACAATTGCTGATGCGCGAACACAACATCAAGCAAATCAAGTCCCTTGATGTCAACATGGAAAAAGCTTTGGGGCGGATTAGCAGTGGACTTTATATTGTCACCACCCAAAAAGGTGATGTTAAAAGTGCCATGCTAGCCTCCTGGGTAGCGCAAGCAAGTTTGCAACCTTTAGGATTCACAATTGCCGTAGCCAAAGACCGCGCCATTGACTCCTTAATGCAAGTAGGCGATCGCTTCGTTCTCAACGTCCTGGAAGAAGGCAACTATCAAGAACTGAAAAAGCAATTTCTCAAGCGCTTGCATCCTGGTGCTGACAGATTTGCTGGCGTCAAAACCCAAACCGCTAAAAACGGTTCTCCCATCCTCACAGACGCTTTAGCCTACATGGAATGTGAAGTCCAAAGCAGCATGGAATGTAGCGACCACTGGATTTTGTATTGCACCGTCCAAGAAGGTCGTGTTTCTAAAGCTGATGCACTGACAGCAGTTCGTCATCGCAAAGTCGGCAACTATTACTAATTAGGGAATGGGGCGCAGGAGACAAGAGGACAAAGGGCGTTGCTGAATCAGAATATGAAATGCTAAAATCACCCTGATTTTTCTTTGTACCTTTGCGCCTTTGCGCCTTTGCGCGAGATAAATTCATATTTTCAATCAGCAACGCCGGACAAAGAGACAAGGGAAAATTCTCACCCCATCTCCCCTGCTCCCCATACCTCCTGCCAGCATTTGATAATTCCCATGAGCTTCCTGAATCGCTTCATTCAATCTGTTAAAAACTGGGCAACATCTACCCGGTTTTTCCATTTTTTTTCTACACTTCATCAAAAATCTATGAGCAATTCCAAACCCCGTGACGTACAAGTTCTCCCCATCGCTACAAACACGAAATTTATTAGAGCGCGTAGTTGGTCACGCCTGCGGTTTGAAATTGAATATGCACTAGAGCGAGGTACTACCTCTAATTGCTATTTAATTGCAGGTGATAAAACGGCAATTATTGACCCACCTGCGGAAACTTTCACGGAAATTTATCTAGAAGCATTGCAGCAGACTCTCAACTTAAAAAAGTTGGATTATGTAATTTTGGGTCATTTTAGTCCTAACCGGGTGCCAACTCTCAAAACACTTCTAGAATTAGCACCACAGGTAACCTTTGTCTGTTCTCTACCTTGTGCTGCTAATTTGCGTAATGCTTTCCCAGAGGATGCACTACAAATCTTAGTAATGCGGGGAAAAGAAACTCTAGATTTAGGTAAGGGTCATGTTTTAAAATTCTTGCCGATTCCTAGTCCCCGTTGGCCAGAAGGACTTTGTACCTACGACCAGCAAACCCAAATTCTCTACACAGATAAGCTATTTGGCAGTCATATCTGTGGTGATGAAGTATTTGATGACAACCCGGAAGCATTCAAGGATGACCAGCGCTACTACTACAACTGTCTGATGGCTCCCCAAGCGCTGCACGTGGAAGCCGCTTTGGAAAAAATCTCAGATTTGCAGGTGAGAATGTATGCTGTCGGTCACGGGCCTTTGGTACGTACTGGTTTAATTGAATTGACCAAAGCTTACGCACAATGGAGCCGCGCTCAAAAAGATCGGGAAATATCTGTGGCCCTACTTTATGCCTCAGCCTATGGAAATACAGCAATCCTAGCCCAGGCAATGGCTTTGGGGCTAACTAAAGGCGGAGTTGCAGTCCAGTCGATTAACTGTGAATTTGCGACCCCTGATGAAATCAAAACTGCTGTGGAACAGTCTGATGGCTTTGTGATTGGTTCTCCCACTATCGGCGGCCATGCACCTACTCCCATTCATACTGCTTTGGGGATTGTGCTAACAGTTGGTGATAGCAGCAAACTCGCAGGTGTTTTTGGTTCCTACGGTTGGAGTGGCGAAGCATTTGATTTGATTGAAGGTAAGCTACGGGATGCTGGCTATCGTTTTGGTTTTGAAACCCTGAAGGTTAAATTTAAACCCGATGATGTCACTCTCAAATTTTGTGAAGAAGTCGGTACAGACTTTGCCCAAAGCCTGAGAAAAGCGAAAAAAGTTCGTTTACCACAACAAGCCGCTACACCTATGGAACAAGCCGTGGGTCGAATTGTCGGTTCAGTTTGCGTAGTTTCCGCTAAACAAGGTGACGTGTCTACGGGAATGCTAGGCGCTTGGGTATCTCAAGCTACTTTTAATCCACCTGGTTTGACTGTGGCGATCGCCAAAGAAAGAGCGATTGAATCTCTCATGTATCCAGGTGGTAAATTTGTGCTGAATATCCTGGAGGAAGGCAATCATTTAGAGTACATGAAGCACTTCCGGAAAAGTTTTGCCCCAGGGGAAGACCGATTTGCTAACTTTAGTACCACAGTTGCCGATAATGGTTGTACAGTTCTCACTGATGCTTTGGCATACGTTGAATGCTCCGTCAACCAACGTCTGGAATGTGGCGATCACTGGGTGGTTTATGCCACTGTTGACAACGGTAAATTAATTAAACCTGATGCTGTTACTGCCATTAACCATCGTAAAACGGGCACTCATTATTAGCAGGATAATTGATACTAATTTGCAATTAGCTACTAACTTTTGATTCATAGCGAAAGACTCCTGCCAAACTTAGATGATGGCAGGAGCCTTCTTCTCAGCTACAAAGTAAACTCACATCTTGCACCAAGCGACTGAAGTCGCGGCTACACGAACAAAACCCGCACTTCGACAAGAGTTCGGCGAAGGCTACTTCGACAAGGCTCAGTACAAGTCACTCGAGCCGCTCAGTAACCACCTGCGCGGGTTCCAAATCCTTGATTTTACATTAGTCCGCATAGGCGGACTTTGTTTGTATAGCCACGAATTTCATTCGTTGGGGTTAGGTGCAAGATATGTGTAAAGGCTAACGTACTGTGCGATGGGATATTTTTTTCATTGGCAGTGCTTGATATTAGTGTAACCCTCACTACGTCAGCATCTCAATCAGCCTAACGAAGAAAATTCGCCTTTACCCTTGGCCAATAGAAAATTTATTTGTAGACTCTGACAGAGAGGAAAGCTATAACTACAATAGTACTTTTAACTGGGAACCTTTAGCATCATGCTCAGTCTAGCAAAACTGGCAGAAATATTGAGGTAAGATTCCGCAATTGCCACCAAGACAACTGAATACATATCATGTCATCTTTAACTAGGAAATCAGTATCTGGCAGTTCTCACACAACATGCCAACTACTCTGCCGCAACGCTTTTATACTATTTTGTTCCTCCTATGTCCGCACAACACAACAAAATTAAATTTCCTTTTTGGCAGTATCTGAACCAACCCTTGTTTAGTCGTGATTCTAAATTAGAATTGAATCCTCGTCGTTTCGCCTATAGTTGGCGAATTGGTCTTTTAGAACGGTGCTTGAATAAAGAGTGTGATGCCAAAGGTCCTCAGCAGTATTAATTCACGTTGTGGTGATTACAGGAGCATTAATCCAAGGGCATAGCATGTAAATGTATGTCTCGTGGTTCAAATGACGTGAGGTAGTGTTGAAACCATTGACTAGCTAGTCGTGCTACTTCTTCCAGAGCACCAGGCTCACCAAACTGGTGAGTTGCTCCGGGAATAATTTCTAGTTGCTTGTTCTTTGCTGGAATTTGTGCTAATGCATCCTCATTCATCGCCATTATAGGGAGATCGTTCCCACCGACAATTAATAATGTGGGGGCTTGCAAGTAGGAAAGTATTTCACTAGCCAAATCGGTTTGTCCACTGCGCGAAACAATTGCCCTGACAGACATTGGGCGTGTTGCGGCTGCCAGTAATGCCGCACCGCCGCCAGTATCCGCACCAAAGTAGCCAACTTTGAGATGGCGAGTAATGGGGTTTTCCAACAGCCAGTCTGTTACAGCAACCAACCGTGCAGCTAGGAAACCAATGTCACAGTGAAAATGTTTGGTGCGCTGGTCTATTGTTTCTTCTTCTTTGGTCAGCAGGTCGATTAGTATAGTCGCCAGTCTTCCCTCCTGACGCAGCAGATGGGCAAGATAATGATTACGAGTATTGTATCGACTACTTCCAGTACTATGAGCAAATAGTACAATCCCTTCTGCATTTTCAGGCACAACCAACTCTCCTTTGAGCCTGATACTTCCTAATTCAACTATCACTATTTGCTCATCAACATTGGATAATAATTTGTGATCCATTTGCTCTATCCTACTGATTCAATTTTAATTTGGGGATTTTACAGCGATGTGGAAATCAATGAACTATGGTAATCTGCTTTGATTTTTGGCTTTTTATGTTGTACTGAGGCTGTAATTTTCTCTCGCTATCATTACCTCTTTGCTAAAAGTTGCTTTGCCAATAAGTTGCGGACTTCTTCATCAGTTGTTTGTGAGAAATCCTGATACCAAAGACCAATTGCATACATTGGCTCTGGCATAATCAAACAAATTATTTCTTCTACTACGGCTTGCAACTGCTCACAAGTTGTAGGAGGTGCAACTGGAATTGCTACAACAATGCGCTGGGGTTGCTGTTTTCGGAGTGCAATAATGGCAGCACGCATAGTTGAGCCAGTGGCAATACCGTCATCTATCAAAATAATGGTACGATTTTTGATTTCTGGTTGGGGGCGATCGCCACGATAAGCGCGATCGCGGCGCTGCAATTCTTGAAATTCTTGAGTAGCAACTTCCTCAATTGTCTGACGGTCAATACCCAATAAATTAATTACATGAGAATTCAATACCTGGACACCGCCTGAAGCAAACTCCGTTCCAGGGAGCTTCGCTAACGCACCCAATGCCAATTCTTCATGACCAGGTACACCGAGTTTTCTTACCAAACAAATATCCAATGGTGCATCTAGCGCTTTTGCTACTTCGTATGCTACAGGCACGCCACCACGAGGCAATCCTAATACTAATACATCTTGACAATGAGCATAAGCTGTCAATTTTCTCGCTAACATCTGACCTGCTTCAGCTCGATTACGGAATTTAATAGTCACAACTATAACCTCCTGACAGAGCTACATCAAACAAATATCTCACTTACCTCTACTTGACCCAAATTTGAGTTTGTCAAGTCATCTATTGCTATCTCATCAACCTCTAACTTCCCCTCTATCACAACAGAGTACAGGGAAGATAGGTATCGGTCGTTTTTGCAAAAATTAAAGAAGAGTCCTGTATAAGAGATTGATTCGACTAGAATAACGATAGCTAGTGATTCAGGACTTACGCAAAATAATGAAAAAACGTTCGCGAAGCGTGCGCGCAGCGCATACCGTGAAGGACACGTAAAGCCTTCGGCATAGCTTCGCTTACCGCGCAGCGTCTCGAAGAGAAGAGCACGAAGGAAAGAGGGTTTCAGAGAGTTATTGCGTAAGTCCTATGATTTATATCTTCAAATTAGAAGGTGATTTGGAGGAATTTGTGAGTTTTTATAGTAGCCTCTATTTATTGCAATAAAAGTTAATAATTCTACGGAACAATTTTCACTTTAGCCGCAATTTTTTTCCTACCTTTATGATACATCCATATCATATCAAGAGAAAAAATTACAGCATCAAAAATAAATGAAGTTAATTAGGTGCTAGCTATTCTCTCCTATCTGGCAATACTAGCAGTAATCACTACTTCTTACTCTGCCAGTAAAAAATTAGTCAACTGCAAAACTGACTTCTTTCATCTCATGAACCTGAAGGATTATAACCATAGGTAGTTGATTATACAAATATAAAATGTCAAATTTACCATTATCTGCCTAATGGGGTAAAAGCATAAAACTTGCTATGAACACAGCATAGTTAGTCAATTATGAAGGATTTTTTAGTATGTATCAAAAAATTGTGGTTGCTGTTGACAAGTCTGAAATGAGTCAATTTGTGTTTGAACAAGGCGTATTTTTAGGAAAAGCAGCTGATGCTGAACTCATGTTGCTGCATGTGCTGTCTCCTTTAGAAGACCCCTATATCAGCCCTGTATTTACACAACCAGATATCATCTATCCCACCTTGCAAACTACTCCTATGGATAGTTATGTCAAGGAGTGGGAAGAACTGAAAAAAGAAAGACTAGATTGGTTGCGATCGCTGAGTGACACAGCAATTAGCGCAGGTGTCAAAACTGAGTTTACCCAAAACCTAGGTGACACTGGACGGATCATTTGTGAGGTGGCTCGTAACTGGCACGCTGACTTAATTATTGTGGGTCGCCGGGGTCGTGTTGGTATCAGTGAGTTTTTGTTGGGTAGTGTCAGCAATTATGTTCTACATCATGCTCCTTGCTCCATTCTGACAGTACAAGGACGTATTCTTGAGCAAACAGAAATTCTTGAAGATACACAAATAAATTCAGTTTAATGCAGTATTAATAGCGGTGTGTTATTCTAACATTAACAACCAGACCCCCGGCTTATTAGATAGAGAAAGTCGGGGGTCTGAGTCTCTGGGTGTTAGCAAGTCAAATAGTATTGCCATAACTAAAAAAATGACAATAATATAAAAATATTTTTCATTGTAATTAAATTTCAACTAATTTATATTTTAATAGTAATCTATTTTTTTTTGAATTTCAAAAAAATAATCGTTTCTAAACAAGCAAGCAAAAATATAATTTTGTTTTATATTTATTTGTCAAATTTGTATTCCTAAATCAGGAGAATTAGTGCTGATGGAAATGTCTGCCGTCAACTCGTTTAATAGTGGGGAAAATACCTCTGATGTTGGTAATCTCTTCGCTGGTGGTGGCAGTCAGCCGCAGCGATCGCCCTTGGAAAACTTAAATGAAGTTTTAAATGAAAATTTGCCCGTAACCGTTACTGGCAGTGGCAATCCCATTCCAGGTAGTGGTATCGACCCATTTGCTGGTGATCTTGGTAGTCAGCTTAATCAAGTAATTTTTGATCGCTTGAAATTAATTCTGGGTGAAAACTTCTTCGATGGCGTTGATAACCCATTTGTGGGTGGTGGTAGTAATCCATTTGTGGGTGGTGGTAGTCCACCTTTTAATCAGGACAACATACCCGTTGGTAATGGCAATAGAAACTTTGGTAGTGATAACGCAACTATTGGTAATTTCAACTCAGGCTTTGGCAATGATAGCGCCACCATTGGTAACGGTAATTGGAACTTCAGTAACGATAACGCAACTATTGGTAATGGCAACTGGCTATTCGCCAATAACAACACAACTCTGGGAAACGGTAACTGGTACTGGGATTACGGAAATAATAACGCTACCCTAGGTAATGGTAATTGGCAATTCGACAGCAACAATGCAACTATTGGTAACGGTAATTGGGGTTTTGGCAATAACAATACCACCCTTGGCAACGGTAACTGGGATTTTGGTAATAACAACACAATTGTTGGTAATGGAAACTGGGTATTTACTAATAACAACACAGTCGTAGGTAATGGTAACTGGCTATTCAACGACGAAAAGACAATTATTGATAATGGCAACTGGTTATTCAATGATGAGGCTGTTGGTAATGGCAGTTTAGAGTTATATCCGCAAGAAATTAGGGCTGATGTGGACAACCTAATTGACTCCCTGGTAGGCAGAATAGGTCAAGACTTTCTGGGATTAACAGGAGATTTTGGGGTATCAGAGACTGAGACGTTTAACCGACTCATCCTTTCTAGAAATGCTGGTAATAGCAACGGTAATACCTCTAGCGATATTCAGCAGTTTTTGTCATCACTTGGCATCATTCCCGGAAATGCGAACTATCCTGTGCAGAACCCTCAATCTGTCCCAGAATTTACGCCTTCAGCATCACTGGTAGTGGTAGGACTTGTGTGTTTATTGTTGTCAAAGTTCAAAAAAGGATTCTGTCGCCAAAATTGGCAATGAGATGAACGAGGCAGCGTATATTTATTAACAAGTTAACGAAAGTGTAAAACTTTGATACTCCCTTGCGGCATTTGCAGAAGTAGCAAGTATACTGAATAAGATACGTCTTAATTTTTACTATAATTGCTTTAGCTTTGACTATTCTTGAACTATGGATACACTTGCCTACCTGCATCTAGCTGAAACTTATGAGGGATTTGCTAATTCGGAACTAGAAACTATCACTGGTTCCGATTTATTTTTCCAGGAAATAGAAGAGGAAAATAAACGGGGTGGAGCCTTAATGCTATTGCTCTCGTTTGCCGTTGGTATGGGTTCTTTTAGTTGGTCTAACACAGTTCTAGCTTTGAAAAAGGGCAACAAAAACTCTCAAGTGATTTCCCTCCAGCAAAAACTGCGAGCAGCTGGATACTTTGGACATAGCGTCACAGGATATTTTGGGACTGTGACAGAAGCAGCTGTCATCAAATTTCAGAGAGACAACGGATTAATTGCTGATGGAATTGTTGGGACTCAAACACTATCAGCGATCGCATCTGGTTTAGGAAAGCCAAATTCCCCACCCGCTTTAACTAACACCGCCTCTACTATAGTCACTAATAACCAATCACAATTGGCTAGCTCTACTCAACTTCTGCGAAAAGGCAACAAAAATTCTCAAGTAATGTCTCTTCAGCAAAAGTTGCAAACATTTGGATACTTGAAGGAGTCTATCACAGGATATTTTGGCACTGCAACAGAAGCAGCTGTAGTCAGATTTCAGAAAGATCATGGATTAGTCGCTGATGGGATTGCTGGACCCCTGACATTATCAGCCTTAGCATCTAATTTAGGCAAAGTGACATTTTCTTCTTCTCAATCTACTTCCTCAAATCCTATAGTTACTGATAGTCCTAAACAAGCAGAAAATCAGGTTAAAAAAGATGATATCCGGGAAAATGCTGCTAGTTATCAAGCTCGAATGACACTCGCAAAAACTATTTCTGGCAAGATTTCACCTAAATCAGTGGTGCATTCTGGTAATGGTCTATTTTTTGCCCAAAACATGATGTATAACCATACAATTACTGTCTACAACCGGGAGCATCAGTTAGTAAAAATTATTCCTGATGAGGTAGATTTATCAAAATACGGTTATTCTAACTTCAAAGGCAATTACAAAGGTGCGCCAGTTGAGGCTAGTTTTTCCCATGATGGCAAATATGCCTGGGTATCAAACTATAAAATGTATGGGTCTGGTTTTAACAAACCTGGTAGTGATACATGCCATCCATCTCAAAAGACAGACAGAAGTTTTTTGTATCGAATTAATACCGAAACTTTGGATATTGACAATGTAATTCAAGTCGGTTCTGTGCCTAAATTTGTCGCTACTTCTGCTGATGAACGTCTAGTGCTAGTTAGCAACTGGTGTTCCTGGGATTTGAGTGTTGTGGATACTGAGAAAAATCGGGAAATTAAACGAGTTAAATTGGGGGCATATCCTAGAGGAATTGTTGTAGATGCAGCTTCAGAAAAAGCCTATGTTGCTGTCATGGGTTCTTATGAAATTGCTGAAGTTGACCTAAAAGATTTTTCAATAAAATGGCTAAAAAATATTGGTCGTTCACCACGTCATTTAAATATAGACCCCGCAAATAAGTATCTCTATGCTTCTTTAAACGGTGAAGGAAAAATAGCAAAAATTAGCTTACCACAAGGCAAGGTAATCAATAAAATATCCACAGGTAAAGCGCCGCGTAGCATGGTTCTCTCCGATGATGGTCAACGGCTTTACGTTGTTAACTACGGCGAAAACACTGTGAGTAAAGTTCGCACTAGTGACATGAAAGTGGTACAAAAAGTTAATGTTGATGCTAATCCAATTGGTATTACTTACGATCCACAAACTCGGAAAGTTTGGGTAGCTTGCTATTCTGGTAATATCTTGGTTTTCCAGGATTAAATCCTAGTGGCAATGGCAATAATATCTTAGGTAACGCCAATACTACCAATATTAGTTATGGCAGTTTCCTAGGTAATGATATTGAGGCCAGTGATGACGGCAAAGTTTATATTGGTAATGAAGATTGGTCTTTCGAGATCCTTAACCAACTAACATCTTTAGCCCTGTTTTGTCACTCTCGGAAAACAATAATCTCAGCCAAATTCTGAGACTTTGATTTAATCCAGGTTTGAGGCTTTATTTCCTAACAGAAACTAAAATTCATAGACGAAAAGTGGAAACTAAAGCACCGTAACCATTTGAGCGATTGGATTCTCCCAAAGTGACAAATGAGGGTTAGGGATTGGTGTGTCGGGTATCGGTAATGATGTCAACAGTTTTTTGAGCCATCATGATATGGTGTCAACAACCACAAGCAAAGAAGGTTTTTCAAATTCCTCCTTCTTAATAAACTCAGATTATCAATTTTATTTAGGCAGTCTGTAGTCTAAAGCTGAAAATCAGGTTAAGCAGACTATTAGACTATAAGTTCGCCTGGAGGAAAACCAGCGCCAGTTATCTAATTTTGGACTTTGGATTTTAGATTTATTACTTAAAATCTAAAATTGCAAATCTAAAATCTGTAGACTGAATGCTTCACCGCAGCGCTGGCTCCTCCTTGCGACTTCTCATTGCAACGCAGTGTCCTCTGGAGGGCGGCTTCTCGTAGAGTAGGGGCCTTCCCGTAGGGTACGTGGCGAAACAAAGAACAGATGCGTAGATGAGCGGAGGAGGCTTTTCGTAGAGTTAGGCTGGGGTAGAATTTCCCTTAATATATTTGCCACATAGCATTCCGCTCAGCATGGCAAATTTCTTTACAGATTTAATCAAATCCCGTATTGAGTTAAGGGAATTTAGCGAGATTTCACTCAACCACTGATGCTGAAGCCCCCTCACTTGATGGAGGTACGCTAGGCAATTCTAGGCAGTATCCCGCACCATATACTGTTTTTATATAGCGGGGGTGGCGGGGATCTGGTTCTAGTTTGGTTCTCAAGTGGCGGATATGCACTCGAATGGTTTCAATGTCATCATCTGGATCGTAGCCCCAAACTTCTCGCAGGATTTCACTGGGGGAAACTGTCTGACCATGGCGTTGCAGCAAACAATGCAGTAGCTCAAATTCCAAGTGAGTCAGTTTCACAGTTTCATTGAACCATATAGCCTCAAATCTTTCTGGAACAAGGGTCAAAGGCCCATAATTGAGAATTTCACTGTGCTTTGCTGCTTGGGGAATGCGGTCAGTACGCCGCAATAATGCTCGCACCCGCGCCAGCATCTCTTCCACTTCAAAGGGTTTAGTGAGGTAGTCGTCAGCGCCAGCATTGAAGCCTTCTACTTTATCCTGGGTTTGGCTTAAAGCGGTCAACATCAACACGGGAATCTCAGATGTGCGCTCATCTCGACGCAAGCGTTGGCAAACTGTAAATCCATCTACTCTGGGCAACATCAGGTCAAGCATGATCAAGTCAGGTTGTAGCTGGAGAGCCAGCGCCTGACCTTTGATGCCATCTTCAGCTTGGCTGACATCGTAGCCAGCCATTTCCAAGTTGACGGCAACGAGTTCTGAAATTGCTGGGTCATCGTCTATGACAAGAATCCTCGGCATTCTTAAAAAATTTATTACTACTTGTTAAGGATAAATAAGAACCTTTGGTAGATACAAAGATTTCTGTCTTGATTATAAAAAAGATTTTAAACCTAACATAAATATTAAAACTAAAGGTTTGTGGAATCAAAACTAAAGTACACGAAATTCCAGAAAGGTTGTGTTATTGTGCCTACAATCCGGCTTAATTACTCAAAAATAGTGTGACGGTGGCTATCTACACTGCTTTGTAGGGAAGTCCCTATTGAGAAACCACAACTCTACACCCAGAGCCGCTATATCACAAAAATATCTTAATTAGTAGGCAAGGTGTGCCAGTTTTTAATTAGGTTTTGCCATCCTTGAAAATGTTTATAGATGGGATTCGGCGCGATCGCTTGCTGATTTTAGTTCAACAACCAGTTATGCGATCGCTAAAGAACCAGCGAAAAAAACAAAAGTAGTTTGCCAAGGTTAAATCAAAAATTAATTAAAGGGGTTGACATTTTGCACTCTTCTCAAATGCCACCCAATTCTCCTCAAAAATCAATGAAGTTAGAAAGAAGAGGGAAGAAGAATGATCTTCCTTCTTGTTCAATGAGCGATGGAATTTAAATCCCAAGATTTATATATCTCTCTCTATCTCTCTTCTATGTCGTGAAAAATTTACCAAATAGCCAAAGTCTAGTTGATTGGGGGATTTCGCTAACCGGAGCTTAAACCAAGCATTATCGGAAATTAATGTTGGTCGAATAGATTTTCACCGTGACTGCCGCATATTCACGTAAAGAGAAGAGATCAACATAATGGAATTCTCACGTCGTAAGTTTTTAACCTTAGCTGGCACAAGTGCAGCTACTGTAACAATGCTTTCACCACTAGAAGCCTTTTATGCAAAGGTTGCCCGTGGTGAAATGCCAACTAGTACTGGCTATGGCCCACTTGAAGAAAAGCTGCCTTTAAACACTGCTGAACTTCCTCCTAACTTAAGCGGAAGACCTCTTCTGAAACTGCCTCGCGGGTTTAACTACACCGCTTTTTCAGCTACTGGTCAGCCAATGGATGACGGTTTCACAGTACCTGAGAGACACGACGGTATGGCTGCATTTCCAGGAGCTAACAACACAACAATCCTGGTTCGCAACCATGAGAATGGAGCTAATTCCCCAGATCCAGTTCTTGGTTCACCTCGATACTCTACAGGCGCTCAAGGTGGAACAACTACACTGGTAGTTGGTGCTAACCGTAGACTTATCAAGCACTTTAATTCCCTCGCTGGAACTATTCGTAACTGTGCAGGTGGCCCCACACCCTGGCGGTCATGGATTAGTTGTGAAGAAACCTTCTCTACCACTGCTAACATGAATAGTTCTGGCACTTTGGAGACTATCAAGCATGGTTACAACTTTGAAGTTATCGCTGACCCCAATAGCGGTTTAGTAACTCCAGTACCTCTGATAGACATGGGACGCTTCAGTCATGAAGCAGTTGCTGTAGACCCCAGAAGTGGTTATATCTACGAAACCGAAGACCGTATTGATAGCTGCTTTTATCGGTTTGAGCCTAATGTTAGACCTACCAAAGTAGGCGACTTGGCTAAAGGTGGTACTCTTTACGCCTTGAAGGTTAGAGGTATGAACAACTTTGCCTTGAATACCACTAATAATCCTAATTTTGGTGGTCAGCTAGGGCTAATTAAGGTTGGTCAATCACTACCAGTAGAGTGGGTCAAAATTGATAATCCAGATCCAGAACAAGATACTGTTCGTGTCGAAGCGCAAAGTAAGGGAGCAGCCATCTTCTTACGAGGTGAAGGCGCTTGGTATGGCAACAATCTGGTCTACTTTGTTGCTACTCAAGCTGGCCCTCCAGGGATTAATAAATCTAATGGTAGAGGTCATGGTCAGGTTTGGGCTTATGACCCTGCTAGACAAGAATTAACCCTTGTCGTTGAAGCTTGTGAAACTGGTGAATTCCTAGATGACCCCGACAATATCACCGTTGCTCCCTTTGGAGACCTCTTCCTTTGCGAAGATGGTGGCGGAGTGCAATATGTTGTAGGTGTTAACCAAAAGGGTGAAGTGTATCAGTTTGCGTTCAACAATATCAGTACTGGTGAGTTTGCTGGTGCTTGCTTCTCTGCTGATGGTAGAACAATGTTTCTAAACATTTACAATCCCGGTGTTACACTTGCTATCTTTGGCCCCTGGAATCGTCGCAGATAAGAATTTAATCGTGTTGTACAGATTAGATATCTGCTGTTTCTGGGTTCAAAACCCTAGTTAATCAAATTGTGATTAACTAGGATAATCGGAATCCTACCCTATCAAAGTCCCACTTTTTCTTCCCTCCCTGCTTGCGGGGAGGGATGAGAATGTGACTACAAACCCACCAATTCGCGAGATTCAAAATCAGTAAGCTGTTGAGCGATCGCTAATCTCGCCTCTAATTTAGCTACACTAAACTGGTTACGCAGATATTCCAAATGAGCGATCGCATTGGCTTTTTCCGCAGTTAACCGAATATAAGTATCTACTGCCTTTTGATACTCTTGATTCACCAGCAAAACTTCAAAGCGGCGAGCCTTGCGTTGAGCATCATTTTTCAAATCCATATCAAAGGCAGCAATCCGATCTGCATTACCTTCAAATCTGTCAATCTGTTGCTGTACTGCCATTAATTGAGAATCTATTTCATTCACTCGTTGAGCAGCCTGGGCGATCGCAGTGGGATAATGAGTCAGTTGCACCATCTAATCACCTTCCTTTCTAAGTGCTGAGTGCTGAGTAAAATCTAAAGTGCTTCCTTTTTAAGTAAAAAATACTACTCTCTAATTACGCTACTTCCCGCAGTTGCGACGGGACATTTACTTCAGAAAATGGGAGCGAGAGTTGTTCGGTTTGAGGCACCGCAGCTTGTTCTAAAACCTGTACTTCAATATTCACACTAACTAAATAACTACCAGTATCAGCAGCAACCGCTTCGGCTATTAATTTGGCAATGTCCGGCCGTTTCGCCGTCAGTGGGTCACGTAAAATACACCGATCCCATTCGTGCTTGGCAGTCGGATTGAGGTTGAGAATGTAATGCTTAATCATTGGACTAACCCTTGAATCCATCTTCCAGAAGACTGTCACACGGCCTTTGTGTACTTTACTAGGCTTGGTGGACGCTATAACTATTATAGTACAACTGTACTGATATAGGAAGAAGAATATTAGGAGGCATTGAGCCGAGACGCACGACGTGAAAGTGCGTCTCAGCTCAATACCTTCCGCATCGCCCAATCAGTGCAACAAGTTTAAAAGCTCTGAGCAATGCCAAAATTTTATAACAGCTGTATTTATTGAGGGCAGTGGGATTATAAGCACGTTAGACAGCAGTCCAACGAAATATTTGGTGGAACGATACTTGCATAACTGTATCGTGATTGGGGTGATTAAAGTTGACTGGCGAAGGTGTCGCCAAGCACAAACTAAACTTTTTAGTTTACGTTAGCACGCACACTACCTTAACCTGATAACCGCACATGAGTAATTAGCCTAACACCAGTAGGCAGCACATAACCCGATAGAAGCACTTCCCCAACCATTGATACATACACTCAATATTTATTTGACTGGGTGGTAAAGACCGTCTTTTTGAGAAAATTCCCATCCCGTATTCATCGGGTCGCGATGGCGCGTATAGCTGATAAATTCTTTGGGGGTGAGTTTTTCCCGTTCAGTAATTAGGCTTTGGGAGGTAACACCCAGTCTTTGGGCAAGGCTTGTGTTTGTCCTGGGTTGCAGTTCAACTTGTGGCTGTTGGTGTGAGTATACTTGTCTGCGCGGTTTGGTGTCGCTATATCGCCCAGAGGCCATAGCCCGTTCCAATTTTTCTAAGTGTTGAGCAATAGCCTCTAGTTTGGTTTCTACACCTTCACTTTTACCAGCAAGATGGTATTCCAGCCTCTCCAGCCTCTCCTCTAGCTGCAATACAGATTTACTACTATTCACCATATCTATATCTATTTCAATATCACTGCGAGCAAATTGCGATATCAATTCCTCTAAACCTTGCTGTAAGGCTGTTGTATGCCCCTGGCGATGCAGCTTGGATAATTGGCGTACTGCTCCAATCAAGGCAGTAGGCACACGAATCATTTGACTAGGTGGGGTCTTGTGGTCAGTCATTTGATATCATATTTGATAGCAATATACTGATTGTAGATGAAAAGCGAACACTAGGGCGTAGGCGATCGCCTCTGGCGGGCGTTACGCGCCATCGCCTCTCCATTTTCTTAGAGGAAACTTAAGCGAACATTTCATAGAAAAAGCGATCGCATTATGTGTAAAAAATGGTAGGAATACCTTTTGAAGGCACAGCAGAAGCCTTTGAATATGTACCGAATAAACGCATCACTTGCAGCGTAGCAAAGTGAAATATCTTAGTATGTCGGCAAAAGCCCAGATTCTTCTCTCCAATCGGTTCCACTCGGAATGACAGAATTATACCCTCTTGGACTTTTCAAACATCCTCTTAAAGGGTTATATGACCACAAACAGTGATTTGGTTTCTCCAGGAATCAGTTTAAAATCGACTTACCAGCCACAAGCAGCTGACACGAACATTGAGGCAGATAAATATCTATTTGCTCGCCTGCGGCAACTTTCCCTCAAACAACGCTTAGAAATGTTTGCGGCTCATGAGCGTGGAGTGAAGAAACTCTGCCTTGCAGGAATTAAATCTCGACATTGTGGAGCGCCTGTAGAGGAAATTCGTGGTATTTTTATCCGTGCTGTACTAGCAGAAAAATTGAGGGTTGATTTTCACCCCAAAGGAAATGATGAAAAAATGTGGATTCAGGATTCAATAACGCTAGCAGCAGAACTACACCAAATTTTTGAGTCAATTAATATTCCCTACTACGTGAGTGGTGGTGTAGCAGCTTCGTTGCATGGTGAACCACGCTCAACCCGTGATTTAGACTTGGTGATTGCAGGCCAACCAAACGACATTGATTTGTTGGTGGCAACCCTCGAAGGTGCAGGGTACTATTGTCCAGCAGGTGCAGTTGAAGGTTTAAAGCAAGGGCGGGAACGAATGCTGAATATCACGCATACCGAGACTATTGCAAATGCCGATTTGTATATGACTGATGTTTCACCGTTTGCAGTGTCCCAGATGGTAAGACGCCAGCTCATCGACTTAGAAGACATACCTAAGTTTTGGGTGGCCTCAGCAGAAGATACAATTCTACAAAAGTTGCTGTGGCGTAAGGAGAGTCAGTCGGAAAAGCAGTGGCGCGATGTGCTGGGGATAATGAAATTGCAAGCAGAAAGCTTAGATTATAAATACTTGACAGAATGGGCAGAAAGCTTGGATTTGGTTGATGCTTTGAGCCAGGCATTTACTGAAGCTGGTGTGTAATCTTTAACTTGGGAGTAATAAAGTGTGATTAACTCCGTTACTGCGCTCCGCGCGATCGCCTGATAGTTCAGAAAAAGATTCCTTACCACCTATAAAACTCATCCCATTAGAAAATGACAATGCCGCATCTGCTAATACTTCCACAAAACTGAGTAGTAAATCGAGAAGGATAACAGCACCGATTGATATTCGCTTTGTTAAGGTACAATCGAACTCACGTTATTTTAATTCACAAAAAAATAATTAAGCCCATTCCACAAAATTTTTACCTAATTGCATTGTGGACAGAGCTTAAACATCAAAAATATTATTGCTTGTAGATACTATCTAATTTTCTAGAAGAATCACAATCTTGTTAGCAAGATTAACCAAACCAATGAGAAGGTTCACAACCTGCTTGCACGGTGTCGCACAGATGATGGCTAATCCAATCTGATTTTTCTTGGATGATAGAGCAAATCCCCTGGTGAATTAAGTTTTGCAGGTGTAGTTGCTGTTCTAAAGGACTACGGGGTAATTTATGGTTTAACAAGCTTTCTGTTTGTAAATCTTGCAGATGAACCTGTTCTTCAGACACTGGATTGTAAAACCGGGGTATGCGGTTGAGGACAAAGACAATTAGCTCTTGACGCAAGTCAGGAAGTGCAAAAGCTTGTTGATAATGATATGGATATGTATCCAACACACTTTCAATCTCCCCTACGACTGATTGCAGCGTCAAATTAACTACTGTTTTCATAAATTTTTAACTCCTCTCTTATCCAAATTAAAGAAGCTAGGACAACACAGATGTTTTATATCTCTAATTCTAATGATTAATTTCAAATTCCTTCTTTTTCGCCAGAAAACTACACAAATCGCAGCATTATTTATTAGGGATCAATATTCAACGCCAAATTAAACAATGTTAATTATAAGCTAGTGAAACTCGCAGTTTTTCTTTACAATATTTATCAATTATGAGTCAAAAATAAAAATATCCCCGACTTCTTCAAGAAGTTGGGAATCTGAGCCTCTCATAAATGATTTATGATTGTTACTTTTCTAGAAAACTGCTGTTTTATACCTAAATTTATTAAGTTACCAAAAAGCAATTTATCACACCGAGTAACCAGTCTAGCGATAGATGTAATCATCATGTAAATGATTTGAAAAAGTTCATATTCGTAGCTAAAGGTAGCTGGCATAGATAATTATTAATTTCCCTGGCTGCTGCTAGTCCAGAAATCATTGCGTCTTCTGCGAGATTGCCACCACACCAATCACCACAGCACACTAAAGGCGAGGGACTATTGGCAGATAACACAGCATCTTCCCAAGGACGACGAGGAAAGGCATAGCGCCAGCGATGTACTTGCATCCACTCTGGTGTTTTCAGCCAAGGAAGTTCTAAAGTCTGGGCTGCTTGTTGTAACATATCTTGTCCAACTGGTTGTAAATCTGAGGATTCAAGATGAAGTTGGGCAAAATTAGCGCTACTTTGTAATACAAATACGGGTTGTTGAGGATGAGGGCGTTTGCTGCTATCTAAACCAATCCATCCTAAAACAGCATGATCTGTAAATTTTAAGGATTTCCAGGGTGGGAGTGGTTGATAATTAGCAGGATATCCAGCGATCGCACTAATACAAGGAGAAAATTCTACAGCACTCAAATTTTCGAGAAAAGCTTTACCTAGTACATTTTCCCCCAATGGTGCTAGCAGCATTAAAGCTTGAGGTGCTGGGATAGCGAGGACTAGGGCTTTAGCTATTAATTCTTCACCGCTAGATTCCAAGGTGAGACGCCAACTATTTTCCAGAGTTGGGTGAACCGCTATGACACGTTGATTCAGTAAAACTTCTAAACCTTGGGCGATAAATTTAGCGATCGCACTCATTCCCGCAGGTGCAACGTAACGAAGTGCTGAGTTGAGTTGAGGTTCCTCAAAGTTGTCTGTCCATACTTCTAAGACTTGGCGATCGCGTAAAAATTCTCCGAAATTTTTTAACAATTCACCTTTAGGCTTCAGGTAACAAGTTCCATGATCTGCCCAAGTCCCATGCAAGCGGCGCGTAGCCATTCGTCCCCCTAACCCACGAGACTTTTCTACAACCAGCACTGAGTATCCAGCTTGAGTTAACTGCTGGGCGCATACTAAACCTGCCATGCCGGCACCAATTACTGCAATATCAGTCATAATTCATTCTTTAGTAGTGGGGGATGAGGGAGTGAGGGAAATAACCAATGACCAATGACCAATGACTGCTGAAAGCTAATAGTAGAATAAAGTACATAAAGGCGGTACGAAGGGAGGAAGGGAAATTGGATGAACTGAGGGCGGCGCTGGAGTTGGCAACGGACGAAGAATTGCAGGACTTAACCGCAATTTTATTTAGTCGTAAGTTTAATCCCCTAGATTATGTTCATACACCTGAACCGATAGAGGTACAAAGCCAAGACCGTAAATCTTGGCTAGATACATTAGAAAATCGCTTTCGGTTTTTGGCAGCAGATGGGATGACAGTATTGCGGGGACGCACCAGTCAGGTAACTTACCGCCAAGCATTAATTCAAGTCTGTAAGTATCTGAAAATTCCTTATGCTACTGAATTGGCAACCGTTGATTTAGAAGCAGAGGTATTTTTACATCTACTAGGGCAAGTTTGGAAAAAATTGCCGGAAAAGGAAAAACAAAAATTGACTCAACAGGTGCAACGTCAGCTAGCCAAATCAGAATTACAACAACCTCTACCACTTTTCTTGCAGCGTGATCCTTTGGGGTTACTTTTTAAAGGTGGTAGTGCCCTGGCTGTTACTTCTATTCTCCAACCATTTGTCTTACAACAAATCGCCCGTCAATTTGCGATTCACTTTGCTAAGTATCAAGTAGCTAAACAGGCAGCAATTGCAGGTTCTGGGGCAGCTACTACGCAATTTCAAAGTTATGTAGCTTTGCAAATGGCGCGGCGGGGTATGACGATGAATGCAGCTCGTTATGGGGCAGTGCGGAGTGTTTTCACCTTGATCGGGCCAGTCATGTGGACTTGGTTTTTTGCGGATTTAGGATGGAGAGCGATCGCAACTAATTACGGTAGAATTATTCCTACTATTTTTGCCTTAGCACAAATTCGTCTCACCCGTGCTGAATGTTGGGAAATAGCTTGAAGATAGCTTTTTATCATCCCCATCCTGGGTTACAAACCCCTTGGAATTTTGCCCAAATTGGACTGCTGATTTTTCCGTTAAGTCCGTTTGTGGGGTTTGTCAGTATATGTTTAGCAGTACTCGTAACTTGGTTACGACAATACCGCACCATTATCCACCGTCCCCTTAACTGGGGATTTGCTCTTTTGAGTGTTTTACTGATTATTAGTGCAGGATTTGCCTCTCAAAAAACAGACGCTTTTCTGGGTTTATTTAATTTATTACCCTTCTTTTTAATTTTCGTTGGACTCAGTACCTTAATTCAAACAACCGCCCAATTGCGGCACATAGCTTGGCTTCTTGTCATCGGTTCCGCGCCAGTGGTGCTTATGGGCTTTGGGCAAATGTTTTGGGGTTGGACTTTTCAGCTACAGGTATTGTGGATTTTATTAGATTTAGCGATCGCACCTGGAGGCAATCCCCCAGGGCGCATGGCAGTAATCTTTATGCACGCCAATATTTTTGCCGCTTATTTAGCGATCGCTTTTACTCTAGGTTTAGGCTTGTGGCTAGAACAATGGCAATGGCGTAGGGAGGCAGGGAGGCAGGGGGGCAGGGGGGCAGGGGGGATTATTATGTCCGTAATCTCTTCTACGTCTCTACTCCACGCCTCGCTCCCGTTTCTGTTCTTAACTGTGTCAGTAATTACCAGCTTTATCGCCTTGATTTTAACTGACTCACGCAATGGCTGGGCGATCGCGGTGGTTGCTTGTTTAGCTTATGCACTTTACCAAGGTTGGCACATTCTTATAGGTAGCGTTGTCGGTGTGGTTACTAGCGTACTTTTAGCTGCTTTTGCTCCCTCGCCAGTTGCTCAAACTTTTCGCAGATTCGTTCCTGCTTACTTTTGGGCGCGGTTAAACGATCAAATGTATCCAGATCGACCAATTGCTTTGATGCGAAAAACCCAGTGGGAATTTGCTTGGTCTTTGACTCAGCAGCAACCCTGGACAGGCTGGGGTTTACGTAGTTTTACGGCACTCTACAAAGCCAAGATGCAGATTGATTTGGGTCATCCTCACAACTTATTTTTGATGCTATCTGCTGAAACTGGGTTACCTAGCACACTTTTATTTTTTGGCTTACTGGGTTGGATCTGGATTGCAGGTTGTCGGTTATTGGGAAAATCAAACTACATTGCTAAAGAAGATAGATTGATATTTTTTAGTTATGTTGTAGTTGTTTTAGTGTGGGCGCTATTTAATACAGTAGACGTAACTTTATTTGATTTCCGACTGAATACGCTCTCTTGGTTATTGTTCTCCGCTCTTTGGGGAGTTATCTATCATCAAAAAAATGCTGAGAGTGTCGCAGGAAATTAGCCTGTGCTGATTTGATTTTTTGGCCGGCGTAACAACCAAGCTAACACTATCCCTGAAATAATCCCGCCGAACCAACCGCCTAGAAGATTCGCTAATATCCACCAACCAGACCTGTGAACTAGTCGCCGCAGTACCAACCATTGTCCAATACCGACGAGCAATCCGTGTAAAAGCACAAAATCCTCAAAGTTATTTAATCCTACAAAGTAAAAAGGAAGAAGAAAAGCCAAGGTAGTTGCTAATAACCACCACCAAGCGGGACGAAAAACTTTTTGGCGCAGCACCAACCACTGCTTAACCCCTACAGCTAATCCCCAAAAACAAATAGAAACTAGATTACCAGCATTTGCTAACAAGCCAAACCCAATAAATAAACCTCCGGCATATCCAAAAACATTAGCTAATATCCACTGAAAATAAAAGCCCCATTGCACATGTGGGCGTGGGGTGGGCAAAGATATTTTTATAGAAGATAAAATTTGTGATATTACGATAGCTACTTGATTCCACTGTCGTAAAATTGGCGATAGTGGAAAACCCGCAGGCGATGGAAAATTACTTGACTGGACAGTCGGTTGATGTATTTGAGTGCATGATTGTTGTGTCAGTACATAAGGATCTGCTAACTTTTGTACTACAGTTAAAGCCTCGGTTGCTGACTGGTATCGTTGCCGAAAGTCATAGCGTACCATTTTGTCTAAAACATCTGCCAACTGTGGGCTAACATGTACCAGGTGTCGCCAGAGCATTTCAGCACTTTGGGCATCTTCTTGGATTTGGTCAGGCATTAACCCAGTTAAGGCTTGAATACCTATCATCCCCACAGCATAAATATCGCTGCTAAATCTGGGTTTACCTCGACTCTGTTCACTGGGCATATAGCCAGGTGTGCCGATGCACACAGTCATTTTAGTGTGTCCTTGAGGATTTACTACCTGAGTGCCAATTTGTTTAACTGCCCCAAAATCAATCAGGACAATTTGGCCATCACTTTCACGGCGAATTAAGTTAGGGGGTTTAATATCCCGGTGGATGACATTATTTTGATGGACAAAGGCTAAAGGTTGGAGGATATTCTGTAATAGAGTGATCGCGTAACCTTCACTCCAATGCTTCCCAGATACAAGTTCATCACTTAAAGGATGACCGACAATAAATTGCTGGACTAAATAAAATTCCTCATTTTCTTCAAAATGAGCCAGCAGTTGCGGTATTTGGTTGTGAGTACCTAGTTTGTGTAATAGTTGCGCTTCTGAGTCGAATAAACGTCTAGCTAACCGTAAAGTCTTGGGGTCAGTTGCTTGTGGTTTGAGTTGTTTAACTACACACTGGGTATTGTAAAGTTTGGTGTCTTCAGCAATATAGGTGTGACTAAAACCACCGGAACCCAGAGGTTGAATAATCCTATAGCGTCCGTCTAGTAACTGACCCAACATAAAGGCGATCGCTTGGCAAGTCAACAGATGTATTGTAACCCTCTAATTGAAAATTACGTATTCTCAACTAAAAAACGTGCAAAGGCGCAAAGTGAAACTCAGTGCTGAGTGCTGAGTCAAAAGAAGAAGGAAGGACTTTCGCACTCGGTACAAGCAAGGCGAATTGTGGTCACTGAGCTTGTCGAAGTGTGGATGGTTTTTTAACTCAGCACTCTTCATTTCGTTGAATTAACTGCTAAACACTTCCACGGGTAACCGAGTAAAGGAAAGACGCTCATTTTGCACATCGACAAAAATGGTGTCGCCGTCGCTGAATTCACCGCGCAAGATAGCTTTGGCAATTTGCGTTTCTAACTCTCGCTGAATTGCTCGTTTCAATGGACGCGCTCCAAATACTGGGTCATACCCTACTTCCGCTAAAAAGTCAAGAGCAGCATCTGAGAGTTTGAGAGACATCTTGCGATCGCCTAATCTTTGTCGTAGTCTCTCTACTTGTAACAGTACAATTTGCCGCAATTCTTGTTTATCTAAACCGTGGAAGATGATAATTTCGTCAATGCGGTTGAGAAACTCTGGACGGAAGCTATTTCGCATCGCCTCCATGACTCGGCGGCGCATTTCGTCGTATTGTGCGGCTTCCCCTGCGACATCAAGAATATACTGTGAACCGATGTTACTGGTCATGATAATAATGGCGTTTTTGAAGTCCACCGTATGACCCTGGGCATCAGTGACGCGACCATCATCGAGAATTTGCAGGAAGATATTGAATACGTCGGGGTGTGCTTTTTCGATTTCGTCGAAGAGAATTACTGCGTAAGGACGACGGCGAATGGCTTCGGTTAATTGTCCGCCTTCTTCATAACCCACGTATCCTGGAGGCGCACCAATTAACCGCGAAACTGCGTGTTTCTCCATATATTCAGACATATCAATTCGCACCAAAGCGTCTTCGGTGTCGAACATATACGCCGCCAGTGCTTTCGCCAACTCGGTTTTACCTACACCTGTGGGACCCAAGAAAATAAAGCTAGCAATGGGACGATTCGGATCAGCAAGTCCCGCACGCGATCGCTGAATAGCATCGGCGACAGCTGTGACGGCTTCACTTTGTCCTACTACTCTTTGATGCAGTTCATCCTCTAAATGCAACAGTTTTTCTTTCTCTGATTCCACCAACTTGCTAATGGGGATTCCTGTCCACTTAGAAATAATTTCCGCGATATCTGCTTCTGTGACTTCTTCACGCAATAGCGATTTACCGGTTCTTTGGGCGTTGGCTAATTCGCTTTCTGCTGTTTGCAACTGACGATGCAAATTAGTTAACTTGCCATATTTCAACTCAGCAGCGCGGTTGAGGTCGTAGTTTCTTTCAGCTTGTTGAATTTCTAAGTTAACTTTGTCAATTTCTTCTTTGACAGACTGAATTTTGTTGATAATATCTTTTTCCGATTGCCATTGAGCATTGAGTGTTCTTTGTTCTTCTTTGAGATCCGCAAGTTCTTTTTCAATTCTTTCTAAACGTTCTCTAGAAGCTGCATCACTTTCTTTTTGCAAAGACAGCTTCTCCATTTCCAATTGCAAAATCTTGCGGTCAATTTCGTCCAGTTCTTCTGGTTTGGAGGTAATTTCCATTTTCAACCTAGCGGCGGCTTCGTCTACCAAGTCGATGGCTTTATCTGGCAAGAAGCGATCGCTAATATATCTACTAGATAATGTAGCGGCTGCCACTAGAGAACTATCAGAAATTTTTACCCCGTGATGAACTTCATAACGTTCTTTCAACCCGCGCAAAATCGAGATTGTATCTTCTACTGTGGGTTGGTCTACATAGACTTGCTGGAAACGTCGCTCTAGTGCCGCATCTTTTTCGATATACTTGCGGTACTCATCTAAAGTTGTCGCCCCAATACAACGCAATTCACCCCGCGCCAACATGGGTTTTAACAAGTTACCGGCATCCATTGCGCCTTGTGTTGCACCAGCGCCAACTACAGTATGAATTTCATCAATAAATAAAACTATATTGCCGCCGGATTCCGTAACTTCTTTTAATACTGCTTTCAAGCGTTCTTCAAATTCACCCCGGAATTTGGCCCCTGCAATCAAAGCACCCATATCTAAAGCAATTAGCTTGCGGTCTTTGAGAGATTGGGGGACATCACCAGCAACAATCCGTTGTGCTAATCCTTCCGCGATCGCAGTTTTCCCCACACCAGGTTCACCAATTAGTACAGGATTATTTTTGGTACGGCGAGAGAGAATTTGCACCGTGCGACGAATCTCATCATCCCGGCCAATCACTGGATCAAGTTGACCTTTACGTGCTGCTTCGGTGAGGTCACGTCCATATTTTTCCAGTGCTTCATATTTGCCTTCTGGATTTTGGTCGGTCACTTTTTGGCTCCCACGAATTTGTTTAATGGTATTTTTGAGCTGGCCTTCGTCTAAACCAAATTCTTGGAATAAACCTTTACCAAAGCGGTCATCTTTGGCATAAGCCAGCAATAAATGTTCAATTGAGATATATTCGTCTTTGAATTCTTTACGATATACCTCTGCCCGATCTAACAGTGTATCTAAGCTGCGTCCCAAGTATACAGACGTGCTGCTACCAGATACTTTCGGCTGACGTTGAAAGAATTGGTCAGTGCGGTCGCGGATTTTTTGCAAATCAACACCCGCTTTCGTCAAAATGCTGCTAGCTAAACCTTCTTGTTCTAGTAGCGCTTTCATCAGGTGTTCGCTTTCGATTTGCTGTTGTTGATATTGTTTAGCAATCTCCGGAGTATGGGCGATCGCTTCCCAGGCTTTTTCTGTAAATTGGTTTGGATTAGTTGGTTGCATAGGCTTTGAGATAAACTACTCCAAATAAAAGGCGCAGATAGAACAATAGTCAATTTTGCTTTTATATGGTCATTGTAGGAAGAGGGGCGCAACTAACTAGATCGGTCTTCACATCTTGATAGAGTAGTAGTATTACCTCTTTTTGAGTGCTGAGTGCTTTTCTAAGTGCTGAGTGCTGAGTGCTGAGTAAAGAAAGTAAGTATCACCTAAAGTTTCATTCCCCTTGTCCCCTTTTGTCCCTCTCTCATAGGCAATTTGCTGATTTTTACTGAATCATGCTGACTTTCACCCAACGTCACCCACCTAACCCTGATGTAGTCGTCACTTTTACTTTGGCGCTGACAGCAGAAGAACGCACCCGCAGTCGTCATCGTTGGGAAACGGAAGATGGCAAAGTTGTATTTTTGCGTTTACCTAGAGGTATGGTGTTGCGGGATGGTGATATTCTCCAAGACGAAACCAATGGTAGTTTAATGAGAATTGCGGCTAAAGCAGAACCAGTTTTAACGGTTTTGGCTGCAACACCACTTTTATTAATGCGGGCGGCGTATCATTTGGGCAATCGCCACGTACCTGTGGAAATTACCTCTAGTTATTTACGCTTATCACCAGATTCAGTTTTACAGACAATGTTGGTACAACTGGGACTAGAAATTAAAGCAGAAATTCTGCCGTTTCAGCCCGAATTAGGCGCTTATGGACATAATCACGCTCACTGATAGCCATCTTTTATCTATTTTGCAGCTAGCTAATCCAGCTTTACCTGTGGGAGCATACAGCTATTCTGAAGGATTGGAAACCCTCGTGGAAAATGGCGCGATCGCAGACCAAGAAAGTCTCAAACATTGGTTAGCAGCAGAACTGCGTTATGGGGCAATACGCTTAGAGGCGGCGGTGATGGTACGATCTGGTCAATCTGCAAATATGGGTGATGTAGAAGCGTTACGCCGTTGGAATATGTGGTTATCGGCTGCTAGGGAAACCCAAGAATTACGCGCTTCTAGTTGGCAAATGGGGCGATCGCTGATTCAATTACTTGGTAAACTACAACCACAAATTATGCCACTGGTGAATGCTGTGGGTGATCATTGCAATTATGCGATCGCTTTTGGGATTGCTGTTGCCCATTGGCAAATTAATATCAAAGCTGCTTTACTGGGATATCTGCATAGTTGGGTAAGTAATTTGGTGACGGCTGGTGTAAAACTTATCCCCCTTGGTCAAACAGCAGGACAAGAGTTATTGCTGGAGTTACAACCATTAATTAGTGCAGCTGCGTTAGAAATACTGGCTTTGGAGGATGATCAACTTGACTGTTGTAGTTGGGGGTTGTCGTTAGCTAGTATGCAGCATGAAACTCAGTATACAAGGTTGTTTAGAAGTTAACAAACCGCAGAGGCGCAGAGGAGAAGTAAAATGAGTGCATTTCGAGTTGGGGTGGCTGGCCCGGTGGGTTCAGGAAAAACTGCTTTGGTAGATGCTTTATGTAAGGCGTTGCGTGAGCAGTATGAGATTGCTGTGGTGACGAATGATATTTATACTCAGGAGGATGCTCAGTTTTTGGTGCGTTCTCAGGCTTTGACAAGCGATCGCATCTTGGGTGTAGAGACTGGTGGTTGTCCTCACACGGCTATCCGTGAAGATGCTTCTATGAATTTGGCTGCTATTGAACAATTAGAACGCCAATTTTTTGATTTAAATTTAGTGTTTCTGGAAAGTGGCGGCGATAATTTAGCAGCTACTTTTAGTCCAGAATTGGTAGATTTAACAATTTATGTGATCGATGTGGCGGCTGGTGACAAAATCCCCCGCAAAGGTGGCCCCGGTATTACGAAATCTGATTTATTAGTAATTAATAAAATTGACCTTGCACCCTATGTTGGTGCAAATTTAGAAGTAATGAAGCGGGATGCTCAAAAAATGCGCGGTGATAAGCCTTTTATTTTTACTAATTTAAAAACTCAAGCAGGGCTAACAGATGTGATTGAATTTGTTGCTAAAAATATTTGTTAATTAACAAAATACTTGATTTTAATTAAAAGTTTGTAGTGAGGACTTTAGTCCTCTCTATCTCCCATAATCACAGCTAGGAAGTAAGCACAGCTATACTTGTAGCTTCTGATAAAAAAGGGCTGAAGCCCTGACTACAAGCTTATTAAATTTTATTTATATTAAACTTCTTGTATATAATCACAAAGGCAATGACTCACCACATTTTAAAAGCCACCAAGAAAACTGTGCATCTAGGTGGGTTCTCTCATCTATTAGAACCAGCACTCACTATTGAATCTGGCGACACAATTGATGTGGAAACCTACACTGGTTATTACGTTTACGACAAAGCACCATCAGAGTTTCTCACCCCAGAATTTATTGATATCTGCCAAAATCTTCCTTTAGAACGGAAAGTTGCTGGCGGGCCACATTTACTCACAGGGCCAATTTACGTCCAGGATGCAGAACCAGGAGACGTTTTAGAAGTAAAATTAGAAGCGATCGCACCTAGTTTACCTGTTGGTTTTAATGCGATTCGTCCAGGCTGGGGCGCATTACCAAACCAATTTACTCAACCTGCACTGAGATTTATTCCCCTCGATTTAGTCAGCAATATTGCGGAGTTTCCTGTTAATAGTGGAATTAAAATTCCCCTCAAACCCTTTTTTGGTATCCTTGGTGTCGCTACCCCAGAAAACTCCCGAACATCAGTTCCACCTGGTTGTTATGGTGGTAACATCGATAACCGAGAACTCCAAGCAGGTTCTCGCATATTTTTACCTGTTTTTGTCCCAGGTGCATTATTCTCTCTTGGTGATGGACATTCCGCACAAGGCGATGGCGAAGTAAATGTCACCGCCATTGAAACTTCTATGAACGGTAAAATTATACTCAAACTTCGCCAGGACTTACACCTAACAACACCCATAGCTGAAACACCAACTGATATTATCACCATGGGGTTTGCTCAAACTTTAGATGCAGCTTTGGAAATAGCTGTCAAAAACATGATAGATTTTTTGGAACGTTTTACAAATTTGTCAGCAGAAGACGCTTATGTATTGTGTAGTTTAGCGGTAAATTTTCGCATCACTCAAGTTGTCAATAGTCCTCAAAAAGGTGTTCATGGGATGCTGCCCAAAGCGATCCTTTCACATAAAATAAGTTTATAGTTAACAATAAATAATCTTGTATGTCTAATATCTTCATCCAAATGTTAATTATTGGTCTAATTGCCGGCATTGCTGGTGGTATGTTTGGTATCGGTGGTGGTGCAATTATGGTACCAGCAATGGTTCTGCTAGCTGGTTTGGATCAGAAATTTGCTACAGGTACTTCAATTGCTGCCCAAATTTTACCAATTGGTATTTTAGGAGCAGCAGTATATTATCGTAATGGCAATATTAATATCAAATATGCTGCCATCATTGCTATTGGGCTAGTTGTTGGTAATTTATTTGGCGCATTATTTGCTAATCAGCCATTTATTAGCAGTGAAATGATGAAAAAGCTGTATGGCGTTTTTTTATTACTCATTGGTCTGCGGTATTTAGTAGGACGTTAAGAGTAGGGAATTTGAGGAAAAATGCCAAAGGATTCATTATTTACTAACCGTATAGCTGTGCTGGCGACAATGCACCAAAAAGAAAAAGTTACCGCTCCATGTCTACACATTGACAGCTAAAATCTGACAACTACTTTGCCGCAATTTTGACCACTCAGCAAATATTCAACAGCAGTAGGTATGGATTCTACACCTAGAAATTGCCTTTGATCAACAAAGACTTTGAGTTTACCTGTGTAGAAAAGATTTAACAAGCGATCGCGTGCCTCTGTCATATATTCTTGATAATGAGGCATGAGAAAGCCACGCACAGAAGCAGCTTGCCAAAATAGCTGGTGATAAATCCGGGGTTGGGTAATTTCCGCCAAATTTTTCCCATACTCAGAGATAAAGCCAAGCACCACCAAACGTCCCCGCACCGCTAAGTTATCAACACAGGTATCGAAAACCTGTTTACCCACACACTCAAAAATCAAATTAATGCCATTGAGGTACTCTTGTTGCAAGACTTGACCAAGGTTTTCTGTACGATAATTAATAATGCGATCGCATCCTAATTCCTTTAATAACTGCACCTTTGCTTCAGAACCACAAATACCAATTACATGATTACCTGCTAACTTCGCCAACTGCACAGCAATATGACCTGTTCCACCCGCCGCAGCCGTCACCAAAACAACTTCATTACTTTTCATCTCCCCAACTTGTTCTAATGCCACCAAAGCTGATACACCAGTAGGCATCAAAGTTAACACTTCCGGGGTAACTTCCCGCACCTTAGTTACTAAATTCGCATCGATAATTTGGTACTCACGATAACCACCACCACGGTTAGTAGTTACCACAGCCTCACCAACTTGGAAATTTTTGACATCCTCACCCATAGCAACAACTTCTCCCACCGCTTCCACACCCAAATCAAAGGGAGGAATTAAGCTAACATAGGGAACATCACCACGACAAAGTAAAGTATCAAAACCACCATTAATCCCAGCAAATTTATTTTTAATTAACAGTTGCTTAGTAGTAGGTTGAGGAATAGGAATTTCCACAACTTCCACAGCAGATTTAAAATCTTGCTCAAATTGCTTTGCTATTAACTTTCTGTAGATTTTTGCCTTCATTTTTAATCTTAATTTTACCTTACTCCTTAATTATTAGTTTTAACGTATGTAGCAGTCCTAACTCATAAGTCCTGCGGACACGTTACGAGAACGTAAAAAATTTTATTAAATTTCTCTGCGTTCTCTGCGTCTCTGCGGTTCGTTTTCCAAAATTATCACTAATTCAGCAAAAGTAGACTCTTGGTTCTCAACCCGCGTAGGCGGGTTTTGATTGTGTAGCAGCGACTTTTAGTCGCCCTTCTTAGGCTTCTAAGGCTTTATCCCACTCTAACTGATGAGCTAAACCATACGTGATAAAATCTTCTACTTTAGCTTGATCACTTTTACCAAAAACGCCTAAACTGTAAGGATTATCTTGCATTCGTTGTGTAACTTGCTCTTTTTCAAATACTATCACTTCCTCTCTAGACTTATCGGGTTTAAAAAAGTCTACAACCAAAACAGTTCTGTCATAATTAGTGTAATTATGTGGACAATGTGGATAGCTGTGATCTAAAACCATAAATTTTCCTTCATACCAATAAAGCTGCTCATGGCATATTTTCATAGCCACATCCCCCTCAGGTACAATCAATCCTAGATAGCCACGATTCATATGAGGGTTATAGTTCACATGTAGTTTAATATCTAATCCTGGACGAAAGGTACCAAAATAAACATTTCTGATGATATTATCATCGCTCAAGTTTACTTTTGCTATCACCTCAGTCAAATTAGGAAAATATTTCTCTCTCAAAGCAAGTGCTTTTTCTGATGCCTCTTCTGCTCCATAATCAGGATATTCTATTTGATACAAGCGAATATATTCTTCAATAAATAAACCTTTAAATAAAATCCCAAAAGCACTATATTTCGCATTACCCCTAGTTTTAATCGTCTTACTTTTAGGTCCCAGAACATCAAAAGTGAACGCTAATTCCTCAGCAGACGCATGATTAAAAAAACTTGTAAACTCATCTCTAATCACTGACCAGTTATCTTGAAAACTGTTGAGAAAAGTAAACTGCTTTGGATCTAAATGATACTCATTAAACCTTACCATAATCTTTCTCCTCCAAATGATTGAATAAAGATTTTTGACGTATTAATATCAGCAATTCTATCTAAACTTGTAAAATAGTTATAGCGTTTCCTAATGCGCTGAAGGACTGAATACACCGCTAATAAAATTTGACAATCTTTGCGTAACTCTGCGCTACCTTAGCGTTCCTCTGCGTTAAAAAATATTAGTTCTGTACTCACTTAGTTGGGAATCGCTATAAATTCTTTTTCAGTCACAAATTTCCTTTTTAACTTCTTAGCTCTGTGCCTCTGTGGTTTAAAACTAGGTTATGTAGTCATTTTAGTGTGAGGTCTACCATGTCCGAAGCCCCCTTATTAGATAAAATAATTAAAAACGTCAGAGTAGTTCGTCCCCATCAAGATACAGTCGAACTACTTGACTTGGGAATTAAGGATGGAAAATTTGTCCAGATTGCTCCTTATATTAGCCCAGACCAAGGTCAAGAGATATTTGATGCCAAAAACCTCCTAGGCTTTCCAGGTGTCGTAGATGCCCATATGCACATCGGTATTTATCAACCTCTTGACCAAGATGCAGTGACTGAAAGCAAAGCAGCCGCCATGGGGGGAGTCACAACTAGTCTCAACTACATTCGTACAGGACAGTATTATTTAAACAAAGGCGGTGCTTATCGAGACTTTTTCCCAGAAGTATTAGCCTTATCCAGAGGTAATTTTTTTGTTGATTATAGCTATCACGTCGCCCCCATAGCTAGCCAACATCTTGACGAAATCCCACTATTGTTTACAGAACATGGAGTATCTTCCTTTAAAATCTTTATGTTTTATGGAGGTTACGGTTTGCATGGTTTATCAGACCAACAAAACCTCTTTTTGATGATTAATAAAGAAGAACGCTATGACTTCGCCCACTTTGAATTTATTATGCGCCGTCTCACTTCCTTGATGGCAGATTATCCAGAATCGCGAGATAGTATCAGCTTAAGTTTGCACTGCGAAATTGCCGAAATTCTCAACGCATACACCAAAATAGTCGAAAATGATTCCAGCCTCAGTGGACTACACGCTTATAGTGCAGCACGTCCCCCCCATTCCGAAGGTTTAGCAATTTGTATTGCTTCTTATTTGGCACATGAAACCAACTGTGCAAACATCAATTTATTACATCTCAGTTCGCGTAAAGCAATGGAAGCAGCCTTGACAATGCAAACTGCTTTTCCCCATATTAATTTCCGACGAGAAGTCACTGTTGGACATTTACTATTAGATGTCGATACCCCTACAACTACTTGGGCCAAAGTCAACCCACCTATCCGTCCCCGTGCCGATGTGGAATACTTATGGCAAGCAGTACTTAATCATCAAGTAGATTGGATAGTTAGTGACCATGCTTGTTGTTCTGCCGAACAAAAAAGAAGCGCAAAATACCCAAATAATATATGGTTAGCAAAATCTGGTTTTGGTGGTACAGAATATTTACTTTCTGGTGTATTTAGTGAAGGTAGCAAGCGGGGAATGTCTTACAGCCACATGGCTAAGTTGCTATCTTGGAACCCATCCCGGCGGTTTGGTGTACTCACAAAAGGTGATATTGCTATTGGCTACGATGCTGATTTGGTGTTATTAGACCCCCGTGAAACCTTCGTAGTACGTGCGGCTGAATCAGAGTCACAACAAGGTTACACACCCTTTGAAGGAGTAGAATTAACTGGAAGGGTGAAAACTACCTTTTTGCGCGGAAACAAAATTTACGACCAAGGACAAGTGCTTGGTGTACCAACTGGACGTTATTTAAAAAGATGTTAGCTTAAAAAGCTTATGCGTCTTTAGCTGCATATGACAAGACTGTTCCCAGTTGTGATAAATCCCTATCAACTCGAACAAAAAATAAGCAACCATCATCTGTTCTGTGCCAAGGAGAGGTGGTAAAGCTGGGAATGTAACCAAAGCAATCCTTGACAAATCGAAAATCTCCAATATCACAGTATCCAGCTAGACAATACGCCTCTTCGTTATAAGATTGTATTTCTGTGTACCTGCCGTCATAATGTGGCAAGATGGCAAGGAGCCATACTCCACCTCCGTTGGCATCTTTCCTCAAGTACTTCTTTTTTGCTACCTCAAATTGAACTGTATCTGTCTTGCCCCACGATAGCAATTTACTATCCAATGCTGGGATGAACTCATCCATCCTCGCGTTTGGGTGGTTATTTTGTGCGTCCTTATACTTGAGAATACCGTTCTCCATCCAAAGGATTTCCACTTCATCATCACCAAGCACTTTCCAAGGGCCTACCCTCACTCCTGCCGGTATAAATGAGTATCCATGCTTGTTTAGTTGCCATTCACCTAATTGAATAACACCTTTAAGCACAAAAATTTCTAAATCGGCAGTAAATATACCAGAGGGTGCTGCAAACTGGGGTGGTAACACAACTTTGGAAGTAGATGCACCACTATCATGCCAAGTCAGCAATTGATAGTTTCCAGGTGCTACATATTCTGGCATTCCCCGCACTCGCCACCCATGTTCTACTGATACAGCATTTGTGTCAAAGTACTGATACTGTCGAGGTGCATATTCTGGGGAAATAGCCGTGTGTCTTCCTGATAAATTCATGCGCCCTCTACCATCTCCACCCCAATCTTCCTTCACAGGCGCTACATTCAAAAAATCATTAGTCTCTTCATCGGGGACAGTCTTATAATTATTTTCCATCTATTTAGAACTCATACAATACTCCAAATATTACGCCAGTCTTTGTTTAACTTCTTCAGCTAAATTTTCTAGTGATACTTCTACTTGTTCACCTGTTTTTAAATCTTTAAGAGAAGACTTTTGCAATGCTGCTTCTTCGGAACCAATAATTACACAGAATTGAATTCCTTGTTTATCAGCTAGCTGGAATTGTTTTCCCAAACCTTTTTTTTCAAAGTTAGTGATAACATTAATTCCAGCTTTACGCAGGTTTTGGGACACCTGTAAATAAATAGGCATCAAATCTTCCTGCATATTCACTACCATGACCTGCGCTGGTGTAGCAGCTAAGGTACTCAAAATACCAGCTTTTAGTAATCGGCTAATTAAACGAGTTAAACCAATAGAAATACCCACACCAGGCATTTTTTCGCCTAAAAATGTGCCTACTAACTCTTCATATCTACCGCCAGAACAAATACTACCTAAAGCTTCATGTCCTAATAAAGTTGTTTCATAAACAGTACCTGTATAATAATCAAGACCACGAGCGATCGCTAAATCAATACAAAAGCGATTTTCAGAAACTCCAAGGTTACGAACACCTGTAATCACTGTTTCTAATTCAGTGACTCCCAAGCTAAATTGTTCAGCTTCAGGCAAATTTTGTGCAAGATGCTTAAGCTTATCTAATACCTCATCAACACTGCCGTTAATTTTAATAAAGTCAATAATTTTTTGAGTTTGTTCTGCTAAAATATCTTCTTTTTCTAATTGTTGTTTGACTTTAGCCTCACCGATTTTTTCCAAGTTATCAATAATACTGATACAAGATTTAATTTTATTTTCAGCAATTCCTAACGACTGAAAAAACCCTGTAAGAATTTTACGGTTATTAATGCGAATCAGAAAATCACCAATATTAACAGCCTCAAATATCTCGGTGATAATTGCAGGCATTTGAGCATCATAAAGTAAACTGAGTTCACGCCGAGCAATTACATCAATATCACACTGGCGGAACTGGCGGAAACGCCCATCTTTTGCTCGTTCACCCCGAAAAACAACATCCATTTGGTAACGAGCAAAGGGAAAGGTTAATTCATTGAGGTGACGAGCAATATAAGCTGCTAAAGGAACTGTTTGGTCAAACTTTAAAGCTCTAGCTTCTGAACCTGTTTCTCCTGCTTTTTCTTTTTCGGCTTGCCGATTTGGTGGCAGGATAGGGTCAATACCATAAATAATATTGTCACCTTGATTTCCCTTGGCTTGCAGCACTTCTAAACGTTCTACAGCCGGAGTTTCTATAGGTGTAAATCCATAACTTTCAAAAACTCTCCGGATGGTATCTAGTAAATATAATTCCAAGCGTTTTTCGCTGGGAAGAAATTCGGGAAACCCGCTAGGAGTTGAGAAGTTGATTTTGTCGCTTTTTGCCATGCTGATACCTGGAAAATCGTAAATTATGCAAACACAAAGTAAGGCTAGAGCCTCTGACTACAAACTTTCTACTGTAGTCGTTCTTCTTGGATAATGGTGCGTTGGTAAATTTGATGGTTTTTAAACCAGTGCCAAGTACGGGCACGATGGTTATTGTCAGGGCTAAGTAAGATCATTTCATATAAATACATTTCTGGTACTGTCTTATAAGCAAACCACAAAATAAGGGTAGAATCATCAACTTCCCAAGCTTTTCCTTGAATACGTTCTGTGTCAAACCAGAGCATTTTATCGCGATAGGTTCCTGGAAATTTATGCTCTTCTTGTTTTCCATCAGACCATTTGTAGCGATTGATTTGATAGTAGGAATAAATGTCGTTTTCTGGAAACTGGCAGGTTAAATGAGATTGATGTTGATCAATAATTTTACCTTCTATATCTATCAAAGTATACGTACCTACCCAATCACCCTCATGGCGGGCTAGCACTGGCATTTCTTCTCGAATATTAGACATTACACAATTCCTTGAAATAAGATTTTAGGCTTCTATTAACCATTATCAAACCACCAAGGGTCGCTACTAGAGTTAGTTTTAATCAAAAATGCTTTTTTTCGTAAAAATCGTTTTAGTGATGCTGGCCCCATACGTGAACCACCAAGACCGGAGAATTTGAAAGAATTCTTCTCTCCTTCGTACATAATGGCAGTGAGAGCAGCATCATTAATACTAATGGCTCCTGCATCTATTTGTTGGGCAACGGCTAAAGCTTCTGCTTCTGACTCGGCAAATACTGCTGCACTTAGTCCATAAATAGAGTCGTTGGCTAAATACACTGCTTCCTCAACTGTGGAAAACGGCATCACTGGCATGATAGGGCCAAAAGTCTCTTTGGTCATCACTTTCATTGAATGGTTTACCTGGGTAATCACAGTTGGACGACACCACCAACCTCCGCCTAATTCCTCAACTTTACCGCCACAATGAATTAATGCTCCTTTTTCGACTGCATCTAGAAGATGGTCGTTAATAATTGCGGCTTGTCTTTCGGCAATAATGGGGCCAATTTCTCCATTTTCCACTTTGGGATATGCTAACTGGAGGCGATGGGCTTTGGCTATCAGTTGATGGTAAAACTCTTCAAATATCGCTTCTGCAACGTAAATTCGCTCAATTGAGAGACATGATTGTCCGGTGTTGACTACTGAACCCCACAAAATCGCTGAAGTTGCTAATTCTAAATTGGCTGACTCCAAAACGATCGCGGGGTCTTTTCCTCCCAATTCTAAAAAAGCTGGAATAAAGCGTCTAGCTGCGGCTTCTGCTACTTTGCGCCCTGTCGCTACACTACCTGTAAAGCAGACTAAATCTACATATTCAATTAAAGCTGCTCCGGTGTCACCGGCTCCTTCCACAAAACTTAATACGTCACGTAAATTGGGCACAGTATTAATGGCTGTAATCAGTGGTGCTACGAAGCGGGGAGCAATTTCACTGGGTTTAACAATCACTGCACAACCCGCCAACAATGCGGGAATTGTATCAATCGTCGATAGCAACAATGGAAAATTCCACGGGCTAATCACCCCAACTAAGGGATAAGGGACTGATGTTTGTTGTAGGGCGATAAATGGAATGGCTGTATTTTTGGCTGAGTCTTGCAGTAACTCTGGTGCTAACCCACACCAACGGTCAATACTAGCCAGGAAGGAGTCTATTTCTAGTACAGAGGTGGACAATCTACCTGTATCATTTACCAGCGCTTCTGTGAGCCGTTCTCGCCCAGATAATATGGCTTGCTTCCATTGCTGTAAGGCATCAATTCTAGCTTCTAGACCTAACTGCTGCCAATGAATTTGCGCTCTCCGGGCGCGGTTGCATTGATGTATCAACAGCCTCGGCGGCGGCGGGAGAATTACATAGTCAAATTTTCCAGTCCGGGGATTGCGAACTTCTATTGGTTTGGTCATTGGACATGGGGCATTGAGCATTGGGCATTGAGCTTAATCAGGGTAGAAAGCCCAAAACTACGCCCAGATATAGCACGTAGAACAGCAATGTGACACATCGGTGCAGTTAGGGAAAGTTTCCAGCTTAATTTTCTACAGGTTAAATTATCCCCAATTTGGCTAAACGTTCAATAGTTATTTGTTGTGTTTGCGTGAAGTGTTGACGGTTTACTTCTTTGTCCAGCATAGTATTTGCTGGGTAAAACTGTGACTGGTTGTAACTTTGAGCGTATAGTTCAAAGCGCTGGCGTGAAAGTAAATTATTTAACCCTGGACGGCGGCGATCGCGGCGTAAAGCAGCTAGGTCAATCTCGGCAAATGCTGCCATGCTTTCGCCTGTACTGGTTTGGGCTAGGACTATTCCGCGATGGTCAATGATTTTAGAACCACCATCGGCTGAAGCGTTGGGGATGGGATTATTAACGATACCTGCTGTATTCGCTGAAACTACGTAAGCCATATTTTCGACAGCGCGGGTAATTTTGGCTGCATCCTTCGGTGTGAGGTTCTTACCATACACTTCTGATGTGGAGTGTAAAAAAATTTCGGCTCCCCGCATTGCCAGACACCGCGCCACCTCTGGATATAAAATTTCTTCTGATGCCAAAGTAGCCAAGTTACCAATTGCTGTCTTAGCTACGGGAAAAACGCCTTCTAAACCATAGCAATCGAGATACTTATCCCAAACATCATGAGGTGTAGGGGCAAACATAGAATTTAGCCGCCGATACCTTAAGACAATAGCTCCAGCAGGATCAATCACAAAGCAGCTTTGAAAGTACAACCCTGGAAAGTTGGGGTCGAGTTCGTAGGCGTTACCAGCTAAAAATATTTGATGTTTTTGGGCAATTTTACCAAGTGCTTCATACTCAGCACCATCCATTTCTAGACAAGCTCTTTCTCCCCAAACAGCCAAGGATTCTCCCATAGGGAAACCTGTCAGAAAATATTCTGGTAAAACAATTAAGCGACAGTCAAAGCCAATAAAAGCAATACTAGCTGCAATTTGTTGCGCCAAGCGATTGATAGAGTTTTGCATCAACAACCGGGCTGCTTGGCGATCGCTTGCTTGATTGACGGCATGGCAAGTAACTTGCAGTGCCAAAGCTCGAAATGAATCTATATTATCAGTGTTTGCCATGCTGGGGAAATGGGGAGTGTACTTCGACTGCGCTCAGTAACCGGGGAATGGGGAGTGTCATTAATGAATAATTCGATCACCACCCCAAAGCGATCGCACTAGTTTATCTGTCATCTCTTGACCAAACAACCGCACAGCTATTTTATTATCTGGATCACGTTCTGCGATCGCTCGACGGACAATGAAGTCACGCTCAGATAAAGCAGCACGCTCTGATTCTGCTACTGATTCAGCTTCATCTACCCAAGTCAACCACCGATCCATCATCTCATGAGCCACGTTTCTCAGTATACTTAGTGTCTCTTCCATGACTGGGCTGGTGAAACACAAACTCGTATGAGATTGGGCTTGACGAATGTAGAGAGTTTTGCTGTGATACTGCTGGAAACGTTCATCTGCAAGTAAATTCAGATATGTTTGATTCATTGGCTCGTAGTAGCGATCTAAATATTCTAGGTCAATGAATAGATCAGTACGAGGAATATAATCCATGTAAAAGAATAGGTGTGGTACTGTAGCAAATGCATAAGCCAGATGCGGCACACGGATATGCGGTTTTAGCCAATTAGTCAGGTGCATATTACAAAAACCTGAATTAGGTTCCCGCAACCATGAATGTACTAGCCAATCCAATTCGGAACCCGAAAAAGCAGTGAGTGAACCTTGTGCATCTCCCGTCTGGGCAAAATAGCTTTGTAAGTCTTGGGTAGACGGATCTGGCTGTACCTGAAAACGATTGTCTAGTTTTTGGCGGAGTTCTTTGGTAATCCCCCATAACTGCTCAAATACGGCTGAACTGTCTAGTTGGAGTTGCTGTTCTGGCATGTTTGCACCTAATCTTGATTGGGTCACGAATGCCACCCAAATTAATCTAAACTCCAAATTTAATCATCTAACTTCTGTTAGAATTCACCAACTCTCGCCAGCATTTTTTGGAGTGCTGAGTGCTGAGTATAAACCCAGTTGCTTCATTGCTCTCTTGCATCAATACTGTCCTAACCTATGTGACTACGGCTATAAATGAAATTTTGTTTCGGACTAAGTGAAATGTCCCCAAAGTCCCATAGTCTCTAATGTGAACCAATCAGGATAAATCCTTCAAAATGGGCGTGATCTGTATGAGTAGGGAAAAATTGTTTCACGTTTGAAGTAGCAAAAATATATGGGAAAACATCAGCGTATTGGCATTCTTACTAGTGGAGGAGATTGCTCTGGTTTAAATGCGGTCATCAGGTCTGTTGTCCATTGTGCTTGTGGCAAAGGTTGGGAAGTACTAGGAATTCGTCAAGCAACTCTGGGATTAATGGCACGTCCACCGCAATTCACAAAACTGGAAATCGACTTAGTTGACCCGTTGTTAACTTCTGGGGGAACAATGTTAGGAACCACCAACAAAGGTGATCCTTTTGCTTTTCCTATGCCTGATGGTAGTGTATGCGATCGCTCCCAAGAAATTATTGCAGGCTATCATCAACTCAATTTAGATGCTTTGATTGGCATTGGTGGCGATGGTAGTTTGGCTATTCTCCGTCGCCTAGCCCAACAAGGCGGGATTAATTTAGTAGGGATTCCCAAAACGATTGATAATGATATTGGCATTACTGAACATGCTATCGGTTTTGATACGGCAGTTAATATTGCCACAGAAGCACTTGATCGCTTACACTTCACGGCTGCTTCTCACAGTCGAGTCATGATTTTAGAAGTGATGGGTCGTGATGCTGGACATATTGCCATTGCTGCGGGAATTGCTGGGGGAGCAGATGTGATTTTAATCCCAGAAATTCTCTACACAATTGAAGACATTTGCTACAAAATCAAACAACGCCAAGAAAAAGGCAAAAACTATTGTCTAGTTATTGTTTCCGAGGCTGTTCGTACCCAAGAAGGTGAAACTGTCACCATGACAAATCGTTTGGGTCAATCTCGATATGGTGGTATTGGTGAATACTTAGCCGACCAAATTAGCGATCGCATTGGTGCAGAAACGCGAGTCACTGTTTTAGGACACATCCAACGCGGTGGAACTGCTTCACCACTAGATAGATTAGTAGCAGCAGCCTTTGGTGTAGCAGCAGTAAATCTCATCGCTGAAGGTAAATATGACTACATGGTTTCCTGGCAAAATCGTCAGGTGCTCACAGTACCCATTGCTGAGGCGATCGCTCAATATAGAACTGTTAATCCAGAGGATACTTTAGTAAAAACTGCTCGTGGTTTGGGTATTTATTTGGGTGATTGACATTTGTCAAAACCTGGTACTGAAAGTTCAGGATAAATTTCTAGCTATAAAACCATCCATGAGCCTCACAGGAACAAAACTACCATTCACGATGGCGTTAACGTCTACCGATAAAAAGATTAATGATAACTAGCTAGCTAGGGTATGGAGCTAAGCGGATTCGAACCGCTGACCCCCTCAATGCCATTGAGATGCGCTACCAACTGCGCTATAGCCCCTTGTAATTCGTTCTTAATAATCCCTGAATCTTAGTTTTTTGTCAAGCCTGACTGATGAAATGTCAAGTATCTCCTCCACCATTCGGTATTTTCTAGGACACTTGTAACAAATAGCTCATACAGTGTCCCATGAGGAAGTAAACTACCAACATGGCAGCAGCCGCAAGGGCAACTAATGTTCCAGCCAGCATTAAAGAAAATTCTTTATGCTCAACGGCTTTCTCCATTAGGTGGAGCGACCACGCTACCAGCGCTACATCAAATAGTAAAATAGGAATCAACATATTTCTTAATATTTATTCATACTTATAAAGTAATCTTAACACCCTTTTAGAGAACTGTATCTAACTTGAGATAGATGTGGTTAGATTTTGATAATGTATTTTAGTTCAAGATTACAAGCGTACTGGTACTGAATGACCGTGCAAATAGTTTTTAATTTCTGCCACGCTTAATTGCCCGTAATGCAGTAGTGATGCTAGTAACGCCGCTTCGGCTTTGCCCTCAGTTAGTGCCGTGTAGATATGTTCACAGTTGCCTGCACCACCAGAAGCAATCACTGGAACTTGTACAGATTCGGCGATCGCTCTTGTCAATCCTAAGTCGTAGCCGGCTTGAGTACCGTCAGCATCCATACTCGTGACTAGGAGTTCTCCAGCTCCTCGTCTTTCGGCTTCTTGTGCCCAACGTAAAGCATCTAAGCCGGTGTTTTCCCTACCACCTCGCACGTACACATCCCAGCCTGGGTTATCAGAATCAACTCTGCGTCTAGCATCAATAGCAACGACTATGCACTGATTACCAAAGCGATCGCTTGCCCGATTAATCAAGTCTGGTTCACGTACTGCCGCAGAATTAATACTAACCTTGTCTGCACCTGCTCGTAACAAAGCTTTAACATTTTCTAAGGATTGAATCCCACCACCCACAGTCAAGGGAATAAAGACCTGTTCAGCCGTGCGGTACACCACATCAATAATTGTATCTCGGTCTTCATGAGTGGCTGTAATATCCAGAAATACTAACTCATCAGCACCAGCTTCGTTGTAAACCTTTGCCAGTTCTACCGGATCGCCTGCATCCTTAAGGTCTACAAAGTTAACTCCTTTGACAACACGTCCCGCCTTCACATCTAAGCACGGTAAGATTCTTTTAGATAACATAATAACTTTTTCACTCCTGGGTAATCGTCCGGAATTTAAATTCTAAATTGGCGCGCGCAGTTCCAACAGAAAATTTTTGCCCCGTGTTTACTCGCAGCCATTACAGCGTAGATGGCGCACAAACAGTCCTCAAGTCAAAGTTGATAGCTGAATTATGGCGATAATCTCCTCGAAAAAACAGCCTCAAGAACCCAACGGACAACCACAGCAGCGTCTGGAGTCAGCGCCAGCACCTGCCAATGAGAACATTTTGCAACCGGAAGCTGCTGCTGACGAACAAGGTAAACAAGAAGAGAGTATCAGACCACAGCGATTTGCCGATTACATTGGGCAAAAAGACTTAAAGGATGTGCTAGACATTGCCATCAAAGCAGCTAAGTCACGCGGTGAGGTGTTGGATCACTTGCTGCTATATGGGCCTCCGGGATTGGGTAAAACAACAATGGCAATGATTTTAGCATCGGAGATGGGAGTAAACTACAAAATTACCAGTGCGCCAGCGCTAGAACGTCCCAGGGATATTGTAGGGCTACTAGTAAACCTTAAACCCGGAGATATTTTATTTGTAGATGAAATTCACCGTCTTTCGCGGATGACCGAAGAAATTCTCTATCCGGCTATGGAAGATTATCGTTTAGATATTACTATCGGCAAAGGTTCCAGCGCCCGGATTCGGAGTTTACCATTATCTAAATTTACTCTAGTAGGAGCCACAACCCGTGTGGGTGCGCTAACATCACCATTACGCGATCGCTTCGGGTTAGTGCAAAAATTGCGCTTTTACGAAGTAGACGAACTTAGCAAAATTGTCTTACGCAGTGCCGAATTTCTCAAAACCCCCATTGCCGAAGATGGTGCCACAGAAATTGCTAGACGATCGCGTGGCACACCAAGAATTGCTAATAGATTACTCAAGCGTGTCCGTGATTATGCGGAAGTAAAATCATCAGGTGAAATTACCGAAAGCGTTGCCGCCGAAGCATTGCAACTATTTCAAGTAGATCCCTGTGGTTTAGATTGGACAGACCGCCGAATGCTGAGTGTGATTATTGAACAATTTAACGGCGGGCCAGTGGGATTAGAAACAATTGCCGCCGCTACAGGTGAAGACACCCAAACAATCGAAGAAGTGTATGAACCTTACCTGATGCAAATTGGCTATTTAAGCCGCACTCCCCGTGGTAGAACAGCCACAACCGCAGCCTATAAACATTTGGGATTTAAACCGCCTAATGAACAGTTGTCGTTGTTGTAATTAACGTGAGTTCGACAACTATCAAAAACCCCTCTCCAAACCTCTCCCCTGCCAGGAGAGCTACCGTGTACACACAAGTGTAAACCGCAAGGGTTTCAACTCTTTTAGCCCCATAAATACCCTAATTTTGGGCAACTGGAAACTCCATTTATCCCGCTAATTTTGGCGCTAGGGCAACGAAACCAAGTTTCAGGTGGGATTTTAAGACTTGTGTGTACACCGTAGGCCAGGAGAGAGGCTTTGAAACCTTGATTTTTAGTTCAAAACTAGGGAGATTTTTGCCCCTCTCCGTGTCGGAGAGGGGTTGGGGTGAGGTTCATCGAATTCACGTTAATTAGGGGAAGATGGAAGGACAAGGGGAAAAAGGGACAAGAGGACAAGGAGAGATTACTAATATTAAGTTCTTCCCCCCATCCCCCTATCCCCCTACTCCCTACTGCCAATTTTCTTAAGGTAAATTTTAGATGATGAAGTTAATTAGTATTGTTCTCACTCTGTTGCTTGTGTTTGGTTGGAGTACACCAGTTATGGCAGTATCCCAACCACCAAGTATTACTCAAGAACAGTTACAACAAGGCGATGAGTTAGCAAATAAAGCTTTTGCAGCTACGAATAAAGGTGATTTTGCTACAGCTGAAACTTACTGGACACAGATTATTGAACAGTTTCCCACGAATGCGGGAGCATGGAGTAATCGGGGCAATTCGCGGGTGAGTCAGAATAAATTACAAGCAGCCCTAAAAGATTACAACAAAGCCATTGAACTAGTCCCTAATGCCACAGATCCTTATTTAAATCGCGGTACAGCGTTGGAAGGATTGGGCAAATGGGAAGAGGCGATCGCCGATTATAATCATGTCCTGGAACTTGATCCGAATGATGCGATGGCGTACAACAATCGCGGGAATGCCAAATCAGGATTAGGGAAATGGGAAGAGGCGATCGCCGATTATCAAAAATCAGTGGAAATTGCCCCGAATTTTGCCTTTGCCCGTGCCAACTACGCCCTCGCCCTTTATGAAACTGGTAAAACCGACCAAGCTATCCGCGAGATGAAGAATATTGTCCGCAAATATCCTCAATTTGCTGATATGCGTGCCGCCCTCACAGCCGCTTACTGGGTAAGTGGAAACAAAGGCGAAGCAGAGAGTAACTGGGTAGCAGCTTATGGACTAGATAACCGCTACAAAGATATGAACTGGGTAAAAAATATCCGCCGTTGGCCTCCCAGTATGGTGACAGCTTTAGATAAGTTCTTAAAAATTCAGTAGAGACGCGAGTTTTAGACATCTCCGCAAAAGCATGTAGAGACTTTGTATGCAAAGTCTCTACAAAAGATTATGGAAGATGCATATTTAATTTCTGGAGATGTCTTTTGTATTCTGGATATGCAACCGGGTGTAGTTCTTTACTTCTCCAGGTATATTAATCGTTGACGGTACACGAGCATCAGCGATCGCTTCCCCCGCCACTAATTTTAATGGCACAACACCCGCCCACACTGGCAAGGTATAGTCTGCTTCATCATCTAAGGGTGGGCCTGTCCGCACTTTAGCTGATGCTTCTGTTAAAGGTAGGGAAAGCACCAAAGTTCCTTGTAACTCCTGGCGATTAGGCGGGCGTACTTCTGCCCATCTTTTTGGTACTACATGCTCAGTAAATGCTCGGAGGGCTTCTAGCTTTTGTTCTGCATCTTTTACTATGGTTGCTGTTCCAAATATCACTACTGAACGGTAGTTCATCGAATGATGGAACGCAGACCGCGCCAATACTAACCCATCTAGGAGAGTTACAGTCAAGCAAACTTCAATCCCAGTTTGTAGACTTCGCAACATCCGACTGGCTGGTGAACCATGAATATATAAACTGTCTTCCACACGACCATAAGCAGTAGGAATTACATAAGGTTGGCTATCTACAGCAAATCCCACATGACAGATTAAACCTTCATCTAAAATCTGATAAATCACTTCACGTTCATAATTTCCCCTTTGAGGTACGCGCTTAATTTGACTGCGTTGTGTTGGGGTTAACTGTTCCTGATTAATTTCATTCATGATTGTATTTCCAATAAATCCAGTTGCATGGCGTTACTCTCAGAAAAACCCAAGCTGGAGTAAACTGGTTTACCTGATGGCGAAGCATTCAGAACGACTCGCGTGCAACCGATCGCTTTCAAATGAGCGATCGCACTATGAGTTAATTTCTTAGCAATGCCTTGTCTGCGGTAAGCTGGTTCTACATAAACGCCCCAGATATACCCGTATTTTCGATACTCGGCTGTGAATACATTCGGGTATAAACCGGAAAATAATTGACAACTTACAGAACCCACGATGACATTGTCTATCTCTGCGACAAAAGCTTGGTAAAACAATTCTTGACGAGCTTGTTCGGTAAACTGGAGGGTAATATCTAGCCAGTTGGGGTTAATTGCTTCATCAGGAACGCCAATATCTTGCCACAGTTGATAAAAGTGCTGTGCAATCAATGCGTCTTCTTGGGGAATTGCTTCTCTAATAGTGATTTGTCGGCGTTGCTGATTGAAAATATGAATTTATCTCGCGCAAAGGCGCAAAGGCGCAAAGGTACAAAGAAAAATCAGGGTGATTTTAGCATTTCATATTCTGATTCAGCAACGCCGATTTGTCGTTCTGTCAGCATCGTTAGAGACGTTTATTTGAACCACTGTTAGCGTAATTTCCCAAGTGGTATTAGACAATAGCCACTTTTGTGATTTAATAGCAGTCCACTTTCATTGCTGGATTATGGATTTAGCGATCGCCCTTGATAGTAATTCCCCTCTACCTCTGCATCAGCAGCTATATCAAGAACTGCGTCAAGCCATTTTCAATGGGCGATTGTCGCCTGGAGTGCGGATTCCTTCCACGCGATCACTAGCCAAATCTTTGAGTATTTCTCGCACTACTGTCACCCAAAGCTATGAACAACTCTTGAGTGAGGGTTATTTAACAACTGTTTTGGGTTCCGGGACGTTTGTCTGCGCTCAACTTCCTGATGACTTGCTGCATTCTACACCGATAGCATCGAGCCAAATAATTACTCGTCCGCCAGTTAAATTAAATCGATATGGTCAGGTTTTGTCCAAGACAGAGGATTTACCGAGAATTCCCGCACCTAATACCCCAATTAACTTTCGCTACGGACAACCAGCTATAGACCAATTTCCTTTGAAGTTGTGGCGCAGATTACTATCACGTTACTTTTACAAAGATTTGAGTTGGCTGGATTATTCCACACAACCCTTGGGTTATCAACCTTTGCGGGAGGCGATCGCTCGTTATCTATCCAGTTCCCGTGCTGTTAAGTGTGAGGCGGATCAAGTACTGATTGTCAATGGTACTCAGCAAGCACTTGATTTAATTGTCCGATTGTTAATTGAGCCTGGGGATATCATTGCAATGGAAGACCCTGGTTATATGAGCGCACGTTTAATATTTCAGACTCAAGGCGCTGAACTCTTACCCATTACCGTTGATGAATCAGGTTTGATGGTGAAAGAACTGGTAAACTCTACCAAAAAACCCATTTTGCTTGTCTATGTAACACCTTCCCACCAATTCCCCACAGGAGCAATTTTATCTTTACCTCGCCGTTTAGAACTACTAGCTTGGGCGCAGCAAACCGGAGGATTGATTATTGAAGATGACTATGATAGTGAATATCGCTATGGTGACAGACCAATTCCGGCTCTACAAGGCTTGGATCGCAGTGATTCAGTGCTGTATATTGGGACTTTTTCCAAAGTGCTGTTTCCCGGATTACGGATTGGTTATTTAGTATTACCTAAGAATTTAGTTGCTTTATTTGCCCGTGCTAAATGGTTAAGCGATCGCCACCTGCCTATACTAGAACAGCAAGCACTTGCAGACTTCATCACCGAAGGACACTTAGAACGTCATATTAGAAAAATGCGATCGCTTTATGAACGGCGTTGTCAAGTCCTGGTTCAGGCGTTAAATGTTTACCTTGGAAAAAAAGCCACCATTTTAGGAGAAAAGGCGGGAATTCATTTAATGGTAAAATTGCACAGCCATCTCAGTGATGAAGAAATCATACAATATGCTACCCAAATGGGTGTGGGGATTATGTCTGCCAAACCACAGTATCTGCAACCCCACAGCACAGGTGAGTTTATTTTCGGCTACGGCGAACTAACAGAACAGCAATTAGTGGAAGGTATTCGCAGATTAGCACCAATCTTCACCGCATGAGATCAGGGGAGGCGATTTCCTAACTTAAGCATCCACCAAAGAACTACAGCAAGAAATAAAGCGTTTAAAAGTCAGCAGAGATTTAGATAGCACTAATTCATCGAAACCTCCGTCTGGAGACATCCTGAAATTCCTCCTGGTCGGTCTGTCATTGATTTTTTTTGCACAGGCTCTAATTGCTAATTCTAATAAATGTTAGTCTGTCTCGTCCTTCTTTGCTTCCCCAATATTAGAACTGAATCCTTACGTTTAGCCCTTTTCGCTTTCTGATTAAGATAGAATCATAAAATGTACCGATAGCCTTTAAAGATATTCAAGTTTAAGCTTTGGTAATTGCTAAGAATTTAGCAAAATTTTGTATTCTATCTTACATATATTATAACAATACATACTTGCTTTGTTCATTTAGCTTTATTTACCAACAATGGCATCAAACTTACTAACTGACAGTCCTATTATTGCATTTACAATTCTCCTGACAGTAATTTTTACTGTCCCCCCTATATTTGAGCGGCTGCGAGTACCTGGATTAGTAGGTTTGCTGGTAGCTGGTGTGGTGCTTGGGCAAAATGGGTTAAAGCTTTTAGACTCTAACTCTGAAACTGTCAGACTACTCTCAGATATTGGCAAAGTTTATTTAATGTTTGTAGCAGGTCTAGAAATTGACCTAGGACAGTTCCGTAAAACTAAGAATCGCTCAATTGGGTTCGGTATTCTAACATTCTTAGTTCCCTTAATTACTGGTATTCTTGTAGGGCAATTCTTTAATTTCGGTTGGAATACTTCCGTTCTAATTGGTTCTTTACTAGCCTCACATACTCTCCTGGCATATCCTATTGTCAGCCGTCTGGGAGTTGTGATGAACGAAGCTGTAACAGTTACGGTTGGTGCCACAATTTTTACTGACACAGGTGCTTTGTTAGTCTTAGCAATTTGTGTGGGTATTCATGAAGGCGAATTCTCTGTCTTGAGTTTAGTAACTTTGTTAGGTGGATTAGCGATTTACTCTGTTGCTGTGTTATTTGGCTTTGACTGGGCAGGTAAAGAGTTTTTTCGACGTTCTGGGGATGAACAAAGTAACCAATTTTTATTCATATTATTAGCATTATTTTTGGCATCTGTAGGAGCGCAGATAGTTGGAGTCGAAAAAATTGTTGGCGCATTTTTAGCAGGTTTGGCAGTCAACGATGTTCTGGGGCGTAGCCCAGTCAAAGAAAAAATTGAATTTATTGGTAGTGTTTTATTTATCCCTTGTTTTTTTGTAGACATGGGACTGTTGATTAATATTCCTGCATTTATCAAAACCCTCAGTTCAATTTGGCTAACTGTCGTAATTGTAGTAGCTTTGATTAGCAGCAAATTTATCGCGGCATTTTTAGCAAAACTCCTGTACCGCTACAACACGGCGGAAATGCTGACGATGTGGTCATTATCACTACCACAAGTAGCAGCCACTCTAGCAGCATCATTGGTCGCCTATCAAACTGTAAATTCTGCTGGTGAAAGGCTAATCAATGAAGGTGTCTTAAACAGTGTAATTGTTCTCATGTTAGTGACTTCAATTTTGGGTCCATTAATTACAGCCCGATTTGCTGCATTGTTACAGCTTCCTCAAACAGATTTTGAAACAGAAAATCTTTCAACTTGGTGGGAAAGTTCTGAGGGTCAGCCATTAGAGCAAATCCACCATCCATTCACTGTAGTAGTACCAATATATAACCCGCAAACCCAGCGTTATTTGCTAGAAATAGCAGCACTAATAGCTCATCATGAATCTGGAAAAATTGTGCCATTAGCTATTACTAAAGCCCATATTCATATGGACGATCCACAATTAATAACAGCACTTGAGCAAAGTCAGCAAAGATTGAAGTTAGCCAAAGAAATAAGTCAAGAATTTGATGTAGAAGTGTCAACAGCAATTCGGATTGATGATGATATAGCTTTGGCAATTAGTCGCGCCAGTCGAGAACAAAATGCCAGTTTAGTAGTAATGGGTTGGTCGCGCACAACAGGCTTGCGTGCCCGTTTATTTGGCAATGTAATTGATAGTGTTTTTTGGTCTTCTCATTGTCCAGTGGCAGTAACACGTCTGGTTAGTAGTCCTACCACAATCAAAAGAATTCTTGTACCAATTGGAGATTTAAGACCACAAACTATCAGCGCTTGGCGATTTGCCCAAATGTTGGCTGATGTTAATCAAGCAGAAGTGGTGTTATTGCATGTATCGGATCGCAACACTCCTGCTAATCTGGTAGAACAATTTACTCATCAATTGTCTGATATTGTTTCTAAAAGTCATTTACAAGTAAGTCCACATATCCAAATAATTACAGACGATGATGTTGCTAAAGTCATTATTCGGGAAGCTCAGGCATTTGATTTAGCAGTATTACGTTCTGTCCGTTATCGCACAACAGGTGGATTAGCTGTCAGCCAAGTAACAACGCAGGTAATTGCAGAGTTAACATGCTCTATTGTGTTGCTGGGAGAGGCTCATCTTTAAAAGTGCTTTCTTCGTGAGTGCTGAGTATTATAAACCGCCATAGGTGAGAAACTAACCAAATAATCGCTGCCAAGTTAACTGTTTCCTACCTTCATCCCAATGCCAGCGTAATAAATTGGCACATTGACTGGCAATAATTCCCGGTAAATTAATCGCTTGTCTAGGTGCATTGGTAGCTAAGGTGATGGCACTTTCTACGTCACAAATTCCCCACTTTACTAAATTTTGTACTCCCACCAATAAAGGTAAAGTCGTACCTGATAAAGTGCCATCTGATAATCTTGCAGTGCCATTTTTGACTTCAATTTGCCGGCTGTCCCAAGGGTAAACCCCATCGGGTAGCCCTAGGGGGGCGAGGGCATCGCTCACCAGAAACAGCCCTTGTGTTTGATTGCTAACGCAAAGTAGAATTTGCAGCATCGTGGGTGCAACGTGTTCCCCGTCAGCAATCAAACCACACATCACATGAGGATGGATAATTGCTGCCCCTAATAGCCCTGGTTCGCGGTGATGTAATGGGGGCATGGCGTTAAAAGCATGAGTTACCATTGTTGCACCTAGTTCAAAAGCACGTTGTGCTTGCGCTGTTGTTGCCTGGGAATGCCCTAAACTAACAGTAATGCCCAAAGAACGCAAATATGGAATTACTTTGTCAGTGGGGTCTAACTCTGGTGCTAAGGTAATAACTTTGACAATGTGGGCATAATCACCTAAAACTATATTTACTTTGTCGATTGTGAGGGGTAATAAGTACTCGGCTGGGTGAGCGCCACGCTTTTGGTAATTCAAAAATGGCCCTTCTAGATGTACTCCCAGGATTTTGCTACCGGCTGTTTGATTAGCTAGAAAATCAGCAATTGTGGCAAGCGATCGCTGGATATTTTCTACGGAAGTAGTGACAATAGTTGGTAAAAAGCCATCAACTCCGACATCCCATAGAAATTGCGATACTTTTGCCAGTAGATGAGCATTTTTAGGTTGCAAATCGGGGAATGCTAATCCTAATGCCCCGTTAATCTGCAAATCAACTCCACCCAAAGAAATCCAGTCACCAGCTACATCTAAAAGGGGTGCATAACCTTGGGATCGCGTAGTCATGGGCCAAATTTGCTCAACTATACCCTCATGATTAACTGAGAGCCTCTGCAAATCTTGATAACCAGGTACTCGCGCATTGATGATATCTATGGGGTTTTGTGTTGCTTTGATCATGACATTAGTTAGAAAATTAAGTATAGCCGTAGTAGTCTGTCAATAAATCATGGAGGGATAAAGGAACGAACCACAAAGGGCACAAAGAGCGCGTTCGCGTCAGCGTCTCGCAGAGAAGAAAGAGGAAAAAACAAGAATCAAAAATTGATTTATCCACCAAAATTACTTTGACAGATTAGTAGTCACATAGGTGAGAACAGTGTTAATTGCTTAGAGTAATGAAGCAACTAGTTTTATACTCAGCACTCAGCACTCAGCACTCAGCACTTTGCTATAAATCTGACGGCAATTCACCCAAAATCTAAAATCCCAAATTAACATGGCTCCCCTTATCGGTATTATCATGGGCAGCGATTCAGACTTGCCCACCATGAAAGACGCGATCGCAGTTTGTCAAGAGTTTGGCGTAGAAAGTGAAGTAGCGATCGTTTCTGCCCATCGTACTCCAGAACGCATGGTGCAATATGCCCAACAAGCTCACCAACGTGGTATTAAAGTGATTATCGCTGGTGCGGGTGGTGCAGCACATCTTCCCGGAATGGTGGCATCTTTAACCCCACTTCCTGTCATCGGTGTTCCCATAGCTACCCGCAACTTACAAGGAATTGATTCTTTGTATTCAATTGTACAGATGCCAGGGGGTATCCCAGTGGCCACAGTTGCAATAGGTAACGCTAAGAATGCTGGGCTTTTGGCGGTGCAAATTCTGGCTACTCAGCAACCAGAATTACTAGAAAGAGTGCAACAATACCGCCAAAGTCTATCTGAATCGGTAATTGCCAAGCAAGCAAAACTAGAACAACTTGGCTATGAAAAATATTTGCAACAAGAAGGTGACAGGTGAGAAGGGGGTAGAGGTAAGTAGGTAGGCACAAATAAAATCAACTATGTAAAGAAAAATGAATCAGCTTAAAACCCTCTTCCCTTCTGCCTCCTGCCTTCTGCCTTATGCCTTATCCTAGCGATAAATTTTCCCACCCACCTACTTATCGTTTTTTTAGCTATCAAATAAAGTCTCTAGATGTTAATCAGAACTAACCAGCCAATATGAACTGCGTACATCAAAACTGACGAAAATGTTTTTCCTTGGGACTTTTCACACAGCACTCAGGAAGGAAGCACTCAAGAAGCACTTTTCAGTCAGGGTGAGATGTATTTGGCGATTTTTGCCGTTTTTACTAGCAGTAAGTCAATATTGAAACATTGACTTGGAAGTAACAATTAATTCACCTTTTTTATATAAATTTAATAAACTTCTTGACTTTTCTATCCTGAAATCAGAAAATGCTGACACTGTAAAGAATACAGTTGGTTGCTGCCAATACTTTAAGCCTCCTAAAAGAGTCAAAAAAATAAAATTGTATCCAATAATACAGAATTACATCATGTGTAAATAGAGAATCAGTCAAATTTATTCGCGATTCTACCAAGGTTGATCGAGGAAATCACTGTCATGATGCTGGTTTTTGGTAGCTCACAGTAGTAAAGTTGCTGTATTTTTAGCAACCCTATAATGTGAATTTTACGTAAATATTGGCAATTTTGGGCATTTCTCGTCCCAAAGCATGATTATTTTCAAATTAAAGTTGAAGTAAAGGAGGTTTGATTGTTTCAGAAACTACAAAATAATTTCTTAAAAATATCCTCAAAATGTTTACAAATGTACCAATAGTTTTCTAAACTCCTATTTGGGTTATTTAAATTTCGGCTTGGCAAACCAGTGGTATAAATGATTAATATCAAAAACCATTGGTTAAGATTTGGGCGTTAGGTTTTTTGGCTGAACTTGTTTTTCTATATCAAGGTTGGAGGATGTTATTCAAACCCATGCACACACAAAAATCAAAAATCAAAAATAGGCGTTTATCTGCAAGAAACTACGCTAAAAGCAGTAAATTTAACTCAAAATTCCAAGAATTTAATCTAGGAATTAAAAGACTTTCTCCTAGTTGGCAAGCTTGTTTACCTTTAGCTTGTTTGATTGTTTTGGGTTGGGGTTATGTGGCAGTTGCCCAAACACCAGATGCGGGGCCAACAACAGCAGAACTCAAAGTTGCGCTTGATACTCTGTGGGTGGCGATCGCGGCATTTTTAGTATTCTTCATGAATGCTGGTTTTGGCATGTTAGAAACCGGTTTTTGTCGCCAGAAAAACGCTGTCAATGTTCTCTCAAAAAACTTGATTGTCTTTGCTTTAGCTAGCATTGCCTTTTGGGCAATTGGTTTTGGCTTAATGTTTGGTGATGGTAATAACTTCTTAGGAACCTCTGGGTTTTTCCTCACAGGAGCAGATAACAGTCCAGCAACAGGCGACGCTTATAAAGGTGTCTTCAGTGCCTTGAATTGGGCTGGTGTACCTTTAGCTGCCAAGTTTTTATTTCAATTGGCGTTTGCTGGAACAGCTGCCACAATTGTTTCCGGTGCAGTTGCCGAAAGAATTAAATTTGTTGACTTTTTAATCTTCAGCGTCCTACTTGTAGGTATTGCCTACCCTATAACCGGACATTGGATTTGGGGTGGTGGTTGGCTAAGTGAATTTGGATTCTGGGATTTTGCAGGTTCTACCGTTGTCCACTCAGTCGGTGGTTGGGCAGCCTTAATGGGAGCAGCTTTTCTTGGGCCACGTATTGGTAAATATCAAGATCGGCAAGTTGTGGCTTTACCCGGTCACAATATGAGTATTGCCACATTAGGCTGTTTGATTCTGTGGTTGGGTTGGTTTGGTTTTAACCCTGGTTCCACAATGGCTGCTGATGCCGAGGCGATCGCCCACATTGCTGTCACAACTAACATGGCAGCTGCTGCGGGTGGAATTGCCGCTACAGGTACAGCTTGGATTTACTTAGGTAAGCCAGACTTGTCAATGATTATCAACGGTATTTTGGCTGGCTTGGTAGGGATTACAGCCCCCTGTGCTTTTGTCAATATTCCTGGTTCCTTAATAATTGGTTTCATTGCCGGAGTCATAGTAGTTTTTTCAGTAACACTGTTTGACAAAATCCGCATTGATGATCCAGTAGGAGCAACCTCAGTTCACCTAGTTTGTGGTATTTGGGGAACTCTGGCAGTTGGTCTATGGTCTGTTGGGCCTGGTGTTTATTCCTGGTATGGTGACGGTGCTGGCCCATCTGCGGGTTTATTTGCTGGTGGTGGCTTAGGACAATTCTTCATTCAACTGGTTGGCGTTCTCGCTGTAGGTGGAATGACAGTTCTTCTCAGCAGTATCTTCTGGCTGATACTCAAGGCTCTCTTAGGTATCCGAGTCACGCGGGAAGAGGAATTAGAAGGTTTGGATATCGGCGAACATGGCATGGAAGCCTACAGTGGATTCCTCAAAGAGGCTACCCCTGGCGGATTTCCTGAAGGACATAGCTCAGCCGAAATAGCACCAGATAAATATTGATTTTGTTTGATTCAAGTTTTGGCGTTGCTGAATCAGAGTATGAAATTTCAAAATTACATTTCTGCAACTCTTATTCTTTGCGCCTCTGCGTGTTAGCAAAGCGGGGCGTAGCTCGGCTACTTCATACATTCAATCAGCAACGCCAAATATTTTAATAATTCGTCCAAAATGCATTACATCTTGGGCTGTTTTTATAGGCTTTTTCTTAACATTCAACAATTTCTGGGTAAATACTTTTGCTATGTCACAAATTATCGATTGAGTTCAAAAAGCAAAACTACCACCCACATAAATTTTAGCTTAGGCGTAAATGCTTTTTAGCGGCTTGCCGCAGGCGCAGGCATCGCGTTGCAAAAAATGTATAAAGTTGCTCTGAGAATTCATTCTTAGGCGTTTGTTGGGACTAGTGCAAGACAGAAGTTTACTTAAGTCTTTCGTAAGCAGCCAAGATAATTTTTTCAGTTTCATCCCAACTAATACATTTATCAGTTACAGAGACACCATACTTTAATTCTTCTCGTTTACCAGTAATAGGTTGATTACCTTCATACAAATGTGATTCCAGCATCATACCGACAATTGATGTATTACCATCAACTATTTGTTGAATTACATTTTCCAACACAGTAGATTGTAATTTGTAGTCTTTGTTGGTATTTCCGTGGCTACAATCAATGACAATTCTTGGTGATAAATTTGCCTGTTTTAATTTTTCTTCGACCAATTGGACATTAGCTGCATCAAAGTTGGGCTGATTGCCACCTCTTAAAATAACATGACCATAGGTATTTCCTTTAGTTTGAAATACACTGACCTGTCCCTTATGATTAATTCCCAGAAAATTATGCGGGCTTTTCGCTGATTGTAGAGCATTTAATGCTACTTGAATATTACCATCAGTCCCATTTTTGAACCCTACAGGCATTGAAAGACCGCTTGCCATTTCACGATGGGTTTGTGATTCGGTCGTACGAGCGCCAATGGCAGACCATGTAATCAGTTCACTAATATATTGAGGTATAATTGGATCTAGTGCTTCTGTCCCAGCAGGTAACCCCATCTCGGCAATTTTTAATAATAGGCTACGCGCAATTAATAAACCATTTTCTACATGGAAAGAATCATCCATATCTGGGTCATTAATCAATCCCTTCCATCCTACTGTTGTTCTAGGTTTTTCAAAGTATACCCTCATTATCAGTAGCAGTTTATCCTTAACTTGTTCAGACAAAACTTTCAGCTTTTGGGAATATTCCATTGCTGCTTGTGTATCATGAATTGAGCATGGGCCAACTACTATAAATTTCCTACGATCCTGAAAATCTAGTATGTTTTTTATTTCCTGTCTATGTTTCAAGACAGTTTGTTCAGCCAATTTTGTTAAAGGTAACCTTGATTTTACTTCGTTGGGGGTTAATAATACGTGAGAATTCTTGATGTTAGTGTTAAATAATTTATTGTGCATAGAGCAGAACACGAGATTTTTGCTATTTTATTGATGAGTGAAAAATCAATATACATATTTTAAATCAAAAGTACAACATCAACTCAGGTAATTTTAAAATAGCAAGTTGTCTGCCTAACTAATTTATATTTTGACTGTTAGGTTAATAACTACGGATAACTAATTGTTTTCTTTTCATAACTTAAAAAGGGGAAATATACCCCTTTTCTAAGTTACTAGACTATAGTCACAGTACTAGTGTATTTTACTACTGCCATACAAACACTTTGGCTTCATATGGACCTAAGTCAGTAATGATGCCATCATCACCAGCTTCAACATCGTAATTACCTGTCCATTCATGCCATGTACCACCACAAGGGAAGTTGGGAACGTGGTAGCCAGCTAAAAAGTTTTCTGAAAAATTCGCTACAACCACAACACGAGAGCCTTCTTCATTCCAACGGCTATAGGCCAGCACCTTTACCTCTGGATTCTCGTGGATAAAATCGATATTTTCTGTATAAAGGGCATGACTAGTTTTACGCAGATTTATTAACCCCTTGTAGTAATCAAATAAGCTACGATTTAGCTCATTACTTAGCAGTGACCATTCGATTTTAGATGACTCAGGTTGTTTGGGTTTGTATTCACCAAATTCTTCTCCCATCCAAATTAAGGGTACGCCAACAGAAGTCATGAGAATAGCTGCTCCCAATTTAGCCCGTTTAAAACCTTCTTCATCAAAAAGATTTCGATTAGCCAGTTCTCGCATAGTACGTTCATGGTCGTGGTTAGTCAGGTAATTTACCACATTCGTAGCTCCCATGAAGCCTTGACGTTTACCGTCAATCACATCTTTGAGGTTGTCTAAATTAAAAGTATCACCACAAATATGCACCATAATTGTATGGCGGAAACTGTCGTGCCAACAACCATCCATTGGGCCATCTATATTGGTAATGCTAGTGGTTTCAGGAATGTGTTCGGCAATGTTATAAAAAGGCTTATTACCAGCAGTTTTTTTCGCTTCTTGAACAATCCAGTGCATGAAATCGTAATTGCCAATTTGCCTGGCTGCATCATAGCGAATACCATCTACATGATATTCTTCAATCCAAAACCGGATTGTATCACCGATAAATCTGCGTGCTGGGTAAGTATCTAAATCTTCGTCATAGTGTTCGTAATTAAACTCAGGTCCCCAATTATTATCAGGGTCACGGGGAGAATGATGATACCAATAATCGTGGTCAATTTGAGTTAAAGGACTAGATGCTTCTGAGTGATTATAAATCCCATCCATAATGATGCGGATACCTCTACAGTGACACTCATCAATCAGCTGCTTTAATTCAGCAGTAGAACCATAACTAGATTCTGTGGCAAAGAAATAGCGGGGATTATAACCCCAACTATAATCACCAGGGTATTCTTTGATGGGCATCAACTCAATAGCGTTGATTCCTAATTCACACAAATAATCTAACTTTTCAATGACGTGTTTATACTTTCCTCTAGCATATGGATCATCTTCACCACCAGAAAAATCTCCAACGTGCAATTCATAAATTACTAATTCATGGTCAGCAGGTAAAGGTTTATCATCATGTTTCCAAACATAAGTGTCAACTATTCTCTCTCCATCTTTTATTCGCAGAATACTGTTATCCTTGCCACTCAATTCATCAATATCAGTAGCATAAGGATCTGTGACATCAACCCACTGTTCTGGTTCAAAAAACCACGAATTTGACTGAACCCGAAATTTATATTGATAAACGCCATCTTCTAGTTCCACACTTGTGCGAAAATAGCCATCATCGCCCTTTTTCATGGGGATTTCTTGCCAATCTGAAAAAGAACCAATTAATGCGGCTCCTTTATTATGAGGCGCAAATAAATTAAATTCGATGGGCTGTGCCATAAAATTGTTTGCTATAGAAAATGTAGGTATGAGTATTTTCTATATTATCAATCAATTTGCAAATCAGTCTATAGAGATAATTAGATAAGTACTTCCTCTATCTGGGGTCAGACTATTCAATATTTCAAAGGATTGTTTCTTAACAGTTAAGTTATAATATTATTTATTTTCAGGTTATCGTCAATTGTCAACCATCATAGGGTATAATGAATTTTTCAAATATTCGGTGTCAGCGCTAGTATTAGCGACCGAATATTTGCTATTAAAATTACTCCAGTTTATTGTGATTATCTTGCCAATAACTTAATAACCAATTTGCTGCCGTTGCTCTACGAGTCTGTCGAGGTCCAAATTCACCAATTTTATAACCTTTGAAACCCAGTTTTTCTTTGACGATTTGTTTGTTTTCTGTAGGAATAGAACGGGTTAACTTGACTGTTGCTGGGCGACTTGCAATAAAATCAGGTGGTTGTGGGTATTCATCTCGCCAATCAGATACAACTTCGCTATTGTGCCATTTTTCAGTTGTAGAGTCATAGCGATAGCCCAAGTAGTACCATACCAATTGGTTGACTGTGGCATCATCAATTTGATCATTGAGAATTGCCCAAATAGTTTCTGTATTGAGTGGTGGCAAGTTACACATAAGTAATCAAGAATTTACAATTCACGTGCTAGGAAATCGGTAATCTAATAATTAAAGATAGCAACATTCAGAGTGCTGCGGTGTGTAGTTAGTAATAGTAAAAATAATCTATCACTACTTTGGTTGACTTCTCAAGATAGAAATGATTTTATCTCTATCTACGCCTACTGAATGAGTTATCCGCCAAAACCAAAAGTGTTTGACTTAAAAAAGCGATTGTGCATCCACAAAGCAGTTAGACTGGAAATCGTAAATTATAGACCAGTCAATGCAAAATCCTACATCACAGCCCAAGATAGTGCGCGCCCATGTATTCATTTCCGGTCGAGTTCAAGGGGTAGGCTATCGCTATGCTACTGTCGATACAGCTAGCCAGTTGGGATTAACTGGTTGGGTGCGGAATCTTCCTGATAATTGTGTGGAGGCAGTTTTTGAAGGAGCACGGGTGATTGTGGAAGAGATGGTTCGCTGGTGTCACACTGGCCCACCTGCGGCTGTAGTGAAAGATGTTGTAGTTGAGTATGAACAACCGGAAGGCTTGCGGGGATTTGAGGTAAAGCGGTAAGTAATGTAGTATGAAGCGATAATATTAATCAACTACCAAAACCGCAGAGCCTGCAATTTTGCCACTACGCAAGGCATCCAAAGCTTCATTTGCCTGAGTTAGCAAAAAAGAATTTACTTCAGTCCGAATGGGAACTTGGGGAGCTAAAGCCAGAAACTCATCTCCATCTTGACGAGTCAAATTAGCCACAGACCGCAAAACTCTTTCTTCCCAAAGAATGTCATAGGGAAATTCGGGAATATCACTCATGTGAATGCCAGCACAAACAACTACGCCACCTTTGGCAACTGCACGCAAAGCAGTAGGTACTAACCTGCCTACAGGAGCAAAAATAATTGCTGCATCCAAAGGTTTTGGGGGTAATACATCTGAATCACCGGCCCAAGTTGCACCCAATTGCCGGGCAAAATTTTGTCCCTCAATATCCCCAGGACGGGTAAAGGCAAAGACCTGACGCCCTTGATAACAAGCTAGTTGAATTAAGATATGGGCAGATGAACCAAAGCCATAAAAACCGAGTTTTTCAGCATCACCAGTCATAGTGTAAGCACGATAGCCTATTAAGCCACCACACAACAAAGGTGCAGCTTGCAAGTCAGGATAGCTTGGGTCTAGGGGAAAGCAAAAGCGATGGTCGGCGACAGTGTACTCTGCATAGCCACCATCTAGGTTATAACCTGTGAACTCAGCATAGTCGCACAGATTTTCACGACCAGAGAGACAATAGCGACAGCGATCGCAAGTATGACCTAACCAAGGAACACCAACCCGTTCACCTATCCTAAACTGATCAACTCGTTCACCCATCGCCTCCACAGTACCCACAATTTGATGCCCCAGTACCAGAGGTAGTTTTGGATGAGTCAATTCTCCATCGACTATATGCAAATCTGTGCGGCAGACAGCGCAAGCATGAACACGAATCAGCACTTGCTCAGAATTGGGTTTTGGTACTGGCAATTCGGCTAGGCGTAGAGGTTGACGCGGTGCCTCCAAAATCATTGCACGCATAAGCAATTCTAAGTTGACAAATATCTCAACAAATAGAGGCAAGCATCCTGTAATCGCTTACTGTATCGAAATTCACAGTTATCTATGCCGCCACTTCTATACTAACTAGCCTGAATGCTGAGTATGGTAAAAATTATTCAGGCTAATTTTTTGTAAATTATATTGACTTATTGTAACAATATTGTTAAATTTATTTATATAAATTAGCAAATACCTCAAACAAACTACGTATATCAACTACTCGTAAAATTGCCTTGGGCTTAAGCTAAGATTTCGCTCTTCTGTATCAATGTATCTAAATCGTCATTCTTACTTCTCCTAATCAAAAACCTCGACTTGGTAATCGAGGTTTTTTCTGTAATTGTGATTTTTGCGAAAAAATTAATTCCTGTGGCAGTTTGTCATAATTTAGTGCTTAAAGTTGGCTTTTCTGGAACTTGTGGCATTCTGGCAAGGCTAAATGACGCAGCGATCGCTACATTAGAAGATACATACATAAATATATTTATAGGCGACTTACACAAAACTATGAGTACAAATATCACTATTTCTCAAAATCCTTTACTCAAAGGTTCTGGCTTGCCCCCCTTCCAGGAGATTCAGCCAGAGCAAGTAGTACCAGCCTTTACCGAGCTATTAGCTGAACTTGACCAGAAATTGACCATTTTGGAAGCTACAATCCAGCCTACTTGGAGTGGTTTAGTAGAACCACTAGAAAAGCTCGCAGAACGGCTGAACTGGAGTTGGGGTATGGTGAGCCATTTAATGGGTGTGAAGAATAGCCCAGAATTGCGCGAAGCTTATGAAAGCGTACAACCACAAGTAGTGCAATTCATCAACAAGCTGGGTCAAAGCCAACCCATCTACAATGCCCTTAAGGAACTCCGTGCTAGTGATAGCTGGAATACCTTAGAGTCAGCCCAACAGCGCATTGTGGATGCTGCCATTAGAGATGCTGAACTGTCTGGAGTTGGTTTACAAGGAGATGCACGAGAACGTTTCAACGCCATCCAAATGGAGTTGGCAGAAATTTCCACTAAGTTTTCTAACCATGTCTTAGATGCTACTAAAGCCTTTAGCTTAACCCTGACAACCAAAGCAGAAATTGACGGCTTACCCGATAGCTTACTCAGTCTAGCAGCACAGGCTGCCCGTGCTGCGGGAGCAGAAAACGCCACCCCAGAAAATGGCCCTTGGCGCATTACTTTAGACTTTCCTAGCTATAGCCCATTCATGCAGCACAGCACCCGCCGTGATTTGCGTGAACAGCTCTATAAAGCTTACATAACCCGTGCTTCATCCGGTGAGTTGGATAATCAGCCATTAATTGAGCGGACTTTAGAATTACGGCAAGAACTAGCCCAATTACTAGGCTTTGAAAATTATGCTGAATTGAGCCTAGCCAGTAAAATGGCTCCCAATGTTAGAGCAGTTGCAGCATTATTAGAAGAACTCCGTAGTGCTAGTTATGACGCTGCTGTCAAAGACTTGGAAGCACTCAAAACCTTTGCCACTAATAAAGGCGCAGCAGAAGCCGAGGACTTACAACACTGGGATACCAGCTTTTGGGCAGAACGCCAACGAGAAGAAAAATTTGCCTTCACCGCCGAAGAATTACGTCCTTACTTTCCCTTACCGCAAGTCTTAGATGGATTATTTGGACTCGTACAGCGACTATTTGGTGTAACTGTCACCCCAGCTGATGGTCAAGCTCCAGTTTGGCATGAAGATGTGCGTTATTTCCAGATTGCCGATGAAACTGGTGTTCCTCTAGCTTACTTCTACTTAGACCCTTACAGCCGTCCAGCCGAAAAGCGCGGTGGTGCTTGGATGGATGTGTGTATTAATCGCAGCAAAATTACTGATAATGGTGTGACGGCTATTCGTTTACCAGTGGCATATCTGGTATGTAACCAAACTCCTCCAGTAGATGGTAAGCCGAGTTTGATGACTTTCTATGAAGTAGAAACTTTATTTCATGAGTTCGGTCATGGCTTGCATCACATGCTGACCAAAGTAGACTACACCGGGGCAGCAGGTATCAACAACGTAGAATGGGATGCCGTGGAACTACCCAGTCAGTTTATGGAAAACTGGTGCTATGAGCGACCAACTTTGTTTGGCATGGCGAAGCATTATGAAACTGGTGAACCCCTACCGGAGCATTATTATCAAAAACTCCTAGCGGCACGCAACTATATGAGTGGTAGTGTCACCTTGCGGCAAATCCACTTTAGCAGTGTTGATTTGGAACTACACTATCGTTATCGCCCTGGTCATGGTGAAACTGCCGCAGATGTGCGTCATCGCATTGCCAAGACTACCACTGTTTTGCCACCCCTACCAGAAGACGCTTTTTTATGTGCTTTTGGACATATTTTTGGTGGTGGTTATGCCGCAGGTTACTACAGTTATAAGTGGGCTGAAGTACTAAGCGCTGATGCTTTTGCTGCTTTTGAAGAAGCTGGTTTAGATAACGAAGAAGCAATAAAAGCTACAGGTAGACGCTATCGAGATACAGTACTAGCGCTTGGTGGTAGCAAGCATCCTATGGAGGTGTTTCAATCTTTCCGAGGTCGTGAACCTAGTACAGTTTCGTTACTCAAGCACACCGGATTATTATCAACTGCGGCTTAACAATTTCAGGTTAATCGACCATGCTGTAATGGTAGTGGACTGACACAGACGGAATCTAGATTCAAGGTAAATTCTTAGAGCCTTTACACTTACTTTGCGTATCGCTAAAGCGTAAAGCCCTGACGGGCATGGCTACGCTTACCACGAAGTGTGCCGGAGGCATAAGCTCCGCTAACGCGTAGCGTGTCGAAGACAGAAGCCGCTTTGCGTCCATAAATCATCCCATTAATTAACGTGAGTTCGACAAGTTGAAAAAACCCCTCTCCAAACCTCTCCCCTGCAAGGAGAGAGGCTTCAAAATCTTAATTTCTCGTTGAGCTTTAAAGATATTTAAGCCCCTCTCCGTGTCGGAGAGGGGTTGGGGTGAGGTTCATCGAACTCACGTTTAATTAGCAATGTCAATTCAGAAAGTAGAAAAGGGTTGACTCTCTAGTCGACTGGAGGCTTCAGAATGAATGAGTAAGAAAAATTCCCGGTGAATATCATGACAAAACGTCAAGTAGAGATTTTCATAGCTGACTGTCCTTTGTGCGATGAGACAGTACAAATGGTGCAAGAACTAACTTGTCCTGACTGTGAAGTATCTGTCTATAAACTGCGACAAGAGCAGGAAAAAGCCCAGCAGTATGGAGTGAATGCAGTGCCTGCGATCGCTATCAATGGCAAACTTGTTTTAACTGGTAAACCAAGTCGAGAGCAACTCCAAGCTGTTGGTGTAGGTCAGCCTCTGAGTTAAACAAGAAGGAAGAAGGAGGATCATGCTTCTTCTTTCTTCAAATCTGTTGAAGAAAAGACTTTTGCTATCGTAGTACATTTAACATTAAAGACTGCCATAATTTAACTCTTTTATCACAAGCCTTTGCAATACTTAACTTTTATCTAAATTAAAAAAAATCAATATAGATTAAAAATAATAACTAACATAATAATTTATGAAGTTTATTACGCTAAATTGAGAGTATGCTTAATCATTGAAGCCTAGTTCAAAGTTTGGCTACATAAATGCAAAAAACTAAATAATCATTAATTATTTGTCATGTGTTTGAGTGCGAATAGCTAATGATTAAAAGTTTGTACCGACTTACTTACTAGGCAATTGAGCCAGGCATTGAAATATTCAACTGAGCCAAGTAATAAGAGTAAACACCAAAGCAACCTTATCTACAAGAAGTAACAATGATTGAAAAAATTTTGCTAGCGGTTTCTGGCTTGGGGCACGCAGAAGAAATGCTCAAAACCTTAAAAGAAGTGCCATCTATCCAGTCTGCAAAAGTGACAGTTTTGCATGTTGTATCTGCCCAAAGTACTGCGGCAGCGATGACAGAAAAATGGGAAGAGGGGGGCAAAATCCTGGCTAATGCTATTCAGTCTCTGAATTTAGATCCTAGTCAGGTTTCATCAATTTTGCGGCAAGGTGATCCCAAAGATGTGGTTTGTCAAGTAGCAGATGAAATTGATGCTGACTTAATTATTATGGGTTCACGCGGACTCAAGCGTCTACAATCCATTTTATCTAATTCAGTTAGTCAGTATGTTTTCCAACTGTCTTCTCGCCCCATGTTGCTAGTAAAAGATGACATTTATGTCAAGAGAATTAAGCGTGTGATGGTGGCGATGGATAACTCTGATTCTGCAAAATACTGCTTGAGTTTGGCTTTATTCTTGTTACGAGATATTCCGGGTGGTCAATTAATTTTGACTAATGTGACTACAGATTTGCGTGGTAAAGTATCTGAAGTTACTGAAATCATCCCCGACAAAAATACAGTTTTGGCAGCAGCAGTTGCGGAAGCACAAAAGTATGGTGTACAAACTCGTTGTGTTACCAGTAGTGGCAAACCTGGAGAAGAAATTTGCCGTCTAGCAGAAGAGTTAAACATAGACTTATTATTGCTCGGATCTCCAGATCGTCGCCCATCAGTAGCTAAGAGTTTTGTGGATATAGACCGACTAATAGGTGCTTCTTTGTCTGATTATGTTCGAGTTAATGCCACTTGTCCAGTGTTGTTGGCGCGAACACTCGCTTAACATCACACTAAATTTAGTGATTGATAAACAAAAACCCCTGCACCAAAGGTGTTGGGGTTGTTTGTTTTATACAAAAAGTATCAAGAATCTTTTCCACCTTCGCGGCTAGCAGTTTGGATGTAAAGAACTATTAAAAACACTGCGGGAACTAGTACGAACAGAATGCTCGCTACGAACCCTAGGTCATTAACTTGCATAGCAAGAAAGCCTCTCTTTGATTGTAGTTTCCAGTCAACAATTTTAGAATAGCATTATCAATGCCAGTGTTAGCTCAAATTTTTTACTTTCGATTTTGCCAGAGCTAAGGTCAGATTCATCCCATATGTGAGAAGTTAGGGTTTGGTTATTATACTGACTGGCCCATTTACTAAAGTTTGACAGGCGAGGCGGTAATTGTCGGGCTTTTTCCTAAATTTTCGTTGTTCTACATCTGTACGAGGGGAAAGATTTTCTATGCCTTCAACTATCTCCACAATGCAAGTACCACATTGACCATTGCCACCGCAATTCGTCATCTTGCCAAGTAACTTATATATATCAATGCCATTTTGCATGGCTTTGAGCCGAAGATTAGCCCCATCCGCCGCTATGACTTCTTTGTTTTCTTTGACAAATTTGATGTTACCCATAGCTGATTGATACCTCGTTAACTGTAGCGTAGCTGGAAAAGCTGAGTTTAGATATATTCTGTAAACTATCCTACTTAATTTATGGCAATTTATTACAAAATATAAAGAAATATCAAGTTTAAAAATAAGAGATAGCCAAAAAAATAGGACAGGTAAGATACCTGTCCCATCAATCGGTAATGAGTTAACTTACCTGAAACCAACAGCTGCTTGCCATACAAAAGCCAGCAACAAGAAGAAGACGGGAATAATTGGGAGAACATCTACCAAGGGGTCGAAAATTTGGTAAGCTTCAGGTAATTTTGCTAACAACAATGCTGCTTCCATGTTCGTTTAAATCCACCTAATCCAACACAGTTTTCATAATTGAGATGTATCTTAACATGGTTTAGTCAGTCCTGAATCCTGAGTAAAGTTGAGATTATTAATACTTAGGATTCAGCACTTTCTTCTTGGAGCCAGTGTGCAAATTCGTCAGCAAAAGAATCGCTTAATATTGCTTCACGAATCTTTTGGGTAAAGCGAATTAGTTCGGTAATATTGTGAATACTCAACAAGGTATAAGCTAAAATTTCCTGCGATCGCACTAAATGAGATATGTAAGCACGGCTAAAGTTTTGACAAGCATAACAAGGGCAAGTTTCATCTAATGGCGTAAAATCTTCACGAAACTTCGCATTCTTTAAATTCCAGCGTTCGCCTTGGACAATTGCCGTGCCATGTCTAGCCCAACGAGTAGGAATTACACAATCAAATAAATCTACACCAGAAGCGATCGCTATTGCCATTTCTCGATAAGTACCGACACCCATCAAATAACGCGGCTTTTCGGGTGGTAATAATGGCGCTGTAGTTTTGACAATTTCCGCCATGAGTTCTGGTGGTTCTCCTACACTCACACCACCAATAGCATATCCAGGCAAATCCAACTTAGCTAAGGCTTGGGCAGCTTGGGTACGTAAATCCAAATATACGCCACCTTGGACAATGCCAAACAATGCTTGATCGCTACGTTGATGAAAGGCAATGCAACGTTCTAGCCAACGATATGTTCTATCAGTCGCCGCTTCCACATCTTGGCGACTAGCGGGGTAGGGGGGACATTCATCAAACGCCATGATGACATCTGCCCCTAAAGTATTTTGGATCTCAATCGAGCGCTCCGGTGTTAACTTAATAATTTGCCCATCGTGGGGTGAGCGAAACGTGACACCTTCTTCGGAAATTTTCCGCATTTCGCTCAAGCTGAACACCTGAAACCCACCAGAATCGGTGAGCATCGGCCCATTCCAACCCATAAATTTGTGTAACCCACCACCACCAGAGACAATGGCTTCGCCTGGTTGTAAGTGGAGATGATAAGTATTGGATAATATCATTTGTGCCCCAGTCTCTCTCAGTTGAGACGGGGTGACAGTCTTTACATTTGCCAGTGTCCCCACAGGCATAAATCTTGGCGTTTCCACAGGGCCATGAGGAGTGAAAAACACCCCAGCCCTGGCTTTTGTCTGGCTACATTGAGCTAGGGATTGAAAAGAAAAATTGGCACTCAAGGTAAAATTAAGGCTATTTAGCTAACATATGGACAAATGTAAAAACTGGTAATTGATTTTTAGTGAGATTTAACTACTCATCACTAAACCCTTACCAACTTTTTGAGTATAAGCTCTCTCAGTTGCTATTTAAAATGAATCAGAACAGTCATCGTCAATTTCCGCATCCCACTTGGCTGAGAAAACTTGCTCCATCATCGCTTCAATGGCACTCATATTCAAGTTTCGCTCTTTGCGCTCTTGTATGGGAGTCGAGAGGGGAATCAACCGTAAACACATACCTTCTTGCGTCAAATCAAAGTAGGTTTCTTGTTGTGGTGATTGTTTTAGTTCCAGGTAATCAAAACTATAAACATTTAAGTAAAGCGCACAGTTAGCAACTAAAGTAGACCGTTGCGGATTGACAAACACTTCCATTACATCCCCTTCACCCTCACTCTGTATTTTGCCTTCTTGGGTGTAGATGTAGTGTACTCGACCTAAATCACACAGCAATCGCCGCATGTCGAGCTTATTCACAATTATTCCCGTGTTAACAATGCACGGAGCTGGTATCCTGGTGTCGGGTAGATGTTGACTCATAGGAAAATAGGAGATAAGCAAAGGTGAGGTACAACATAGCTAAATAGTCAATTTAACAGCTTGTTGGCCCCCTACATTTTAAAAAATATCAACTTTGGAGGGCGATCGTCTAATAAATCCAGAGTAAGTTATTAATTGAAGAATGCAAAACCCAATTCTCTGATGAAACTTTAGCTTGCTTACTTTGCGGCATTATGTTACAATCAGCACTCTATAAATAATATATTACTGAGACCAGCATAACAAACTTTTTTCCATGAGTCTCTAGTCAAAAGTAATCTTATCTAAAGCTTTAAAATCTCCTACGACTGCTTGGGCGGGAATTGTTAACCACATTCCGCCAGCCATTTTAAGTATTGTGACTAACATGACGAATCAGCCTCAATGGTGGAAGTGGTGGAAACAACTATTATTTAATTTATTAGCTAGTATAATATTTTACAGTGTAATTCCTTTGCCTGATATAAATGGGCTGGAATTTCGTCAGGTAGCACATTTTGCCCCACTAGTAGGGTTACTGATTGGGGGAATTTTAGGGCTATGTGATGCAGGAATGAATTATCTGGGAATGCCAGTACTAACTCGTAGCGCGTTGATAGTGTGCGTTTGGATAGCTTTGACTGGAGGATTGCACTTAGATGGGGCAATGGATACTGCTGATGGTTTGGCAGTAGGTGACCCAGAAAGACGACTGGAAGTGATGGCAGATAGTGCTACAGGTGCATTTGGGGCAATGACAGCGATTGCCCTAATATTACTAAAAACCACAGCTTTAACAGATATCGAACAAAACCGTTGGCTAGTACTGATGGCAGCTTGCGGGTGGGGACGTTGGGGACAACAACTAGCGATCGCCCGATATCCTTACCTCAAACCTACTGGTAAAGGCGCATTTCACAAAGAAGCTATTCGTTCCTACAAGGATTTATTACCAGGACTGTTGTTACTATTGAGTTTAAGTGCCTTACTTTGGCTATTAAATGCTAAGTACTTATTTTTCGCCCTCAGCATGATTTTAGCTGGCAGCGCGATCGCTACACTCACCGGCGCGTGGTTCCATCACAAATTAGGCGGACACACAGGTGATACCTATGGCGCAGTTGTTGAGTGGACTGAAGCCTTATTTCTCTGTGTTTTGACCATTTTTTAGAAACTTGGGGAGTAGGGAGTAGAGGAAGATAGATAACCTTTAACTCCACACTCAGCACTCAGCACTCAGCACTCAGCACTTCATTTAACTGGTTGCAGCTTTGTCACCTTGAGTTTGAAAGCCCCAACTCCAGTTTCCCCAAAAGACCGCACACGAATAATATACGTTCCTGTCTCTACGATGCGGGTAAATAGTAGGGAATTGCTGGTACCATCGGGGCCATCATCATTTTCTGCTACTGTCGATCCATTAGGAGCTAACAGTGTGATGATGGTATCAAAGTTATCAGAAGATAAATCAATTACTAAATTATCACCCTTACTCAATTGCACAGTATAATCACGAGCGAAACCACCCTGACCTGTGGGAATGTCTTTATCTGAGAGTGTGTCGGAAAATTCAATACTGGGAGATAAAGGAATTGGACTATACAATTTATTTTGAGCAAATGTTGCTCTTGGATTGATATTAATTGCCAGCAAAGTGGCAGGAACAATAATTATTTGTCTTAAACTCGTCGCAAAAGCTTTACTGATCATTTCCAGCAGTATTCCCACAAAAACAGGGTAGTCGGTTAATTATAGTTTTCTTCGCTATGGCTTGCCTATGAATTCTTAATGTGTCGGTTTTTTACGGCTGTAGCCACGGCTGCTAAACCTAAAACAGCAATTCCCTGCTGACGAAGTGTTTGCACAGCAGACTTAGCTGTAGCACCGGTAGTGTAAATGTCGTCAATTAACAACACTGGGATATTTAGATAATGAGTGCGTAATTCTTGCCCCACAGCAAAAGCTTCAGTCAAATTGTTTTCTCGCTCAGACACTGATAAACCAAACTGGGCTTTAGTTTCTCGCACTCTTTCTAAACCGTTAATTTTTAATTTTAACCCTGTTGTGCAACAGAAACTTTGGGCTATTAGTGCAGCTTGGTTATAACCGCGTTGTTTTTGCTTGCTGCTATGGAGTGGGATGGGGATTACTAAAGGCTGTTGTTTGCCCTTGCAGGCATTTGATAACCATGCTTCTCCTAACCATTGACCCAAAGGGCGGGCTATTTGGGGCTGATTTTCGTATTTCATGACAGCGATCGCCCGTTTAAGCAGTCCACCATACACCCCCCAGCCTAATACTGGTATTGGTGCTTGCCACAAAGACATGGGGTCTTTTTGATGGCAGTTTTGTAATTGCCTAGCACAGTATGGACAAAATTCACCAGATGTATGTCTTTGACATAGAGGACAATTGGATTGCAGAAAAAGATTGAGAAAACCTTTGAGATTTTTAGTCCAAGTGTTGCGTGTCACGTTGTTTGTTGTTGTGCCAGATCATAGCCAGCCAAAATAAAAAGCTGATAATGCTTGTATAAATAGCATCATAGCCTCTTTTTTTTCTCAGAGCATAGACCAAAAGGTTACCACTTGCAAAAGAGCGATCGCCTACAACACACTGAGATAAGTTTGTTCAGAATCCATCGGCAAAACCCGTAATTTGCGATTTTTGAGGTCTGGTTCTAACCCTAAAACTTCCATTGGTGTCACACCCAAAAGGGCATAAGGTACTTCTGTCAGTTCCAAACAGTCAAAAGTCCCTTGCCGTTCTCCAATACTTAGTTCAACGTCTCGAAAAATTCTCCCTTGTTGCACTCCGGCCGCAGTCTCTACCTTGGCTTCTCCACCTTGAACCAAACCTAGTTGATTAATGATGTTAGCAGGTAAGCACAACAACGTTGCACCAGTATCAACTAAGGCATCACTCAGTATACAAGTGCGAACTTCTTCTGGAGAAATAAAGCCTCGCTGGGCTAAAACTTGATCTATTCGATTCGTGACAGTGAGGGTAACTATTACTTGCCTCATGTGCTTACCCTCAAGATTCGGCAGTACCAACCTACCCATTTCAGCTACCCCTGAAAATATAGTATTTTGCAGAAAAACGCAAAGGCACTCAAAAAACTCTCCGCGCCTTTGCGCGGCAGTCGCTATAAGTCGGGGAACCCACCCAACGCGCTGCCTTGTCTTTGCGTGAAATATTTTCTCTTTTACACCATCTCAGATGAAGTTTGTACCATCGGCTGAGGCTGCGGCTGGAACATGAACAACGAGTAAACCACATCTCGGCGGATGTTGACCATCATATCCAAGAACAGTTCATAACCCTCGCTCTTGTATTCAATCAACGGATCTTTTTGTCCATAACCACGTAATCCTACGGATTCGCGTAAGGCATCCATTTGTTGCAGGTGTTCCCGCCACAGGGTATCAATGCGTTGCAAAATAAAGAAGCGTTCAGCTTGTCGCATCAGTCCGGGCTGAATTTGGTCAATTTGTGCTTCCTTGAGGTCGTAGGCAATTCGCACCTGTTCGTGGAGGAAAGCCTTAATCTCACTCACAGACATATCTTCTAATTGACTTGCTTGCATATCTGCTAGCAGATAGACAAACTCCTTCACTTTCTCTACCAACTTTTCTAATTCCCACTCTTCCGAGGGCAAGTCTGGGTTGATATAGAAATCAACGATGTCATCCATCGTTTTTTCGGCGTACTTAATTACCTGTTCTTTCAAGTCGTGACCTTCTAACACCCGACGACGTTCGGCGTAGATGGCGCGACGTTGGTTGTTCATTACCTCGTCGTACTCAAACACCTGTTTACGGATGTCGTAGTAGTAGGTTTCAACTTTTTTCTGTGCGCCTTCCAAACTGCGAGTCAGCATTCCCGATTCGATGGGCATATCTTCTTCCACTTGGAAGGCATTCATCAACCCAGCAACGCGATCGCCGCCAAAGATTCGCAGTAAGTTATCTTCTAAACTGAGGAAAAATCGTGTGGAACCAGGGTCACCTTGTCGTCCCGCACGTCCCCGTAATTGGTTGTCAATTCGGCGTGATTCGTGGCGTTCTGTACCAATTACGTGCAAACCGCCCAATTCTATGACTTCGTTGTGTTCTCGTTCGGTGAATTCTTCGTACTCTTGCTTCACACGGTTGTACGCTTCCCGCAATCTCTGAATCACGGGGTCGTTGGTGGGAGCTTTTTCTGCCGCCACAGCTATCTTATCTTCTGCTTCTAGTTCCGGTAAGCTGCGTTCACCATACTCCCGTACTGCCACTTCTACGGCTGCTTTCAATAACTGTTCTGTTTCTTTGGAGAGTTGGGTGGGGAAAATTTCCGGGGAAGCGCGCCAAGTTTTGACTTTTTTACCAGGTACAAAACCTTGACCGCCACCGTGTCCTGTGGGCAAACCAGCCGCCCTTTGCACGCCGAATACATCTTCATCTTCTGGCATAACAATTCGCGGCATGATATATTCCCGCAGCTTCAGACGCGCCATGTATTCGGAGTTACCACCAAGGATGATATCTGTACCCCGACCAGCCATGTTGGTGGCAATGGTCACAGCACCCCTGCGACCTGCTTGGGCAACAATTTCTGCTTCCCGTTCCACGTTCTCTGGTCTGGCGTTCAGCAATTCGTGGGGAATCTCCATCTGCTGAAGCAGATGGCTGAGATATTCGGATTTTTCTACACTAGTGGTTCCTACCAGGACTGGTCTGCCGAGTTGGTGCATTTCGGCACATTCTCCTGCGATCGCTCGCCACTTTCCTGCCTCGGTCTTAAATACCATGTCGGCCAAGTCTTGGCGTTTTCTCGTGCGGTTGGTAGGAATTACCGCGACTTCCAACTTATAGATTTTTTCAAATTCTGGTTCTTCTGTCTTCGCCGTTCCCGTCATTCCTCCAAGTTTGGGATAAAGTAAGAACAAATTTTGATAAGTAATTGTCGCTAGTGTTTGAGTTTCCGGTTGAATATCTACGTGTTCTTTGGCTTCAATTGCTTGGTGTAGACCATCACTCCAACGCCTTCCTGGTAGCACCCGTCCGGTAAATTCATCCACAATTACCACTTCACCGTTGCGGACGATATAATTTACGTCCTTTAGGAACAATTCCTTAGCTTTAATGGCGTTGAACATGAAATGCGCCCACGGATCGTCTGGGTCAAATAAATCTGTAACTCCCAAAAGATTTTCTGATTCCGCAAAGCCATCATCAGTTAACAGCACGTTACGAGCTTTTTCATCCACTTCGTAGTGCTCATCTTTTTTGAGAGTAAATGCAATTTCGGCTGCTCGGAGATATTTTTCTGTGGGTCTTTCGACTTGACCGGAAATAATGAGCGGTGTCCGCGCCTCATCAATTAAAATCGAATCTACTTCGTCAATTACACAATAATTAAACGGGCGTTGCACTACATCAGCCATTGATGTTGCCATGTTATCCCGCAGGTAGTCAAAGCCTACTTCACTGTTGGTAACATAGGTGATGTCGCACTCATAGTTTTTCTGGCGTTCACTGGGAGTCATACTCGCCTGAATTAGCCCCACACTCAACCCCAGGAAGCGATGCACCTGCCCCATCCATTCCGCGTCCCGACGAGCTAGGTAATCGTTCACGGTAACTACGTGTACACCTTTGCCATTTAGGGCATTTAAATAACTTGGTAAGGTGGCAACCAGGGTTTTTCCTTCCCCAGTTTTCATTTCCGCAATTTGCCCTGAGTGGAGAATGATACCGCCTAACAGCTGGACATCAAAATGCCGCAACCCCAAGACTCGCCTTCCTGCCTCTCTGACCACAGCAAAAGCTTCCGGCAGGATATCTTCTAGGGTTTCGCCATTAGCAAGTCGCTGTTTAAACTCTGCTGTTTTGCCTTTTAGATCCTCATCGGAAAGGGCGTTAATGTCTTCCTCTAAGAGGTTAATTTCTGTAATGTAAGGTTGGTATTTTTTCAGCTTACGAGCGTTGGGATCGCCCAACAAGAGTTTTAGCATGGCAGGTTATGGAACTAAATCAAGGGGGACTGGGATTAAAGTTTTGGTATTGATTATAAGAATTTAACCCAACCCAGGACTTTAGGTTATGGATGGGTTGAAAGCGAGATTAACTCAAAAACCGCAAAAGGCAGATCCAATCATTTAATGAACTGATTGGTTTTATTTCATAGTTTAAATTTACAACTCCTTTAATAGTATCATTTCGCCTTCAACTGAGTCAGAGAAGGCCAAGCATGTTGGAGCAGGGGAGGCAGAGGGTTAGGGGAAGCAATATTGATCATTATTCCCCTTCTTCCCTTGTCTACTTCGCTTCCCACTCTGGGTCGAGGCGGCGGAAATTGTATTCACTCGCACTGGGATGACAACTGACGCAACTACTAACTTGAACAGGGCGCGGGAGTTCGACTTGGGGATGTAATGCTTTGAAATAACGGGATTGGTTGACGCGATAGGGTGTTGCTTCGTCTTTTAGACGTACACGAGAGAAAGTTGCAAGATATCTCCAAACAAGCATCCGGGGCGGATCAATTAAAGGTTTGAGTTGTACACCGTAGTGCTGTGAATCTTGGAGAAGATTTTTCCAAGTTTGGGAGGGGAAAACCTCTGGAGGAATAGCAATGTGACAGGTAGAGCAATTATCGAGATACAGTTGTTTCCCTAACTGGTACTGCACAGGTACTATGTCAACCGTGCCAATTTCTGTAGGAGTAGCACTGTGGGCGCTAGTTCCCCAGGAAAGAAGCCAGCCCATAGCTAGACTCCAAGCTAAAATTACCATAAGTAAACCGATGGGACGGCGTTTGAGTTGACGATCGCGGGATTTACGCTTCACAAGATTTGACATTCCTCACATTCCCAGATTTTATGTAGCGCTGGTAACTAAATCATAGGACTTACACAGGCTTGGTGGTGTTTCGGATTTTAGGTAAATAATGTAACAGGTTTAATCAATCACGGTTAGGGTCGGGAGTGGGAGTGATGTAGTTTAACGAAGTCAGAGGGAGGATCATTTCTGGAAATCATGGACAAGCGATCGCTCTTGCTGGACACATACTAAATATTCCCACGACGATTGTGATGCCAAAAGATGCTCCTGCTGCGAAACAGACAGCTACTCGTGGTTATGGTGCTGAGGTGATTTTGTACAATCGACAAACAACAAATCGAGAAGACTTAACCCAAACCTTAGCCAGCGATCGCCAACTCACACTGATTCCCCCTTACGACCATCACCAAGTTATTGCTGGACAAGGAACAACAGCTTTAGAACTGATTGCAGAAATAGGTCAACTAGACGTGCTACTAGTTTGTTGTGGTGGTGGATTAATTTCTGGTTGTGCGATCGCATTACAGGTGGTGGTGTGACGGCTGGTATTGATTTTGGATTAGTGGTTGCAGCTCAATTGTGTGGTGAGGAGACAGCCAAGCTGATTCAATTGTTGTTGGAATATAATCCCGCACTACCTTTTAATGCTGGTTCTCCAGAAAATGCAGGAGAGGCTGTCGTGAAGCAGGTCAGGAGATTTGGGGGGGAGCTGATTAAGGCATCCCTTATACAGACACAGGAAACTGCTAAGTTGTTGGGTACTATTCAATAGGCCAATTTTGATGGTTAAAATAATGAACCACAGAGACGCGGAGGGCACAGAGTCAGAGAAAAAGAGTAGATGTTGAAGGAGTTTCGTATTTAACACAGTTGATGCGGTTAACTCTTAATGAGGAGAGATTAAATGTAGCTTTGCTACCATCTCGGTACGAGCTGAAACTCCTAGTTTGCGAAACATTCTTTTTAGGGCTTGCTTGACAGAATTTTGGGTAATCCACAGTTTGCCACCAATTTCGGCATTAGTTAACCCTTGAGCTACTAACTCGGCAATTTCTAACTCCCGCGCTGTCAGAGGACTTGCTAACAAGGAGTTAGATATATTTGGTGGTTTTGCTCGTAGAGTTGCTAGTTTTGCTGACAAATGAAGGCATAAAGCACTTAAATCAGCTAGGTCATCAGCATCAAAGGGCGGATTACCTTGATCCCGTGCTAAATTTAACGTGCCTACAAGACGTCCATCACAAACAATTGGCCCAGTCATCACATGTTCATGGTCATGTCGTGAGCAAAAATTCTTCCAATCTCCTGGGGATAATATTAACTGTTCATGGGCAGGAGCGTGACGTTCAACCACATAGCGCCCGACTGGATTGCTTTCCATACAGACTGCGGGAATCGCCTGGGGATTAATTTCAGCCGTTGGTTGTTCATCTAGGAGATAAATTCCCCAATGTTGCACGCCAAAATGCTCACTAATTTTATCCGTCAGAGCTAATCTTAATTCTGGCTCGTTGGTGACATTAGCGATCGCTTGAAATACGGCGTGAAGAGAATTAGGCATAAGTGTACCCACTTGGGGACTATGCGGAGCTTCATAATTACTCTTATGCTAATACCAGCCAAGATAAAAAGCTAATAGAACTAGTCACGCTAGGAGAAGCACATGACAGTTACACAACTCTCTGCTCAGGAACTTTTCCGGGCTGCTTATGAGAACCGCTACACTTGGGATCAGAATTTCCCAGGTTATACCGCAGATATTACCTATAAATATGACGACAAGGTATTTACTGGTCAAGTTGTCATCGACGCTAACCTGAAAGCGGAAGTGTCAGGTGTAGATAACGAGCAAGCAAAAAAAGCCATCCACGGACAAGCTTGGGAAATTGCCATTCACCGCGTCCGTCGCAGCTTTGAAGATACCCATAGCACCAATACTTTTAGCTATGGCGCAACTGACGAAACTGGTGCAACTGAAATTTTAGTTGGTGGTAAATCTGAAGGCGATAAATACAAAGTCCGTAATAATGAAGTTTGCCACGTTCACCGTTTAATTCACGGTACTTTTGTGACAATTAACACTTTCAGCAGTCACGACACAGGGTCAGGTTATCTATCCCATACTTATGACTCTGTGTATCATGACCCCAAAACTGGGGAGCAAAAAGGTGGTAGAAGTGAATTCACCGATGAATATGAAAAAGTTGGTGAATATTTCATTTTGAATCGCCGGGAAATTCGCACTGAAACAGCAGGACAAACATCTGTTCAGGAATTTGTGTTCTCGAACATTAAATTGTTGGCACCTGTTGCTGCTTAAGCTGAATTAGAAATAGGAAAAACAAGCGATCGCACTTCATTTATGGAAGGCGATCGCTTTTATTTATCAGCTAAAAAAGCTCAAATAAAAATTATGTTGTGTAAGTATTATCTAGGTTATTCTGATAAAACTAACTTAAAATTATAGGAATTATACGCAGTACAGACCCACGGAAAATATTAGCAGCAAACTATATTACTGAAGAGAGGGTTGCAAAATCCAAAGTTGAAATAACAATAAAATTTTCTACCAAGTATATTTTATTTACCTAAGTAGATATACTTGAATCATGAGCTTACCAAGACCCTTGTGAGTGATGCCTCCGGCACGCCATGATGCGAGTTATGGGAACCTGGACTACTGTCCAAGCTCTCTAATATTGTTCATCACTTGTTGATACAAGTCATTATTATTTTGCTCTTGAAAGATGGCTGCCGCTTGTTGTAAGTCTTTGAGCGCACCTTGTCTGTCTCCCTGAGCTGCGCGGGCATTTCCCCGGTTATTGTAAGCAGGCCCAAAATTAGAATTGAGGCGAATGGCTTGATTATAATCGGCGATCGCACCTTGTCTGTCTCCCTGCGCCGCGCGGACATTTCCTCGGTTATTGTAGGCAATGGCATATCGAGAATCGAGGAGAATAGCTTGGTTGAAATCATCTAACGCCCCGTCATTGTCTCCTTGGGCTGCGCGGGCATTTCCTCGGTTATTGTAAGCTTCGGCGTAGCCGGGCGAGAGGCGAATAGCTTCGTTGTAATCGGCGATCGCGCGTTGATGATCTCCCATTGAGGCTAGGGCATTTCCCCGACTATTATAAGCTTCGGCATCATTAGGAGAGATGTTAATCGCTTGATTGTAATCGGCGATCGCTTTTTGCTTGTCCCCCAAATCAAAGTAGGCTAGTCCCCGGCTTTTATAAGCTGGACTATATTCAGAATCTACATCAATTGCTTGGCTATAAGTAGCGATCGCTGCTTGTAAGTCGCCTTTGACGTGCTGATCCTTTCCTTGAACAAAAAGACTACCAGCTGGGGATGTTTGCGCTACACGACGGCTAGGAGGGCTAATTCCTATTTCTGTTACCAAAACATCTTTGTTCTGATTGCAGGAAACACTAGTAATTGCACTCAATCCAGTAACCACAGCTATGGTCAATATTCTTTTAACTTTCACCTGCTCTTGCTCAAATAACCGCAGTTTCATAAGTTACCCTAAACCGTCATTACACCTGGATTACAATTAGCACCAACTTTCACTAAAGATTGTTTCTAGCTTTTTATACCTGTGTCAAGTCAAGTGACATCCTGACTTGATATTTTCTATGGTTAATTAACGGTTATATGCTTGATCAAGCATGAAGCATAAAAATTTTATTTTGGATGATTTATCTATTTGTTATGTGAACTCTATTCTAGACAACTCGCGCTGCTTTTTATGTTTTTCCTGATACTTTATGAATGATTTTCTGTTTTCACCAAAAGTTTAATTAATATTAAATTTTTTTGGCAAATTAGCATCCTGATATTTTCATAATACCGGGATTATGGTTGATCACAAATGATAGAAAAATACTATATAGGACTCCAACCTAGTAAAATCTTGACTGTCACCTGTCACCTATCAATCGTCACTTTCCTGGTTTTTAGGAGACAGTCGCCAAGATGTAGTTGTGTCAATATCTACAGATAATTGTTCTAGGTTTTGACCTAAATCTTTTTGCAGTTTCTGAGTCAGTGTCACCGGAAAATCTAAACTAACACTTTGATTTTGTACCAATTTGACTAATTCTGCAAATGACACTTTGACAGTTTTACGTTCGTAACTAGTCAACTTACAAAATGAGGTTTCCGAGACATTTTGAGCTTGCATGGCTTTTTTTATCCGCTCTTGCAAATGCTCAAATTCTGAATTCAACAGCTTCCACTGCTCTTCTATTTCTGTATATCTAGCACTAATCCCTGTTAAATCTTCTTTGGTAGGATCTGGGTTACTTGCTACTTGTAATTCTAACAACTGTAAGTGTACTTGGGCAAGATAAATACAATCTAAATAAGCATATTCTATCTGTCCTTCAGTCAGGGGACGCTTTCCCCAATCACTATTTTGTTCCTGTTTATCAATATAGTTAAATCTACACAATGCTGTAGCTAAAGTTTTAAGTTGGTAGTTAGGTAATGGTAAGAGATAGTAGGGAATTTTTTTGGCTATTTCTAAAGTGCAAGTGATATTTTTGGCTTGCTTGCTGCCTAAAAACTTTATATCATAATTTGCATTATGAAAAACCTTTTCAATAGCCGGATTCATCATAATTTGCTCAACAAAACCAACAACCATATCAGGGTGATTCAGGACATCTAAAAGGTAAACGCGATCGCCGCTCATATCTGTTGGGTCATCCAACACCTGAATCAGTGATAGTCTGGGATTGCGACTTTTATAGTCAGCAACTTCTGTATCAATCCACAGAGTTTTGACTTTGGTATATTCAGCTACTATAGAACTAATTTCGCTAGCGGCAGTCAAGTATGGCATTGGCTAATATTCCCTGATAGGCAAAAGCAAATATACTGGTATCGGCTCTCTCCTGAGAGAGAAGTCAACTTTGCGGTAAAATACACAAAATCAATCACAAGCATAAAAGTATTTTCAGTTTGCAACTGACAAGTCAGTGCAAGCGATCGCGGGAGGTAAAAAATGGGATTAGCTGGGTTAAAAATTGTATTGGTGGAACCAGCTGGGCCAATTAACCTAGGGTCGATCGCTAGGGTAATGAAAAATTTTGGACTACATCATCTGGTATTAGTCAACCCCCAATGCGATCCATTGTCGGCGGAAGCTGTGAAAATGGCAGTTCATGCCAAAGAAGTTTTAGAATCTGCGGTATTAGTCACCACATTACCAGAAGCACTGCAAGGATGTGTCCGCGCGATCGCTACTACTGCGCGTGTGCGTGATTGGGAAACACCTTTAGAAAATCCTCGCACAGCACTACCTTGGTTACTAGAAGACCCAGACACACCCGCAGCACTGATTTTTGGTAGGGAAGACCGGGGTTTAAGCAATGAAGAATTAAATTATGCCCAGCGATTTGTCCGCATTCCCACACATCAAAGTTATTCATCTCTCAATTTGGCTACGGCTGTGGCTATCTGCTGTTATGAACTAGCCCAATATACAGCACCACCGATAACGCCGGCCCCAAGCCAAACTGAACTGGCACCATTGGATCTTGTGGAAACCTACTACGAGCAATTAGAATCACTACTACTAGATATTGGTTACTTGTATCCGCACACAGCAGCTAGTCGCATGGAAAAATTCCGGCAACTGTACAATCGCGCTCATCTCCAAACTAAAGAGGTCGCTATGCTGCGAGGAATTCTGCGACAGATAGAATGGGCACTTAAAACCAAGGGTGATGATGAAAACTTGTAATTAATCGTTTAATATGTACGGAATCATCCCCCCAAAATAGTTAATATGCCTTAAACTAAACGCAAAAATGTGACTGATTAGCCAAGGATGATTTCCACATCCAGCTGTTTCAGGAGTGAGTTTTGGGTCGGGAGTCTGCAAGAAAACATTCCAGTGGGTCACCAGGAGTAATCATGTCAGAGTCAAGTGACAAACTAAAAGCTTTCTCGCGGCGTCAACCCATGAACCGCCGCCAGAATCAGCGCCAAGACCAAAAAAAGCCACAGAAAAAAGTCAAAGTTCCCAGTCAGCCACAGCGTGTTGTCAAAAAAGAAGTGGCGCTGACGCGCTTTGATCATCAGATGATTCCTCCCCGCATCGCTACTGGGGCGCGTAAGTCAAAAACTGCGGTAGTTATGCCAGCAGCAGTGAAACCTATTCCCCATGTACAGGGAACGATACCATCTGTTAACCCCAGCACTATGAAGTTAAAAACAGTGCGGGTACAAAAGCAGCCATTGCCAAAGATAGGTAGACGCGTGTCACGCAAGACCCGCTTAAAACCAATGGCACGAACTATGTTGTATGCTCTACGGTTATTGATTGTAGGGGTTGGCATTGGTGCGATCGTGGGCACAATGTTGTCAATCTTAGACCCTGCTACTCGTGTACCCACAAATCCCTCAGTACAATCAAGTACGAATCATGCGGGGCGAAATCAGCCACAACCTACACCAAATGCGGCCGCCAGCTTATATTTATCCCAAGAAATTATTCCCTTGAAAGATGCTGTGCAAAATTTGGCAGCGACATACGCCAATCTCACACCTGGAGTTTTCTTAGTAGATTTAGATACTGGTGGTTACGTAGATGTGAATAGCTCTGCCAGTTTCTCGGCGGCTAGTACAATTAAAATTCCCATTTTGATGGCTTTTTTCCAAGATGTGGATACTGGGAAAATCCGCCTGGATGAAATGCTAAGCCTGGAAAAAGATATGGTAGCGGGTGGTTCTGGAAGTCTGCAATACCAAAAAGTGGGCACCCAGTACGCGGCATTGGAAGTTGCCACTAAAATGATTACAATCAGCGACAACACGGCTACAAATATGCTGATTACCCGACTAGGAGGGATAGAGGCGCTGAATCAACGTTTTCAAAGTTGGGGATTGACAGCTACAACAATTCGCAATCCACTTCCAGATTTGCCAGGGACAAACACCACAAGTCCCAGAGAATTGGGGAATTTGATGGCTATGGTCAATCAGGGAAATTTTATCAGTATGCGATCGCGCGATCTCATGCTCGATATCATGCGCCGCACCGAAAGAAACAATCTGCTACCTTCTGGTTTAGGAGCAGGTGCTAGAACTTATCATAAAACGGGCGATATTGGTGCCATGCTCGCTGATGTGGGTTTAATTGATACCCCAACTGGCAAACGCTACATTGCCTCTGTGATGGTACAACGCCCTAATAATGATCCTCGGGCTGAAAAGCTGATTAGCTCTATTTCTAGCACTGCTTACCAACACTTAAGCCAAAATACTGCACCTAGTAATACAACAAATACTGTACCCCCAGTTGGTTATCAGACTCCGGTTATAACTCCGCCTACACGCAACAATATAGAAAATACTGTACCCCCAACTAGTAATCAAGCCCCATTTTCGACTCCACATTATTTCCCCTCCAGATAAATTCTTATCGGGACTTAGACATTTTTGAGGCAGAAATAAGCCTTGAAACCAAAAGCCCACACTTACTCTTCGCGTAAGTATGGGTAGTTCATAATGATTATTTTCTTGTGATGTGGTGGAGGGTATTCAAGCTTGAGCTATAACAGCATCAATTTCGTTTTTCGTCTGGTCAATGTTAGCAGCTACTGTAGCGTCATCGGCAGTCGTGGCTTCAACACTAAAGAACCGGATATCTTGGATGCCCAAGAAGCTCAGCAGGAGCTTAAGATAAGGTTCGAGGAAGTTGAAAGATGACAGAGGTCTGTCACCAGTGTATCCGCCTGCGCCATAAACACAGATCACATAGGCACGCTTATTGTTAACTAGCCCAGTAAAATTGGTACCATCGTAGGAAAAAGTGTACCCAATCCGCACAATTTGGTCAATCCAAGCTTTGAGAGCCGATGGCACAGAGAAGTTGTACATTGGCACTGTTATGAGCAAGACGTTAGCAGATTGCAGCTCCTTGATTAAGTGATCCGACAGTGCTGTGGCGCTACGTAGTTCATCGGTAAATTGGTCAGCCGAAGTATAGTAGCCTGTGATTGTTTGAGCATCAATATGCTCGATAGGCTCAGCTACCACGTCACGCCGCACAATATGATCACCTGGGTTGCGCTCAAGCCAAGCCTTCTCGAAGTAGTCTCCAAGTGCTCGTGAGTGAGATCCTGCAATTCGTGAACTCGAATCAATCCGCAGGATAGTATTCATGGAATTACCTCTTGATACTTTTCTTGAGGTCAGCCTACTTGATATATAAACTGCTATCAATAGTTGCTAATGCATTATATTCGTGCATACTATACAAGAATGGGTTTAAATAACCTACGTATTTTTATTTTCTTGCAGTAATAGACAATAAATATTTAGCGATCGCCACCTCAAAGTGTTCTCACAACTACATTTTTATCCTTTAACTTTTCTGATATCGCATTCCTGGAAGTTGGGCAACTAAACCCATCAATTCCAACTGTAATAATGCACTAGAAACTGAGCCAGCATTCATCCCTGTTTGTTGGACAATAAAATCAAAAGGCAACACATCACAGGCGATCGCATCTATTACTCGTTGCAGTTCTGGTGATAAATCAGGCAAATTTAATTTTTCTGAAATTGGCAATGTTTCCACTGCGTCAAGTTGTGGTATGGCTCCCAACATCCTTAAAAGTTCATCTAGTTCCTGGAGAATTAAAGCAGCGCCTTGGCTAAGTAATTTTAAACACCCTTGGGATGGATGATCATCTATTCTTCCCGGTAATGCATAGACATCTCTACCAAACTCGTTTGCATAAGTGGCTGTAATCAATGCGCCCGATTTTACTGGTGCTTCCATTACCAAAATGGCACGACTTAAACCTGCGATTATTCGATTGCGTCGGGGAAAGTGAGTGCGATCAGGTGCGGTTTTGCTGGGATATTCACTCATGACTAACCCTTGACTCAAAATCTGCTTGTACAAATCTCGATTTTTTTGGGGATAAATCACATCTACACCAGTCCCTAAAACTGCGATCGTGCGTCCACCAGCTTTCATCGTGGCGATATGGCTTTCTGTATCAATTCCCTCTGCCATACCAGATACAACTGTAAAGCCATTTTTAGCTAAAGCTGTGCTAATTTGGCGCGTCCACCGAATGCCATAATCGGAAGGTCGGCGTGTGCCGACAATCCCTACTAAAGGTTTTTGTCCGAGATTTTCTAGTAGTTCAACTTCGCCGCGATAGTACAACATTGGCGGGGGACTGGGAGTTTCCAGCAGCAAGCGAGGATAATCTGTATCTGCTGGTGTCCAAAAATACGGGTTTTCTTGTTGGTGCTGGGTGAGTAACTGTTCTGGATGTAAACGCGATCGCTGTTGAACTACTTTCTCTAATGTCTGAAAACCAAAACCTTCAACTTCGGCTAATTGGGCTTTGGGAGCATTCCAAGCTGTTGTTAGGGTGCCAAAATGCTGTTGTAACCGTCGCAGTAACACTGGGCCAATCCCGGAAATTTGTGTCCAAGCTAGCCAATATGCCCGTTCTTCCACTACCTTCCTATCCTCACACCTACTGGATTGAGTATTCCCAAATTAGGTTTGTCTGTTGACCTAACTTAGCAACGCCAGATGCTCTACTTGGGGGCTAAACTGTTTTTTCTTTAACTGAAACTACTACAATTACTATTGATGCTAGATAATGGGAAAGCTTTGACATTTATTCACCCATCTAGCCAGACAGAATCAAACTAACACCTATGCGAACTCACTATTGCGGCGAACTCCGAAAAAAAGATATTGGAGAAATTGTTACCTTGTACGGATGGGTAGACCGTCGCCGCGATCATGGGGGCGTGATATTTTTAGATTTACGCGATCGCTCTGGCATTGTCCAAATTGTTAGCGATCCACAACGCACCCCAGATTCCTACGAGCAGGCGAATACCCTGCGTAATGAATACGTTGTCGTCATCATCGGTAGGGTGACGCAACGTCCCGATGAATCTCTCAATCCCCGCATCCCCACGGGTGAGGTGGAAATCTACGCCGATAAAATTGAATTGCTCAACGGCGTTCGTAAACAATTGCCATTTCAAGTTTCCACGGCTGACACGGAAACTGTACGAGAAGACTTGCGGCTGAAGTATCGTTATTTGGATTTGCGACGAGAACGCATGGCGCAAAATATGCAATTGCGTCATCAAGTCGTCAAAGCCATGCGTCGTTACTTGGAAGACATAGAAGGTTTCATTGAAATCGAAACCCCCATCCTTACCCGTTCCACTCCAGAAGGTGCGAGGGATTACATTTTACCCAGTCGTGTAAATGCTGGTGAGTGGTTTGCTCTACCGCAATCACCCCAGTTATTCAAACAGATACTCATGGTATCGGGCATGGATCGATATTATCAAATTGCCCGTTGCTTCCGTGATGAAGATTTACGCGCCGACAGACAACCAGAATTTACTCAGTTGGACATGGAAATGAGCTTCATGTCCCAAGAAGAAATTATTGAACTGAATGAGAAGTTAGTTGCTCATATCTTCAAAACAGTAAAAGGTATTGAGTTAAACTTGCCATTCCCCCGCCTTACTTACACCGAGGCGATGGAACGTTACGGTAGTGATAAACCAGATACCCGCTATAGTTTGGAATTAGTCAATGTTTCCGATGTCTTGAAAGACTCTGGTTTTAAAGTTTTTCGAGATGCTGTTGCTCATGGTGGTATTGTCAAAATCCTGCCCATCCCCAACGGTAACGATGTCATTTCTAATGTCCGCATTAAACCAGGTGGTGACTTATTCAAAGAAGCCAGCGAAGCCGGTGCTAAAGGTCTAGCTTATATCCGGGTAAGGGAAGATGGTGAAATTGACACCATTGGCGCGATTAAAGACAATCTAACAGAAGCACAAAAACAGGAAATTTTACAACGTACAGGTGCAAAACCAGGTCATTTGCTATTATTTGGTGCTGGTGACACTGCTACAGTTAATAAAACTTTAGACAGATTGCGCCAAGTTGTGGCTAGAGAGTTTGGGTTAATTAATCCAGAAAAAATCAATTTGCTCTGGATTACAGATTTCCCCATGTTTGAGTGGAATGCTAACGAAAAACGCCTAGAAGCACTGCACAACCCCTTTACTGCACCTCATCCTGAAGATGTGAGTGATTTAAAAACTGCACGCGCCCAAGCTTACGATTTGGTGTTAAATGGTTTGGAAGTTGGTGGCGGAAGTCTGCGGATTTATCAAGGGGATATTCAACAACAGGTGTTTGAAGCAATTGGTTTATCACCTGAAGAAGCACAGAATAAATTTGGCTTTCTCTTGGAGGCGTTTGAATATGGTACACCACCTCATGGTGGCATTGCCTACGGTTTAGATCGTTTGGTAATGTTGCTAGCTGGCGAAGAATCCATTCGGGATGTGATTGCCTTTCCGAAGACACAGCAAGCTCGTTGTTTGTTGACGGATGCGCCTTCAGGGGTAGATGTCAAGCAATTGAAAGAGTTGTATGTTGCTTCGACTTTTAAGCCAAAGTCTTAAGCCACTCCCTCATAAACAAGCCTGCTTTTGCAGGCTTTGTTGCGTCCGTTATGACAGAGAAGCGATCGCTCTTTTCACTTCTTGCACCAAGCGACTGAAGTCGCGGCTACACGAACAAAACCCGCACTTCGACAAGCTCAATAACCACCTGCGCGGATTCCAAATCCTTGATTTTACATTAAGATGCACTTAATGGTAGAAATTGAGATGAACTAGACATCTTAAAAAAATACCTCCATTATGTTAAATTGTTTAGTCTTATATTTTTTATAGCAATCTTATTCGGTTTTATTTTATTTAAGAAAAGTGGGAGGCTTTAGATCCCCGACTTCTTAAATATTTTTATTATTTATATATATGGTAAATTTCCTATTTTACATAGTTATCTATCTGTCGATTCAAAGAATTATATCTAAAGGAATAAATCAAATTATTGAAGTAAGGGTTAAATTAATTAGCAAATATAACTTGAGATTAATTAACTTTTTAATTTGAGTATAAATACTCAAGTTTTGTTAGATAGAACTATAATTTCAGAAAAATATTAAAATGTTTTACTAAGTTTTCGTATCTCATACTTAAATAGTACATCTCCTATAAGGATTAATTATTTTATAGTCAGTTTCAATCGGCAGAAAGAAGGAATAATAGCACAAAATTTATAAAATCATAGGTGTAGAATTTTGGCAAAGACTAAGTATGGCTCTTTATAAGCTAGAAGATTTCGCTGCTGAGTATAAAGACGCTGATTTTGATAACTATGAAATCAGAAATTTTGATGTCTATTCAGACATAGATAATGACAAGGTAGGCACAGTCAAACATATTTTAGTGGATGATTCAGTCCGTTTTCGCTACCTAGTTGTTGATACAGGCTTTTGGATTTTTGGGAAGCAAGTATTGTTACCAATTGGGCGTTCTCGCATTAACTATGCTGACCGACGAGTGTATGCTACAGGATTTACTCGTGAGCAAGTAGAAAGCTTACCTGACTTCAATAACCTGGAACGAGTTGATTACGATTATGAAGAACGGGTGCGCAAAGTTTATCGTACACCATTTGCAGAATCATCCTTAGAAACTTCGACACCTGTGGAAACTACAGCACCTTTAGATACTCCCACAGCCTATAGAGAGGATACAGCAAGAGTAACTACACCCCCATCCAGAGAGACATATGATCGCGATAGCTATACTTACGAACGGGAACCAGATTTGTACGAAATGAGCGATCGCAATCATCAAAACCTCAAACTCTACGAAGAACGGTTAGTTGCTAATAAATCCCGTGTGAAAACAGGGGAGGTAGCTATTGGAAAACATGTTGAAACTGATAGAGCAGAAGTAGCAGTACCAGTGGAAAAAGAGCGAGTAGTTATTGAACGCACTACTCCCACAGATGCTGGACGCACAGCTTCTCCTGGTGAGGTAAACTTCCGTGAAGGTGAAGTTGCGCGGATGGATATTTACGAAGAAACGCCGGAGATTCGGAAGGAAGCTGTTGTACGCGAGGAAGTTAAAGTTAAGAAGGTTGTAGAAGAAGATACCATTGAGGCTCAAGAAACTCTCCGCCGTGAAGAATTAGATATTAGTAAGGATGATGAGCGATTAGAGGGAAGAAGGAGTTGAGCAATTTTTATAGATTATCCTCTTGTTGAAATTGCCAATATCTTGGGGTTGTCAATTTACTTGATAACCCTTTATATTTTTACTCCATGAACAAAAACATCCCCAACTTTTATCCTCCGGGAAGCCACCCTACGACTGTCTACAAGAAGTCGGGGATATGAGCCTCTGTTGTTGGCAAAAATAAAACCCGCTTTAGCGGGCTTTTACACAACAAAACTATGAACAATAGATTTTTGATTTAGCTGAAATATTTGATTTCCGCCTCTAGTTGGCTAATTAGCCTGTCGTCGCCCTTAGCTTTAGCTACTTGCAGGCGATGTTCCAGGCTTTTTTGAATATTCATTCTGTGATTTTCTTGCGCTTTACTAGCATTTTGTAGTCTATATTGGCTCATAGTGATTACCCTCTATAAGTTTCTTATGTCTTGTATTGTTAACATAGCATAAAGTTTGTAGCTGTCGATACAGAAAATTATGTCTTAATATATTTTTACTATCAAACTATGTCTGAGAACCAGATAAGTCAATCACTTCTGGTATTACTGAGCGATTTCGGCGATCGCGATGTCTATGTGGGTGTGATGAAAGGTGTTATTGCCCAAATCAATCCCCTGTTAAGGGTGATAGACTTGACGCACCAGATTCCACCGCAAAACATCACCGCAGCTAGGTTTTGCTTGATGAATGCTTATCCCTATTTCCCGGATGGTACAGTGTATGTAGCGGTGGTAGACCCGGGCGTAGGAAGTAGGCGACGGGCGATCGCAGTAGAATTTGCTCAAGGGTTTTTGGTAGGTCCAGATAATGGTATATTTAGTGGTGTACTCAGTCAAACTCCAGCAATTACAGCCGTTGAACTGACAAATCCCAATTATTGGCGAACTCCTGAACCCAGTAAAACTTTTCACGGTAGAGATATATTTGCACCAGTGGGAGCTAATCTGGCTAACGGTGTTCCCCTCAAACAGCTAGGACAGGAAATTGATCCAGGCACTTTGGTACAGCTAGATATAGGTGACTGTCAACAAATAAATACTGGTGTAACAGGTTGTATTCAATATATTGATTACTTTGGCAATTTAGTGAGCAACATTCCTGGAAGATATGTGCAAGGAAAAACTTGGTGTGTGCAAGCTGCTGGATTAACCATACCAGGATGTGAAACCTACAGTGATGTAGCAGTGGGAGAGATAGCCGCTTTAGTGGGGAGTCATGGCTGGGTGGAAATTGCCATCAATAGTGGTAATGCACATTTACAGTTACAGATAAATTTGCAAGATAGTTTACAAATCTTATTTATGGAGTAGGGACTAATATTTTTACTCAGCACTCAGCACTGAGAAAGGCACTTTCAAGCTAGTCTGGAAGAGAAGATGAGGCTAGCGACATCAAGTTGATTCAATTGCTGATAATAGTAAGAGTAAGCTGTCAGCATATTTTTGTGGCATTTTACTAAGTAATCCCAACTAGAGTTTTTTCATATGACTACACAAACACTATCTCCACCAGAAGTTTATCAAGGTCAGTTTGGTGAGTTTACAATAACTCAGAGCGATCGCACTGGTGTGATTATCTACCGTGCTGGCTTAATGGTAGCTGCACTCAGCTTTGCTATTGGCAGCGCTTTGGTTTTGTTTAACAATAATCCCACTACTATCGCTGCACTAACGCCTTTATACGCTTGTTTTAGCCTAGCTCTCGGTATCAGCTTATTAACCATTCACATCTACATGGCACTACTGCACCGACTATTGCAAGTGTTTTGGGTAATTGGCAGTATAGCAGCAGTAGGACTGGCATTGTCTAGTAGTGAACCTTTGGCGATCGCTGTTTACAACCAACCTTTAACATTATTTGGAGTAGGTTTTACCTTTGTGGCATTAACAGGGATTTATTTTAAAGAAGCTTTTTGTTTTAATCGTCTAGAAACTAAGGTGTTAACTTTAACAGTACCTTTACTTTTATTAGGGCATTTAGTAGGAATCTTGCCAACTCAATGGGAACAAATTCTATTAGGAAGTTGGGCAATTTTGTTTCTAATATTTGCTTTGCGTAAGACAGTACAAGCAATTCCTCAAGATATCGGCGATAAATCTGTATTTGCTTATTTGCAAAACCAAAAATCAACTAAGGCTTAATGCGAAAAAAAAATCGCCAAAATCCAAAACTCCCCAAGATTAGGCTCATAAAACGCCAAGAAATGTGGATACTTACGGCTCAGGGATGGGTAATATTTCTCGCAATCATGGCAGCGATCATGTTTTTTAGCATCACTCATTTATACCCATTTCTCGCCGTAACTTCCCGCATCAAAGCAGCAGATGCATTGGTGGTTGAGGGATGGATATCAGACTACGCGATCGCCCAAGCATTTGCTGAATTTAAAAGCGGCTCTTATAAATCTATATTCACTCTAGGAAGTTCAGTAGAACAAGGATCATATCTAGTTGAATATCAAAACTTTGCCGAAATTGCCGCAGCTACATTAAACAAGATGGGTGTGCCGCAAGATAAGCTAGTAACTATTCCCACTCCTGACGTGATTAAGGATCGGACTAATGCATCTGCTGTGGCATTGCTTCAGAAAATATCAGATGCCAATTTACCGATAAAATCAATAAATTTGGTGACTAGTGATGCTCACGCTCATAGAAGCTGGCTCATATTTAAAAATGTACTTGCTCCTAAAATTCAAGTAGGGATCATTGCGGCTGAACCATCAAATTATGACCCTAATAACTGGTGGAATTCTAGTGAAGGAGTGCGAACAATTATATCTGAAACTATTGCTTATGTTTATGCCCTGCTTTGCACTTGGAAAACTTAAACTGGATTTTAGCTGTTATGTTATATAATTACTAAAGAAGATTGCAGCAATATATTTTTACTACTCAGCCGTGAGCCACTGTCGCCCTACCAAAATTTATTTAAATAACCTGAGAATTGGCAATCAGTGCCCACCGTAGGATAGCTCTATGAATATGGGTGTCTGGCATGATAGTGCAGTTTTATCGATGCTAGACAGACTCCCTCTACATAAATGAGTTCCAACTTTGACAGTCAAAGTTGACCAAAAATAGAGCAATTATCCAAATTTTAGGCTTATGCAGACACAATTACAACCGGCGATTGCCCAAGCAGAAATAGATCGTCGTCGTAACTTTGCCATCATTTCTCACCCAGACGCAGGTAAAACTACACTCACTGAAAAATTGCTCCTCTACGGTGGAGCCATCCAAGAAGCAGGATCGGTGAAAGCTCGTCGCGCTCAACGTCACGCCACCTCAGACTGGATGGCAATGGAACAGCAAAGAGGAATTTCTATCACCTCTACAGTGTTGCAGTTCGAGTATCAAGACTGTCTGGTTAACTTACTGGATACACCTGGACACCAAGACTTCAGTGAAGATACTTACAGAACACTAGCAGCTGCGGATAACGCCGTAATGTTGATTGATGCTGCGAAAGGATTGGAAACCCAAACCCGCAAGTTATTTGAAGTTTGCCGATTGCGTTGTTTGCCGATTTTCACCTTTATCAACAAGTTAGACCGTCCCAGCATGTCGCCTTTGGAACTCATTGATGAGATTGAGCAAGAATTGGGACTGTCAACTTACGCCATCAACTGGCCTATCGGTACAGGAGACCAGTTCCGGGGTGTTTTTGACCGTCATCATCAGCGAATTCATTTATTCCAGAAGACGGCGGCTCATGGTAGCAAAAAAGCCGCAGATACAATCATTTCTATGGGTGATCCGAGAATTGAATCGCTTTTAGAAGCAGAGTTGTACCATCAACTGAAAGAAGACTTAGAAATTCTCGATGGGTTGGGGCCAACCTTAGACCTAGAAGCAGTACATCAAGGTAAAATGACCCCGGTTTTCTTTGGCAGTGCCATGAACAACTTTGGTGTGGAGTTATTCTTGGAATCATTTTTAAAATATGCCCTCAAACCAACTCCCCATGAAAGTAATAAGGGCAAAATTCCCCCAACTTATCCAGAGTTTACTGGGTTCGTCTTCAAGTTGCAAGCCAACATGGACCCAAAACACCGCGATCGCATTGCTTTTTTAAGGGTCTGCTCTGGTAAGTTTGAAAAAGATATGGTAGTTAACCATGCTCGTACAGGCAAAACCGTCCGCCTATCCCATCCCCAAAAATTGTTTGCCCAAGAACGAGACACTGTAGAAGTCGCCTATGCAGGGGATGTAGTGGGATTAAATAATCCAGGGACATTTGCCATTGGAGATACGGTGTACATAGGCGAAAAGCTGGTGTATCCCAGTATTCCCTCTTTCTCCCCGGAGTTATTTGCTTACCTAAAAAATGCCGACCCCACCAAATATAAAAACTTCAACAAAGGGGTATCAGAACTCCAAGAAGAGGGCGCAGTACAAATTTTACAATCCACAGATGAAAGCAAGCGCAACCCGATTTTAGCTGCTGTCGGTCAACTGCAATTTGAAGTTGTGCAGTTTCGTCTGATTAATGAATACGGAGTAGAAACTTACCTAGAGACTCTACCTTATTCAGTGGCGAGATGGGTGACGGGAGGCTGGGCTGTTCTGGAAAAAGCCGGTCGTTTATTTAACACCTTTGTAGTTAAAGATCGTTGGGAACGTCCAGTATTACTGTTCAAAAACCAGTGGAACTTAGAACAAATCGTGGGAGAACATCCAGAGTTGGAGTTAAGTCCCATTGCACTACCACCTACAAGTGAAAACTTGTAATTCTTTACCTGGAACTGACACGCGATCGCCTTTTTTAACTTAGTTAAACCCTAATCTCTCACAAATTTATGACATACTACATTGCTCCTCGCTTTCTGCATAAGCTGTCAGTTCACATTACTAAAAATTTTTTGGATCTACCTGGAGTCCGTTTACCTCTAATTCTAGGGATTCACGGCCATAAAGGCGAAGGCAAATCATTTCAATGTGAACTAGTATTCAAACTCATGGGAGTCGAAGCAGTTCATATGTCTGCTGGCGAACTAGAAAGTCCCGATGCTGGAGATCCAGCCCGCCTGATTCGCCTGCGCTATCGAGAAGCAGCAGATTTAATTCGCACCCACGGCAAGATGGCGGTGTTAATGATTAACGACTTGGATGCTGGTGCTGGACGGGTAGATGGAGCTACTCAGTATACAGTCAATACTCAATTAGTCAACGCTACCTTGATGAACATTGCCGATAACCCAACCAATGTACAGCTACCCGGTAGTTATGACAGTGAACCCTTACCCCGTGTACCCATTATTGTGACGGGAAATGATTTTGGTACTTTATATGCCCCACTTGTAAGAGATGGGCGGATGGATAAATTCTATTGGCAGCCAACTCGGGAAGACAAAATCGGCATTGTCAATGGCATTTTTGAGCCGGATGGGCTATCGAAGGCTCAGATTGAGCAATTGGTAGATCGGTTTGCTGGACAGTCAGTTGACTTTTTTGGGGCGTTGCGATCGCAAATTTACGATGAACAAATTCTCTCCTTCATCCAAAAAGTTGGGTTTAATCGTGTAGGTTCCCAGGTAGTCAACAGCAAAGAAAAGCCTACCTTCCAAAAACCAGATTTCAGCCTGTCGCATTTGATTACACAGGGAGATTTGATGGTGAAGGAACAGCAGCAGTTGGCAGAAATGCGACTAGCATCTAAGTATAATCGCGCCATTTCCGACTCAGAAATGACCAGAATTGAGAAATCGGCTCCTGCACCCACTATTTCCCCTACATCTGGAAACGGTTCTATCCCACGTGAGGAGATTCAAAAGAGTGAAACCCCTCAAGAAGCTAATGGTAAAACAGCAGAGACAAACCTCAGCGAAGAAGTGCTTCAGCAAGTAAGAGGGATGTTAGTTCAAGGCTACCGCATAGGTTTAGAACACGTAGATGAGCGTCGTTTCCGTACAGGTTCCTGGGCTAGCTGTGCGACAGTCAAGACTCAAGATGAAAATGAGGCGATCGCTGCTTTAGAAAATTGTTTGTCTGAACACAATAATGAATATGTCCGTTTATTCGGAATTGATCCGGACGCTAAATGCCGAGTTTTAGAAACCATCATTCAACGACCAGGAAGTTAATAATAGCCCTCTTTACTCTGGATCTCTGTGGTTAAATAAATTCGCTTTTAAACCACAGAGATGAGAAAAAAATCAAAAATATTTTGACGCTTTAGACAGTTGAATCAATGCGCCTAGTTAACTCCACCCAAAGTGAAGTAAAGGCGATCGCTAAAGGTAAAGTCATAGAAAATCCCAAAATCGGTGCATAACTACCAAATCGCTCAAACCCAGTTGCAAATAACACCGGGCCAAAAGCCGTACCAGCAACAGAGATAGTCGTTGCTAATCCACTAATTGCCCCCAGATGCGATCGTCCAAAGTAATAGGCGTAAACCCCAGCTTGAATAACGGAACTCATCCCCTGCATTAAACCCAGTAAACAACCGTATGCAAGCATAGACTCAGCACCTGTAACTCGTACAGACATAAACAAGGCAGCACTAAGAAGCATTAGCATCGCACTCAAAAGCAAGCGGGGTGAAACCCGATCCATGAGTATCCCTGTGACAAAATTAGCAGAAGCTGTAACAAAGCCAAAAGGGATAAAGACAACGGCGGCGATGGCACGTTCAAGCCCTGCCGTTGCCATAATTGAGTAGTGATGAAAAATTAACCCCGTTCCCAAAGCCGCTACACAAAAACTTCCCGCCGCAAACAACCAAAAGGTGAAAGTGCGGCGTGCTGCGGCTAGTGTGTAATTGACTTCTTCAGGTAGTTGATTTTGCGTGCTGATAACTTTGCCATCTGGTTGTAAACCATAGCGTTCTGGTTGTTCGCGGTAAATAGCAGCACCGATGGGGAGGATTGTCACTGCAACGACTCCACCGAGAATCATGTAAGCTAGTCGCCAACCAAACTGAGCAATCAAAAACTCAATCAGTAGCGGAAAAATTGCCACTCCCAGAGCGAAGCCAATTCCCGATAAGCTAATAGCCAAACCGCGACGACGGACAAACCAAAGATTGATTACATTGATACTAACTAACCCTAGCGCCCCTTGTCCTAAGCCGCGAATAGCGATAAAACCCAATCCTAAAGTGAATAAACCTTGGACAAATCCCATCCCCACGCAAGCCAGGGCAAAGAAAAATGCGATCGCAATGACTCCGTAGCGTGGCCCTTTGCGGTCAATTAAGCGGCCAATAAATGGTAAAGAAAAAGAACCTCCCAATGTCCCCACCATATAAAGTAAGGCAACTGCTGAACGGGAAATATTCAGTTCATTGATAATTTTATCCAGGAATACAGAAACCCCCACGGTTTGACCAGGGGTTGTCATTAGCATTCCGATAGTGCCAGCCATCAGAACCACCCAACCATAGTAAATAGGAGAAGCAGCAATCAGACGACTGTGCTTAACTGGTCTACTTTCATCAATACTCACAAATTTATAACCCTGGATGAGAACCCTTACTAGGTTATCTTCCTTAAATCTTGTACATGCTCAAACTTCCACCAAGAAATTTATTTCTTAGCTAATAGCCACTGAGATGCTGCCAATGGTGCAACTAAGTAGATATCACTAACATTTACCGAAAATCGGAATATTACCTAGTGAAAGTGTATACAATCTCAGTAAGAACCTCATACTGACGCGATTATGCCGCCAGACTACGCAGGTCAAAATCTCCGAGGGCGCTCTTTTAAAGGTCAAAACCTGACGGGAGCCAACTTTAGTAACGCGGATATTAGAGGGGCAAACTTTTCTAACGCAATTCTTATAGATGCTGACTTTACAGGTGCTAAAGCCGGACTACAGCGAAGTCAAACAATTGGGTTGCTCATAGTGTCATGGCTGCTATTAGCAGTATCAGGGTTTTGTTCAATCCTCCTGGGTGGATTATTAGCATATATTTTTGGCGCCGACATAAATGAATTCTTCATCGCGGGGATAGTCTCCCTAATTGTGCTGCTGGTTTTTTGTATTATTACTATTCACAAGGGTTTAACAGCAGGTTTAGGAGCCGGAGTCGGAGCCTTCGCCGTAGCCGTAGCCTTAAACATAGTCTTCCTCACAGCCGTAGCTAAAGATATATCTGAAGCGGAAACCTTAGCTGGAGCCTTTGCTGGAGCCTTCATAGTGGCCTTAGTTGTAGTTTTAGCCTTTGCCGTAGCCTTTGCCGTAGCCTTTGCCGTAGCCTTTGCCGCAGCCTTTGCCGCAGACTTCGCCGTAGCCGGAGCTTTTATCTTCACTGGAATTGGAGCCTTCGCCGCAGCCGTGGCCTTCGCCGGAGTTGGAGCCGTAGCTGTTGCCGTTGCCGGGGCCTTTGTATTATTTAGTGCTTACATTGGTTGGCGTAGTATCACCGGAAATGAAAAAGATGCTTGGGTTCGCTCATTCGCTGTTGCTTTTGCTGCGACAGGTGGAACTAGCCTTTGTGGTGCTGATTTAACTGATGCTGACTTTACAGGTGCAATTCTCAGAAATACAGATTTTAGAAACGCCAACCTCACACGCACTCGTTTTTATGAAGCCAAAAAACTCGACCTTGCTAGAGTGGGAGATTCAATTTTAGCTAAACGAAATATTCTCAACTTACTCGTAAGTTGCAATGGTAGAAATAAATCATATCTTGGTGCTAACCTTAAAGGTACAAATCTCATAGGCGCAGATTTGAAAGAGGCAAATCTCAAAGATGCTGATATTACTGAAGCGACTTTCCAAAGTGCTTGTTTAGAGTGGGCAAATTTGACTCTGGCTCAAGCTGTGGGTACTGATTTTACTAACGCCCAAATGACTGGTGCTTGTGTAGAAGCTTGGAATATTGAAAGTACAACCAAGTTAAATAATGTAGATTGTCGCTTTATTTATCTTTTAGAAAATCCTAAACCCGGAACCGATAAACGCGAACGTCGTCCTAGTAGTGGCGAATTTCAGCCAGGAGAATTTACCAAACTGTTTGAAGAAATTTTAAATACTGTTGATTTGATTTTCCGTAATGGCATTGATTGGAAGGCTTTTGTTAATGCTTTTCAGAATGTGCAAAACCAAAATCAAGATACAGAATTAGCCTTACAAAGTATTGAAAATAAAGGCGATGGGGTAGTCGTTGTTAATGTCGGTGTACCTGATGGTGCTGATAAAGAAAAGATTCATAGTGATTTTACCCAAAGTTATCAACTTGCGCTGAAAGCTGTAGAGGAAACATATAAAGCACAATTACAAGCTAAAGATAATGAGATAGTTATCTATCGCCAACAAAGTGCAGAGATGAAAGAGATTGTGAGTTTGTTAGCAAATAATCCTATTAATGTTCAAGTTGAGAATAAATTAGAAAATAAAAACATGACTAACAATAACGATTCCAGCCGTAATATTAATATTGGCAATATTGGTGGTGATTTTAATGCTAGTGGGCAAGCTTTGAATTTAGGTGATATTAGTGGTACGGTGACAAATACTATTAATGAGTTACCAAGTTCATCTGAACCTGATAAGCCAGGAATTAAGGAATTATTAACACAGTTGCAAGCAGCGATTGAGGCTGAGAAGAATTTACCTGCAAAAGATAAAGAAAAGGCATTAAAACAAGTAAAATCCTTGGCAGCAGCCTCACAAAACCCTCAAAATGAAGAGAAGCAGGATTTAGCTGATACAGCAATTACAATGTTAAAAGGCATACTTACCAGCTTACCTAGTGCAACTAAGTTGGTTGAGGAATGTGGTAAGTTGTTGCCGTTAATTTCTCAGTTTCTCGGTTTGGGTTAATTTTAGTTTGTAGTAGGGACTTTAGTCCTGACTACGAGCAATAATAACAACCCTGGCGAATGAAATAGAGCCTACGGCACACTATGGCTAGCGCCATGCTCCGCGTTAGCGAAGCTATCGCTCCTAGCGATACGTGTTAGCGGCTATACAAACAAAGCCCACCTGCGTGGGCTAAATTTGTTAAAATCCCTTAATCTTGGGGACGTGGGGCGTTGAAGGCTTCCCAGGCGGCTTTAGCGGCGCTTTGCAGGCGATCGCTAAAATCTGTGATTTCTTTAATTAGCAAGTGCCAGTTTTTCTCTGTTTCTTCTTGCATGGTAGCCCATGTGTTTTCCAGGCGATCGCGCTCAATCAGTTTTTCCCGTTCAATGGCTTCTCTGGCTTGGCGCACAGCATTTACATAAGTTTCGCGGGTCAGAGTACCTGCTGACTCTGCTTCAGTTTGAGCGCGTCTTTTTAGCGCCTCAATCAATGCTTTAGTTTCGCGCTTGACTTCATCTGTCTCGCCGGCCATTTCGGTTTCTACCATTTCATCAGTTTGAGGGCTGATTTTTACCACTACTGTAGATTCTCTGGGTTCGTTGTTGTTAGCACTCATAGTTAAAATATCCTTAGTTGCAAAACTTCTATTGCTGATGAGAACTACAGCTTCGTTTATTTGCCAAATTTATCTGGTTAATTTCACCTAGTAAGCTGTTGTTGTCTGTTGTTGCTCTAGTTTTAGTAATTCTTCAACTCGTACTTCGGTAGCAGGGTGACTAGAGAACAAATTGCCCATAAACTTCCCAGAAATCGGATTAATAATTAATAATGGCTCAAAAGCTGGGTTGGCATTTAAAGGTAGTTGCTTTGCTGTAGCTTCTAACCTTTGCAATGCTCTAGCTAAGGCGCGGGGATTGCCAGTCAATTTAGCAGCACCAGCATCAGCAGAAAATTCCCGTGTGCGCGAGATTGCTAACTGAATGATTGTGGCAGCTAATGGTGCAAGAATGACTGTTAATAAAATACCTAAAGGATTTCCCCCTCTGTCACCATCTCGAGATCCTGCACCGCCAAACCATAAGCTGTAACTCACCATTTGTGCCAAAAACGAGACAGCCCCGGCGATTGTAGCAGCAACGGCTTGGGTGAGAGTGTCTCGATTAGTAATGTGGGTCAGCTCGTGAGCAATCACGCCTTCGAGTTCATCCTCTGGCAATATATTTAAAATGCCTTCGGTGACAGCCACAGCCGCGTGTTCTGGATCGCGCCCTGTGGCAAAAGCATTTGCAGTTTGGCTAGGGACAATATAAACTCCTGGCATGGGAATATTGGCGCGATCGCTCAATTTTCGTACCATCCGATGGAGTCCCGGTGCCTGAGCTTCACTCACAGGCTGGGCGCGGTAGACTCTCAGGGCAATCTTATCTGATTGATACCAAGAAAACAGGTTTGTTGCTGCTGCTAAGCCAATTCCTATAATTAAGCCACTACTACCGCCAATTGCCCAATAGCTAATGGCAATTAAAAGACCACTTAGGGCAGCTAGCAAAGCAAACGTTTTCAATTGATTTGTCATATTTTTGCTCTCCCGCTAATGCTGTATTTAGTGTTTTTAGACAACAGCATCACTTAAGTCGCATTCTAATTGTATCTAGCTCAACTCAGATATTAGTGCAGAAAACCTCTCATCTTTAGTACGGATTTCCCACTTAAAATTTGGTATGGTATTTAGACTTATACGAGCTTATTTAATCTTGTTAGTTATATCTTGCGCTAGCATCAAAAACCGTCATAGGTTTGAAACATAGGGTTGCATAACAAAAGTCATCTCAAGATGACTAAACTTCCGGTGTGATGAAGAGTGCTGAGTTGAAAGTGCGGCTCGACTGAGCGCTCACGCCGAAGTCTTGCCTGTTCTGGGCGGGCTAGAAGCCCACCCCACAATAATTATATTTATGCACTACTTTAGCTGTGTCAATCCAGTAGGTTCTGCAACTACTTTTTCCACATCTTGACTACTAATTGGCAGATGCACAATATAAACTGAACAAGGAGCATGGTGGACAACATAGTTACTTACACTACCAAGTAATAGTTCTGCCAACCCAGAGCGCCCCTTACGTCCCATGATAATTAGGTCAGCACCCCAAGTAGTAGCTAACTTACATATTGTGCGACCAGGGTGACCTAGGGGTTGGTCAAATTCTGTGGAAATTCCTGCGGTGTTTGCTTGGGCGCTGAAGGATTGCAACATTTGTATACCTGCATGTTTAAATGTATTCCACTGCTTTTGGTACAATTCAAAGTTTTGACCGCTCAATCCTGGATAGTAATCGATATTGGATATCATAGGAAGATAAGGACTACCTTCTTCTTGCGGCGAAAGAACATGCAGCAGTAATAAGTTAGCCTGTGTTGCCTTCGCTAAAGCCAACGCTTGCTCAAAAACCTGTTGAGCCATTTCTGAACGATCCAATGCAACGAGAATTTTTTTCAGCATATAGACCTCTGGTTTTTATTGGTAATTGAGGTTGCTGGTTTCTAGATTTATACTTGTTACTTTGTACTAAGTACGAATCGATGTTTGGCAACTATCGATAAAATTCTTTTAATAGTTAGCCTGTGTGAACTATTAAGCAATCCTCTTCCTACATCCATGTTTATATAAAATAAATTTGAGGAACTTGTGAGGACGGTAAAAACTCGTTATCAATAGCCAGTTTATCAAAAGAAAAGTAGCTTTCATGGGAAAAATTTTTCCATTCTTCTACGCGGCATTTCCAAATCAGAAAAACATAGAGTTGAGTATCTACAGCAAAGTGCTATCTTCCTGTACAGCCCTACGGGCATAGCTGCGTTTATACCATTTCACGAAAAATCTGATACAGATGTAACCTCTGAAAGCTTTACTGCATATCAGTTTTTAAATTGCGAATTGCGAATTGGTATTAGATGGTATTTGAAAAGTGGTTGACTGTAATTTTAGTCACTTATTGATCCCCCCTAACCCCCAGGGCTGTTTCATTCGCTTGTGTTGGAGATTTGTCAAGAGGATAATCTCACGCAAAGGCGCAAAGACGCAAAGAAAAATCAGGTATTTCGGACTGAAGATGCCAAAATTTTCGGTCTTAATTGTGGATTTGCCCTTGCAATTTTAACCCTTTTAGGGAACGAATCAGCCCTGCCCTAACCCCTGGAAAAAGGGGGAACTAGAATCAAAGTCCCTCTTGAGAAGGGGGATCTAAAAGGTTTTACTACTAACGAGAGGAATTTTCAAACAGCCTCTTAGAGCGGTAGCGGGGCGTAAAATAAAACCAAGCTGAATATTATTACTTTCTAGAAAGTAATAATTTTTGACAATTGGTTAATTAATTTAATTAGAATCAGCTTTTTGAAGAGATATCCTTGAAGATATCTGGAAAAATAGCCTGAATATTAATTTATGTTTTGAATTTGCTGTTTTTGCTAATTATTTGTTAAGTACCGGATTAGGAAAATTTTTATATGAAAATTTTAGTTGTAGAGGATGATGAATTAAATGCTTATGTCCTCACCGCCGTGCTTACTAATCAGAACTATGCAGTTGAAGTTGCTAATGATGGTAATGCAGCTTGGGATTTAATTGAAACTTATGATTATGATTTAATCCTCTTAGATGTCATGTTACCTAAGTTAGATGGCATCAGTCTCTGCCGTCAAATAAGGTCTAGCGGTCGGCAAATGCCAATCCTGTTATTAACAGGGCGCAATAGTAGTCATGAAAAAGCCATCGGGCTAGATGCAGGTGCAGATGACTATGTAGTTAAACCCTTTGAACAAGAAGAATTAGTTGCTCGGGTGCGCGCTTTATTGCGCCGAGGGGGAACAACATCGCAACCAGTACTAGAATGGGGGAATTTACAGCTTGATCCTAGTAGTTGTGAAGTCACTTATGCTCAAAATTTACTGTCATTAACTCCCAAGGAATATGCACTATTAGAACTATTTTTGCGAAATAGTCGCCGTGTGTTTAGCTGCGGCATGATTTTAGAACATCTTTGGTCTTATGAAGATACTCCCACAGAAGAAGCGGTTCGCACCCATATTAAAGGATTACGCCAGAAATTAAAAGTTGTGGGAGCGCCAACTGATTTAATTGAGACAGTCTATGGTATTGGCTATCGTCTGAAACAGCAGGATGAAGAGAGAAATAAGAGCCAAAAAGAAGTAGAACAGCCAAAAACTAAAAAGCGTAGACCTTCAGAAGAAGTCACCAAGCAACAGCAAACACTAGCAGCAATAGCAGGCGTTTGGCAGCGATTTCAAGGGCGAATAGATGAGCAGGTGAAGGTGCTAGAGCAAGCAGCAGTTGTGGCCAATAATACAGAGGAATGGCGAAAACGCTTGGCACCAGCAATCAAAGAGGCGCATACTCTGGCGGGGTCATTGGGTACTTTTGGTTTAGCTGAAGGATCAAAGCTAGCTCGTAAAATTGAGCAACTATTAAAATCTGACCAACCCTTGACTCCAAATGAGATAGCCAACTTACAAAATTGGGTGAAACTACTGCATCAGGAAATTACAAACAAGCAAGAGGAAACAGTAACTTCACCCAAATCTGCTTTAGTTGTTGACCGCGTAGACGCGAAGCGACTTGTCGCCAGACATCGCGTCCAAGCAGAAGCCAAAATATTAGCTGTAGACGATGATCCGCAAATTCTCGCCTTATTACAAACCTTACTTACCCCGTGGGGACTGAAGGTAATCACCCTTGATGATCCGCGACAGTTTTGGGAAACCTTGGCAGATGTAACCCCAGACCTACTAATTCTAGATGTGGAAATGCCTCATATCAGTGGGATTGAACTTTGCCAGGTGGTACGAAACGACCCGCGTTGGAGTGAGTTACCAATTTTATTTCTCACAGTTCATAGCGATGCCGAAATTCTGCATCAGGTCTTTAGCGTTGGTGCTGATGACTTCGTTAGCAAACCCATAGTAGGGCCAGAACTGGTGACTCGGATCATCAATCGCTTAGAGCGAGTGAAACTACTGCGGCGTGTGTCCCAAAGCCAGCAGGAGAGCAGGGGAGTGAGGGGAATTATTAAAGGAGTTTCTTCCTCATCCCCATCATCGTTAGCAATTACCCGTGATATTACCCAGTATCAAGAAATAGAGGCAGAAATTCGCCGGGTAAATCGCACACTTCAGACCTTGAGTAACTGCAATCAAGTAATTATTCGTGCCACAAACGAGAATGATTTACTAGAGAAAATCTGCCAAATTCTGGTAGAAGTTGGCGGCTATCAGCTGGCCTGGGTGGGATTCGCTGAACATGATCCTGCAAAAAATATCCGTCCAGTCGCCCAAGCAGGCTATGAAGATGGATATTTGCCATCTCTCAACCTCACTTGGTTAGATACCGTGCATGGGCAAGGGCCTACAGGAACAGCCATTCGCACTGGTCAAATCTCAATTATTCAGAATATTTTGACCGACTCTAATTATGAAATTTGGCGATGTCAGGCTAAAAAACGAGGCTATGCTGCATCCATTGCCTTACCTTTAATGGCTCATGGTAGAGCTTTCGGCGCGTTGAGTATTTATGCTGCTGCACCAGATGCCTTTGATGCCAATGAGGTAAAACTCTTAGAAGAACTAGCAGAAGATTTAGCATACGGCATTGTAGCATTGCGTAATCAACGCGATCGCCAATTAGCTGAAGCCGCATTACAACAAAGTCAAGCAGCTCTCCAACAAGCTAATAATGAACTGGAATTAAGAGTAGCAGAGCGTACTGCTGAATTAGTCAACGTCAATCGCAGGTTACAATCACAGCTCAATGAACGCCAGCGCATAGAAGAAGTACTGCGAATATCACAAGTGCGATTAGCGCGAATTTTAGATATTGCTGATGATGCCATTATTTCTATTGATGGTAGCCAATGTATTACCTTGTTTAATCAAGGAGCAGAAAAGATTTTTGGCTACTCTGCTGAGGAAGTCATCGGTAAAAAGCTTGATTTGCTTTTACCTCTGCGTTTTGCTGAGGCGCACCGTCATCATGTAGTGGACTTTAGGAAATCTCCCAATCTGGCCCGACGGATGGGAGAACGGCGCGAGATATTTGGTCGCCGCCAGGATGGTACAGAATTTCCGGCGGAGGCTTCCATCTCCAAGTTTAATTTAGGTAAAGAGCATTTTTATACTGTAATTTTACGAGATATTACAGAACGAAAACAAATTGAGCGCATGAAAGATGAGTTTATCTCTGTTGTTAGCCATGAACTCCGTACACCTCTAACTTCAATTCACGGCTCATTAGGAATGTTAGCCAGTGGTTTGTTACAGCCAGACTCGGAACAGGGAAAACGCTTGCTGCAAATTGCTACTGATAGTACAGAGCGCTTGGTACGTTTGATTAATGACATCCTGGACATTGAGCGTATTGAGTCAGGCAAGGTAAAAATGGCACCAGAAACCTGCAATCTTGCCGAACTAATTGCTTCAGCCGTGAGTATTATGCAGCCCCTCGCCCACAAAGCAGAAGTGACCTTATCCATTTTGTCCATACCCTGTCAATTATGGGCAGACCCAGATCGCATTGTCCAAACCTTAACTAATCTGCTAAGTAACGCCATTAAATTCTCATCTGCTGGGTCTACGGTTTGGTTGACCACGCAACAGCAAAGAGATGAAGTACTGGTAACAATCAAAGATACTGGACGCGGTATACCACAAGATAAACTTGAGAGTATATTTGAGCGCTTTCAACAAGTTGATTCTTCAGATTCTCGCAACCATGATGGAACAGGTTTAGGTTTAGCAATTTGCCAAAGTATTGTACAACAGCATGGCGGCCGCATCTGGGTAGAGAGTGTTTTAGGTGAAGGCAGTACCTTCTACTTGGCTTTACCTGTTTTGAGTGCTGAGTAATGAGTAATACCCTATACCCCATGACTACAAAGCGGATTCTCGTGATTGATGACGAGCAGTACATTCAAGAAGTTGCCAAGATTTGCTTGGAAACCGTTGCAGGCTGGGAAGTTATGACAGCAAGTTCTGGTAAAGAGGGCATAATTCAAGCCGAGGCTTACCAACCTGATGTGATTCTCCTGGATGTGATGATGCCAGATATGGATGGTATCACTACCTTTGAGAGGCTACAAGCGAATCCAGCAACCAAAGGAATTCCAGTAATTTTGTTAACCGCCAAAATCCAGGCTGCTGATCGTCGTCGGTATGCTCAGATAGGGATGATTACAGCGATCGCTAAACCGTTCAATCCTTTAGAATTAGCTGGTCAGGTAGCTACAGCACTGGATTGGAACTGGGAATATTAGCTGCTGACCAAATCTTAAGTAATTCTACTCATGTGACTATTCAAACATCTATCTCGGAAGTGAAATTTCCCCAAACAAGTTAATCTAAGATTCCGTTATACCAATTAGTCATTCGTAATTTTAAGAGGGTCAGATTTTATCTGTAGCCTGCTGCTGGAAAATTGGTACAACAGTATTATTGGCTTGTGCTGGGAGACGTATATGTCGTTTGTGCCATTACATATTCATAGTGACTACAGCTTGCTTGATGGAGCAAGTCAACTGCCGGAATTGGTAGATCAAGCGATCGCTCTAGGGATGAAGGCGATCGCTCTCACCGACCACGGTGTCATGTATGGTGCTGTAGAATTGATTAAAATCTGCCGTAGTAAGAACATTAAGCCAATTATTGGCAACGAAATGTATATAATTAACGGCGATATTGAAAAACAAGAACGCCGCCCTAAATATCATCAAGTTGTCCTAGCTAAAAATACCCAAGGTTATAAAAACTTAGTTAAATTAACTACTATATCCCACCTCCAAGGTGTCCAAGGTAAAGGTATTTTTTCTCGTCCTTGTATTAATAAAGATTTACTCAAACAATATCGTGAAGGTTTAATTGTCACAAGTGCTTGTTTAGGTGGAGAAATACCCCAAGCAATCCTCAGTGGTAGACCAGATGCCGCGCGTAAAGTTGCCAGGTGGTATAAAGAAGTATTTGGTGATGATTATTATTTAGAAATTCAAGACCACGGCTCCCAAGAAGACCGAATTGTTAATGTTGAAATCGTTAAAATTGCCCGGGAATTAGATATTAAATTCGTTGCTACTAATGACTCTCATTTTATATCTTGTTTCGATGTAGAAGCCCACGACGCTTTACTATGTATTCAAACTGGCAAACTAATTATTGAAGATAATCGAATGCGTTATAGCGGCACAGAATATCTCAAATCCGCCGCAGAAATGCATCTGCTATTTCGTGATCATTTACCAGATGATGTGATTGCTGAAGCGGTGGCTACCACTGAAGAAGTTGCCGATAAAGTTGAGCCTTACCATATTATGGGTGAGCCGCAAATTCCTACACCTCCCATTCCTTCCGGTCATACTCCTGACACCTACGCCGAAGAAGTAGCTTGGCAAGGACTTTTAGACAGGTTAAATCGCAAATCCCGCAACGAAGTTGATCCAGTCTATAAAGAAAGATTGGAATATGAATTAAAAATGCTTCAGCAGATGGGTTTTTCTACTTACTTTTTAGTGGTGTGGGACTACATCAAGTTTGCTAGAGATAATAACATTCCTGTGGGGCCGGGTCGTGGTTCTGCTGCTGGTTCATTGGTTGCTTATGCAATGCGAATTACCAATATTGACCCAGTACATCATGGGTTACTATTCGAGCGATTCTTGAACCCAGAACGTAAATCAATGCCTGATATTGATACTGATTTTTGCATTGAAAAACGGGATAAAGTTATTGAATATGTAACAGAAAAATACGGCAAAGATAGAGTTGCTCAAATCATTACCTTTAACCGCCTAACTTCCAAAGCAGTTTTGAAAGATGTTGCCAGAGTACTGAATATTCCCTATGGGGAATCAGACAAAATGGCGAAATTAATTCCCGTAGTGCGGGGTAAACCCACCAAACTCAAAGTGATGATTTCGGATGCAACCCCAGCACCAGAATTTAAAGAAAAATATGATAATGATCCGAAAGTTCGCCATTGGGTAGATATGGCGATGCGAATTGAAGGAACTAACAAAACCTTTGGTGTCCACGCAGCCGGGGTAGTGATTTCTGCTGACCCTTTAGATGAAATTGTCCCGCTACAAAGGAATAATGACGGCTCAGTGATTACCCAGTATTTTATGGAAGACTTGGAATCAATGGGTTTGTTAAAAATGGATTTTCTGGGGTTACGCAACTTGACCCTGATTCAAAAAACAATTGACTTAATTGAACAAACTAGTGGCTATCGAATTGACCCAGATGAAATTACAGGTCAAGAAAGAAAAGCTCAAAAAATATTAGCTAAAGGTGAACATAGTACTCTACCCAAAGATGTGAAAAAATCCTATGAACTTTTAGAAGCTGGGGAATTAGAAGGAATATTTCAATTAGAATCTTCAGGAATGCGTCAGATAGTACGAGATTTAAAACCTTCTAATATTGAAGATATTTCTTCCATCTTGGCATTGTATCGACCAGGCCCCTTAGATGCAGGACTGATCCCTAAGTTTATTAACCGCAAACATGGAAGAGAGACAATAGAATATCAAAGTCAGATTCTTGAACCCGTACTGAATGAAACCTATGGAATTATGGTTTATCAAGAGCAAATCATGAAAATTGCTCAAGATATGGCCGGATATTCTCTAGGACAAGCTGACTTACTGCGTCGTGCAATGGGTAAAAAGAAAGTTGCAGAAATGCAAAAGCAGCGAGAGAAATTCGTAGATGGTGCAGCAAAAAATGGCGTAAAAAAACAAGTAGCTGATGAATTATTTGAGCAAATGTTGAAGTTTGCTGAATATTGTTTAAGCTCTGATACAGAAATTTTAACGGTAGAATATGGCTTCATTTCCATTGGAGAAATTGTCGAAAAAGCCATTGAATGTAATGTGTACAGTATTGATAGTAATGGTAATGTTTACACACAACCAATTGCACAGTGGCACAATCGCGGGCAACAAGAAGTATTTGAGTATTCTTTAGAAGATGGTTCAATTATTCGGGCAACAAAAGACCATAAGTTTATGACTACTGACGGGCAAATGTTGCCAATTGATGAGATATTTGCACAGGAATTAGATTTGTTGCAAGTTCAAGGTTTGCCGAAATAGCTCTAGCAAATACATAGCAGTTGCCAAATAGCTGAGGACATTAACTGCTATAAATTAAATAAAGCACGAAGCCGCAAACTAAACCCAAGTCAAAACAGACTATGGGCAAGAACATATTTTTAACTTAATATCTCAGCTACAAATCCTTAAAAACTGTCTTGGGAAAGTTGCGGCGCGCTCCTAATTTTCTAACTCCCGATACCGTTGTTGAATATCAGCAATTGTAAACACCGCTTGAAAGTTCAACCCCACCGACTGGTAAAACTCTGCTCCACCTTGTAATCGGTCTACTAGTGAAATTATTGAACCTACTGTATAACCTGCATCTCTCAGCCGCTCAACTGCTTTCATAGCCGATCGCCCGGTAGTGACGACATCTTCCAAAACTGTAATTTTTGCACCTTCTGGCAAATTTGGCCCTTCAATATAAGCTTTTGTCCCATGACCTTTGGCTTCTTTACGAATAATCAGCGCTGGTATCGGTCGATTTTCATAAGCAGAAACTACACTTACTGCTGTGACAATGGGATCAGCACCCAGTGTTAAACCAGCTACAGCCTGGGTATCTGTCGGCAATAAAGACAAGAGAATGCGACCAATGGCTAAAGCGCCTTGGGGGTGAAGTGTTACTTGTTTACCATTGATGTAGTAGGAACTACTTTGTCCAGAAGAAAGGACAAAATCACCTTCTTGATAAGCCAGTTGGCAGAATAAATCTAATAGTTTGCTGTGCAGAGTATTTAAGTCAGTAGTAGCTGCACAAATATCTGATTGGGTAAAGGTTTCAGTAGTATACGTCATTACAAAATAGGAAAAGTTGTGCTACACCAAAGGTTGAACTGATGAGAGTTCTCAAATTAAGCATAAGTTAAGATTTGCCCAAAACATTGAGGAGTAAAGAAGATGAGTATAAAAGTTAAAACCTTTGGTGGTTTATTAGTATTGCTAGCTTCTAGCATTTTTGTTCCTTCTGTGGCGATCGCCCAAACGGAAACACCTAATTATGAAACCACACATGATGTCTTTGAGCGCGCATTTTTTCGACACGATCGCAACTTCTACGAGAATACCACCCCTAAGCGTCAGCTAGATGCAATACTGGGTTCCGGTTCGGGTTTTCGTAATTCTTTCCCAGAAAATGAAATTGCTCGTGATGCTGAATTGGTAAATACTCTGTATCGTGATGTCATGACCCAGCAGGTGAGCAATGATCCCTATCTTCGTACTCCTGATTTACCAAATCCTTATGACACATCCTTGTTGATGTCTCCCCGTTTGAATGCCAACAAGCTAAGAGTCGGTACTGAATTCCGATTTGAAAATATGTCACAACGCTAAAATTGCTGGGTATTGGGGACTGGGGTTTGGTATTTTTTACTCAGCACTCCCCTTCGACTTCGCTCAGGGCAAGCGCACTCAGCACTAAAAAATCCAGGGTGCAGGAGTTGAACCTGCCTTGGGCGAATTATGAGTTCGCTGCCTCAACCGCTCGGCCAACCCTGGTCAAAGACCAATTATAGCGTAATTTCATCGCTTGTGCTGACTCGACAAAATTGTATCAGATTTTTATACTACATATTTAACTGTGAAATAGTGCAAACTAGTATTGATTAAGTTCTTTTAAGGATTGAAGTATATCGCTTCAATACTCTTATTCTTCAATACGCTTAAAATAGGCCAGCGTTTTTCCGCAATAGCTTGTCAGCGATGAAAATAAATTCCACTGTATTTTTGACTTTAATTTTGTTAGTCCTGATGCTGGGAGCAGGTTCTGTAAGTGCATTTTTGGGTTTTGAGATGGGGAGTGCAGCACTTAAAGGGGTAACCACACCAGATGGTCGTCCTACAACCAAATTTCCTAGCAGTAAGGCCAATAGCTCTCAACAGATGGGGGTAGCACTATTAAAAGAAGAAGAAATCTTGAAAATTGTCAAGGCACGGATTGAGGGTAAAACCAAGGCCGCTAAATCGGAAAAACTAGAGGAAGATGACGAGGAAACCAAAAGCAGTAGGCAGAAACCTAAGGAAAAACCTCCAGAAGTAGTTGAAGAAAAGCTCCAACCAGGATTTCCGGTTACTGCTGAGAATGAGGGCGTAACTTTTGCGGTGCAGTCTGTCCGCTATTCTGGCGGTGATTTACTCATGAGAGTGAATATGCAGAATAAAGGTACTGATTCTGTGCGCTTCTTGTATAGTTTTTTAGATATTACTGACGACAAAGGACGAACACTGAGTGCTAGCACTGAGGGTTTACCAGCAGAATTACCTGCAAATGGCCCAACTTTTTCAGGTACGGTGATTATTCCCACAGCTTTACTGGATGATGTGAATAAGATATCCCTGTCTTTGACAGATTATCCTGCACAAAAGCTCAAGCTACAGGTGTTAGATGTTCCTGTAGAAAGGTAGGCGGGGTTATCTAGGGACTGGGGACTGGGGACGAGGTGAAACAGTGCGGCGGAAGGGTTAGCCCGACCTAGGTGACTGCGAATTCAAAGGGGGACACGGGGACAAGAAAGATGATTACCCAATACCCAATACCCGATCCCCAATGCCTAATCCCAAAATGGGGGCGTGATTTTTACACGAGCTTTGGCGGTGAGTGGTTTTCCTGATTTAATTTGGACGGATGTGGGGTTGCGATTGTTATCAGTACTATTACTGATTGCCATCAATGCTTTTTTTGTCGCGGCAGAATTTTCAATGGTGACAGTACGGCGATCGCGTATCCATCAGCTGGTTAAAGCTGGTGACATTCCGGCGATCGCTGTTGAGGGACTACAACGTAGTATTGAAAGACTACTATCTACGACTCAGTTAGGCATTACCCTTTCTAGTTTGGCGCTGGGATGGATTGGCGAAAGTTCCATTGCTGTCTTGGTGGATTTATGGCTAAAATCTTGGCCTTTACCCGAAAGGATGAGTAACTTAATAGCTCATTCCCTATCAATTCCCATCGCTTTTTTCTTAATTACCTATCTGCAAATTGTTTTAGGAGAACTATGTCCTAAATCAGTAGCTTTGCTCTACTCAGAAGAACTAGCACGATTTTTAGGCCCTTCAGTCAAAGCAATTATGCGCTTTTTCGGCCCCTTCGTCTGGATTCTCAACCAATCAACCCGGTTTCTGTTGCGGCTTTTTGGCATCGAATACACTGGCCAAAGTTGGCGATCGCCTGTTACTTCTGAGGAATTGCAGTTAATTATCTCTACAGAAAGAGAATCTACTGGTTTACAGATGGCAGAGCGAGAACTGCTGAATAATGTCTTTGAGTTCGGGGATGTGATGGCACAAGATGTGATGATTCCCCGTACTGGCATTGTTGCTTTGCCAAAAGATGCCACTTTCCATACCTTACTTCAGGAAATGACATCTACTGGTCACTCACGCTATCCCGTCATTGGAGAATCTTTAGACGACATTCGCGGCATAGTTTACTTTAGGGATTTGGCACAACCTTTAGCTATGGGGAAACTGACTTCAGAAGTACAGATCCAAACTTGGATGCGTCCCGCCCGGTTTGTACCGGAAAACACACCCTTGAGTGAACTATTACCTATGATGCAGCAAGAAAAACCAGCAATGGTGATAGTCGTCAATGAGTTTGGCGGTACTGTGGGATTGGTAACCATCCAAGATGTAATTGCCGAAATTATTGGCAATGCAGGCGAACCTGATAGCAGCGACGATTTGCTGATTGAGATGTTAGATAAGCAGACATTTTTGGTGCAAGCCCAGATTAACTTAGAAGACCTCAACCAGGTCTTACATCTTAATTTGCCCTTCACGAAGGAATATCAGACGTTGGGTGGTTTTGTGCTGTACCAATTACAGAAAATACCTGCCAAAGGCGAAACCTTACACTATGAAAATCTCGAATTCACTGTTGTGACAACTGTTGGGCCACGCTTGCATCAAATCCAAGTGCGACGCTTAGAAGAGGAGGGGGGATGAGGGAGTGAGGGAGTGGGAAGATGGGGGGACAAGGAAGATTCTTACCTATGCCCAATGCCCAATTCTCTAAACATAGGGCAGTGGGTCTTCCAATCCCAGTTCGGCAAAAGCTGCTAGACGCAAGCGACAAGAATCACAGACACCGCAAGCGACATCACTACCCGCATAGCAAGACCAAGTGAGATCCCAAGGAACTCCCAATTGGTTACCAAGTTGAATAATTTCGGTTTTTTTCAGATTAATTAGGGGTGCAACAATCATGATAGGTTTCCCCTCGCGCCCTTGTTTGGTTCCTAGTCGGAAGACTTCCTGCATTGCCTGGATATAGTCGGGACGGCAATCAGGATATCCTGAGTAATCTAAGGCATTGACACCGATGTAAACACGCTCAGCCGCGATCGCTTCAGCGTAACCGAGGGCAAAGCTCAAAAAGATTGTATTGCGTGCAGGTACGTAGGTGACTGGAATATTTTGTGACATTTCATCCAGCGATCGCTCCTGGGGTAAATTAATTGTGTCGTCTGTAAGTGCCGAACCACCCCATTGTCGTAAGTTAAAATTGACAACCTGATGTTGATGTTTAGCTACTCCAGCTTTTTGAGCAACAAGGAGGGCTGAGCGCAACTCTCGCCGATGTCGCTGCTGATAATCAAAAGAAATAGGGTAACATTCATAACCATCAACCTTGGCTTGATACAAAACTGTCGAAGAGTCTAATCCTCCAGACAACAAAATTACAGCTTTCATCTCAATTTCAAATCTTAAATTTCCATCACCAAATCACCAAAATCAACACCGAGTTGAAAGTGCTGGTAGCGTAGCTCATACTAAGAGAACAGCATTCAGCACTAAAGCCACAGAAAACTGTCCATAATATTTCTTCGGACAAGATAGACCTTTCAATCTGTAGGTGTTGCAGATAATTGTGCAAAAATTATTTGAGTGTTTCAGTGGTGGCAATTCCAAATATATCCTTTTTTCATACATCCTTCTCAGTGGGAATTTTTTATTTTTTTGTAATTTTTATAACAAAATAAAGATTAATTTTCAATAGTGTCAATTAGATATCGATCCCGGTAATTAATTGCCCAACTAACTTCTGGGAGTTTTTACTTAGGTCTTACTTAGTTTATGAAGTCAATAAAAAGACACTTCATATTTTTTGTAAAGTGCCAAAGATTGATCCATTGAGAACTGAATATACAAAAGAAAGCCAAAATTCGGGAACTGATTACAAACTTTGAAATTCTTCATAAACGTAGCCTCTATGTTACCATCTGGATGGTTTTCGACGGAGCATAACTGGCTGTCAAGTATAAATGCCAACGGCCGTAGCGTCTCTAAATTTGGTGGTTGAGGAGAGAATAATAGTGCAAAATAGCAAGTCAGTGGCAGAACCAAATTCATATACACAGCGCAATCAACCAAAACCGATTCGCATAGGCGTAATCGGGGTGGGTAACATGGGACAACATCACGTTCGTGTACTGAGTTCAATGAAAGATGTTGAACTAGTCGGTGTGTCAGATATTAATGTTGACCGAGGCTTGGAAACAGCCAGTAAATACAAAGTACGTTTTTTTGAAGATTACTGTGACCTGCTACCCCATGTGGAAGCAGTTTGTATTGCTGTTCCTACCCGCCTGCATTACGCAGTAGGTATCAACTGTCTGTTGGCAGGGATTCATGTTTTGATTGAGAAACCGATTGCTGCTAGTATTTCTGAGGCAGAATCGCTAGTAAATGCTGCGGCCGAATCTCAGTGCATCTTACAAGTTGGTCATATTGAGCGCTTCAATCCAGCATTTAGAGAACTCAGTAAAGTACTCAAAACCGAGGAAATGCTAGCTTTGGAAGCTCATCGGATGAGTCCTTACTCAGATCGGGCAAATGATGTTTCGGTTGTGCTGGATTTAATGATCCACGACATTGACCTGCTATTAGAACTAGCCGCTTCTCCAGTAGTGAAGTTGACGGCTAGTGGAACTCGCTCCTTGGACTCTGGTTATTTAGATTACGTGACTGCTACTTTGGGCTTTGCCAATGGCATAGTTGCTACTCTCACTGCTAGCAAAGTCACTCACCGAAAAATCCGCCGCATTGTGGCTCACTGCAAAAACTCATTTACAGAAGCAGATTTCCTCAAAAATGAAATTTTAATTCACCGACAAACAAACACCAGCTCTCTGACTGACCACCGACAAGTCCTTTACAGGCAGGATGGTTTAATTGAGAAAGTTTACACCACTAACATTCAACCCCTAAGTGCAGAGTTAGAACATTTTGTCAACTGCGTACATGGTGGCAATCAACCTTCGGTTGGTGGTGAACAGGCTCTTAAAGCTCTGAGATTGGCCAGTTTAATTGAGCAGATGGCGTTGGAAGATCGTGTCTGGAATCCATTAGACTGGGAATCTGAACCGAGAGTACAATCATTAACACCAACAGTCTAAAAGAGAGAATCTGGAATGGGGCATTGGGCATTGGGAATAGGTAAGAATCCCCCTTGTCCCCTTGTCCCCCCATCTCCCCACTCCCTTCCGACTCCAGCGAGCGGAGATCATTAAATTTTGATAAATTTACGTTAAAGTTATCCACGAGACTGGAACGAAAATTTCAGGAATAAATTTAATGCTCGAATGGATAATTAATACTATTAACTCTCTAGGCTATTGGGGAATTGCTCTACTGATGTTCGTAGAGAACCTATTTCCGCCAATTCCTTCAGAATTGATTATGCCACTGGCAGGATTTACGGCAAGGGCAACCCCAGACAAGCTGAATATCTTTGGCGTATTTTTCGCAGGACTTTTAGGTTCTGTAGTAGGCGCACTTATCTGGTACTATCCAGGTAAGTTTTTGAGTGAAAAGCGTTTAATAACTTTAGCCGACAAGTATGGACAGTGGTTGACTATATCCAGCCAGGATATTACAAAAGCAAAGAACTGGTTTGACAAGCAAGGTGGTAGAGCAGTATTTATTGGTCGCCTTGTCCCAGGAATCCGCACTTTGATTTCTGTTCCCGCAGGTATCAGCAATATGCACTTGCTGCCATTCATATTTTATACAACTGTGGGTAGCGCTGTCTGGGTAGGTTTGCTAACATACTCAGGGTACGTATTAGGTAGTCAGTATGAACTTGTGGAAAAGTACCTTGCCCCTGTATCTAAAATCGTGCTTGGGATTCTGGTGCTGGCATTTGTTGGCTGGTTACTCAAGCGTCAGCAAAAAAGTACCAGGAGCTAAGAAACAGCCACTTTTAGTTTGCAGGTGGGGGTTACATCTGGTCAAAATTCGCCTACACTATGCCAAATAATGCTGAATTCGCGTTGGCAAAGCCCACCGTAAAGGTATCGCCTAAACTAAACATTTGGCGTATTTCTAGCTACACTTGACGGAACCTAGAATTTCTGGTATCTCGAATGTTTGTAAGATGAGCATGATAAATTTTTACAGTTAAGTAAGGACTAGGAGCTTTCATGACAGACCAACCTTCCGCCGCTACTCCAATGAATGCTGCTGCCATACCTCTAAATAGAGTGTCAGCATCTACCCCGATTAATACTCCGACTAATAGGCCAAATGTCGGTTCTAGCAAAACGATTCTTAGTGTTGATTTAGGCAGAACTTCCACAAAGACTTGTGTGAGTCGCGAACCCAATAATGTAGTGTTCGTACCTGCCAACGTTAAGAAAATGTCCATAGAACAAGTTCGGGGCGGTGTTTTTGAAGCCCGAGCTACTGATCCCCTGATGGACTTGTGGCTGGAGTATCAAGGCAATGGATTTGCTGTTGGTCAGCTAGCAGCAGATTTTGGGGCAAATTTAGGAGTCGGTCAATCTAAAGTAGAAGATGCACTGGTAAAAGTTTTGGCAAGTGCTGGCTACTTCAAACTCAAAGACGATATCTCAGTCGTACTGGGTCTTCCTTTCCTTTCTTTAGAACAATTTGAAAAAGAAAAAGCACAGTTGACTAGCCAGGTAACTGGCCCTCATGTGTTGAACTTCCGAGGCGAATCTGTATCGCTGAACATTAATAAAGTTTGGGTAATGCCAGAAGGCTATGGCAGTCTTTTATGGTCTGAAGCTCAACCTAAAACAGGCGGCAGAGTTCCCGATTTCACAAAAATATCAGTGGCAGTTGTCGATATTGGCCATCAAACCATTGACCTTTTAATGGTGGATAACTTCCGTTTTGCCCGAGGCGCTTCTAAAAGTGAAGATTTCGGGATGAACAAGTTTTATGAAATGGTAGCCGCCGAAATAGATGGGGCAGATAGTCAATCTTTAGCGCTGATTTCTGCTGTCAACAAACCCAAAGGTGAGCGCTTCTATCGTCCTAAAGGTGCTAGCAAGCCCACTAATCTCGATGATTTCCTTCCCAACCTCATAGAGATGTTCTCTAGAGACATTTGTAGCCGCGTGCTAGCTTGGTTGCCAGAGCGAGTCACCGATGTAATTATCACTGGTGGTGGTGGTGAATTTTTTTGGGAAGACGTTCAACGTTTACTTAAAGAAGCCCAAATTAATGCCCACTTATCCGCACCTTCTCGCCAAGCTAATGCCTTAGGGCAGTATATTTATGGAGAGGCGCAATTGTCCTCCAGTCGGGCTGCTAGGGCTTAAAACTAATGTTCCAATGGTCAAAAAAGGTAGTTAAATCGGTCACGTTCAACCCAGAGGTCGCTGACGAAAGCTTGTTAGCAGTTGTGGAAAACCATTTGGAGCAACTACCTGACAAAACTTTTAGCGACCTTTGTAAAGAAGCTCTATGGCAATCTTTATGTGTACCGGCAGCTGTAAAACCTAGTCCAAAAACAGCAGCAACAGATTCGGTTGAACAAAAAATCGATCAACTGCAACGTCAAGTGGCTGACCTAGAGGAACGTTTGTTTACTAAAGAATCTCATCGTTTGGAGGCGATAGAACGTCATATTTTGCAACTGACGCAACAAATGGCGCATCTGGCAATTGTCATCACTGAGCATCCAGTTATTCAGCCTCCAACTTCATCAGCATCAGTAAATGAAGTAGCTAATGCTACTTATGCTGCTAGCCATCTTGAAGAGGTTGATCCCGTCATCAGCCGCCTAAGTCAGTTTCTTGATGATTTCTAAGAAACAATTAGGTCTGTTAGCACTTTTTGCTTTTGTTAGTGATCCTTAATAGTTTTTACTATTAAGGATTATTTAGTATGTCGAGAAATTAATTAAGTGAATATGCTGTACTGACAGTATAGCAGGGTTACCAATTTTGGCAACACCTTACAGAATTTTCACTATTGCGATTATAGACTCATTTGGTGTAAGGACTAGGGACTGGGGAAGAAAAATTTCTGCTTTCTCCTCTGTCGCCTGATCCCCTGAATCTTTTTCCATACCGAATCTCTATGATTGTCAAGAAATGTAGATATTGCTCCCATAGTATTCAAAAAAACTTATTCATTAAAAAATTTTTAATATATATACTTTAGGTTAAGAAGTATTAAGAAATACTTATTAAAGAATATTGCAATCCCTTGATTTAATTGTTAACGTGTGTATTGGCAACGATGCTGGTGAACGCTCTGAATTTAGGAGAGAAAAACCTATGAGCTATATCCATTCAGCCAATTGTGTGAAGTGTTGATTTTCAATCTGGAAAGCAAGGTAGAAACCCCTTGTACAAACAATGCAGATTAGTCCAGGAATATTTCGTTGCCAAAAAGACTTGTTCACCTTTTGATTTCAATAACGATTGATTATTTGTCTTACCTTGTGCAGACAAGCGAGTAGCTTTAATTTTGTCTGTTGGCAATAGCGAAGAGAGCGGTAAGACGTAAAATATTGGAGGTTAAAACCAATGCATATTCAAGGCAAAGTTGCTCTAATTACTGGAGCTTCCCGTGGGATTGGGAAAGCGATCGCATTAGCGTTAGCGCAACGAGGGATCAAGCGGCTGATTTTGGTAGCACGCAATCGCCAAAAGTTAACTGAGGTAGCTAGTCAAATCGAGGCGATGGGTGTGGAAACTACGATCTTGGCAATTGATTTGACTCAAACTGTCGAGGTAAACATTGCTGTTGCCCAATTGTGGCGCAGTTATGGCCCGATTCATCTGCTGGTTAATTGTGCAGGTGTGGCATATCAAGCCTCATTTTTGCAGACAAAACTGCCCCAGGTGCAAGAAGAACTCTCGGTGAATTTATTGGGAATGTATAACCTCACCAGTCTCATAGCTCGACGCATGGTGAGCCAAAGGCAAGGGACAATCGTCAATGTGTCGAGTTTGATGGGGAAAGTAGCTGCACCGACGATGGCGACTTACTCAGCCACCAAGTTTGCCATCTTAGGGTTTACCCAAGCCTTGCGTCGGGAACTAGCTGAACACAACATCCGCGTGATTGCATTACTGCCTTCTCTGACAGACACAGACATGGTGCGCGACTTAAAATTATTTCGCTGGGTGATCCCCATGACTTCTGAGGAAGTAGCGCAAGTACTTGTGAATGGATTGCAGAAAGATGCACCAGAAATTTTAGTAGGATGGCAAAGTCATTTGGCTGTGTGGTGTCAACGTTTGGCCCCTTGGTTGCTAGAGATAGTTTTACAAATCGCCACTCCGCCAGCTTGGAAAACACTACAGCCTATGGAAAAACAAAGTTTTATGACGAGAATTTATCGTTTTAGCGATTTGTTATGGTCAAGAACATGATTTCTTTCGTATTTGCACGGAAGAAGATTCCACCCACAAGGGGGAGCCACTGCGGTGGACGGGTTTCCCGGCATAAAGCAAGTGGCGTTGGGACATGTACCAAATGCGAAAGTGCTTCCTTCCTTACTCTTCTTCTTACTCAGCACTCAGCACTCAGCACTCAGCACTGAATAAGGGGCAAACTTGCTTAAATTCTCCTGTCGCCACTTGGCATCGGCTTGGCGATTTGTCTGCAACTCTAAAACTCGAATTCCTTGACTTGGTAGAGGGTTTAATCGTTGCTGTAGCTGCTCCCAGGAACTAATCAATTCATGCTGCACATTGTAGGTAGCGCATAACTGAGCAAAATCAATATCTTGTGGAGTGGCAAAAAATTCTTCAAAGGGTGGGTCGAATTTAGCTATGGGTAACATTTCAAAAATTCCCCCACCATTGTTGTTAATTAATACAATCGTCAGATGTCCAACAAACTTATTGCGGATTAAAAAACCATTAGTATCGTGCAACAAAGCTAAATCGCCAGTCAACATCACACTACTTTGATGGCGATGAGCAATTCCCAAAGCCGTGGCTAACGTGCCATCAATACCATTTGCACCCCGGTTAAAATACGATCGCACTGCTAAATTATTCGGTTTCCAGAAAAATTCCACATCTCGCACAGGCATACTGTTGGCAATAAATAATGGTGTTTTTGGTGGTAACACCTGAGAAAGTAACCAAGCTGCTTTGCCTTCAAATAACTCCTCCATTTTTCCCATAGTTTGGTCAACAGCTAACCTGACTTGAGCTTCAGCAATAGACCAAAGTTGCAGATACACAGAATCTGCTCTCCCCTGCGCTTCTGCCAATTGTTCTATCCCCATCCGCAAATGAGTTGTTCTCCCATGCAGGGGATCAAGATTTTGATTGCTGTGATCAATTATCCAGCGTCGCGGTTGAGTTGTATCTATCCAGGTACGCAGTTCTTTACTTGTAGGCATTTCACCCACCTGAATCACCATTTCGGGTGTTAGCTGCTTTGCTAGTGATTGATGCCGCAAAATCAGGTCATAAGTGGAAATTAAATAAGGGTTGAGTTCAGCATGATTTCTCACTGGCGAGAGTCCCTCTGCCAATACAGGCCATTTGAGCGTTTGGGCTAGTTGTGCGATCGCCTGACAATACTTTTCTGGTTGCTGGGGTTGGGCAACGCCAGCAATAATTATGCCGCGATCGCACTGTTGCCATTCTTGGGGAATCGGAAATCGGGAATCAGCAATCGGGAATGGGGTAGTATTGGTGATCCCGGCGAAGAAGTCTTCTGGATGAAATTGTGACTGTAAATAGCTCAAATCAATGCCATCGGGGATAGGTGCAAGGGGATCACGAAAGGGAATATTTAAATGCACTGGCCCTTGTGTTGGTGTTTGACAGCGTTCCCACCCATGAATTATCATTTGCCGTAGATAAGCTAGCATTCCCATGTCTGGAGCAGGTAAGGCTAACTCTGCTTGCCAATTTGGGTAATTACCATATAATTTAACCTGGTCTATGGTTTGTCCAGAGTGGCAATCTCTTAATTCTGGCGGGCGATCGCTAGTTAAAACCAAAAGTGGGACACGACTTTCTCTAGCTTCTATAATTGCCGGGTAAAAATTCGCTCCTGCTGTTCCAGAAGTACAAATAAGTACTACAGGAAGTCCTGTGGCTTTAGCTCTTCCCAAGGCAAAGAAGGCGGCTGAGCGCTCATCGAGAATAGAAATCGCTTCTATATCAGGTACTTGTTGGGCAAATGCGACGACTAAAGGTGTAGAGCGGGAACCAGGACAAATGACAACGCAATTTAATCCCAAATACTTTAGTGTTTCCGTCAAGACATAAGCCCAAAATTGATTAAGATTTCTATAGGCGATCGGCATTAAATCATACATTTTAGATTTTATATAGGTAAATTTAATTTAAAATCCCTCTGGGAAAGTTTGGTAAAACAAAAACCGATACTGTCGCCCGAGTTATCGGCAAGAGTATATTCCTGATAACTCGCTCCACTTTTCGCAAAATGTCAAATTCTTATGGATTGCATTCATTTAACGGGAATTCGCTGCTATGGCTATACTGGGTATCTGCCAGAAGAACAGGTTTTAGGACAATGGTTTGAGGTGGATGTAAAGTTATGGCTAGATATTTCTACAGCTGCCAAAACTGACGCAATTGAAGATACTCTAGATTATCGCAGCGTCATTAGCTCGATACAACATCTGGTTAAAACAGCTAAATTCGCTTTATTGGAACGTTTAGTGGGTGCGATCGCTGATTCTATCCTCCAACAGTGCGATCGTCTCACACAAGTCCAAGTCATTGTGAGCAAACCCGCCGCACCCATTCCCGATTTTGGCGGCAGAATTAGTATTGAACTCACTAAAACTAAGTCTAATGCCTGATTTTTCTGACTCAGCACTCCCCTTCGACTTCGCTCAGGGCGAGCGCACTCAGCACTGAACTAAATGACAAAAGCCTCAAGTTCACGATTATGCCATTGCCTCTGATACCATTCGGCAACCAAAGGACGGACAATAAACTTAGGTTTGTCGTCGCCTTTAACATCAATGCGTAAACATGAGTAGGGTCGTCGCTTCTGAGAACCGTGACCATTGCGACCAACGAACAGATGCGATCGCGCGACTAATTTACTTGTATCTCCCATGCTTTCCATTAATTCTGTCCCTTCAGTTCTTTGACGACGTAGACTATACCCACTACCGCCACAAACAATCCAGTTGATATAAGAATCAGCATGTCCTGTGTCTAAAGTCTGAAGGTGTTCTAAGCAATGGGCGTGACCATTTAATACTAAATCTACTAGGGGTCGTCCCTGGTTTAAAGTGCCTATGGCTTCCGCCACATCATCTAGGACATCACGCAAGCGATCGCGAATTGCCAAAGTTTGTGCCTGTTGCCATTTCGTCGCCTCAGTTACATAAGGAGGATGGTGGAAATAAATCACCCTTCCCCGCACATCTGGATGATGCCAAGATTCAATTAGTCGCTGTTTTAGCCACTCCAACTGTTCGATATCAGTCAGCGTTGTTTTGTTAGTGTCTAATTGCTTGTCGATATCAACAATCAGTTCCTCAATTTGTGACATCTTACCTTGTAAGTCATCCAGCTGCTCGGCTGCGCTGGGATGATCAGGATTTAGATAAGCTGCGGTTTCCATAATTTGCAGCTTTTCCTGCTCAAACTGCTCACGGCGTTTCTCTAAAAGCTTCCTCTGTTCTGTGCCTTCTTTGGTTGTTGGTAACGGTGGCGGATGATTAAATGTATTAGAGTCCAGGGCAAAAAAATCAATACCGCCGTAGGAAAAAGTGTAGTAGCGATTTGGCAAGCGGGTAAATTGCCCAGGCTGATAACAAAGACAACGACCAGTATTTGCTTGAGCTGTGTAGTGTTTGTCTAAGTGATAGGCTAACTCACCGGGAGTCTGAAATTCCTTGAGATAGTCCAAAAACGCTCGTGCATAAGCCCCACCTTTGCCAGAACCATGTAAACCCACATCCAGGTCTAACCGCGATCGCCATAAACGCCGAATCGGCAACGTTGTTAAGGAAAGTAAACTCAAGACAACTGGCAGGTCATAATAATCGTGATTTCCCGGTACAGGTAAGATGGGAAAATTAAAAATCATTTGGTCGTAAGCAATCTTTTCTGGATAATCTCCACCCACCAGAAACTCCCGATAAGGTCGGATGAAGTTTTGCTGGTAGTATTCACTCGATCCCACCAAATAGATTACATCGCCAGTGTGCAGCATAAAACTGCATTCCGGGTGATGGGGAAGCATCAGTTCTGCAACCTGTCGCTGGGGATCATGTCCCCGGTGGCTACTAGTACCACTGTCACCCACCACTAAAAAAGAAAACTCGCAATCATTAGCGTGACCATCCTCTAAAACCAGACGAGTTTGATCAATGCTGCGTTCGATAATTAAAGGATCTTGCCAGCGTACCCGTTGCTTCATCTGGCGAATTTTTTTGGCGATCGCTGGATCGGAAACTAGTTTCAATACAACTTACCCCTCAATCTTGAGTTAAGAGTGATTACAGCACATTTCATCTGGATGAAACAAATTTCCCTAGTCTCTAGCCTCTAGAAAAATGTACTGCACCCAATTGAGAAACGCTGTAATTCCCTTGATTATTTCTCTGTTGAATCTTTCATTTCAACCATCAAATTGGGTAGTCCCTCTAGTTTTTCCACAGGACTAATTTCTTCGCTAAAAGGTACAAAAATTTTTAAGCCTGCTGGTACACAGTAAACTTCAATTGGTGTCATACCAATCATTTCACCATCTAAAACTACCTTTTGCGGTGGTTCCGCCGTAATTTTGAATTTTTCTCCTCGCAAATAGCCAATATCATCTCGTTCTGCGGCGCTACCCGTTGCAGCTGATTGGAATAAATGGAATGTAGCCGCGATCGCTCCTGCCTTACTAGCCGGAGCTACTATTGTTAAATCTAGTAATCCATCATCATAAATGATCCCGGCTGGCCCTTGAGCGAAAACTGAACTCGCGGGTGCAGCATTGGCTACGGTTACTGCTGAAGCGCTCGTTTTGATTATCCTATCGTCAGTTTCAATTTCTACATCAAAACTCTGTAAATTTCGCAGTTGTTGTACTCCTGCTAAAATATACGCCATCATACCAAAGCGTTTTTTGGCTTCCCGGTCTGCTAGTTCTACAGTGTCCGCCTCAAAGCCCACGCCTGCCAGCAACACCATCGGCTTACCATTACAATAAGCAGCATCTACACTGCGAGTAACCCCCTGCAAAATTGTCTGACAAGCCGCGTCAATGGTGTCGGGAATTCTCAACGCTGCGGCAAAAGCATTGGCTGTGCCTCGTGAAATAATACCAAAAGGGATATCAGTACCCACCACAGCTGTTGCAGCAGCCGACAATGTGCCATCTCCCCCGGAAGCAATAATCGCCTCCGCTCCCCGTTCTACAGCTGCTTGAGCCAATTCGTCGGCACCAACTTCTTCAGATGTTAAGTAAATATCTAGGTCAATTTCTGGCTCTAATAATGCCCGAATCTGTACCAGTTCTACTTCTGGGTCACCCTGACCCGCAACTGGATTAAAGATAAGACAGGCGGAACGATTCATAGATGTTTAAAATTTAAGTTTTAATTAGTAAAATATCAAAATTTGCTCCATACCACTGTAAAATTATCATCTCACAGCAAAATTATTACTTCTCTCTTGTGGTAGGTTTACGGCTACTACCTAGACATAGGGAACAGAGCACAGAAAAATAATCTCTTGCTGTGGAAGCAGGGGATAAACATCTAAATCATCAATAAATATTATTATTGGCTGTTGCGTAATTCAAAACAATGTAAACAAATGTAAAAAAAGTAATAATAAACTTTACCTCAATTAGACAATAACCATCCGGGGACTCACCCACTGCGGTAGTCTAGATGAGAGTGAATTTATCGCCTGGTTTGACATATTGTTTTATGACTTCAGTTGTTTCCAGTCCGTCGCGCACCATCCGTATTGGTTCCCGTAAAAGCCAACTCGCCCTAGTTCAGACTTACTGGGTACGAGAGCAACTCCAGAAAAGCTTTCCTGATATCTCTTTTGAAGTCCATACCATGTCTACCCAAGGCGACAAAATCCTGGATGTAGCATTAGCCAAAATTGGTGATAAAGGACTATTTACTAAAGAACTCGAAGTAGGAATGCTCAATCAAGAGATTGACTTTGCAGTGCATTCCCTGAAGGATCTGCCAACTAATTTACCAGAGGGATTAACTCTGGCAGCAATTACAGAACGGGAAAACCCAGCAGATGCCCTAGTAGTACATGAAAAGTATCAAGATAAACAAATTGAGACTCTGCCAGCAGGTGCTGTAATTGGCACATCTTCGTTGAGACGACTAGCACAGTTACGCCACCAATTCCCCCACTTTACATTTAGAGATGTCCGGGGAAATTTAAATACACGCATGGCGAAACTGGATGCGGGCGAGTATGATGCCCTAATTTTAGCAGCAGCAGGATTACAGCGCTTGGGAATGGGCGATCGCATTCATCAAATTCTTCCCCCAGAAGTTTCCCTCCACGCCGTCGGACAAGGTGCTTTAGGGATAGAATGCCGTGCTGATGACAACGAACTCATCACCCTACTCAAAGCCATTGAACATCCCCAAACACGCGATCGCTGTCTCGCCGAAAGAGCATTTTTGCGGATTCTCGAAGGCGGTTGTCAAGTGCCTATCGGTGTAAATACAGAAATTAATGGTGATAATCTAACATTAACCGGGATAGTCGCCAGTGTAGATGGACAAAAGCTGGTCAAAGACTCAATTACTGGTGCTGCGAATAACGCTGAAGAGCTAGGTGCAGAGCTAGCAGAACACTTGCGGCAACAAGGCGCTCAGGAAATTTTGGCAGAAATATTTACCGAGATCCAACGGGGTTCCTAAGCTATTGGGCAAGTAGATGTGGTTAGATAAATAATCAGTGATCACTGTATAGGCAGAACCGGGGAAATATAAATTACCATGCGGATTCTATTCGTTGCAGCAGAGGCAGCTCCCGTTGCGAAAGTTGGAGGAATGGGTGATGTTGTGGGAGCATTGCCCAAAATCTTGAGAAAAATGGGGCATGATGTGCGGATATTCATACCTTATTACGGCTTCCTACCAGACAAAATGGAGATTCCTAAAGATCCAATTTGGTCGGGATATGCCATGTTCCAGGATTTTGCAGTTTACGAAAGCATTTTGCCTGGTACTGATGTTCCCTTATACTTATTTGGACACCCTGCCTTCATGCCTCGCCGGATTTATTCAGGAGAAGATGAAGACTGGCGGTTTACTTTATTTGCCAATGGTGCAGCCGAGTTTTGCTGGAACTATTGGAAACCAGAAATTGTCCATTGCCACGATTGGCACACAGGGATGATTCCTGTGTGGATGAACCAAGACCCTGATATTACTAGCGTTTTCACCATTCATAACTTGGCTTATCAAGGGCCGTGGCGTTGGTATTTGGAAAAAATTACTTGGTGTCCTTGGTATATGCAAGGACACAACACAATGGCTGCTGCGGTGCAATATGCCGACAGGGTAAATACAGTTTCTCCGACTTATGCCGAGCAAATCAAGACACCTGCTTACGGTGAAACTCTAGAAGGTTTGTTGTCTTTCATTAGTGGTAAATTATCGGGGATTATCAACGGCATAGATTTGGAAGTTTATAACCCCGCAGACGACAAATACATTGCCCAAAACTTCACTATCGATACTCTAGATAAACGTAAGGCCAACAAAATTGCTCTGCAAGAAGAAGTTGGGTTAGAAGTTAACAGCAATGCCTTTTTAATTGGCATGGTGACACGGTTAGTAGAACAAAAAGGGATTGATTTAGTTCTACAAATCCTGGATCGCTTCATGGCATATACAGATGCTCAATTTGTGTTGTTAGGCACAGGCGATCGCTACTACGAAACCCAAATGTGGCAGTTAGCATCCCGCTATCCCGGACGGATGGCAACTTACTTACTGTATAATGATGCCCTGTCTCGCCGGATTTATGCTGGTGCCGATGCCTTCTTAATGCCTAGCCGATTTGAACCATGCGGTATCAGCCAAATGATGTCTATGCGTTACGGTTGTGTGCCTATTGTCCGGCGTACAGGTGGATTAGTTGACACTGTATCGCACCACGACCCGATGAATGCAGCCGGTACTGGTTACTGTTTTGACCGCTATGAACCATTAGATTTATTCACTTGTATGATCCGGGCTTGGGAAGGCTTCCGTTTTCAACCCCAATGGCAGGAACTACAAAAACGGGGCATGAGTGAGGACTTCAGTTGGTATCAATCTGCTAAGCAGTATGTGAAGTTGTACAGATCAATCTACGGCTTGCCAGAGGAAGAGGAAGAAGAAAAGCCCACACAGCAACCCGAGTTAGTTGTTACCGAGCCAGTAAATAGTAGTAAATCCTGATTGGCTCAGATCAGCAATTCTCATTTTGAAAAAAAATCAGAGAAAACTCGTTATTTAAATAGAGAACTTGTGTCGAAGCATCATTTTTTGACAAATAATTATCATCCAACGTTGGAGATAGACAATTTTTCAGAAATT
>JAHHIM010000013.1:0-105079 GCA_019358915.1 Trichormus sp. ATA11-4-KO1
TAATGTTCCAGATTGCATTGTGCTGTGGACGGTTTGCTGATTTTTCTGATTGTCCGATACCTATTCATTGGATGATACTTTTTATCAATCCACTCTTTTGCCACTTTGTCAATGCGTAAGTCCTAATATCATTAAAAAATTTTATCTGTGCCGTTTCTATACTTGGAATATTCATGAAAAATAAGTAACTTAGTATACTAACACTATCTAGTATAAATGTGATTACGCATAAAAAAATTACTATTTTTTAATAAATAGTCAGATAAATAAATACTATTTAAGTAAGTTTACGGTAATAAATCAAATTATGTTAAGTAGGTAAAATTAATAAAATGATTTCATAGTAAGGGCTTTAGCTATTTTTTATAACTAAAGTCTTCACTACAAATGTTTAATAATTTATACATTAATATTTAATGTATAAATTATTTTCACTCTCATTCTCAGTACACAACATTCTGCAAGCAATAAAAAAATTGCACATACCCAATATCAGAGCGCATATCTAGCCTCAACTGTCCAGTTAAACTTGTGATAAACATTTGTCAGATGCTACCGTCTACAAATCGATATAGGAGTTAAAGGGTTTCTCTAACTATGAAGCGTAGACACAAAGTAGCTTACAGCTTGACATCACTGATTATATCTACTTACCTCGCACCTCAATCTGCTATTGTTGCTGCACCACCGAGAAACCCAGACAAAACCGTAAATTGTGAGATTTTAGTTGTGGGTGGTGGACTTTCAGGTGTCGCCACAGCTTATGAGGGGTTACTCGCAGGACGCAGAGTTTGCCTCACGGAAATTACCGATTGGTTGGGAGGACAAATTTCTTCTCAAGGGACATCTGCATTAGACGAACGACCTACCCAGCGCAGTCGGCAATTTTATTCTCGCGGCTACTTGGAATTGCGCAACCGTATTGAACGCAAGTACGGTAAACTTAACCCTGGTGATTGTTGGGTCAGCGATTCCTGCTTTCTTCCTCGTGATGCTCATACCGTTATGAATCAGATGCTCAAAGACGCTGAAAGAAGGGGCAGGGGTAAGCTAGAATGGTTCCCCAACACGGTAATTAAGGATTTAGAAATTACACCTTCAACTGTAGAAGGTGGTGGACAATTAATTAATAGCGCGAACCGACAGGTCAGCGAAGCTATCGCCATTCAACACCAACCAGCCAAAGGCGCACCACCTCTTAATACCTTCACGTTAGCTCAAACCATTGAAGATGCTTATCGCTACGAAAACTCATCTCGGTTTACCAAAAACATTATTCGCTTAGTTCCCCAGCCCAGCAAAGGCAATGCGCCTAGGTGGTATGTTGTAGATACCAGCGAAACCGGAGAAATTATTGCCCTAGCTGATGTTCCTTACCGATTGGGTATTGATGCTCGTTCCTACCTGGAACCTTCTTCTTCCAGCGCCCAAAATGACCCTTATTGCACTCAAGGCTTTACCTACACCTTTGCTATGGAGGCAACTAAGGAAGCGCAACCACAGACAATGCCCCCATTTTATTTACAATACTCGCCATATTTCAGTTATGAATTACAGCGACTGGCTAATTTTGGCTTAGTTTTCACCTATCGCCGCATTTGGAGTCCGCAACAAGGGCAACCTGCAACCTTCGGCGGTGTGAGGTTTTCTGCGCCCACGCCAGGGGACATCTCCATGCAAAACTGGACTTGGGGCAACGATTACCGCCCTGGCACAGCCAAGGATAACTTGGTTTATACTCGCCAACAATTACAAGCTACTAAGCAGTTGCAACCTGGGGGTTGGATGGGGGGACTGCGAACAGAAACCCTCCGTAAAGGTGAGGAAAATGCACTGTCGTACTATTACTGGCTGGTAGCTGGAACTACAGATTCCCAACTAGGGAAGGGTATCAAGCAGCAACAAACAAATAATCGCTTTCTTTCGGGGTTAAATTCCCCCATGGGTACAGCGCATGGCTTATCGAAATATCCTTATATGCGCGAAGGACGGCGCATCATTGGCCGCCCTAGTTGGGGACAACCGGGAGGTTTTACCATTTGGGAAATTGATATTTCTCGCCGCAACTATAATGATGAGTATTACCGCAAGACGCTACCTGCTGCAATGTACCGCAGATTACAAGGGGCACTCGCCGGCTTAGAAGCAGTATCTGTAATTACAGGGAAAAAGCCTCCTGAACAGGTAACGCGGCGGACTCGTTCTACCATCTTCCCCGATGCTGTGGGTATCGGTCACTACGCCATCGACTTTCATCCTTGCATGGAGAAAAGCCCTCCCGAAGCACCTGGGAATAGAGAACGTCCGGGAGAAAGACGTGGAGCGGGGCAGGCTTATCCTTTCCAAATAGCTTTAAGGGCAATGATTCCGCAAAAAATTGATAATTTAATCGTCGGAGGTAAAAGCATTGCCACCAGTCACATTGCTGCCGCCGCCTATCGGGTACACTCCTTTGAGTGGTCTGCTGGTGCTGCTGCGGGAACTACTGCGGCTTTCTCCTTGAAAAATGAGGTTGCACCTTACCAACTTGTAGAAAATTTACCCAAACCAGCACCGCAACTACAAGCGCTTAAGCGTCTATTAGAGCAAAATGGCAATCCTACCGCTTTCCCTGATACTTCAATTTTTAACGAAAACTGGGATAATTGGCGTTAGACGCTAGGAACTGTTTTCCAACACCAAAAGCCTTCAGGCTAAAGCCTGAGGCTACACAAACAAAGCCTGCCTACGCAGGCTCAAAATCCTGAATTATTCAAGCCTCCGGATTCATCTGTGGGATCTTCAATTTTTAATTTTTAATTTTTAATTCCCTAAAGGGGCTGACTATTTTGCTTTTCTCATCCCCATTCCCCAGTCTCCAGACAATAGACTAAACTAGTTATCTATAGTGTAGTTTTGTAAAATCCTGTTGGCTAACTGTTTTATGATTACAAGACTTTCAGCAGCTGTTTACGGAACGGGTACAGCACCAACTGTAGCTCCTGAACGGTCTAATCAAGTTACCCGCAAGCCCTATCCAAATTACAAGGTGATTGTTTTAAACGATGACTTTAATACTTTTCAACACGTAGCTGAGTGTTTGATGAAGTATATTCCAGGAATGACAGGTGATCTGGCGTGGGATTTGACCAATCAGGTACATTATGAAGGACAAGCGATCGTCTGGGTAGGCCCTCAAGAACCAGCCGAACTGTATCATCAGCAGTTGCGTCGGGCTGGTTTGACAATGGCTCCTCTGGAAGCAGCTTAATTATTATGGGCAAAGCTAACAAAGACCCTAACAAGGCGGCTGCTCACAAAGATGGCAGATTAGTTTGGAATCACTCAACTCATATTGCGGGTCTCATCCCCATTTTAGAACGTCTCTGTCGGCAGGATGGTATTCAAACTGTGACGCCTGGCGTGATTGGGCGAGTAAAAGGTCATAGTCCGAAAATGCAACTACGCGTGTCTGTACCTATTCGGGGTGGTTACAAAGTAATCGCCCGACAGGGTAAGACTGTACAAGAGGTGTTTATCCTGACCACTTTGGATCAGGATAAATTTAAAGAGGTGTTAGCCAAACTCCTGCCATAGAGAGCTAACAATTACTATGAAAAGTTAATCAGCTTAATAGTTTATTGTTCGTAGTTCATCGACTGTTGATTATTCTTCAACACGATGTACTGCCAATTTATGCAGTGGCAGGCTAAGAATACAAGAAAAAGTTAGAAAATAAGACAAAGCAGTAGTTATTTTCAAAGTCATGAGTAGATTTTCCCAATCGGGTAAAATCATCTTCTCAATGCCAAAAGCAACACAGTAAACGAGCCAGTAAGAAAAACTCATTCTAAAGAGAATTTGCTCTGTTTCTTCAAGATTATCTTTTGGTTGCTTGACGTTCCACAGTAATAGTAGACCAACAATACAAGCAACAAAGGATACAGCAACTACAAATTCGTGACACAATACATTTATTGAATGCATTTGCGTTGATCCTAAAATATTTTTGAATTGAAATTCAGTCTAAAGGAATATTCCTCCGTCCTCCAAAAAATATTTACAAACTGCAATAGAACACTGCAATTAATTTAAAATCTTGCAACAAACACCCTGAATTTTACTCAGTGTAGATATTTTTAATAATTTTTAATTTAAATTACAGATTTTTGTAAAGTAAGCGATCGCCAGAAAAATTGCTGAGTAAAAAACACTAGTTTGTTATTTCAGTAATCTTAAACCACTTAAAGTCACCAACACCGTCGAACCTTCATGACCAATTACACCGATGGGTAGGTTAATATTACCTAAAAAGTTGCCGATTAAAAGTAACAGAATGAACCCTAGAGCTACAACTATATTTTGTTTAACTATCACTTGCGATCGCCTGCCTAATTCTATCGCTGCGGCTAGTTTCTCTAGTTTATCTGCCATTAAAACTATATCTGCTGTTTCTAATGCGACATCGCTACCCGCAATCCCCATGGCAATCCCCACAGAAGCCTGAGCCAGGGCTGGTGCATCATTAATGCCATCCCCCACCATTGCCACTGTTTGATACTCTCGCTGAAGCTGACGAATCACATCTAGCTTATCTTCCGGTAAGAGTTCCGCATACACCCGATCAATTCCCACTGCTTGAGCCACACTATCAGCCGTGCGTTGGTTATCCCCGGTAATCATCACGATTTGCTCAACTCCCAACTTCCGCAACCGGGTAATCGTAGTGACTGCTTCTGTTCTCAGCAGGTCTGCAATCGCGATCGCACCCATTACAGAAAATCGGGTAGTTATTGTTGAATCTCCCCTTCTCCTTGTTTCTCCATCCCCTTGTCCTTCCCGCGCTACCCAAACAACCGTTTTCCCTTCATTTTCCAAAGATTGCGCCAAATTCTGTAATTCTTCTGGGAACTGGTTAACATATTGCTGTACAAAAGCTGCATTTCCCACAATCACCTTTTCATCGTGGGCAAAACCGATAATTCCTCGTCCGGGTATGGCTTGCACATCAACCCCACGTACCCAGCCTTCGCCAGCCGCCTGGACAATTGCCTTACCAATGGGATGTTCTGAATAGGATTCCAAAGCTGCTGCTACTTTTAACACTTCAGCCTGCGAATATTCACTACTAACAATAACCTGAGATACTTGTACCTGTCCTGTAGTTAAAGTACCAGTTTTATCTAAGGCGATCGCTCGCACTTTGCCAATCTTCTCTAACTGCGCTCCATTTTTAAATAAAATCCCTTGTCTGGCACCATTGGCAATTCCCGACAACAGCGTGGGCATAATTGCTGCCATCAGCGCACAGGGAGAGGCTACCACCAAAAAAGTCAGGGCGCGATAAATTGTTGTTTCCCAATTCCAGCCCCAAATAAAGGGCGGCAAAAATACCAGCAATATCCCAGTTATAACAATTACCCGTGCATATATCCGTTCAAATCGCTCAATAAACTGTTGAGAAGGAGGCGCTTCCGTCTGTGCTTGTTCTACCAATCGAATCACACGTTGAATCAAGCTGCTTGACGCTGGTTTGTGTACTTGCAACTTTAATGCCCCATAACCGTTGAGCGTACCTGCAAAAACTTCATCACCTACTGTCTTTTCTATAGGTAAAGACTCACCCGTAATCGCCGCTTGGTTGAGGGTGCTGTAACCAGATAAAATCATGCCATCAGTAGGAATTAGCTCCCCTGGTTTGACAACAATTTCATCCCCCACCTTCAGTTGAGTGATGGGAAGCATTTCTTCTTTTCCCTGAAATAAAACCCTAGCTGTATCTGGTGTCAAACTCATCAAACTGCGGATACTGCGCTCAGTTCGCCGCATCGCGTAGCCTTCTAGTGCGCCACTAATGGCAAAGATGAGAATCAAAATTGCCCCATCAATAATTAGATAATATTCCCTACGCCATAAGCCCAGACTCGCTGCACCCAGGGCTGCCACAATCATTAACAAATCTACATCTAATTCTTTTTCTTTAATCAGAGTAGTCAGTCCCTCACGGGCACTTGCGTAGCCACCAATCACATAAGCAGCAGGTAACAGCAGCAGCGCCCAACCTAACCAACCAAGATGCAAGGCGAACCATCCCAGAAATAACAGTATTCCACAAAGCAAGGCCGCGAAGGTTTCTGCATGTTCTTGAGTAAATTGGCTAAAACGCTGGGGGTAGAGCATGAAAATTAAAGCAACAAGGACTTTCTCACCTTAAACCTTGACATTGATGTCAAAGTCAACCCTTGCGTACCTCTGCGTTTAAAAACTCATTTTGCAACCTGCTGTTTGACAGGCAATTGAATCACAAACTCCGTCCCTTGACCAGGAATCGAAAAACACTCCAACTTGCCACTGTGTTTTTCAGTGATAATTTGATAACTAATTGCCATACCCATACCCGTACCCTTACCTATAGGTTTAGTTGTAAAAAAAGGATCGAAAATACGGTTTTTCACATTGTCTGGTATTCCCGCCCCATTATCAGCGATCGCTATTTCTACCCATTGCGATTTGATTATGGAAGTGCGAATAGTAATCAAACCGGAATATTTTTCTGTAACATTTACTTCATCCAAAGCATCTATTGCATTGATTAAAACATTCATTAATACTTGATTGAGTTGCCCAGGGTAGCATTCCACCTCAGGCAAATTACCGTAGTGACGTATTACTTGAATTGCCGGAGATTCTGGCTTGCCTTTCAATCGATGTTGCAAAATTAGTAGCGTACTTTCAATTCCTTCATGAATATCAACCGCTTTGAATTCCGCTTCATCCATGCGCGAAAAATTCCGCAGTGATAACACAATATTACGAATGCGTTCTGTTCCCATTTTGATGGAAGACAGCATCTTCTGTAAGTCTTCAATTAAGAATTCCAAATCAATTTCTGCTGCTAGTGCTTGCACTTCCAGGTCATTACTGGGATGGCGTTCCTGATAAAGCTGAATCATCCGCAGCAAATCTTGTGTGTATGTGTTCAGATGGGTAATATTACCGTGAATAAAGTTGACCGGATTATTGATTTCGTGAGCTATACCTGCAACTAATTGACCCAGGCTAGACATTTTTTCACTTTGAATAACTTGTGCTTGGCTACGCTGTAACTCCCCAAAGGCGTTTTTGAGTTCGGTGGTGCGTTCTTCTACTCTGTCTTCTAATTCTGCCTTACTATTTTCTAATGCAGCAAAAGATTCGCGCAATTGCCCTGCCATGTAATTAAAAGAATGAGCAAGTGTGTTGAGTTCCCAAATATTAGTTAAGTCTAGCGCTTGGTCTAAATTACCAGATGCCATTGCCTGACTAGCTTTGTTAATTCGCCCAATCGGACGAGTAATCCGACGGGAGGTGAAGTAACCCATAATACTGGCAATTACTAATGCTCCTAAACAAAGTAAAATTGTTGTCTGGGTATTAGCGTTGATTTGAGCCATAAAAGCTTGTTCTGGCACACTAACCACCACCAGCCAATCAAGTCCATACTGGTCACGCCAAGGAAGTATCTGTACATGATAAGTTTCCCCTTGCCAATTCAGTTGCAGTTTTTGAAGTGTGGTAATTGACTGGAAACCGTTAAAAGTTCGCTGAATATTTTGAGCAATACCTTGGATAGTCGCATCAGGGCTATCTGTAGCTTGTAATCTCTGAATTTCATCCTTGACGACAGCAAAAGGTTTTTGAGTACCAGAATTGGCAATTAGCAGTCCGTTTCGCTCTAAAATGAAAACCTTACCAGTAGAACCTATATCTAATTGTTGTAAAAACTCGCTCAACTTTAAGAGATGGATATCTGCGCCAACCATCCCCAATAAACGATTTTGGGTGTCATAAATAGGACGACCAGCAGAAGCACTAATATAGGAATTATTAGCAGAATTCCAAATGTAGATTCTTGACCAGATAGGTTTACCTGCTTTCATGGTTTCTGTATACCAGCTTTCTTGGAAGTTACTCCAATCATAAGTATCAGTTACACGAGTGCGGTTACCTTGGTTGTCTGTGGCGTAAGTAGTACCATTATTTTGCGACGCGGCATTCCAATCATCAATTGTCAGAGTTTTGCCATCATAACGACCAGCTCCTGCTCCTTCACCAGTAGTCAGTCCCATGCCGATGTAAGATAAATCATACACCTGCATTTGTTTCCAGAAATACTTGCTGATGGTTTGGCGATCGCGCACATCTAATAATCCCATGGCGATCGCCTCAGCATTTAGCTGGTTAATTTGGTGAGGAATGGACAAATAAGAATTCAGGTGCAGAGTTACCTTAGCGCGGGTTCGATCCATTAATTGTGCTGCTAGGTCGTTCACAGCTTTCTGTCCATTTTTGAAAGATAGGTAACCAACTAAACTTACTGCTCCAAAAATTTGCAATAAAAAAGGAACAATTAGCACAAGCTGCAATGGGAAAGCTTTAACTTTGCGGAAATAATGCTTCTTCGTTAGTAGATTCATTGATGATACTGCTTGATAAATAGGAACTTGAATGACCAACTCAACTTCCTGAAAGGATATGCCTAGTATTCCCACCATCAAAATACAATCAACATCAAAGTCATATCTATAGTTGGTTAGACTGTATTATTCTGAAAAACCTCTGCGTTGAAAAACGCTAAAATTTTAGACCAATTAGAAAATTATCCAAAACCTTAGTAATTCGCAATTATAAAGGATGTTAAATGGCGGAAATTACTGTAAACTATCTCATTATCAAGGCTACAGTAATTCTACTTTCATCAAAAATTTTGAACTCATTATGCTAGTTAAAAAAATTACTAATCATATTTCTGTGTCATCTTTCAATGTTGCTTGGTTGATTATCATGACTTTTTCAATACTGGGTTTAATAGGTATTCTCAACCATTCGATGTGGCGAGATGAACTAAATCCCTGGCTGATTGTTAGAGATAGTCAATCTTTTGGAGATTTAATTGCTAATATTCGTTATGAAGGACATCCTGTTCTGTGGTACTTTTCTTTGGCAGTGCTAAGGAAAATTGCTGATAATCCCATTATCATGCAAATTTTACATTTAGCTATAGCAATAACTTATGTGGCTATTTTTTGCTTGTATAGCCCTTTTAATTATAAACAAAAATTACTTTTTTCCTTTGGTTTTTTTCCTTTCTATGAATATCTTTTGATTTCGAGAAATTATGCATTTAGTATGCTGTTTGTTTTTGGTTTTTGTACAGCTTTTGCATCCAGAAAAAGAACTTATGCTTACTTAGCAATTTTATTAGGATTACTGGCAAATAGTAGTGTTTATGCTTTATTTATATCATTTTCTTTATCATTAACTTTGTTAGTCGAATTTTGTTTTGATCATGAACATCGCAAGCAGTATTTTAGGCAAAGCCCAAAATATGATTTATTTTTAAGTATTTTTATTATCGTGTTTTCTTTTATTTTATCCATTTATATTATTACTCCTCCGACAGATAGTTATCTTCATGGTGGGTTAAATAATGGATGGGTAATTCAATTAGATATTCGTAATTTCTTAAGAAGTATCGGTAGATTATTTGGTAGTTATCTGTTAATCATACCATCAAGCAAAAGATGGCTGGATTTAATTGTTTGTGATTTAATTGTTCTATTTATCGTAGCTGTAACTTTAATCAAGTTATCTAAGAAACCATTTGCTCTCTTTTTCTATATTACAGGAAATTGCGTGATATTGGCATTTACATACTTGAGATTTGCAGGTGTGCATCGACATTTTGGTCATTTGTATTTAGTTCTAATAGCAGCATTATGGCTGGGAAGTTATTATCAAGATTCTCCGTTTTTAATCAACAAATTTTCTATTAAACCTAATTTATTTAAATTTGCTCAGAAATGGCAACATATTGCCTTGATGTTAATCCTTTATATCCAGTTCTTTGGAGGAATTTATGGATTCACTAAAGATTTAGTTATCCCCTTTTCTGCAAGCCGTGAAACTGCTCAGTATCTGCAAAAATATCAATTAAGTAATGAATTTATTGTTGCTAGTCGAGATGCAAATATGGCTGCATTATCGGGTTATCTCAATCGTAAATTTTATTATCCTGAACTGCAAAAAATGGGAAGCTTTACCTTATTTAATCAAAATCGCCAAAGTGTCGAACAACCCGAAATATTAAACCAAATTAATACTCTATTAAACAGTCAAAATCACAGAAACAGAATTTTGCTGATTTTACATAAACAACTGAATGCAAACCACAATGATTTAAAGATTACTCCTATCAAAAATTTTGAGAGGTCTTGGGTGGATAGCGAACGATATTATCTTTATTGGGTACATAAACAATAAACTAGAAAAGCACTAATACAAATGAATACTGGTTTATTCACGATTAAAGAACTTACTGATGCCGTAGGTGGCGGGATTACACCACGTATGGTGAGACATTACCATCAATTAGGATTATTACCACATCCAGCGCGATCGCCTAGTAACTACCGCCTCTATACAGATACAGATGTCATCAGGTTACAGCGAATTGTGGCACTGAAACAACAAGGGTTCCAACTCAACCACATTCGCCACATTTTGGAAGTGGAACCAGAGACAGACACAACTAAAACCCTGACAGCACAACTCCAGCAGCAATATCGCACCGTGATGCAGCAAATTTCCCAACTGCGGCAAACAGCATCAGCATTAGAAAATTTATTAGGACGCGATCGCCATTGTCAAATTATGCAAGCTGAGGTGCTATCCCAACTCAAGTTACTGGAAGTAGAAACCCAAGTTGGACTGGGAGGACTAGAACAACTGTGGAGTGGCTTGGATGCGGAAGTCCATAATCATGCAGAAGCTTTTCAAGAATCTTTACAACGCTTACTACCTGATTTATCTCACCGTTCGGAAATTGAACAACACCTAATTGCACAGTTGGTATTAGCTTGTGGTGATGTGAGTTTGGTGTCCTTTGTCAACTTGAATCCAGGCGCGATCGGCGCTAGTCGGGCAGCCCTCAAAGCAGGCTGTGATATTGTTGTAGATATACCCACAGTGGCAGCTGCTTTAGATCAGACAAGACTAGCTCACCTAGGCTGTCAAATTTTCACCTTAATTGATAACCCTCATGTCACCACCGCCCCAGAGGCTGAAATAGAATTTTGGCAACGTCAGCAATGGCAAGAAAAAGTGCAACAAGTCAGCCCAGGTTCTGTACTAGTAGTTGGTTATGCGCCCTCAGTATTACTGGAAATCTGTGCAGCCATTGAACAGCAATATATTCAGCCTGCTTTAGTCATTGGGTTACCCATTGGTTTTAGCCATGCACCCGCAGCCAAACGTAGATTAATGCAACAAAAAATACCTTGGCTCACTGTTGAAGGAACATTAGGAGGTGGCTTACTCGCAGCTACAGCCCTAAACGCTTTAGTTGAGTCGTTAATTGATAAACCAGATTGCCATTGCTATCTCAGCAGAGATATTTAATCATTGAAAAAACTAACCACAGATAAGAAGTTATAGCAAAGTGCTGAGTATAGGACTTACGCAAGAACTCTCTGAAACCCTCTTTCCTTCGTGCTCTTCTCTTCGAGACGCTGCGCGGTAAGCGAAACTATGCCGAAGGCTTTACGTGTCCTTCGTGGTATGTGCTGCGCGCAAGCTTCGCGAACGTTTTTTCATTATTTTGCGTAAGTCCTGGAGTATAAACCCAGTTAATTTTGAATAATTTCATCGCCATTTAGGGGACTTCCAGAAAATAAATTATCCAATAAGTAGAACAGGGTAAATAATTAAAGGTTTGTAGTGAGAACTTTAGTTCTCAAATCAGGACTAAAGTCCTGACTACGAACTGCGCAATCGCTTCGTTGATGCGTGAGACAAAAAAGTGTTTGCTTATGTTGCAACCAAGAACGGAGTGACACAGCAGACGGTAAACTGACAACTAGATAGCATTTCTCATGAAAAGATGTCATTTACTCCTAGTCCCTCGCTGCGTGAGCAACAACATACCCTAATTCACCAACTAGCTGACTGTATTGAAGCAACATGGCACAAGCATTTGGATCTGTCACCTTACCATTTGCCTGCTGAGTTGGGATATGTAGAAGGTAGACTAGAGGGCGAAAAACTGACCATAGAAAATCGCTGCTATCAAACACCCCAGTTCCGGAAAATGCACTTGGAACTAGCAAAGGTGGGAAATATGTTGGATATTTTGCATTGTGTCATGTTTCCTCGCCCAGAATATGACCTGCCGATGTTTGGCTGCGATTTAGTTGGAGGTAGAGGTCAAATTAGCGCGGCGATCGCCGACCTATCTCCTGTTAACATAGAACGTACCTTACCGGAATCCTATAATACTCAACTTACAGCACTTACAGCACTGAACTTTTCCCAACCCCGTGAATTACCAGAATGGGGTCATATATTTTCCGATTTTTGCATCTTTGTTCGTCCCAGTTCCCCAGAAGAAGAGACAATATTTCTCCTGCGTGTGCAAGAATTTTTAGACATTCACTGTCAGCAGGCGATCGCTTCTAGTCCTGTTTCACCTGAAAAGTCGCTGCAAATTTTAGCTGGACAACGCAACTACTGCACCAAACAACAACAAAACGACAAAACCCGACGAGTACTAGAAAAAGCCTTTGGTCAAGATTGGGCAGAAAATTACATGACCACAGTATTATTTGACCTACCCAACTGAAGAGTGCTTTTGGAGTGCTGAGTGCTGAGTGCTGAGTAAAGAGTTATTAATCTCCCCCACTCCCTCATCTCCCCATCTGTAGGTTCTGTTACGTTTTTCCGTAACTGATGAATGTAGAATTTATTCAACGAGAGTTTAATGGAGTTAGACAACAGTAGTCAGGTTTTTGGATTAAATATCCAAACTATATAAATCAAGGCAAACAAACCTACAAATCGGTTGACCACAAAGTTAAGGAAACTGTGATGTTAGGAACGCTCTATTTGATATACATTTGTAGTTGGTCGCTGACTGACTGAATACTCGCTGCCAAAGCAAGAAAGTTTTTGAGACTGTTTGGTATAGCTGCTCAAAAATTCGGCAGAAAGTTATCTAATGTTTGAGAAAATGCTTGTGAGGTTGTACTCACAAATACTTGTGTGCGTGATTATATTTACTAAATTTATACCAGGTTGCCAACAGAAATAGTATTTGGGTGATGTAATTCTCAATTTTGAACCCTCTTAACTTTGTGTCCTTTGTGCCCTTTGCGGTTAGTTTATTCAATCTCTGGGATACGTTACAATCCCATGTTTAAATAAACTTGCACATTTGGGATGCTCCCGCGATTATCAGCTTGCTATTTACTAAAAACTGTTTGACTGAATCTAATTACCCCTAATTCGCTTTTTTCCTTCCATCAGCACAATTCAAAAAGTGGGCAATAACCATGTCAAGGGTGACTGAGAAGCCAAGCTCAAGAGAGCTGCTACTTGATCCGGAACAACCTAAGATTTGGTGGGGTATCGCTGTAGCCCTGCCAATTGTTATCGCTGCTGGGCTACTAACTACAGCTAAAGTTGAACAGCTGAAAAAACTAGGCCCGTCTATACCCGTAAAACCAGTTACCAACAGTATTAGTGCTGTAGGACGTTTGGAACCACGAGGAGAAGTCTTGAAACTGTCTGCTCCTGCGGCTGGATTGCAATCTGCGTCACGAGTTCAGCAAATCTTTGTGAGAGAGGGAGAGCGGGTACGAAAAGGCCAAGTGATTGCAATTTTAGATAACCATGATACCCAACTAGCAGCATTGGAAGAAGCAAAAGCCAGACTGCAAGAAGCTCGGGCTAATTTCGCCCAAGTAAAAGTTGGCTCACCAAGAGATATTGAAGCTCAAACAGCAATTATTGCCCGTATACAAGCCCAGTTAAACGGAGAAAGGGATGCTCAACAAGCAATGATTGCTCGGATAGCCGCTCAGTTAAGTGGAGAAAAACTGGCTCAACAAGCAACAGTGAATCGCTTAGAAGCTGAACTTAGAGGACAACAAGATAGTTTAAGAGCAACAATTACTCGCATCCAAGCCGAACAGCGCAATGCTCAAGTTGATGCTGGACGCTATGAAATGTTGTACCGAGAAGGTGCTATTTCTCAGCAAGAACGGGACAGAAGAAGACTCAGTGCAGTAACTTCTAATCAGCAAGTTATTGAAAGTCAAGCCAACCTGAGGCAGGTACAGGCAACTCTAAGACAGCAACTCGCCGAAGCTAGAGCCAACCAAGTAGCAACTTTAGCCACTTTGCAACAACAGTTAATTGAAGCCAGAGTTAACCGTGATAAGACTCTTGCAACTTTGCAAAGGCAAATTGACGAAGAAAAAGCCAGACTGAACCGACTTGTAGAATTTCGTCCTACTGATATGCAAAGAGGACAAGCTCAAGTTAGTAATGCGATCGCTAATGTCAAACGAGCAGAAGCAGAACTAAAATTAAGCTACGTCCAAGCACCAATTGCTGGAGAAATTTTAGCAATTCACACCAAATCAGGAGAAGCTATCAGTCCTAATGGTATTGTTGAAATCGGCCAAACTGACCAGATGATGGTCATTGCTGAAGTTCCTGAAGATAGTATTTCTCAAGTACGTATAGGTCAAACTGCTACCATCACCAGCGAGAATGGGGCATTTAGCGGGCAATTAAAGGGAACTGTTACCGAAATTGGCAGAAAAATTGGCAAAAAAGATGTATTGAGTATAGACCCAGTAGCAGATATAGATGCCAGAGTCGTAGAAGTCAAAATTGCCTTGCTGGCAGAAGATAGCCAGCGAGTTTCTGGTTTCACCAATGCCAAGGTAATTGCTGAAATTAATAGAGAATTAAATTCCAATTAAGCAGTAACACCAATTTAACTTCCCGTAATTACGAATTACGAATTACGAATTACGAATTGTAATAGCCTATCAAAATGAGAAAATGACTCGTAAAATTCCTTTGTCGTGGCTACAATTGACGCGAGAAAAAACTCGCCTAGCCGTGGCTCTGGCAGGAATTGCCTTTGCCGATATTCTGATGTTCATGCAAATTGGTTTTCGGGATGCACTTTATTATAGTAACGTGCGGTTACATAGTAGCTTAAAGGGTGACATTGTTTTAATTAATAGGCAATCCAACGCCGTGCTGGCAATGGAAACTTTTTCTCAAAGGCGGTTGTATAAAGCCTTAGAATTACAAGCAGTCAAATCAGTACATCCCATATATTTGGATTATACAAGTTGGCGAAATCCGGTAACAGGTCGCCCTCGTAGCATTCTCATATTTGGGATTAATCCAGAAGATAATCTGTTTGATTTGCCTGGAGTTCAGGAGAATTTATCCAGATTAAAACTGCCGGATGTAGTTTTATTTGACCGTTCCTCCAGGCAAGAGTATGGCCCAATTGCTGCTGAATTAGATCAGGGAAAAACCTTAACAGCAGAAGTAAGAAGAAGGCGAGTTAGAGTAGAAGGATTATTTACTTTAGGTGCATCTTTTGGGGCGGATGGTAATTTAATTACCAGTGATATTAATTTTTTGAGGATATTCACTGACCGTCAGCGCGGATTAATTGACATTGGACTAATTAGATTAAATCCTGGAGCTAATCCTTATATTGTCGCCCAACAATTGCGGAATTATTTACCCCAAGATATCAATGTTTTAACTAAGCAAGAGTTTATTGACTTTGAGCGGAATTATTGGGCAAGTAGCACAGCTATTGGATTTATTTTCACTTTAGGGACAATCATGGGTTTCATTGTAGGAACAGTGATTGTTTATCAAATACTTTATACGGAAGTTTCCGATCATTTATCTGAGTACGCTACTTTAAAGGCAATAGGTTATACACAACAATATTTATTAATTGTCATACTCCAAGAAGCATTGTTGTTAGCCTGCTTAGGATATATTCCTGGATGGCTTTTTTCAATGCTTATGTATTCTAGGGCTAGAGAAGCTACATTACTACCAGTTTTCATGAGTTTTAGTCGGGCACTAACCGTGTTAATTTTGACAATAATTATGTGTTTTGTCTCTGGTGTTATTGCTGTACGTAAATTACGCTCTGCCGATCCAGCAGATATCTTTTAATTAATATTAAACAATTGATTTTAATTAATTTAATTTCAGCAATGTAAAATATTACTTTAGTTAGTATTGAAGGCTTTAGCTATATTTTAAGGATCGAATTACTCACTTGTAACCAAGAACACTTAATCATGAACCAAGAACCTGTAATTGCCATTAAAAATCTCAACCACTACTACGGCAAAGGCGCACTAAAAAAACAGATTTTATTTGACATTAACCTAGAAATTTATCCGGGAGAGATTGTCATTATGACTGGGCCATCAGGTTCAGGTAAAACAACATTACTGAGTTTGATTGGTGGTTTGCGGTCTGTACAAGAGGGAAGTCTGAAATTTTTAGGTGTAGAACTGTTTGGCGCTAGTCAGAATAAATTGGTGCAAATTCGGCGTAATATTGGTTATATTTTTCAAGCTCACAACTTGTTGGGATTCTTAACTGCTACGCAAAATGTGCAGATGGCAGTGGAATTAAATAACGATATCACTCAAAATGAAGCGATCGCCAAGTCAGAAGCCATGCTGGGGGCTGTTGGTTTAGAAGAACGAGTTAGTTATTACCCAGACAGTCTTTCTGGCGGACAAAAACAAAGAATAGCGATCGCCCGCGCCCTAGTCAATAGTCCCCCACTGGTGCTAGCAGACGAACCAACGGCAGCTTTGGACAAACAATCGGGACGCGATGTTGTGGAAATCATGCAAGGTCTGGCGAAAGAACAAGGAACTTCTATCTTGTTAGTCACTCACGATAACCGCATCTTGGACATAGCCGATCGCATCGTGGAAATGGAAGATGGTATTTTAGTGCGTAATTCCCAAAGTGCCATTATCAGCGAAAAACCATAATTCATCACCCATAACTATTAAGTATTCAAACAGAACTAATTACACAAATGATTTTTCTGTCACCTGTCACCGTTCGGACTTCGGCGTGTCGAACGCTGACGCTCACGCCGAAGCCTGTCACCTGTTCCCTACCCTTACCTTTTACCTCCAGAAGGCTTCTGCTGTGCGGCAACATTTGCTTGGCGACTCGTGCGAAAAGTTACATTTACACCTTCATTAGATTGTTCCAGCACCAGTAAGGGCGTAGGCTTAGCCTTTTGATCCCAATGCATATAGGCAATTCTTCCTTGAATTGTTGGTTGCCAAGTATCCTCACCTTCAATCGGGCTAAGATAAGTTTCAATACAATCAATAATTTGGCTGATGGTGGCAGAAGTTGCTTGTGTAGGTAACTTCATTAACCGGATTTGAATGCGAAACAGCACTCGTTTAGCTGCATTTGCACCAGCGCCGGTCTCATATTCTACATCAAAAATTTCATCTACCTGCCGTCCAGTGCTGCTGGCAATGCCGACAATTCCTTGCTGGGCTTGATTTGGACGCAATGCTTGAGAAATTTTATCTTTAACCTTAATTTTCATTTGATTGACGATCGCAAAATGAAACACCTCTTCTGACATCCGCATCCGCAGATAGTCTAAGTTAAAGTCCCGTGAGTTTACCAAGTCGGGATTCGTTTCCATTTTGCGAATAGTTTCCAGCGCTAGTTTAAATTTTTTCTCTAGTTCTCGCGTCCGGAATTGTTCAAATTTAAGTTTTTTCTCTAATTTATCTAGCTGAAGTTTGCTACATATAATTAAACCAATCACCGCTAAAGCCAGTCCACCAGAAGTCATCACCAAAAGTGGTGGTAATTGAGATTCATTAGCGATAATTTGTTGGGAAATCTTTTTTGTCTGCGACCCAGAGGATTGGGCAAGAAACATGGAAGTTAGCATGGTTGGTAAATATACAAACAGAAACAGTTGATTTATTATCTTTAGGATGCCCAAATCCTGAATGCCATTTAGCTGTAAGATGATTATTTTTTACAGCTTTATGGAAACTGTATATGTATATACACAGAAATTTTCCTGTTCTCAGACAACTTACTCAAGCCGCATCTACCGACTTGAGTAATATCCGCCTAGTTGCCACAGATATGGATGGTACGCTAACTCGCAGAGGTAAATTTTCGGCGGCGTTGCTGCAAGCGTTAGAAGATTTAGCCGCAAATGATATTAAAGTATTGATTGTTACCGGGCGTTCTACTGGGTGGGTGAGTGGACTAAGTAATTTGCTGCCAGTTGTCGGTGCGATCGCAGAAAATGGCTGAAGGGGAAGGATTTTGTGAGCTATCTAGTTATATTTTACAAAGCTTGCAAATACAGCACAAAATTTAGACTTAATACTCGCCATCCTTCAGTAGTCATAAGTTTCACTGGTCTCTGTGAAGGTATCTATTTCTGTCTTTTGCAGGGTTAATCTTTGATAGTCAATTGATTAAATTTTATAAAGCAGGTGCTAATAAATGACATAAGCAACTGCTAATGTAGACAGCCATCGGAGATTTTATGACCTTCACTACCAATGAAACAGCAAGAAAATCTGTAGAACAATTTCGACGTTTTGATGTCGATACTCAGTTAGGTTTACTGTGGTACGGCTATCTGGATATCAAAGATAATTTGATCCCCACCAATCAACCATCTGTACAAGAAACCGCAGCAGCTTTAGTTGATCAAATTGAGGCAATGCCCAAAGAACAACAACTGCAAGCACAACGTGACATCGTTGCTTGTGCAAATACTGATATTAGCCGCACCTATAATGCTTTAAGTTCTAGCGCTAAGTTAGACGTATGGCTCAGACTAGCTCAAGGGATGGAACAAGGTACGATTATCCAAGTACCTTCTGACTATCAATTACCATCTGAAACAGACAACTTTGTGAATACAATCAAAGGATGGGAGTTTGAGCAAAGGGTTGATTTCTTGCGTAGTGCAGTGTTTGAGATGGGTGCTAAGTAATCTTTCACCCAACCACTTCCCCACAAGGGAAGTGGTTGAGGTTAAGTATATTAATGCTGAGAGTTTTCTTTGAGGATGGGCATTTCGCCCGTTGGTGCAGGCTGCAAAAGTTATTTCTCATATACATGTCCTGCGGGAAGAAAATATCACTCTTCTACCATTTTTACCCCAGCCAAATCTAAAATTTGGGGAATCAAATCTTCCCGCTTGACTGCCATCATGTGGACACCCTGACATAATTGCCGTGCAATTTGTACTTGCTCGGCGGCAATTTTCATTCCTTCCTCAAGGGGGTCTTTTGCCTGTGCCAACTTATCAATAATATGCTGGGGAATATTGACACCCGGAACACACCGATTAATAAACTGAGCATTCTTGGCCGATTTCAACAGAAAAATTCCTGCCAAAATCGGTTTTTTATGAACAGAAGCTATCGTATCCATAAACTTTTCTAGCCGCTCAAAGTCTGTAATTAATTGACTTTGAAAAAACTGCGCTCCTGCTGCAATTTTGCGTTCAAATCGACTTTGTAAGCCTGACCAACTAGCACATTGCGGATCTACCGCCGCACCAGCAAATAAATCTGTCGCGCCATCTGTCAAGGATTTCTCATTACAATCAACGCCCTGATTCATCTTCCGAATTAGTTGCAATAGTCGCACAGATTCCAAGTCAAACACACCTTTAGCATCTGGGTGATCGCCTGCTTTCACTGGGTCACCAGTCAAAGCTAATATATTACGGATACCCAAGGCATGAGCGCCCATGAGGTCTGCTTGTAGACCAATGCGGTTGCGATCGCGGCAAGCAATCTGACAAATTGGCTCAATGCCATTTTGCAATAAAATCGCCGATGCTACTAAAGAAGACATCCGCATTACGGCGCGGCTACCATCGGTAATATTGACGGCATGAACCCTCCCCTTAAGGGTCGCCGCCATGGCAATCATATGAGCGGGGTTTCCCCCTTTCGGGGGTGCTACTTCGGCAGTCACTAAAAATTTACCCGCTTGCACGGCTCTACGAAAGTAATTCGGGGCTGTGACACTTTGGGTTTCCTGCATAAGATTAATGTCTGGGTTTTTTAAAAGGGTATAACGAATTACACCCAAAAGCGAAAACCTTATAGAGGCGTAGAATAGCCCAAAGCGGCTTTTACTTGTGCCAGAGTTTGATTAGCGATCGCCTCAGCTTTTTTTCGTCCATGGCGTAATACAGACTCTAGATAAGCTTGATCCTCCATAATTGACTGATATTTTTCTTGGATGGGCTTTAATGCATTAATTGTTGTTTCTATCAACAATGGTTTAAATTGTCCCCAGCCCATATCCTGACATTCTGCGGCTACTGCTTCCTTGGTCTTCCCAGATAGCAACATATACAGCGTTAACAAGTTATTACACTCTGGACGCTCTGGATCATCAAAAGTCAAACCCCGAACTGGATCAGTTTTACAGCGTTTAATTTTATATTGAATCTGCTCTGGTGAGTCTAGTAAATTAATGCGGCTTAAATCAGAAGGATCAGACTTAGACATTTTGCGTGTACCATCCGCCAAACTCATCACCCTTGCCCCTTCCTTACGAATTAAAGGGTCTGGTAACTTAATTATTGGCTGGTCTTTACCAAACAAGTGATTAAACCGGGCGGCAATATCCCTTGTTAGTTCCAAGTGTTGCTTTTGGTCTTCACCTACTGGTACTTTATCGGCTTGATACAGCAAAATATCAGCAGCCATTAGCACTGGGTAGTCCAACAAGCCAACATTTACATTTTCACCTTGCTTGACGGCCTTTTCTTTGAACTGGATCATGTCTTCCAACCAGTTTAAAGGTGTAATGCAGTTAAACAACCAGGTAAGTTCGCTGTGGGCAGAGACGTGAGATTGCACAAAAATAGTGGAGTGATTTAAATCCAGTCCACAAGCTAGATAAAGCGCTACCAAGGTATAGGTATCAGACGCTAACCGTGTGGGGTCGTGTGGCACTGTAATCGCGTGTAAATCTGCCACGAAGAGGTAATTTTCGTATTCGCTCTGACCTTCCACCCAGTTGCGAATGGCTCCCAAATAATTGCCTAGATGATAATTACCCGTTGGTTGAACTCCAGAAAGAACACGCTGCTTGCCCATAAATTTCACTTTAGTCATCAGTCAGTAGTCATTAGACATTAGCGCTTTTGCTAACTCTTTAAATCATAACTGGGTAGCTTTTACCTTACTCAGTGCTGAGTGCTGAGTCAAAAGAAGAAGAAGGAAGGACTTTCGCACTCGGTACAAGCCCCGTCCCTTGTGGTCACTGAGCCTTGCCGAAGTGTGGGCGGTTTTTTAACTCAGCACTCTTCATAGCAACGCGCATCTTTTTCATGAAGCGGCTGTGAAGTTGCAAATGAGAGGTTTTCCCGATGTCTGGATGAGAAATTCGCCGCATGGTGGAATTAAACATCTACATCTAAATTTCGATGCATCCTGTAATTCTCATTTTCTGGGTATTGCTCATGTCATTCACCTTGTGGCTGGCTTTTCTGGTCTTACAAGGTAATAAAACTCAAGGACGCTACTACACCACCAGAAAGAAATCAATACACCAACACAAACCCAGGCAAAGGCACAAGTATCAAAACAACATCCCCAAGACAGGCAATTGGCATAAACTTTTGACTCTAGTTCACGGTGATGCCGCCGCAGCAGAGAGATTGGTGAAATATGAACAAAACCGCAATCCCGATCGCAGCGTTGATTGGTGCGTAGAAAAAGCACTCTGGCAACTAAAACGCGATCGCCGTTAAGCTCAATCCTCACTGGTGAACTTTATTTGCGCCGACCTACTTAGGTGTTTTAAATTTGCAAGAGAATTACCCACGCAACAAGTTTCTTAACCACCTAATAGCTTCACTGGTTGTTTGTTCATTGGCAATTTGGAAGCATTGCTGCACAATTTCGGAAACATGAGAAAAGTAACTGCTTTGTGTAATTACATAATTTTCACCCTGCAATCTATAAACTAACAACTGCTTATTTTTTAACAGCCAAACCTCTGGCACTTTGTAAGGGAGATAGTCATGAATATCAGTATAACTAGTAACATCAACCTCAATCACTAAATCTGGTGGAGGGTCATTTTGCCAATCGATACGGTTCTTACCTACTACGGCTCTCCAATTTTCAATATAAAAACAATAGTCAGGCTCAATGCCGCTAACCAGAGGCAAACTCATGGTAATAGGTGTAAATGAGTCATATCTTTGCTCTAAATTATCCAACAACACCTTCGCAATATCCGCCAATAAACTCGCATCTCTTCCATGTTCTGGTAGCGGTGCCATCAGCAAAATCTCTCCAGGTCGATACTTGATCCGGGGACAGGCGCGATCGCCTAGTTGCTGACTCAGTACTTGATAATCTTGCCAGTTTCCCAAAAGTTTTAACACCGCACCTGGTGGCATCTCGATTTTTTCAGGTGTAATTACCGTATGCATATGCGTCTGCTGTGAGAAAATCCATCCAAACTGGAGAGGAAATTAAAGAGGGCGATCGCCACTTTCTTCATCATACGAGCGTGTTAACTAGAAACATGACAACCTGTTGTGAAATTTGGTAATTGCTATATTCTTTCCAAAATATTTTATAAAGAAATGTGATAATAAGAACGCACATAAATAAACAGTAATGAAATTTATTGGCATTGATTTAGGCTGGAAATCGCAACCAAGCGGTTTATGCTGCTTAGAACTAATCGCAGGAAAACTACAAATACTAGATTTAGACCGTTTAGAATTTATTGCAGACATCCTCACTTGGATTGATCAAAGGGTACAACCAGAAGAACCTGCCCTCATTGCCGTAGATGCACCCACCTTGATCCCCAACGCTACAGGGAGTCGTCTCCCCGACAAACTCACTCACAAATACTTTGGTAAATATCACGCCGGATGCTACCCAGCTAATCAAAATCTCCCCTTCGCAGAACGCACCATCAACTTTGGCTTAGAATTAGAATCTCGTGGATTTGCCCATGCACCTGTCATTGATCCCCAAAAACCAGGCAGATATCAAATAGAAGTTTTTCCCCATCCCGCAATAGTAAATTTATTCCACTTAGAACGTATTCTCAAATATAAAAAAGGACGCCTCAGTGAGCGTCGCTTAGAATTAATTAAACTCTACAATTTCATTGTTGATATTCTGCCATCTCTGACTCCCCCTCTGTGTCACGCCACTTGCTTTATGCCGGGGAACCCGTCCACCGCAGTGGCTCCTCTGCGCCTCTGTGGTTCCTTTAATTCCGAGATCCCCACCACAGGCGCAGCACTCAAAACAGCCGAAGACAAACTAGACAGCCTCATCTGCGCTTATGTCGCCGCCCATTGGTGGTACTGGGGTGAACAACGTAACCTAGTACTAGGCGATCGCACCACTGGTTACATCGTCATTCCTCAGAAAATAGGGAGTAGTGGGAATATCTAGATTCCCTACTCCCGTAACCTTCGGGACGCTTCAAGAACAACTACACTTATCTCATTCTGCCCAAGCAATTAACCTAGGCTCATAGGGACTAGACAAGTGTTGATGTTGTGGTAGCACACGTAAAGACAAACCTTGTAAACCAGAGGTAGTGTAGGTGATGTTAGCCGTGTAAACACTCAATCCTTGTGCATCCTGTCCTTGGTAATCCATGACTACTGGCACAGCATTGACAATTTCACCATTGGCATCAATTGCACCTTGGTAGAGCTCAACGCGGATATCATCATTTGTCAAAGTTGCTAAGTCAACCTTGGCTTTAACGGCCACGGTTTGGTTAACTTCAATATCGGCATCTGTCGATACATCAATATCTTTGATTTTAATGTTGAACCAGTGTTCGCTCAGTTTTGCTTTCCAAATAGCTAATTCTTTAGCTGGGGCATAGTTATCAGCAGTCAGGATATGATAGCGATCGCTGGCGGGGAAATAAGCCCGTTGTGCATAATCCCTTACCATGCGGGCTGTATTAAAGAAAGGACAATTCAAGCGAATTGCATCTTTCATTTTGGCCACCCATGATCTAGGCAAACCATCAACATCCTGATGATCATAAAACAGAGGTACAACTTCCTTCTCTAGCAACTCGTAGAGAGCGTTAGCTTCTACCTCGTCTTGATAATTAGGATCGTCGTAATTTTCACCGTGTCCAATTGCCCAACCAGTGCGGACATAATCAGCTTCATCCCACCAGCCATCGAGAACGCTTAAATTTGGTAGTCCATTCATGGCTGCTTTCATCCCACTGGTACCAGAAGCTTCCCGTGGACGACGTGGTGTATTTAACCAAATATCACAACCAGCTACCATCAACCGAGCAATGTGGATGTCATAGTTGGGAACAAACACTACTTGTTTTTCCAAGTGATGTTCGCGGATAAAGTGATTGATGTCGCGGATGAGTTCTTTCCCTGGAATATCTTTAGGGTGAGCCTTACCAGCAATCACAAATTGCACTTTTCGGTTTTTATTACTCAATAAAATCCGCTTAATGCGTTCCAAATCACGCATCCAGAGAGTGGCGCGTTTGTAAGTGGCAAAACGCCGAGCAAAGCCAATGGTTAAAACGTGGGGATCTAGCACTTCTTGAGCTTGATCAATTTCCAAGGCGGAAGCACCGCGATCGCGTAAATGTTTGACTAAATGCTCTCGCACATACAAAATCATATCTAAGCGGCAGCGTTCATGATTCCGCCACAACTCTTCATCGGGGATCGCATCCATCCGCTCCCACAATGGGCTATCTGGTGGTGCTGATGACCAATTGGGCCCCAAGTAGCGATCGTATAACTCCTGTGTTGACTTAGCGACACAACTACGGGCATGGACACCGTTGGTAATAGCGGCAATTGGTACTTCCTCTACTGGTACCTTTTTCCATAATCCCTGGAACATCTGCCGCGACACAACACCATGCAACTGAGCTACACCATTAGAAAATGTTGCCATCTTCAAGGCCAATACAGCCATACTAAAGGGCGCTGATAAATCACCAGTATTTTCTCGTCCCAGCCCTAAAAATTGTTCTTTGGGCAAGCCGAAGATTTCGGCATAGTAACCCAAATAATACAAAATTTTATCGGGAGCAAACAAGTCAATTCCTGCTGGTACTGGCGTGTGAGTGGTAAAGATATTGCTGGAAGCTACCACTTGTTTAGCTTGGGCATAACTCAACCCTTCTTCCTGAATCAGGATGCGGATACGCTCTAAAGCCGAGAATCCCGCATGACCTTCATTCATATGATAGGCGGTGACATTATATCCCAATGCTTTCAACATCTGGACACCACCGATTCCCAACATGATTTCCTGGTGAATCCGCATATCGATATCACCACCATACAATTGGTCTGTGATGTCGTGGTCGTAAGGATTATTCGGTTCAATGTTGGTGTCCAGCATGTATAGCGGCACCATTCCCACTTGTACACGCCAAACTCTGGCATACACTTTGCGTCCTGGATAATCTACGGCAATCCGCAGTTCTGAACCATCGGGATTGCGTTCCAGGTGCAGAGGCATATTATAAAAATCATTGATGGGGTAGCGTTCCTGCTGCCAGCCATCTGCATTCAGGTATTGGGCAAAGTACCCTTGCTGATATAGTAAGCCCACACCCACAAGCGGTAACCCTAAATCGCTAGCAGATTTCAGGTGATCCCCCGCCAAAACACCCAAGCCACCAGAATAAATTGGTAAACAATCTACCAATCCAAATTCAGCTGAAAAATAGGCATAGCATTCTTTGGGCTTTTGGCTGCGTTGTTTCTGATACCAAGTACGCTCTTGCAGATAATCTTCTAACTGACGATCAGCTCGATCCATTTGGGCTAGGAAGCCTTCATCTTCGACAACTTCCAAAAGCCGCCCCTGACTGATAGTACCCAGCATCAATACGGGGTTATGACGGCTAGAATCCCACAAATCGGGGTCTAAACGACGAAATAAATCTTTAGTCTCAACGTTCCAATCCCAGTGCAAGTTATATGCTAGTCGCCGCAGAGGTTCGAGTCGCTGCGGTAGTGAAGGAGAGACGTTGAAGGTGCGAATTGGCTGCATAGATTGGCAAAACTCCAAGTGTAGATACGGTTATTGTTTACTGTCTTTACCCAATGTTGCCAATTCTTTCTACTGTGTTTGTAAAATTGCGATGACTTTGTTAAGCATTGAGAGTGATTCTTTCCATCGCTGGTAAAGTTTACACTAAGGGCATTTCTAAGTCTATGCGTTCCCCTCAGGTATATACTGAGTATATGAAAATTTAATCATTATCTAGCATGTAATATTTAACTAAATCTCAACAATTTTAATTTCACTGGCAACTTCAGCTAGCAATTACCGTGAAAACTCAGCTACCGCATAACTTCCCTGCCCGGGAAGAGCTACTGCTTCAGAAAAAAGCTTGATATGTTTAAGTATTTTGGACAATTTTTTAATTTTTTCTTAAGCTTTTTGTGATTTAAGCTACACAATTTACCTAATCATGTAAATTATAACAGTAATTAGCTTCACTTTTTTGACATAAACAAAGTGAGGCAACAAGCAATTTAAGAATAGGCGATCGCTGGAGGCAAAAAATTAAAGAAATAAGTATTGATTGTATCTATATTCAGGGGTACTTGGAGATATACTTCTGTTTGATCGTCTATCTCCAAAAGCACAAGCCGAATGCCCCTAATTACCTTAGCAAATCTAATATATTTTTACGTGCCTAAAGAAGGTTGATCTTGCTTATTTTGAGGCATCGTTAGCGCAACTGCTGCGGCAAAAGCAATCTCTGCTGCTATTTGATAAGCAAGTTTGATATTGGATGCAGTATCCTTGCTGTGGGATGAGAGTTTTTGAGTACGTGACTCTTGTTTAACATCACCAGCTACGACAGCTCGCTGCAAGATAATAAAGGCATCTAAATCATCTGAATCGTAACTAGCTTGAAGTAACACTTGCATCTGGTTTTGGGCTGCAACACTCAAATAGCCAGTATTTAAAGCTTGTTGGACAATTTCTTTAATTAAAACCATAATTTGAACCAAGTGTATGAGTTTGGTTTCGTCGTGTAGAGTGATCCCCGATGCAAGGTATGTCTAGAGTTTCTCCAAAATTTATAATGGATAGTGTCGAGTACACATCACCCATTTGGATCACCTGATCGGGTGATTTACAAATTTCGGATTATTAGGTAAAAGCTCATTCAAAACTTTAAAATTTTTAGCTGTTTTAGAATATAGTTGAGGAAAAGTATCGCAAATTTCATTTTGAGTATAACCAATACCTGTGGCAAACAACTCCCTCAAATCTTGTATCATGACCAACAACCGCCATAGATTATAAACCTATGACTAATAGTAAAAGTCCTTTGATGGCAGATTGTCAGTCCATTGAGTGGACTTCAGCTATTAACCAATAAATTAATTTATTGTTGGGAAATTGGGCAGATATAAGATTTGAGCCTGATGCTTCATATTAATAGGCATACACTCCGGAAATATATATCTAGAGCATGAAATAATATATCAGTTTTGCTTATTGATATCACTAAACAGAACTTTGCCCGATTAGTTAAATTAATTCAGTATCAGCAATTTTTACCAATTGTATGTATTAGCATTTGCTACCACTGTTTGATTACAAAATAACTTAAAAGATGAGCATCAAATCCAAGGAACTAAATTAGTTATGGCTGAGAGTAAAATAACTAGCTCCAGTATAAAATTCTCATAATCGGAGATAAGGTAGCAAGTTTTTTCAGTAAAGCGATCGCTTGGTAAATATCTATAGTATGTACCAGAAATTAGCTCATATTTAATTTAATATTATGTATTTTTTTTTATAAGTATTAAAACATTTGATTGTGATTAGTACGCAATTAATAATGTCGTTTTAATTTTGAATTTTTCATGGCAAGCAAAATTGCCTAAAACTTGCTGATTAAAAGTGTTCCAATAAAAATAAATTGTGTTAATGTTAGAAACAACTGTCACGAAAAATCATTCATGTAATTGGAATTGTGATTTGGTTCGCCTGTAACTCATCGGTTTGCAACATGATTAGCGCAGCATACTCTAGAAATTCGTTGCAAGAAAGTCGTCATCGCAGTCGAGGAAGCGCTTACTTGTTTGCACCGATGGTGAACTTTAATGCGATGGCTGAAGTTGGTGATACTCCACCTTAATTTTGATTTGCTTGTATAACAACACAACTAAGAACTCAATAATTAGAGGAATGCCAAAAGCGGTAAGCAAAGCCATTCTCGTAAAGGCTTTACGCAGGTTTTAAATAGTCGGCAAAGGCGGTGATTCCAGCGCTGCATCCGTTTGACTCCGAGCAAGCAACTGGCCTTAGCACCAAGCGTGTTCAGTCTGGCAAATAGCAACATTTTTGCTGAATCTGATCCAGAAAAATTAGTACAAGGTTTTTTATTAGCCACCGCAATTGATGTGCCGGGAAATCGAGTCACATTATGCATATCAATGTCATGCGATCGCCTCAAGTTAGAGAATTTCTAACTTACTCAAACCTCGATCTGAGTTTTCTATTCCCTGAAAAGACTATCTAAACAATCGCGGAAAGTTTTGTATCCGTAAAAACCACATTTATCAATTTTAAAATATCAGGATAATTAGCACTACCAGAAGTCAGGATACATTCCCAACATATCTTCGATCTGAAATACTTTATCTGAGAGCTATTTAATCATGAATAACCAGCGATACTCCTCAAAATGGCAGCGATTCCAAGAATTATTGCTCACCACTTTGTTAGGGGATATTCCCACAATTGCTCTTGGCCCTAAACTACGTAATCTGGTATATCGTAGGCTTTTTGCTCGGATGGGTAGCTCAGTTTATATCCAAAATGGTGTGGAATTCCTGGGTACTTCTGCCATTGAAATTGGCAGTGGAGTGTACATTTTCAAAGGTGTACGTATAGATGCCCAAGGACATCAAAATAATAAAATTTATCTGGGAAATGGAGTGGCAATTGAGCGTTACGTTGATATCGGTTGTTTAGAAGACACTTGCCTATACATTGATGATGCAACATTCATCGCTCCTAATGTCTGTATTGCTGGGCCTGGAGATATCAAAATTGGTAAGCACTGTATGATAGCAGCCCATACAGGAATATATGCTAATGCCCATAAATTTACTGACCCGACAAAACCCATGAGATTGCAAGGAGTAACTCGTAAGGGAATTGTGATTGAAGATGACTGTTGGTTAGGGCATGGGGTGACTGTACTGGATGGTGTTACTATCGGCAAAGGCAGCGTCATTGGCGCCGGAACGGTTGTCAACAGAGATATTCCCCCGTTTTCTGTGGCTGTAGGTGCGCCTGCACGAGTCATCAAAAGCCGAATTAGCAAGAATTTAGTAGCATCATAGAGCTAGGGAAATCTTGGTGGCAATTTGGCGAACAGAAATGGCAGACTGTAGAGAAAAACAATAGTGATGGGAAACTTCCCCCGTGAGTAAACGTCACAAGAGTAACCAGTCAACAATAACTTAGGGGCATTGACCAGTTAAGCAAACCTCAGCACTAGATACATAGCCAACCTCGCTGCGATCTCCATGAGGATTCAACGAGGTAGTTATCTACTCTTGCCAGAGTCATCTCAAAAAGGGTCGAGATTTCGGTAATATAAAGTAGCTATCTTTTCTGCATGGCAGATACTGAGAGAGAAGCTTTTTTCTCACACCCTTTGGAGATATTTCTATGCTGGCTTTAAAAATCACTGTTTATATTGTTGTTGCCTTCTTTGTGGCTATTTTCGTCTTCGGATTTTTGTCGAACGATCCAGCTCGTAACCCCGGACGTCGGGATTCAGAGTAGGATTTTGACAAATTATCCATCTACAACTGCCGGAAGACGGAAAACACCGAACCTCCTTCTTTTGGCAGCTTGCTACATGTAGGCAGACAGCAAAAGTCGGAAGGCAAAAGGTAAATTCATCCTTCCGGCTATCAATTGGCTATTTGTTTAGCTCGATTTGCCCAGATATGCTTCATCCAGTTCTGCCACCTGCACCACTTCCTGCGCTTGAACCAGTACAATCAGCAAATTCTATTGCATACGTTAGTAAACCGCAGTTTCACTCAGTTGTAGAAACTCATACTGTTACCCAAGAGCCACAACGGGAAACGCCACAAATCTCAAATGTGGGAGAGAGTGAAGGTTCTTTGCATCTGTCAATTCCCATCAATGCCACTAAGGATAACTTAGTATCTGCCAAAACTCTAGCCACACCCAGTACACCAGAAACCTTCCCAGCAGAATTTTCTCCCCTCACTAAAAGTCGGCAGAAAGCCTATTCTTCTCAGGGGAGCGAGGGAAAGCAATCCGCTAACTTGGGTCAAGTAGCGTCATTGGATGCGGAAAAAACTCCAATGACGCTACTTGCCCCATTGACTATGCCCGCGTCCGCTCCATTATTTCAGGGTAGAGATGAGCTTACTGCCTCTAAAAGTGCCGCAAATTTGGGTCAACCCCAGAAAGTTGGTCATTCCATGCAGCAGGTTGACCAGCCCAAAACCATACCCACTGGGCAAGTCGTAGCGCAACAAGTAACCCCACAAACACAGCAAATTCCCGAAAGCATCAATCTTATCGGAGATAATCCCGATTATGTACCGAGTTCGCAACCAGTACAAAATACTATAGAGTTCAAGTCTCGCAACTCCACAAACGAAACATCCACTCCTACCACTATTGAGTTTCAATCACCCACCCCACAAGCTCAACAGCCAACACCGACACCGCCAGTAAGAGAAAGAATTGTCGAAGTCATCTCAGATAAGCAAGAGTATGACGAACAAAGGCGAATTATCACTGCTGAAGGTAATGTGGTGGTGCGATTTGATGGAGCTGTAGTAGATGCCGATCGCCTGCAAGTAAATTTAGACAACTTGATCGCCGTCGGCGAAGGTAACGTGGCATTAACACGTGGGGATCAAATATTGCGGGGACAACGCTTTACCTATAATTTCATCCAAGATAGTGGAGAACTGGAAAATGGCAGTGGGGAAATCTTCGTACCCTCAGCCCAAACAGACTTGGCTTTTACACCTAATGAGTTGACAGCAGGTGGAGTACCCCCGCGTCCACTAAGCGATCGCGTCAGAGCCAATCAGCCTCTGACTGGGATCAGCAGTCCAGGGGGAATTGACTTTACCACAGGTGGTACAGCAGGCGCTAGCAATGTCCCGGCACCAACAGCTGGGGGTGAAGTCAGGCGGCTAAGATTTGAAGCTGAACGGATTGAGTTTTATCCGCGAGGTTGGCAAGCAGAGAATGTGCGGATCACCAATGACCCATTTTCACCGCCAGAACTAGAGTTACGGGCATCCAAAGTAACTTCGACCCGGGAGTCCCCTTTAGTAGAAACCATCACTACACGGGGACAACGTTTAGTATTTGACCAAAAATTCACCTTACCCATTCCCGTAGATCGACAAACCATTGACCGTTTTGAACGGGATGCCTCACCATTTATCGTTTCCCCCGGCTTTGACGGGGATAGGCGTGGTGGTTTGTTTGTCGAACGGGGCTTTACAGCAATTGATAACGAACAGACACGTTTGCGAATCACGCCACAACTATTTGTGCAAAAAGCCTTTCAAGAAGGTACCAGTGATGTAGCTGCGTTATTTGGTGTGACTACAAGGCTCAATGCTGTTTTAAGTCCACGCGCCACACTCCAAGGTGCTGGTGAATTAACCAGTTTTGACTTAAACAAAGTAGACGAGAATTTGCGGGCAAGTTTGCGATTGCGCCAGGAATTAGGCGATATTAATCCCCACATCTTGAATTTAGAATACAGCTACCGCGATCGCCTTTATAATGACAGCCTTGGCTTTCAAACCGTCCAGAGTAGTATTGGCGGTCTAATTAGCTCTCCTGTAATTCCTATAGGTGACAGTGGCGTGAACCTCCGCTATCAAGCAGGCGCACAATATATCAACGCCAACACTGATCGCTTGGACTTGCTAGAACCAGACCGGGCAAACGATCGCATTTCTCTAGGTCGTCTACAAGGTAGTGCTAGCCTCAGTAGGGGCTTTTTACTGTGGCAGGGAAAACCATTACCACCTACTGCCACTAAGGGTTTAAGATACACACCAAACCCTGTAGTTCCTTACCTACAGACCTTTGCTAGCATCACAGGTACTACCAGTCATTACACTAATGGCGATAATCAAAGTACCTTGACTGGTACAGTTGGCTTAGTCGGGCAAATTGGTCATTTTTCTCGCCCCTATCTAGACTATACCGCTTTCAATGTCAGTTATTCTCAGGGCTTAAATAGCGGATTATCGCCCTTTTTGTTTGATCGCTCTGTTGATAACAAAGTATTGAGTGCGGGAATTTCACAGCAAATTTATGGGCCATTTCGTTTAGGCTTTCAAACATCAATTAACTTGGATACAGGTAGAGAAACTAGCACCGACTATATTTTGGAATATAGCCGCCGCACTTATGGAATCACCTTGCGTTACAATCCAGTACTGGAATTAGGTGGCTTCAGTATTAGAATTAGTGACTTTAACTGGACTGGTGGTACTGATCCATTCTCTGGTGGCGAAGTTAGGCCAGTTGTCGATGGTGTGCGACAGGACAATTAATTAGGGTTTGCTGAAAAAGAAAGAAACAAGGGAAACTTTTTTAGATCATCTCCCCACTCAGGAAGGAAGCACTTTCAAAGGCAAAGTAACAGTGAATGTCGTACCGACACCAACTTGACTGGTGACACTGATTGTACCCTGGTGAGCTTCAACACACCTTTTAACGATCACTAACCCCAGTCCTGTACCCTGAATTGATTGAACATTTGAGGCTCGATAAAATGATTCAAACAGTCGAATTTGATCTACTTCCGGAATACCAATTCCGTGGTCTTGAATCCGAAAAATGGCTACTTCTGCAATAGAATCACAGGTTAAATCAAAATGAATATTCTCCCCTTGAGGAGAATACTTAACTGCGTTAGAAAGTAAATTAATCAATATGTAATGTAAGAGTCGCTCATCTATCAAAGTATCTGTGCATTCACCATAACAAGTAAAAATTACTTCATGTCCATTACTTTTATGATTAATCGCAGAAAATTCTGCAATTATTTCTCTACATACTTGCTCTAAGTTTAGTAGATGTGGGTGGCACTCAATTTTTCCTACATCTGACTTACCCATAAACAGCACATCTTCCATTAACTGTTTCATGGATTCTATAGCACCTTTAATTCGTCGTAAGTAGGTGTTTTTTTTTGCTTCTGTTAAACGCTCTCCTTGGAGTTCTATCAGTTCTACTGCTGTTTGAATAACAGTTAGAGGATTACGAAATTCATGAGAGACTGTAGAGATAAATAGGGATTTGAGATTGTTGAGTTCGCGCTCTTTATTCAATGCTTGCTCTAGCAATTCTGTTTGACGGCGTTCGCTGAGATCCCAAAAAACCACCACTACACCATTTATTTGGTCAGGTCGCCGCATGATAGGTGAAGCACTATCTCCAATGGGAACTTTTTTTCCGTCTTTGGTAATTAAAGATGTGAATTCCCCTAAATAGACAACCTGTTGTTCTCGCAGCACCTTGATCACTGGATTTTCCAGTGAAGCTTGTGTCACTTCATCAATAATATGAAAAATTCTGGATATGTGCTTTCCCAGAGCATCTGCTTGCTGCCAGCCAGTCAATAATTCTGCTGCGGGATTCATAAATGTCACCATTGCTTGCTCATTGGTGGCAATTACAGCATCACTCATTGAGTTTAAAAGAGTTGCTAACCGATCACGATTCTCCCGCAAGTCACGTTCTAGTTGATGTTTTAATAGACCGATTTCAACAGCTATTCTTAAATCTTTAGAAGTAAATGGTTTAACAACATATCCAAAGGGTTGAGTGAGTTTCGCACGTTGCAGAGTATTCTCATCACCATAAGCGGTGAGAAAAATTACGGGAATATCCAATTGCTCACGAATATAAGTAGCGGCGGCAATACCATCCATGTCACCTTTCAGGATAATATCCATTAAAACCAGTTCTGGTTTAATTTCCGATGCCTTGGCGATCGCTACTTTTCCAGAAGAAGCCGTGCCTGTAACCATGTATCCTAATTGATTCAGTTGGCTGGCAATGGTTCTTGCTACAATCACTTCATCTTCAACGACTAAAATTCTCACTTGACCCATTGGAAATTTATTGATGCAAAGTTAACTGCGGAAATTGAATTTTGAACACTGTTCCACGGTTACGTTCTACAGTCATACTACCTTCTAGTTGTTCTGTAACCAAGTCAGAAACTAAGGAAAGACCTAAAGAATCTGTATTACTCCAATCTAAATTATTTGGTAACCCAATGCCATTATCTTGAATAATCAACTCAATAGCATTACTAATATTGCGTAAATTAATCATAATTTTACCTGTTCGTTGCTGGGGAAAAGCATGTTTGAGAGCATTGGAGATTAATTCATTGATGATCAGCCCACAGGCAATAGCTTGGTCAATATTTAAACTAATGGCATCTATATTAGTTTCTAGCTCAATCTGACTAGGTACTATCTGATAAGAAATGAGGATACTAGTTGTCAAATTCTGTATGTAGTCAGCAACATCCAGTTGCCCAATATTAGATGAAGTATATAAGTTTTTGTGAATTAAAGATATAGAGTCAATGCGATTTTGGCTGTCTCGAAAAACTTTGATAATTTCTGAATCTTTGAGTGTTTGAGACTGGAGTTGTAATAAACTTGATACAATTTGTAAATTATTTTTAACTCGATGATGAATTTCTTTTAAGAGAACTTCTTTTTCTACTAACGCACTTCTTAAATTCATTTCAGCTTTCTGACGTTCAGCAAGTTCATTCTGAGCTTGCTGAAATATGCTGGATTGTTGAATGGCGATCGCAATTTGCACTGTCAGTTGATCTAGTAAGTCCAATTGATTTTCTGACCACTCGCGGGGACCAGAGCATTGGTGCGCGACGAGTAAACCCCACAAGCTAGAACCAACATTGTCTCCACCTACTTCTAAAATAATAGGCACAACTAAATTAGCTTTAACCTCAAACTGTTCTAGCAATTGCAGATGACAATCACTAAGTTTAGCTTCATAAATATTGGCGATCGCTTGTTTGCGTCCTTGATGATAATCCAATCCTGCACCAGTCTGAAAACATGTATCTTCAATCTTGACACCTAAAGAAACTGTCCATCCTGCCTCTACTGACTCTGCGACAACTTTGCCACTCATATCTGAGGCAAATTGATAAACTACAACTCGGTCAACCTCTAGCAAATCTCGCACTTCTTTGACTGTGGCATTGAGAATATCTTGCAGATTCAAAGATTGACGAATCCTCTCGGCTACAGTTCGCATCAATTGCTCCCGTTCAGCTTGAGCTTTGAGAGCTAGTTCAGCTTGCTTGCGTTCTGTGATATCCTGCCCAATGCCGATAATTTGACCATCTCGAAGGCTAACATTAGTCCAAGACGTATCTATTACCCGACCATCCCGCGCCTGAGTTTTAAAGTCACCCCAAGTGCGTTTTGCAGATTGAATAAACTCGATTACATACTGACGATATTCAGAATTAGGGTATAGCTCAGTTAGAATATCGCGGTCTTGAAAATCTTGCAACTGCCAACCGAAAACACTTTCTAATTCTTGGTTCACCCATTGGAGTTTACCTTCAGCATTGATTAATGTAATCATCAATGGGATGCGAGCAAAAATACTTTGCAGAAACTCATTTTGTTCTTGGAGTTTTGCTTCCGCATTTTTGCGTTCAGTAATGTCTGACAATACAGCTAATATTGCCGATTCACCGTTAAAAGTTAAATACTGAAGTGAAGCGATCGCCCAAAAAGAAGTTCCATCTCCTCTTTTGAGTGGGAGTTCATAATTTTGCAGTGAGCCATGCTGGGAAAGAGCTTCTAAAACTACTTTAGCTTCAGCTTTATCGTGATATAAATCTAAAGCTAGATAATTAATTAAATCCTCTGACGAAAAACGAAATGTTTGAAAGAATTCTGGGTTAGCATATAAAATTAAACCATCAGATAAGCGCGAAATTATTAATGGTACAGGAATAGCTTTAGAAATTGCTCGAAATCTAGCTTCACTCTCCTGGAGGTTTTTTTCTATTTGTTTACGCGCTGTAATATCTTTGATATCTACTAACTGGGCATTACATCCAGCATAGTTTATTGGCTGTGTAATCGTTTCTACATCAATAATTTTTCCATTCTTTTGACGATGTTGCCATTCTTGCGATAAGTTTAATTCAGTTTTTTTTTCGGTTAAAGATTCCAGCAATCTAGTGATATCTTCTGGCGAGTAAATGTCAGTAATTCGCATTTGTAAGAACTCTTCACGAGAGTAGCCATATTGGGAAACAGCAGCTTCATTGACATCTAAAAATTTTAAAGTATTTTGGTCATATACCCACATGGGGTGAGGATGACTCGCAAAAAGGAGACTAGAATTCATACGGCTCTCTTGAAGGAAGAATTTATTGCCAATGCAAAGGATTGGGGACTGGGGATTAATGAAGAGTGCTGAGTGCTGAGTAAGGTAAAACCTATTTCTTCTTTCTCCTCCGCCTCTTTGCCCCTCTGCTTCTTCTATGCGCTCACCTTGGCCTTCCCAACGTGGTGACGTAAATCACAGCTTCATCAGCAGGAATGCCTAAAACTTCATTTACTTGGTCATCAAAAAAGCCGCCAATACCACTGACACCTAAATTTAGATGAGTTGCGGCTAAATTCAGCCGTTGTCCTAAATGTCCGGCATCCATATGTAAGTAACGGTAAACGCGATCGCCGTACTGAGCGATCGCGGATTTTAAATCGGCTGTATGAAAAAGCACGGCGGCTGCATCCCTTCCTAAATCCTGCCCCAAGCAAAGGAAGTGTAACTCGCGCCGGAAGTTTTTAAATCGAATTTGTCGTAATTCTTGAGCTTTGGGTGCGTAATAGTAACAGCCTGACTCTAAGCCTGTCACGCCACTGACAGCAATAAATGTTTCAATTAAATTTAGGTCAAAGTAGTCTGGAGAACTATCTAAACTTTGGTCAATATAATTTTGTGGTTGATAGGTGAAATCGAGTAAAGCTTTGAGTTCATCAAAGGTTAAATTATCGCCACTGTAAGCGCGGGTAGAACGTCGCTTATACATGGTGATTTCCAAATCTGACAGTTTTTCTCTCCAGTAAATGGGCGTGGTAGTCGTGGGGATTTTTAGACAGAAAGGAAAATTATATTTATCCTCCAAAGACTTTTCTTGTTTGACCGTTGGTAAATTGAGTTTACCTGTGATTCCTGGTTGAATCTGGGTGTGGCGATGAAAATATCTTAGCAATTCCCCGTCTGGGATGGGTGGATAATTAGTTTCGGTAGCTGAAGGTAAAGCAGTACATCCCAGTGGTAAATTTTGTTGGATATCTAATAAGTCTGCCAGAGGCAGGATAGCGATCGCTCCTTCTTGTTGCGAATCGATATAAAGTAAATCGTTGATGGCTTCATCGATAAAACCGCCAATCAAATGCGGGCGATAATCATTAATCGCCGCAGCTAACTCGATGTTACCCAACAAATGGCCTGTATCTAGAAATATTCGGCGGTAAGCCCTATCTTCATATCGCCACGCTGAACGATAGAAAACCCCAGTAATAATAATTGCTAATTGAGTACTTTCCAGAACGGGATGCCAAAAACAAGCTTCTTGCAAAGCTTGCCAAACGTCACTTTCCCAATAATGCATCAGGGAGTGAGTCCGACATTGGTAGTTATACAATCCAGGTGGTAATAACGGCGTACCACGAGAAACTACATACACTTCAGCAGGATACAACCCCCCAGCACTGGGGGCAGCCCGTAAATATACTGTACTACCCATAGAAGGCATTCTTGCCGTCAGTCCGTAGCTGCGAAACAGTAACCGCGAAAGTCTTTGCCACCACTGCGCATATGGGTTATTAGCAAAGGCGGCTGGTGTTTCTTGAATGTAGGGTTTTAGATCAAAAGTCGAGCCAATTTTGTAGTCTTTAAACGGCACTGGCTGTTTAGCCCAGTCTAACCCCTGACTTTTAGCAGCAAGAGTTTCAGGGTGGTATTTAGTACGTTCGTGATAGTGTTGAGCAATGGATTGGTGTGTTTCTGGCATATTAATTTAAATACTCTTGGAGCATCCTTATTTTGATCTTGGCATTCATCAGCCTCATTATTTCGTATTAATAAGCACAAACTTCCATCTCATTATGTGGTGTTTAGTGATTGCCATTGGATATCTGATTATGACTTGATGCGGATGTTAACCAAGGGTGTGATATTTTGCCATGCATCTGACTCAGTTTTGAAATGTCAATAGCAAAATGTCAGTTTAAGGAAAACCATTGAAGAAATCGAGTTTGTTAACTAATCAGAATTAGCTGATTCTGGTGTCTGTGTCAAACTTGGCGAATGAGTGCATCGCCAACGGATAAAACCATAGACACTAGCAGCCAAAATTAATAATAAGGGACTATAAACCATTAACCAAATACCCAATTTGAGTAAGCCAATAATAAATGTACCCAATGAGTTAGTGGAGTTATTCCAGGTTTCTTGAACTTGGGAACCTAGGGTACGCTGTGGATTGCTGCTAGACACGGCTGCTTCTAGGTTTAGCGTAATCGTGGAATATGCAACTTGATTTTGTAAGTTTTTCAATTGGGCGTCAATTTGTTCGATGGATTGCCGGACATTATTCAGTTCTTGGGCAACACTCAGCACATCTCTGATGGAACCCGCCCGATCCATAATTTTTTGTAAATTGGCTTCAGTTTTCCGCAAGTTAGTTAATCTGGCTTGGAAATCCACTAAGCGATCGCCTACATCTTCCGCCGTAATATTACGATTATTCACAGTGCCTAATTTAGCTAATTGCTCTAAGGTAGGCTCTAGTAAGTTTTGCGGAACTCGTAGTGTGATCGATGCCATATGACGGCCATTGTCTGTTGTTGGTTGACGTTCGTTTAACTTAATCAAATCTCCTTGCTGTTGATTAATCACTTGTGAGACAGCATCGATACTCTGACTTACAGAGTTGACAATTACAGTCATTGCGGCCTTTCTAATCAGTTGAGGACGCGCACGGGGTATTGGTGCATTTTCTGTTTGTTGAGGGCTACTTTCACTCACCGCAGGTGCTGCTGCTTGATTGGCCAGGCGATCGCCTGGAGGTAATCCCTGATGTGATGATGGCTGCACAGAAGCACAACTGGTGAATATTACCCCTCCCAGTAGCGCACTGATCAACAAAGTAGATTGGCGTGGTAATTGAGTTGAAACGTGCATAATCTACCCCCAGATAGATGAAGTTAATCTCAGTATGGCTGGGGGAAAAACTTAAAGTTGGGATTGTTGCAATATATGTAACAAAGGCGATTTGCGATTTGCAGTGGGATGGCCAGTTCCTGGCTCGGCAGTAAACTAGCATATGGGCTTGTGATTGGTTTATCCAATTACGCAATGCATTAGAAATATTAAAAGCGACAGTTGCTAGAGAAACCTCTCTATAGATGAATTGTCAAACAATCCTTAACCCGCTACTAAATAATGGTGACTGCAAACTACAGCTAAAAGCATGGAAACCAAACAGCTAGGAAATACAGGTGTCTTTGTCAGTGCAATCGGTTTGGGTGGGATGCCCATGTCAATTTATCATCGTCCTCCTGAATCTCAATCAATTCCAGTAATTCATCGTGCTTTGGATCTGGGCATCACCTTCATTGACACTGCTGACTCTTACTGCAAAGATGAGTCAGACAAGCACCATAACGAGCAACTAATTCACCAAGCACTTGCCAGTTACAAAGGTGATATTAGCCAAGTCATTGTAGCCACCAAAGGCGGTTTAATGCGTCCTCAAGGTAACTGGACACGCAACGGTAACCCGGAACATTTGCGCCAAACAATTCGCGAAAGTTTTGCGGCTTTGGGTGGTGACAAACCCATCGATGTTTGGCAATATCACGCCCCTGATCCTAATTACACCATTGCTGAATCCCTCGCAGCTGCCAAGGCCGCCGTAGAAGCGGGTTTGATTCGATTTGTGGGAGTTTCTAACTTTTCTGTAGAACAAATCAAGCAAGCGCGGGATGTGGTGAATATTGTCTCAGTGCAAAATCAATACAGTCCTTGGGAAAGACAGCCAGAAGTGGATGGTGTCTTACAATATTGTGAACAAGAAAAATTGACATTTTTACCGTGGAGTCCCTTTGGTGGGATGCGTCGCCATGAAAACTTGCAAGATATTCCCGCGATCGCGCAGTTAGCTCAAGAAAAAGGCGTATCAGTATACTGTATTGTGTTGGCGTGGTTGCGTTCCAAATCGCCTTGTATTTTGCCGATTCCGGGCGCTAGTAAAATTTCTAGTATCGAAGACTCAGTACGTGCTGTCGATGTGAAACTATCGGCGGAAGAAGTACAAAAAATTGATCAAGCAACGTCATAGAAATTTTAGATTGCAGTCTAGCCAAAATTGTTTTCCCATTCCCTATTCCCTACTCCCCACCCTTTTAAGGTACAATCAAAAGCCTGCCAATTAATGACGATGCTTGCTGACAGGAGATGCATATGGCCCGGATGTACTATGACGAAGATGCCAATTTAGACCTTTTGGCTGGAAAAACTATTGCCATTATTGGCTATGGTTCCCAAGGTCATGCCCACGCCCTTAATCTTAAAGATAGTGGTTTGAATGTAATTGTGGGACTATATCCGGGTAGTAAGTCAGCAGCAAAAGCCGAAGCGGCTGGGTTAACTGTGAAAAATGTCGCAGATGCTGCTAAGGCTGCTGATTTCATCATGATTTTGTTGCCTGATGAAGTCCAAAAAACAGTTTACAAACATGAAATTGAACCAAATCTGCAAGATGGCAATGTATTAGCCTTTGCCCACGGATTCAATATTCACTTTGGGCAAGTCCTACCCCCGGCTAATGTAGATGTGGTCATGGTAGCACCCAAAGGGCCAGGACACTTGGTGCGCCGTACTTATGAACAAGGGCAAGGCGTACCAGCGCTATTTGCTGTGTATCAAGATGCTAGTGGACGGGCACGCGATCGCGCGATGGCTTATGCTAGGGGTATTGGTGGTACTCGTGCAGGTATTCTCGAAACCACATTCCGCGAAGAAACTGAAACCGATTTATTTGGCGAACAAGCAGTATTGTGCGGTGGTTTAAGTGCTTTAATCAAAGCGGGATTTGAAACTTTAGTCGAAGCTGGTTATCAACCAGAATTGGCTTATTTTGAATGTCTCCACGAAGTCAAGTTAATTGTTGACTTGGTAGTTGAAGGTGGTTTAGCTACGATGCGTGATAGTATTTCTAACACTGCTGAATATGGCGATTACACCCGTGGGCCAAGGATTGTCAACGATACAACCAAGGCAGAAATGCGGAAGATTCTCAGCGAAATTCAATCTGGGCAATTTGCGCGGGAATTCGTTTTAGAAAATCAATCTGGTAAACCTGGATTTACTGCAATGCGCCGTCAAGAAGCTGAACATCCAATTGAGGAAGTAGGCAAAGATTTACGGGCTATGTTTAGTTGGTTGAAGAAAGTTTAATCAAGAAGGGAACAGAGGACAAGCCTCGCCGTGAGCGTTAGTTGAACTGGAATAGGGAACAGAGTTTTTGCTTTCTATTTTCTCTTTGGAAGTAAGAGATTCCCAATTCTGCAAGTGACAGGTTTTGGATGGGGTATAAATCCCCATCCAACATTCTCTGTTAAAGTTTAAACTTCTCAGTAATCCGTTTCATTGCTTCTTCCACATTTTCCCGGCTGTTAAATGCCGAAATGCGGAAGTAGCCTTCACCCGCAGCACCAAAGCCAGAACCAGGTGTACCCACCACATTGACAGTGTGTAGCAACTTATCAAAGAATTCCCAACTAGACAGATTATTAGGAGTTTTCACCCAGACGTAAGGTGCATTCACTCCACCGTACACAGCCAATCCGGCGGCTGTTAGTTGTTCACGAATAATTTTGGCATTTTCCAGATAAAACCCAACTAATGCCTGAATTTGTGCCTGTCCTTCCTCAGAATAAACCGCTTCGGCTCCCCGTTGCACGATGTAGGACACGCCATTAAACTTGGTAGACTGGCGGCGATTCCACAGCTTCCACAGTTCCACATCAGAACCATCGGCGGCTTTGGCTGTCAGTGTCTTAGGTAAGACAGTTAACGCACAACGAGTTCCTGTAAAGCCTGCATTCTTGGAAAAAGAACGAAATTCGATCGCACATTCCCTGGCACCGGCAATTTCATATATAGAATGGGGAATCGCCGGATCTGTGATATAAGCTTCGTATGCAGCATCAAAGAAAATGATCGAGTTATTAGCCCTAGCATAATCCACCCATGCTTGCAAGTATTCTTTGGTAGCAGTCGCACCAGTGGGGTTATTGGGGAAACAGAGGTAAATTAAATCAACTTTCTTGGAGGGAATTTCGGCGGTGAAGTTGTTTTCAGCCGAAATCGGCAGATAAACTAAACCCTCAAACTCACCTTGCTCATTGGCAGAACCAGTATTACCTGCCATAACATTTGTGTCCACATATACGGGGTATACAGGGTCAGTAACAGCGATAATATTGTTTTTGCCAAAAATGTCGAGAATATTGCCAGTATCGCACTTAGAACCATCGGAGATAAAGATTTCCGCAGCGTCTATCTCAGCTCCCCGTGCTTGGAAATCTTGGGCAGCAATTTTTTCCCTTAACCAAGCATAACCTTGTTCTGGCCCATAGCCTTTAAAGGTGGAGCGATCGCCCATTTCTTCCACAGCTTTGATCATAGCTGTGCGGCAAGCTTGGGGTAGAGGTTCGGTGACATCACCAATACCCAGGCGGATAATCTGAGCATCAGGATTGGCTTCGGCAAAGGCATTCACCCGCCGGGCAATTTCGGGAAACAGATAACCAGCTTTTAGCTTCAGGTAGTTGTCGTTAATCGTTGCCATAGTAAAGTTGAAAAAACGGCCTAGATAAAACAGCTTACTGCTAATTGATATATGCAATAGCGTGATTTTTTAAGAAAATTAAATATGCGTTTTCCATAACCCTTGTGGAGACATTACATGTAACGTCTCTACATTCTGTTCATAGCCGTGGGATGAGTTAATTGCGGTCTACATCAAAAAAAGTAGTAACAATGCAAATATTCCTTGAGGCTATCTATAATTAGTTCCGATGGCAGATTTAATGCCAAGGTGTGAATTGTTAATCTATGAATGTTCTGTAAAAATATTTACTAAATTAAAAACAATGAACATTCTTGCTTGGATTGTTTTAGGTTTAATTGCTGGTGCCATTGCTAAGGCTATCTATCCCGGTCATCAAGGTGGCGGTATTTTAGGAACAATTTTACTAGGAATTATCGGTGCATTTATTGGTGGCAGCTTGGGTGTATTTTTCAGTACAGGAACCTTTGCCTTAGCCGCACCTACCCTGAGTATTACAGGTATCATATTAGCGATTATTGGCGCGATCGTTGCCATTTTCTTATGGAACTTGCTAACTTCTCGTAGTGCTGTGTAACAAGTTCAATTGCGGTTAGTTAGGTAATACTTAATTAAAGTCTGTTTCTACTTTTAAGAGGTAGATCCAATGGATGTGGATAAATTTTTGCAGCGCTATGCTTCTGGAGAACGAGATTTTTCCCAGGTCGATTTGAGTAGAGCCAATCTGGGTGGAGCGATTTTACATCAAGTTAATCTCAGTGGTGCAAATCTCAGTAAAGCTAATCTGAATAAAGCACATCTTGAAGAAGCAAATCTCAGTAATGCAGATTTGAGTTCAACCTATCTAACAGCAGCAAATTTACAACGTGCTAACTTGCAAGGAGCTAACCTGCATAAAGCCGATTTAGATCGTGCCAATTTACGCTCAGCCAATTTGAAAAACGCTAATTTGGACGGAGCTAATCTGCGAAATGCTACGCTCCCTGATGGTAAAAGCTCAGATTAGAGATCGTTTGCGGCAAATTTTTACTTAAGTAGTGTACGAGTAGGATAGCGTAAATAATTACAAGTTTGTAGTGAGAACTTTAGTCCTCTCTATCTCCTGTCAGAGACGCTTCGCGGTAAGCACAGCTATGCCCGCAGGGCTTTACAAAAAAGGGCTAAAGCCCTTACTACGAACTATTTCATTGTTTTAATTATTACTTACTCCGTTATCTTTCATCGCAGAATAATTAAATTCCCTGATTTTTTACAACTAGATTAATTCAAAGAGTTGGGGATAGGAGAAAAGAGGTTTCATAGTCCCCAATCTTCAATCCCCTTGAATGATAAACGGATTAGCGAGACTTACCAGAAGTAGAACCACCAGCAGACTTAGCCTCCTGAAGTAGCTGTGGCATACATTGTTCAATCTTTTGGGCTGTCTGTTCTTCTTGCTGCAAGTTTTGCTGTAGCAACTGCACAACCTGATTTTGATTCATCTGCTCGGCAACCTTAATCATGCCACGGTAACAGGCAATCTCTAAGTTTTCGACCTTGGCCTGCGCTCCTGTTAGTGCCAAGTCCAGAATTTTAGGATTATCGGCAGCCAACAACATAAGTTTTTGACCGTCACTGACAAGCCCAGCTGCACTATCACAATTCACTCGTTGTGGTTCCTGTCCCAAAATTTTGAATACCTGTTCCAGGTTCTGTATTTGCTGTTCTGTTTCGCGAATATGTGTCTCCATCAAAGACTTTAACTGGTTATTTTGACAACATTGGCACATCATCTGCATCGCTTCTAAAAAGCGATTTTCAGAATCGTACATTGCCCCTAATTCATAAGTGAATTTCTGTTGTAAGTTGGTAATTTTTTGTGTACCTGGACGTTCGCTGAGTTGAACCATTTTAATCTCCTAAAGGTTTGACCCTGTATTCGACAGTCATACCTTTAACCTAAGTCCATCACCTGCGTCTTCTCTTCATACCTGAGGCACAGCTAACTGTTAATTATGTCTGCTAAATCAGATACATTACTTAGTATCTGGGTTAGGTCAATTTTTTTGATTGACCATCGTGTCGTTCCGGAATACCACTACACTCCTACGTCACTATGATGACAGCCTCATCAGGGAATCAGTTAAAGTAAAGATACGTAAAGAAAGCGCTTTGAATTAAATGGTTGCTCCACGCTTAGATGAAATATCTACTCAGTTAGAAAGTCCGGATTTGCGCGATCGCATGGTAGCTCTTGCTAGTTTGCGTCATGTATCCCCTGAAGATGCTGTACCTTTAATTAAAAAGGTATTGGATGATGAATCTCTGCAACTGCGCTCAATGGCAATATTTGCCCTAGGAATCAAGCCAACAGCAGAATGTTATCCAATTTTGGTAAAGATTTTGGAAAATGACCCAGATTATGGTATCCGTGCTGATGCCGCCGGAGCCTTAGGCTATTTGGGTGATGCTAGAGCATTTGAAGCACTGGCACGGACTTTTTATGAAGATACTGATTGGCTAGTACGTTTTAGCGCAGCTGTTTCCCTGGGTAATATTAAAGATCCACGTGCCCGTGAAATTCTCATTCAAGCTTTAGATAGCAACGAAACAGTGTTGCAAGAAGCAGCAATCTCCGCACTGGGAGAAATTCAAGATATTGAGTCTGTCGATAGTATCCTGCGCTTTGCCCAATCATCTGATTGGTTAGTCCGGCAACGTCTTGCAGAAGCCTTGGGAAATCTTCCTACTCCTAAGAGTATTTCAGCTCTAAAATACTTAGAAAAAGATAGCCATACCAATGTTGCTCAAGCAGCGAGAATTTCCCTCAAGCGACTTGAGGAAAAAGGCTATCAAGCCTAATCTCAGCGTCTCCTGCTACCTTTTAATAATAAGTAGGATTTGTAGCATTTTCGTGCAGGGTAATTTCATTCATGAATATTGCAGAATTTTTTGAGTTAAGTGCTGGTAGATGGTTTTCCCATCGTACTAGTCACCATTTGGCTTTTAAGCAAGCTGAAGACGGTAAGTCAGACATTGTAATTGAGATGCTGGCTGCCGATCATCCAGAGGTAATTAAACTGTGTCAGCAGTACGAAATTACTCCTGACTCCGCCTCCTGCGGCGCTAGAGTTACCTGGAACGGTACCATGGAATGGGATGAAGAAAAACACAGTGGCTCAACTGTGTTGGCTTCAGTTCCTGATGCCGATAATCCTCATGAAGGCAAGTTACTGCGAGAAATGGGTTATGCCGAGAAAGCCCCTGTTGCTGGACGCTACAAGATGGGTAGCGATGGCGCTTTGACTTTAACGACCGAATACGAAACCATGTGGTCTGAAGAACGTTTATGGTTTGCTAGTCCTAATTTACGGATGCGGGTAAGTATCCTCAAACGCTTTGGCGGCTTTAGTATGGCTTCCTTCACTTCGGAAATTCGGATGGGTGGTAGTTCATCAGCTACAAAAGTGTCAGAGGCGGCTAATTCCGTGTCTAGTTAGTGGAAGTGGGGAGTTGGAAGTGGGGAACAAGGGAAAATTATCAAAGTAATTTCGCCTCATTCCCCTCATCTCCTGCATCTCCCTGTTTTCACAGCATCATTTAAATTTGCAACCAATTAGCGATCGCCTGCGGTAGTGGTAGCACAATGATCACTAACAGTGCCATTGCCATTAATCCTAAAATGTCACGTCCATTATCTAATTCGGTGACATCGTTTAAGGCAGGTTCATCGATCAAGGGGATAAATAATAAAATAATCGCCCAGACAAAAAATCCTGACTGCACTAAAGAAAGTAGTAACAGTAATAAGCGGGAAATTTGACCAATGACCATTGCTGTTCTTTGCCCAAACATTGCATGGACAATGTGACCTCCATCGAGTTGTCCCACAGGCATCAAATTCAAAGCTGTGACGATTAGCCCCAAAAAACCAGCTATGGCTATGGGATGCAGGTTAATCGCTGATGTTGCCGTTAACTCGCTCCCTAATGCTAACTTCGCAACCAACGCTAATAAAATTGAATATTTAGGATTGAGTGCTTCAGGATTCAATAGTCCTGTTTGGTCACTCATGGGAACCACTTCCGAATTAGCCAAACCCCAGATTAACAAGGGTAATGTGACAACAAAACCTGCAATTGGCCCAGCAATGCTCACATCAAATAAAGCTCTGCGGTTGGGAATTGGACTCCGCATCTGAATAAATGCGCCAAATGTGCCTAAGAAAAAAGGCAGAGGAATAAAATAAGGAAGTGTTGCCCGAATTTTGTAGTACCGCGCTGTTAAATAGTGCCCCAGTTCGTGGATACCCAAAATAGTCATCAGCCCTAAAGCATAAGGCAATCCTTGCAACAAGGTAATTGGGTCAGATGCTAGTTGTTGCGGATCAAAACCAGCGATTGTTGCTCCCACTAACGTTGTCGTCACCAAAGTAGCTACTAGCAAAAATAAAGCTAATCCTGGTCGTGTTACCTGTTCTGGTTGACTGGCATTTTTAGCTGCTTGAGTGTTAGGAACTAGCACAAAGAAAGGTTTGCCATTGAAACCCTCTTGAAAAATCAGCAAAAAGCGATCGCCAAATTGTGCTTCAATATTTGCCTTAATCTGCTGATAAGCTCTAGTAGGTGTGGTTCTAATCTGACCTCTACAGATCACAGCCTGCGGTCTGTACTCAATATTTTGAATGTAGTAAACAGACCAGGGAAAACAATTTCGCAGCTGGGTTTCTTCCGTTGGTTCAATGGGACGCACTGGTACTGGTTCTGCGGTAGGATGGATAGCCGATTGTGATTCAATAGCTTGGGGTTCAGTTTGTGGATCTCTTGGCGCTCGACGACCCCACTGAAACAACAGCCAGTATAACAGAAGGCAAATAATTGAGGGCCAAATGATCAGTAACGGCGGCGGCGGTTGTTTTGCTCCATAAATCACTGTCCACCCGCTTAATATCAATGCTGGTGTCATTAACACCAGCCACAACAACCAGACTGGTGTCCGGGTGATATTAGCGACGCTGCGCTGCACCATCAAATAAGTAGCTAGTCCCAGTAGGAGGAGAAACCAAAATGTCATTTGCTCTTCAGTAATTTGGAAAAAATGTCTCACTAGTGTGTCGGCACCACAACCTACTCTACTAGACAGACTCTAAACCCCAATTTGTCTACAACAGTTAACAGAACTTATTAATTCTCAAGTGTTAATTCTTAAGAAGTTCAACTCTGTAAACCAATTTTTACCACTCCTCAGTTACGGTTTTTACTCATGTGCCCCTTACCTCAACAGCCAAGTCATACAGCTAAGCAACCACGTCCGGTGCTAGATAATATCTTTGCTTTTCCACCAAATCGGGACACATTGGGGGGAACCTCTTACCTTATTGTAGGAAATGAAGGCAATATCCTGATAGATTGCCCAGCCTTAGAACAAACAAATCTGGACTTTTGGCGCTGTCATGGCGGCGTGCGTTGGTTATTTCTCACTCATCGGGGTGCTATTGGTAAAACAGCAGAAATTCAGCAAACTTTGGGCTGTGAAATTCTCATTCAAGAACAAGAAGCCTATTTATTACCTGGGTTAACTGTAACTACCTTTGCCCAGGAATTCACACTCACTACTACAGCAAAAGTTATTTGGACACCAGGCCATTCCCCTGGTTCCTCTTGTCTATACTACAGTGAGTTGGGAGGCGTGCTGTTTACTGGTCGCCATTTAGTCCCCAATCCCCAAGGCGAACTATTACCACTACGAACAGCCAAAACATTTCACTGGCCAAGGCAAATTAAAAGTCTTCAATTACTCAAAGAACGCTTGACACCAGAAACACTCCAGTACATTTGTCCCGGTGCGAACACAGGTTTCCTCAGAGGTAAACGTGTCATAGATAATGCTTACCAGCGACTTTTGAGTGCTGAGTGTTGAGTGCTGAGTGCGCTTGCCCTGAGCGAAGTCGAAGGGAGTGCTGAGGGGAGATGAGGAGTATTTTGGTTCTTGTCCCCTTGTCCCCCACTCCCTATTCCCCACTCCCCACGCCCGCCAAAACAGAATTTGTCTTCAACAATTCCAATGCTGCTTGATATTGCAGATCGGCTGCTGTGGCAATTTGTTCGCGGGTAATTGATTCTTGGGAAATTACTTGGTCTGGCTTAATGCCTAATTTGTTAATATCCCGATGGTTAGGAGTTTCGTATTTAGCAATTGTGACTGCCAAACCAGAACCATCTGATAATTCAAACAAGGACTGGATTAAGCCTTTACCAAAAGTAGTTTCACCTACTAACTGGGCACGACCATTATCTTGTAGCGCCCCAGCAAGAATTTCACTGGCGCTGGCAGTTCCTTGATTGACTAAAATCACTAAAGGATCGTCCGTTAAGGCAGGGCCAAATGATTCAAAACTACCCTGAATTCCTTGGCGATTTACCGTGTAGACGATAGTACCGGAATTTAACCACAGGCGGGCAATTTCCACTCCTGATTGTAATAACCCACCAGGATTATTTCGCAAATCTAGAATATAGGCAGCAGCGCCTTTTTTCTCTAAACTAGAAATAGCGTGTGCCAATTCCATAGAGGCGTTAGCGTTAAATTGAGTGAGGCGAAGGTAGCCAATGGGCGTGCCTTGTGGTGAAAAACGCAAGTCGGCTACCACAGGGTTTAGCTCAATGCGATCGCGCATGATGCTAACTTCTTTTTCTCCTTCCCCATCTCGTTCAATCACCAGGGTGACCAAACTACCAATAGGCCCCCGCATTTTGGCGGCGGCTTCGTCAAGGGTCAAATCATCTGTGGCAATGCCTGCGATTTTGAGAATGCGATCGCGTGGTCTGATTCCTGCTTTATCTGCTGGTGAATCCATGATGGGAGTCACTACCTCCAGCTTTCCCGTCTGGGGATTTAGGGCAATTTGCAAACCCACCCCAGTCAATTCACCAGAAGTATTTACCTGCAAACTGCGGTACTGCTGCGGGTCTAAAAAGCGGGTAAAAGGGTCGCCTAGAGTCTTAAGCATCTTCTGAATTGCCTCATAAGCTGCCTGATTGTTTCTCAGAGGCTTTTCCAGCGCCTTTTGCCGCGCCATCGACCAATTTTGATGATTAAACGTCTCATCTAGATAGGTACGATTGACAATTCGCCAAACTTCTGAAACTAGCTTTTGCTCATCTGTCAAAGCTGCTGCTGGTGGAATGAGAGCGCCCAGCGCCAACCAAAACGCCATTAGCAATGAAAATCCTAGCCGAAAAACCTGTTTGTGCATGAACCCCATATCCAATGTCACCTGAACCCAAATTACCTAGAAATGCCCATTTACCTCGTTATTGATGAAATCTATATCTCAACTATGTTACTTTTTTTATAGAAGTGGTGCATTGCTCTCATCAACTTGTAGAAAGAACTGATGCGGTGCATCCCACTCAACAAACGATAAAACCCACTTGGTATCCAGCATTTTTGATGTTGGCTTGCAAAGAGAACGCAATATATTCCATATTTACAGAGTGTTAAGTTTCTGAAAACTCTTATCACTCTGAAGGCTCAAAAGCAAACGAACAAACTCCCCTTTTTGAAAATCCCAAAAATCCTAATTGGGAGATTGATCAACCGCAACTGATTTTTAGGAACTTGAGATTGTATGGCCAACGTTTACGACTGGTTTGAAGAGCGCTTGGAAATTCAGGCGCTTGCTGAGGACGTGACTAGCAAGTACGTCCCTCCCCATGTAAATATTTTTTACTGTCTGGGCGGAATTACCTTAACTTGTTTTCTCATCCAGTTTGCCACTGGATTTGCGATGACGTTCTACTATAGGCCAACAGTTGCTGAAGCTTACTCCTCTGTACAGTACATCATGAATGAGGTGAACTTCGGCTGGCTGATTCGCTCCATCCATCGCTGGTCTGCCAGCATGATGGTGTTGATGATGATTTTGCACGTCTTCCGGGTGTACCTCACAGGTGGCTTTAAAAAGCCCCGCGAGTTGACTTGGGTAAGTGGTGTCATCCTAGCTGTAATCACCGTTTCCTTTGGTGTTACAGGCTACTCCTTACCTTGGGACCAAGTAGGTTACTGGGCCGTGAAAATCGTGAGCGGTGTACCAGAAGCAATTCCCGTCGTTGGCGTTTTGATTTCTGATTTGTTGCGTGGTGGTTCTAGTGTTGGTCAAGCTACACTAACTCGCTATTACAGCGCTCACACCTTTGTACTGCCTTGGTTAATTGCTGTCTTCATGCTGTTCCACTTCTTGATGATCCGCAAACAAGGTATTTCCGGTCCTTTGTAATCTACAAATTCAGCCAAAATGCAAAAAGGCAACAGCTTTCAGTTTCCAGATGGAGTTGTTTGTTTTAAACTTATGGGAAATCAGAAATAAATAACTCATAAGTGACAATAAGAACAAACAATTTATTTTAAGCTGAAAGCTGTAAACTCCCTCCGGGCTGCTTGCCGCAGACCAGGGTTGCCTTATAGCTGATGGCTTTCATCAATACTTTAACTGAACTTGAGCAGGAGAGCGCATTAAACAATGGCAACGCAAAAAAAACCCGATCTGAGTGATCCTCAGTTAAGAGCCAAACTCGCCAAAGGCATGGGTCACAACTACTATGGCGAACCTGCTTGGCCTAATGACCTACTGTATGTATTCCCTATCGTGATTATGGGTTCATTCGCTTGTATTGTGGCTCTAGCTGTGCTAGACCCCGCAATGACAGGTGAGCCAGCAAATCCTTTTGCCACACCGCTAGAAATTTTACCGGAGTGGTATTTGTATCCTGTATTCCAGATTTTGCGATCGCTTCCTAACAAACTTTTAGGAGTGTTAGCAATGGCCTCAGTACCTCTGGGACTGATCCTCGTTCCCTTCATTGAGAACGTCAATAAATTCCAAAATCCCTTCCGTCGTCCAGTTGCGACCACAGTGTTCCTATTTGGCACACTTGTCACCCTCTGGCTAGGTATTGGTGCTGCTCTCCCACTAGATAAGTCTTTGACCTTGGGATTGTTCTAAATTAGTCACCAAAAAACCTTTGACGCCTGTCGTTTCCAGAGCACATACCATGGTTAGCAGTTTTTTGCAGGGTTTCCCTGATTCAAACTGCTGGCTAGTTCCCCAAACAAGTATCCTCCGAAAGCAGCTGATACTTTTGGCAGATGAACTTTTGCAACTGACAGGCGTCAATTTTAGTATTCCAGGTAGCTACTAGGATATTTAGTTTTGGATAAAAACGGTATTCCAAAATCTAAAGTCACCAAAATACAAAAAATACAGACATTTTTTACTAATCTTATATTCAAGTCAAGGTCAATGCTTAGCATAGTGCAGCACGACCATCTGACGGTGAAGAGCGAACTTAAGCTCCTAAACTACGTACAACAATGGTTTGAGCAATTTTGTCTAAAATATTTATCTCAACTTGGCTGGTCAGAAGGCCAACTTTATCGCCTCAATTTAGCATTAGCTGAGGGTTTTACCAACGCAGTTCGTCACGCTCATCGTGCTTTACCACCGGAAACAACTATAGAGATTGAAGTTAGTTTGTGGATTAACAGACTAGAGATGAGAATTTGGGATCAAGGAAAACCCTTCAATCCTGATGCCATCACTGAGCCACAGCCAGGTACTCTGCAAGTAGGGGGGTATGGATGGTTTCTTTTGCGGCGTTTAGCTGACCGTGTTGTCTACGAACGCAGTGCAGATGGGAGAAATTGTCTACTAATTGTTAAATATGCCCAAGAAGGTCATTAGTACTGAGTTCTGAGTCTCATTTAATGTAAATAGTAAAAAATCAATATTTGTTGTATAAAAAAAACTACTCAATCTAGTAAAGTCAGCATACGAGTTATACTTGCTACTTTGTTACGATTTGGCAGCAGAAATGTTAGAAGTAGTAAATTTTGCCATAGCGTACTCATAATGAAGAGTGATGAGTTGAAAGTGCTGAGTGCTGAGTTAAAAGACCGCCCACACTTCGGCAAGGCTTAGTGACCACAATTCGCGTTGCATTTACCGAGTGCAAAAGTGTTTCCTTCCTCTTGTTATTACTCAGCACTCAGCACTCAGCACTGTGTAAGGTAAAGTGTTTCCTTGCTGCGCTTATAGCCCGTGCTAAGTATAAACCCAGTTGCTTCATTGCTCTCTTGTATCAACACTGTCCTCAACTATGTGACTACTGCTATAAAGAAAAATTATCTGGGTTGGGAACCTCAAGTTAGCTTTAAGGAACTATTAAAGAAAATGGTACAGGCAGATATAGAGCCGTGGCAAAACGGTAAAATTGCAACCTGCCACTCTACCCTCTCTGGGAGTATAAACAATATAAATGCTGATTGATACAGTCGGAGAAAACCTCAATTCAGGTAAAAAGGTTAATAAACAAGCTAACCATGTCTTCGTGTTTTTAGAGATTTTTGCCTGCGAAGGTGGTATTCAATCCTATGTCAAGGATATTTTTCGTGCTTATGCAGAATTAAATGCTGGCTGTAAGGCAGAAGTCTTTTTGTTGCGAGATAATTATGACCACTCAAATCCTTTTGAGTCTGATAGTTTAAAATTTCACTACTTTCAAAATAAGTTACCCCAAATAGGTAGATTGAAAATGGCGGGGGCTTTGTTGAAGTTCCTCTTACAAAAACGCCCCCAGCAAGTTTTTTGCGGTCACATTAATCTGGCAGTCCTGATCCAAATACTTTGCCAGCCGTTAGGTATTCCCTACACAGTCCTGACTTACGGCAAAGAAGTTTGGGAACCACTGAAAAATAGCGAAAGACGCGCTTTAGCATCAGCAAATGCCATTTGGACAATTAGTCGTTACAGCCGCGATCGCGCTTGTGCTGCCAATGGTTTAGATGCTAAAAAAATCAAGATGTTACCTTGTGCCATTAATGGCGATAAATTTACACCTGGTTCTCAGCAACCAGAATTAGTCGAAAAATATGGCTTAGGTGGTACTAAAGTATTAATGACCGTGGCGCGACTATGGTCAGGGGATATTTATAAAGGTGTCGATGTGACGATTCGCGCACTACCCCAAATCGCTGAGGCTTTCCCAGAAATCAAATATTTGGTAATTGGTCGCGGCGATGACCAACCACGATTAGCCCAACTAGCACAAGATTTAGGTGTGAGCGATCGCGTGGTTTTTGCGGGTTTTGTGCCTACAGAACAGTTAATGGCCCACTATCGCCTTGCTGATGCCTATATTATGCCCTCTCAAGAAGGCTTTGGGATTGTTTATTTAGAGGCGATGGCTTGTGGTGTACCAGTGCTATCCGGTGATGACGATGGATCGGCCGACCCCTTGCAGGATGGTAAATTGGGATGGCGAGTACCACACCGTGACCCAGAGGCGGTAGCAAAAGCTTGTATAGAAATTTTGCGAGGGAATGACCAACGTTGTGATGGACAATGGCTAAGAGAACAAGCGATCGCCACTTTTGGTATGGAAGCCTTTCGACAACGTTTACAAGAACTACTTTTGTCCTGAGTCGTAAGCCAATAGTCCCAAGGTGAGATTAATATTTCTTGACTTTTGGTAGTTGACTGTAGGCTTTTGTCTCTCAACTAAAATCGCTATCCTAGAGGGAGAGGAAGACAATATTTTATAAAATGAGCCTTAAATCTTTGCAATTGAGTATTGAAAATCTTCGCCCTTGGCTCACTCTGTTAGCAGTTTTTTGGTTGCTAGCATCATTAGGCTTAGGGTGGTTGGTGAATTCGTTGTTAATCATCTTTGGTTTGCTGTTGTTGACACCTGTTGTAGCTTTCTTCGGGTTTCGCTGGTGGCTACAACACAATTTAGTTACTGATCAATGTCCTGTCTGCCGCTATGAATTTACAGGTTTAAATAATAGTCAGTTGCAGTGTCCCAACTGTGGAGAGTCACTGTCAGTCAAACAGGGACATTTTCAGCGCTTTACACCAGAAGGCACAATTGATGTTACAGCAATTGAAGTACCAGCCAAATCACTGGAAGAAAAAAGTTAACACTGCTGTTATAGTATAATTACTGAGATAATAACTAGCGATTACCCAATATGTAATGTATTTTTCTTGGGGTCTTAGTGACTTAGTGGTTAAAAAAATGACTTTTGCACCACAAAGGCACTAAGACACTAAGGTGGAAAGCCTAAAACTGGACAAAATTTTAAGTAGTTTTTACCCACCTTGATTTCTTTGTATAGCCCCACCCTGTCAGGGTGAGGTCTATTAAAGTTAACTGTGCGTTACAGTCTCTTTCGCCAAGAACTTTTCCAGTTCTGTCAACGCATCAGCATCAACTTTGGTTTGCATTGGGCAAAACTTAGGCCCACACATAGAACAAAATTCAGCCGTTTTATAAATATCTGCTGGTAGAGTTTCGTCGTGATACTCCTTAGCCCTTTCGGGGTCTAATGATAATTCAAATTGACGATTCCAGTCGAAGTTATAACGTGCTTTGGACAGTTCATCATCTCTGTCTCTCGCGCCTGGGCGATGTCTGGCAATATCCGCCGCGTGAGCTGCTATTTTATAAGCAATTAAACCATTGCGCACATCTTCAGCATCAGGCAATCCCAAGTGTTCCTTGGGTGTGACATAACACAACATTGCTGTACCATACCACCCAGCCATCGCTGCCCCAATAGCAGAAGTAATGTGGTCATAACCAGGTGCAATATCTGTTACCAATGGACCCAACACATAGAAAGGTGCTTCAGAACACTCTTCCATTTGCTTACGGACGTTGAACTCAATTTGATCCATTGGCACGTGTCCAGGCCCTTCTACCATCACCTGGACATTATCTTCCCAGGCTTTGCGGGTGAGCTGTCCGAGAGTTTTCAGTTCTGCTAATTGTGCGGCATCTGAGGCATCATGGGTACAGCCGGGACGCAGGGAATCACCTAAACTGAAAGAGACATCGTACCTTTTGAAAATCTCGATGATGTCGTTAAAGTGGGTGTAAAGTGGGTTTTGTTTGTGGTGATGTAGCATCCACCGCGCCAGAATCCCACCACCACGAGAAACAATACCTGTAATGCGGTCTCTGACTAAAGGTAAATGTTCAATCAAAATCCCAGCGTGGATGGTTTGATAATCTACACCTTGTTGGGCGTGTTTTTCAATGATATGAAGAAAGTCATCGGCGGTAAGTTTTTCAATTGTGCCGTGGACGCTTTCTAAAGCTTGGTATACTGGCACCGTGCCAATGGGAACAGGTGAGGCTTGAATAATGGCGGTGCGAATTTCATCTAAGTTACCACCACCTGTGGACAAGTCCATCACAGTATCAGCGCCATATTTCACCGCTAATTTCAACTTATCCACTTCTTCTTGAAGATTGGAAGAGTTGGGAGAAGCGCCGATATTGGCGTTTACTTTACATTTAGAGGCAATGCCAATAGCCATCGGCTCTAGGTTAGTGTGGTTAATGTTTGCAGGAATAATCATGCGTCCCCGCGCTACTTCCTCACGAATGAGATCCGCCGGGAGGTTTTCCCGTTGGGCCACATAGTACATTTCTTCGGTAATAACACCCTGGCGTGCGTAGTGCATTTGAGTGACATTGCTTTGCCCACGACGCTTGGCAACCCATTCTGTCCGCATATTAAATTCCTCGATAAACAGCTTCCCTCCGCTGGTATTAGCCAGACTCAGGTGTTAAGGGTGTGATCTCAGCCTGAATTCTCAGGCACCCCTAGCATGAATGTAAATTGTACCACCTTGATTATGAATGCGGATGAGGTGTTTACAATTTATGAGGAGTGAGAAGAGCTTATTCTCCGCTTTATTGCACTTTATTTTAAAAGTAACGGTTGTACTGCTGACAAGAAGCCAATTGTTGTTAGCTTGCTTCACTTCTGGGCTGCAATACATACAACGAAGGCGATTGTTTTTGGGGTTGTCAGTGCAACAGCAATGCTTGAATCAAAGCAGCCATTGAGATACGCTATAACCCAGCATTTACAGCATCTTCATGAAGTTTGAAATTTTTACGCCTCTCGGATTTATGGTTAGAACATCCGAAGAGTATTGGCAACGGTTGATCATCAAGCATCCTGATATTGAGGAGTTAGAGGAGCTAATTCGATTAGCTCTTGCCATACCGGACGAAGTTCGACACAGTAGCCGAGATGCAGAAGTATTATTGTTTTATCGGGTACGGGGAGAAGAACGTTGGGTTGTTGCGGTTGCACGGCGCTTAAATGGAGATGGATTCCTCATCACAGCTTACCAAACTGATGCGATTAAGGAGGGAGAAACAGTATGGCTCAAATAAAGGTGTTTTACGAGCCGGAGACAGAGCTATTAAGCGTATTTTGGCAAGTTCCAAGAAAAAATCAAATTAGTACTGAGCTTGGAGATGGTGTGATCTTGATAAAAGATGGGGCAAGTGGTGAGCCAATTGGGTTAGAGGTTTTGTCCTACCGTCCTGGGGACGACCGCTTTGATACTGTGAGTGTTGAGTTGGGGCAAATAAGTTCGATGCAACCAGCCAGCTAACAACCCGGTTGGAGCGGATTGACACAGAATCTTGGTTGGGCTGCAAAAGCTGCTAGCAACCGCAAAACTTGACCGTTGGGCTGCTGCGTTCGGCTTGACTCAGGTGCAAGTTTTGAACAGCTTAAACAGGTAAGAGGGCGAGTTATGGAAATGTCGAAAGGTGAACTGACCTTTGTATTTTTGGCGGACAGACAAGATGCAATCCCAACTGTAGCACAATGGTATTATGAAGAGTGGGGCAGAGTTCCTGACAATTCGGTTGAGCAAACGATTGAACGGATAAAAGGCAAACTCAACTGCGATAAACCTCCTTTTCACATTCTGGCAATTTCAAAGGATAGCGTTCTGGGGGTTGCTCAATTTAAGCTACGCGAGACGAGCATCTATCCAGAAAAAGAGTTTTGGCTTGGAAGTCTTTTTGTTGCTCCTAAGTTCAGAGGTTGTGGTATCGGGTCAGCTCTAGCAGAAGAAATTGCTGTCATTGCCAAAGGTTTCGGGGTCAAATATCTTTATCTGCAAACGGATGCTTTGGATGGAGGTTTGTATAAGCGTCTTGGCTGGAAAATCATCGAGACAACCGAATACAATAGCGTGCGAGTGGCTGTCATGGTAAGGCAACTGGTTGGGTGATAGACCGAGCAGAAACACACCAACAACAGCAGAAAACCTTGAACTTTCACCGATAGACTCTTTATATTTGGTTTTTCCTGTCAATGCGTAAGTATTATAAATATATTATTTTTTACAAACCCTATGGAGTTCTCAGCCAATTTACACAGGAAAGTCCCAAACATATCACCTTGAAAGACTATATCCAGGTTGCCGATGTTTATCCTGTAGGACGTTTGGACTGGGACAGTGAAGGTTTATTGTTGTTGACGAACGATGGAAAATTACAACATCGCCTCGCCCATCCTCGATTTGGACATCAACGAACTTATTTGGTGCAGGTAGAGCGCATTCCTGATATAGATGCTATAAACAAGTTACAAAATGGTGTGGAAATTCAAAATTACCGCACTCAGCCAGCCCAAGTACGACTATTATCAGCAGAACCGCAGCTACCTGAACGTAATCCGCCAATTAGATTTCGGAAAAATATCCCCACAGCATGGTTGGAGATGACATTAACCGAAGGAAAAAATCGCCAGGTGCGGCGCATGACTGCGGCGGTAGGGTTTCCCACTTTGCGACTAGTCAGGGTAAGCATAGCCCATCTAAATCTCAATGGTCTACAGCTAGGTCAGTGGCGCGATCTCACGCCATGTGAACTGAGACTTCTGCATAAATTGCCTCAAAACTACAAAAGAGTTTCTAGCGCTAGGACATAAAGCGGCTTTTTAGTTAAATTTCACAACAGAAGCAATATATTTTCATGTTGACAAACGTAATTAGATGTAAATAAACGTAATTTTGAGCCAAAAGGACTATATAAGTTTTTATTTGCCTCTTTTTGGCGCAAAATCAGCCAAAAGGATTATAATAATCTTTTTTTATTCCTGACCAGTTAACACCAGCCCTTGGGTGCAAGTTTAAGTCTTATGAGCCTTAATCAGCGATTGCGCGGAGCGCAGCGCCAGAGGCGATCGCTCTGGCATCAAACTCACCAACAACAAGATATCTTGTCTGCAAAACCTGTATGCTTGGAATTTGTACCCGAACGAGCTTCAGATTTAGAACTTTGCACGGTAGCAGAAACGCTGCGTCGTACCCAAGAGGAACTTCAATGGTATCGCCAGCTTTATGAACATACCCCTGCTATATATTTCAGCTTGGATACAACTGGAATAGTTCTGTCTGTGAACCAGTTCGGAGCAACCTGTCTTGGTTACACGCCTGAACAATTGATTAACCAGCCTGTATTTAACTTGTTTGCAGCATCAGACAAACAAAGGCTATCTGATACATTCACACGGTTATTAACGGCTGCACATCAAAGCGAAATTGTCCATAGGGAGTTTCGCTTAAACTGCCCTGCAAGTAAGATTGCATGGGTAAAAGTCGTAATGTGTTTATTACCTGGTGGGAATAAGCACTGTTCTTTGGAAGAAAACCAACAGCTACTTACCAACCAGGCGGAAACCTCTACATTACAGTCTGATCAAATAGATTCGGTAATTCTCATGGTGTGTGAGGATATTACTGCTTACAAGCAAACAGAAACTAACTTAAAAGAATTAGCACAAGCAGTTTTAAAACAGAGCCAAATAGCAGCACAGGCTCATTTAGAGGAAATGGATCACCTCAATCGCCTCAAAGAAGAATTTTTGAGTACGGTTTCCCATGAACTACGCACGCCACTAACTAATATGAAAATGGCGATTCAGATGTTGGGAATCACGCTGCATCAAGAGCAGAAGTTTTTGTCGGAAATGGCAAAACCACAAGCAGAACGATCAAAAGCATTTCGCTATTTTGAAATTTTAGATAACGAATGTGAACGAGAAATTAACTTAATTAATAACTTCCTGGATTTGCAACGGCTAGATACAAGTGCTAAACCCTGGGTGCTAGAAACAATTCAAGTGCAACAATGGCTTTGGCGCGTTGTAGAGCTATTTAAAGCGCGCCATTATACCTCCTGTCAACAAAAGTTGCACCTTAGCATAGCTGCTAATTTGCCCCCGTTGGCGTATGATCCGTTGAGTCTAGAGCGCATCTTGGTGGAACTTTTGACAAATGCCTGTAAATTCAGCCCCTTAGATGCCGAAATTACCATTTCCGCCCAATTGAAATCTCATAATATCCAATTTCAAGTCATCAATTCCGGCGTAGAAATTCCTAGTTTTGAATTACCACGCATTTTCGACAAATTTTATCGTATTCCTAGTAATGATCCACGAAAGCAGGGAGGAACGGGGTTAGGACTGGCACTAGTACAAAAACTTACTAAGCACTTAGGCGGAACAATTGCAGTGGAAAGTGGAGCAAATCGGACTTGTTTCACCATCCTACTAGCGCTGAAGAGTTAGGGAGTGGGGAGATGAGGGGGAATTGAAAATGCCCCATTCCCCATTCCCCAAAATATTATGAAGAATTGGCAGCCAATATCTGAAATATTTAGCTAATATGCGTCACAATTAATACGGCCACCAAAATTCACTGGTGAAACCACAATTTATTGTACGTCTACTGGAGGCAGGGGCAGCCAATTGTGGCACTGGGGATATTTAGTGGCTAAGCACCTTGGAATGGGAATTAAGGAACTTCCACCATGCTGATTTGCCCTCAGTGTACATTTGAAAACCCCGACACTAACAAATTCTGTCAAAACTGTGGTGCGTCCCTGACCCACAAGGTCTGTCCTGAATGCAGTACCGATGTCCCTGTGAATGCACAACTTTGTCATAACTGTGGTGCGGAATGCGGCACAGTTTGGCAGGCAATTATTACCCAGGATGAGACTAGAGACTGGGAACTAGGGAGTGGGGAAGAAATAGCAGAGAAGACCACAGAACAAGAAAATCAAGAAAACTCACTCCCTCTCGCCTCAACTCTAGAGGAGACTTTGAAGTCACCTATCTTGGCAACACAACTCACAGCAGGCTCTTATTTAGACCAAGAACAGCGTTATCAATTATTAGAACTGCCATCAGCCCCAAGGAAAAACGTTGCCAAAATCGAAGTGTGCGTGAGAGTGTTAGACTGCCAGCCTTATCAAATATCACCTGTTGAGGCAATACTAACCAATCAGCAACAGGGACTAGTAGTGCCATCAGTGGAAGCAGGTGGAATTCCTAGCCTTGCTAAGGCTTATATCGATTTACAATCTTTAATTCATCCAGGAATACCACCAATTCATGATGCTTGGCAGCAGGATGATATGCAGGTGGTACTAATTGAAGACCGATCGCATTGGCAGTCTTTACTCGATTTGTGGCGAGATGAAACAACAGATTCGTTACAAATTTTACATTGGTTATATCAAATGACCCAACTCTGGGCTGTACTGGAAACAGTAAATTGTCGACAAAGTTTGTTGGATTTGGCGAATTTACGAGTGGATGAAGACCAGACATTAGCGCTACAGCGTTTGTATGTGGAACCATTGAATAAACAGCCGGCGATTCCTGCGGATAACTTGGCTAATGCATCGTCTGAAGATGAAGAAAAAGAAACATTTACAGGTTTTGGGCAAACTTTCACTATCCAAGCTTTGGGACAAGTTTGGCAGGAACTATTTCGTCAGTCTCAACGCACTCAATTTGGTTCTATAGTGCAGACTTTGGAGGATGTGGAACTTGGTAAAATTCAGACGGTTGAGCAGTTGCGATCGCGTTTAACTCAAATCGCTGCTGAACTAGAAACACCCATCACAGCAACTTTTCATCCAATGGAAGAAAAAGATCCTGTTACACCTACCATTCTGCAATTAGATGAGTTAGAAGATTCTGCGGTCAAACCAGATGATCTGCCTACAGTTGTACTGTCAATGCAATTGAGCAGCTTAGAAGACGCAGGACGCACTGATGTTGGCCGTCAACGTAATCACAATGAAGACTGCTTTGGGATTGAAACCAAAATCGAGAAATTGGAATTACCCAAAAACCGAGTCATACAAGCCCGTGGTTTGTATATTCTCTGCGATGGTATGGGCGGACATGCAGGTGGTGAGATAGCCAGTGAGTTGGCAGTTAAGACTGTGCGGCAATACTTTCAAGAACATTGGATTACCAACCAAATGCCCACATCAGATAGTATTCGTGAGGCAGTTTATTTAGCTAATCAGGCAATTTACGAAACTAATCAACAAGATGCCCGTTCTGGTATCGGGCGCATGGGGACTACTCTAGTTATGCTTTTAATTCAAGGCACTCAAGCAGCAGTTGCCCATGTAGGGGATAGTCGCCTTTACTGCTTGACACGCAAGCGCGGACTGGTACAAATCACGGTGGATCACGAAGTCGGTCAACGAGAAATTTCTAGAGGAGTGGAAGCAAACATCGCTTACGCCCGTCCAGATGCCTATCAATTGACTCAAGCTTTAGGGCCTCGTGATCAAAACTCAATTAATCCTGATGTGGAGTTTTTCGAGATCAATGAAGACAGTCTCTTCATTTTGGTTTCAGACGGTTTATCAGATAATGATTTACTAGAAATTCATGGGCAAACCCATCTAATTCCCCTGCTGAGTTCTGGCGCCAATCTGGAACAGGGGGTTATGGAATTAATTGATTTGGCTAACCAATACAATGGTCATGACAATATTACTGCTGTACTTATCCGGGCAAAAGTCCGCCCAAATATGGACAGTTAAGGGAAATTTTCCTCTAACCTCTAGCCTCTAATTCCTTTGTTCAGTTTATGCAGGTCGTATTGTGGTTATTCTGACTCTGTTAGAACCGCAACAAAAAACGCCACTCAAGCAATGGTGCTTTGAAAACTCCTCCGTAATTCGGATTGGTCGGGCGGCGGATAATCATGTTGTTTTATCTGATAGTTTGGTTTCGCGGCATCATCTAGAACTGAGGCAGGTCAATCCTGCCAAAAATATTGGTTCTTGGCAGGTGATTAGTCAAGGCACAAATGGCACTTTCCTCAATGGTATCCTGGTGATTCAGAGTTTGTTGCCAGATAATTCCTTGTTGCAATTGGCACAGGGAGGGCCGATATTACAATTTCAACTCCAGGAAATACCGGATACTTGGTTGCGATCGCCTGAAGGTGGCGAGATACCAGAAAACACTGCTGCATCAGTCTTTTCCGCTAGCACCCCTGCCAGTTTATCTGCCAGTTGCAATCACGAAGGTAACTCGCCTAATAATCTATTTTGTATCCACTGCGGTCAACCTCTGTCGGTGCAACAAACCATTCGTCAATATCAGGTGTTGCGAACTTTAGGACAGGGAGGGATGGGGACTACTTATTTAGCTTGGGATGCAGCAGGCATAATTGCCGGAAAACCACAATTGTTGGTATTAAAGCAAATGAATGCTGATATGGCGAAAATTGCCAAAGCCCAAGAATTATTTGAACGGGAGGCGTATACTCTCAAATCCCTTAACCACTCTGGGATTCCCAAGTATTACGATTTTTTTGTTGTGGGTGGTAAAAAATACTTGGCCATGGAATTAGTTCATGGACAAGATTTAGAAAAAAGAGTTTATGCTACTGGGCCAGTAACGCCCAGCCAGGCGATCGCTTGGATGATTCAAACCTGCGACATCTTACACTACCTCCATAGCCAAGATCCGCCACTGATTCACCGTGATATTAAACCCGCTAACCTGATGGTGCGAAATTCTGATAATCACGTAGTAGTATTAGACTTTGGTGCCGTCAAGGAGATTGGTACGACCCCAGGCACTCGTATTGGTGCAGAGGGTTACTGTGCCCCCGAACAAGAACGGGGACAACCTTTAACTCAATCCGATTTATATGCCATTGGGCCAACACTGATTTTTCTGCTCACAGGCGAAAACCCTTTTAAGTTCTACCGTCACCGGGGGCAAAATTCCCGGTTTGATGTCACCAAGGTGCCGACAATTACTCCTAAATTAAGAGAAATTATTGAACGCGCTACGGAGCAACTGCCACGCGATCGCTACCAAAGTGCTAAAGAACTGGCTGTAGCATTAGCTAGTTGCTAAGTATAGGTTGGGGGAATTGTGATTAGGCTGTGCCGTGAGCGTCAGCCGAACGGGAATGGTGAGTATTAAAAATACCTATTCCCGTCTCTACTCTTCGTCCCAAGCCTCTACTGCTAGCAGTTCGCCAATAGGGTCTTGCATACTAAACCCAAAATCTTGCAGTTCTTGTTTCCAGTGCTGCCACTCATTGCCATAGAGCAATGCAATTTTCCAAATGCTATCAGTTGGTTTGATAATATTGGATTCGACGAGTGATTGCACGTTACGCTGCAATTTCACCATTGGGTGAATTACTTGCTGAGTCATAACCTCGATTCAATTCAGATTTTGTTTGGTAAATGCTTAATCAAAACTGCTTTCCGTTTTGCAATTGTCATCGATGCGTAGAGTTTTGTAAGTGGCAAAGCTAGTCTTAACTTTCTAACTATATCATAACAAACTCTACTAATTAGCTGGAAAATTCGGTTTTGTACGGTAATTACCACCACAGAACTGAAATTCCTTTGAGCGCTCATCGTTGATGCTAAACGAAAAAACTGGCCGTCCGGAAAATTAAATTGAACTGACAACTAGGGACGACCTGGGAAATTTTATTTGTTTGTTTTATGCTCACTAAAATCTCTACGCTTGTTAGAAAACCATAGAAACTGGGAATTTTTGGGGTTTTTGTGCAACGTGACAAAAAAATTTATTGCACACATTTAAACGTTATATAGAATATCGCAAACATCTGGGATTAATCAAACTCCTTGCAAATCTTTATATAAATTTAATTTTTAACGAAAAATTAAGTATTTACCTTACTCAGCACTCTTCATGTCTTAAATAGGGAAATTCTTCGACTACACAGCTTCCTTCTTTACAATTTTCACGTTGACCTACTAACACTAGGTTGACCACGCCCAGGATATTAACGGCATCGCTGGGCATTTTTATTTTGCCGCGCGTAAAATCCCACCCACAAGGAGGTGGGGATGTAAGTGCTACCACATAAAACTACCATTCAAAACAACGCAAAAGTCTAGTCCCAGGCGTTGGACTGATCGCTTAAGGCAATGAGATTGACACTGAGCGTTTTTCACTGAGAAGTTTTTGCGACACAATCCACAAGAATTCTACTGGTTTCGACTGCTGATTTCCGATAAAGTCTAGACTATGAAGAAACCTTAGACGAATAAGATACGCCATGCCGACCTATCGATCCAAAACCTCCACCCAGGGACGCAATATGGCCGGTGCTCGTGCGCTCTGGCGCGCCACCGGAATGCACACCGAGGATTTCGAGAAGCCCATCATTGCGATCGCCAACTCTTTTACCCAATTCGTACCTGGCCACGTTCACCTGAAGGATTTAGGGCAATTGGTGTGCCGTGAGATTGAAGCCGCCGGTGGTGTTGCCAAGGAATTCAACACCATCGCCGTGGATGATGGCATTGCCATGGGACATGACGGAATGCTCTACAGTCTACCCTCGCGCGAGATCATTGCCGATTCGGTTGAGTACATGGTCAACGCTCATTGTGCTGATGCCTTGGTCTGCATTTCCAACTGTGACAAGATCACCCCCGGAATGTTGATGGCAGCCCTGCGTCTCAACATTCCCACAGTATTCGTCTCCGGGGGCCCCATGGAAGCTGGCAAGACGAAGCTCTCAGACCACAAACTGGACTTGGTGGACGCTATGGTGGTTGCCGCAGACGACAGCATCAGCGACGAGGTTGCCGACGAATATGAGCGTTCTGCGTGCCCGACCTGTGGCTCTTGCTCCGGTATGTTCACCGCCAACTCCATGAACTGTCTCACCGAGGCCATTGGTCTCGCCTTACCTGGCAACGGCACGGTGCTGGCGACCCATTTCGACCGCAAGGATTTGTTCCTCAACGCCGCGCGGACTATTGTCAGCATTACCCGCCGCTACTACGAGCAGGACGATGAATCGATCCTGCCGCGCTCTGTGGCTAGTTTCCAAGCGTTTGAAAATGCCATGACGCTGGATATTGCTATGGGCGGCTCTACCAACACCATTCTGCACTTGCTGGCCGCCGCCCATGAAGCTGGTGTTGATTTCACCTTAGCCGATATCGATCGCCTCTCGCGCCAGGTTCCCCAACTCTGCAAGGTGGCACCTAACACACCCAAGTATCATATCGAGGATGTCCACCGGGCTGGCGGTATTCCCAGCATTCTTGGTGAACTGGATCGGGCTGGACTGCTGCACACGGACTTACCGACGGTGCACAGTCAGACGCTGAAAGCAGCGCTCGATCGCTGGGATCTCATGCGTACCGATGACGAAAGCGTCCACACCTTCTTTAAAGCTGGCCCTGCGGGGATTCCCACTCAGCAAGCGTTCAGCCAATCGACTCGCTGGCCCTCACTCGACCTGGATCGGGAAAACGGCTGTATTCGCAGCGTCGAAAACGCCTACAGCACCGAGGGCGGACTGGCGGTACTGTATGGCAACTTGGCTGAGCGCGGTTGTATTGTGAAGACGGCAGGCGTAGACGAAAGCATTCATGTGTTTGCAGGACGGGCGCGCATTTATGAAAGTCAGGATGCTGCTGTCAAAGGAATTCTCAGCGATGAAGTGGAACCGGGCGACGTAGTAATCATTCGCTATGAAGGGCCGCGCGGTGGGCCGGGGATGCAAGAAATGCTCTATCCGACCAGTTACCTGAAATCTAAGGGTTTGGGCAAGGTTTGTGCATTATTGACCGACGGCCGCTTCTCAGGCGGTACTTCAGGCCTCTCGATTGGTCATGCCTCTCCGGAGGCGGCGGCGGGCGGCAACATTGCTCTGGTTCAGGGCGGCGATCGCATCTTGATCGACATCCCCAATCGCACCATCAATGTGGATCTATCGGCGGAGGAATTAGCCATCCGTCGTGCTGCAATGGAAGCGAAGGGCAAAGATGCCTGGAAGCCTGCGCAGCCCCGGCCGCGTCGGGTAACAGCAGCACTCAAGGCTTATGCAGCGCTGGCGACTAGCGCGGATCAAGGCGCGGTAAGAAATGCTGAGTGCGGCTCGACTGACTTGTACTGAGCCTTGTCGAAGTAGCTTCGCCGAACGTCTGAGTGCTGAGTCAGAAGAAGAATAAGGAAGGACTTTCGCACTCATCATAATCACTAGGAATAGCTTAAAATTTGAGGATTTCTCGGTCATAGTTGTCGGGAAGGGGTTCAATTTCCCAGACTATGCCTTCTCCTGCTTCTAAAGCAACTTCTACATAAAGTTGTTCTACGGCAGTTGTGGCTGTATCTTCATTGTTGGGGAAAGGCTGTAAATCTTCAGTCAGGAGTCTCAGTGTAAAACCACCAGGAATGGCTGCGCCCACTGTAGTGTGACGCAACTCAAAGCGCCAATATGGAGCGTCGGGTTCGCCTTGTGGTGTAATTAACAGTTCATATAATTGCCCGGCGATCGCTAGTTGGCGTGATAAAGTTACTCCTGGTGGGATTTCTTCTGCACTCCGCGCCCCCGCCGCACTCAACTGCATATTTAATTTTCCCCAGCCTATGGCTTCTGCCACTTGAGAAACGCCACTTTGCAACCATTGGATCACTGAGCGTTGTTCTGGTAGCCCTATGCGGCGTTCATATAAACTTTGTCGCCAGCCGCCATGGGCAATTAATCCTCCCCACAATTGAAAAGGAATAGCTAAACGCGGGGTGATAATTTCTGGATTTCCTAGCCGGGTAATGAGGTTTTGGGCTTGTGCCTGTGGTAGGGTGGGCAACTGGATAGTAGCGCTACGTGTGACTGCATCTGCACAAAAATCCCGCACCACAGTTAATACACTGATATCAGCAATCATCTCAGTCGCATCCAAAGTATAAGTGCGATCGCCTGAGTCATAATTGCCTTGATTTTTGAGTTGTTCATGAGTACAGTAACCCCAAACCCTGACATAACCTTCATCAGGTTCTACTTGGACTGCTAAATAGTAATCACCCGCCCAACTCGATAAATCTACCCATTCTTGAGGTACACGTATTTCACTGGAGTCAATAGTTTCACTAGGAACCAAAATAAATCTAGTTGCGTCTGCTGTAACTGCGGTTCCGTTCACTAGTTCCCAAAAACTAGATAAAGCTGTAGTATTTGGCCAAACCTGGGCTGGGGATGTGAAATCCTCTTGCAACCAAGGCAAAACAGCACCTAAACAAAGTTCGTTGAGATAAGCTTGATAACCAGAACTAGGTTGAGAAAAAGATTGACTGTGAAGACGTGCTTGACGTTCTACAGTAGCAGGAATTTCCAAAATCAGGTCTGTTGAGGCAAAACTTATGATAGGGGTGTTAGCAGTCATGGGTAATACTCCGGGGAACTCTTCAGCTTGTTTTGGATTTACCAGGGATTGCTATTCCCTAGCACAACAGACGCAAAACTTTGTTTTAGCATAGGTTAGAGGCGCTGTAATAGTTGTGCAGCCATTCCTCAATCACAGTACTCATACTTGTTAGTAGGTCTGTTGTCACAGAAATATGCAGGGTATCTTTACTCCAATTAGCTAAAGAACGCAGCAAAATTTCCTTGGCTTTTGTCAGTCGCCGCGAAACGGTATACTGCTTGATTTCTAGTTGTTTGGCAATTGCATCTTGATTCAACTGCTGACTGTAATATAGTTGCAGAATTTGTTGTACTTGTGGATCTAGTTGGGCGATCGCCGTCGCTAAAACATGTTTAATTTCAGTTTGTTGCGCAGTCCGCGTTGCTGTTTCTTCTTGGACGATGATTTCCTGGATCAGGGATTCTTGTTGCGTTCCTGGGAGATTATCAAGTAATTCCCATGAATCATCACCACTTTTGGAGACATTTAGCGAATCTGGGGTGGGATACAGATATTTACGCGCTGCTTTTGCCGCACTTAGTAGCCATTTTTCTAAGTTTGCTGGGTCTTCTGACTGAGTACTTTGTGAATTATAAGCTTTAGCGATCGCCTGCCAAATCTCAGGATCTGGTCGAGAAAGTTGGCGGGAGTTACCAGCTTTTACAGGGACATACAGAGTTTTAAAACATCGCCAAGCTAAAACGTAAGTATTAATTGTCTCTGGGGATAAACCAGCATTTTGCAAAGACTCTTCCAACCGCTTTTGCGATATTTTGCGTAACAGACCCCAATCTGTACAAATATCAACTTCTCGACATTGGCGCAAGGTTTCGCGGATAGCACTACCAAAGATCACGCCGGCGTAGCTTTTGAGTGTGCTGCTTTGACTGGGATTAAAACCTTTCAAAACTCGATCAATTTGGGCGATCGCAATTTGAAAACAGTCTGCAAGTCTGTACTGAGTACTGACAAAGTTAGCAACCGTTTTTTGGGAAGTCCAATAGCAGGGTTCTTGTAAATAAGCGGCAAGATGTTGCTTGGCTAGTAATTTTGTTTCGGAAATTTGCCAAAACTTATACCAATACAAAACCCAAAAATACTCAGAACTTTCTTTTGGTGTTTGGTTTAAACAACTTTGAATACTGCGACGCAATCGCGATTCTATCGCCCAACGACTGAAACGGTCTCCGTCAAATTGCACGAAAGTTGAAAAAATTTCAATGATGCTTTGCCGAGGTTGCATAAAAAATGGGAAACCGACCTAAAGGAAGAGTGGAGGCGTTGAACAATACCTGCACAAACTTTACTACAAGGAATGAGGGTCATGTTTCGCCTAGTAATGAAATTTTTAACATTTAATGGAGATTTATGAAAATGTTACAACGTTCTTTAAGTTTTGCTGCTGCTAGTATTGCCTTAACTGCTAGTTTAGTTAGTCCGGCAATGGCTGCCCCTGGTGATTTTGTGGGAACATGGGTGAATAAAGATGCTAATACTCGTGGGATTACTCGCTTAGTGATTACATCAGCAGGTGGTAATAAATTAAACATTCAAGTATTTGGTAAATGTCATCCCCAGGATTGTGATTGGGGTAAAACATCATTAGTTACCTATGGTCTCAATGTCCAAGATACTAATCATAGTTATGCCTCAGCCAACTATAACAAGAGTTTTGCTAATTCTTTCTTAACCTTGGGTCATTCTGGTAATCAAATTATGTTGCAAGGCTACACTCAGTTTTTGGATAATAGTAATCGCCAAAATTACTATTCCCGTGATTACTTTCAAAAGCAAACAAGAGTGAGAGTTCCTGGTAATATTCGGAGATTGCCCAATTTTTAGATTTGTAATAACCCCTCTGGATTTACGGACAAAAGCGATCGCCTCTGTAATCCCTCTCGATGTAAAATCTCATTGGCTGCCAATAAGCCACTACTAACTGCCCTTTCCATTAATCCACAAGGGAAGGGCATTTTTACCCAATCTCCAGCAAATAGTAAATTAGATACATCGGTACTGGTTTCTGGACGTTCGGCATAACTCTTGGGTGGATATCCCGAAAAGTTACGCTGATTGACTAGTTCTCGATGCAGGATTTTGGCTTGTTTTAACTCAGGCACAATTTCATAAAGTTCCTGTGCAAATGTTGTTAATAAAGCTGCTTGGGTGGGAAATTCTTTTTCTTTATAACAATAGGCGTGTAACTCTACAACACTACCACCAGTGCGTTGTGACCAGTCGATGAATTGTTGTTGAATGCGATGATAAAGGGTGATACTATCAGTTAACTGGTAGCCAGATAAAGAAGTAAAATTACTTTGTTTCCACTCAAAATCCCGGTCAAACCAGAAACGACACACAGCAAAAGGATCGGCAATACTCAACTTTTCGACTTGCGATCGCACTTTTTGGTCTACATCTCCACTAACTCGCTTGAATAGTTGTTGCACACCAGGGACATCGGTAGCAAACACATAATAATCGGCTGTGATTGTTTGTGGTGATAATGATTCATGATTTACTGCAATCAGTTGCAACTCATCATTTTGTCGTTGCGCTACTTTAAACTTAGGTAAATCTTGTTGAGCCGGCCCTTTTAAAACTTTACCATCAGCAGTAAACACTGCTCCATGACAAGGGCAATGAAATTTCCCGTCTGCTGCTTGCTTAACAGTACAACCTTGATGAGTACAAGTGAGGGAAATAGCTTCTTTACTCCCAGATGGTAAAGCAAATACTTCATCAGCCGCTCCAAAATATTCTATCTTGCCATCAGCAATAACTGAGTTTTGTTTTACCCAAAAAGGAACATGGTTTTGATTACTGCCAACATAATAATTTAGGGCATCAATCTTACCTGCCACAGCCGGAACTTCACTCACAGTTGCACCAGTGATTATTTTACCCCCATTACTTTGAATTGCTCTAGCAATAGGTTGCACTAAACTTGTACCCATATCATCTTTAGTGCCATTAAAAGCAAGTCCTTCTGGATTGCCAAAAAAATAAAAATGAAAGAACTGCATGAGTTCTCCCACACTCATCATATCTGGAGCATTTAAGCTGGATTTAGCAAAGGGCAGAAAATACAAATCGTATAAACCCTGGGGAAATTCTGTTTTTACCCAGTCAGCCACCGAGATATGATCAAATCGCTGATAGTTTCTTTCTCTTTGAAACCCAGTAATTGCTTGGAAAACTTGTAAATGCTTGAATTTAGTCAGATTAATTCCCCATTGGAAGCGGTTGGGAGAAGCGATCGCTAAATCTACAATATTCCAAGGAAAAGCCGAATGACTGGGGCGAAATACCTCTGGTTGGTATTTGGCATCGCGGTAAACTACAGAATAAAAATTTAACGATTGAAAGTTATGATTAATTTCCAGTTCGGAAACTACACTTTTTAGATTATAATACTGGGGAAAAAATCCATGAAAGCCATGTTCCATCATGAAGTTTTCACCAGCAGCTTCTATTTGCCAACTAGCAATTTTGCCACCGAGTTGGGGAGATTTCTCTAAGAGAGTAACTGCAAACCCTCTTTGACTCAATTCATAAGCACAAGCTAAACCTGCTAAACCACCTCCAACTACTACAACACTTTTATTTTGATTTAAGATTCGTGGCAAACTCAGGGTATCTTTTTGAAAAACTGTTGGTTTTGGCTTAGTAAACCGGGAGTATCCTGCTCCTCCGACAATCGCACTAATGCCAAATAATTTTAGTAGTGTACGACGGGAGACAACAGATGATTCCGGTGAATTAAATAGTAAACTCATGTTACACAATTAGATCTTCACGATCAATGACTGGCGTGAAATTAATGACTATCAGCTAATTAAATTTTAAAATTATTTTTGCAGTTTTTTATTGATGCTGAACGAAATTATTTTTGCAGAATTCAGGCAATTGTCAATACCTGATGATAAATTTTGAGAATAATGCACTTCAACTTTACATAGTCAACGTTTCTATCTAATGGGATGTCAGACAGCAAAAATTGAGTAAACAAATTAGAAGATTATTTGATAGTTTAATATATTATTTAATAATTAGCTACCAAGAGTTAAGTAGTTGGTCATGAGCAGAAGCAGAGGAACAGAGGAGAATATTAATACAATTTCCCCAATGCCCACTCCCCTAATGAAGAGTGCTGAGTTAAAAGTGCTGAGTGCTGAGTTAAAAAACCGCCCACATTCGGCAAGGCTCAGTGACCACAATTCGCGGGGTATCAACCTTCTGACAGTAATCAGATTCCGCCCACACTTCGGCAAGGCTCAGTGACCACAAGGGACGGGGCTTGTACCGAGTGCGAAAGTCCTTCCTTCTTCTTCTTTTGACTCAGCACTCAGCACTCAGCACTGAGTAAGATGAATAGGATACAGCCTTGGGTCTGAACTATACCAGAATTTTCCTGCGCGATCGCCATAACAATCACACTCAAGGGTCAGAGGTTATGGTTCTGGTAAAGTTGCTAGTGGTCTATGACTTAGTACAGATTTGCGTAAAATCATGGCGAATTGAGGTTGGAAATTTAAACGCAAAGGAGCGCAGAGGTACGCAAAGAATTCGCTACGAATTAATGAAATGTTGTACTTAGCTGCTGTGGAGTGTTGTTTTGCCATTATTTCATCTATCCTAGGAGTGATGTTCATTGAATTCGCCTCAGATTTTGGCTTTGGTTACGGCTGAGGATTGCCAGTCAGTTAACCCTTTGGTTTACTAAGAGTTGAGATTTGAAGCTACCACTGGTCAGAGATTTTGATATTCCCCACTCCCTACCCCCAAAATTCCATGAAGTATTGGCGTGAAACTATAGCTGTAACTCAGCGTATCTTAATTGAACTGTTGCGCCGTAGACGCAGCCTAATTTTTTGGAGTATTTTTCCCATTTCAGTATTAATCCTCAGTGGATTTATTCTAGTAGAACGGGCAGAATTATCACTAGCTGATGCTTTTGGATATGCTGCACCTTCTACTTTGGTAGGTGCGGCGTTATTTTTTAGCTGTTTGGGTGGTAGTGTGGCTACTGTTGTTGCCGAAAGAGAACAGCAGACCCTGAAACGTTTATTTATTTCACCCTTAAGTGGCACTTCCTATTTTTTGGGGATTTTTCTGGCTCATAGTTGCATTGGTATGGGACAGACACTTTTGGTTTATACAATTGCCGCTTTTTGGGGTGCTACTTTTAAGGGTTCTATTTTATTAGGACTCACGATTATTTTTATGAGTATCGTGGCTTACGTTGGTTTAGGCTTTATTTTGGGTACTCAATTAGCTCGGCGCATCGAAGATGTCAACGCTTTAGTGGCTGCGTTTGGAGTTCCTTTATTAATTTTAGGAGGGGCATTTTTGCCTGCTTCACTGTTTCCCCAAAACCTAATTAATATTGCCAAATATAATCCAATTTATCATATGAATGAAGCTTTTGTGGGTGTATCATCCCAAGGTTATGAAATCAGCCAAATCACATCACATTTTTGGTTTTTACTAGTGTTTGCATTGGTGATGATTGTAGGTGGCTGGTTATCTTATCAACGAATGCTGATAGTAGAAAGAAGACTTTAAAATTTTTCAATATGCTAAAAATTCAAAATTTAAATAAATCATACAACACCAGAAAAGTTCTTCAAAATTTGACATTGCATATTGAATCTGGAGAAATTTACGGTTTGCTGGGAGCTAATGGAGCCGGGAAAACCACAACAATCAATATTATTTGTAATTTACTCAAGGCTGACAGTGGTAAAGTTACAATTAATCATCAACCAGTTTCTGAAGCGACCAAAAAAATAATTGGTATTGCTCCTCAAGAGAATTTACTCTATAAAACTCTATCTTGTGAGGAGAATTTGCAATTTTTTGCTGATATTTATGGACTAAATCGGGAAACACGACAAAAACAAATAAAAGCAACTTTGGCAGCAGTAAATTTATTAGACAGAGCCAAAAGTCCAGTGGAAACCCTCAGTGGTGGGATGAGGCGGCGGTTAAATATAGCGGTTGCTCTGGTACATCAGCCACAGTTAGTAATTTTAGATGAACCAACTACGGGGTTAGATATTGAAGCACGATATGAAATCTGGGAGTTGATTCGGCAATTAAAAAATCAGGGGATTACCGTTTTGTTAACAACTCATTTATTAGACGAAGCAGAGCGACTTTGTGATAGAATTGGTATTCTCAAAAATGGTCAGGTTCTGGCAGAGGGGAGTTTAGCCGAGTTACGCACTTTGATTCCAGCTTCCGAAATTTTAGTATTACAAACTGCACAAATAGAACAAGCGATCGCCCGCGCCCAATCATATGGTTTTACGCATAAATATTATGGTAATGAACTAGCTTTTTGGTTACCAGAATCTCTAGAATTAAAAGAAATTATTGCCCGGTTTGAGGGAATAGAAATTGATGCGATCGCACGTCAGTCCGTGCGCTTAGAGCATATTTATTTGGAAGTAACACAAGCAGGCGCGTAGCGACTTCCGGGAAGGAAGACCGCCTGCGCAGGTTAAAAATCTCTTAATGCTTAACTTTCTGACTCTTCTTGAGAGAACTTTTTATGGATGGTTTTAGTTTGTGTCCCATTAGCAGCAATGGCCGTCATTAGATAGTCAATTAAGTTGTCTGAAAAGGGAACACGCAAATGGAAACTACCATCTGATTTGAGTGTGATGGGATTACCACCAACAGTTACTGTTGCACCAGGCTCTGTTGCTCCGTGGATAATTAACTCAGCATCTGCTACAAACCAGAAATCGGCTTGGGGACGACTAAAGACGCGCACCCTGGGGGAACGGGCAATTGTCTCCCAGCGATCGCCTGCTGTTACATAGCCAATTTCGGCAATATAGTCACGATCGCTCGTGGGAATGGCGACATAGCGATCGCGTGTGATTTCCTCACATTCATACTGCTGCAAAAGCTGGGGAGGATGATAACTCAAATCCAAATCTGTGACATCATACAGGCGCAGAGATAATCGATATATGCCCGCATTTCGCAGTGCTTGCTTGCTAGTTTCGGCAATATGCCAAGCAGTATAAGCCCACTTGGCAGTCCGGGGTTTGAGGATAATACTACTTTCTTCATCTGGATTGTGCAAGTGCACGGATGTTTCGTCTGCTGTCGGTGGATTTTCCACTGTAATTTCTGCTAGGGGAAGACTAAAGACGCGCACCCTGGAGGAACGCGCAATTGTCACCCAGCGATCGCCTTCAGTTATATAGCCTATTTCAGCAATGTAATCGCGATCGCTTGTGGGAATCTCTAAATAATGTTCTGTGATTCCTGACTCAATTTCGTATTGCTTGACTAGTTGGGGAGTTTGATAACTTAAGTCTAAATCCGTGACATCATATAACCGCAGTGCCAATTGGGAGATACCTGCATTTTGCAATGCTTGTTGGCAAGTTTCTTCTATGTACCAAGTTGCATAAGCCCATTGAGGGTTCCGGGGTTTGAGGGTGATACTTCTTTCCCCCTCGATATTGAGTAAGGGATCATCTGTGGCTAGGGGAAGACTAAAGACGCGCGCCCTGGGGGAGCGAGCAATTGTCATCCAGCGATCGCCTTCAGTTATATAGCCAATTTCGGCAATGTAGTCGCGATCGCTTGTAGGAATCTCTAAATAATGTTCTGTGATTCCTGACTCAATTTCGTATTGCTTGACTAGTTGGGGAGTTTGATAACTTAAGTCTAAATCTGTGACATCATATAACCGCAACGCCAATTGGGAGATACCTGCATTTTGCAATGCTTGTTGGCAAGTTTCTTCTATGTACCAAGTTGCATAAGCCCATTGAGGGTTCCGGGGTTTGAGAGTAATACTTCTTTCACCCTCGATATTGAGTAAGGGATCATTCCCAGTATTATAGGCTTGTTCCTCTGATTCGGTGTTGTCCTGATTACCAGATATATTAGCCCATGTCCCAACGCCTGTTTCCTGTGACAGGTTAGATCCTGTTACATAGTCTATGGGTTCAGCCGCATCCGCTACTATATTCAATGTATCTTCGGGAATATCTGGGAATGTGGATTGTGAAGTAGTGACTGTCGGCGTAGGCTCCACATTTGATGTTTTTTCCTCTGCTACAGGTGAGATGATTTCATGAGTATGACTGAATTCTGTTGTATCACTGGTTTCTTCAATATTAGACCAGACGTTAGCTCCTGCTACTGCATCGCCAGCGACAGATGTAGTTTTAGTGATATCCTCAATTAAATCAGATTCTACTTGGTGTTGTTCTGCCGTCAATTCACCAGAGATATGCTGATATTCTTCATTAGATTTTACTTCAGTCATATCTGAGTCTGCTGGAGGAGTAACCTTAGATACATCTGGTATTTGAGGATATGAAGTATTAACTACAGCTGCTGGTGCTTCTATATCCCAAGGAGATTCGCTAAAATCATAAGAGTTTATTTCAGTATAATTATTTAAATTTGTAACTTCATTAGGTGCATTATTATCTGCTCCTGTACCGGAAACTGTAGACGAAATAACTGCCCCCGATCCTGCTACTAAGGAGGCAGCGTTGGATGTTGCTTCGGCTGGAGGTTCACTAACGGCAGGAGCAACATTCGTATCATTTGTTGCTATTTTTTCCCCATCGCCTGAAGGTAAATTTGGCATGTTATTTGCAGACTCAGTTGCCCACAAGCGTGACCGGAAAAACCACACCAGTAATCCGCCTATTCCCGCCGCAGGTAAAAGAAACCACCAAATTGGTATTTGTCTAGGACTAGAAGTTGTTTGTAAAGGAGGAGTGTCAGACGGCTGTTGGGCAACTGAAGTGGTGGCATCTGGTGTAGGATTTGTTACAAGGAACGATGTTTGTGATTCTCCTCTAGCGATCGCCTCTGCTTCCGCAATTCTGCCTTCTTCTATAGCTTGCTGTCCTGGCGGTGCGAGTGTAAAACCGAGAAAGCTGGCTACACTAGGGCTAGGATTTTTTCTGTAAGCATAAACTAAAGGCTGGGAGTAGAGATATTGAGGATCATCTGGCAAGGCTTGCTCTAACGGGATCACTCGCACATTTGGCAGCTTTGATACATGATGAGCCATTGCATAGCTGATGCCGTCATTGCCCAATTGTTTAACGATTTCTGCGGTGTCATCCTCGTCAAGTTGAGTAGCATTAGAGCCTGTAGAAAATTGAGCAGCCTTGAAAGCCGGATAAGTGCGAAACGTATTGCGGGTATCACTGGTGGCTGGGCGATCAATTACCCGAATCTTACCCCCAGGAGCTCCCAATTGTGACCAATCTGTAATTCCTCCCCGGAAAATTCTCGCGAATTGCCTATCAGTCAAGCTGCCCTGAAAAGGATTATCTACACCCACGATAATCGCAATTTTTTCTCGGTGAATCGGCACTTGCTCCAGACCTTGCGCTTGTTCTTGCGGAGTCAAGCCACGAGCGATCGCGACTACATCGACGGTTCCATCTAGCAAAGCTTGTATTGCTACATCAGCGCCGTTAGCAGCAACTTCCACATTTGTACCAAAAAACTGTTGCTCAAAACTTCTTTTTAGGCTTTGGTTAATTGCAGCCAAGCTAATCGAACCATCAATCCGCACCGTAGTCCCATTTTCCACTGTTTGTGGTAGTGGGAACGAGGGAGCGTCAGTGGCAGATTGTGCCAGTACAGGTGTTGACACAAACAAAGGTGCTGCCATAGGGGTAGTGGCTAAGGCCAGCAATAATGCCAGACTGACTATTACACTATCTTTTTTTTCTATTTGCCACATATGCTTCTTTTTAAGGTACAGAAAATGTATCTTTTTTATAAAGTAGGAGACGCGCTAATTATACATCTGGTGTTAACTTTCTTCTAAGTTCCTGAATATACTTAACTTGATCGCGATTCATCGACTGTTTAAAGTACTGATGGTAACAAATTAAAAAAGAGTATCAAAACTTGGTGTCTTTGTGCCTTGGTGGTAAAAAAATCCGCATCACTAAGACATAATGACGGTTACTTACATTTATTACAGCCCTTACGGGCATCGCTGCGCGTGGGCGAACTTGGCGGTTAAAAAATAACTTATTGACCTACCCAAGCGAGACACAAGTTGCGGAAATCATCGCCCCGCACTTCAAAGTTGGGGTACTGGTCGAAACTTGCACAAGCTGGAGATAGTAGCACTACAGGCGCTTGATATTGTTTAGCTAATTCTGCTGACCGAGGAACTGCTTTCTCCATCGTTTCCACAATTTCGTAATTAGCATAACCCACCTCTTGTAGACGTTGGGCAAAGGCTGGTGCTGCACTACCAATTAATAACACCGCCGCAGCTTTAGCTTGAATTTTGGCTAACCAACCAGTATCATCACCAGGTTTGGCTTCACCACCAGCAATCAAAATCGCAGGGCTTTTCACAGAAACTAAACCAACTTCAGCCGCATCATAATTAGTAGCTTTGCTGTCGTTAATAAAGTCAATACCTTGCCAAGTACAAATATGTTCTAAACGATGGGGAACACCAGAAAATTTGCGAATGGCTGTATCAATAGCTTCACGTTCAATTCCTGCTAACCGCGCGGCTGCAACTGCCATTAAGAGATTTTGTAGGTTATGTTGTCCTACCATGCGCAAAGCAGAGGCTGACAAAATTCTTTCTGGTGTAAAGTTTGGCTTTAACTTTTCTACAACCCAGCCGTCCTCAATATAAAAGCCTTGTTCACCCACTAAAAAATCTTGTCCTTTGACACTTGTCCAGTAAGCATCAGGCCAATGACTGATACCCATTTTGTTTAAATAGGGGTCATCACCATTGAATACTTGAAAATGCGCCTGACGTAATAACTTGGCTTTGATGTTGTAGTAATTTTCTAACGTCTTGTGACGGGCCAGATGATCTGGGGTAAAAGTTGTCCAAATACCGATGCGGGGGGACAAAGTTACTGAAGATTCTATTTGATAACTGCTAATTTCTGCGATTACCCAGTCGGACAACTTTTCAGATAAAGCTACTTCACAGGCAGCATAGCCAATATTACCACAGGCGGGAGCATTTAATCCGGCTGCTTGAAATATGGCGGCAATTAACGCAGTGGTGGTAGTTTTACCGTTAGTGCCAGTTACACCCACCCAAGGAGAAGCTCGCAAGTGTCGCCAGGCGAGTTCCATTTCGCCAATGGTTTCAATGCCTAATTCTCGCGCCTTGACTAACAGGGGAATATCCCAAGGGACACCAGGACTAACAACAATTAAATCAGGTAAATTACTGCCACTCAAATCGGGGGAATGCCCCAATTTCACAGTTATTTGCTCGGTAGCGAGTGCTTGTTGTTGTTCAAGGAGGGCAGGGGAGGTGTTACTATCACTGAGCATAACCTCCCAACCTTCCCGTTTCAACAATCTCGCCGTAGCAACACCGGACTTTCCCAATCCAATTACTGAAGCTCTAGGCATAGACTGTAGCAGAGATCCCTGGTTAAGCACTCATTATCCTAACGCTTATTGGCAAAAATTACACCACCTTTTGTTGCTTTAGGCTACAGATTTTTGACAATGGCACCAAAATCAGCCAACACACGGGCATGATTCCGCAGTAATCCTAGTAAGTGTAGCCGATTGCGTTTGATGTCTGGATTGGGGTCTATCACTAAAACACTATCTTCGCCATCGAAGAAATTAGCCACGGTGGGAGCAATTTTAGCTAATGCGGCAATCAACAGTTGATAGTTACGTGACTGTTGCGCCTCTTGGGTTTGTGGTACTAATTCTACTAAGGCGTTGTAAAATGCTTGCTCGGAAGACTTTTGGAAGAGTTCTGGCTGAATTAAATTTTTGGGTTCTAGCTGCTGGAAGTCTAAATCACCTTGGGCTGCTAGTCTGGTGGAACGGTTGACGGTTTCGTAGATTGTATCTAGAGTACCATTGTTGCGGATTTGTTGCAGATATAAGGCGCGATCGCGTACATCTAGCAAATCTTCTAACGCTCTTTGGGTGTATTCTGGATCATTTTCTCCCAAAACAGCGTTGACTAGGTCATAGTCTATTTGTTTTTCGTCTTGTAGTAAGGTGCGGATACGTTGTAAGAAAAATTCTTGCAAGGTTGTGGTTAAAGCATTTTGATCTTTGTTATATGTTGCGGCAAAATTCCCTGCTATTTGCGTTAATAACTGTGATAAATTAATCTGTAAGTTGGCAAACCAAGTAATATTAATTACTGCATTGGCAGCCCGACGCAAAGCAAAGGGATCTGAAGAACCAGTGGGAATTAAACCTAAGCCAAAAATACTGACTAAAGTATCTAATCTATCGGCTAAACCAACAACTTGACCAGTTAAAGTTTCGGGTAAATTATCACCTGCACCTGTTGGTAAATAATGTTCAACAATTGCCCTAGCAACTTCCGCATCTTCCCCACTAGCTAAGGCATATTTTTCCCCCATAATCCCTTGTAATTCTGGGAACTCATACACCATTTGACTCACCAAATCAGCCTTACACAATAAAGCTGCCCGTTGTATTTTTTGGCGTTGATTTTCTGCTAATTGTAATTGGCTACTAATGTAATCAGCGATGGTGACGATTCTATCTACCTTGGCACGGACTGAACCTAATTCTTCTTGGAAAGTAACCGTTTCTAACTGTGGTAAAAAGCTTTTTAAAGGTTTAGCTAAGTCAGCTTTGTAGAAAAATTTGCCATCAGCTAATCTAGCCCTAATTACCCTTTCATTCCCGACAGCGATGATATCTGATTTCCTTGTGTCACCGTTGGAAACAGTGATGAAATGAGGCAATAATTCTTGCTGAAAACTACCTTCTTTAAATACCGGAAAATAACGCTGGTGAGTCACCATCACTTCGGTAATTACTTCCGTGGGTAACTGTAAAAATTCTGATTCAAAATTACCGACTATAGCCGAAGGGTATTCAACTAAATTTGTGACTTCCTCTAATAAATCCGGGTAAATAATTGTAGAACCGCCAGATTTTTGGGCTGCTGCATTTACTTGGTTTTGAATCATCTTAGCCCGTGCTTCCTGGTCAACGATAACAGATGCAGAACGCAGAGTATCTACATAATCGGTAGCTTGGGCAATAGTTACAGGTTTGGGATGTAAAACACGATGACCAAAGGTAATGCGATCGCTTGTAATTGTCTTTGATCCATTGACCAATTCAATCGGTAAAACTTGATCATCTAACAAAGCCACCAGCCAGCGAATGGGGCGAGAAAACCTCACATCGCCATCACCCCAACGCATCAAGCGTTTACCTTCTAAACCAGAAATCCATTGCGGGACTAGTTCTGTTAAAATATCTGCTACCGGACGACCAGCAATGCTTTTCTTGACAAAGACAAAATCCCCCTTATCAGTGGGGCGAATTTCTAAAGCTGACAGTTCCACACCTTGTCTTCTAGCAAAACCTGTAGCGGCTGGTGTGGGCTGACCATCCTTAAAAGCAGCTTGAGCAGGAGGCCCCTTAATTTCCTCTTCCCGGTCTGGTTGCTGGGAGGGGAGACCTGTGATTAGTACCGCCAACCGCCGGGGAGTACCGTAAACCTCTACAGCAGTGTTAGTGAGAGTATTGGCTTCGAGACTTTGGGGAACGCGCGATCGCCATTGTATTATGGCATCACTGAGAAAACTTGCGGGTAGTTCTTCTGTACCAACTTCTAATAAAAACGCAGGCATAGGAAAATATTTTAACTTTGCGTAGCTCAACTTTATCAGTCAACTCCCACAGTTTACCTGGGAGCATCCAATTTTGTTCAAACACCAAACACAAAGCTTGCGTTAAACCTTGGCGACCCTCTGCGTGAACCTCTGCGCTCCTCTGCGTTTAAAAAGATGATCTCACGTAAAGGCAAGCCAGTGCGCCCTGCGGGTTTCCCGACTTGTAGCAACTGGCGCACAAAGACGCAATAAGTTTTGCTCATTCGGGTTGAGTTTCCTTAAACAAAAAAATAACAGCTTGCTATTCTCAATATTATTTAAATCCACGCGGATTTTACCCAAGATAATATAAAATCAAGGCTTACAAAAAAAATTATCATGGAAACCCTCACCTTAAACATACCTCCAGCCGTAGGTTTAACCGATGAGCAATTTTATCAACTCTGCATTGCTAACGAACCTTGGCAATTAGAACTTACTCAGACTGGAGAATTAATTATTATGCCTCCAACAGGCGGAGAAAGCGGAATTAGAAACTCTGATATTAATATAGAACTTGGTTTATGGAACCGTAAAACCAAATTAGGGAAAGTCTTTGACTCTTCCACCGAGTTCAAATTACCCAGTGGTGCTTATCGCTGTCCTGATGCTGCTTGGATAAAGTTAGAACGCTGGGAAGCTTTAACAAAAGATCAAAAACGACGTTTTCCGCCTATTTGTCCTGATTTTGTGATTGAACTGCCCTCAGAAAGCGATCGTTTAGATAAGTTACGCGCTAAAATGCGGGAATATCAAGAAAATGGTGCGCGTTTAGGTTGGTTAATTGACCCGCAAACTCCTTTAGTAGAAATTTATCGCCCAGGACAAGATGTAGAAGTTTTGAATTTTTCTTTTGATCACCCTCCTCAACTTTCTGGTGAAGAAGTTTTACCTGGTTTTGTTCTAGATTTGAAGATTATCTTAAATCCTTAGTAAATAGTTTACAGACAACTCGCCGCATTCTCGGTATTGTCTATGTCGGCTTTCTTCTCACCTGATTTCCACCCTTCCGCAGCCGATAAAAATGGTTAAGCCCAAATGGTATAAATCAATCCTGTAAAATTGTCTTTGAGACAATCCTAGTTTTTTTGAGGTCTGCTTGGGAAAGTTCTTCTCCAGCTTGCAGGCGAGTAGCTGAACTTTGCAACACTGTTGCTGCGCCTTGATCTCCTATTTGTAAGGCGGTGTTAGCAGCACTTTGTAACATGGTCACAGCACCAGTGCGATCGCCTTGGTGTAATTTTGCCTCAGCTAACTGAGTTTGGCGATACTTAGCTAGTGCCAAAATCGACTGTTGCACATGGGGATTAAACGCAGGTTGATAAGTCTGTACCACATTTGCATATATGGGCACCATTGGGGAAAGCAAATCCTGTTGGTTCACAGATGGATCATCGTAGCGAATTTGTACATGTCCAATCACCTGTTTACCTGCTGGTAATTGCCCTAGATAAATATTAGCTAAAACCACTCGTTCCCTATCCTGCATCAAATCGCCCAAGCGCACAGCAAAACCTCCATGCGGTTCTGATTGTACTGGTAACTCAATCGTATCTGGAGCAACTTGGGCAATGGGTTTGAGTTCTGCTAGTCGGACATGAGGAACCAAAGACAGCAGCAAATGGGCATTAGTTAGCCTGACAGACTGAATGCGCCGCAACAAATGACGAAATTGATCTAGTGCTTGTTCAGGGTGCTGAATATAGCCTAAAGTACCCCCACCAGCATCCACAATTTTTTCCAACAAATTCTGGTTCCAGTCATGACCAAAACCAAGCGCGTTGATAGTCAGGTTAATTTTAGTAGCCTTGTGCGCCAGTTCTAGACAACGCTTATTGTCATCTGAGCCAATTTCTAACTTCCAAATGCGCAAACTGCTTTCACCATGACCATCGGTGAGTAAAAAAGCCTGGGAAACAGCTCCTTTTGTCCCTTTCATGAGTTCTGTGATTCCCAGTTGCAAACCTTCAGCAATTGCCGTCCCACCGCTAGCTTTGAGTTTCTTTTTGATTTGAGCTTTTATGCTGACAGCATCTTGAACTGCTTGGTTGGGGATAATCACTTCAGCAGCACCAGCAAAGGCTACAACCGAGATGCGATCGCCTGGCTGTAGCCGATCCAATAATTGCTCTACGGCCTGGATGACAGTTGCGATTGGTTTACCATGCATAGAACCACTCTGATCCAAAATCAGGCATAAATTGAGTGGTAAATGCTGGTCAAACTCACCAGAGATCGCGGAAATGGAAATTGCCAGTTGACGCTGGTTACTCAATTGAGTTGCATCAACATTAGTATCATTTAGGGCACAGAGCAATTGAACTTTCATTAAATAGGGGTATCTTGCAACACGGTTTTTGAGACAATCCTGGTTTTCTTGCGATCGCTATCCGATAATTCTCCACCAGATTGGAGTTGAGTGGCAGAAGTTTGTAACACCGTTGCTGCACCTTGATCTCCCATTTGCAACGCTGTTTTAGCCGCAGTTTGCAGCATTGTCGCTGCACCAGTGCGATCGCCCTGTTGCAACTTCGCCTCAGCTAACTGAGTTTGGCGATACTTGGCTAATGCCAAAATCGACTGTTGCACACGAGGATTGATCTCTGGTTGGTAAACCCCAGTGACATTGGCATAAACTGGGATGTTAGCGGTAAATAACCCCAGCTGATTTTGTGCAGGGTCATCATAACGAACTTGTACATTAGCGATCGCTTGTTTACCTTCTGGCAACTGTCCCAGATAAATATTAGCTAAAATCACCCGTTCTGCATCTTTCATTAAATCTCCCAAGCGGACAGCAAAGCGTCCATCTGCTTCTTGCTGTATGGGTAACTCAATTGTGTCTGGGGAAACCTGAGCAATAGGTTTGAGTTCTGCTAGTCGAATGTTAGGCATTAAGGACAATAATAAATAGGCATTAGTCAATCCCACCGTTTGCATGCGGTTAAACAGGCGATTAAATTCATCTATTGCCTGGTCTGGTCGTTGAATGTAAGACAAAGTACCCAAACCCGCATCAGCGATTTTTTCTAAAACATCTTGGTTCCACTTATCGCCAAATCCCAAGGTGTTCAAAGTCAAATTGTAACCAGTAGCCAGTTGAGCAAACTTCAAACAACGTTGATTATCACCGTGTTCATTTTCACCATCAGTTAACAAAAAAGCTTGAGAAACAGTTTCTTTTTTCCCCTTTGCTAACTCCTCAATACCCAAACGCAAACCTTCATCAATTGCTGTACCACCATCGGCAGCTAAACGATTAATTTGCTTTTTGATATGTTCGGGATCTTCAATCAATTGATTCGGTACCAAGACCTTAGCACGGTGATCAAAAGCGACAACACTCAGGCGATCGCCAGGCTTGAGTTTATCAACTAAATTAGTGGCTGCTTTCTTCACAGTTTCTAAAGGTCGCCCATTCATCGAACCACTATGGTCGAGAATTAAGCATAAATTCAGTGGCACATTCCGGTCTTGAACTTCCGCGATCGCGGAAATCGAAATTGCCAACTGACGTTGACTACTCGGTTGACGCGCGTCCAAATTAGCATCATTGAGGATAGGCTGCAAATTGACCTTCATAACCCAAAATTCCTAGTTCAGGATATATATATAAATAACTTCAAAGCGCCAAATCAGCACTACGGAAAAATTAGGGCACAGGTGACAGGCTTCGGCGTGAGCGCTCAGTCGAACGGTGACAGGTGACAGAGAGATTGCTCTTTTGCTCCTTTGCCCCATTTCCTTGAATTAGCGAGAAATCCACACTTGATGTGAGCTAGCATCGCGCTAGGATGTATTACAGTTAACGGCATACTTTCAGGCGATCAGTTGCTATGGACATTTCCCCCATCAAGGCTGTTCAAGCCCCATATTACGGTGATAACTTCTACCGGACACCACCGCCAGATTTACCTTCCTTATTGTTGAAAGAACGAATTGTCTATCTGGGAATGCCACTGGTGCCTGCGGTCACGGAATTAATTATCGCCGAATTGCTGTATTTGCAGTCCGACGATCCGGAGAAGCCGATAAAAATCTACATTAACTCTACTGGTACTTCCGGTTATAGTGGCGAACCCATTGGCTTTGAAACCGAAGCCTTCGCCATTTATGACACAATGAAATATATCAAGCCCCCCATTCACACTATTTGTATTGGTTCGGCAATGGGTATGGCAGCAATGCTACTCAGTGCTGGCACAAAAGGTTGCCGCGCCAGTTTGCCCCACTCTTCTATTATCCTGCACCAGCCTAAGAGCTACGCCCAAGGTCAAGCAACGGATATTCAAATTCGGGCAAAGGAAGTTTTGGTAAATAAAGTGTCGATGGTTGATATTTTGTCTTACACCACCGGACAGCCACCAGAAAAAGTTACCAAAGATATGGATCGTCTCTTCTACATGACTCCCTATCAAGCTCAGGAATACGGTTTGATTGACCGGGTTTTTGAAAAAGAAGAACTGGCCAATCCCCCACTACCAGCGAGTGTGCTTTAGTGAGTGCTGAGTGCTGTCTTGGGGTCTCCCCCGCCGCAGGATGCGCGCAGCACTGTAGTGGAGCATCTGGCGTTGCGAGTTAAGAACTTGCTCACAATTCCCCAATTAATTATCAAGTGGAGTAACGAAAATGCCTATAGGTGTTCCTAAAGTTCCTTACCGGATGCCCGGAGGACAATATACAGATTGGATTAGCATTTATGATCGCCTTTATCGCGAACGGATTATTTTCCTGGGGCGAGATGTTGATGATGAAATTGCTAATCAAATTATTGCCGTCATGCTGTATCTGGATTCAGATGATCCGGGTAAGGATATTTATTTATACATCAATTCCCCCGGTGGTATGGTCACTTCCGGCATGGCGATTTTTGACACCATGCAACACATCAAATCAGATGTAGTCACAATTTGCGTCGGTTTAGCTGCCTCAATGGGTTCATTTTTGCTGGCAGCTGGCACCAAGGGTAAACGGATGGCATTGCCTCATTCTCGGATTATGATTCACCAGCCTTCTGGTGGTACCCGTGGGCAAGCAAGCGATATCGAAATTGAAGCCAGAGAAATTCTCCGGATTCGTCACCAGCTCAATGGGATTTATGCTGAAAAGACTGGTCAGCCTATAGCCAAAATTGAAAAAGACATGGATCGCGACTTCTTCATGTCTGCTGCTGAAGCCAAAGAATACGGTTTAATTGACCGTGTGATTGAAGAACGACCCTAGGAGTAGGGAGTGGGGACAAGGAGAGATTACTAATATTAAGTCCTTCCACCCATCCCCCCATTCCCCATTCCCCATTCCCAAAAACCGTCTAGCGTGAACGAAAAATTAGCAGATTAGTCTTTATAATTAAAACCTTAAGGCTGGAAGCTAAAAGCTGAAAGCTAAATATTCGATAGCTGATAGATCAAGATGGATCTTGGAGATTGCTACCGTTTATTGGGTTTAAGGTCGGGAGCCTCTTTTGCTGATGTCAAAGCGTCTTACAGACGACTGGCGCAGCAATATCATCCCGATATCAACCCAAGCGACACCAAAGCTAAAGATAAGTTTATTGCTTTGACAGAGGCTTACAGATTCCTTTTAACGGTAGTACCTTCAGAGGAGATAGCCCAACCGTCAAGTCAATCTTCTGTATCTGGAAGTGGTGGCATCAACGCCACCCACCCAGAAACAGCACCAACAATCACTGTGACGGATGAAAAACCGCCCACTCAAAAGCTGCCTAATATTGTAGAAATAGAGCAACGACTGAAGTGGAAAACTTATGAACAACTGCAACGGTTCTTAAAAGAAAGAAGATTTCCCCAAGCGATCGCTCTGGCGGAAGCTTTAGCGGTACGGTTACCACAAGATGCAGAGGTACGCCAATGGCAGGCGGTTGCTTATCAAATTTGGGGACGGGCGTTAATTGCCGAACATCAACTGTTGAAGGCCAGAATTTATCTCAAAAAAGCCCTAAAAACAGACCCTAACAACAAGGCTCTGTGGCTTGAGGTGCAGAGAGATTTCCAACGATTGGAGCAGATTTTTTAAAACTCTTGAGTGCCAGTCAAAATATAACTTTATTTATTAAATAAGACTAAATCTGCCTCTCATCCTTATTGTTGATTATTGATAATATTTTTTAATATCAACACAAGGAATTGATGGTTTCTCAAAGCAATTTTAACGTGAATTCAATGAACCTTACCCCAACCCCTCTGGGACACTCAGAGGGGCAAAAATATCCTGGTTTTCAACGAAGTCAGAGGGAACACGGAAGACGGAAGAAGTGATATTAAATAAGGAAGTTTTGAGGCGGGATGGATACTAAAATTAGGTATATTTATTGGTGTTGTCTATTTTCGTGAGGGATTATTACTTAAATGCAGCCTAAAACGGTTAATTTAAAGATGATTTAAAAAATCATAATATTAATAAATATATGTAAACTTAACTTTTTTGTTACAAAAGAGACTCAGTAAATTATATTTTATCACAGACAATATGTTTATCAGGTTGCTTTCGTAGTAATGAACCAAATTTGCTATGTAGAGTCTGAAGAACATGAAAGGGTTGCAAAAATAAGTTGAGGATCAGCGCATGAAATTCGGAATTGATATAGGGCATAACTCTCCTCCAGATACAGGCGCAAGAGGGATAAAAATTGAGGATGTTTTAACCTTAGATGTAGGCAACAGAGTTATGTCTAAGTTAAGAGCTTTGGGGCATGAAGTAATACCATGTAAACCAGATAGGTCTAGTTCAGTCACGAATTCACTGTTTCAAAGAATCAATACGGCAAATACTAACAGGGTTGAGGTTTTTGTCTCAATACACTTTAATGCTTTTAATGGTCAAGCTAATGGTACGGAAGTATTTGCAGCTAGTGATACTGGCAGAAGAATTGCTCAACCAGTGTTAAATGAAATTGTCAGATTAGGATTTTTTAATCGTGGGGTTAAGAGTGGTTCCCACTTATACGTCCTGAGAAATACTAATATGCCTGCGATACTTGTAGAATGCTGCTTCATCGATTCACCAAGAGATATGAATATTTTTGAATCGGAAGCAACGGCTAATGCGATCGTCAAAGGCTTGACAGGTACAGTTCCTAGCGCTCCTGTGAATCCCGTTCCCGATGAAGAACTAAATACCGATACCACAGTCATCAGACTGCAAAAAGCCTTAAATCGACTAAAAATAACCGATAGAAATGGTCGTGCTTTGGTAGAAGATAACATCACAGGGCCATCAACGAACTCTGCCACAGTAAACTTCCAAAATATTGCTGGGATTCAACCAACTGGAGTTGCAGACACAAATACATGGAATGCGATTAATCTGATTTTAGCCAAACGCATCATCAGACCCAACCATGCTGGAGGCCCAGTTGTGAGATACATACAATACCGTGTCGGGGTTGATGTTGATGGCGTTTATGGTCCCCAGACAGGGGAGGCAATTAAGAGATACCAAAGGCAAAATGGTTTACTTGCTGATGGAATTGTCGGAGGAATGACCTGGCAAAAATTAATTGGTTAGCTTGACTAGCCACGATTTCGTTCTAGCAGCAGCATCATCATTAAACTTAATAAAACCTGCTGCTCTTCGCGATCGCTGAGTTGATCGACGGCTTTGATGGTAAACTTCCTAGAGAGAAAAGTCGGAATTTTCTCCAGACGCATCACAACCGTACCATCAGCTCGGCTGACTAAGTAAGTGGGATTAAACACATAACCAGTAAATATGCCCAAAACTGGGATTTCTGCAAATAAGGCATCTGCAATCTTCACCCACGGATTTTTCTCCTGGATGTTTAAGGTGGTTGTGTCGCCATCAAAGATATCATAGCGGGCACGCCACAGAGATTTTAAACCTCGCCGTTTTACCGAACCAATATAAGCGCCGTTGCTGTCAGTGAAATCATAGCGAGCCGAAAAGTCAATAATGCGATCAGCTTTGATGTAGTACAGAGGATGGGTGCGTTCAACATCAGCAAAGATTGTAATTGCTTCCTTGAGTTTAAAAAGTTTCTGTTTTACGTAGAAAGTCAAATTACCTTGAACATCAACAACAGATATTTGCGGAGCTAATGCCCAGAGTTTGAAGGTGAGTTCGAGAGGATACTGCATAGCACGATGAATATATATAATTTCTCACCTTATTAATCCCAGTTGTAAAAACTAAATAACGTCAGCCTAGAAATTTAACGTGAGTCTCCAACGGAGGCGAAGTTGCGGGAAGGAAGTGCATAAACCACAAAAGGTCAACCTATTGAGTAAGTGAAGGGGTTGAAACCCAAGATACATACCAACACTGAAACTTTAGGAGCATGACCATGAAATTCCGTCACTTAACTAGTTCTTTGCTAACAGCTACCGCACTTTTGACCTCCTCTCTCCCAGCTTTCGCAGGGCCGTTTGATGTTCAACCTGCTGGTATATTCAAACCTGCTACAGTTATCCCCGGAGCCGTTATTGGTAATGGAACCCCCAAAACTCCTGCTCACGCACCCAGCAACCCAGTAGGTAATAGTGAAATTCAAGGATTAGGTGACCATCAATCTTGGGTTGACCAACAAACTCTAGCAAAAGACCCCCGCGCCTTGTGTAGTGATATTGGTTTAGGCAACAACACTCGCAACAGTGCTAGCAAAGTTGCTCTAGCAACCTCTGTCAGCACTCGTTCTAGTTCTGCAAGTAATCACAAAAATGGTGGTGGCGGTGGTGTGAGCATCCTCGGTATTGGTGTCAGTGGTAGCGGTTCCAGCCAAGGTAGCAAAAACGAAAGTAATTCCCGCGACCAACGGATCAACCGCAACGAAGAAGAAAGCAGCAGCTCCTCCACAGTAGTCCAAGGCAAGAATTGCGATGCTTTTGTTAACTCTGCTGCTGCTAGAGACATGAACTACCAAGACAACCTCACTCGCCGCTATGAAATTAAAACTGGTCGTCGAGGACAACAGGTCAACCAACTGCTGGAAAATCCGTAATATATGGGGGTAAAGGGTACGCGGTCGGTTGTCTCCAATTACCAATTCTTAATTGCTATGTGGACTTTGAGTCTAAATTGGTTAATTTTTAATTTTTAATTGTGGAAACGCCGGGGGGTAAATACCCTGGCAATTGCTTTATTTATCCTCAGGAGAAACTATGAAAAGCAGGCTAGGTAGAGGAATTATTATTCTTAGTACCACCTTGTTACTATCTGTAACATCTGTGGTAAATGCCCAAACACCATCTCGGAGAATTCGGGACTCTCAAATTCTACCGTATTTATTGGATAATCCTAATCAAAACTCATGGGTGAGAGTGCGTTGCGTTCCCAGTCATGGGCAGAAATTAGACTACAAGCGAGGTATTATCAGAGATAGACTCTTGCGCCCAAATGTTAGCGATCGCAATGGTACTGTCACCATAGAAATAGAAGGCAGTTGTCGGGATGTGAGAATTCGCGCGCAAGACGGCTCAGACTTTTTAGATTACCCCATCTACAATCCCTACATAGATGGCAATCATCACGATTTTGGCGATTCCTGGCTGACTCGTCCAGGCTCTGGGTGGTATTGGCTACTGCAACGTCAACGATGAGGTTATGAAAAATTGGCACATGGGGACAATGAATCAATTCAAAATTCAAAATTCAAAATTCAAAACTCAAAATAAATTCTGAAATTTACCCTTTGGGTAAATTTTGAAATTCAACCTTGATTTTTCTGCTCAGGACTCAGGACTCAGCACTTTGACAACAGACTGCATAAACTCAAAATAACTAACCTATTGATTGAGTGAAGGGGTTCAAGCCCAAAACAAACTACTGAAATCACAGGGAAAAACGATTATGAAAATGCAAATATTATTGAGTCTTGCTTGTTCTATTTCTTGCTTGGGTTCTGTTACACTGCCAGCTAACGCTCAACCTGTTCCTACTGAGCCTACTGTGCAACCTCAGTCCCCAAGCTTCAGCGAAGAAATTACCGTCCCTCAAGATACAGCGATTATCGTTTCTTTTCCTGCACCTGTTACCATAGATGTTGGACAAAAAAAGGATTATCCCTTGACGGTTCCTTTAGCTAATGCTATCCAAGATGCTCAAGGCAATACCATAGCATCTGAAAATACTCCGGTAACTATTGTTCTCCAGCCCACAGATGGTGGCGCTAAAATTGTCGCCCAATCTTTAGTAATCAATGGTCGCATTGTCTCAATTAAAGCATCAAGTCAAACAATTCCCGGCACTACTATTACTCACAAACGAGCTAACGACAAAGCTGTTGAAAATGGTTCAATTTGGGGCAGAATTGGTGGCAGTACCTTGGGCTTTTTAAACCAAGGTGATCCAGATCAATTTGACCGAGGCGCTATGTTGGGGAGTGCTGTAGGATTAATCTCAGGCTTACGTTCTGCTGAAAATACCCGTGTTGTGCAGATTCCCCAAAGCAGTGTGTATGTTTTGTCCCTTGAAGCACCTATCAGTTTGTCTGCTCGCCGCTAGAATCATTCGATGGGTGTAGTATTGTTAAATAAAAGCTATGTTTGTTTTCAGCTTTTAAATACTTTTCTTGTAAAGGTTGCCACTGCTGCCATAACTGATCACGATTTGACGCTAATAAAGCAGCAAATGTCGGTAGATGAGCATCAATTTCTGACTTGAACACATCTCCAAGCCACTCACCCATAACCACATTATCTTGCAGTTGTCCTAAAATATCTTGGATACCTTTCACTTCAGCAATACAAGCTGCATAAGACTCACCATACAAGTCGGTAAATAACTCCATTTGGTAGCGTACACGTTTAGCCTGTTTCCGCAAACTATGAAGAACTTCACCTTCAGTTGCTAATTGTTGTTCTATCTGTTCCGGTGTCCAGTTTGTGCAAATTTTGATCTCTGCATTCACAACTTGGGTTCCTACTAGCCACCCAGGATGTAGTAAGAAACTACTCACTTCAGGTAACAATAAATCTGGTAGTACTTGTTGAATTGGTAAAGATGCCAAAGGCTGATAGCTGGGTTTCTCTAACCAATCTGCCAACGTTTGTTTGAGAGATTTATAAGCTTCATCCTTTAAAGTTGTTTGCGTTTTGGAGAATGCATCTTTACGTTGTTTAGCCAAAGCATTAAAAGCTGTTTGCAGAACTTCTTGTTCTTGGTGAGGTAAATGTGGTTGGTAAAGGGTTTCTAAAGTTTCTTTTAGTACATCTAAGTCTCTGAGGTTACCAAGCCGACGGGCAATTTTACCGATTTTTTTATCGCTGGCTGGCTTTGGTAAATTTAGTGCTAAATCAAACCTACTTATTGCCGTGCGTAGGCGACGCATCCCGACTCGCATTTGATGTAATGCTTCCGGATCTTCATCTTTCTTAACTGGTTTCTCCCATTTTAAGGTTTTCTTTAAGTGTTGTTGAATTGCCTGGTAAGCGTAATCTTTTAGACTTTTTACTGTGGGTTCTGTAAGCAATATCATATTCACAAACTACTAAAATGTTGAGTATATATAATAGCATTAGTTAAAATTTACTCTACTCTGCTTAGATATATAACAATCCTCAATCATAAGTCTTACGGACACATTTAGTGGTTAACAAAGCTATACCTGCAAGGGCTTGACATAAAATTTATCTTTTTTCTTAGTGCTTTTGGCGACTTGGTGAACCAGCGCTGTAGTGAGGCGGAATTTCTTGGTGGTTTCCCCAAAAAGGAACTGCTGTAAAGCCCTGACGGGCATGGCTGCGCTGTGTGCCTTAGGTATATAAGGGTTTCCTAACCTAGGCAACTGTGAACCCTGTTTATTTTGATAAATTAAACCTCTTGCATAAATGCTGTGGTGTTGTTGAATACTACTAATTAGAAGTTCGCGCAAAGCCGCAAAGAAGACTGTCAAAAAAATGACTGTTACAAGTCATCTATGCAGATTATTAAAGATTCGTGCAAGAGGTCTATTAAATAAGATTTTATAGGACTTATCATCAAAAGTATTTGTTGATGCTGAGAAATACCAGCTTATTTGTACTAGTAAACAACCTTCCCAAGCCAGGCGATCGCTTATTCTTTTTCTCAGAAAATAATTATTACTAAATGATCACTAAATTTTAATCTTTTGTTTACAGGCTGTTTACTTATTCTTATCAAACCAAAGATATATTTCAGGCGCTAAGTTTTACTTAATTTCTGTATTAACTACAGAAAAAATAAATGAAAAAAATTCAGCGTCTCAGAGTGGTTTTGCTTTTTGCAGGTGTAGCATTATTCTTCATTCTGCTCAATTACCTGCAAAACCCACTAACTGCCCAAACCTCAAGTGTTCATTTAAGGATGGGGAATCCCAGTAATGCTGGTAGTAGTTTCAGTAACCGTTTATTAAACAAATCACAATATGCAGTTTCTTATAACTGCTTCAGAGGTACACCAAATTGGGTGAGTTGGCAGTTAAATAGATCATGGTTAGGAAGCGCACCTCGCCAAGATGATTTTCGTGCAGATACCACAATACCTTCAGACTGCTACCGAGTCACTTCTTCTGATTATACTGGTAGTGGGTTTGACAGAGGACATATGGCTCCTTCAGCAGATAGAACAAACACAATTGTTAATAACTCTGCAACTTTTTTAATGACAAATATAATTCCTCAAGCACCTGATAATAATCAAGGGGTATGGGCGAGTTTAGAAACTTATTCTAGAGATTTGGTAGTCAATCAAGGTAGAGAACTCTATATTATTTCGGGTTCTTATGGTTCTGGCGGCACAGGATTAAATGGAACAAGAACTACAATTGCTGGTGGTAGAGTGACTGTTCCAGCCAGAACCTGGAAGGTTATTGTAGTCTTAAATGCTGTCAATTCTGGCGCTAGCAGCGTCAACACTAACACAAGAGTCATTACTGTAGACATACCTAATATCCAAGGTATCAGAAATGCGAGTTGGAGAAATTATCGAGTTAGTGTTGATACTCTGGAATCTAGAACTGGTTACAACTTTCTTTCCAACGTTCCTTCGTCTATTCAAAGTGTAATTGAGTCTAGAGTGGATAATTTGTAAGCTCAACTTTATCCAAAATTCAGAACTCGGTTTTTTATCCGGCAAAAACCCTGGCTTTTTGGCAAATACTTTTTCTACGTCACAGATGATCTATGAAGTTTAAAAAGTAAAACTACGGTAATTATTGTGGGTTGGGCGTCCTCGCCCGCCCAAAACAGGTAAGATGCCTGTTACACACGAAAACTTCAATACACGCCACTACACCTAATTTATCTTTACATAGTTATAAATATTTTTACCTACCCAACTTATATTCGCCCAAAACTTAAAAAAATCATCTTAGGTTTCTATAAGTTTTGTGGAAACTCCGGCTAAATCTCCAGATGAAGTTTTACCAACAACATATACATCAATATCAATCGTACCTAAACGATAAACCTTAATATCCGTGAGGTTATCTTTGAGTATTTTGACAAGGGATTGAAATTTTTGTACATTTTGTTTTTGTATGTCATCATGCCATTCTTTTTCTTCAGCACAGTTACGAAAAAGATAATCTAGTTCTACTGTTTCAATTGATGTGTCTTGAGGATGATTTGTTAACTCAAGGATTTTTTGATTTGTCAAATTTTCTCTGGCTTGGTTAGACCACAGAAAAACTTCAAAGGGATAATCTGACTCACTCATCATTAGCAAATCATCGGAGGCTTGCCTGAGTTTTTTAGTAATTTCATTAGTCATAAAGTTTTCAGTAAATAAACAAAATATATTTTTTAGTTTATTCCTAAGTATTAAAGATTAGTGGAAATTGCTTGCACAGGACAGGTAGGAATACATTGTTCACAGACAATGCAGCGCGATCGCGTGAATGTTAATTTGGATGTTTCTGGATGGAGACTGAGGGCTTCTGTGGGACAAACCCCTGTACATAAACCACAGTGAACACATACATCTTCATCAATGGCAATTTCACCTAGGTTATGGGAAACGTTAACATGGCGCGATCGCATCCATTCGATAGCTGCATCTAACTGGTCAATGTCCCCCGATAATTCTACCACCAGTTTGCCAATTTGATTTGGGGCAACTTGGGCGCGGATAATATTGGCGGCTACATTAAATTCTTTTGCTAGTAGGTAAGTGACCGGCATTTGAATAGCACGTTTAGGAAAGGTGAGAGTAACTCGTTTTTTCACAGGTTTAGCAAAGAGTTATTTTTGTTCTAGCTTATCGGGAATCGCCAAGAGGGAAAGAGGTAAACTAAATAATGAAAGTACTTAATAAGTTTTAATAAATTTGTGATGACTACAGAAACACCTATTAATTCTCCCGCCAAGCCAGAAACCACGACTGGGGTGCGTGTGAGAAATTTCTTAATTGCCATAGTCGCGATCGCTCTTAGTGTAGCCTTAGTCATAGGACTGCGAACCGAAACAAATTCAGCTTCATTAGCAGACTTGGATCAAGCCTCTACCCCCCTAGAAGTAGCCATCAGCAACGGTAAGCCTTCAATAGTCGAGTTTTATGCTAACTGGTGTACTGTCTGCCAAAAAATGGCACCAGATATGGCCCAACTAGAACAGCAGTATGCTGATAAAGTCAATTTTGTCATGTTGAACGTAGACAACACCAAATGGCTGCCAGAAATGTTGAAATACCGAGTAGATGGCATTCCCCATTTTGTGTTTTTGTCTCAAGCTGGAGAAACCATAGCACAGGCGATCGGTGATCAACCCCATACAGTAATGGCAAGTAATTTAGAGGCCTTAGTTAGTGGCTCATCTTTGCCTTATGCTCAAGCTAGTGGCCAAGTTTCCAAATTCTCAGCCCCAGTTGCACCAGTTAACAATCAAGATGATCCCCGCAGTCACGGTAGCCAAGTGGTGAACTAAACTCAGTGCTGAGTGCTAAGAAAAGTTTTGGGCGAATATAATAGAGCCTCCAGCACGCTCCGCGGTAAGCGCAGCTATGCCCTTTAGGGCTTTACGCTACTACACAAACAAAGTCCGCCTGCGCGGACTAACACAAAATTAGGCATTTGAAACCCACGGAGGTGGGTTTTGTCTGTGTAGCGATTTCTAATCGCCAGGGCTGGTATTAATTTAGACTTTTCAAACAACCTCTAAGGTTTCCTCAAATTGATGTACGAATATAGCCTGTAAAATTGATTGAGCAATGCATACAGGCTATATTTAGTCAAATAAAATTATTACAAGTGATGAAAACTGCTCATCATTAAACATTTAAAAATATTGGTAGATCCATAATCATGAGCATTATTGTCTTTGGCAGCATCAATATAGACTTAGTAGCAACAACGCCCCGGTTGCCAGTTGCGGGAGAAACATTGCTGGGCGAAGATTTTTTCAAAATACCGGGAGGCAAAGGTGCAAATCAAGCAGTAGCCTTGGCGCGACTGGGAATTCCTACTCAGATGGTAGGACGTGTAGGCGCACACAGTTTTGGTGCAGAACTTGTGCATAATTTGCAAGTTGCTGGTGTGCAAACTGATAATATCTTAATTGATGAGACCGTTAGTTCTGGGGTCGCCATCATCACTGTAGATCATGCAGGTGAAAACCAAATCGTAGTAATTCCTGGTGCAAACGGGCGTGTTAATCAAGAAGATATAGAGCGATTATCTCACTTATTCCCAACAGCTACAGCACTGCTTTTACAACTAGAAATTCCCATTATTGCCGTATTAGCAGCAGCCCAAGCAGCAAAAAATGCAAATCTCAAAGTAATTTTAGATCCTGCACCTGTGCAAACGAATTTACCTAATGAAATATATCCATTAGTAGACATTATTACACCCAACGAAGTTGAAGCAGGGCAATTGGTGGGTTTTCCAGTAGATAATCAAGAATCGGCAATCAAGGCAGCTAAAGTTTTATTACAACGGGGTGTGAAATGTGCGATCATCAAGTTAGGTGCAAAAGGTGTAATTTGTGCTACTACTGAAGAAATATTCTTTTTCCCAGCTTTCCCCATTGATGCAATTGATACTGTTGCGGCTGGTGACGCTTTCAATGGTGGTTTAGCAGCCGCATTTTTTACAGGACTTTCTTTACATCAGGCGGTTGTTTGGGGTTCAGCCGCAGGCGCTTTAGCCGCAACAACAATGGGCGCACAAACTTCGTTACCTGATAAGGTGACGTTTGATTCTTTCCTCAAAGAAAGGGAGATTTATAATTCGTAATTCGTAATTATACTTTTGTTCCCTGTTCCCTTTTAAAACTATTTACCTATATCTTCGTTCCATAGTTCGGGATTAGTATCAATAAATTCACTCATCATGTGTTCGCATTCGTCCAGATTTAAATCAATTACTTCCACGCCGTGGGATACCATAAATTCTTTAGCACCTGGAAAGGTTCTCGATTCTCCGGCGATGACTTTTTTAATGCCAAATTGTACAACTGCCCCAGCGCACAAATAGCAAGGCATTAAGGTTGAATATAATGTTGTACCTCTGTAGCTACCGACTCTCCCAGCATTGCGGAGACAATCTATTTCCGCATGGGTGACAGGATCATCGTCTTGTACACGCTTGTTGTGTCCTCTACCGATAACTTTGCCATCCTTGACAAGAATAGAACCGATGGGAATGCCACCTTCTTTTCTACCTTGTTTTGCTTCGGCGATCGCAGCTTCCATAAATTCATCCATTTGTGAATTCTCCTAATATGTCAAAACAACTCGTATTAATGGATCATGATGGCGGTGTAGATGATTATCTAGCAACTATGCTGCTGTTGACGATGGATCATATAGAACTTCTCGGTGTCGTCGTCACCCCAGCCGACTGCTATATCCAACCAGCTGTTAGTGCTACACGTAAAATTCTCGATTTGATGGGATTTTCTCACATCCCAGTGGCAGAAAGCACTGTGCGCGGTATTAATCCTTTTCCCCGTCTCTATCGTCGTGATTCCTTTATTGTTGACCATCTGCCAATTCTTAATCAAAGCGAATTTATCAACACGCCTTTGGTGACAGCAGCAGGTCAAGATTTTATGATCCAAGTTTTACGGAAAGCACCTGCACCAGTAACACTGATGGTAACTGGGCCATTAACAACGGTAGCAGTAGCGCTGGATAAAGCACCGGATATTGCAGCCAAGATAGAAAAGATAGTCTGGATGGGAGGTGCGTTGAATGTCCCTGGTAACGTCGAAAAAAGTTTAGAAGCAGGACAAGACGGTTCCGCCGAATGGAATGTTTATTGGGATGCAATTTCCGCCGCGCGAGTTTGGCAAACCCAAATTGAAATTATTATGTGTCCTTTAGATTTAACTAATACTGTGCCAGTCACATCACATTTAGTCCAAAAAATGGGAAAACAACGCCATTATCCCATCTCTGATTTAGCCGGACAATGTTACGCCCTGGTCATTCCCCAAGATTATTATTTCTGGGATGTCCTAGCAACTGCTTACCTAGGACACCCAGAATTTTATCAACTACGCGCATGGGAAACAGAAATTATTACCACTGGCCCCAGTCAGGGAAGAACTAAGGTAGTCCCTGGCGAACGCAAAATTTATGCAATGGATACAGTAGATAAAGATGCATTTTATGCTTACATCTTACAGCAATGGGCGCGTTGAACTCATCTTTGCGGCTTTGCGCGAGATAAAAACCTAAGGATAAAGACCCCTATCAGCCAACGCCTGGGCAACTCTACCCACACCCAAGGTATAGGCTGCTAACCGTAAAGGAATTTTCCTGACCCGCGACTGCTCAATCACTTGGCGATAAGCTTGCACCATCAAATATTCCATTTCCCGATTAACACGTTCTTCATCCCAAAATACATAAGAAAGACCTTGCACCCATTCCAAATAACTAACCACAACACCGCCAGCATTGGCCAGGATGTCTGGTAACACAGTCACGCCATGCGCTTCGAGGAATTGGTTAGCTTCCAAAGTCACAGGCCCATTAGCTGCTTCTGCAACAATTTGCGCTTGCACTTGACTCACATTGTCTTTAGTGATTTGATTTTCCAAAGCTGCTGGGATTAAAACATCGCAAGGCAAAGTTAGTAAATCTGCGTTACTAATTGGTTCTGCTTGGGGAAAACCCACAACACTCCTGCGATTTTCAGCAGCATAGGCTTTCAATGCTGGAATATCAAGCCCATCGGCAGCAAAAATTCCCCCTGCACCTGTGGAAACAGCTATGATTTTAGCCCCCAATTGATGTAACAATGCAGCTGCTGCACCCCCTACATTCCCGAAACCTTGAATAACTACTTGCGTTCCCGCCACAGATTTACCTTGCTCTTTCAGTGCTTCACGGACAGTAATCATTACACCGCGTCCGGTTGCCATTTCTCTTCCCCGCGAACCGCCAATAGAAATCGGCTTACCAGTGACAACTCCTGGAACAGCATGACCAACGTTCACAGAATAAGTATCCATCATCCAAGCCATTTCTCTGGCAGAAGTACCCATGTCTGGTGCAGGGATATCTACGGAAGGGCCAATATCTTTAATTAACTCGCTGATATAGCGACGACTGATTCTTTCTAGTTCACCGACACTATAACTTTTTGGATTTATGGCAATACCTCCCTTAGCACCACCATAAGGTATACCTAACAATGCACACTTCCAAGTCATGAGCATTGCCAGTGCTGACACTTCCCGCAATGTCACAGCCGGATGGTAACGAATTCCTCCTTTATAGGGGCCTAAAATATCAGAGTGCTGCACCCGATGTCCGGCAAGAACCTGCACTTCTCCATTATCCAATTTCACAGGAATAGAAACGGTTACTACTTTGCGGGGATGGCTAAGAATTTGCAGTACACCTTGATCTAGCTTTAATTCTTTACCTGCCGCATCTAAGTAACTACAAGCTTGATCAAATGGACAAATATGCGCTGGAGTAGCAGCTTCCAGTGGTTGCAGAGGCGTTGCAATCATAAAATTTTCTCCTAATCACGGTATCTTCGCGCACCGGATGTTGATATGCCTAATACGCCTAGCTTATCCCTTTTTGATGAGAAAAGGAGAAATTTTGTAGTTTCTGTTACAATTTTATTTTTTCTTAGTATTTTTGAGAATCCTATTGAGAGGATAGCGATCGCGTAGGGCATTGGCGATTAAGATCATTAAAGATTGAAGCAGCCTTCATGAAAAAGGGGCTAAGAACTAGGTACGCAGAGTTTTAGATAAAGACTTCAGTAGTGAAGTTTCCATGCAGACCATAGGGAATATGATGTTTGAGATGTAGTCTGGCAATGGCACCTCTATTAAAATCACTGGCATCTAAAATAACTACGTCTGAGCGATGATGGGCAGCATCATACACCAAAGCTAGTACCCAGCCATCATCTTCTTTTTCTGCACTTGGGCGGAGGACAAAAATCGGCTCACCGATAAAACCACGGGGTGCGGCACTCCAAAGTTGTCTTTCTCCAGATTTTAAATCAATTTTTAGTAATGCTTGTAAAGGCGCATTACCAGTTTCTGCATAAGCCGCACCTATGTATAAATACTGATAATTGCGTCCTACATGTTCAGAATTTATACTAGAAAATTCACAACAACGGCTTTCAATCATCTCCTGTTGTACTATCTCACTTTCCCAATTAAGACGAAATCGCCACAGTTGACCAGGTGAATTAGTCTCAAAATTAACTTGCCGAAAATCGCTTTCTGGCTCCACTTCTGGTAAGGATTCGTAACAAATTGAGTCAATCACAATTTCATCTCCCACCTCAAAAGCATTCGCGTGGTGAAAGACAAAGCCAGATTGAGTTTCCCAGAATTTAACTTTTGTTTGCCCTGATTGAGAGTTACGGGGAATCACTATTACACGAGTTGCTTGATGGGGCTGAAACTTAATACATTCTCCGGCTGCACGTATCCCTGCAACTAAAGGTATGGGGTTGAAGGTAACAGGATTTTGAAAGAAAATGCAGTAATTGGGAGTAATAACAAAATCGTGGATGAAGCAGAAACCTGGAATACTGTGAGCGTGTTTTCTCACAACTTCTCCTGCTGGGTTTAGCTCAAAAATAGTAATTGTAGTGGATAGTCCTGGTTTAATTGAGAAATTAACCAAACAAGGTGCGCCTTCATCTTGGTTGGAACTAGGGTCAAACCGTGGATGCGCGCTGAAAGCTTCACCTGCTGATAAAACACCGTTAAAATATTCTTTTCCTAGGGTTTCCAAAGTATGAGGATCAAGTTGATGAGGTTCAGCTGCTTCCCATAATGCCAAGAGTTTACCACCCCAATAAATCACGTTGGTGTTGGCAATATTTTTGATTTTAAGGTCGAATATATTAGCTAACCAACCCCCAGGTTTTTGAGTACCAAACACACCCCGATGCAAAATTTTACCAGCTTTTTGTTCGGCTAAATAGCCTTCAGTGCGGACAAAGCGGTTGCGGTAATGGGCGCGGCCATTCACAAAGCTGATGCGGCTAATCATACCATCACCATCAAAGGGATGATGAATGGGTTGTCCATTGATATCGAGTAAACCGGGGCCATTTCTAAATAACGTACCTTGCAGTTCCGGGGGAATTTGTCCCTCTATATCATCAATCCAATAATCAAATTCTTGGGTAAGAGATTGATATCCTCCCTGCCAATCTGCACGGGTGTAGGATTTTTCTGGAATTGCACGTTTTTCTGGTTTTAAACTCTGCATATATTTATTTATATTATTCATGAAAAAATTGGCGTTGCTGATTGAAAGACAGTAGTTCTGAGTCCGAGTAATTTTAATTTTTTCACTCAGCACTCCCCTTCGACTTCGCTCAGGGCAAGCGCACTCAGCACTCAGCACTTCTTTTGTGATTCAAATGCTTCTGAGTCTGATTCTCTCAACATCAATTCCGACATTAAATCAGGTAAAAATGGTTGTTCTTTATCTGTTACTGAAGCTGGTTGTAATGTCGGTGTCTCGGCTTGCGGGTCGTTCGCTGGTAGCCAGTTAATAAATGGCAGTGGTAACAGTGTGCTGAGGTTAGTAATAATCACTAACAGCCACAGTGACTCAAAGTTAGTTTCGGTGATTCCCAACCAATGCATGATCATAGCCCCAAATTCATAGGAAACCATTGCTGCTAGGTTCGATACCGACATCAATAAGGCAAATAATGTAGCTTCTACACCTGGGGGACACAATCTTGCTGCTAGTACCAAAACTGGCATATAGGCGATTTGCCCCATAACGGTAAGGATGAGACTGTCGCCTAAACTAAACCAGTGGTCATCTATACCCAAAACTCGGTTTGTGTGAGTTACCAGTAGCAGCATTGTCATTCCCAAAATGGCTGAGAGGACTGTACTCCAAGCAAAAATCACGCGAAAGGAAACACTTTTAAGGAACCGTTGAAAAATCCAAATACCGATTAATGAAGCACCACTGGTAACTAGTCGCACCCTACCTAAAAATTCTGGTTGAAAGTGGAGTTCGTTGGTGCTGAAGAAGAAAAAGGCTGCATCGGCTGTTGGGGTGGCTAGCCAGACAAATACAAATGCTGTGGGTAGCCAAATTGCTTTTTGAGTAATGGCTTGGCGTAGTTGCTTGATTTGATGCTTGGTGCTAAGGGAATTTTGACTATGACTATCTGGGGAATTTTTGTTGACCGGGGTTTCGGCAATTAACCAAGCTACAGCTGAGACAATCAGAGGAAATGAAGCGGTAATCCAAAATACAGTGCGGGTGGTGAAATGTTCAAGAAGTAACCCACTAAAATAGGCTGTAAGTAAGCCTCCCAGTGCAGAAGCACCCCAGCACAAAGATTGTAGCGAACCCGCATCTGCTTGGGATTCTACTCTGGCTCGTTCGACAACTAGGGAATCAACGATGACATCGCTGACAGCAACGGAGAGGGAACCGAGAGCGATCGCTAGCGTAGCCGCCCAGCTAGTATGAACTATAGTTGCCAAACTTACCCAAGAAATAGCTCCCAGTATCCCAGATAGTACCAAATATGGTCTTCGGCGGTAACCGAATATGGGCAAGCCATCGGAGATAAAGCCAAACACTGGCTTGATAATCCAAGGTAAGGCGACAATTCCCAATAGCGCCGAAACTTGAGCCGGACTCAGTAATAATTCATCTTTGAGAAAAAAGCTGACTGCTAGACGCGCCAGCCCTAAAATTCCTTGGACGAAGTAGACAGTAAGAATGGCAATTAATTCAGCACTGGGTTCATGGCCGAAGAATATCTTGCTTTTCACTGAGTCTTTGACCTTGGACAAGCCGGGGGTGTCAATCAGCATTTGATAAATATTTTTTAAGTTTTATCTACTTTTCTATCATATCGATTTCTCTTAATCACGGAGTGGTTCGTCCACTTGCTTAGGTAACCAGGCGCGTTGGTCTCCTGATTTGAAGGGATTGGCTGAGTTAACGAAGTCAGAGGGAAGTTCCGATGAAACGAGTTTCACAGCCAAGTATGAAAGAGAGACTAGAAGCTAGAGACTGGAATTTTTACTCAGCACTCAGTACTCCCCTTCGACTTCGCTCAGGACAAGCCTTCTGACTCCAACAGCACTTCCTTCTTTAAGTACTTGGTACCAGCAAAGCGAATTGTGGGTGGTCTTTTCACTCAGCACTCTTGATGATTGATTATACTCATTGCTTCCATAATTTGCTCAAACTGAAAGTTATGAGCTAAATCTGTTAAATAGTTATTTAGCACTGCATTTTCTGAAGGAATTTTTTCAAGTAATTGTAAAATTAAGTCATCGCTGCATTGAGCCGCAGCATTATATACTTTTGCTATCCATTCATCTGACATTTGAGATAATAAAGTTAGTAATTCATCGGTTGTCAAAATTTGTTTTTTGGTTGGGATTCTTGAGTCTAATATGGGGTAAAATTCTGGTTGATAGATATATTGGATTCCCAGATATTGGCTGATTTTTTCTAATATTTCTTCCTCTCGAAAAGGCTTGTTAATTAAATCATCACAACCTGTTGCCATCATGGACTCTCGTTGTTCCTCAAAAGCGTTGGCAGTCAAGGCAATAATGATTGAATTAGGCTTGATTTTGCTAGCTTTAATGATTCTTGTAGCTTCGTAACCATCCATCACAGGCATCCGCATATCCATGAAAATCAGGTGTGGTTGCCATGCCATCCATTGAGCGATCGCTTCTTGACCATTTGCCG
>JAHHIM010000014.1:0-101573 GCA_019358915.1 Trichormus sp. ATA11-4-KO1
TCGTGAGCTAGGTTATGAAAAATAAGCAAACTAATTGTGACAGATTATATAAATGGAAGCATAAGTTGTCCAAACTCAATTAGAAGCATAAATAGTGTTTTATAGACAACTTATGCTTCCACTAACATTTATTTAACTAGGCTTACCTGCGATCGCAAATGCTGCCCAATAATAAGGATGACTGTAAAGCTTTTTATCAGGAATCATTTTACTACTTCTATATAGATACGTTGCTAAATAAGCTCTAACTCTTAATTCGTCAGGATGCAGATTATTTAGTAAATTTTCATACCATTTTGTCAGTTCAACAGCAGTTAGGTCTTTTAGCCATGCTGTCGCTTCAGCTAAAGCAGTGACTGGTGATTTATCTTGCTGTAATCGTCGATAAAACTCGATCATCACCAAAGCACTAGCAGATGATTCTACAGTCCACAGGGTACTTACCACATGGGGAACTCCTTTAGACATCAAACCACTGACTAAACCTACATATTCGCTATTAATATTCTGATTGTTAGTGCTTGCAGTTTCACAAGCTGAGAAAGTAACTAGATTGTAGCTAGTTAAAGTTTTTTGACAAATTTCGTCTAAAGTGATTTTATCTTCATTTGTTAATGCCAATGTTGATTTTTTCGGTTCATTATAATTGTTGGTGACATGCCCAGTAAAATGAAATAAATTGTAATTGTCAAATAAGGCATTTTCTACATTATTTTTAGTAGCTTTTGACTCCTGGATACGTTGGGGATAATTGAACATCTGGCTAATAATTTCGGATTCCAGTTTGGCAAATTTTAGTGGAGGATAATCTGTGCTGTTGGGAGACTCCACACTCAGCAACTTTTGATGTGGCAATTGCCATATACTTTCGGCTTTTACAGACAAACCTATTTGCACACTCGGCAAATAAGAAATATGGAAATTATTTGGTAGTTTTGCCTCTGAGGGTGAAGAAAGATGAAACAGAGTATGGAGCGGTAATCTGTGCAAGTCGCGGTGGGGAACTAAGATTAGTTGGGTAATGCCTTCGAGTTCTTGTGTAATTGTGGAAATTTGCAGGATGTTTTGCAATTGCAACAGCCTTTTTTCCATATCCACCCGCCAGGAATGATTGCTTTTGCTTGGTTGATCTTGGGCTTGACTGCGATATTCCTGATATGACTGATGCCAATCTTCCAACCAATCTTCAAAGGTAATTAGGCGTCTGACGGCTTCCGGTAAGGGCAATTCATCGAGAGGTGTAGCGGTTTCTTCTAAACCGATTGTTCCTACATCTTGTATGGGTAGAAAAACTAAAATTGGTGATGGGGCTTCGTCTTTGATAATGAAGGTGTGTAAAGCTACTGGGCTAATATGCCAGTAAATAATTGCTGTGTGGGGATTGAGCAGGTGTTGCACTGAATTGTAGTCAGGTGAGTAAATTTCATCATGCCAATCAGATAGCAACCAGGTGAAACAAGAATTTTTACCTTGTTCTGCCATTTCCCAGGCTTCTACCAAGTCACCATACTCCACAGCCAAATCAACTGCTAATTGTTCCAGTCCGGCAAATTGAAGAGCTAGCTGTTTTTTACTTTCATCAGAGCGAGTTGGTTCACTCAGCAATTGTCTCAAGAAATCGGCACCGTGTTGCTGTAATTCTTGTGCTTGTGCTGTTTCTCCTACACCCAAAAGGGCTTTAACTAAAGATTGCACAACCTCTAGATGCAATTGGGGAAAATCTGTTGTTGTCAAGGTTAACAGCGCTTGATTGTACTCAGCTATAGCTTTGCGCCAGTAATTACGAGATGTGGGAGATTTCTTGCCTCGGTCGTAGTGGGTATTACCCATTGCCAGATGTAATCTGCCCCAACCTTCTGGGTGAGTATCGGGGCGAATATGTTTCAATCCTGCTTCATAGCTCGCTAGTTTGCCCGCATAGCCGCCTTGTTGCAAGGCAGGATTGAGCGCAGTCATGCTAGTCAATAAATTCAACGGCCTGTCAGCCACTAAATGGCCAGCAGCTGTTCCGCGCCCAATCCAAGCTTCCCAGTAGTCAAGTTTGATTTGTAAGGCGTTGTCATAAGCAATAATTGCTGCCGCAAATCTTTCTAAATAAAATAGTGCTACTGCTTGGTTATACCAAGCTAAATGGAAGTCGGGTTTAATCGCGATCGCTTTGTCGTAAGATGCGATCGCGGCTTCACGCTGCCCTAAATTATCTAATGCTACACCCCGGTTATACCAAGCTAAATAGAAGTCTGGTTGCGAGGAGAGGGCTTGATCCCAAGATGCGATCGCTTCAGACCAGCGTCCTAAATTAAACAACACTACGCCCCGGTCAATCCAGACTTCATGAAAATCTGGGTTCAATTCAATGGCTTTGTCATACGAGGCGATCGCTTCTTCATGTTGCTCACTGACAGCTAAAGCTATACCTCGGTAATACCAATTTTCTTGGTCTTGTGGTTCCAGAAGTAGGGCTTGGTCATAACTAGAAATTGCCTCCAAAATTTGCCCTAACTTCAGCAGCGCTAAACCTTTACTAGACCAAGCTTCTGGGTTGTCAGGCTGAATTTGGATGGCTTGATTAAAAGAGGCGATCGCTTGTTCAAATTCGCCTAATTCCCCTAAAGTGCCACCCCGGTTATACCAAGATTTGTAGTGATCAGGTTTGAGTTCAATGGCTTGATTGTAAGAGGCGATCGCTTCGGCAAAATATTCTAAATGAAATAAGGTTAAGCCTCTGTTAAACCAATATTCATAATAATTGGGGTTCAGTTCGATGGCTTGATTATAAGAGGCGATTGCTTCTAACAAATTACCTGTTTTGGCTTGCTGAAGACCTTGATAAAACCACGCTTGCGCCTGTACACTCGATTGTTCAGCACTGATGGCTGGAGTTTGGCTTGTGGGAATAGCCAGATTAGCAGCCAACTGTTGGACTAAATTAGCACTTTGATCCAACCGCACCAATAACTCATCCAAGGCGTATGCGACATTTGGCTCTAAATTCACCAAAGACTGATCCCAATTTCCTTGGGGTGTGGCTATTACTGATCGGGCTTCTGATTTGACGATTTGTGCTTTTTGCCCTTCCGATTCCCATAACAGTTCACTTAAGTTACTGATAACATCTTCATCAGGCGGAGTCAGCAGAGGTGATGCTGTGGTTTCAGTTTCTGCATCCACATACTCCCAAGTTAAATCTTGAACATTCTCCGTCACACTTTCCTGAGGAGATGCAATTTCAGGCGGTGCGGGTTCCCATGCTTCGCCTGCATACTCCCAAGTTAACTCTTGGGCATTCTCCGTCAATCTTTCTTGAGGAGATGCAATTTCAGGTGGTGCGGGTTCCCATGCTTCACCTGCATACTCCCAAGTTAACTCTTGGACATTCTCCGTCAATCTTTCCTCAGAAGATGCAATTTCAGATGCTGGGATTTCCAACTCTGGCTCATCATATTCCCATAACAATTCGCCTAAGTTGCGTATCAACTCTATTCCTGGAGAGTTGAGTAAATTGTCAGACATTTCAGATACTGTGGCTTCATCTTCTGGCTCCTCAATATCCTTGTATCCTTCATCTAAGTCCCACTTTAACAACCGTATGCCAATGTCATAGGAAAGCTCACCAACTTTGCCAATTCCCAGTTCGCCTAATTGCACCATTTGCGTTGCTAACTGGTGATTAGGCGCTGGTGATAAGAGCAATTTTTCGCCAAATCTCAGCAGCCAATTTATCCAACGCTCAGTACTGATGCGATCTTCCATCCGTTGCAGATACTTGATTGCCCACTGTTGTCCTCGTCCTTGTTGCACACCTTCCAGCAGCTGAGTAAACAGAACTTCCAGATCCGCATTAGTTAGCTCAGGCAGTGGTTCTGCCATCTTTTCTGCCTTTGCAGCCCTAAAAGAACGACTCTGTTTATTACCAATGGGGCGGTTTGAAAACTTGTTAAGCCACTGCAATAGCTGCGTGAGCATCTGCCATACTCTTGGATTTTGTTTCTCCTAGATTGTAGCGATCGTTGTGTTAAAAAAATCAAAAATTACGTAAAAGCCACCGCAATTCGCCGGGTTTTCGGCTGTGTAGTTATAAAAAAGATACAAATCTTTGTTTTTTGGGACTGGGGACTAGAGGAGATAGGGGGATGGGGGGGAAGAACTTAATAAATCTCCCCTTGTCTCCTTGTCTCCTTATTCCCTCCGCCCAATTTAAGTTTGCTCGGTATTCGATTGACTAGGAGCATAATATTGATTAATTAGTTCCTGGACAATAATTTGTGGATCATCTGTCTCAATTGCCAGTTGTTGGGCTATCTGCTGGCGTAAGTTTTCATCCTGCTGCAACATCATGAACAGCTCATCTAAGGTGACAGTTTGAGTTGCTCCCTCTGGTGACAACTTTTCTGCTTGATATAATTCTTCTTGTACTGAGTAATTATTTGAGGACAGTGAATTAGTATTGACTGCATCTGGCCCATCATATTCCCATATTGGTTCGCCTTGATTGCGCGTCAACAGCTGCATTCCTATTTCATAGGCAAAGTCTCCGATTTCTCCAAGACCTAAATCACCTAGTTGCACTAACCGAGCAGCTAATTCATTGTTAGGTGTCGGTGATGCTAGCAATCTTTCACCAAAGCGCCGTAACCATTCTAACCAGCGTTCAGTAGAAACACGATGTTCAATATTATGTAGCCACTTTTGCGCCCAAGCTTGACCTCGCGCCTGATGTACGCCTTCTAGAAGTTCGTTGAAGAGAAATTCTAAATCAGTATCGGTGAGGGGAGGCGCTGGTTCTTTTTGCACATTCTCCCCTGTTTTGGCTGGAGTCTGTTTCCTGCCAAATAAGCTTTGAAAAAGGTTTTTGAGCCACTGAACTAGCCGCCTGAGCATTTGCTGCACCATTAAGTATTGTTTACCCTAAGATTTTAGCGATCGCACTGTATACCAATTCAAAATTAAAAATTAAAAATTAAAAATTAAGAAAGCCAGATTCCACAAGGGTTTCTCAGTTTGGATCTGTTGTTTAATTTTGGTGAATTGGTATTACTTCCGTCCATAAAATATATAGACCGGAAATTTATTATTTTCTCTAGGGTATGACAACATCCACAAGCCAGGTACAAAAGTTAAAATAGTTGCATCCCAAACTCGTCTGGGTGCTACTCATCAATGCTGAAAGGCATTGAAGTTTGTTTCTCCATGTCTTACGAACCCCTGCACCACAAGTATCGCCCAAAGAGTTTTGCTGAACTAGTGGGACAAGAAGCGATCGCTACCACCCTCACGAACGCGATCCGCACAGCTAAAATTGCCCCTGCCTATTTGTTCACTGGCCCTAGAGGTACAGGGAAGACTTCTAGCGCCCGCATTCTCGCAAAATCTCTTAATTGTCTTAAAAATGACAAACCCACTGCTGAACCCTGCGGCGTGTGCGATGTTTGTCAAGGAATTACTCAGGGCTACTCTCTTGATGTTATTGAAATTGATGCTGCCAGTAATACTGGTGTTGATAATATCCGGGAACTAATTGAAAAGGCGCAGTTTGCCCCTGTGCAGTGTCGTTACAAGGTTTATGTGGTCGATGAATGTCACATGCTCAGTACCGCAGCATTCAACGCGTTACTTAAAACATTAGAGGAACCACCGAAACACGTAGTTTTCGTTTTAGCTACAACAGACCCACAGCGAGTATTACCGACAATTATTTCGCGCTGTCAAAGGTTTGATTTTAGAAGGATTCAATTAGAGGCGATGGTCAAACATTTAAGTGCGATCGCCTCTAAGGAAAATATTCATATTTCTCCAGATGCAATCACTTTAGTAGCCCAAATAGCCCAAGGAGGATTGCGGGATGCGGAAAGTTTACTCGACCAATTAGCGCTGTCTGCGGGGGAAGTGACACCAGACAAAGTTTGGGATTTGGTTGGTTCGGTGAGTGAACGGGATTTACTAGCGTTATTAAGTGCGATCGCTCAAAATCATCCAGAAGGAGTTTTAGATTGTAGCCGTAACATCCTGGATCGTGGTCGGGAACCCCTAATTATTCTGCAAAATTTCGCCGCCTTCTATCGTGATTTACTCATAGCTAAAACAGCACCTCACCGTCAGGATTTGGTTACTTGTACTCATCAAACTTGGACAGCATTGGTGGAATTTGCTAAGCAACTAGACGTGAGTACAATTCTCGTGGGACAGCAACACCTACGCACGTCTGAAGTGCAAATTAAAAATACCACCCAGCCGCGTTTATGGTTAGAAGTGACATTACTGGGATTATTACCAAGTGCGAATCAGCCACAAGCCCCAAGTAAACTTCAACAAACAAATGCACCTGCTGTAGATAAAAATTATTATCCAGCCGTTTCTTCACCATCTCAGCCAGCAAATCAAAATTCTCCAGTTCATTCAGTATCCCCACCTCAGCCAACAAATCAAAATCCTCCAGTTAACCCAGTATCTCCACCTCAGCCAACAAATCAAAATCCTCCAGTTCATTCAGTATCCCCACCTCAGCCAACAAATCAAAATCCTCCAGTTAACCCAGTATCTCCACCTCAGCCAACCAATCAAAATCCTCCAGTTCATTCAGTATCCCCACCTCAGCCAACCAATCAAAATCCTCCAGTTAACCCAGTATCTCCACCTCAGCCAACAAATCAAAATCCTCCAGTTCATTCAGTCCCAACCACACCAGAACCTCTCTCTCCTTCGCCAGAACCTGAGAGTAGTGAACCTGTACCCATACAGGAAGTTATTACAGAATCACAGTATGACTTAACTCAAGTCTGGCAACAGGTGCTTGTGAATATTCAAATGCGTTCCCGGCAAGCTTTACTTGGTCAAATGTGCCAGATTATCGAGTTTAACGGGAACATGGCGCGTATTGCTGTCAAAGGAACTTGGTTAGATGCACTTAAATCGGATCTGCCGATGATTAAGGCTGCTTTCCAACAAACTTTCCAACGCGAAATCCAGGTGTATTTGGAAAAAGGAATTTCTTCTATGGCGAACTCAACTAGAAGAAATCCTCAACCACAAGATTCTACTCGCGTTCAACAACCACCTGCACCCAATTACAACCAGCCAATTCAACCAGCACCAGCACCACAGCCAACTCAACCAACACTAACACCAACACCAGCAAAAACCGAGTCAGCAACAACGGGTACAGGTAGAGTGCAAACTTTGCCTCCAAGACCGATGCAAACGCCTTCGGAGGATTGGGAAACTGATGAAGTAGCGATCGCCGCGCAGCGTCTAGCGCAATTCTTCGACGGACAAATCATCCGCCTCACAGACGATGGCGTAGATGCACCAGAATCCACGACTATATCCGAGTGGACTGATGACTCAGAAATAGATGATTAACTAAGTGCTGAGTGCTTTTCTAAGTGCTGAGTGCTGAGTGAAGAAAATAAAAAAATTCAAAACTCAAGATAATTATTTTGAATTTTGTACAGCCTGGCGGCATCCGGAGGCTCTATTTTGAATTTTGAATTATCCAAAGTAGCTACTCTTTGCTGCCTGAATGCACAGTTTTCACCCATTTTAGGCGCTTTGGTCTGATGGACATCCGGGCAGTGGTGCTGCTCATGACCACTAACCAGTGCAACATATACAAAGTGCCACGCAATGTTTGCAGCAGTAACAAGAAAGATGAAGAAATCTTGAATTCCTGATTTTGGCGTATGCGCTTGAGTCCAGCAAACATACCGACAACAGACATACTCACCGATAAGCTAGTTACCGGGCCTAAAATCGGTAGACGATGCCGGGTGATCGCCATTAATAAATCTGGAATTGCTGCTGTTGGCAGGATATACATAGTCAGCATAAACATCAGCATATCCCAAGTTTTCCGCGTGCCCATGCGGTTCTTGAGAATTAGATCCCAGTAATCCAAATAGCGCTGATAGCCGCCTTCTGCCCAACGGTTACGCTGATGCCAGAGGGCGATCGCATTTGTCACACCTTCTTCTTGCACTGCTGGGTAGAATGTACACTCAATGTCCCACTTGTCCAGATGTAGGCGGAAAGTCATATCCAAATCATCGGTGATGGTTTCTTCATTCCACCCGCCGCAACTTTCCAAGGCTGTGCGCCGGACAAATTGACCATTACCTCGCAGTTCGCCAATGCCACCAATGGCAACACGTTGTTGCTGAAACCAGGCATCCAAAGCCATTTCTGCCATTTGACCTTGAGTCCAGAAATTTTCTTTGGCGTTGGCAATCGCTTTTCGCACCTGCACCGCCCCCACCTTTTCTCTTTGGAATAAAGGGACTACCTGTAACAATAAATCTGGTACTACCTGAGCATCAGCATCAAATACTGCGACAATTTCGCCCTTGGTCAGTGGCAATACCTGATTCAATGCGCCCGACTTGCCGCCAATGGCTTGTGCCGAACGCCTGAGAACTTTGAGTTGGTCGTATTCTTGGGCTAGTTCCGCTAAAACCTGGGGTGTCTGATCGGTACTGTTATCGTCAATTATCCAGACTTCGTACTGCCCATCTGGATATTCCAGATTACAAAGGCTCTTGACTAATTTGCCAATTACTGCTTCTTCATTTTTTGCTGCTACCAACACAGATACAGATGGTAAATCTCCCTGCATTTCTTTGGCATAGCGGCGGGGTCTAGCAAACACCACCACTAAGGCGTGAAATCCCAAAAGAGTAGTCAGCCCTAGGATAAATATTGAACCCCAAGAAGCTAAATGCAGTGCGATCGTGCTGCTCCAAACTACAGTTAAAACCAGAGCAGCTTTGCGTCTACGTCCTTGAAACCGTGATGGTAGAGACACAGGATCTGCCTCCACCTCTGACTCCTCATCTGCCGATTGGTCGGTTAACAAGGAGTTAAGGGGGTCAAGCTCGTCGTAATAATCGTTTTCGGGCCAGGAATTCGCTGGCATAGTTTACTTGATTTTAAAACCAGTATTGTTATACACCCTAAAGAAGCTGGAATTTAGGCAACAATCAAACATGCAGCCCGCAAACACCCTTAGTTATTCAAATTGTGACTCACAATCAAATTGGTAAAGTCATTTTTTGGGACTAAGTGAGCGCGAGGTAGCAACAGCTTCTTGTTGCAATAAATAGCAATATCATTATCACCGCCTTACAGCAGGGATTTTTGTAGTTATTGCCCCAGCTTCGATAAAAGTCAATGCAGCCTTATTGTAACTGACATTTTAATATTTCTTAGCAGTAACTTCTATTGTCTCCCCATCCCCCCATCCTCCCCTGTGAGCAATACATATTTTTTGGGAATAATATTGGCATCCACTAATATCCCCAGTTGTCAACTAACTTGAGGAATATTCAACGATGTCTATTGAGCAACTCCAGCCTGCCAATCAACAACAAGCAAGTGTTTACTCACCTTACATTCAGGGTGCGAAGCGTAATTTTTTACCCTATGCTATTAGTCTCTATCAAAAAGGCGTTTTGGAGGGAGAACGTAAGATAGAAGCCAGTGAGAGCATTCCCTTTGTCGCTTCTTGGAATGTTGCTACCCTGCCTTCAGACTTAACCCGTTGCCGGATACAGTTTGAAGGTAATGCTGAACTCAGTTATGAAGTGATGATGGCAAGTTTTGAATTTATGAGTTTTTTAATTGAACTTATGGAAAACTATAAGCGTCATCGCTTAACTGATTTTTCACAAGCTTTTTATCGTAAAGTATTGCGTATAGACGAATAAATCCGAAAAAAATGTAAAAATTCCCAAATCAAGGGTACTATTCATGCCAATGCCAGCAATAGCAGCTATTTTGAGCTATTAATACCCTTGGTGAGGTCAGCAATAACTTCTGTGGCTAAAGTTAGTTACAAGCCTGATAGCCAATTGCTGCGTAATTATTCTCGATACCAACCATGAAGCTCATCTTGAAAAAGATGCCATGCATCTGTGCTAAGTGTTACGGCACCGCCTTCTGGGGCATTGAATATCTGATAAAAGATCATCTCAGGCTGAAAATATTTAAACTGTTATTTAAATACCAAACCATTACCAGTTTAGTAGTATAAATACGAGATTTCAAGAATAAAAATATACCTAAAAACAGTACATTTTTGAGAAACCCACCTTGTAAGAACTCAAGCCTGCTGCCGGAACAAACTAAAATTAGGGAACACCTAGCTTGGTTTTACTTCCTTTGACAATTTAGGAGTGCATGTGTGCCAAAATCTGCTAAGTATTTGCTGATTGGCTCAACTGAGACTTACAGTGGAAAATCTGCAACTGTTTTGGGTTTGTCTCATCAGCTACAGCAAAAAGGACTAGATATTGCCTACGGTAAACCCCTAGGAACTTGTTTTAGTGCATCTGGCAAAACTGTAGTTGAAGAAGATGTCCAGTTTATTGCCCAGAGTCTGAACCTGCCAACAAACCGCATTGCTCCCACAATGCTGGCTTTGGATGAAGTCAGTGTCCAAAAACGCCTACGAGGTGAAGACAAAACCGATTATCAGCAGTCCCTAGTACAGCAATATTTGCAAATTCATCGAGGAGATTTAGTATTGCTAGAGGGTGCCGGCGATTTGACACAAGGCTATCTGTTTGAATTGTCTTTGTTGCAGGTAGCCGAGGTATTAGATGCTGCTGTGTTGTTGGTAGCCCGATATAATTCGCTGCTTTCGGTTGAGGCGTTATTGTCTGCTAAAGGGCGTGTGGGCGATCGCTTGGTGGGAGTTGTGATCAATGATATTCCTAATGACCAATTAGCAGCAGTTGATAGTCTCTTGTGTCCATTTTTGGAACAGCAAGGCATTCCTGTTTTGGCAACGTTGCCGAAAAATGACTTGCTACGCAGCGTCAGTGTGGGCGAACTGGTAAACCAGTTAAAAGCCGAAGTTCTTTGTCGGCGCGATCGCCTGGATTTAATGGTGGAGAGTTTGGCAATTGGCGCGATGAATGTCAATTCTGCTGTGAAATATTTCCGCAAACGCCGAAATATGGCAGTAGTCACAGGAGGCGATCGCGTGGAAATTCAACAAGCCGCTTTAGAAACTTCTACCCAGTGTCTCATTTTGACTGGACAACTGCCACCACCCGCCTTTATTCTCAGTCGTGCAGAAGAACTAGAAATCCCCATTTTGTCGGTTGACTTAGATACCCTGACTACGGTAGAAATCGTTGATCGCACTTTTGGTCAAGTGCGCGTACACGAACCGATTAAGGTTCAATGCATTTGTCAATTGATGACTGAGCATTTTGACATCAACCGTCTGTTATCTAAGCTTGGTTTAACTGCCACCAATGCCTTACCTTAGCTACTACACTCCCTCACATCCAAAAATACATATGAGGGAGCAGCAGGTTCTCTGTCACCTGACTAAACAACCAAAACATATACAGTTTCAGTAGCTGTCCTTCTGTAGTGGTATCAAATTATCAAGCAAATTTGACCAAACCATGCAGTTACTGAGACCAACAATAGAGAAAATGTCACAATGTCTAACTCAAGTTAGCTTCGCATTTACACTCTCTTTGGTAAAATAGCTTGGTCGTTTAATCTGATTACGTCCATCTTTGAGCCAGTCAACAGACCTAATTAACCTCGATACATTAGCGCAGGAACTGGCGACAATCCAGCAAACAGGTTCTAAAAAAATCGCCTTGTTGGGTTCTCGTCATGTGCCAATTACGCATCAGAATCTGATTGAAATGATGACCTATGCCCTGGTTTTATCAGGCAATCGAGTTATCACCTCTGGGGCTACAGGTACCAATTCAGCTGCCATTAAGGGAGCAATGCGGGCTGACCCCAATTTGTTGACAGTGATTCTACCCCAAAGCTTGGAACGCCAGCCTTATGAATCACGCCAGCAACTAGAGCAGGTAATGCATCTGGTAGAAAATCCCAGTAATGATAATCTGTCCCTAGCTGAAGCTAGTTATATTTGTAATAAGGAGATTGTCTCTCGCTGCCAGCAGCTGATCTGCTTCGCGTTTCATGACAGTCGCACTCTGTTACAAACTTGTGGAGATGCAGAAGAACAAAGAAAAGTGGTAACGCTTTTCTATTTTGACTAAAGTGAGTGTAGTCTTCGCCCAGGTAATGATAGATATAGGTAAATGCAAATTAGTAATGGGTAGTTGGGTTTGCCGAATTACCCATTACTCATTAATGATGACCAACTAAAAACTACTACTATTGATTGGCCTGATGACGCTATCGCAACTGCCTGTGTCTGCTATTTTTTTGTACTCTATTGCGGCTGCTGCCGTGCTAATTTATCTACCGTTTTTACTGGTAGCTTATGCTCGTGTACAAATTGGGTATGAGGCACTGGCTACTCCTCGCGCCAAGTTTGATAAATTGCCCCCATATGCCCAACGAGCTACCTGGGCACACCAAAACTCCTTTGAAACATTTATGGTGTTTGCCAGCGCAGCATTGATGGCATACGTAACGGGGGTCAATTCTCCTACAGCAGTGGCGGCGATCGCTTTTGTTGTAGCTCGTTTGCTTTACTCAATTTTTTATATTTTGAATATACCCCTGTGGCGATCATTGATGTTTGGCATTAGCTCTCTTGGTTCTGCTACTCTCATCATCTTTAGCATCATCCAAGCTACTAGTTAATTGGGGAGTGGGGAGTAGGGAAGTAGGAAGATGAGAGGAAAAGTTATTCACCTCTAAACAATGCCCCAATCCAAAATCGACCATCTAAAATCTAAAATCGTTTATGGCTTCTACGTATTCCTTTGACATTGTGAGCGACTTTGACCGACAAGAATTGGTTAATGCTGTGGATCAAGTTGTGCGAGATATTAAAGGTCGCTATGACCTTAAAGATACTCAAACAACAGTTGAGTTAGGTGAGCAAAGCATTAACGTCAACACTGACAGCGAGTTCACTTTAGATTCTGTTCACAACATTTTGCGGGAAAAAGCCGCCAAGCGTAACCTATCTCAGAAAATCTTTGATTTTGGCAACGTTGAGTCAGCCAGTGGTAATCGCGTGCGTCAAGAAATCAAACTCAAAAAAGGCATCAGTCAGGAAGTTGCCAAGCAAATTTCCAAATTGATTCGTGATGAATTCAAAAAAGTACAAGCTTCGATTCAAGGTGATGCTGTACGGGTTTCTGCTAAAGCGAAAGATGACTTACAAAGTGTGATGCAGCGTTTGAAGCAAGAAGATTTTCCTGTGGCTTTGCAATTTACTAATTATCGTTAAATAGCCAGTAGTGGCGTGGCAAGGCTAAAATGTTGCATGAATAAATAATTGTAGGGTAGGCATCTTGCCTGTTCCACAAGAAAGTTACATGCACTACTTTAGCAGTGTCAATCCACTACACTACTTTTTTTAATTTAAGACCGTCCGCCAATGCTTTTTTGAAAAGCTGGTCGCTCAGACATGCGCTGAATATAGTTCAAAACAGCTGGGTATTCCTTAAGGTCTAGCTTAAGCATGATGGGAATATAAGCCAAGATAGAGCCTACGGCTACATCAGCAACACTGAATTCATCACCTAATAAGAAAGGTTGTTGCTCAAAAATATCATTCAGGAAAGTTAACAAGCGGGGCATTTCTCGCTCTCGATTTGCTTCTACAAAAATTCCTAGGCCAAGGGTGGCATTAGCAAACAATACCCACTGGGAAAATACACCACGCTCCTCTGGTGAATGTGAGGTTTTGCTGTATTTGTCAGCAAGATACAGTAAAATTGCCCCTGATTCCCAAAGCTGGAAATCCCCATCAACGATCGCTGGAACTTTACCAATTGGGTTAATCTTCAGGTACTCTGGTTGGCGGTGTTCGCCAGCCTGCATATCTAGCAGCACAAATTCGTAGGGAACTTCCAGTTCTTCTAGATACCAGTGGACAATTGACGCTCGACTACGAGCGCCGCCATAAAGTTTCAACATAAGTAATTATTTAAATTAAAGAATTTTGTGAGTGTGGGAATGCTGCTTAACGTTGTCTTCTTTGGTGACAACTCTAGCGGCATTGAGTACCCGCTTGCGCTCAATGGAATATTTAAACTCAGTGTAGGTTGTGCCTAGAGGAATTAGGGATTTTGCCGTTTCCCGACGCTTGTAGGTACGAGCAGCTGCAAATACCCGTGCTACAAATTCTTCCCCAAGTTGAGCTGACTCTGGGAAGCTATCTGGTAGGAGTGGCTGATCTCCATTTAGTAGAGATCCCAAAGTTGTCGCATAAGCTAGCTTATAGGAGGTAGGAATACCTTTTAACAATGCTTCTAAAGCGGCAGAGGGAATCGGCTCTATAACTTCAACTTGGTAAACTTCTCCGTCTTCTTTGATGAAGCAGGTTGCCAAGCCAATAACTATGTAATCTTCATCTGCTAAATCAGGAGCATTTGGGTAGGAAATAGCTGTTGTCATCAGAAAATTTTCTCAAAACTTAAAAATCAGAACTAGGAGCTAGAAACTGAAAAGCGCTAGACGCTTACACAGAGGGAGACTCGGCGATATCAAGGAGTTGCTCTGGCATTTTTGATATCCCTATGTCTTTGTGTCTCCTTCTCCATCTCTCAATGAAAGCCTTGTTGGCATTCTACCAATATTGTTGCTCTTACTACTTGACTACTCTTGAAGATTGATATTTGCTATTTCTGGAATTCAACTTACGGATGAAGTATTAATTATGAGGTTTGAGCATAAATTGTTGGAGTAAGGTTAAGTCTTCCGCTTGTTGTCGCTTACATTTAGTCTTGATACTTAAAACCAAGTAATTATAGACACCTTAACAAGTAACACAGGGGCGAAACTACCATCACGACAAGAACTGTAATTGGATTTGAAAGAGCAAGTAGCTCAGGCAGTACAATATGAATAGTCACTCATTTTTAGCTTCTGGTGACCAGCAAAATAACCGATACAATTTTGTATCAAATAGTACATTTGATGCTCAAGAACATGGAACTAACAGTAGCGGTGAATCTGCTTTGGGGGACAGCTATTTACGTTCTTGTGCTTTGAGGTCAGCGCAGCAAGGAGATTTCACAGAGGCGATCGCCTTATTAACCCAATTGATTCACCGCCATCCGCAAAATGCCCTTGATTACAACAACCGGGGATTAATTTATTTTCAAAGTGGTGCAATGCCAAAAGCCTTGCGCGACTATAACACAGCACTGCAATTGAATCCTAATTTAGCTAACGCCTATAACAATCGGGCAAATTACTATGCTGCTGCTGGTGAATTCGCCGCAGCACTGGCTGACTATGATCAGGCGATTGATTTAAATCCTAGTTATGTGCGGGCGCGGATTAACCGAGGTATTACCTTACGCGACTTGGAACGATACGAAGAGGCAATTGAGAATTTTGAGGTAGGGCTGCTTTTTGGTCAGCTAGAAGGTCATATTTGGGCAGAACGAGGCAGGACTTACCATCTTTGGGGTGATTGGAATTGTGCGATCGCTGATTATCGCCGCGCTCTCACTCAACTACCCTCTTGGGATAGCAGAAGGGATGTTTTCGCTTACCGATTGCGTTTACAAACTGAAAATTGGTTAAATGAGTTGCTATTTTCCTCAGATTTTGATTGGTAGATGATGTCTACCCTCAAAGAAGCCACCCTATGGATGTTTGGGGCTTTTACTTCGCAGGATGGAGAATTCACAATTAAAAATTCAAAGTCATGTTTTGGCACTTTACATTTTTAATTGTGAATTGAAGTATCGCTAATGGCTAATAGATGATAACTAGAATAGCTCGTCAATAATTAGCTATTAACTATTAGCTGTTGGCACTCCATAGACAAATCCAGTGTTTATGGGCAATCACGCTTGCCAAGCAGTTCAATTTTCCCAAATCTCCAATTCAACATTTTTTAGGGTAATAATTTCAATGCTTCAATTTCCTTACCATCCTGATTCAGCAACACTACCGAAAGTTGGCTAGGCTCAAATCGATATGCTTGCTGTTGCATAATACTATTAGCTTGACTGGGATCAAAGTTACGACTAAACTCCGCCTGCAAACTATTAACCCGTCCTTCCATCAGCTTGACTTCAGTCCGGACTTCTCGCAGCCTTTCTTGCTGTGTCCAGTGATAAGGCAAAAGTTGTATTAGGGCAGATATGGCTGCTGTTGAGATTACCAAGTTAACTGCTATCTTGGCTGTGGTTTCCAACGCCATCACCTGATAAGAGCGTTGGCGAAGATGCCGTTTTGGTCGAGAAACAATCCGGCGTTTTTGTATAGGTTGTAGCGGGGGTCTAGAAGGTTGACTCGCGTTCATTATGCTAAAAAGAACCTTGCTGATGGAATGGCACTGTCGTAAAAAGTGGACTGGCGCGGATTACGGCTTGATTTAGCTGTTATGTTACTTCATTTTTCCCAAATTGCTACACGTGTGTTTAAAGTTAAAAAACAACGCAACATACGTAAGTATTTGGTTTTCTCCAGTCTCTGGAAACTACACCTGGTTTGCCAGATTATTAGTCTTTTTAGAGATTATGTCAATTCCGAATAATGGTTTTACTTGTGAAGTACAACCTACTGCAAACATAGATCCCTAATGTTATCCAAGTTTTAGGTAATTCCGACGTGTCCCATTGTACTCAAAAAAAATCTTTTTAGTTATCTTATTTAATCTGTTAATATCTGCTAGATGTTGTGAAAGTTTTATTGTTACTGATTGACTAGCATTAACTTTTAACTCGTAAGTGTGATGTTGTTTCAGCCCATTCTTTTAATGTACTGAATTCAGTATTTTTACCGTCAATAAATACTTAGTTACACTTAAATTTATGGAGAATAAAATATAACAGCGAATAGAATGTATTTATAACTGTTGTGTTACATCTCTTGTGTGAAAAACACAACAACCAGGCTAGGCCTGATTGTTGTACAAGAATGAGGCGCTTCCTCAATACGCCCCAGTTACCATGTCAGAACGTAACTTTATTTGTAAAGTTCTGTTGCTAAACGCCAAGCCAGAATTCCTGGAATCAGCGCCACAGCTAGAGCAATGTACACTTGAGTGTCTGATATAGGCATGGTCGGATACCTCCTAAACTCAAATCAATGTTGAACAGTTCGTTTACTACTTTTCACTGTTTTGCCAAGTTTGGGGAATATCTTGTTACAAGATGCAACAAAAGCAGTGATTAGCCAGTAGTCATTATTGATTATTCATTAAAAAAAATTATAAAATTATGAATTTTTATTTGGGAATCGACTTTGGCACTTCTGGCGCTAGGGGTGTGGTGATTAACGATGAAGCTTACATTCAGGCAAAGATCAAGTATCCTTGGGCGAATGAGCTTGTTTCTGACTTAGCAAGTGCTTGGCAAACGGCTTTATTGACGTTACTGGCACAAATACCTGAGAAATTACGGCAAGGAATAAAAGCGATCGCGATTAATGGTACTTCTTCTACAGTCTTGTTGAGCGATGCTGCTGGTAAGCCTGTAGATACACCTTTACTGTACAACGACGCGCGGGGATCATTGGTGCTAGAGCAATTGCGGAATATTGCCCCACCGCACCATAATGTATTGAGTGCCACTTCCAGCCTGGCTAAGTTGCTGTGGATGATGCAACAACCAACTTTTGCTGAAGCCAGATATTTTTTGCATCAAGCCGATTGGTTGGGATTTTTGCTGCATGGGTATTTGGGTATTAGCGATTATCACAACGCTTTAAAACTGGGTTATGACGTGGAACAGTTGAGATATCCCCAATGGCTGGAACAACTACACATACCAATTCAGCTACCCAGAGTTTTACCTCCTGGTACACCCATTGCTCAATTGCGCCCAGAAATTGCCTCTCAGTTCGGTTTACCTAAAGATTGCCTGGTGTGTACTGGTACAACTGATAGTATTGCCGCTTTTGTTGCTAGTGGGGCAAAATCTCCAGGGGAAGCTGTGACATCCTTGGGTTCGACGCTGGCGGTGAAACTATTGAGTCATACTCGCGTAGAAGATTCACGATACGGCATTTACAGTCATCGCTTGGGTAACTTGTGGCTGACTGGGGGTGCATCTAATACTGGTGGTGCAGTGCTAAAGAAATTTTTTAGTGATGCTGAGTTAGAGCGGTTTAGCAGTGAGATTGATGGTACAACAGCCAGTGAATTAGATTATTATCCATTGTTGCAACCAGGAGATCGCTTTCCTATTAATGATCCCCATTTACCGCCACGCTTGGAACCGCGTCCAGACAATCCAGTGGAATTTTTGCATGGGTTGTTAGAAAGTATCGCCCGCATAGAGGCACGTGGGTATGAATTATTACAGCAAATGGGTGCAGATAAATTGACTCGCGTTTATACTGCTGGCGGTGGTGCAGCAAATTTGACTTGGAATAAGATTCGTCAACGGTATTTAAAAGTGCCTGTAGTTGCGTCTGAAAATACGGAAGCTGCTTATGGTTCAGCGCTTTTAGCGATGCGAGGGGTAGGGAGATGAAATGAATGAATGAGGGAAAATTTTTTATCGCCTTTATGATTTGTTCATAAATATCTTTTAGATCCGTATCTATCCCGGTGACAGATAGATATATATCGGTTGATACTAGATTTATTAGATACCAGATTATCAGGTTCCAGGTTAGTTATCTGGGCAGCTACTTGGGGGTAGATGCTTGTCATCTATCCCCTTTCCTAATATTAGAATAAAGAACCACAGAGGCAAGGAAAACACAGAGTTTTTAGGATAGTTGAAATTTTTGCCAGGCTAGTAAGGCAGCACCGTAAGCCGGTTCATTTCTGGGCATGATTACTTTAACTGAAGGAAAGTTTTTGTGTAGAGATGTGGTAAATCTTTGGTGCATTTGACATTGTGTTTGCCTGATGCGAAGTAGAGGGTGGGGATGAATGTCCAGGGGGTTTTGGGTATTTCATTTTTACGAACCACAGAGACGCAGAGGGCACAGAGAGGAGTTAAGAAGAGAGGATAATACGTTTGATGCCGTCTTTTAGGAGAGGGACATTAAAGTTGATGAGGAGTGCTAAGGGGTAGTTAGTTATTTTAAGGTAGGAGAGGACTTGTGCTTCGTGAATAGGTGCTAAGTTCTGAACAGCTTTTAATTCCACAATGAGATAGTTGGCAATCAAAAAATCTAATCTACCTTTACCTACTTCATGTCCTTTGTAATTTACTGTTACCCACTTCTCACACTCATGAGGTATTCCACGCCTGAAAAATTCTATAATTAACGCCTCCTGATACACCTCCTCCAAAAACCCTGGTCCCAAAATCCGATGCACCTCAATAGCCGCCCCAATCACCTCTCCCGTTAGCTGATTCATCTCCTCTCTCAAATCTCTTCCCTCCGTGTCCTCTGTACCTCTGTGGTTCGTTTCCATCAAACCCTCTCCAACCCTATGGCAAAATTTATAAGAGTCCTTCCACAGTTAGTTTTCCCAGCATGACCGCAACAATTTCCCATCTCCCTAGTCTCTACGACCCCTTCTCCACCGAAGCCAAGTGGCAAAAATTTTGGCAAGAAAACCAAACCTACAAAGCCGACCCCAACCACCCCGGTGAACCATACTGCATTGTTATTCCCCCTCCCAACGTCACCGGCAGTTTACACATGGGCCACGCCTTTGAGGGTGCCTTAATAGATACCCTCATCCGCTACCACCGCATGAAAGGACGCAACACCCTCTGGGTTCCCGGAACAGACCACGCCAGCATTGCTGTCCACACAATGCTGGAAAAGCAACTCAAGAAAGAGGGTAAAACTCGCTACGAACTAGGACGCGAACAATTCTTAGAACGCGCTTGGCAGTGGAAGGCTGATTCTGAAGGTACGATTGTTAACCAGTTAAAACGCTTGGGTGTCTCGGTTGACTGGACACGGGAACGGTTTACTTTAGATGAAGGTTTATCTAAAGCTGTTCTGGAAGCCTTTGTGAGTCTCTACGAATCAGGCTTAATTTATCGTGGCGAATATTTGGTAAATTGGTGTCCAGCTTCGCAGTCGGCGGTGTCTGATGTGGAAGTGGATAACCAAGAAGTTGATGGTAATCTTTGGCATTTCCGTTATCCCCTCAGCGATAATTCTGGTTTTGTCGAAGTGGCGACGACTCGACCGGAAACTATGTTGGGTGATACGGCTGTGGCTGTTAATCCCAATGATGAACGATATCAGCACTTAATTGGTAAAACTCTGACTCTGCCAATTATGCATCGGGAAATTCCGATTATTGGTGATGAGTTTGTTGACCCCACCTTCGGAACTGGTTGTGTGAAAGTGACTCCCGCCCATGACCTCAATGACTTTGAAATGGGTAAACGTCACAATCTGCCGATGATCAATATTATGAACAAAGACGGCACTCTCAACGAAAATGCGGGAGAGTTCCAAGGACAAGACCGCTTTGTGGCGAGAAAAAATGTGGTGTCTCGCTTAGAGGCAGATGGTGTGCTGGTAAAGGTGGAAAATTATAAGCATACCGTTCCTTATAGCGATCGCGGTAAAGTACCCGTAGAACCATTACTATCTACTCAATGGTTTGTCAGAATTCGCCCCATGGCTGATAAAGCTTTGGAATTTCTCGACAACCAAAATTCCCCAGAGTTTGTCCCTCAACGCTGGACTAAGGTTTATCGTGATTGGTTAGTTAAGTTGAAAGATTGGTGTATTTCTCGTCAATTATGGTGGGGTCATCAAATTCCGGCTTGGTATGCAATTAGTGAAACAAATGGTCAAATTACTGATAATACGCCGTTTGTTGTCGCTAAATCAGCCGATGCAGCTTGGTCAAAAGCGAAAGCACAATTTGGTGAAAATGTCCAGCTAGAACAAGACCCAGATGTATTAGATACTTGGTTTTCTTCTGGGTTGTGGCCGTTTTCGACTTTGGGTTGGCCAGAACAAACTCAAGATTTGGCCACTTATTACCCTAACAGTGCGTTGGTGACTGGCTTTGATATTATCTTTTTCTGGGTAGCCAGAATGACCATGATGGCAGGTCATTTTACTGGCACAATGCCTTTTAAAGATGTTTACATCCACGGGTTGGTGCTGGATGAAAATGGTCAGAAAATGTCGAAGACTAAAGGTAATGGGATTGATCCACTGTTATTAATTGACAAATATGGTACTGATGCCCTGCGCTACACCCTCATTAAAGAAGTAGCCGGTGCGGGTCAAAATATCCGCTTAGAATACGATCGCAAAAAGGATGAGTCTGCATCGGTGGAAGCATCGCGCAATTTTGCTAACAAGTTGTGGAATGCTGCCCGGTTTGTGATGATGAATTTGGATGGACAAACTCCAGCCCAACTCGGTCAACCAATTGCCACAGAACTAAGCGATCTGTGGATTGTTTCTCGGTATCATCAAGTTATCAAACAGACTACCAACTATATTGATAACTACGGTTTAGGGGAAGCAGGCAAGGGTCTGTATGAATTTATCTGGGGTGATTTTTGCGACTGGTATATTGAATTAGTTAAATCTAGATTACAACAAGGTGCTGACCCCGCATCCCGCAAGGTTGCACAACAAACCCTCGCCTACGTGCTGGAAGGGATTTTAAAATTATTGCATCCCTTTATGCCCCACATCACTGAGGAAATTTGGCAAACTCTCACCCAACAGCCAGCAGATTCTCTGCAAAGTTTATCTTTGCAATCCTATCCAGAAGCGAATAACAACCTGATTAATCCAAGTTTGGAAGCAGAATTTGAATTGCTAATTGGTACAGTTCGCACAATTCGCAATTTACGGGCTGAGGCGGATATTAAGCCAGGGGCGAAAATTACGGCAAATTTACAAACTGGTAATCCCCAGGAACGGCAAATCCTCACTGCTGGCCAGGCTTACATTCAAGATTTGGCTAAGGTGGAGAATTTAACTATTACTGGTGAGGAAACCAGCCAAACAGTTATTGAGAAAAAACCTCAGAGGGGTTTGAAAACCATTGGCTGGATTATTGTCGGGCTGGTGTTTGCCAGAATAGCTTTGGCTGCGGGGTATGCGATTGATGATGTTCCTATTGTGGGTACTTTCTTGGAAATAGTTGGTTTGGGTTATACCACTTGGTTTATTACCCAAAATCTACTCAAGCCCCAGGCGAGGCGGAAGTTCTGGGCAAAATTATTCCAGCCTGCAAATGATAATTTGCCACAGCCAGCATCTTTACAGCCACAAACAAGAGAAAATGCCATCGCTGGGGTTGTGGGTACTGTACAAGTGGTAATTCCTTTGAGTGGCGATGTGGTAGATATTGCCACCTTGCGTGCCAAGCTGGAAAAAAGCCTTAACAAAGCTGAAGCAGAAGCTCAATCTTTGAGTGCGAGATTAAGCAATGCCAATTTTGTAGATAAAGCCCCAGCCGATGTGGTGCAGGGAGTAAGAGAAGCTTTAGCCGAGGCTACGAAACAAGCAGAAATTTTACGCGATCGCCTGCGTAGTTTAGCATAGTTGCAGTAGGTAATGGTTGAATAGCAACTCAATCATTACCTATCAACAAATTATGTAAAAATTAAAGCTAATAAATAAAATTTCCTATCTCAAATTAAAATTATGTTATATCTAGCTCAAGTACATAAAAACGAATTTTTAGAACAATACCAGTTGCGCTTAATGGCACGTCAGGAAGCGGAAAATATCTGGAGCATCATCCCGGAAGAAGCTTTTATTCTGCTGGGAAAAGGCAACACCATGAGCGAGAATTTGCTGGTTTTAGTGGAGCTTTCTGCTACAGGTGATATTGAAAGATTAGAAGACGCTAGCAACTGGGTACTCAAGTTAGTGGAAACTTATCTTACCACTGGGATGACGCCAGAGGAGTTACAGCAAGAAGCAGAACGAGCAGAGGATTGGAGACAATCTCTAACTTTACAGAATCAAGATTTAGCGCGGCGTTCTCTAGAATTAGAAGCCCGTCGGGAACAGATTCAAGCTTTAGAAGAAAGTCTAAAACGCGACAGAAATGGATACAACAAAGATTAGAAGCATAAGTAGCTATGAAAAGGGTGTAGGGGGAATAAATTGGATTCATGGTGTATTTACTAAACTGTGTCGTGTATGGCTTGCATGATTCTCTCCAAACTAACCTAATAATATAAAAGAGATAAAAAAAGGTCTTTCCCCTTATCCCTCACTTCCTCCTCTAACCGTTATCTAAAAAATGTCTCCACTTGGTGTTGCTACCAGTCGCTCAACTCCCGCTAAACCAAAGGTTAATCCGACACTTTGGTTATTGTTGGTGGGGGTAAATCAATATCAGGATGAGCAACTACCTTGTCTACGTTACTCGGCGGTTGATTGTCAGGGATTAGCAGAGGCTTTAGCAGGAGCAACCCAAGAGCAATTTGCCCAAAAAGAAATCAATATTTACCATGATTTTGCCTCTCAATTACCGCTTTTAACTACAGTGCGTGCCAGCTTACAGCAAATTACTCAAGCTGCTCAACCACAGGATACAATTTTGTTTTATTTCTCTGGACATGGAATGCTTCAGGCTAATACTCAGCAAGCATTTTTATGTTTAGCAGATACACAAAAAGATAACTTAGAAAATACAGGTTTAGCAGTTCAAGAATTATTGCAGTTATTGGCTAATAGTGGGGTGCAGAATCAGTTAGTTTGGCTGGATGCTTGTCATAGTGGAGGAATGACATTACGGGGACTTAATCCCACACAGCAATTAGTGGCAGTTTTACAACAACGGGCTGCTAAAAGCAAAGGTTTTTATGCTTTACTTTCTTGCGATACAGACCAGCTATCTTGGGAGTTTCCGGAATTAGGACATGGAGTATTTACTTATTATTTAATGCGTGGTTTGCGTGGTGATGCGGCTGATGCTCAAGGTGTGATTTCGGCTGATGGACTGTATCGCTATGTTTATCATCAAACATTGCAATATATTGATAAAACTAATCAACAATTAAGGTTAATTAATCAACAAAAACGCGGCAAGGGTGACACCCAACTTTATAGTGAATATCCTCTGCAAACACCCAAGCGCATTGTCGAAGGTATTGGCGAATTAATATTAGGTAATGTTCAAGCGATCGCCGAATCTCTTCCCCCTAGAATAGCATTAGTCATAGAAGGGATTAGTGGCTCTCAGACAGCATTAAATTTTAGTAAAGTTTTGGCTGGTGTTGGAGCGTTTGAGTTAGAGTATTTACCCCGTTCGGGAACGACAACAGCTCAGGAAATTCGCGCCACTATCAAAGCCTGTTTACGTTCTACCCATCAATTACAACCACCTAAAACCGCAGAACCAGCAATAGTTTTGTTGTATCTGCATGGGAGACTAGAAGAAACTCCATCTGGGGAAGCGGCTTTAGTTTTGTTAGATGATATTTGGCTGAATCGTTCTTGGTTAAGGCAACAGTTACGCCGTTCTTCAGTTACCCAGCAAATCATTATTTTAGATTGTCCAGGGTCGCACAGTGTTTCCCTGCAAGATTGGGTGGAGGAGTTGCAACTTGACTCGGAAACAGGACAATGTATTATCACTGCGGCATTTCCCAAACATAACTCAGAAATATTTACCCCAGCCCTCATCGAGACTTTAAAAGCTGCTGCAAAACCTGCTGGTTTATCAGTAGCTGCATGGATTACCCAATTGCAAATTCACCTAGCAGCACAAACACAAATTAGCTCATCTTCACCATTGCATATTTGGCTATCTGGGACTCAAGGAGTCATGGAAATTATCCCAGCCACCACTGGCCAACGTAGCTACAAAAAAGCCACATTAGATTTAAGAATTTGCCCTTACCGGGGATTAAAAGCTTTTAGCGAAGATGATGCCCAGTATTTCTATGGTAGAGAATCTTTAACTCAGCAATTAATTGGACATCTGGCGCACAAATCCTTCCTAGCTGTAGTAGGTGCTTCTGGTAGTGGTAAATCTTCCGTAGTGCAAGCGGGGTTAATGGCACAGTTGCGCTTGGGTAAACAACTCCCTGGCAGTGATTCCTGGTTAATTACCAGCCTACGTCCCGGCGCGCGTCCCCTAGAAGCTTTGGCGCAGCGTTTGGAACAAAAAGTGGGGAATAGGGGGATAAGGGGACAAGAACAAAAATACTCTCTTACTCCCCCACTCTCTCACTCTCCCCCAATCCTCGAAGCTATGCTGTACCAGGGAGTAGAGGGCTTTGTCTACTGGTTACGTAGCCGACCTGAGCCGATGGTGGTTTTGGTGATAGACCAGTTTGAGGAATTGTTCACTTTAGCTTCTAGTGAAGATAGACAGCAGTTTTTCAATCTGCTATTGGGAGCAATAGAATATGCGGCTGATAAATTCAAATTAGTGTTGACTGTGCGGGCTGATTTTATCGCCTCTTGTTTGGAAGTACCTGCATTGGCTACGTTATTGCAACAATCAAGTGTGTTAGTACCGCCAAATTTGAGTGATGAGGACTATCGTCGTGTGATTGTTGACCCAGCTGAACAAGTGGGATTAAAAGTTGAGCCGGGACTGGTGGAAGTTCTATTACAGGAGTTAAACCACTCGGCGGGAGATTTGCCATTGCTGGAATTTGTGCTTGAGCAGTTATGGGTGTGTCGTCAAGCAGGTGAGTTAACACTAGCGGGTTATCAACAGCAGATTGGTGGGATTAAAGGTGCGTTGGAACGCAAGGCTCAGGAAGTTTACGAAAATTTAGATAGTCAAGCCCAAAAATGCGCTCGCTGGATTTTTCTGTCACTTACACAACTAGGGGAAGGTACGGAAGATACAAGACGGCGAGTATGTAAATCTGAGTTGGTTGTGCAGAAGTATCCCGATGAATTGGTGGAAAAAACTCTCTTGGCTTTAACTGCTGCCAAATTAGTTGTGGTGAATTTTGAGGAGGAGGTTATTTTTGCAGGTAACAAAGGCGAGACCATTCACCCCATATCTTCATCCTCAGCAGTCACTATTGAAGTGGCTCACGAAATCTTGATTCGCCACTGGTCAACATTACGCTGGTGGCTAGAAGAAAATCGTAGTCGATTGCGATCGCAACGTCAAATTGAGCAATCAGCAGCTTTGTGGAAACAGAATCAGCAGCAGCCTGATTTTTTGTTGCAGGGTATCCGTCTGGCGGAAGCAGAAGAAATTTTTGTCAAATACACAGATGAATTATCTGCTGATGTGCAATATTTCATTGCTGCTTGTTTAGATGCTAGAGAACAACACCAACGAGAGCAAAAACAGCGACTCCGACAAGCTCAAAGAGCTATTGCTGTAATTAGTGTGTTGGGAATTGCTGCTAGTGGTTTTGGCGGTTTGGCTTATTTCCAAAAACAAGCGGCTCAATTACGAGAAATTGCGGCTTTAAATGCCTCATCACAAGCATATTTATTATCTCATCAACAATTAGAAGCTGTAATTGCTAGTGTGAAGGCTGGGCGAGAAGTTAAGCAAGTTTTTTCACCAAATCAAGATATTCTATTAGCAACTGCGGCAACTTTCCAACAAGCTATTTACCAAACTCAAGAACTTAACAGATTACCAGGTCATAGTCAACAAGTTAATGCTGTAAGTTTTAGTCCTGATGGTCAAATGTTGGCTTCTGCCAGTGATGACATGACAATTAAACTCTGGCGTACAGATGGGAGTTTAATTACAACTATTACAGATAGTCAAAACAGAGTTACAGCTATTAGTTTTAGTCCTGATGGTAAATTGCTGGCTGCGACTGACAATACTATTAAACTATATGGAATTGAGGGTAAATTAATTCAAGTTTTCACCGGACATACCGACATTGTTACCGATGTCAGTTTCAGTCCTGATAGCAAAATCATCGCATCGGCTAGTCTGGATAATACCATAAAATTGTGGCGCATTGACGGCAGTTTAATTAACTCTTGGCAGGCTCATAATGGCTGGGTAAATACTGTTAATTTCAGTACTGATGGTCAAATGATTGCTTCTGGTGGTGAAGATAATTTAGTAAAACTTTGGCAAGCAACAGATGGTAAATTAATCACAACTTTAGCAGGACATCAAGGACGAATTACTCTTGTGCAATTTAGTGATGATGGTAAAAATATTGCTACTGCTAGTGGTGACAAAACTATCAAACTCTGGGATGCTAAGGGTAAATTATTACAAACTATAGAAGCTCACGATGAACAAGTCAATAGTATAAAATTTAGTCCAGATAATCAAGTTTTAGCTTCTGCTTCGGCTGACCGTACTATTAAATTATGGCAATTAAATGGTAACTTAATTAGAAGTATTCAAAACAGCGAATCAGTTAGAGATATTAGTTTTAGTGTTGATGGTCAAGTTCTTGCTTCTGCTGGTGCTGATAAAACTATTCGGTTGTGGAAAGTAGTTAACGAAAAAACATTACAAACAAGGGATATTCGCAGTGTTAATTTTAGTCCTGATGGTAAAACTTTTGCTACTGCGGGTTGGGATGGTGAGATTAAAATTTGGCGAGGGGATGCATCGCTAACCAAGAAATTTCAGGGACATGGTGATAATGTTGATGCAGTAATTTTTAGTCCTGATGGTGAAAATTTAGCCACAGCTAGTGCTGATAAAACTATTAAAATCTGGGATAATAATCAGCAGTTAGTTAAAATTTTCACAGGACATCAAGATAGAGTAACTAGTATTAGTTTTAGTCCAGATAATCAAATAATTGCTTCTGGTAGTGCTGATAAAACTGTGAAAGTATGGCAGGTTAAAGATGGTAATTTATTACATTCTCTTGCAGGACATACTGATGAGGTAACAAGTGTCAGTTTTAGTCCAAATGTTAAGTTACTGGCTTCTGGGAGTAGCGATCGCACCGTTAAAATCTGGGATAATCAAGGTAACTTAGTCAAAAATCTCACTGGACATGGTTTAGCGATCGCTTCTGTACAATTCAGTCCTGATGGTAAAATCTTAGCTACTGCTAGTTGGGATAATACTATCAAACTTTGGCGTGTGGCTGATGGTAAGCTAATTCATACCCTCACCGGACATACCGATGGTGTAACTAGCCTCAGTTTTGGTTTTGATGGTCAAATCCTCGCTTCTGGTAGTGCTGACAATACCATCAAGTTGTGGAGTGTTAAAGATGGTACTTTGTTGAAAACTCTGTTGGGACATCCGGGAAAGGTTAACAGTGTTAATTTCCATCCCGATGACAAAGTGTTGTTGAGTGGTGATGATGATGCTGGGGTGATGCTGTGGAATCTCGATTTAGATGATTTAATGCAGCAAGGATGTTCACGAATTGCCGATTATCTTCAGCATAATGGCGATTTGCAGTCAGGCGATCGCTCTATCTGTCAGGATGAATGAATTTTTTTGTCTCGCGCAAAGGCGCAAAGGCGCAAAGAAGAAGGTAAAAGCACTAACGAGGCCTATTCTCTCGCCCGTGATAGATGCGTAAAATAACAATCCCTAATAGGGATTTTGGTTAATTGCAATCCAGAGCCATCACCGTCACCAGGTTTCAATCCCTAATAGGGATTTTGGTTAATTGCAATAGCCTAGCTTTGAAAGCATTGATATATTTGGTTTTCAAGGTTCAGTTGCGTCAACATCACCCAAAGATACCTTTTCACACATGGGATTGTCAAGAGGAGACAAAGTAAAAATTGCTGCAAAAGTACTCCCAGTAAGAATTTGAAGTTTTACGTCAACCTCTTTTATTGCCTGAGAAGGTTCAAAGCCAATCCAGATAAGCAGTTGAGCTAAAAAACTTTGTCTCCGTTCCCAAACACCTACAGGTTGACGCTGCAAATAAAATCTAGAAAAAGTAGTCAGCGATCGCCTAAACTAATCCTCATCATTCTTCGCGTCTTTGCGCGCCAGTTGCTACAAGTCGGGGAACCCGCCCAACGCACTGGCTTGCCTTTGCGCGAAACTATCACCCACTAAAAACTAAAAGTAGTCCGAATAGTACCCACAAATATGTCATTATTGCGAGAAATATGACCAGGGTCAGTCACAATAAAAAAGCCGGGAGTGATAGCAATATGATCGTTAACTAAATACCGATAAAAAACCTCATAGTGAGTAGAATTACCCGTATCCACGGCTGGAACTAAAAAACCTGCATTTAACTTTGGTGGTTGACCGAACAAGAAACCAAATAAGTCTCCTTTTCTGCCAAAGGGGTCGTATAACCCTAAAGATAATAAATAGGTACTACTGAGAACAGCTGCATCCGATACAACTGAGTCAGTCACCATTAATCCCCCCCAAGCACCAACAATCACGCGATCGCTTAATTGCCATTGTAGGCTGGTATTTAAGGCATGAATTTGAGATGGTTCATTAATACCACCGGATGTGTCTGCATTACTGCTACCTGTACCAGTATCTAATTGACCAGTTTTAGAATAAGCATTGACATAAGCTAGACCTGTGATGAACGAGGGTGTTGGCTTGTAAAGTACCTGCACTCCCAAAGCGCTATGGTCTGCACCAAACAAACCCCGGCTGCTATCGTTGCTGTTTCTCGTCCCGTAGGCGAACTGTAGCCGCACTTGATCAGATGCTAACCAGTCGAAGCCTAAACCCGCATCCAGACTACCTATTTTAAATACGGGTGTTGAACCAGCAAATAAAGAAATCGCTCCTTGACCAGCACTAGCATAAGGTGAATTGACACTGAGAACACTACTTAAGCTAAAGCCTACTGGTTTGAAAGTAAAAACAATGCGATCGCCTAATCCGGCAACGCGATATTCTAGAGAATCTAATCGGACTTGATTGTCATAATCTGCCTGCCAAGCCAATCTGGCCATGTTGGTATTGAAAGCGTCAGGATTACCAAAGCTATCATTAGCAGAATTGCCTGTAACTAAAGCCAAGCTAAAACGGTCTTTGCCGGTGAAAGAAGTAAGCAGTTGCAATTGGGTAAGGTGAGTCAAAATTGTGTTGGCTTCGCCTCTACCTGGGGGGTCACCACCAGAACCGGTTGCTAACCCAAAGATGGCTTGTCCACCTAAAACCATCGTCGGCGAAAATTGCTGTGCTGCTATGTTGGCGTTGCGCGCTTCTAACTCATCAATTCTACTTCTTAAAACAGTGAGTTCAACAGTAAATTCTGCTTGTAGTTTTTTTAATGTTTCTAAATCTTCTTGTTTAACTACATCTATCAAACCACCACCAATTGCCATGTCAATTGCATTCATGACAGCATTTAATCCGGCGGCAAATTCATAGCGAGACATGGCTTGGTTACCTTTAAATGTGCCGTCAGAATAACCAGCAATTACGCCATAACGTTCTACTAAATTTTGTAAAGCGAGAAAAGCCCAGTCACTCGGTTGTACATCAGATAATTGCGATACTGATGTCACCTGATCCATATTACTGGGTGATTCTGGATGATTTTCGGCTATGGGGTGAGGATGTTGCATCTGGATATTGTCCCCAACAGAATTATCCACAAAAAAATTGCCCTGTTCACTTTCTAAGAAAGATGCATCTGAGGCAATTGTGGGAAAATTATCTAATTTTGACGCATCATGATCTTCTGCCCATGCAGTTCCATGAAACCAAAATACTACTGCTCCCGATAGCAGCAATAAAGCTTTTCTATTCATAAACACACTCACACCTGATATAAAAAATTATGTCAAAAAAAGGATGTCAAAAAATTAGCGATCGCGGGCAGTACCAGTAGTTAAACTACCACGATAGGGAATTCCTACCCCAGGAGGATCTCCATTCACACCAAAAACTTCTATTTGGGTAATTTGACCGTTACCATTGATTACTGAACCACTGGCGTTATTTCCACTCAGTCCTGCTTTATTAGCTACACCCGTATTCCCATTAATCGTAACTGTACCTTGGTCAAAATCTACAGAAATATTAGTAGGAGAAGTATTATTATCTGGGATAAAAGTTGCTGTATTTCCTTCTGTTCTCACAAAAATACCTGTAACTACTTGTGGGTTGGTAATTCTCACAGAAACTGGTGGACGAGGATTCAAATTACCTTCTGTACCACTAAGTGCATCCGCCAAGAAGGTTCTAGTAAATCCCCTAAATCTTCGGGCTTGATTTCTCAAGGCGGCTAATGTTTCAATCCGTATAGCTTTAAGTGTTTCCTGAACTGGCGGCGATTCTTGGGCGACTAAAGTTTCTTGACCTGGCCCCAGACCACTGGTCAAGGAAATGGTTTTATAAAAAGTCTGGAGGTCAAATTCTTGGACATTACCTACCAGACCATTTTTGACTGCTACTGTCTGACCACCTTGTAGAGCAACAGTTTTTTTCCCTTGCTGGTCGGATATTTGAATGTCTCCATCCGTTAGGGCAAATACTTGTGTGGTGTTACCTGTTCCATCATGTATCACCATGACAGCACTAGCCTTTTGGGCTGGGAGAAATAAATGATTATTCTGTGCGGTGGCGGGACGTACTGCCAATATTCTAATTTGACTTTCTGGTGTTTCTACTTCCGTACCTACACTACCCGGTGGACTCAAGACCAAGGCTGTACCATTTTCCAACTTAAATATTGTTTCATTGAGAGCCAGGAGATTTCGTAATTTAAAGCGCCGCAACCCTGGTTCAAATCGAAAGATACTCCTTTGGTCTACCCGAATCAGAGACTTATCATTGAAGAACAATTGAGCTTCAGAACTGACACCTGTTCTCACTGCATCTCGCGGAACTATGACATCTTGCGGGTTTGCTGGACGTGGATTTTGGTTATGCAGCAACAGTTCCACAATCTTAATTAGTTTATAGACTTCGGCACGGGTTAATAATTGCTCTGATTGTGCCAGTGCTGGAGTCATCCAAGATAATGCTAGCAGAGTGCTAACAATCAACTTTTGATTTAATGACCAAATCCCCCACCTCATCATGCCTTACCTTGAATAACGATGTTAAGTATACTGAATAGTAAATTGATTTTATACTACATATACTAGTAACCCTTTTCCGGATTACTTCGTATTAAGTTTATTGAATCTCCAGCATCTTCCGATCTCTCCGCTTAAGGCCTTTGTTGAGGTCTACTATGAGAAAATAATTCTTAGATATATAATATACAGCAAAAACGTGATAAATACGAGTATATGCTCATAAGTATATGAAAAATTAACTGGTAAGAGTTGATCATGCGATCACATTTCTAGTGCATAGTCTAAAACTAGAGAATTGGCGAAGATCATCACCCTTCTGCCCAGGGCTGATTCGTTCCCTAAAAGGGTTAAAATTGCAAGGGCAAATCCACAATTAAGACCGAAAATTTTGGCATCTTCAGTCCGAAATACCTGATTTTTCTTTGCGTCTTTGCGCCTTTGCGTGAGATTATCCTCTTGACAAATCTCCAACACAAGCGAATGAAACAGCCCTGCCCTTCTGCCTAGGACAAGAGAAAATAAAGATAAGTAAGAGCGATGCTAAGCGCCAACCCTCCATGAGCTACTGCCTTAATCCCCATTGTTCCCAGCCGGGAAATTCTGATGATGTCAAGTTTTGTCTGAGTTGTGGTTCCAAGCTACTGCTCAAAGAACGCTACCGAGCGATTAAACCTATCGGACAAGGCGGTTTTGGGAGAACTTTCTTAGCGGTGGATGAGGATAAACCCTCTAAACCCCATTGTGTGATTAAGCAATTTTATACTAAAGCTCAAGGCACTAACACTGTACAAAAAGCTGTAGAGTTATTTACCCAAGAAGCGGTGCAGTTAGATGAGTTGGGCAAACATCCCCAAATTCCCGAATTATTGGCATATTTTACCCAAGATGACAGACAGTATCTAGTGCAAGAGTTTATCAAGGGTCAAAACTTAGCCCAGGAATTGGCACAAAAGGGCGCTTTTAGTGAAACGCAGATATGGCAATTACTGAATGATTTATTGCCAGTACTGCAATTTTGCCATGCTAAACAAGTAATTCACCGCGATATCAAGCCAGAAAATATTATTTTACGTGAGAGCCAAGGCGAAGCCCTACGCAAATCAGTATTAGTAGATTTTGGAGCTTCTAAATCTGCCACTGGTACTGCCTTAAACAAAACCGGTACTAGTATTGGTACTCCCGAATATGTCGCCCCTGAACAAATTCGCGGTAGAGCTATTTTTGCCAGTGATATCTACAGTTTAGGCGCGACTTGTATTAATTTATTAACTCAGCGATCGCCTTTTGATTCTTATGATATCAATAACGATACTTGGATTTGGCAGCAATATCTACAAACTCCCGTCAGTCATCAGTTAAGTCGCATTCTTGACAAGATGTTAGTAAGTATCCCCATTCGGCGTTATCAAAGGGTAGAAGAAGTCATCCAAGATTTAAATCAACAACCACAAGTAGTTGCTACACCAGTGATAACAGCAAAACCTATTATCCAATCACCGCCTAAATCTGTTAGTCAAATTGATTTAGAACTAGAAGAAATGAAAACTCAATTTTTGGGAGGTAGCAAACCCCAAAACAATCAAGCACAAACACCAAAATCAATTTCTCATCCAAGTGAAATAGATATGGAATTAGAAGAATTAAAAGCTAAATATCTTGGGAACAATAACTACCCAAATCACTAGACCTCTGGCAAAAAACTTTGAAAGTTTAACGTGAATTCGATAGACCTCACCCCAACCCCTCTCCGAGTCCCAGAGGGGCTTAAATATCCTGAATTACCAACGAAAATCAAGACGAAAAAGCAAGGTTTCAAAGCCTCTAAAGCCACTTGCTACAACGCAGTGGCTGCTCCTTGCAGGGGAGAGATTTGGAGAGGGGTTTTTAATATTTGTCGAACTCCTAAGAAATAGTGCTGAGTGCTGAGTTACGAATAAAAAGTACAAAGGAATAAAAGTCCGGAGGATTCTGTTCCTTTCGCCCTTCCCGCAGGTGCGCCTTCCTTGGAGACTCACGTAAAATTAAGTGGCACAGCGATCGCATAAATATACTTTAATCAAATAAAGTATCTATCTACTGATACGGTTAAGGCTTATGTCATCGCCACTTGACCGCTCCTTGAAAATTGAACTCAGGTTGCCATCCTCCCATCCTCAGTTATTAGCAGGATTGGATATATGGTTGCGTTTAGGTTTGATATCTGATGCCCAAGTTAGGCAACTATGCCGAGAGTTTCTTGTCTGTCCGGTGGTATTGCAAGTTCAGGCTCAACCTGTAACTGTCGATCCCGTAAAGCATTTACCTGTGGAAGCTTTGCAAATTAGTAGCCGCAAACAAAAAGCACAGCCAGCTGAACCAAACTTCATTGCCACCATGTTGCAGTCACTGGGAGCAGAATTGAGTGTGCGTTGGCTGCTGTTTTTAGGTGTATTCCTAGTTGTGGTGTCATCTGGAGTACTAGCAGCTAGTCAGTGGGAGAGGTTTCCTGCTTCTGGACAGTATGGAATTTTATTGGCTTATACCTTAAGTTTCTGGGGTTTTAGTTTTTGGGCAGGTAGGCAAAACAATCTCAGATTGACGGCGCAAACTTTGCTAATTGTCACCCTGTTGTTAGTGCCAGTGAACTTTTGGGCAATGGACAGTTTTCGATTGTGGCACAATCCCCTGGACTGGTTGACAGTGGCGATCGCCTGCTCTACCCTGACATTTATTACAGTTTTACTCTGCAAAAATCTTACCGTTTTTACCAATTTACCCATAGGGAAACTACCTCTAGTAAATATTTTGGGGCTGAGTTATTTACATTGGGGTTGGCAATTACCAGGTTTTCCCTTAATTGCCATTTATGTGGCCATGATAAGTACAACCATGATTACTATCTATGACCATCGCTACCAACAGCAGCACCCAATTACATCAGCAAATCAAGCACAGCAGCGCCTTCAATTGGGGATAAATTTGTTCGCTGCTGTAATTATTTATGCCTTAGTGTTACTGCTAGTACGAGCTATTTTTGTGGCTGGGGTAGACATAACTCAGTTGGGATTAGCTATTGGTATTTGTGGTTGGCTAGCAACTTGGTTAGCACAGCAGAGGGGCAGAGGAGCGGGGGCGCAGGGGCGCAGAGGGAGCGGGGCAGAAGAAGTAAAAGCTTCCTCATCTACCTCGTCTCCCACTGTCCAATTACCCTGGGAACTTTTGGGAGGTATTTTACTGTTCCTTGGTTGGCTGGTGGCGGTGATAGATCATCCTTGGCAGGCTACAGCTGTAAGTGGATTGGCTTTATGGTCTTTGGGTAGTCGCTGGCAACGATATAGTTTTAAGGTTGACTTGGCGGTATTTTTCGCCATTGGCTTACAAATGGTTTGGTTGGGTTGGCGGTTAGTGCCGTCTAGTTTACAGGAATGGGCGATCGCAATTGGCACTCAACTCACTCATGCGGAAAATACACCTTGGGCGTTGCTGAGTTTAGCTCTATTTCCTTACTTAATTTTCATGGTGGCGATCGCCGATCAACTACATCGCACCCAAAAGCACGAATTGGCAAAGTTTGGCGAAATTTTAAGTTTATTATTTGGCATTTGTTTAACCAGTATCGCCATTATTAATCCCACATTGCGATCGCTAAATCTGCTATTTTCGACAATCACTCTTGCAGTTGTCACCAAACGCCGCTTCCATGTCCCTATTCCCTTGGTATATCTCACTCATATCATGGGACTGATGACACTTTGCTCTACGATCTATTGGCTATTGCCAAATCTTGCTTTGTCAGTCTGGGCAGGAATTTTATTAGTTTTAATGGTGGCAGAATGGGTATTTAGTCTCGGCGATGGATTATGGCAACGTAGTGCATGGTACATCGGTTTAGGCCTAGCCGCAGTTAGTTTTAGTTTGCTGTGGGTGAATGCCGAATCATATTGGTATGGTGTATTTCGTAGCCAAACTCATTGGGGAGTTATTTGGCTAATTACGCCCATAGCCCTTACAGGTTTAGCCAGTCGCACCACTGCGCAACGCCGGACTACAAACAGTGTCTTGAGCATTTTAGCTGTAGGCATGACTCAGCTATTAACTTTACCTCTACCAGGAACCAGATTGATTGGTTTGGGTGTGGGTTCAGCCGTGATGTTTGCTAATACGCGTTATTTAGGAAATCAACCAACCGCAAAAATTACAGTTGGTTTTACTTTGAGTTTTCTAGGGGCGCTGCTGTGGGAAGGTATACCGGGATTACCTCGTCTGACGATAGCCGGCTGGTTGATTGTCGGGGCGATGGCTATTTTGAGTTTATGGTTAGGGCGCACAGTTCTGCTGCGACGTGGTGAGGAATTAGCAACTATATATGCAGTAGCCAGTGATCAATGGGCGATCGCATTGTGTAGCGCGGTGTTGTTGGGAATGACGCTGCACTCGGCATTAGTTTATCAAGGATTTGTTTCCCCAGGATTTTTATACTTAATTGCTACTGGCATCACTTTAGGGGCAATTATTTATCGTAGCTGGCATTCACCGACAAATTGGGCATTTTATGGCATCGGTTGGTGTGTGGAATTGTTGATAGCCGAAGTTCTGGGGTTTGGGGAATATGCAATGATCAGAATTGCGATCGCCAATATTGCCTTGGGTTTAATTGCTCAACTGGTGGGTGAATGGTGGCGACGACGATACCAATTAGCAAGGCTTCCCAGTAGCTTCCATATTTTGCCATTAATCTATGGTGCATTTAGTATCTTGCTGCGTTTGGATACCTTTACTGATTGGACAGGTTTATGTTCCTTAGGTGTAGCCTTGATTTTCATTGGCGTGGGGCGACGCAACGAGTCTTTTAAACCCCTGCTTTACTTAGGCATCATTGGTGTATCAATTTCTGCCTATGAACTTTTGTTTTATCAAATGTCTCAAGCCACAGGAGGCGTATTAGGTGATGGATTGATTGCCATGTCTGCCCTTGGTACCAGCATTATGTATGCTTATCGCATCCTCTCTCCTGGGATTTTCCGCTATTTACGTCTGACCCCCCAAGAACTTAAACGCATCGCTCATTTGCACTGGGTTTGGAGTAGCTGCTTATTAATGGCTGCTATTCCTCTTCCCATCGATGTTAATCGCCTTGTGGGATTAGCGACTGGTGTATTCCTCATCAGATATGCCATCTTTCAAGGAAGGCTATTTTCCTTGGGAGATGCTACGCGATCGCCTGCTGCTTTGCTGAGAATTACAATCGGAGAAATGTGGGTTTACCTCGGACTATTAGAGGTAGCCGCCATGAGAATTTATTGGCGGGAGACAGCTGTAGGACAGTGGTTAGCTGGCCCCTTAGTACCTTGGAATGGGGCGATCGCTTGCGTAGTTGCCTATTTTTTATATATCTTACCTTGGGAGAATTGGGGTTGGTCTAAAAGACCGTGGCAACAAGCCGGATTTATTGTGCCACTAATAATTTTATGGGAAACCAGACTGCAAGTTTACCCTGTTACCTTGTTACTAGCAGCAGGATTCTATATCTTCCTAGCCAAGGTGGGTGAAAACATACGTTTTACTTATGTCAGTGCTGTATTAATTGACTGGGCATTATTTCGCTGGTTTGATGACTTAGAACTAACTGATGCTTTGTGGTATGTGACACCAATTGGTTTATCACTGCTGTATATTGCCCAAGTAGATCCTCTACTGAAGCTCCCAGAATACAAAGCAGCTCGCCACAGTTTACGCCTGCTAGGTAGTGGTGTAATTTGTGGGTGGACAATTTTATTTCAGCAAAATACACCTTTGATACCGGGAATTTTCAGCCTGATCGCCATTTTTGCCGGATTAGCTTTGCGAATCCGAGCTTTTCTCTATGTTGGTACAGCTACTTTCATCATTACCAGTGTTTATCAGTTAGTAATTTTTAGCTTGCGTTACCCCTTTTTAAAATGGGTTGTTGGCTTGCTAGTTGGCATTATGTTGATTTCCATTGCAGCTAACTTTGAAACTCGTCGCACTCAGATAAATTCCCTACTTCGCAATACTAGTGATGAGTTTCAAGAGTGGGAATGAGTAGATTGGTTGAGGGGTGTTGCTAAGTGGAAATATGAATTTAGATCACGCAGAGGCGCAGAGTCGCAGAGAGTAAGAGTTGAAAAGATTTTTGGCGTGTTTTAATATAAAGATTTAACCCATTGCCATTCCTTTATCAAACCTTCCCTTAAGGAAATTTGCGGCTGATATCCTAAAATTTGTCGCGCCTTAGATACATCAGCTGCCGTGTGACGTGCATCTCCCATTGCTTTTTCTATGTGGTTTCTTTTGATTGCTTTGCCAACGATTTTTTCCATAGTGTTGAGAACTTCTGCCAAAACCACCCTACTCCCGCCACCAATATTGAAGATTTCGCCCACTGCTTGGGGTATGCTGGCGGCGGCTAAATTGGCAGCAATGACATCACTGACAAACGTAAAGTCCCGTGTTTGCTGTCCGTCACCGTAAATGGGAATTGCTTCATCCTGCAAAATAGATTTAAAAAATTTATGAAATGCCATATCTGGGCGCTGTCTAGGCCCATAAACTGTGAAATAGCGTAATGCCACAATTGGCACTCCAAAGTTATTGTGATAAAGTCCACACAAACGCTCAGCTGCTAACTTCGTAATGCCGTAGGGAGAAACTGGTTGAGGAGAAATTCCCTCATGGGTAGGTAATGTTTCTGCATCACCGTATACACTAGATGTTGAGGCAAATACTATTCTTTTCAAGTGTTGGGCATCTTTTGCCGCTTCCAGTAAAACTTGGGTAGCATTAATATTGCGTTCAGTGTAAGTACGGAAACCATGGCCCCAACTCGCCCTGACACCAGCTTGTGCGGCCTGATGGTAAACAACATCAACATCTTGCAGCAGCACCTGCCAGTCTAAAAACTGAATATCTCCCTCAATTAAGGTAAACTGAGGCGAACCGTACAAGTGTGCAATGCTCTTGTGCTTTAACATAGGGTCGTAGTAATCGTTAAATTCATCAATACCGATCACTTCTTCCCCTCGTTGCAGCAGTGTTTCCACAAGATGAGAACCAATAAAGCCTGCTGCTCCAGTAACAATAGTTTTAGCCATGTCCCTTATTTTATTGATATGTTTTTTAACGTAATATTTACAGGTTAATACTTACAATGATTAAACGTCATTAGTTACTAAAGATTTTTAAATCAATTATTCTCACGTTAAAAAATTAATTAAAAATACTGAAAATCTGTATCAATTTTAGAAAAATTACCGTAATTTTATTGTTGTTAAACAACAAAATTACACTGAAAATATACTAACTTACTAAGTATAGCAATCCTAAATTATTCATGAGAGATAAAAACCCCCATTTTTTCAAAAAACCGGGGTTGTGAAGCCTCTTGATGTTCACAAATCAAATTGGAAAAAATAAAATAAATATAACTCAGCACTCTTCAGGGGTCTTGCATAAGCATCAGAATTGGTGAAAAAATTGATTCGCAAGGGACGCACGAGGAAATAAGTGAAAGTTTTAGTTGTAGGTAATGGCGGGCGTGAACACGCTCTAGCATGGAAGTTATTGCAATCCAAGCAAATTGAGCAAGTTGTCTGTGTGCCAGGAAACGGCGGTACGGCAAGCATGGCAGGTTGCCAGAACTTGTCTCTGGCAGTAGATGACTTTGAGGGTATGAGCCGATATGCTCTGGAAAATGACATTTCTTTGGTAGTAGTTGGGCCAGAAGTGCCCCTGGCTCAAGGCATTACAGACTATCTCCAAAGTCAAGGATTGATGGTATTTGGGCCTGTAAGGGCAGGAGCGCAGATTGAAGCGAGTAAGGCTTGGTCTAAGGCATTAATGCAGTCAGCAGGAATTTCTACAGCCAAGGCTGCGGTATTTACAGAAGCAGCAGCAGCCAAATCCTACGTGAAAGCACAGGGAGCGCCCATAGTTGTGAAAGCTGATGGCTTGGCAGCAGGTAAGGGTGTGATAGTTGCCGAAACATTGGAACAGGCAGAGATGGCGATAGATACGATTTTCCAGGGACAGTTTGGTAGTGCAGGAAATTTTGTGGTTGTGGAAGAATGTTTAATTGGGCAAGAAGTTTCGGTTTTAGCCTTGACAGATGGATTAACAATTCGCCCTTTGTTACCAGCTCAAGATCATAAGCGGATTGGTGAAGGGGACACAGGCGAAAATACTGGTGGGATGGGAGCCTATGCACCAGCACCCATTGCCACACCAGAGTTAATGGCACGCGTTCAAACAGAAGTTTTAGCAAGAGCGATCGCCTCTTTAAGAGCGAGAGGTATTGACTACCGAGGCGTGCTGTATGCTGGATTGATGATTACACCCGATGGCGACTTCCAGGTTTTAGAATTTAACTGTCGCTTCGGTGATCCCGAAACCCAAGTAATTTTGCCATTGTTGGCCACACCCCTAGAAGATTTAATGTTAGCCTGTGTACAGCAGCGTTTAGGGGAAATGCCACCCATCGCTTGGAAACAGGGGGTCGCTGCTACTGTGGTCGCTGCTTCAGGTGGTTATCCTGGAGAGTACGCAAAAGGCAAAGTTATTACTGGTATTAAAGAGGCAGAGACAGCAGAAGTCACTGTATTTCATGCAGGCACAAGATTAAATCAGCAACAACAGATAGTTACAGATGGGGGGCGGGTGTTAAATGTAACGGGCATCGGCGAAAATTTTGAGCAAGCGATCGCCCAAGCCTACACTGGTATCAAAGCAATTCAGTTTGAGGGGATGTATTACCGAAGAGATATCGGTCATCGCGTGCTGAATTAGGAGTAACATCGAGCGATCGCATTTTTTGATGGACATGATGCGATCGCAAAATTCCCGATCAGAATGCGCCATAATGAGGGGTAGCCCGATTAACATTCACCCTTGCTTCATGCAATTCGAGTGGGACGAAGCGAAGAATCAAGAAAACATTCGCAAACATCAAATTGACTTCGCAGATGTTGCAGAAATGTTTGAAAGTCCTATGCTAATTGAGCCTGATAACCGTATTGATTACGGCGAGGATCGCTGGATGGGAATCGGTTTCTTGAGAAATGGTGTAGCGGTTGTTGTCTGGACAGAAAGACAAAGTGATGTCATCCGAATTATTTCAGCACGTAGGGCAAACAGATATGAGCGTAAACAATTCGAGCAATATCTCACGTACTAATTGGAAAGCATTGGAGGCAATGACTGATGAGGAAATTGATTATTCTGATATCCCGCCTCTGACTGAGGAGTTTTTTGAAAAAGCTACTTTACGAGTTCCAGCAGACCAAGCCCGCAACTTAATTCAGCTTGATCCAGATATCATTGAGTGGTTTCAGTCTCAAAGTGCAGAGTACAAAGTTTTGATTAACTCAGTTTTGCGCCGTTACATTGAGAATAGCGATGATCGGCAAGGGGGCTAAGAAATTCCTGCAAGCGATCGCCTAAAATTTGTTTGCTGCCTTTGACCTCATATTGTATGGAGCAAAAACCCTCCTCTGTCGATTAACATGTTTGCCAAATTAACTGTTAATTTTTTAGTTGTTGGGGTTAAATAACCAAAACTACTAACAACTTTGTTTAAGATGCTGGCTCTTTTAAAAACAATCCGAGAAGCAATCGCCAATTGGTGGTCTGACTTCACCCTCCAGACCAAACTTTTGGCTGTTGCCACTTTGGTAGTGTCTTTAGTGATGAGTGGTCTGACTTTCTGGGCTGTGAATACAATTCAGCAGGATGCCCGGATGAATGATACCCGTTTCGGTCGTGATCTAGGATTGCTACTTGCTGCCAATGTTGCCCCCTTAATTGCTGACCACAATCTCACCGAGGTTGCCCAATTTTCTCAACGCTTCTATAGCAGCACCTCTAGTGTGCGTTACATGCTCTACGCTGATGAGACGGGGAAAATCTTTTTCGGGATTCCTTTTTGGGAACCAGAGGTAGAAAACTCTCTGACCATTGAGCGGCGAATACAATTACCAGAAGATTACACTAGTGATGTGGAAAAGCCGATGGTACGGCAACACATGACCCCAGACGGGGCAGTCACTGATGTATTTATTCCCCTAATTGTCGATCAAAAATACCAGGGTGTATTAGCGATCGGCATCAACCCCAACCAAACCGCAGTTATTTCTACTAATTTCACCCGTGATGTCACCATTGCCGTTTTTATCACGATTTGGGTGATGGTGATTTTGGCAGGAGTGATTAACGCTTTAACCATTACTAAGCCGATTAAAGAACTGCTGGTAGGAGTAAAACAAATTGCGGCAGGGAATTTCAAGCAGCGCATTGACTTACCTCTGGGAGGCGAACTAGGAGAGGTAATTCTCAGCTTTAATGAAATGGCAGAGCGTCTAGAGCGCTATGAAGAGCAGAATATTGAAGAATTAACCGCAGAAAAAGCCAAACTAGAAACACTGGTTTCCACGATCGCTGATGGTGCTGTCCTGATTGATAACAGTATGCAGGTGATTTTAGTTAACCCCACAGCACGGCGAATTTTTGGCTGGGAAGGAGTCGAAGTCGAAGGTACCAATGTTTTACATAATTTGCCGCCGGCGGTGCAAATGGAAATCACTCGTCCTTTGTCCGAAATGGCCGCAGGTGAACGTGAAAGTGCCGAGTTCCGGATTCATCTCAACCAACCTACCAAGCGCACCATCCGCATTCTCTTGACTACGGTACTCAACCTGCAACGGGAGAGCATCAAAGGTATTGCTATTACTGTGCAGGATATCACTCGCGAGGTAGAACTGAATGAGGCAAAAAGCCAATTTATCAGCAACGTATCTCACGAACTACGAACACCTTTATTTAATATCAAATCCTTTATTGAAACTTTGCATGAGTATGGCGAAGACTTGAGTGTAGAACAACGGCAAGATTTTCTGCAAACAGTCAATAATGAAACTGATAGACTTACCCGTCTAGTGAATGATGTTTTGGATTTGTCCAAGCTCGAATCTGGTCGCAGTTACAACTTTGGTGGGGTAGATTTAGCGCAAGCCATTGAGCAAACTCTGCGTACTTACCAACTCAATGCTAAGGATAAAGGTATTGAAATCATTCAGGAAGTTGCCTCCAATTTGCCGCTAGTCGTGGGTAATTATGATTTGTTATTGCAAGTATTGGCTAATTTGGTGGGTAATTCCCTGAAATTTACTCCCACGGGTGGTAAAGTAGTCATCCGTGCTTACCAATTAAATCTCCAGCATCATTCTTCCTCTGGAACGCTGCTTAGTGAAACGCTAGGCGATCGCGAACATCATCAATCTTCTCATGTGCGAGTGGAAATTTCCGATACTGGCATAGGTATCGCCCCAGAAGACCAACAGGCAATTTTTGACCGCTTTTTCCGCGTAGAAAACCGAGTTCACACCTTAGAGGGTACTGGTTTGGGTTTATCGATTGTCAGAAATATTATGGAGAGGCATCACAGTAAAATGCATCTGGTAAGTGAAGTTGGTGTGGGTACCACTTTCTGGTTCGACTTAGCCGTATTTGAAGAAGCAGCGCCAAAGATGATTGAGCCTACAGATGAAACAACCAAAATCCCCACACTATAAAAGTATCAAGCAGTTGACAAAGCTATGAGCAAACAGACAACTAATAAACCCAGTAGCAGCAACAAAGACTGATGGCGTTTTACCCATCTGTTCATAGATGCACCAAAACTGCTAGCGTAACGCTGTTCCTGCAATCTTAACTTGCTCTCTTCGAGATTTTCATACAAAGTACAATCTTTGGCGTAGGGACGTTGGGGAAAATTACAGGTATTGTCGGCGTGGTATGTGCAACTATCACACAGATACTCGTCCCCAGTAGCGCGGTGCAAGGGAATACCGGGATGACCGTAAGCTTTGAGAGTTGTACGGCAATAGGGACAAGTAATAGCCTGACTATCAACAAGTTGATGGCAATGGGGACAAGTTACAGTGGCCACAGCCTAAGCACAAATAGGTAAACATCTCGATTCTAGCTATTTATATCGAGATGCGATCGCTGATGAGGATGTTGCTGTGATATGGCAACATCCTCAAAGCAGCTAAATCACAATGTCAGAAATATTAACGTCTTGAGCGACGAGGTATGCGTGGGTGTGATGTGGTAGTCGGTGGAGAACTGAGGTTCAAGAAATTAATCAGTTTAAGGGTACGCCGTTGGATTTTCCAATGCCCATCTTGTTTGATAATTTCATCTTCATAAGTGCCATTAGCAACATCAATGCTAGTTTCTGAACGTTTGTGAGTTGCATGGAGATAAGAGGACATTGTTGCTTGGTTAGCTTGAACTGAGATGTTGATCGTACCAATCAGGTGTTGAGTAGTCTCATATCCATTACCTTGGAATACTGAATAAACAAAATCCGCCCAAGCATCTGTCCCAGTTCGGCTTTCACTTGCGCCATCAGGAAAAACTGCTGTGATCACAGCATCTGGAGTAAAACAATCTCGATAAATATTCTTTCCCTGTAGGATATCTCCTCTACCAATAGCATCAGTTCCTAGCGCGTAACAGGTTGTTAATTTTTGAATTTCTAATTCTGCGTTAGGTTCGGTTGCACTTGCTAGCTCAAACTTACCGCCAATCAGCAAAACAAAAGTACTTGCAAGGACAATTAAAGTTACATGATGCAACAAAAATGAAATAAGCTTTGAAACTGTTCGCCTGTTTTCTCTTCTCGTTTCCATGAAAAAAGTTCCTGATTGTTACTATGTTCGCATCTTGTACAGGTCCGTTAGCTAAAGTTTTATCAGGCAGTTTAAGCCTATTTTAATAAACTCGAACCATAACATATTAAACTAAAGCTAACTTTCAATTAATTCAGGATTTAATTTTTCCTACGAATAATAGGGCGAGTCCAAGATTTGCGTGTTTAATTATTTATAACAATTAAGAAAGTGTTTTGTAACCGTTAATTGTCAGCTATTTGATATTAACATAAATAGTTTATCAAACTCTTAATATAGCTAGTTATTAGCGAAATAATACTGATAAGCTAGGTAAATTTTTAGAACATGAATTCACTCCAACCATACGAAAAATTACTTTTACTCTACAAAAACTTTATGAAAACTTACTACTCATAGTATTACTTTTATTAAACATAAACGCTCAAGCAGTGTGCCCCCAAAAAAGCGAAGATAAAAAAGAGAGGATTTCACATCTGCCCTTAGCTCGAAGATTCGTTAACAGAAACAGGAATGGAAATGATAAATTCTGTTCCTTGTCCTAAAACTGACTCACAAATTAAGCTACCGTTGTGTTTTTCTTCTACAATTTTTTGACTGATAGATAATCCTAATCCTGTACCTTTGCCGACATCTTTAGTAGTAAATAAGTTATTGAAGATACAGGATTTTACTGCTTCAGTCATTCCTGTACCGTTGTCTTTTATCTTAATTTCTATACTTTGATTATTTTTAGATAGTTGAGTTTTAATTGTGATAACTTGAGGCGGTTTAGCTTGATTTTCTAGATAAGTATAACCAATATTCAACTCTTCTAAAGCATCAATAGCATTGGACAAAATATTCATAAATACCTGATTTAATTGTCCCAGATAACATTTTACTAACGGAATATTTCCGTAGTCTTTAATAATTTGAATAGCCGGACGATGATGATTGGCTTTGAGGCGATGTTGTAAAATTAATAAAGTGCTATCAATTCCTTCGTGGATATTGGCTGATACTTTATAATCTTTATCGGCGCGAGAAAAAGTACGGAGAGATGTGCTAATGTTACGGATGCGTTGTGTACCAACTTTCATTCCATCAATGATTTTAGGTAAATCTTCTAGGAGGTAATCTATATCTTTTTCTGCGGCTTTTTCCTCAATATCAGTACCAGGATTAGGAAATTTTGCTTGGTAAAGTTGCAGATAATCTACTAAATCAGTAACAGCATCTTTGGCTTGGACAATACTACCTGAAAGAAAAGCTACGGGATTATTGATTTCATGCGCTATTCCTGCAACTAAATTTCCTAGAGAAGACATTTTTTCGCTTTGGATAAGTTGCAGTTGTGCTGCTTGTAAATCTTTGATAGACTGTTCTAATTGTCTTGATTTGTCTTGCTCTCTTGCATACAAGCAGGCATTTTCTATGGCAATAGCCATTTGAGAAACTAAAACTTTTAATACTTCTACTCTTTCGGGAACAAAAGCTCCTGCTGTCAACTGATTTTCTAAGTAAATAATCCCTGTAAGCTGTGATTGATAAATAATTGGCAAGCAAAAGATCGATTTTGATTGATATTTTTGGATATAGATGTCAATATTAAAAGGCTCAGTAAGCATCGCATCGTTTAAAACGAGATGTTTCTGAGTTCTGAAAACATAATTCACAACAGAAATAGGTAAATTCTCATAGTCTTCAAGAGGAATAGATTGTAAATTTTTTACTATATCATTAGCATTATCACCAGAGGCTTCTATATATAGTTGATTATCTTTAAGTAACAGTAATTCTGCTTTTTGGGCAGCAGCATTTTCTAGTAAAATTTTGATTAACTTACTCAATAAATTTTCTAAAATTATTTCATTAGTAATCGCTTGGGAAAATTTAATGAATGTATTAAAATCTAATACATTACTCAAACCATTACTACTAGTAGTTCTAGTAGCAATGTGAGTCACATCTAGTTTTAATGGAGAAGTCTCTATAGTACTAGTTTGTTCTACTAGAAAACAATACTTTGATTCTAAATATTTAACTTTAGCGATCGCGCCCCATCGGATATAAGTATAATAGGCTTTAGTTATATAAGTTTGATGAATTAATTCTTTATTTAAAGATTTATAAAAATTTCCTGCTAACTCATAAGCTAAGGCTTCTTCTTGGAGATAACCATTTTCTTGAGCTTTGGTAATTGCATTTTCATAGTATTCCATTGCTTCTAGCTTTTGACCCAAAGCTTGATATTTTTCTGCCTCTACTAAATAAAATTTATGTAAGTGATTCATCGGGGCGTGGGTAGCCCAGAGTTCCATTTTTTGCTGGTTGGCTTGGACTTTTTGCAAAATTGATTGTTGTTCAGATTCTTGAGCAGTAGGATAGATTGCCAATTGGACTAAAGAATCATAGAAATAAAACAGAGGAACAACAAATAGCCCTGTGACTCCACCTAAAGACTTTTCTGCTATTGCAGCATTTTCTAAGGCTTGAATATACTCTCCAAACATATAAGAGAGCATTAACTTATTAACAAATAGATGATTAATTGTATAGAGGTCATTAAATTGTTGATGAATTGGTAGCATACTTTTCTCATCGTAAGCTTCTCCCATTAAACACCAAGCATTTTCTGGACTTCTTTTTAAATTGATAACTGTTTGTAAATATATTTGGTTCCAAGTTAAAGCAACTTGTTGCTTAATCTTTTTTAGCGATTCACAGTAAGCTATTAGCTCTTTTTCTAAACTCCAAAGTTCTTTACCAAGCCAAAATGAATGACAAGGATAAATGTATCCACAATAGCCAGTATATTCTAAATCTCCGGTTTCCAAACCACTAGCATAGCCAGTTTTGGATGTTAAAAACGTCTCTCTAATATGCTCTTTCCAATGAAGAACATGAGCACTAATAACTGTGAGAATCTTCGCTTTGAGTTCTGTGGCATTAAATTGTGATACCAAACTAAAAGCTAATTTACCAAATTCATAGCCAGAATCAATCTGTCCTTGAACTCCGCAAAGAATTAATCCATAAAGACTGTAACCATAAGCAGACACTGCTGTATTGCCATATTTTAAGGATAAATTGACCATTTCACAAGCAATAATTGGCATCATTGCTGGAGCAGTTTGAAAAGCTGCGGGAAGAACTCCCATTAAGATTTTCATTGCTGCTATCTTGTTAGGATCAGTCATTAATGGTAGGTTAATTAAATCTGCAATTACTTTCTTTTGTAAATGAGTAGCAATATCATCCATCCCTTGCTGAATATCAGATGGTGTTGGTTGCTCTGGAAAATTTATCCCTAATAGTTGTAGTATTGATACTGCTGTTTGAATAGCTGTTAATTGTTTACTCTGAACTATAGCAGCAATAATCTGTACTTCATAAACTTTAACTTTATCTAATAAAGTTTTGGCTTCTTGTAGCACTATCTCAGCCCATTGCTGCATCTGCTCAAAATTACCACTGAGATAGGCTACTTCTGTAGCTACCTCATATAAACTTATAGTTAAGTGATATTCGGTGTACCAAGCATCTTTACTTAAAAGCTTTATCCCAGTTTCCAAGTATTTTAGAGCAGCTTCATAAGCTGTTGAGGCTTTTGCTTTGCGTCCTGCGATTAAATTTAGTCGAGCTAATTCTGTTTTTTCAGGTTGTTCAACTAGGGAAATAATCCCTACATTTAACTGATTAACAATATCAAAAATATTAGTTTCTATTTCATCTTTTGGTGTACTTTGCAGGAGCAATTTACCGATTTTTAGATGAGTAAACTTCTTCTGTTCTTCTGGAATCAACGAATAAGCTGCTTGCTGCACTCTGTCATGCAAAAACTTATAACTTACGCGTGAAATATCAAAATTAAAATTAATTGCTTCCTCTTGATTAAATGCTAAAGGAATGCGGTAAGCTTCACTTAAAGGTAGAATTAAGCCAGCTTGCAAAGCCGAATATAAGTCATTTGCTGTCAAAGAAGGTGATTTTTCATGAATTATTGATAAAACATCCAGACTAAAACTGTCACCAACACAAGCTGCTAATTTCAAAACCTCTTGGGTGACTCTTGGTAGCTTTTCAACTCGACTTGCAACTAATTCAACAACATTTTTATCGATAATACTAATTGCTTGAATTTCCTCTAGGTTCCATTGCCATTTAGTAGTCTTAAAGTCAAACTTTAAAAGATTTTCTTGATAAAGTGCCTGAAGAAGTTGTGTAATAAAAAATGGATTACCGCCCGTTTTATTATAAATTAGTTCAGCTAATTCAATAAGTTTTTTAGGAAAGTTTCTAGTATTATCTTCAAAAGAGTAGGTTTCTTGTAGAGTTTCACCAATTAACTGAGTTACATTCTCTAAATTTAAAGATTGCAACACAATATTATTAACGATCGCACCAGTATTTTTAATTTCTTCTACTGTTTGAATTAAAGGATGTGTTGAATTAACTTCATTATCTCGATATGCCCCAATTAATAATAGATGTTTGCTTTCAACATCAGTCATGAGCATTTGTATTAAATTTAATGTAGCTGAGTCTGCCCATTGCAAGTCATCTAAAAATATAACTAGGGGATGCTCTTTTTGCGTAAAAACTTTAATAAATTCTTCAAAAACACGATGGAAGCGATTTTGTGATTCCGTTGCTCCAATTTGGGGAACTTCGGGCTGTTGACCAAGAATTAATTCAACTTCAGGAATCACATCAATAATAACTTTGCCATTTGTGCCGACGGCTGCTAGAATTTTATCCCGCCATGCTGCTATTTTTTCATTTTTTTCTGTTAATAAATACCGCATTAAATAAGAAAAAGCTTGAATTAATGGAGCATAAGGAACATTCCTTTTTAATTGGTCAAATTTACCAGAAATAAAATAACCTTGTTGGCGAGTGATTGGTTTATTAATTTCATTGACTAAAGCCGATTTACCAATGCCAGAATAACCAGAAACTAGCATCATTTCACTAGTTCCTGATGTCACATTTTCAAATGCATCTAAAACTTCCTTGACTTGTTGTTCTCGTCCGTATAATTTTTGTGGTATTAATAGCTGGCTTAAAACATCTAAAAGTCCCGGAACAAAGTTAGTAATTTCGCTCTGAGTTTCTAACTGATGAAGACACAATTCTAAATCTGCTAATAATCCTGTAGCGCTTTGATATCTGTCTTCAGCATTTTTAGACATCAGTTTCATCACAACGGCTGAAACATTGGTAGGAATTTGGGGATTTAATAACTGTGGGTTTACTGGTTGCACAGCTATATGATTGTAAATTAACTCTAGGGGATCTTCGCTAAAAAATGGGAGTTTATCAGTAAGCATTTCATATAAAGTCACACCCAGAGAATAAAAATCACTCCGATAATCAAGAATACGATTCATTCTCCCGGTTTGTTCAGGAGACATATATGCAAGTGTACCTTCAACGCAGTTGGGGTTAGTAAATTGATGATTTTCTTTATTCAGACGGGAAGCTATCCCAAAGTCAGTTAGTTTAACAATACCTGTTTGCAAATTCATAATGATATTGCTGGGTTTAATATCTTTATGAATAATCTGATTTTTATGTAAATAATCTAAAGCTTTAGTTATTTGAATAGCAGTTTTTAAATAATTAATTAAATCTAACTTTTCTATTTGTATAAGTTGTGCTAAGGACTGACCACCAAAGTCTTCTAACAACAGTCCTACACGATGATCAAAAGTTTCTAAACTGATGGCTTTTACTATGTTGGGATGATCTAACTCTTGTTGAATTTGATACTCATGTTTCAGGCGAGTAAAGGCTTCAAGAGTGGGGTATTCATTTTTCAGAACTTTCAGAATAACTGGCTGTTGAGTATTGGGGATTTGTGTTTGATAGATAATAGTTTGAATGCCTTCATGGAGAGTGGAGTTAATTTGGTATCCAGTAAGATTGAGCATTTGCTTTTTAAATATATAGCTATAAAAACCCCTCTTTCATTGCCAAAAAGGGATTCTAGTTTAATTATTCCCATTAAACTGGGGATTTTGAACATTTCATAGCGATCGCGGCTACACAGACATGAAGCGCAGCTTCTTCCCGAAGGGAAGGCCACCTCCGTGGGTTTGAAATACCTAATTTTTGGTTAGTCCGCGCAGGCGGATTTAGTTTGTGTAGTAGCGTACAGCCTGCGGCATTCTTGGGTTGCTATTGTATTCGCCCAAAACTTTTCAAACATGCTCTCAAATATGAGGAAATTTCCGCACTTGATACTCTGCTGATTCGATAATGGGATAGGATTCTCCCATCGCTTGAGTAAATTTAGCTTCAATAGCCTGCAAGTCTTCTAAGGGTATGGCTTTCCACTGTTCCCGTGTTGCCCAACGAACAATTAAAATCAGTTCTGTAGAGTCTTTGGGGTTAATCCAAACTTCTTTACCCAAAAATCCCGGATACTTAGCTAGGGCTGTTGTCCAAATTTCTGCATCCTGCTGGATATAATATTCTCGCTGTTCTGGAGCTACCTTAAACTTCAGCAGTTCTATGACCACACTCTTGCTTCCTTCTCTGTGTTTACGTGTCTACGAATTTGCCAAAATAGAGCTGTAGGCTAAGATAACCACTTTTCCAGCATAGCTTGATTGCATACACTCAAGAGCAAGAGTCAGCTAGTGGGAAACAATTAAAGAGGAAGGGAGTATGGATAGTAACAACTGGTTGCAACAGCTAATGATGCTTGGTATTGGTACAACGTCTTTGGTAGCAGAAAAAATGCGCCAAGTCAGCGAGGAATTGGTCAAGGACGGTAAACTCAATCCTGAGCAAGCTAAGGCAGTAATGGATGATGTTGTACAACAGTTAAAGTCCGAACAGGGAAACTGGGAAGAGCAAATGCAACGACAAATGCGAAATATGATGCAGGACTTGGGTGTTGCTCGTCAGTCTGAAGTGGATGAATTACGGGGTAGAATTGACCGTTTAGAGCGTCAAGTGCGCGATTTGGAGAATAAGCTGTGGCGTTAAATTGTCCTTTCTGATTTAAACTAATTGTGTTCTGTTGGTAATGATAGTGATTAGAGGCTAGGAGCTAATATTCCTACTCAGCAACGCCAGATGCTTCACTACAGCGCTGCGCGCATCCTGCGGCGGGGGAGACCCCTACGTACCCGTCACTGGCTCCTCAGCACTCAGCACTCAGCACTTTCTTAGGGAGAACTGATTTTGAAATCAATTTTACTCAGCGTGGGTTTCATGCTGGTATGTGTTGTAGTTTTGGTATTAGCACAAGTTGGCAGTAAACAGGACTCTGCTATTGCTGCTAATGTCACTGGTACTACACCAGCACTCAATAGACTTACTGAAAACAATATCTTAATTGCGAGCAATACTATGTCTGATGCCAATTTTGTAACTAACCCCTCTGGTGATGCCAATGTCGTAACTAACCCCTCTGGACTGAAGTACGTGGAACTGGAGGAAGGAACTGGGGCGACACCTGAACCTGGACAAACCGTTGTAGTACACTACACCGGCACTTTAGAAGATGGGACGAAGTTTGATAGTTCACGCGATCGCAACCGTCCTTTTGAGTTTAAAATCGGCGTTGGACAGGTAATTCAAGGTTGGGACGAAGGACTTAGCACCATGAAAGTAGGCGGTCGTCGTCAGTTAATTATCCCCTCAGAGTTAGGTTATGGCTCTCGTGGGGCTGGTGGTGTAATTCCACCCAACGCTACTTTGCTGTTTGATGTGGAATTGTTGGATATTAAGTAGGGAATGGGGAATGGGGAATGAGGAAGATGGATTGTAGTACAAAACTCAAATATTCTCCCCTGCACCCTGCCTCTCTGCTCTTCTTTCCCCCATGCCCAATAGCGACGTAATTACGAATTACGAATTACGAATTATTAATAATTCCCTGGTCTGGCTAAGTTTTTAAACTTTGTAAATTGCGGGTCGAATAAAAGCTTAACAGTGCCTGTCGGGCCATTACGATGTTTAGCGACGATCGCCTCGGCAATTCCGCGATCGGGACTATCGCTGTTATAGTAATCATCGCGGTATAACATGATGACTAAATCCGCGTCTTGCTCGATACTGCCACTTTCCCTTAAATCTGACAACATCGGCCGCTTATTGGTACGCGCTTCTACTCCTCGACTCAACTGAGACAGGGCAATTACTGGCACAGATAATTCACGAGCTAAACCTTTAAGAGAACGGGTAATCCTCGATAATTCTTGAACGCGGTTATCACCTGCACCTTCCATTAATTGCAGGTAATCTATCACTACTAATCCTAGTTCCATGCCTTGTTCTGCTTGCAGTCGCCTGGCCTGACTCCGCATTTGAGTAACGGTAATATTCGGTGTGTCGTCAATAAATATGGGCATTTCCGAAAGCATCCCAATGGCGCGGCTTAAGGGTTCCCACTGTGTTTGACTGATACGTCCACTGCGGAGATAACCTGATTCAATTCCGGCTTCACTAGCCAATAACCTCTGGACTAGCTGTTCTTTGGACATTTCTAAACTAAAAACAGCAACCGGTAATTTATAACCTGCGGCAATATTGTGAGCGAGATTTAGGCAAAATGCTGTTTTTCCCATTGATGGCCTGCCAGCAATAATAATCAAATCAGAACGCTGGAAGCCACTGGTCATGGAATCTAAATCATAGAAGCCGCAAGGAATCCCAGGTAGGGCAATGCCTTGATGACGAGTTTCAATATCTTGGAAGGTATTAATTAGGGTATCAGAAATGTGAATTAGACCTGATTGGGGACGTTCTTGAGTAACGCCGAAAACTTGCTGTTCTGCTTTGTCTAAAACTGTTGGTAATTCTGTTTCTGTCTCGTAACCCAAATGCACAATTTCGTTGCCAGCTTTAATTAATCGCCGCCGCAGGTATTTTTCCATGACCAACCCTGCTAAAGCGTCGATGTTAACGGCTGACACTGTGCGGTCTACGAGAGTGGCTAATTTATTTCTACCACCAATGCGGGCGAGGATATCGTTATCAGCTAGCCAACTTGTGACTGAGAGTAAGTCTGTGGGTTTACCTTGAGCATGGAGGCGTAGCGCTGCTTGATAGATATCTTTGTGAGCGCTGATATAAAATGCTTCAGGAATCAGGCGATCGCTAACTCGACCAATCGCTTCTGGATCTAGTAAAATTCCCCCCAAAATCGCTTCTTCTGCCTCAATGTTTTGGGGTGGCAGGCGATCGCTACCATCGCCTTGAAAACTCAGTTCTTCAGCCATAAACGATTTTAGTTGCGAGATTTTGGATTTGAGCTTGGGGGTTCACTATTACCCTTATAGTCCAAAATCTTGGGGAGAATGCTGTAGAGGCAATTTTATTCACAACAGATTCTCCCCACCTACTCAACAAACTGTTGAGTGTTGAGTAGGGGAAAAGCATTGACGGTACTTGCTCAAGAAAATTCTTGTTCTTTCTTCTGACTCAGGAAGCACTCCTAAAATTTAGCTGGCTACAACTTCAATATTGATTTGGGCTGTAACATCGGAATGCAGCTTAATTTCAGCTTTGTAAGTACCCAGATGGTTAATATCGGGAATGGTAATTCCCCGCCGATCAATTTCTTGACTGGTAGCTGCTTGAATTGCCTCTGCCACATCTTGGGTGGTGACTGTACCGAAAATTGCTTCGTTTTCACCCAGTTGTTTGGCAATTTGCAAGCTGCCAATTTTTTCCAAAGCGGCTTTTTGTTCTAGCGCTTGTTGACGGAGTTCTAACTGCCGTTGACGTTCTTGCTCACGGCGGCGTTCTACCTGCTTGAGAATACCGGGAGTGGCATGGGTTGCCAATTTCTGGGGAATTAGATAGTTACGAGCATAGCCGGGAGCTACATCTACTAAGTCGCCAGATTTACCCAGCTTGCTAATATCTTGATTTAAAACTAACTGCACACGTTTCGCCATCGGTTTCGTTTTTCCTGTAAAATTCTGATTAATTTGGGTTTCAGCAGCATAGCTCACATGAGTGTAGCTTGATCCCCAGCAGCTTTGCTTGTACCCCAAAGCTTACAGATCCTAGCGAATCGTCGGGTGCGATCGCAACTATTTGGTAATGAAAAAATCAAGTTGCGATCGCCAATGGCTGGAAATCGAATGGCACTAAGCTTCCTTTGGTCGCAATTAGTCAGAAGAGCATCCCTCGCTCCTCGAACCTCTGACTTCTGACTTTGTTGAACGTGACATAATCGAGACAGATCGATGTGCGGAGGGAGAACTCAGATGCCACAACTGATCGATAAAACAACAGATCAACGCCTGATTCATCACGGGGTGACGTGGGAGCAATTCAAGCTGATTCAAAAAGGCTTTGAAACCTCTCCTGGCATTCGATTGTTCTATTACAACGGTATTATCGAAATTCTGATGCCTGGACGCGACCACGAATTCTTTAAAACGTTGATTGGACTCTTACTAGAAACGTTCTTTGTGGAGAAAGGAATCGAGTTTGAGCCAACAGGTTCAATGGATCAAGAAAAAGAAGGCGAAGTCTGTGTTCAAGCGGATGAATCCTATTGTGTTGGAACCTCCAAGCCGTGCCCTGACTTATCGATCGAAGTTATTTTTACCAGTGGCAGCGTGAAAAAATTAGAGCGGTATCATGCCCTAGGCGTGCCAGAGGTCTGGTTTTGGGAAGATGGACTGCTAACCATGCATCATTTGCGATCGCCGGGCTACGAACGCATCTATCGCAGCGAAATTCCTGAACTGGCAAGCCTTGATCTCGATTTATTCATTCGCTGCGTTCTGATCGCAGAAACGTCCAGACTGGAAGCGGTGCGAGTGTTCAAGCAAGGCATTTAGCCAAACTTTTTGCCGCACTGCTGTTTTTGATAAAAGATACGCACGAATGGGGGGATGGGGAGTGGGATATATTCTTGATTGGAGGGTTGGATGATGTTGCTAGAACTAAGGCGATTGAGCATTCCGCCGGGTCAACGGGTGTTGTTGCATGAGGTGAGTTGGCAAGAGTTTGAGTTGATTTTAGAGGAGTTGGGAGACCATCGATCGGCTCGCATTGCTTATGACAATGGAATTCTGGAGATTATGACACCCTTACCTGAACATGAAGCGGCTAAAGAAGTCGTTGGAGATTTGGTCAAGGCACTGTTAGAAGAACTTGACATTGAGTTTTTAACGTTGGGTTCAACGACCTTCAAGAATCAAGCTATGTTCAAGGGGATTGAGCCAGATCAGTGTTTTTATATTCAAAATGAGCTAGCTGTTCGGGGCAAGAAACGACTGGATTTGGCGGTTGATCCACCTCCTGATTTAGCACTGGAAATTGACATTACCTCTCGAACCCATCCAAGTATTTACCAAGCGCTGGGAGTGCCTGAGCTTTGGCGATTTGATCGAGGTAAATTACAGATTAACGTGCTGCGGCAAGGGAAGTATGTGGAGGTTGAGAATAGTCCCACATTTCCAGGAATGCCGTTAACCGAGGTAATTCTCCGATATTTGGAACAGAGTAGAACCGCAGGTAGAAATGCAACTATGAAAGCTTTTCGGCAGTGGGTGAGAGAGAGAATGAAAGACACATAATTTGCATCAAGAGTCATTATGCCAATAACTGGCGCGAACACATTGTTAGTCATCCAGATGTTTTGCAGGGTAAGCGGATCTGTCCCCTTGTTCCCTTGTCCCTCTTTCATAACTTGGCTGTGAAACTCGTCATCGGATCTGCCTAAAGAGAGATTTTTATTTATGTTTGCTTTATTAAGGAAGCTTTTCATAATCGTTTATGTCAAAATTGTTTTGAATAGTTATCACAGAATACAGATAAAGTCAAAAAACTCACGTTAATTTTTTAACATAATAGAAAAATAAAATAATATTTATTAAATTAATAAAATTAGCGTTATGCCCAACTTTCCTCATAAACCAGACTCAGATTCTTCTAATTCACCAGACTCAGACTCTTCTAATACAACTAATTCTATTTTTAACTTATTTAGTAATATTTTTACCAGTTTTACTATCTCTAACCTAATAAATAATCCTTTTTTTGCACATTATTTAAAAAATCATCCTTTTATTGCCAATTCGTTGATTTTTTTGATTATACTTCTTAGTGGTGGAAATCTATATCAAATTCTTATAAACAATAAAATTTCCGATTTAGAGTTTCAAACTCAAGTATGTCAAAACAACCAAAAACTAATAGAAGAACACTTAGCAATAAAAGAAGAAGCAAGTAATATAAATATTTTGCCACAAGTCATAGTTGATAATAATAGCAATATTAATTTCTTACCATTTTATTGTGAATATTCAATAGAAATAAATAATAAAAAATATTCTGAGCAAATTTATTTAAGACGTTCGCCTATCTTTGCTGAATATATCAATGAAGCTTATCATAAGAATGAAATTAAAATGAATATGATAGATGTGTGTCAGCACCCTATTATGAAAGAGCAGATGAAGCTAGATGCTAAGAGTAATCATTTTTATGATGAGAAAAAAGGAGACATTATAAAAGCAGGAAAACCAGAGATTTTAAAAGAAAAAACATATGTTTATCCAGTACATCGATGGGTTTGTCACTATTCAATTCAAAGACCAGTTAAAGGAGTTGGATCTCATTTAATAAGTAGACACTACTCTAAGATAGACCTTGATTTAAAACCATATTGTTCAAAAAAAGCATCAGATGAAGGTAGAAATTTTGTTGAACCCCACTATCATGATTATGATAATCCTTATTCCTTTTATTGCACAGATCCTTATTCACGTCCTGATTCAAGAGAGCAAGGGTAAATCATCAGCACTTACCATCCCTTTCTTGTTTACAAAGTGCTTGTAATTAATCGCTTAAAACGCCTTTCTTAATTTTACGGACTTGATTTTTAACTTTATCTAAGGTTTCTTGCAACTGAGTTTTTTCTACTGGTGTAGGGATATTTGCCACAGGTAACGCTGGATTGAGATGACGATAGTGTTGCCAAATTTCCCAGTAGGGACAACCGGGTTGAATCCGAATACCTGCCCAGTGAAGATATTGTAGAGGTTGATTGACAGTAGGATCAAAAAGAATTTTGCCTTGAGTCTGAAAGTGGTGAGTCCCGCCCCAATTACCTGGTGCTTTACCCTCTCTGCGAACTACATTGAAGCGGCGCGGAATGCGCTTGAGCAACATATAATTAATAATCGGTTGGTCAGAAGTTTTTTCAGAAAAGTCAAAATACTCTGGATGAGCAGCACACTCAGCAAAAGTTTCGTACAAATCATTTTCCGAAATTAAGTTTTTCTTTGACCCCCAAAATCCGCCATTGAAAATATCTTTGATTTCAGTTTCAGTAAATACTTTTTCTTCTAAAACTTTGGCACTAAAAACATTTCTAATTCCCCCTAAATGTTGATAATCACAACAAATAAAGTCGTTTGTAGCTAGGTAATTCAGATTATCAATTATTTTTTCAAAGACAACAATATCAGTATCAATATACAAAAACTCATCAAACGGGCCAAACCAACAAGCTTGCTTGCGAAATTGATTAGGACGGGCGAAAAATTGTCCCCCAAAGGTTTGATGTAAATTCTGGGAAAGCCTGTCGATAAATTCTAAATCTTCGTAGACTTGCACACCATAATATTTATTGAGTGTGTCTGCGATTTTGTGATAATTATCATCATAAGGAATCATGATAATTGGTGTATCCGCATCATGCAATCGGATACTATTAAGTAAGGCGATCGCATGATCCATCACCTTATCATTAGCAATAATATAAATTCCCCGACTCATGTTTCCACCTCAATTTGTTAATCCTAATTTTCTTAAAACTTTTGTAGCTAAACCTGAGTTAGCTTTTTGATTTTTCGGTTGAGTTGTGAACTGTGGTCGCTTATCTGGTTCATGCAGATAGCGATAATGCAAGAAAATATCTCTGTAGGGAAAATCAATATTTTCTCCCTCACATACTTGCCTAAATAATTGAGAAGATAAACCAATATAGTGAATATAAGTTAATCGTTGACCTTTGTCATATAAAATATTGTCTTTTGCTTCAAAATGTGTAGAAGTCACACAACAACCTGTTCTTTCACTCTGAGATAAATGATGAGCAAAGTTATAGCTAGAAATACCTGAACGCATAACCATGTAGTTAAGAATGGTTTGGTCAGGAGCCATATCATAGAGGATTTCTGCTTCGCCTTGGCACAGTTTATCTAGTAATAATTCTCGGCTTTGGGCATTAAAAATCCCTTTTTTAGAACCATAAAATCCAGAACAAAATATTTCTGTTTGTAGTTGTTCTGCTGAAAATATTTCTGTCAATTTTGGCGAAGATGCATTATAAACATGAGACAAATCTGTGTACTGAAAGTCATACACTACCCAGTCATGGTGATTTAGTTGTCTAAATACTTCTGTTAATGAACTCATTAATAAAGTATCAGCATCCATATAGACAAAGCGGTCAAAAGGCCCATCAAATGCACCATAACGTCTATGAGTACCAACTCGATGATATTTGTTACTACCTAATTTCGACCAATGTGCTTGAGCGGTAGGGTGAACATCCCAAATATTACAAACAAATTCATCCCATTGTTGCATTGACTCTTGATTATCGTAAATTTGCACATTGGGGCGATGAGCAATTTCCGCAGCAATTTGTGCTGTATTATCATCATAAGGATAGATACAAACAGGCATATCTTGCCCATAAATGGCTTCTATACTATTAAGTAAAGCAACAAGTTGGTCATAAACTCGGTCGTTGGCAAGGGTACAAATACCATCCATATAAAAATCCCAAATTTAGCAAGAGAATTTAGCGACAAATTCTGATAACCAGTTAAGTAGATTTAATTGATGTAAAATAATTTGTCTAGCTTCGGCGATCGCATCTTTAGCAGCATACCAAGCATCAGGAGTAGCCGTCACTTCTTGGATGTAGGCAATACCTTTGGCATCTAAACTAGGCAACCGCAAAAAACTACCAGGTGGTAGTAATTTATCGGCGGCTGGGCTACCATAGTAAATTGGTAAACACCATGCCAACAAAGCATCCCATAATTTCTCACTTACATACCAATTATTTTCGGCATAATTTTCAATTGCCAGATTGTAATAGTAAGGTGCCATACCATGCCATTTGTTACCTAATTCCCCTGATTTTGTGGCCCATGTAGGTAAATCACGCCCATACAAATCAAATTTAATGTTACTTGATTGTAAAGACTGTAAAAAGTCTAACCTCTGGCGATGGTTGGCTGTGCGACTAATTCCCGAAGTAATCCAACTACAAGGAGAAACTTTTTCAGGAGGTGGCATTTCATTTAATTCGCGAAATGAGTTGGTATGATACCAAATCGCCGGCATGTAATCAGGTGTGGGGGCAAAATCATCAGGGCCGGAAGTATAACCGCAATACTTTTGTGCTTCCTGATAATTGCGTTTATTTCTTTCCACAACTTCAGTTAATGGTGGTTCGCGTAAAAGATAAATCACCCGCTCTTGGGGAACACCTTTAAGGATAGAATTAACATCAAATTCTGGTTTTTGTCGTTTTTGACTTAACTTTTCCCACCAGGATTGCTGCTGAGGAAATTCTGGAAAGTCAAACTGATACATTAGCAAAAAGTCGGGTTTTGATGCTAATGCCTGCATTTGGATATTGCCCCAAATACCAAGCTGATTGGGGGTTTGTTGCCATAGCCAATCGGCTTTTTTATCCAAACCTCGATAGCTGCTAATCATGCCAACTGTTTTTCTATCCATCATGAGTTAATATTTATTATTTAATAATTTAGCTTAACTTATAAGTTGAGGAAGGAGATTTTTATCAACGTAACTCAGGATTTTTGCTGCTCGATTTTCCCAAGAAAATTGCTTTACAAATTCGATATTATCTGCGTAACCTTCTAGTTTTCTGGGACGATTTTCTAAAACATATTTCAAAGATGCGGCAAATTTAGTGGGGTTATCAGGCTCACACCAAGCAGCGATCGCCTGAGTATTTTTAAATTCCAGTAACGAGGGAATTTCCGTCGCGACAATGGGATTTCCAGAAGCCAAATAATCAAATAACTTTAAAGGAGATGTAAAAGTTGCCGCTTTTCCAGAACAATGAGGATGAGCTAAAATATCGGCTGCTTGTAGTAGAGATGCTAATTGATCATGCAAAACGTAGCCTAAAAATATAATGTTGTCTACCTGTTTTTCTTTAGCTAATTGCTGATAATGTTCTACTTCTGTTGTCTTTCCGCCTGCACAAGCAAATTGCACATTTGGCATTTTGGCAGCAACATCAATGAGTACATCAATACCTTTAAATCGCTGTAACGCTCCTGCGTATACTACCAGATGCGATCGCCCATTTATCAGCAGCTTTTCGCGCCATTCTGCTGCTTTGTCTGGTTGTCTAGTCATAAACAACCGATTATAACCATTATGTAGGGTAATTACTTTTGCCGATGGCATACCATTTTTGATCATGCTGTCGCGAATAGTATCTACGACTGTTACAGCAAGTTGTAATAATGGACTTTTAACGATTTCTGGCTCAAACTGTTTATTTTCATGGTGGTGATGTTCGTAAATTGCCGGAACACCATTTGTAATGGCAGCTTTTACTAAATTCCAGTTGCGACTGTGAACAAGCTTTGTCGTGGGAAATATATGAAAGGGAAAATAATATTTGGTAAAGATAGTGTTGGAGTTAGTCAATTTGCTTTGAAAACGATCAATCGGCCAAGGCATTGGCAAAGGAGCCACTTTTAATTTATCTTGGAGATTGTAATATTTAACAATTTCTTCAGGTATTTTTCTCGGTTGAAAAGGACGATATAAATTAGCTGGATTAATATAATTTAATTTTTTATCAGGATATACTAAAACTGTTGAATATCCTAAGTTTGCCGCACCATTTGCCGCATTTGTAGATTGAACTAAATGAGCTTCTGGCTTTGGTAATTCTTCTTGAACAAAGAAAATATAATGTTTCTTGAAACTCGGATTTTTCATATACTTAATCTTAAGTTCCTGTATCAGATAACATATTCAATATTTGCAAGTAGAACCAATGATTACGTTCACGATTCTCGTCAAGGCTCTCAGGGTAAGCCTTACAGTCTTTTAGATAATGCTGCCAATCATCAATTTTACAGGAAAACTTATTTTGATAACGAAACTCAAAAAAGGTTTTTTTGAATAGTGACAATTTGAATTTGTGCTGTAACCACTTCTGAATGGGAAAAATACCAGGAGTATGTTTCAGAGTCCAAAACTTACTACTAAAGGGAAAAGATAAAACTTTTCTCCCCAGCAGTGTACCCCAGTATGCCCCATGATAAGAACTGGTTAATATAGTTTCACCTGATCCTAAAAAATCTAAAATTTCCTCAATATCTTGATTATTATTAGTCAGTTGCGGAAAATTACCAATTTTTATCTGGAATTTTTTATGCGAAAAAACTACAAATTCATGTTTTATTTCTCGTTTTTTATCAAAGGCTGGGTGCATACAACTAGCGCAAGGAACCCAATGAGAACTATAGTTAAAATCTCGAATACCAACTAAGTCAAAATTATGCAGATATTGAGAATAGTCAAAATCTTGTAATTTTTGTGGCGCAAAAGAACTACCATAAATTTGCTGACCAATTCCCCAAGCAATTAACTTTGTATCTGCTTTAGACTCAATAAGTTGAGAGAATGCATGTAAAAATGGAGAGTATAAAAGTCCACCTCCACCCACAATAATATGTTTACTTCTTATGTCATCAATGTTTATTGTGCGGATATCGGCTTGTTCAACAGTATATCCAGGAAAAGCAAAATATTTTGTGGGAGCGGAGAATAAATCTCCAATGTTTGTGGGATCAATGACATGGTAATTAATAATTGATTTCATTAGTCCAGGGATATTTAACCCAAAAATAGTGTTGGTTTTTGTTAGACTTTTCTATAATTTTGGCTAACATATTTTTACTCCAAATTTCTGGTAAATTAACAAGTTGGTATTTCTACCTTGGTATCAAAGTAGGAACTAACAACATCATTTATCTCAGACATAAATCTTTGGGTAGAAAATAAGTTTTTTTGAGTAGTTAGGGATTGAAGTAGTTTGTTTTGTTTAGTAGAGTCATTTAAGACTTCAATAATTTTTTCTACAGCCTCAACTTCCGTATTAAAAAATAATTCATTATTATGTTCACCGACAATTTCCACTTGTCCGCCATCACTTCTCACAAAAGGAATAGCACCAGCTTTTACCATTTCGGCAATAGAAATACCAAAAGGTTCTCTTTTAAAGTGAATACCATACTTACATTTAACTAAAACTTTAATATACTCCTCATAGGGAAGATTTTCATGTAAGGTAATCCAAGATGAATTTTCTTCTACCATCTTTTTGATGGAATTAGTATATTGCCATTCATAAACACCACCACCACCACCTGTCATATATAATTTAATATCAAAGCCTCGCTCACGAACCAGCTTCAGTATTTTGATGATTCTATGAGGTTCTTTTGCTTTGACTATTCTGCCACTACAAATGAATGCGTCTTCTTTGTCAATCCAAGGTATATCTGGTGTATCTATAACAACGGGAGGATACACTACATTTGAATCAATTTTGTATTGTTTTCTTGTCGTATTAGCAACACAATAAGAATTTGCTATTGAGATATTTTGGGATATTTGTTCTAGTGAAAAACCGGATATTCTTCTATAAAGAGGTGTACCCTCAAGAACTCTAACCCAATGTATGTATTGAATTCCTATTCGACCCATGTCCATCGCATTATATGCAGACATAACTAAGTCATATTCATGGCAATGTCGCTTAAAATCCCGAATTAAAAGATGAAAAAATAACATTCTGACATCTTTATTTTTAACCATCATAAAATAGCAAATAACGGTTAAAATTTTGGGAATAATAGTTTTAACTTTTATATCTTCATTTGATATACTTGTTCCATACATAGAATTTAGTTCTTTAATATCAATATCTCCAAGAGTAAATAATGTTAGATCATATTTATCTTTTAATGCTTGGAGAATCCATAGTCCCACTGCTTCTGCACCGCCACCCATAAAACATGGGTAATAAATGGCTACTTTTTTCATAGTTAAATACTCTATATTTTTCTGATGTTTATCTTAGCCATGATTAGATATAATCGTCAATGCAATTTATACTAGATGAATTAAATATGCGGCAATTTGTTGTTAAGGGTAATAAAAATAACTATTGTTTTATACTTTTATTTATTTTTTCTAATGTTTCCATCTGAGCTAACAAATAAATAGCCAAATGGTAAGAGTCAGCAATTAACTCATCTTCTGATTCAGTATTATCTACTAAACCATCTGCAAGTGAAACTAAGACATTAAGTAGATGATTGAGTTTTCTCTGAAGTTCATCAAATATTTGCATTAAGTTTTCATTGTTATCTGTAAATAAGTTATTTTGTAGTTTAATGCTTTCTTGGAAAACTTCGATATTGGCGATAATTCTCAAGACTGATTTGTATGCTTCATTCAATAGTTCTTGGCGTTCTTTAGTATCATCTACTATGCCATCAGTTAATAATCTTAAGCAACCAATCATCGAGTTCAGTCGCGTGCGAATTTCGTAAGACACGCGAATCAACACTTGATTGGATTTGCCATTAGTTTTTGCCGATTCGCCAAATTGCATCGAATAGAGGCGCGAATAATAACCACCTTTTTGTAAAAGTTCGTCATGGCTTCCTAGTTCCACCACACGTCCTTGATCGAATACGGCAATTTGATCAGCTTTTTGGACAGTAGAAAGGCGGTGGGCAATTACTAAGGTTGTGCGATCGCGGCTGAGATTATCTATGGCGGCTTGCACTAAACGCTCAGAAACAGTATCTAAAGCTGAGGTAGCTTCATCTAATATGAGAATTTCTGGATTTTGCAATAAAGCACGCGCTATGGCTAGACGCTGGCGCTGTCCACCGGATAACATGACACCGCGATCGCCAATCATCGTGTCAAATCCTTCTGGCAATTTACAAATAAATTCATAAGCATTTGCGCGCTTGCTAGCTGTCATAATTTCTTCATCGCTAGCATCGGGTTTCCCGTAGGCGATATTATTTTTTACTGAATCATTGAACAGAAAAGTATCTTGACTGACGATACCCATCGCTTTCCGTAGGGATCTTAAATCAAACTTGCCTAGCTCAATGCCATCGATAGTAATATAACCAGATATGGGGTCATAAAATCTGGGTAAAAGATCCGCCAGCGTTGACTTACCCGCACCAGAACTACCCACCAAAGCGAGAGTAGTACCTCGTGGTAAATATAAATCTACATCCTTCAGCACCAACTTATCATTACCAGGGTAGGCAAAAGATATATTATTGAAATGTATTCCCTCGTGTAATTTTGTGTAAGCTAAATTACCATTGGGCATAAAAGGCTTATTATCCCGTCGTAAAAAGTCAGCCACCATATCCACACTAGCTGAGTTATTGGCAAAGCTACTACGAAGAGTATTTAATTGTGAGACAAAAGGTAGTAGTCGCAGTAGCACTAATAAATATGTGAGCAGCACTGCTGAAAGTGTAGCAACTTGCTCTGCAAATAACATTCGTCCTAGAAAGACAATCATTATTAAAGATATAAGGCCTGCAACTTCACTAGTTGGCCCAATAAGATTGGAATTCACCTGAGACCTAAACTCTGCTGTTTCGCGTGCATGAATTAGCTCGTTAATCTTTTGATATGTTGCTTCTTCATGTGCAGTTGCCTTAACTAGGCGAATTCCACTCAAAGTTTCTATCAGATTATTTGTGAGTCTTTTAGACATTTCGGTAAGCATCTTGCCAAAATATCTTGAGCGAGAAATAGCATACTGATTTACTAAGGTAACGAAAGATAGTAAGACGGTAGATAATATTGTTAGTTGCCAGGAAATTGATAATAAAATAAATATAAAAACGAAAATTGTAATAATATCAATAATCAATTTAATTATATTATTTACAGAAGCTGAAGCACGGGGAATTTCTCCATTAAGATGATTCATTAAATCACCAAGTTTCATCTTGGTGTAATAATTGATGTCGATATCTAGTAATAACTGTACACCTGCCTTGCGCATATCTGATGTGAGTGTACGAGCGACAGAACTAGATGCCAAAGAACTGGCATAGCTAGCGGCATTTTTTAAAAAAATTATAAATATAATTGCTCCTGCCATCATTCCCAAGCGATAATTTTCGGGAAAATCATCAAATGGCGACATAATAGCTCTAATAATCCGTGGAGCATTAGTTAAATCTATTTCTTGTCCGACGATTTTTAAAACAATTGGCACAATCATTGCTGTGCTGATGCCATTAAATAAAGCTCCTGAAAATCCCAGGAGTATTGTCAAAATAATTCTACCTGGGTAAGGTTTAGTAAATTTTATAAGCTGCTTAAGATTAGACATAAATAAATTTGATTTTTTTCTTCAACAAACTAAAAAAAACAAAGAATGTTACTAGTTATGTTGCTAAATTAGCAAATACTTGAGATAATATTGCTGCCATAGTATCAACACTATAATGTTTAACACATCTTTCTCTTGCCATCTGACCTTTTGCATTTGCCTCATCTAAATTTTGGAAGATCCATTGAATTTTCTCAGCTATTTGTTCTGGACAACTAGGCTCGACTAAATAACCGTTTTCGCCGAGAATTTCGGGAATATCTCCTACTCGTGTTGCCAAAACAGGTTTTGCCATTGCCATCCCATCAGTTAATTTCAGGGGAAACTGAGCTAAAGCGGCTGGAGTATTACGCTGTGGGACAACAACAACATGGGCTGCTGCAACAATTTGCGGCATTTCTTGTGATGGATATTTTGGCAGCTTGATCATCCAACGCCCCCATTTTTCCATGAGTTGAGCATCATAGTCATCATAAGGACTGCCACCCACAATCACTAGTCTTAAATCAGGCTGATTTAATTGTTCCAACGCCATTAATATATCTTCAACTCCTTTGTATGGTCTTGGCGCACCAGGAAACATTAAAATTCGATATCCAGAAAGCCCATAACGCGCTCTACTTTCTTCAGGATCATAGTGATCAGGATTAAACAGATCAGTATCTTTGCCGTTGGGCAAATATACACCACCAAATCGCTCTTTTAAAAATTGAGTGTGAATTGTAATGGCATTGGCATTTTGTGTCATGCCTTCAACCCATTTTAAATAAAGCGGATGATCCGGAAATCTCAAAGCACCATCTGCTTTAAAAACATCTCTAAAAATTTTCTTAGGGGAGGGACGATACCGCCATTTTTCGCCACCATACCAACTTAATTCCCAATCATCTATATCTAAAATTATTGGTTGCCGACTTTTTAACTTTTTCAACATAGATAAACCGAAGGTGGTAGGCTTCGGTCTCATCGCATAAATAATATCACCATCAATTTTTTGGAAAAGCTGAGAGGCTGACAGTAAAAATTGCGGGTAGTTATAGCCATTAATATAACTAACTGGAATTTCCGATTGGGGAATTACTGCTGGTTCATCACCGAAAACAAATCCTAAAATTTCCACTCGATAATTCAGTTTTTGGAGTGCTTGAGCTAGTAAAAACGATCGCACACCTCCACCTCCCCATCTCCCGGCTCCAGCGCTCGATAAATCGCTGACCAGTATGGAAACTTTTAATTGAGTTTGGCTTGGCTGTAAACTCACAATGATTTTACTTTGGTTAATAATAACTAAAAAATATCAGTGACTAGGAAGAAAAAATATTGCAAGTTATAATTAGCGATTTTTTCACAAAAAATTACAGCATAAATCTAACTTTGAATTTAAACTTTCTCCCAGGGAAATTTTACTGATAAATAAAGAGAACCTTTGACGACTTTTAGTATTATCTAGGTGTAAGTACGGTTGTATACTATCATTATTTATAAAAAATGACAGCTATAATAAAAAATATAGATAGTTGAGTAATTTTGTGCAAGTACCTCAGTAAGTCACTGAGATACCAAGATAGCTGATAAATATCAAACATCCACATGACGATGGAGGCAGAAGAAATGCAGGTAATTCGTCTTGAGGCGCTCTCAGACAACTACATATTCTTGCTGCACGATAGCCAACACAATATTGCTGCTGTTGTTGATCCAGCAGTAGCTGAACCAGTATTCAGGAAGCTTGCAGAACTCAAAGCAGAGTTGGTAGCGATTTTCAACACCCACCACCATCACGACCATGTGGGTGGAAACCAGCAATTAATCAAGCACTTCCCCCAAGTAATTGTGTATGGCGGAGCTGAGGATCAAGGCAGAATTCCCGGACAACAAGTATTTTTACAACAAGGCGATCGCGTCCAGTTTGCTCACCGCACCGCCGAAGTTCTCTTCGTTCCTGGGCATACCCGCGCTCATATCGCTTACTACTTCCCCCCCACAACATCTGATGAACCAGGCGAGTTATTCTGTGGTGATACCATGTTTGCTGGTGGTTGCGGTCGCTTATTTGAAGGAACACCTACACAAATGGTGGCATCCTTGGGTAAATTACGCTCTCTCCCAGATAATACTCGTGTCTGGTGCGCCCATGAATACACCTTAAAAAATCTGCAATTTGCTCTCACTGTAGATAGTGATAATGCTGAATTGCAAAGGCGCTACGCCGAAGTGAAGACCCACCGTAGCCGCAAAGAAGCTACTGTTCCTTCATTATTGGCAATAGAAAAACGCACCAATCCCTTTTTACGTTGGGAACAACCAGCATTACAATTAGCTGTCAACAGTCGTGATCCAGTTCAAACATTTGCCCGTTTACGGGGAATGAAAGATAGATTTTAGCTAATTTGCTTGCTTTCCCCAGCTATTCTCACGCTGGCGTAACTTCACCAAAACTTTAACTCGCCGCTTGAATTCTGCAAATTCCTCTGCACTCAGCGCCGTCTTTTGCCATGCTGGACGCTGCATCAAGCGTTCAGACCAGTCATTTAACTTGGGGTAATTACTCAGAAAAAAACCCAACTTCGGCAAGAAAGGCACAATAGTTCCAGCAACAATATCTGCTAAGGTTAACTGTTCGCTGCCAAAAAAAGGGCGATCGCCCAAAGCTTTTGTGAAAAAATGTAATACCTTATCTATATGTTCCTTTATCTTCACAAATTTTGGTAAATCTTCGTTTTCATAAATCAGGGAAATTGCTTTGGGAAATAGTTCGTTAGTAGTCACCATTTGTACCATTCGCACGGTTGCTAAAGCTTGAGGTTCAGTTGGTAACAAAGCAGGTGTAGGGTATTTACTTTCTAAGTAGTCTAAAATTGCTATGGATTCTAGTACTGAAAACCCATCATCAACTATCACTGGGATATGATGAAATGGGTTAATTGCCAAAAAATCTGGTTGGAACTGATCATCATCCAACCTCAGCACTACAGACTCAAAGGCAATACCTTTTTCTAATAAGGCGAGCCATACACGACGAGCAATGGGTGATTGACGATTATAGTAAAATTTCAGCATAGTAATTTCCTGCAAAATTCGCTAAAAAGACCGAAAGGTTTGTTAATATCCAAAAAATTTACTCTATTCTAGGATCAACGCTTTCAAGGTGGGTAGAAATTGTCTAAAATTTTGTCCAATTTTAGGCTTTCTACCTTTGTGCTTTTGTGGTTCAAAAGTCATTTTTTTAACCACTAAGATACCAAGAGAAATACATTACATCTTGAAAGGGCTAGTCTTCTATGCTTATAACAGAGTTTTTAGACAGCCAAATATCAGAACCAAAGTTCCCATTAATGAGCCAATAGCTCCTACCATAAGGAATCCCTGTTAATAATCCGATTAACAAAACTATGGCTCCATGTAGTGTTAATTGAATAGCTAATTGATTCATTTTTTAATACTCTAAAATTAACATTTGGTTGATTAATTACAACTTAAATTTGCTCATTTACTGCGTGATATTCTAAATATTTTTGCTGCAATTCTTGGGGAATCGGCATAGGGCGACCATTTTGTAAATTGACAAATGCACCCTTTTGTATTGCAACTGCTGCCAACTGATCGTTAGATAAAATTTCAGCTTGAGCCGTCAACTTTAAACGTCCCATACTACTCAGCCATAAACGCCCTTCTACTTTGTCAGCAAGTTTGATGGCACGCTTATACTCTATTTCGGTTCCAGATAATATTGGCACATATCCTTGTTCAATTAGTTTATCAAGTGGTAAGTATTCATCTAAGCATTTTAAGCGTAAATCTTCTAGCCATCTGATATAAACAATGTTGCTCACAATGCCTGCAAAATCAATATCATATGTCTTGACAGAGATTGTGAGTTTTACTTCTAGTGGTCTACGTGGATGATTAGTTACTATCATGGTGTTGTTTAAGGTTTTAAATTCTTAAGACCGTTCGGTCGGTTATTGAGCAAAATTTTTCTATTATCTGGAATATAGATTTAAAATTGACTATCGATATACTGATTTAAATGACTAACTGCTCGTTGCATATAAATTGAATTTCCGTAAAGTTTGCTCATCATAATCGCTCCTTCCAAAGTGGCAGTTATAATGGTGGCAATTTCGTCAGCATTTACTTCAGGGCGAATTTCACCTTTTTCAATTCCCGTTTCAATAATTCGACGAATCAAATGCATCCAAGAGTTCATCGCCTGTTGAGTACGTTCCCGGAGTGCAGGATGAGCATCATCACTCTCAATAGCAGTATTCAGCAGGGGACAGCCTCCTGGGATGGGTGGATTCTCTGCAAAATTACTAAATACGCCAATAATTGCTTGCAAACGCTCAACTGCATGACGTTTGTTTCGCAATGCCGCCCTATAATGCTTACTGACGCAGGCGATCGCAAAGTCAAAAGCCTGTAGCGCTAGCTCATCCTTGCTTTGGAAGTGATTATAAATTCCTCCTTTCTGTAATCCAGTTACACGCATGATGTCAGAAATAGATGAGCCAGCATATCCCTGTTGGTTAAATAATTCGGCTGCTTGTTGGAGAATTCTGGTTTTTGTTTCTTCGCCTTTAGACATAAAAATTTTAAAGACCGATTGGTCTGATTCAGACTAGCATGATAAATATTTGGTAGTCAATTCATCCAGGGGATTGGGCATTGGGTAAAATTGCCCTCATCCCCTCTAAGCCCTATAAAGAAAGGGCTAAAATCTTCTCGACTACCTCAGGGTTAACATCCTGGTGTTCACCTAAAGCTACAAAACCACGCTTTTCAAAGCGGTCAATAATTACAGGGATAGTATCTAACCCTACACCATAATCAGCCAAGCGAGTGCGTACACCCACAGATTCAAAGAAGTTGCGAGTTTGAGCGATCGCATCTGTAATTCTTGTTTCCTCAGAACCATCGACGATACCCCAAACGCGCTCAGCATATTGTAAAAGTTTTTGCCACTTGCGATCACGCCTAATTGTTAGAGTACTGGGTAATACAATCGCCAAAGTTTGAGCATGATCTAAACCGTGCAGTGCCGTCAACTCATGACCAATCATGTGGGTGGCCCAATCTTGGGGTACTCCTACACCAATTAACCCATTCAGTGCCATGGTGGCACACCACATGACATTAGCTCGTGCATCGTAGTCTTGAGGATTAGCTAAAGTTTTTGGCCCCTCCTCAATCAGAGTTTTTAAAATCGACTCAGCCATCCTATCTTGTAATGGTGCATTCACTGGATAAGTCAAATACTGTTCCATGACATGGGTGTAAGCATCGACAATACCATTGCTAATTTGTCGAGGAGGTAGGGAAAAAGTTGTTTCTGGATCGAGAACAGAAAAGCGAGGAAATACTAAAGGACTGCTAAAATATAGTTTTTCTTGGGTTTCCCATTTAGTGACAACCGAGTTTGTATTCATTTCTGAACCGGTTGCAGGTAAAGTTAAAACTGCACCGAAAGGTACAGCAGCAGTTACAGATGCTTGTTTAGCGAGGATATCCCAAGGATCGCCGACAAAGGGAACCGCAGCTGCAATAAATTTTGTCCCATCAAGTACTGAACCTCCACCCACAGCTAGTAAAAAATCAATACCTTCTTTCCGCACCACTTCAACTGCTTTTAAGAGGGTTTCCAGGTGGGGATTAGGTTCGATTCCGCCAAACTCAGTTACATTACGTCCAGCTAACGCCAACTTAACTTGGTCATAAACACCATTGGTTTTGATGCTACCTCCACCATAAGTCACCAAAATTCTGGCATCAGCAGGAATTTCGGCAGCAATATTGGCAATTTGACCTTTGCCAAACAGAATTTTGACTGGGTTGTAAAAAACAAAGTTTTCCATGAGTGATAGAGGCAGTAATAAAATTTAACCTTGATTATTCTAATCAGTTTCACCGCTTTGCCGTTTAATCCTGTTAACCAACACACTTAGCTGCATCAGCTTATCTCCAAAATAAATTTATACCGTATAAATACAGTGGTATACCCACAATGATGTTAAAAGGGAATGTCACAGCTAGGGCAGTAGAAATATACAAACTGGGATTAGCTTCTGGAACACTTAGCCGCATGGCTGCTGGTACAGCAATATATGAAGCACTAGCACACAATACAGAAAATAATAGGGTGTCCCCTTGTGACATACCAATCAATTTGGCCATGACTAAAGCAATGCCAGCATTAACAATTGGTGTGAGGATCGCAAACAAGATCAGGAAAGCGCCTGTTTTTTGCAAATCTTTGATTCTTTTGGCGGCCAGCAGTCCCATATCTAACAAAAAGAAGGTGAGGACACCATAAAACAAATCCTGGGTAAAAGGTTTTAATACCTCTGCACCATGTTCTCCTGTTAGTACGCCCATGATCAGGCTGCCAACTAAAAGATACACGGAACTATTGAGGCAAGCTTCCCGGATTACTTCTGACCAAATAAATTCTCGCTTGTCTTGATTAGCTGTGAAAATATTGACTAAAATTAAACCCACAATAATCGCTGGAGATTCCATCAAAGCTAGGGCTGCTACCATATAGCCATCAAAGTTAATTCCCAATTGAGTGAGGAATGAGCCAGCTGTAATAAAGGTGACTGCACTGATGGAACCGTATGTTGAAGCGATCGCAGCTGCATTGTAAGCATCAAGTTTGAGCCTCAAAATAAAAAATGTATAAATTGGGACAATACATGCCATTAATATTGCTGCTACAAGCGTGAGGATGACTTCCTGGCCAATACCACTTTTTACCAGTTCCACACCACCCTTAAATCCGATAGCAAATAATAAATAAAGCGAAAACAGTTTAGGAAGAGGTGCAGGAATTTCCAGATCCGACCTCAGAAATACCGCCAGCATTCCTAGAAAGAAAGCTAACACAGGTGGATTTAAGATGTTAGACACGATCAAACTGACATCCATTTCCACCACTCCTACTTGCAATTAATCACTTTATGAATAAGTGTTACATGCAGAGTGGCAACTAGCACAGATAATAAGTCTTGACCGTACTAGCCAGCTAAGTCATAGTTTTTATTTATGTAAAATTCCTAATTTCCCGCTTTTATGCATAATTTAAATAATTAAAACTTATTGTTTTGCTGCTTAATTGCACTGATTGCCTGCTGAAAGCATGTTTTTGGGCGATCGCTATGAAAAAACTTTATTTTAAACAAATTTTCTCAGCTTATGTATATAATGCAAGCAAGTACTTGCATTTGCAAGTAAGTGCTTACATAATTTTATGAATAATTTAGCATCAAGGACTGCACAAACTCGTGCCAGATTAATAGAGGCGGCAACCGAGGTGTTTGCAAATGCAGGTTTAATAGGGGCCACAACACGTGAAATTGCGCGTGTCGCTGGGGTCAATGAGGTAACGATGCTTAACTCTTGCTTCAACAGTTTTTACACGCGAATATCAGGTTCTATAAATTTGCAAATATACCAGGAGAATCGCTGAAAAACTATATAAACTTTTTCAGCCAGAGATTACCAAAGTCTAAATCTGTTTATATAAAGATGAGAAAACACAGATGTCCCATTCTGAATCCTCTGAGTCCCTAGTTGCTGCTGAAATTGAACAGCAAGAGCAAACATCTAAGCCTAATCAACAACGGCGTTGGCCGCTAGTTTTGGGTATTCTCCTGTTACTTGCAGGTAGTGGCTTTGGTTGGATCTGGTGGCAAAATCGCTTTGCTAGTAATGCACCTGCTGGCGATACAGTTGCTGCTGGTCAACCGATGGGAATTCCTGTGAAGTTAGCCACTGTAGAAACTGGCACCATCCAGGAAGCTACGGTATTTCCGGGTGAATTAGAAGCACCACGCTCAGTGTCACTTAGACCAGAGATAGATGGACGAATTAGCCAAATTTTATTTCGCCAAGGCGATCGCGTCCAACAAGGGCAAGTGATCATTCGCCTCCAAAGTGACGATGCCCAAGCCCGCTTCAGACAAGCTAAAGCTTCATTGGAACGCACCCAAGCACGTCTGGCAGAACTCAAAGCGGGTACACGTCCAGAAGAGATTGCCCAAGCCAGAGCTAGATTAGCTCAAGCCGAAACCCGCTTGCAAAATGCCCAAGCAGGAGCTAGACCAGAAGAAATTGCTCAGGCTGAAGCTCAAATTGTCGCTGCTAAATCCGATGTGGAATTGGCACAGTCACGAGCGCAACGCAACGAACAATTAGCCAAAGAAGGTGCTATTTCCCAAGACCAACTAGACGGATTTATCAGAGAACAGCGCAGTGCTGAAGCTAGGTTGCAAGAAGCTCAACGACGATTAGAGCAACTCCGCAAAAGCAGAAGCTCTGATATTAATGAGCTAGCGGCGGCTGTGGAATTAGAAAGGCAAAATGTCAGGCAATTAGAAAACGGCCCTCGTGCAGAAGAAATTGCCCAAGCCCGTTCTCAAGTCAGTGAAGCCGCCGCCCAAGTCCAGGTGGCAGAAGTCCAACAGCAATACACCAACGTTATTGCCCCTTTGACTGGCATTCTTGGTGATATCCCAGTGAGAGTAGGAGAGTTTGTTAATAAAGGAGATGAACTCTCGACACTCAACACAAATGATTCTTTGGAACTGAATATATCTGTTCCTACGACTCAAGCAGAACAGTTGCGAATAGGATTACCAGTAGAAATGCTTGATGACCAAGGTAATCCCCAAGCTAAAGGTAAGGTGAGTTTTATCTCGCCCAATGTTACAGATAATGATACACAGACCGTCTTAGTTAAAGCCACCTTTGCCAACCCCCAAAACCAACTACTCAATCGTCAGTATGTGCCAACCAGGATCATTTGGGATGAACGTCCAGGAATTTTAATTCCCACTGAAGCTATCTCTCGCATGGGTGGGCAAAATTTTGTGTTTGTAGCCCAAGCACCAACAGAAACTAAACCAGGAATGCCAAATCTGGTAGCTCAACAAAAACCTGTGCAGTTGGGAGCCATTGAAGGCAGCAATTATCAAGTTCTCGAAGGACTGGAGGTTGGTGATCAAATCGTGGTTGCCGGCATTCTCAATCTTACCAATGGAGCGCCTATTATCCCTGCGCCAGCAGCAACGAGTGCAAGGTAGATAAAAAAACTGCTGTTATTCCCTTTGCTGGTAATTTTACCTACTCAGCACTTTCAACTCAGTACTCTTCATTTTGTGTCTTGGTGTCTTTGTAGTTAACATATGCCACCAAGACACGAAGCAGAAATAAGGCTACCCCAATGACCCAATTTTCCTATGTTTATTGATTTTTTTATCAAACGTCCAGTTTTTTCTACGGTCTGTGCCTTGATTGTGCTGCTACTGGGATTGATTTGTATTCCCACACTGCCAATCGCACGTTTCCCAGACATCGCTCCCACCCAAATCAACGTTACAGCCAACTATAGTGGAGCAAGTGCCGAGGACGTAGAAAGTGGTGTGACGAACATCTTAGAAAGGCAAATCAACGGAATTGAGGGTATTAGATACATTACTTCCAGCAGCAGTAACGATGGCTCTAGTACTATTACAGCTACCTTTGATTCATCAAGAGACCCAGATATTGCAGCTGTAGACATCCAAAACCGTGTTTCTGTTGTCCAACCGCAACTACCAGATTCTGTGCAGCGCACGGGTGTTAGGGTTACCAAACAAGCTAACAATATTCTCTTAGGCTTTGGTTTGTTTGCTGAGAATGATGAATACGATAATGTATTTTTAAGTAACTATGCCGACCTTTACTTGGGAGATGCCTTAAAAAGAGTTAAAGGTGTGGGCAATGTTCAAATTTTTGGCGAACGCCGTTACGCCATGCGTCTGTGGTTAGACCCAAATCGACTCGCTAGTCGGGGTTTAACAACGAGAGATGTAGTTAATGCCTTATCTGAACAAAACATCCAAGTTGGTGCAGGAAGAATTGGACAAGAACCTGCTCCCCCAGGGCAAAGGTTTCAAATTGATGTGCGTGCTTCTAGCAGATTACAAGAAGTATCCGAATTTGAAGAAATTGTTTTAAAAACTGGCAATAATGGTGCTTTAGTTAAACTCAAAGATGTTGGTAGAGCCGAGCTAGGGGCAGAAAATTACGATACATTTCTGCGATATCGCGCTCAGGATGCTGTCGGCTTGGGTATTTATCAGCTACCTGGTAGTAATGCCTTGGATGTGGCGCGGGGAGTTAAGGAAGAAATGGCGCGACTGGCATCAAGTTTTCCGCCAGGAATTAAGTATGAATTAGCCTTTGACACAACATCATTTGTAGAAGAGTCGATGACGGAGGTGATTAAGACTCTCTTTGCTGCTGTTGTGCTGGTTGTGATTGTGATTTTTGTGTTTTTGCAGGACTGGCGCACTACTTTAATTCCGGCGCTGACAGTACCGCTATCTCTAATTGGGACATTTATCTTCGCCAGAGTTTTTGACTTTTCCATCAATAGTTTGACTTTATTTGGATTAACTTTAGCATCTGGGATGGTCGTAGATGATGCGATCGTGGTAGTGGAGCAAATCAGCCGTTTTATTCAAGATAAAGGCATGAGTCCCCGCCGGGCGGCTAGTGAGTCCATGGCTGAATTATTTGGTGCAGTTATTGCCACTTCTTTGGTGCTGATGGCGGTGTTTATCCCAGTGGCATTTTTTCCAGGAACCACCGGGGCGCTGTATCGCCAATTTGCCCTGACCATTGCCTTTTCTATTGTGATTTCTACTTTTTTGGCGTTGACTTTAACACCTTCTTTGTGCGCGTTATTGCTACGTCAAGGACAAAAACCTTCAGGCTGGCTGGGTCGAGTGTTTGCGCGGATTAATCACTTTATTGACTCAGTACAAAGACGTTATCAGCGATCGCTCATTTTTTTGCTCCGCTTCAAAAACATTATCATAGGGCTATTCATCGTCTCTTTAGGAATGACGGCTTGGCTCTACACCGCAGTACCTACAGCCTTTCTTCCAGAAGAAGACGAAGGCTTTTTCATCACGCTACTCCAGGGGCCACAAGGAGTTTCACTGCAATATACCAGTGATGTCATCGCCCAAGTAGAAAAAGAAATCCTCCAAATTCCAGAAGTAGTGGGAACATTTGCTGTTGGTGGCTTTAGTTTCAGTGGAAATACAGCCAATAACGGGATTATTTTTACAACTTTAAAACCTTGGGCGGAACGCTCAAAACCAGACCAATCAGTACAAGCAATTATTGGTCAGCTGCGAGGGAAACTATTCGCCATCCCCGAAGCCAGAATTTTTCCAGTTAATCCACCACCTATTCAAGGGTTAGGGAACTTTGGCGGCTTTGAGTTTCAACTGCAAGACCGTAGAGGTAGTAGTGGCTTAGACAGTTTGGTGCAATCGATGGGTCAGTTGCTTGGTCGCGCCAATCAAACACCAGGGTTACAAGCTGTATTTACTACTTTTGCGGCGCAAACACCACAAATGCTGGTAGAAGTAGACCGAAACAAAGCTAAAGCATTACAAGTTTCCATAGATGATATCTTCGGCACTTTACAAACTGCTTTAGGGTCTCAATATGTAAATGATTTCAATCTCCAACAACGTAATTACCGAGTCTACGTCCAGGCAGATAAACAGTTTCGCTCGAACCCCCAGGATATAAATCAACTGTATGTGCGTTCTCAAACCAATCAAATGATTCCTTTGAGTAACTTAATTACCACTACTTCTGTTGTAGGAGCGCAAACAATTAATCACTATAATCTATTCCGTTCAATTGGAATCAATGGCTCTCCTGCTCCCGGCTCTAGTTCTGGCAACGCTATTAAGACAATGGAGAGGTTAGCTCAAGAAGTTTTACCACCAAGTTTTGGTTACGAGTGGTCAGGAACTTCATTGGAAGAAATAGAATCTGGCGGTTTAGCACCCATAATTTTTGGTTTAGGAATTGTTTTTGTCTTTTTAGTCTTAGCTGCTCAGTACGAGAACTACATAGACCCCTTGATTATCTTACTGGCAGTTCCTTTGGCAATTTTTGGCGCACTGGTAGCTCAATCAATGCGGGGTTTTGCTAATGATGTTTACTGTCAAATCGGTCTAGTAATGTTGATTGGTTTGGCTAGTAAGAATGCTATTTTGATTGTGGAATTTGCTAACCAATTACGGGATCAAGGGTTTTCAATTACTAAAGCCGCAATTGAAGCTGCACAAGAGCGTTTACGACCTATTTTGATGACAGCTTTTTCTACACTTTTGGGGATTTTTCCCTTAACTATTGCCACAGGTGCAGGCGCGGGAAGTCGTCAATCTTTGGGAACAACGGTATTTGGCGGCATGTTAATTGCTACTTTCTTAAGTCTGTTTGTGGTACCGATTTTGTACATCGTGATTAAAACAACTACAGAGCGTTTTATCAAACCTAACCGCCATCAAATGCAACTAGAAACAGATTATCTTGAGGAAGATACTGCTGCCTATTCGACAAGAAATGAGGATTAAATAACTTGAATTTTATTCCCCAAGGTTGCTGGTGATTTTACTTTGCGTCTTGGTGTCTTTGTGGTAAAAAATTAACCACAAAGGCACGAAGAAGATATAATATTTATCAAGTGTGTTATGTGCTTATTTCTCTGATAAATGGTGCGATCGCCTGCACAAATTCCGTGGTTGATTCATAAGGTAACACGTTTCGACCCGGTAATTTAATACCACGCCCTTGAGGTAAACAAGCCAGATAATCGGCCAAGCGTTGATCTGGAGTTTCTTGTTTACCTTCTTGGCTAATACTTGATGCTGTTTCTCCCACAACTACCAGTGTTGGCTGCTGAATAGAAGCAAGATAGCTACTATAATTTTGTCGCCAAAATCCAGCCAAAAATGAAAACACAGCATGGCGACTTGCAGGATTTTCTGCACCTGCAACCAGCATATTTAACCACTCTGCATCTACAGCATTTTCCGAGGCGAAAAGTTGGCGAATTGAGAAAGAGCGTAAAAATTTGGTAGTGCGTGCATAGCGATAAAATGCATTACCCAAAGGCGAATCAAAAACATTCCAAGCTAGTTTTTGTCCCCATGCTGATGATTCTTTTGTAATCACTGGCCAAGCTGGCGGTCCTGCTAGAATAAGTCCAGAAATTAAATTTAATTCTTTTTGAACTAATTCTATAGCAACTGGTAATAAAGCACCTTGCACCACTACTACTACAGGTTTTTGTACCACTGTTTGTAAAAAGTAATGCAACTGCTCTGCCCAATCTTTAGGAGTATAAGCTACATGAGGCATATCACTTTCGCCACATCCTAGTAAATCAGGATTATAAATAAGATTGCGGTGTCCGGCTGTATACCATTCGCAGCGAAATCTCTGCCAAAATTGCCGCGATAATCCCACACCAATAGGATGAATTAATAATAAAGGAATTCCTTCACTGAGAGAATTATTGGGTTGATGTAATTCGTAGGCACAACGATATTTTCTCCAGGTGTAAAACTGGGTAGAAGATATTCTAATATTGAGTGTATTAGCCATATAAATTATTTTATATATATTAAAAGACCATCTGTGGTTGAATCAATTTGTATCCAGCTTCTTTGATTTTTTGATTGGATACTCTAGCATTATATGGACGGTTACTCTTACTAGAAGCATCCCATGTTACTTTAGCTAAGTTGTGTTTTTCAAATAAGCTATCAAGTAATTATTGACTGGTAAGATGAGCATCATCTACCAGATTATAAATACCTTGTAAGTGCTGTTGACGCACAAATTCTATAGCCCCAACGATATCATCCAAGTGAATCCAATTGTTTATATCCTCACCATTCCCAGGACGGGTTGTACCTGGAACTCTACTAAATATTTTCACCAATTCTCTGTTAGGTCTATAAATACCTCCCAACCTTAAAATACAAATGCGGAGATTTTTCCGAGATGCTGCTAGTAATATTTCTTCAGTCTCTTTAAGAATCTTGCCATTTTCATGGGTTGGTACAGATGGCATTTCTTCATCTACCCAAGCACCTTTTTGGTCACCATAAACTGCATAACTGCCTGTATATATTAGTTGTTTTACACTAGGAATATCCTGCAAAACTTCAACTAAAGTTTTGGCAGTATTTAAATAAGTTTCTTTATATAAATTTGCTGCTTTTGCACCAACACTCAGCAGCACTACATCTTGATTTTGCAATACAGATTTTAGTTTTTCTGAATCATTTCCTTGGGTGACTATAACCTTTTGGGCTACACTTTGTAGAGTGGGGACACGCTCAGGGGTAGTTGTGGTAGCGGTGATGATAAAAGTCATCTTTTGTTGCCAATATTCAGCAACTGCACAACCAACATAACCACAACCAATAATGGCAATATTCATAAATAAAATTCATTTTTTGAGTCAATAGCCCGCATTTCTAGACTAATAATTCTTTGCGTACATATGTTAACTATGGACGACACCATCAGGCATAATTGCACCAGCCAAGTTAGCGCCAATTAATTTTACCATTAAGCGATCGCCTGAACGAATTCGCGCTCCTGTTAAGTCGGCTCCGCGCAAATCTGCTCCACTAAGATCCGCACCAATCAAGTTAGCAGAACGCAAGTTTGCTTCTCTGAGATCAGCTAAAAGTAAGTTAGCCCTAAACAAATTTGCTTCTGACAAATCTGCACCTCTAAGGTTAACTTTATGCATAAAAGTATCACTGAGATTAGCGCCACTCAAATTAGCGTAACTCATGTTTCTGCCAGATAAATCTTTATTGCTTAAATTAGATCCACTGAAATCCTTGCCACTCAAATCGGAATTTTGTCTTGGTGGTTTATAAGTACTTTGAGGTGGTTTCTTCTCATAAGGTGGTGGAGAGTGATGAATAGTTTTATGCTTACCATTTAAAGAACGCAATTTTTCCCGCGCTTCATTAATTGCTTTCAGCTTCTCTTGAGCTTTCTTTTGTAAGCGAAGATTTTCTTGCGGAATACGATCAGGATGCCACACGAAAACCAAGTCTTTATAAGCCTGGTTTACTTCCTCAAGTGTTGCTCCAGGTTCTATTTCCAAGACTCTATAATACTGCTCCATCTCGCTCATAAGATATTTTGGTTGTTCCCAACCTAACAAATTAGGACTGGGCAGTTTTTTACTGGCATTTAGCTATTATACATACGTATCTTAAATAACTCAGTCCATCAATAACCTTTTGGTTGATATACCCAAAAATACTATACCTTTTTGGTATACACCGAAATTACATCGCGATCGCCACATCCAACGTGTAGTTTTGTGTAGATTTAGGTTTTTGATAGTCAACCTTTTGCCCACTTTTTCAAAGCTATGTAAATATTTTTTTCATACAGAATAATTACTCAAGAACTCTTGGTATTTAACTCTGATTTTTTCCCTTTTGAGTTTTTAGTTTTACTTTTTGACTTACTACCTCCCCATTACACCATTTCTCCACCGATTTATGGCTCCTAAATATGCAACAACTGGAATTTGATAAACCTCAACAAAAATCCACACAATAATTGATAAATGTGACAAAAAAGTGAGTATTGTCCAGATATATGGTATCCACGTAATGGGAGTATTGGCCATAGGGGGAAAATAATAAGCTACTATACCAATCAAAATGGTGGGAAGCACTACAAAAGTAATTGCTGCTAGCCCATAACCCCAGCCTAATTCAACGCCCTCTAACTGGGCTTCTGTCCAGTTAAAGCCATTCCAGCGCCAAATCAAGGGAGGTTGCCGAGAAGGCATCTTGATTTGTTGTTGTTCTAGGTTAACAGTAAAAATCTCATGGCAGAAGTCACAAGCCATAGTCTCCATCATTGGCATATGAGAAATCTTACCTATCCGACAAACTGGGCAGGGGTAAACTCCTTGAAAGTCGAAAGACGTGGTTAAGAGTTTAGAACTGGGCATAATGAAGAGTGCTGAGTGCTGAGTTAAAAGACTGCCTTCAAAGGGTGGGGTTTCAACCTAACCTGTAATACAAGGGATTTTCGCCCATTAGGAGCATTAGCGTAGCATTCCCTAGGGTAGAGGCTTGATTAAATTTATGCACATCTGGTGATGTCTTGTATTAGCTGCTTGTGTCTGTGCCAACAAACAAGCAACCAGCGTTTACTTCCGCAGTTGTAATGAGTTTATCGCTTTTTTGGGTGTTCTGTGGGTCTTGACGCTGCCGACACCTTCTGTTAATGTGACCTTATTAAAGATGTACATTCAAGTTCTAACTTAACGCCCCACAAATGTTCAGCAGCAATCACTACTTTTATTTTTGGTTTCAGGCGGTTCACTGGGAGTGAATCAAGTTTCCTGATGGAAACCGCCCAGTGAACCGCAGAGCAAACTCTGCGGTTTTTGTGTTTTAAGGAGCAGCCTTTCATCATGATGACCTATTCCAGTAGCTGGTTTTATGGCTTTTACTTTTGGCCCAGAGCAAGTTCCGGGTGAGTAGTGTCATGCTGATGAATCAGAACACGCCCGGAACTCAAAGGTTTCGGGCTTTTTTAATGGGAGTGAGGGAGTGAGGGAAATAACTAATGACCAATGACCAATTTTTCAGGAGAATCAAACCATGATTAACGCCAAACTAGCTGCACAATCTCATTCTGACCACCAAACAATTGTGAAACTTTCCGAAACAGTCGCTTTCGGTGGTAAAGAACTGGTAGTTATCGGTGGTCCCTGCACAGTGGAAAGTTTAGAGCAAATGGAAACAGTCGCCCAAACCTTAGCTGCTGCACCTGTGCAGGCTTTGCGTGGCGGTGTCTACAAGCCCCGCACTTCTCCCTACGCCTTTCAAGGAATGGGAGAGGAAGGATTGGCAGTTTTAGCAAAAGTGCGATCGCGCTACAATATCCCAGTTGTCACTGAGGTAATGTCAATTTCTCAAATTGCAGTAGTCGCTGCTCATGCTGATATGCTTCAGGTTGGTAGCCGCAATATGCAAAACTTCGACTTACTCAAAGCTTTGGGACAAGCTGGCAAGCCCATACTACTTAAACGTGGTTTAGCAGCGACAATTGAAGAATTCGTCATGGCAGCCGAATATATACTCAGCCACGGTAATGCTGATGTGGTACTGTGCGAACGGGGTATCCGCAGCTTTGATAATTACACCCGCAATGTTTTGGATTTAGGGGCGGTGGCTGCACTCAAGCAAATCACTCACTTACCCGTGATTGTAGATCCTTCCCATGCAGTAGGTAAACGAGAACTTGTTACACCTATGGCCAAGGCTGCTATCGCTTGTGGGGCAGATGGGTTAATTATTGAGTGTCACCCAGAACCTGAAAAATCCGTTTCTGACGCACGTCAAGCACTTTGTTTAGAAGATATGGTTAATTTGGTTGATAGTTTAAAGCCCATAGCAGCAGCTGTGGGGCGGAGTATATGGGAAGCAACAGGGGCGGATTTGAAATCCGCCCCTGTTTTTTGTGCGGCTTAAAGATTTGGCAGCATTACCCAAGAATTAAGGACTTTAGTCCTGACTACGAACGTAGTTATCTATCAACTTAAACTTGGCAGATGACTACGTAAGTTGTCATAGCTTGTGTGGCGTAGGTATAGATTGCTGTTGCTAGAAGTCTATAATTATTGACGATGCTGATGGTTTTATTCAAGTGGAAGACTATAAGCACTAAAGCCATAAGCTAACTTTTCTTTCATAGCACCTGAAGGCTTGATGCTTTGATTGATTTGTTTAGCAAATGGTACGTTAATTCCTTTGATCGCTCCAGGCAAAATTGCATATTCTTTTGTCGGTTCTACAGTATACTGTGGAGACTTTTTCGTAATTCCGGAAGTAATTAACATTTCCTGGATTTCATCACTACTATATTGCTTGAGATAAACTGGATTTTGGGAAAACAAATTTAGTCTTCTGACAAAATCATGAATGATATGAGATGGACAATGCTTATTGTGAAAAGAATGATTAAAAACAAATACTCCGCCTGGTTTTAGTACACGAGCTATTTCACGCAACAAGTTCTTTAGTTGTGCGTGTGGTATGTGCATAAAAACACAGTTAGATATTACTAAGTCTATAGAATTATCCTCTAGAGGCAATATTTCAGCAGAATTACAAATTGGGTAAAATTCAGCCCCTGGAAAAAAATCGTATTCTTGTTTAACCTTGATTAACCTTTGTAACAAGGTTTCAGAGATATCAATAGCATAGTATTTTTGGCATCTCAAGTTTTTAGATTTTGAGAGATGTAAAGGAACACGTCCATAACCACAGCCAATCTCTAGAATAGAGTCTACAGATTTATTAATGGGGAATTTATGCCAAGTACCTCCAGGAATTCCAGTTAAAAGAGTGTAGTCTTGTTTAAGAGGTGATGATTTGCCAACCGTATCAATTTTTTGAGAACCGTAATATGTTTTACCAATTTCATCCCACGTTTGCTTATGTTTAGTGCTGTTTAAAAACTCATGGTTAGGAGGAAAATATATACCAGACTGTAACGTAAAACTAGACAAACTGAATTGATTATCTACTAGTTGACTCATGGTAATATTCCAGTTGTGAAAATTTGCTTTTCCAATTCAACACATAACAATGAAATAGTAAGCAGTTAGGAAGAGGTTTCCTTCCAATACAAACTATAGTTACATCAGAGAAAGTTATGAGTATTACATCCCCATTGAGTGCATGATTATGGGGCGATTAAAAGTTAAAATACTGCACTGACGATTTTGAAGTTTTATATGTAATGGCGTGTAATCCATTTTTTAACTTATATTCAAATATAGTATAAGTTCAGTAAAAATACTATTGCATTTCTATTGTAAAGTTATAGCGAAGTTAAAGTAATGTTTCCATGATTTGTTTAACCTGGAGAACATTACCAATCCCCAATCGTTATTAGTTAGGTGAAGCAGATTGAGCAACACTCCACCAAGCTAAGCCATAAGATTGAGTTGCTTCATTAATCTGTTGGCGAAACTGGACGCGGATTTTGTAATTCCCGGTAGCAGGAACAGGGCAAAAGATATGTTCTACACTGTCAACTTCACTAACTGAGGAACAAATAGCACCAGCATCTGGATTTTTATCCTCAGCTTTTACTAGATAGAGGTCGAGATTATTCAAGCCGCGATCGCTAAATTGTTCTCCCACATCATACTGCTGATTTTGATTGGAATCATTTAGCTCCACTAACCGATTCCAGTTCAGCGTCACACTCACAAAGCTGCCCTGTTTTAACGGTTTTGCCAACGCATAATCAACAGTAGATCCAGCATCCACTGTGCGATAATCCCAACCAATAGCAGGCACTGTGCTTGATGGTTGCCATTGACCAGCACTAAATTGCTGATAAGCACGATCAGCATTTAAATGGCCTGTTCCCATTTGAGCATCCAAGGGAATTTTGGCATCTTGATAAGCATCAGAAGCCAGCCAGTCTTGATTTTGTTTATCAATCAGCGTCCGAGTCATTCCCAAGCGTAAGCCATCACCACTATCTTGGATTTTGTCTGCTGAATTCAATAAAACCGCTTTCATCACTTGCTGACGGCGACCATCAAGACTCCAATTAAGTTGTTTTGTCCGCATCTGTCGGTCACCAAATTCTTGCAACAAAGCCACAGTAGCCGTAACCATAGGAGCGGCAAAACTTGTACCTGTGACCTTGTTCAACTTACCATCTGGATTGAGCATCGGAATATTACTACCTGGTGCTACCAAACTAATCGCACGACGTCCATCAATATTAAATTCCTTACCAGCTAGCCGACGGTTTGCGCCCCGGTTAGCACCCGCCAGATTGGAAACATCAACTTTATTAAAAATCTCTCCTCGGCGGGATGAAAAAGCAACGTTTATGCCGTTAAAATTATCTGTAGGAATCGGAATACCGCCTTTACCCTGGTTGCCAGCGATCGCATACAAAACATCATGGACGCGACTAGACCAGTCAATACATAACGTTAGTAAAGCATTACCGTCTAAGACAGCATCTGTCCGGGTATCGCGGCTTAAAGGTTCACCAAAGCTAAAATTGATAGCACGGACATCACCGCTATTTTGTAACGCGATGTGTTGCGCCGATAAGCATTCTTCTGGTTGTCCCATGTTTTTCGTAGATCCCACGGCAGACGAATACAGTCGCGCTTGGGGGGCAACTCCTGGTAAAGCTTTATCTCTACTGACCATCACACCAGCAACATTGTAGGCGTGAGAGTCAACACCAGTGTTAGATTTAGCTGTCTCGTTGCGTAAAAATACACCTGCTAAAGATATGGCACGATTTTTAGATACTGCCTTATCCCAACCAAACATTCCTGGACGCCCAATTTCTACCTGACCAATAGCAATTTTACGTCCAAGTAAATTATAAGGAGGTTGATGTAGTTTCAGTGCATCAATACCGTCAGTGCCCAGAGAACCATTTAAAGCTGAAGCAAGTACAGGTGCAGTTAAACAAGAAGCACTCAATCCCCAAATCATCCAGCTTAGTTTTTTGCCCATGTTTAGTTGTTAGTAATTAGCTATTATTTATTGTTTATCAAGATAATTTCGGTTGCATATCTGTTTGGGAGTATTTCTTTTGCACCCTTAACAGAACAGGATCAAAGTTATCAGCATTGGTGCAATATTTTGTTACAATGCCTACAGACGAGAACGCTTTAAAACCCACTAACCATGACCCAAAACCCATCTCAAAAGCCCATTGTGATTGCTCCATCTATCCTATCAGCCGACTTTAGTCGTCTGGGTGACGAAATTCGTGCCGTAGATGCGGCTGGAGCAGATTGGATTCATGTTGATGTAATGGACGGTCGTTTCGTACCTAATATTACGATAGGTCCTCTGGTTGTGGAGGCAATTCGTCCAGTGACGAGCAAACCACTCGATGTCCACTTGATGATTGTGGAACCAGAAAAATATGTAGAAGGCTTTGCTAAAGCTGGTGCTGATATTATTTCTGTACATTGCGAGCATAATGCTTCGCCACACCTACACCGGACTCTCGGGCAAATTAAAGAATTAGGGAAGAAAGCTGGAGTTGTGCTGAACCCCGGTACTCCTTTAGAGCTAATTGAATACGTTTTGGATTTGTGCGATTTAGTACTGATTATGAGCGTTAACCCCGGTTTTGGCGGTCAAAGCTTTATCCCCGGTGTATTGCCCAAAATCCGTAAGCTGCGTCAAATGTGTGATGAACGCGGTCTTGATCCCTGGATTGAAGTGGATGGGGGACTGAAAGCAAATAACACCTGGCAAGTTTTGGAAGCGGGAGCAAATGCGATCGTTGCTGGTTCGGCTGTGTTTAATGCTAAAGATTATGCTGAAGCCATGAACGCTATTCGTAACAGTAAGCGTCCTGCACCAGAATTGGCCAAAGTCTAATTGAGATATTTGCTTAACCAGATGCCACTAATAGAATAGGGTGGAAATTCCACCCTATTTTTGTAGCTTGTATTTTCCAGTTGTGATTTTGTGATTGATGTATCTAAGTATTACTTCCGGCTACCCAACCACTTAGCCGCAGCAATGCCAATAATCCCAGCAACGACAGGATTACTGAGGAATTTAATAATACCTGGTTGCTCTGCTAGCACTTCCCGGAAAATATCGGGGTGGTTGTGATAGGCAAAAGATGCAAGTCGGCTGACATCATCAGCAGTCATGCGGTTGGGGTTGCGGGTAGAAAGATTTAGCTGTTGTTCTAGATGTTTATCGTCCAATCCTCTAGACTTCAAATGTTTGAAAAAAGCCCTAGCTACATCATCTCTTTCATTAGATTTAATTTGCGCGATCGCCTTCTGTAATTCTGGCTCCATTTGACTAGGAGGAATCTGCTGTGGATTTACAGACCTGCCAAATAACTGACGACGTTGATCAGTTGTTGTCCGTTGGGCAAAATCATCAAAGTTGTCATAGGAAACATCATCGAGAGATTCAACATTACCCTCAGACAAATCTCGCATGATTTGATGTCTGTACTCTTCGCTGCTTGTCACTTTACTTATCTCCTTAATCAGGTTAAATTTTCCTATTACCTGAAGACTTGACTTTAATCAAATTAGCTATACTGAATTTGATTAGTTGCCCTGTCATATTGAGTAGTCAAAATCAACTTTTTGTCCGGCCCATATACCAAAACAGTTAAGTTTTGCTCGGGAAAGTTTTTCCGAAAACCTTGAACTAGGGATTTTGCTAAAGGTCGCACCTCATTAGGACGAACTTGAGGCGAGATCACAACACCTAGCTTATTGTTATCGCGAACATACGCATCTTTAACTAATCCCTGAGATTTTTCTACAACCCAGTTACCAAAACTTTGTCCAGATGGGGTATTACCTCGCTCTAATTCTGCATAAGTTACATCACGACCAATTGCTGGTGGGGTAGCTGTGCGGTCAACTTGTGAGACAGTACCGCCGCCACAAGCAGTAGTGATAGTTAGCACCAAAATTAGAATGAAAGCTGTCGCAATTTTGCGACTCTGCTCAAGCAGAATCATTGTTCATCTCCTGTAGCAAAACAGTTGCAAATTTAGTGGTTTGATTCACATGAATAAAATGCATTGTTATGAGTAAGCTCCCGAAACCACAAAAATTCAATTTAAGTTACTAAGTTTTTGTTAGTTTTAGAATTAAGCAATATTTAAAAGCTCCTACTCCCTAAAGTCAGAAACAACCCCTAAATCCCTTTATTGATTAGGGATAAAAGGGTTAAACCGAGGTTTTATTCACTTGTTATCTTTTCAAAAGAAGATTCACGTCAATTAAATCTCTAAAACTTTTGCAAAGATACAATTATTATTTAAGCTGATTAATCAAGCTTTTTCTTCACATTATCCTTCACATCTTCGACAGCGTGACGAACTTCACTTTCGGCTTGTTTGGCTTTACCTTCAGTTTTATCTTCTGGATCGCCAGTAACATTACCCAATGCTTCTTGAGCCTTTCCTTCAATATTTTTAGCAGTGGCTTTAGCCCGATCTTCTATACTCATTTTACACTCCTAATTTGATAAAGAATTAACTTCAAAGTTGTAAATTAACTTTGAATTTCTTTGTTATTACCTTTACAAGTTAGCTTAAAGTTTTTACTAAAGCCTTCCGCCGTAAGACACATTAATTATCTATGTAAAAAGAGAGAGAACAAAAATAAGTTGAATATTTTATTTCATGAATGTTGAAAAAATAATCATGCCAGACTATTGAATATTAATTATCTCAATAAAAAACCCGGTTCTTGGAGAACCGGGATAGTGCAGATATGGCAATAATTTTTGGAACTAATCTAGAAAACCCATGAGAGTTTCAGATTCGTCAGTAATATTTGATGCCATTGGACGATTACCGAACACTGAATAGCTTTCGGAAATTACTAATGAACTCGAACCAATAGGACGTATTCCAGATAGGTTGATACTATCAACAACTTCAAAGGTATGCGCGCCAATAGGACGAATTCCCATGACGTTCATTGTTTTAACTACTTCTAAACTGCTAGTACCAATGGGACGTATTCCCGAAATTGAGACTGTCCCTGCAATTTGCAAATCACTGCTAGCAATTGGACGGACTCCAGCTACGGCCAGCTTGCCATTCTCTTTATGCACTGGTAGGTCAGTACCTTGTTCGACTTTATCTGTATTCAAGCTCTTATCCTGGTTATTTTCAACATCCACTGTAGTTTCCCCCTTCAGCTTGGTATCTTTTTGTCGAGAACTAACCACTTTACCAGTGCTGCTAATACTCATAAACGGACACCTCTGATTTATTAACTGAATTTTACAATAATTAAGGAAAACTGAAATTTTTCCTATATAAGAGAGTTTAACCTTAAAAAACCTTGTATATATATAAGTATCTTCAAATCTGTTACATAAGTAAATTTGAATAGTAAATTTTTGTAAAAAAATATTTCTGTTTATCAGTTTGATGATCCAGGCTCAGCAGGGGCGAAGCAGGATCGCTACCATGAGATAGGGTATTTCCAACAAAACTGTATGACAGCATTTTGTCTTCAAGCTCCCTTTAGTCCGACAGGCGATCAACCACGTGCGATCGCTCAACTAGCTGCAAGTATTCAAACTGGCAACCGTTATCAAACTTTACTAGGAGCTACGGGAACAGGCAAGACATTTTCCATAGCAGCAGTAATTGAGAAAATTGGTAAGCCTACATTGGTATTAGCCCATAATAAAACCCTCGCGGCACAACTTTGTAACGAGTTGCGGGAATTCTTTCCTCATAACGCAGTTGAGTATTTTGTTAGCTACTACGATTACTATCAACCGGAAGCGTATATTCCGGTTAGCGATACCTATATTGAAAAAACAGCTGCGATTAATGATGAAATAGATATGTTACGGCATTCAGCCACGCGATCGCTGTTTGAACGTCGTGATGTGATTGTGGTAGCTTCCATTAGCTGCATTTACGGTTTGGGAATCCCAGCAGAATACCTGAAAGCTGCCATCCCCCTAAAGATAGGTATGGAAGTAAATCAACGCCAAATCTTACGAGATTTGGCATCAGTGCAGTATAGCCGCAACGACATAGAAATGGGTCGGGGACGTTTTCGTGTCCGGGGTGATGTCTTAGAAATTGGCCCAGCCTACGAAGACCGAATCATTCGTGTCGAATTCTTTGGTGATGAAATTGACGCGATTCGTTATATTGACCCGGTGACAGGTGAAATTATCCGCAGTCTGGAAGCAGTGAATGTCTACCCAGCGCGCCACTTTGTCACCCCAGAGGAACGGTTAGAGGTAGCTTGTGATGACATTGCTACCGAATTAAGGCAGCAAAAAGCCGAATTAGAGCAAGCTGGGAAATTATTAGAAGCACAACGCATAGACCAGCGTACACGCTATGACTTGGAAATGTTGCGTGAAGTCGGTTACTGCAACGGTGTAGAAAACTACTCTCGCCATTTAGCAGGACGACAAGCAGGAGAACCACCAGAGTGTTTAATCGATTATTTTCCTAAAGATTGGCTACTAGTAATAGATGAATCTCACGTTACTGTACCGCAAATTCGCGCTATGTATAACGGTGACCAAGCTAGAAAAAAAGTTTTAATTGAGCATGGATTTCGTTTGCCTAGTGCTGCTGATAACCGACCGTTAAAAGCAGAAGAATTCTGGGAAAAAGTCAACCAGTGTATTTTTGTTTCCGCTACACCAGGAAATTGGGAATTAGAAATATCTCAAGATCATATTGTTGAGCAAGTAATTCGACCCACTGGAGTAATTGATCCAGAAATTTTTGTGCGTCCCACAGAAGGACAAATCGATGATTTATTAGGGGAAATAAAAGACAGAGTTGATCGCCAAGAACGAGTATTAATCACCACATTAACCAAGCGCATGGCAGAAGATTTAACCGAATATCTGCAAGACAACAGCATTCAAGTCAGATATTTACATTCAGAGATTAATTCCATTGAGCGCATTGAGATTTTGCAGGATTTGCGCGGAGGAAAATTTGATGTTTTGGTGGGGGTGAACTTGCTGCGGGAAGGCTTAGACTTACCAGAAGTTTCCCTAGTGGCAATTATGGACGCAGATAAAGAAGGGTTCTTGCGTGCCGAGCGTTCCTTAATTCAAACTATTGGCAGAGCGGCGCGTCACATCCGGGGACAAGCAATTTTGTATGCTGATAATCTTACAGATAGCATGATTAAAGCCATTGATGAAACCGACAGACGGCGAGGAATTCAGATGGCGTATAACCGGATGCATGGAATTACACCCCAACCGATTGTGAAAAAATCGAGTAACGCGATTTTGTCTTTTTTAGAAGTATCACGGCGACTGAATGCTAATGATTTAAAAGTTGTCGATGAACACATAGACGAACTGCCTTTAGAACAGATTCCAGAGTTGATTGCCAAGCTGGAAGAACAGATGAAAGCAGCAGCGAAAAACCTAGAATTTGAAGAGGCGGCAAAATTCCGCGATCGCATTAAGCATTTACGAGATAAAATGCTGGGACGTTAATGCTTGGTTAGGTTGGCTGTTCTATTAACGAATTCATATTTTATCAGCCTAAAATTTTACAAGAACTAGAATTTGTGCATTAATTACTTTTCTCTTAGGAGCGATCGCCTTGGTTTTAGGTGCATATATTTTGCAGTTATTCACTCCTACACATTCCTTTAACTTCTCCAACTTCAATAAGTTATTTTTGAACCACTAAGACACAAAAAAAATACATTACACCTTGAAAGGGGTAGTCCTATATTTATAGGTTTTATTTAGAGGCGATCGCATACCCAATTTAAGGCAGAACAGCATAAATACATTAGCCAACTATATTCCCAATACTTTTCGGTTAAGGAGTGTAGAGACGTTCCATGGAACGTCTCTACAAGGGTTTTTGGCTCACGAATTTGCTTAACCGAGTAGTATTAACTATACTCCTTCATGAAATTTTCAAGAAGTTCAACGGGTAATAGGATGATTTTTAGTTAAGCTGTAAGCTCTATAATCGGAGTTTATTAAGTACGTTATGCACTGGTTGTTATCTGGGCCGTTGAGTATAGAGAGATTAACGGTTAAGATTGCGGGTTTGCCTGCATCGTTACGAGGTAAAAAGTTGGTGCAGATGTCAGACTTTCACTATGATGGTTTGCGACTGTCAGAAGCAATGTTAGAAAAGGCGATCGCTGCTAGCAACCAATTACAACCAGATTTAGTTCTCTTGACTGGTGATTATATAACCACAAACCCAGAACCTATTCACCAGCTAGCCTTACGACTCAAACATCTACAAAGTCAAGCTGGCATTTATGCTGTACTGGGTAATCATGATATACATTGCAGACACTCAAGAAGTGAAATTACTAAATCCCTAACTAGCATCGGGATTCATGTCCTGTGGAATGAAATTGCTTATCCTTTGGGAAAAGAATTCCCATTGGTAGGACTAGCAGATCGTTACTCACTGGAATATCATCCTGCATCAGTGATGAACCAACTCGACCCTGACACACCCCGAATTGTTTTATCTCACAACCCTGATACTGCGGAATTCTTGCAAGCGTGGCGAGTTGATTTGCAATTATCTGGTCATACTCACGGAGGTCAAATTGTGTTTCCAGGATTAGGGCCTATGCTACTGTGTCATCAAAAGATTGTACAAAAGATACCTATGAAAGTACGGTATCGCTTTCCCTTTCTACGAAGAAACTATTTTGTCATTCGCCATTGGGAATGGGCACAGGGTTTACACCAAATAGGAAATAATCAGTTATATGTCAATCGTGGTTTGGGAACTTATCTGCCAGGACGCTTATTTTGTCCGCCTGAAGTTACAGCAATTACCCTCCAAAGTAAATAAATTAGCATTAAGTTTTGGTACTTACCCAAGATACATTTTGATTTTTGATAAGCTGTAAACGCTGGTATGAGGAGTCTGTGTTGCGCTATGCATTGGTTGTTTACTGGAAGTTTAAGTATAGATAAATTAACGGTTAAGATTGGGGAACTGCCACAATCTTTGCAAGGCACAAAGTTAGTGCAACTATCAGATTTTCATTACGATGGTTTGCGGCTGTCTGAAGAACTTTTAGCAGAAGCGATCGCTGCGACCAACGAAGCCGAACCCGATTTAATTTTATTAACCGGCGACTATGTAACTGATGATCCCACACCAATTCATCAACTTGCCTTGCGACTTAAACATCTACAAAGTCGCTGTGGTATTTATGCCGTACTTGGCAACCATGATATACATTACAGTCACTCCCAGGCAGAAGTTACAAATGCCCTGACTAGCATTGGAGTTCATGTTTTGTGGAATGAAATCGCCTATCCACTAGGACGAGAGTTACCAATAGTAGGGCTAGCTGATTATTGGTCACGAGAATTCAACCCTGCACCAGTGATGAATCAACTCAATTCTGGTACACCCCGCATTGTGTTATCCCACAACCCAGATACTGCCAAGATACTTGCACAATGGCGAGTTGATTTACAACTATCTGGTCATACCCACGGAGGTCATATTGTTTTACCAGGGGTCGGCCCTGTTGTTTTTCATTATAAAAAGCTTTTGAAACAAATTCCCAAAAAAATGCGGCGTTGGGTGCCATTTTTACTAGGAGACTGCTCAAAAGTAGTGCGATATTGGGAATGGGCACAAGGTTTTCACCACGTATCAAATAATCAGTTATATGTCAATCGCGGCTTAGGAACTTATCGACCAGGACGCTTATTTTGTCCACCTGAAGTTACTGTAATTACGTTAGTTAGTGAATAGTTTATTTGTTATATCAAATTTGTTTTACTTAAAACTATAAACCGCTTTGTACCTTGTTTTTAATTTAGCATCCTTGTGCTCCTGGTAAAAGGCATGTTTACTACAGTTGATCACCATTAATGTATCGCAATAATTTGGAAAATTTTCTTAATAAGAAATCCACTTAATACCTACAGTCATCAAGGCTGGGAGTATCAAAGCCGCCTTTGGCAGCAAGGCAGGAGGCATTCGGCAGAAGGCATTCGGGAAACCTCTTCCCTTCATGGGAGAGGTTTGTATAAGGACGCATCTTTTCTCGTGCTACGCATCTGGCAAAGAATATTTTGATTTTTTTTGCCCACAAGGAGCAAGGTTTGTACCTTTTCTTCCTTCTGCCCTCTGCCCTCTGCCCTCTGCCTTTCTTCTTATCAAATGGGATAAGAGGATGTTTTAAAAGTTTTGGGTGAATATATATAGCAACCCACAGATGCCGTAGGCTGTACGCTCTTATACAAACAAAGTCCGCCTGGTATTGTGATGAGTACAAAGATGATCCTTTATTTCTTTGCTTCCGTCACTAATGTCAGACTAACCCATTCGCCTTTATCGTTGTAACTACGAATCATGCGTTGGCGCAGATGAGGTTGAATTAACCAACCTACTTCTAAAAATAAGGGTTGACGCAACTGTACTTGTAATGGAGATGTTACAGAAGCACCATCAGGTAAGAGTAATACTTGTATCGGTTTTTGAGGATTTTGGTCAAAGTTAATCATGGGACCTTGAATAATCCCAGTTGAAGTAATTGTATTTTCGCCAAAACTCAAACTTTGAATTAATCGGCCAGTATCATCAAGTTGTAATTTTAAATTTGTCGAGTAATTATCAGAAGAACGCCAATCTGGATATATGGTCACAGCTTCACCTTGCCATTCTCCCAACAAGTCATCTATTTGTAAGGTTGGGCGTTCTACTCGTTCAGTTCCGGCTAAATGTTCGCAAATTAAAGTTATCTTATCTAACTGACCATTTTTATTAAATAACTGAACTAGACGTAGGCGGCGATTTTCATGAATTAAACCGAGTTCAGCTCCAAATTCTGTAAATGGCGCTAGCTGAATTGAACCTTGGGAAAAAGCACCATTGGCGAAAAACAAGGTACTACGTGAAACGGAACTGTATTCTAAAACTAAATCTGCCTGACCTTGGCGGCTGACAATCTGGCGGATAGTTTGGTTATTATTTAACCCTGCCAAGGAAACCATACTCTGAATATCTTCTAAGAGTGTCCCTTGGGGTGAGAATCGGGTGAATGAACCTTGCCATTCACCAAGATTTTGCAGCAAGGATTCCCACTGAGATGCCATAAACTAAGTCCTGATTGCAGTAATCTTAACTTTTAGCAAACCGCCGCACAGCAAATAAGCTTCCCATTAATCCTACCATTGCACCGAAACTTAAAAGAATTAAAGGTAATAGTAAAATTTGCGCGGGAGTCAGTTGTAAACCGTTGGTAATAAATTGAATAAATTCAGGCTGATTAGCTAGCAAACTGCCGAGAAACTGTTGAATTACAGCAATAAAACTCCAAGCGACCGCACCACCAACTAAACCAAAGGTGATTCCCTGTAAAATAAACGGCAGATAAATCCAAGCAGATGTTGCACCTACTAGTTGCATAATTTCAATTTCCCGCCGGCGCGCCATGACAATCAAGCGAATGGTGGTGGTAGTCACCGCGATCGCAGTTACAGTCAGAATAATTGTAATTGTCAAAGTCATCCAGTTCAAACCCCGATGCAACTGGGCAATGCGTTTCACTGCTTCATCGATATATTGCACTGTTTCCACACCCCGCAATTTAGCTAGTTGGGTGGCTAAAGTTGGTACAGCTTGAGAATTACGAGCTTTCACCTTCATCTCATCAACTAAAGGATTATTCCCTAGTTGTTGAGTTGCACCATCAATATCGGAGATACCTAGTTCCTTAACTAACTTAGTCCAAGCTTGCTCTTTAGTAATAATTTGCATTGCCACCACTTCCGGCATTTTCGCCACAAATGGCTCAATAGTTTGGGCTGGTGTATCTGGCTCGAGATAAACTGAGACTTCTAGCTGACTACCAAACTGATTGAGCAGTTTTTCTACTTGCCAGGAAGTTTGCAGACTCAAGCCAAATAAAAATAATAATACTGTGACGGTACTTATAGCTGCCCAATTCATCCACCCGCCACGCAGCAAACCGAGGAAAGTTTCTTTGAGCAGATAGTCAAGTTTCGTGAAAAATTTAAACACAGATCGCCCCAATATCTCAATTACGTTAATAATCGTTATACTCGACAGTTGAAGAAGGGAGTAGAAAATGAGGAGTAAGAGGCAGAGCAGGATGCAGGGGGGAATACTTGAGGTTGCTAATTGCGAATTACGAATTGGAGTGACAACAAGGGTCTAACTGAGATTGGTAGAATTGATTTAGTAGGAATTTTCACAAACTAGCCATTGATCATCATGCCTTCTGAAATTGCTGTTGAGAAGAAAAAATTAAAAAATCCGCCTTTGACACTTCACTATCTAGGCGATCGCGTGCTGCGTCAAGATGCAAAGCGAATTACTAAAGTAGACGATGAAATCCGTCAGATGGTACGCGAAATGCTGCAAACTATGTACAGCAGCGATGGCATTGGTTTGGCTGCGCCTCAAGTGGGAATTCACAAACAACTAATTGTCATCGACTGCGAACCAGATAACGCTGCTAATCCGCCACTGGTATTGATTAACCCCACGATTAAACAGGTAAGCCGCGAAGTCTGCGTTGCTCAAGAAGGATGTTTGAGCATTCCTGGAGTCTATTTAGATGTCAAACGTCCTGAAGCTGTGGAAATTGCTTATAAGGATGAATCCGGCCGTCCCCGGACTTTAAAAGCTAACGACTTACTGGCACGCTGCATTCAGCACGAAATGGATCACCTCAAGGGGGTGGTATTTGTTGACCGCGTGGAAAACTCCTTGACTTTAGCCCAGGAGCTATCTAAAAATGGCTTCTCGTATCAAGCCGTGAAACCAGTAGTATAGGGGACTAATAGTGTATTTAACTCCAAAAAGCGGTTTATTTCTGGGTGGTTCTTGCGTAACAGCGATCGCCGCCGTCGGTTCAGTGTTTGAACTTAGTTCTGGACAGCCGGATTTGGGCGTTCAGGTAACGGCAATTATCCTAGGATTGAGCATTCCCCTCACCGGATTATTTTTCTTTGCCGCAGTGAGGGACGCACGGGCTAACATTAAATAAGCATCAGGTACATAAAAAGGTAAAGGGATGAAAGAAAGAGGCAAAATTCATCTTTTTACCTTTTATTTTTCTTCGGCATCTTCTACCGCCCCTAAAGCTTTGAGTGTAGCTATTTGTGCTGCTGTCAATCCTGTCACACCAGTGATATTCATGCCTTCACAGAGTTTAGGCTGTTGCAAAGTTTTTATACACTCACCCGTCAACACGTCCCAAACCTTGATTGTCTCATCTTGACTACCACTAGTTAGGGTTTCACCGTTCGGACTAAAAATCATTGCCCGTACCCAACTGGCTTCCTGTAAAGTTTTGCGACATTGTCCTGTGTCAACATCCCATAACTTGACTGTTTGGTCTTCACTACCACTGGCTAAAGTTTGACCATCTGGACTGAAAATAACTGACCATACCCGATTAGTATGTCCTTGCAAGGTTTTTAGGCATTTACCTGTGTGAACATCCCATAACTTAACTGTTTGGTCGTCACTGCCACTAGCTAAGATTTGACCATCTGGGCTGAAAGTTACTGATCTGATGCGATTGCGATGACCTGGCAAGGTTTTGAGGCATTGTCCTGTGTGGACATTCCATAACCTCACTCTTTGGTTTTCACTACCGCTAGCTAAAGTTTGACCATCGGGACTGAAAGTTACTGACCTCACCCAACTACTATGTCCGTGTAAGGTCTTGAGGCACTTACCTGTGTGAATGTCCCATAACTTGATTGTTTTGTCATCACTGCCACTCGCTAAAGTTTGACCATCTGGGCTAAAAGTTACTGACCTGACCCGATGGCGATGACCTGGCAAGATTTTGAGGCACTCACCCGTGTGGACATCCCATAACTTCACTGTTTGCTTTTCACTACCGCTAGCTAAAGTTTGACCATCGGGACTGAAAATAACTGACCTCACCCAACTGTGATGTGCTTGTATTGTTTTGAGGCACTCACCCGTGTGGACATCGGATAACTTCACTGTTTGCTTTTCGCTACCACTGGCTACAGTCTGACCATCTGGACTGAACGCTACTGACCTCACGCGATTGGTATATCCCTGTAAGGTTTTGAGACATTCATCTGTGTGGACGTCCCATAGCTTGATGGTTTGGTTTTCACTGCCACTAGCTACAGTCCGACCATCGGGACTAAAGGCTACTGACCTGACCCGATTAGTATGCCCTTGCAAGGTTCTGAGACATTTACCTGTGTGAACATCCCATAACTTCACTGTTTGGTCATCACTGCTACTAGCTAAAATCTGACCATACTCCTGCGGTGACGTTGGACGAACAGGACTGAATGCGACTGACCAGACCCGATTGGTATGCCCTTGTAAGGTCTTGAGACATTTACCTGTGTGAACATCCCATAACTTCACCGTTTGGTCTTCACTACCACTAGCTAAAATCTCACCATCGGGACTAAATGCTACTGACCTGACCCAGCCATTATGCCCCTGCAAGGTTTTGAGACACTTACCTGTGTGGATGTCCCATAACTTGATTGTTTGCTTTTCACTACTACTAGCCAAAATCTCACCATCGGGACTAAATGCTACTGACCTAACTCGGTTAGTATGTCCTTGCAGGGTTTTGAGGCATTCACCCGTGTGAACATCCCATAATTTTACTGTTTGGTCTTCACTACCACTAGCCAAAATCTCACCACTGGGACTAAATGCTACTGACCTCACCCAACTGTTATGTCCTTGCAGGGTTTTGAGGCATTGTCCCGTGTGAACATCCCATAATTTTACTGTTTGATCATCACTACCACTAGCCAAAATCTCACCATCGGGACTAAATGCTACTGACCTGACCCAAATGCTGTGTCCAGTACAGGTAAACAGTAGCTTGCGATCTTCAACTTGCCATAAATAAGTTTGACCATCAGCGTCACCTGTAGCCAAAAGTTTGCCATCGGGGCTAAATGCCACAGACGAAATATAAACTAAGTTTTCCGAAAAAACTGACTTAGCTAAATCAGCATTAGTAAAATTGACATGATGCAAATTCACACCTTGTAAATATGCTTGCCAAACATTTAAATTAGAAAAATTATAGTTTTTTAAGTTAGCCTGTAAATGACAGAGCATATTCAGAATATTTCCACCTGCATACCCTGATTCTGCTGAATTTTTTGTTTGTAATTGCGCTAAAATTCGAGATAACTGGTTTTCCAGGTTTCGAGAATTTATAAAAATAGTTAATAGTCTATCTACAACTGGTTTAAGAATTAGATTAATTTGATTATTTCTAATAAAATCTTTGGCAGTAGCTTCAATTAAAGGATGACTGACAAATAGGACAATTTCTTCTTGAATAATTTCTTGACAAACTGTTTCCACCAATCGCTCAGTCATATACTCCATGACCACAGGTTGGAGTGTGAAGAGGGCAGCACTTTTTTCAATCAGCGATCGCCTCCGCAGAGATTCCAATGCTTCGAGTAATTCTCTTGTTAATAATGGACTCATAATACTATCTAGCAAATTTTCTAGAGAAACTGCCTCTCGTTTAATTGCTAGCCAATATATGAGTTCTTTTTCGATTTCTGATAAACGTTCAAATTGCTGATCTAATAAATTTCGTGTATCACCAAAAATTATTTTACCTAAATCAAGAAAAGCAGCAATATCACCACCAAATAACTCCCGAATTGGCTCAGAAACTAGTTTTAATGCTAAAGGATTACCTGAATAATTTTCAACTAATTTTGCCCAGTCTTGCTTGGCTCCAAACAGACCTTTATCGTTAAGAATTTCTTGCCCTTCTGTTTCCCCTAAACCAGCTAAAAATAATGTTCTCACTGGTGATGCTTCACCCTCTAAAGGCACAAATTCTTGAGGTTTTTCCCGTGAAGTCAACACTAAGCAACTTTGATGTACTTCTTCTCCTACTCGTCTGAATAGGTGACCATAATCTGCATATCCTTCTCTATATTGTCCGGCGCGATCGCCACTTTGCAAAATCGCTTCTGTATTATCTAATACTACAAGACAACGGCGATCGCGCAAATAATTAATTAACAGCGTTACTCTAGCATCTCCGGTTTCTGGTAATCGCGTTTCTCTCTCATCAGATAAAAATTGAATTAAGTCTGCTAATAATTCTTTAATAGGTGGAGCATTACGAAGACTCCGCCAAATCAAATACTGAAAATGCTCTTGTACTTCGTCTGCTAATTTTACAGAAAAAGCCGTTTTGCCAATTCCCCCCATGCCCAATATTGCCACAAGTCGGCAACGATCTTGAACAATCCACTGTTTGAATAGGGAAAGTTCAGGAACCCGTCCATAAAAAACGCTGATACCAGGAGCTTGTCCCCAATCTTGGGGCTTGTGGACTGTAGGTTTGAGATTTAGCGAAGATACTTGATACTCACTGGCAATCACTTGTTGTAACTTAGTGAGTTTTCCTGGTCCACTACCACTAACTTGGAATTTTTTATAAACCTCACTTAATCTTTTGCGTACGGCTTCGGCGCTGATACCTAATTCTTTGGCGGTTAGATTTGGCGATTTACCCTGAACAGCGTGTAATATCACCTCTAGTTCACTGCTTGACAAGCACCGTTCTTGAGCTAAGTCTAATAAAAATTGTTCAGGAACGACACTCATACTCACACCACTTAAAATTCATAGCGAGACGAACTACTAATTTCCCATGTTAACTCACTAGGTGAGAAAGCAATATGTCAAAATTTGATGACTTAATTGCGGACTTTAGCAGGTATTTTACACCTTTTTGGGTAATTTTCTTGATAAGTTACCTTGACTAAGTAACTAAGTTACTTTACAGTGAGTTTAAACCGGAAACTTTAGTAACTTAGTAAGATTACGGTTGATTTACAAAAGAGTTTGTGGTTAAGCACGTGAAGGCTAAGACTGGAACTATTCATGATCCGTAGGTATTAAAATTTAGGGATTGATGCGCGGAGTCTGTGTTCTGCGCCATTACGCGCATGAAGCACCTAAGTTCGATGTCCAAATTAACCTGGTAATTGATCTAAAACAATCATTTCCATCATCTGTAAATAAAAACCATTGTGGGTGAGCATTTCACCTGGCATTAGGTTTAACGAAACTGCTGTATACCTTGACTGGCGGGGAGTAACGCTGTTGGTATTTGCTCCTTATTTAGAGTAGTCGGGGGTACGCTTGCGCCTTAGAGGGTGTTTGAAAAGTCAGAAAGGTTGTAAAAAAGCTCTCTCAGTATAAGCTGTGAATGAATAGTAAACAGCACCGAGAGAGTGACATGAGTAAAGCTTACCCCAGCAATTTGACCCGTGAGC
>JAHHIM010000015.1:0-98248 GCA_019358915.1 Trichormus sp. ATA11-4-KO1
TGGCTACCTCGAACATCGAAGCAAAACACCCATTGGTATTCAAGTCCTGTGGCGCGGTTGGTTAAAATTGCATGACCTCTGTGAGGGCTGGAAGCTTGCTAAACAGACTTAACGGGAAAAGTCAGGTGCTGTTGGAGTCAAGAGGCTTGTACTGAGCGTGGCCGAAGTGAAGAAGGATGAAGATCATTCGTCTTCCTTCTTCCATCTGACTTGAAAGTGCTGAGTGCTAAGTGCTGAGTGCTGAGTAAAAATCCCAGTCCCCATTGCCCCTTATCCCCAGAGGGGGCACCGAGTTCCCCAGTCCCTAGTCCCTCTTTCATACTTGGCTGTGAAACTCGTTTCATTGGGACTTCCCTCTGACTTAGTTGAAACCACAGCTAATTCCTCATCACTGCATCCAACAGCACACTGGCACCAAAGCGCACAGGATCGGTGCAAGTTAGTCCAGTTTCTGCTGTTGTTTGCGCGATCGCTTCTTGCGCGGCAAATTCATCTAGATGAGCTGTGTTCAAAGCAATACCTACTACTGGCACACCTTTAAAGGCTCCACCTGCGCTGGCCACAGTCTCATACAGCCGAATCACTTTTGGTAATGGCGGAATCATGACATGGGGATGATTCCGCACATGCATTTGTCCTGCTCGATGCACTAGTATCAATTGAGTTGGTTGTGAACCACGAATTAGGGGGAGGGTTGCTGTTGAACCAGGATGCAGCAGTGAACCTTGTCCTTCGACGTGGAGGATGTCGTAATTTTTGCCATAGCGCATTACCATCTGTTCCACAGCGCCAGCCGCAAAGTCTACCCGTACTGCATCTAAGGGTACGCCGTCTCCTTCTAACATCACGCCAGTTTGACCTGTCGCTAAGAATTTAGAACGCCACCCCCGCAGTCGTGATGCCCAATGTAACTCTAGGCTGGTGGACATCTTGCCGATTGCCATATCAGTCCCCACTGTCAGCACCCGCCGACAAGGGAGGGTGCGTGCCAACCCATTAGCAACATCTAAATTAGCTGGTTCTTTCCGCACATCCCAAATTAATTGCCCTGGTTTGAGCAGTGTGCTTAACTCTGGCATGTTGGCTAATGGCGTGTGTAAACCATTGACTAAGGACATCCCAGCTGCTAAAGCGTTTTTGATTTCTAGCCAGTAATCATCTGGTACAGCACCACCTTTGGGAGCAATGCCAATTACCAAAACTTCGGGTTTATACTCTAGGGCTGCTGCTACTGATGCCACAATTGGGACATCACGCTTAATTCCTGTTAGTTCTGGCACGGATTTGCCAGCAGACTCGCGATCAATCAACGCGACAATGGGAGCTTCACTGTAGCGTAAAAGTGACAGCCCTGTTTTGCCCTGAGTCCCACTAATTCCTTCATGTAACAGAATTGCTATTCTTTGATTAAGTGGCAGACGCACTATATTGCACCCCCAAGCCTGGTAAATCGTTTGGTAAAATTCTTCCTTCTTGCACTAATGCACCCTTAAAAGGATCATCAATTAAGTTAAGGTGACTGTCTAAATCTAAATAATCCGCCAATGGTGCTAGCTGTGCTGCAGCTGTATTAGCTAACGAACTGTCAGAATAGCAACCGAACATGATTTGCAACCCATAAGCTCGCGCTGTATGTACCATCCGCATAGCCTCGGTTAATCCCCCTGATTTCATCAGCTTGATATTGATGCCATCCACGTAGTTTGCTAAATGGGGAATATCGGCATTGGTAAAGCAACTTTCATCAACAAAGATTGGCAGGGGCGATCGCTCCTTCAGTTTGAGTAAACTTTCCTCCTGCCCCCGTGGTAATGGTTGTTCTACATACTTTATACCTAAATCAGCCAACCAACTACACATCTTTACAGCATCTTCCCAGCTCCAACCCCCGTTTGCATCCACGAATAATTTTAAATCAGGTGCTTCTTTTTGCACCGCTAATAACATTTGTTTGTCTGCATTTATGCCATCCGGATTCCCTAATTTCACCTTGAACAGGCGAACATCCATAAATTGTAACCAGTCCCGCGCCCTGGCTCTAGCTGCTGCTGGTGAATTAATCCCAATGGTGACTGAAGTCGGCACAATAGCGTGGCGATCAAGTCCCCAGATTTGCCACAAAGGTAATCCCACAAGCTTGCCTAGCCAGTCATACATTGCCATATCCAGGGCAGATCTGACGGATGAAGGAATCTGTTGTTTTGTGAAGATTTGCTCAATTTGCTGGCGCTGCAACGGGCTAAATGCTTGTAATAATGGTGCAAGTTGCTGCAAATGACTTTTAATGATCTCAGTTGATTGGGAATGAGTGCCTACACCAAATGGCGATGCTTCACCCCAGCCTTCAATACCATCATGTAAAATTCTTACCCATACATTCGTTGTTTGCGCTGTTGTACCACGACTAATTGTCAAGGGAAATCGCTTGTTGACAGTAAATAAATTTACTTCTAATTGCATAAGTATGCTCAATTTTTGGTTAGAGCAAAAATAGTGTATGTGCAAATTTTAGATTATTTGAGGTATCTGTTATACTTTTTTACATTCATAAATTTATTGCCTAAATTTTTATCTCAATAATTTATCTATGGACAACATAAAAAAATGGCATATATTAAAATCCCAAATGGTTTTAAATCATCGCTGGTGTCAAGTGCGGCAAGATAAAATAGAATTACCTAATGGTCAAATTATAGATGATTTTTTCGTGATTATGAGACCAGAAATTGCTTTAATTTTACCAATTACCAATAATCAAGAAATTGTTTTTGTACGTCAATATAGGCATGGAGTTGGTGAAATTCTGTTAGAACTTCCGGCTGGGAGTTTCGACGCAGCCAAGGAAGATGCTGAAACAGCAGCAGTCAGAGAACTACAAGAAGAAACTGGTTATATAGCCCAAAAAGTTACTAAATTAGCTACTTTATACGATAATCCGGTTAAGGATACTAACCAAATACATCTATTTTTGGCGGAGAATGTGAGAAATTCCGGGGTAAGAAAGCTAGATATTACAGAAGATATTGAAATTGTCTTAATTCCTGTAGAATCAGTTTTTGAGCAAATTACTCAAGGTAAAATTGCTGTAACAGGAAGTATTGCGGCTCTATTTTTAGGTTTAAATTTTCTCAAGCAATCCCAAAATCTTACTTAATTTATTGGCATAATCTGGGAAATATGAAAATTAATAATAGCAGTTAATAGAATGCTTGCTGGGTCAAAAAATCCTTTTTATTCTTCAGTAAGTAGGTAGAGATAATTAATGTATTTTTTTGTTCGCAGCGATTTATCGCTTTCTTACAAGGTTTTAAAGGGCTAGAGCCGCCTAACTACGAACTTCTATTGTGTAAGTCTTAGCTACTGACAAAAAAAAGCCTAGCAAGTTTCAAATACTCAAATCGCGATTTCATAGGAGTATCTATTTGTGCAGCCGGACTTAATAGGTTTGGAAATTAGCAAAGGTGAATTGAGACGTTTGACAGGATTCGATCCAGATGATGTTTTTCGACCTTCTATCTGGCAAGATAGCGAGAAGCGATTAGGACTTATTATTAATGAAATGCTGGTAGCACTGGCTTTAACTCCAATTGTTGTTGGCTTTGTTTATGCCTTGATTATTCTGCCGACAATTGGTTCTTCAATTACACTAGGAATTATTTTATTAATTTTAGTGCCAATTTCCGTAATAGTGGGGCGATCGCTATGGCAACGTTTGACCTGTCCTCACAGTCTGACAGTACTTTTAGATGAAGTGGATAAATATCATACTGTTGTTACAGCAATCGATATTAATGACCAATTAGCAACATCTGGAAATCCTCAAAGTAGTATCAATGACCGAGAGCAAGTGATTGCTGCTCTCCAACTTATTAGAGAAGATTTAGTCCGATCTCTCAAAAGTGAACGAATTTTGCGGGATAATAAAAAGCTACTGGCAAATAACCAAGAGTTATTGATTAATAATTTAGCCAATCTGCAAGCTTTGCAAGTTAGTAATCAGAGCAGCGAATATGCTCAACTTCTCAATCAATCTTTGCAGATTGCTTTGGATGTGCAAGCAGAAATCCGAAAATTGCAGAAAATTTGAGTCAGATTTTCCTAGAAAATATTCGCCACCCGTTGACTTATGGGATTTCCCAGAAATAAATTATCCAAATAAACAAACCACAGAGACACGGAGGACGCAGAGAAATCAGGAACAGAGAAGTTTATTGTATGAGGTTGTTGGCTGTTTTTTTTAATTGGAAGTCCCTATGAATAACAAACCCAAAATTATTGTCCTAGATGATGACCCCACAGGATCGCAAACAGTCCACAGCTGCTTGCTGCTAATGCACTGGGATGTGGACACTTTACGCACTGGGTTACAAGATGATTCCCCCATTTTCTTTGTATTAACAAATACTAGATCCTTACCTCCAGAGTTAGCAGCATCCGTGACTAGAGAAGTTTGCCAGAATTTAAAACTGGCGTTAGCGGCTGAAAATATGCGGGATTTTTTGATTGTTAGCCGTTCTGATTCTACATTACGGGGACATTACCCCATCGAAACTGATGCGATCGCCCAAGAATTAGGGCCATTTGATGCTCATTTTTTAGTACCAGCGTTTTTTGAAGGTGGACGTATCACCCGCGATAGCGTGCATTACTTGATCATTGATGGTGTACCCACCCCAGTACATGAAACAGAGTTTGCCCGTGATTCTGTGTTCGGCTACCATCACAGTTATTTACCTAGGTACGTCGAAGAAAAAACTCAAGGGCGGATTCATGCGGAATCTGTCGCCAGGTTTATACTTACTGATATCCGTGCGGGTAGCTTAGAGCGCTTATTGCAACTCAGTGGTAATCATTGCGCTGTTGTCGATGGTGAAACTCAAGCTGATCTCAACTTGTTTGCTGTAGATGTGCTAGAAGCAGCCAGTCAAGGAAAACGCTTTTTATTTCGCAGTGCTGCCAGTATTTTAACTGCTTTGGCTGCCTTACCTCCCCAACCCATTGCCGCAGAAAATATGGCTGAATACGTGCGCCAAGGTAAACCTGGTGCGGTAATTGTGGGTTCCCACGTGAAAAAAACGACTCAGCAGTTGCAAGCACTATTGCAAGTTGAAGGAACGGCGGGGATGGAAGTGGATGTAGCGCGGTTACTAGATGATGAGGCAGACCAATTTGCTACACTACTAAACGAAATTCTCGAAAGTGCCAGGACAGCACATACAGATGGCAAAACACCAGTAATTTATACTAGCCGTCAGGAACTAACTTTTAAGGATGTCAAAACCAGGTTAGATTTTGGGGTCAAAGTTTCTAGTTTATTAATGGATATTGTGCGGGGTTTACCATCCGATATTGGGTTTTTAATCAGTAAAGGTGGGATTACCTCAAACGATGTCTTGAGTACTGGTTTGGCTTTAAATTCAGCTCGGTTACTCGGTCAAATTTTAGCTGGTTGTTCGATGGTAATCACCACTTCGGATCATCCCCAGTTTCCCAATTTGCCAGTGGTGCTGTTTCCTGGTAATGTTGGCGATGCTGATGCCTTGGGGACAGTTTACAAAAGATTAACTAAAAATACATAAGTTAAAAATGTTGTTGCATTGTGCAACTAACTTAATATTGGTAATTACTCGGTGTGTCTTTTGGCTGGTGCTGCATGACTTCTGATTCTCATATCTCCGATCTAGAGTCAAATTCTGCACTCCCTGATGCAGGGTCAATCTCTCACATTTCGGATTTAGAGGTAAATTCTCCCGTTTCTGATGATATGAAGCCAAATTTTGTTATTTCTGATGCTGATTCTCATGACATTATCCCGGATGCAGAATTAAATTCTGTTCTCCTCTATTTACAGTCAAATTCTTCCCCTGATGATCTAGAGTTAAATTCTCACTCTATTGAGCCAGATTCTGTTTCTGGTTTTGGTGATGTAGAATCTAGTTCTGTGATTTTAGATATTGACTCTGCTGAATTAGTCACAGTCGGGAATCAGGTAAATAACCATATTCAAGTGCAGTTAAAAAGTGAAGGGGGAAAACTGTTAGTTATTTTGCCCACAGAAACTCAAATACCCGCTTCCGAACTCACATGGTCTGAAATTTGGCAACAATTGAAGATCCGGTTAAATGCCAGCGATCGCTTTCGCACATCAAATATCCCAGTGCATCTCATCGCCCAAGACCGCTTATTAGATGGTAGACAACTACAAGAATTCGCCGAAGCCTTTAGTGAAGTCCAACTCCAACTAAAATCTGTAGCGACTAGTCGTCGGCAAACCGCGATCGCGGCTGTCACCTCTGGCTATTCAGTTGAACAACTACAACCAGACACCTCCCTCAATTCACAGTTCAAAACTGCCACTCCCATCCCAGCAGATGCGCTTTATCTGGAAATGACAGTCCGCTCTGGAGTCGAAATTCGTCATCCCGGAACAGTAATTCTTTTAGGAGATTTAAATCCAGGTGGTAGTGTAGTTGCAGAAGGAGATATCCTAGTATGGGGTCGTCTACGTGGAATTGCCCATGCGGGTGCCGGGGGCAATCGTGAGTGTCTGATTATGGCCTTGCAAATGGAACCAACCCAGTTGCGGATCGCAGATGCTGTCGCTAGGGCACCAGAGAAATCACCGATGCAATTTTTTCCCGAAGTGGCACATATTACCTCCCAAGGAATTCGCATCGCCAGGGCTACTGATTTTTCCCGAAACCAATTAGCCAGGATTAATCAGGTACCATAAGTATCTACTATAATTTCCTGAACCCTAATCGAGCGCAACTCTACCATGACTCGCATTATTGTGATTACCTCCGGTAAAGGAGGAGTGGGTAAAACCACTGTTTCGGCAAATTTAGGCATGACTTTAGCCAAAATAGGGCGTCAAGTTGCTTTGGTTGATGCAGATTTCGGTCTGAGAAATTTGGATTTGCTGCTAGGACTAGAAAACCGCATCGTCTACACTGCGGTGGAAGTTCTGGCTAGAGAATGCCGATTAGAACAGGCTTTGGTGAAAGATAAGCGACAACCCAACCTCGTACTTTTACCAGCAGCCCAAAATCGCTCGAAAGATGCCGTCACACCTGAACAAATGAAATTACTGGTGAATGCACTGGCACAAAAATATCAGTACGTGATTATCGATAGTCCGGCTGGTATCGAAAATGGCTTTAAAAATGCGATCGCCCCAGCCAAAGAAGCCCTAATTGTCACCACACCGGAAATTTCCGCAGTTCGTGATGCTGACCGCGTAGTTGGCTTACTAGAAGCACAAGGCATTAAGCGTGCCCATTTAATCATCAACCGCATCCGACCCGCAATGGTTCGGGCAAATGATATGATGTCTGTGCAAGATGTTCAGGAACTTTTGGCAATACCCCTAATCGGGGTAATCCCTGATGATGAGCGTGTTATTGTTTCTACCAATCGCGGCGAACCTTTAGTCTTAGGGGATACCCCCTCTTTAGCTGCCATAGCCTTTGAAAATATTGCCCGTAGATTGGAAGGGGAAAAAGTCGAATTTCTTGATCTCGACTCACCCCATGACAACATCTTCGCCCGCTTGCGAAGGTTGTTGTGGACAAAGATTGTTTAACTTATGTTCCAGTCTCCACACACCTATTGGCAATGATCCTTGAACTTATAGAACGGCTTTTTTTGCGTAGTCCTGATACCAGTCGCACTCAAGTGAAACGTCGCCTACAACTGGTGATTGCCCACGATCGCGCTGATTTAGACCCTCAACGATTGGAAAAAATGCGGCAAGAAATCCTCGAGATAGTCTGTCGCTATGTAGAAATTGATACGGAGGGCTTGGAATTTTCTTTAGAAAGCAACCAAAGAACCACCGCGTTGATTGCCAATTTACCTATCCGTCGGGTGAAAGAAGCTACGCCAGAATCACCTGAATTGGAAAGCAGCGATCAATCGCAATAGTTGACATCATGGTATTTGATGAATTGCTGAGTGCTGAGTAAGAAGAAAAGGAAGAAAGTACTCAGCACTGAGTATGGTAAAAATTTCAGTCCACTTTAGTGGACTTTAGCTATTAGCCAAGAAATTTATTTCTTGGTGGGATATGGGACAGGGACAAGATATCAGTTAAACAATGCTCTTGTTAGCACTATTCATTCTAGACTAGTAAAAGTAAAAAAACTTCTTCATAAAATCTATCTATAGATATTTTATACAAATAGGCAATCGCCAATAAACTGACAAGGTTGTATTCAGTTTTTATAGATATTTATATGGTAGATATTTACATTCTTGACCTACTGATTATTGGTCTACTGTTACTAGTAGTTACACTAGGGTCAGGTTGGATTAAGCGCTTACCACTTTCTTTCGCACTAATATATCTATTAATGGGTATATTTTTAGGTTCTGAAGGCTTAGAAATGATCCAACTGAGAGAAAATAATGTATTTAATGCCAAAGTACTCGAAAGATTAACGGAATTTGTCGTAATTATTTCTGTATTTAGCTGTGGCTTGAAAATTATTCATCCTCTACGCTTGAGAGTGTGGAATATTACAGCACGACTGATTGGGTTATTAATGCCGATTTCTATCTTGGGATTGGCAATAGTCGGGAGATTATTTTTAGACATGAATTGGGGAGAAGCGATTTTATTAGGAGCAATTCTTGCACCCACTGACCCAGTATTAGCTTCAGAAGTACAACTAACAGATATTAACGATAGAGATGAGTTACGCTTTGGTTTAACCTCTGAAGGGGGGTTAAATGATGCTTTAGCTTTTCCTTTTGTTTATTTTGGTATTTACGCCATTAAAGATAATAATTGGCACAACTGGTTTCAGGATTGGTTAATAGTTGATGTATTTTGGGCGATCGCATCTGGTATTGTGATGGGTTTTCTGGTAGCTAAACTAGTAGTTTGGGTTGACCAAAAAATTCAAAAAAAGCGTTTTGCTGATGCAGTCATGGAAGATTTCGTTGCTATTAGTGCAATTTTAATAACCTATTCTTTAACAGAAATTATCAATGGCTATGGATTTTTGGCAGTATTTGTAGCTGGTGTGGTTGTCCAAGACAGCTACAGAGATCCTCACAAGCCCATGGCACAATTAGAATTTATTGAACGACTAGAAAGATTATTGGAAATAGGAATAATTTTATTATTGGGAACAATATTATTATGGCAACCAATGCTTAATTATGCCTTTCAATCTTTAATAGTCATAGTGTTATTATTCTTAGTAATTCGACCTGTGGGAGTTTGGATTAGTACAATTGGTCAACGTCCCTTACGCTCCCAACGCCGCAGTTTTCATCCGGCAACCCGTTGGTTATTTGGCTGGTTTGGTATTCGTGGCGTAGGCTCTTTATATTATCTTGCCTATGCGTTTAGCCATGGCTTAAAAGGAGAGGTTGGTGAACAAATATCTTGGATAACTTACACCACTATTGTAGTTTCTGTAATTTTACACGGCATTTCTGCTACGCCCTTAATGAACTGGTATGAACATCAGGTGGCTACAAAAAAATCTTTTGCTCACACTACCATGAGCGAATTAGAAGATAATTCTCAAAATTAGACTTTCCTGTTAAGTTAGGTATTAGCATGAGCGGGCTAAAATAGGGCAATAACATTTTCATGCAGAAGAACTGCATGACAAAAAACTGCATCAGGAACATCTTGATAAACCTGTCGAGCCAGAACATTTGTTGCGGACGATCGCTGGAGTAGTTAGGCACCGTTGAAACTGATAGATAATAGTATCATTACCGTTGTATTTCCAGCCTGCTACTCGCCCACTGACTCAAAGTCCATGACTGAAACTTCCCCTAAACCCATTGCAACCACCGCCCCTTTACCTGCAAATGAAGGAGAACGCTTAGAGGCACTGCGGCGATACAACATTCTCGACACCCCACCAGAAGCTGCCTTTGATCGCATCACCTCCCTAGCAGCGCGTTTATTCAATGTGCCGATCGCCCTGGTTTCCCTGGTTGACGAATCGAGAGGCTGGTTTAAATCTGCCTATGGCTTTGAGATGCGGGAGGTGCAGCGAGATGCGACTATTTGCAGCTTGGCACTATTATCTAACGAGGTATTAGTTATTCCCGACACTAGGCAAGATCCTCGTCTCGCCTGTAATCCATTTGTCCAAACCGAACCGGGTCTGCGGTTCTATGCCGGCGCGCCATTGCTGACCCAAGATGGCTTCAACTTAGGCACGCTTTGTTTGTTAGATACACAAACGCGTGATGCCTTAACCGATGAGCAAAAAGCTATCTTAGCGGATCTTGCTGCAATGGTGATGGATGAACTAGAGCTACGACTGGCAGCCCGGAAAATTGCTCAAATCGATGCAGCGTTGCTAGAAGTGACTCAGGGTATTTCTGCTGTGATGGGTGAAGCATTTTTCTTGGCTTTGGTGCAACATTTGAGTAAAGTGCTGGGGGTTGATTATACGTATATTGGTTTAGTGGACGGAGACCACCAGGCAGCAATCCGCACGATCGCCGCCTGTGCCAAGGGGCAGATCATCGATAACTCTACATACCTGCTGCATGATACCCCCTGCCAGGAAATACTCCAGCAACGAAAATTGTGCAGCTATCCCCAACGAGTCCAAGCTTTGTTTCCCAACGCGCCTCTTTTAGAACCTTTAAATGTGGAAAGCTATGTAGCAGTGCCATTCTTTGACACCACGGGCGCGCCTCTGGGCCTACTGGGTGTGATGGATAGCAAGGCTTTGACAAATGTTCAGCTAGCAGAATCTCTATTAACCATCTTTGCCTTACGCATCGCCACCGAATTGGAACGACAGCAAACAGAAGCAGCACGGCAAGAAGCCCAGCAGGAATTGCAGCATTTAGTTGCACAACGAACGGCTGAATTATCTCAAGCAAACGAATTACTCTACTTAGAAATTGCGGAACGACAGCAAGCCAAAGCAGACCTGGAAAAAGAACAGGAGTTACTCAGAGTGCTGCTTGATCATGTGCAGGCAGGAATCGTAGCGTGTAATGCTGAGGGGATTTTAACCCTATTTAATCGAGCAGCACGAGAATTTCATGGCTTGCCTGAGCAACCACTGCCACCTGATCAGTGGGCAGATTACTATGACCTGTATTTACCCGATGGCAAAACGCGGATGCCCAAAAACGAGATCCCGCTATTTCGAGCGTTACAGGGACAAACAGTTGAGAATTTGGAAATGGTGATTGCGCCCAAACAGGGAACCGTGAAGACGCTGCTTGCCAGTGGACAGGCGATCGCCGATAGCCAGGGCAGAAAACAGGGGGCAGTCGTCGTGATGCATGACATCACCGAACGCAAACAAGCCGAAGCTGAGTTACTGATTTCCGATGTAGCCTTGCAGCAAATGCCCGATGCCATTTTGTTGACCGATTTGGAGGGGAAAATTCAACGCTGGCTGGGTAATGCCGAGCAAATCTTTGGCTATACAGCAAAAGAGGCGATCGGCAGACACGTTAGCGTTCTCCATCGCTCAGATATGAAAGCGGCGATGACGACCCAAATGATTCGCTCTATTCAGGAAACCGGAGCATTTTGTGGTGAAGTTCCCTGCCAACGCCAAGATGGATCGGCGGTGCTGATCGAGACAACAGCCAAAACCGTGTATGACAAAACTGGAAATCCCATCTTTTTCATTGGTATCAACAAAGATATTACCGAGCGCAAACAGGCAGAAGCGGAACGCGCCCAATTGATGCGGCAACAAGTTCAAGAGCAAACTGCGCGTCTAGAAGCAGAAGCCGACCACAGGCGATCAGCATTTCTGGCAGAAGTCAGCACAGTGTTGGCATCCTCATTAGATTATGAATGCACTCTAGCAAGTGTGGCGAATCTGGTAGTGCCGTTCTTTGCGGACTGGTGTGCAATCGACTTGCTGCAAGACAATCAATGCATTCATCGGGTGGCAGTGGCTCACTGTGATCCCACCAAAGTAGAGTTGGGCTGGGAAATTCATCGGCAATATCCCAGACAAATCGATGCCACGGAGGGAGTGCCCAAGGTGCTGCGAACTGGGAAAACCGAAATGGCGGCGGAAATTCCAGATACTGTATTGGTGATGGTAGCTCAAGATGCTGAACATCTGCGAATCTTGCGCGAACTGGGCTTAAAGTCTGGCATTATCTCACCGTTAGTTGCCCGGGGACAGATATTAGGGGCAATTTCCTTTGTCACGGCTGAATCTGATCGCCGTTATACTGAGGCAGATATGGCGTTGGCAGAAGACATCGCCCATCGAGCTGTGATCGCCATTGATAATGCCCGCCTCTACCGGGAGGCACAGCAATCTGCCGAGCGCATTACCCGACTTCAGTCTGTGACGGCTGCTTTTTCCGAATCGCTAACTCCCCTCCAGGTGGCGGATGTGATTGCAGATCAAGGAATTGCGGCTTTGGGTGCTAATTTTGCCCTTGTGGCCTTAGTGAATGACACTGGCACTGAACTCGAAGTCGTCCGCATCGTAGGTTGTGAACTTGACCAAATGAACGGTTGGCAGCGTTTTTCTCTCAATGCGCCCGTGCCTTTGGCAGAAGCCGTACGCACCGGACAGCCGATTTGGGCAGAATCATCACAAAAACGAGCCATCCGCTATCCGCATCTCACCGAACAGTATGAGCAGCATCGCTTTGGTGCCTGGATTTCCATTCCTCTAATGGTTGAAGGTCGAGCCGTCGGCGGCATGTCCTTCGCTTTTATTGAGCCGCAACAGTTGGATGAGGAGCGGCAAGGGTTTATCTTATCACTGGCACAACAATGTGCCCAGGCGATTACCCGTAGCCGTCTCTACGAAGCAGAAAGCACAGCCAGAAGTGCGGCAGAAGCTGCCAACCGGGTTAAAGATGAATTCTTGGCGGTGCTGTCCCATGAGTTACGATCGCCTCTCAATCCCATCTTGGGCTGGTCAAGGCTGCTCCAGAACAACAAACTAGACAAAGCGAAGACGGCACAAGCCCTGGCAACAATTGAGCGCAATGCCAAGCTACAATCTGAACTGATTGAAGACTTACTCGATGTCTCCCGAATTTTACAAGGGAAGCTCAACTTGAACGTCAGTCCGGTGAATTTAGCAGCGATTATTCAAGCTGCGATCGAAACCGTGCGGCTGGCGGCAGAAGCTAAATCCATTGAGATAGAAACAAGTTTTGCTTCTCAGGTGAAACATGTCTTTGGGGACTCAACTCGTTTGCAACAGGTGATTTGGAATCTGCTTGCCAATGCCGTTAAATTCACCCCCGCAGGCGGTAAAGTTGAGGTGCGACTAGAGGAGGTGGATAATCAGTCTCAAATCACCGTTAGTGATAACGGCAAGGGCTTTCCTTTAGAGTTTTTGCCCTACATATTTGACTACTTCCGTCAAGCCGATAGTACCACAACACGTAAGTTTGGCGGATTGGGATTAGGATTGGCGATCGTGCGTCATCTTGTGGAATTACATGGCGGTACCGTTGAGGCAGACAGCCCTGGCGAAGGACTAGGAGCCACTTTTACCGTCAGATTGCCGCTCATGCCAATTAGTCTAGCAGCAAATCAGGAGGAGCAATTCTCCCAGTCATCCCTCAATCTACAAGGTGTGCAAGTTTTGGTGGTAGATGATGATACCGATACACGAGAGTTTATTGTGTTTTTGTTGGAACAAGCTCAGGCCAGCGTCATCTTTGCAACCTCAGCCAGCGAAGCCTTGGCCGCGTTAATGCAATCCCCACCGGATATCCTCCTCAGTGACATTGGGATGCCAGAGATGGATGGCTACATGCTCATACAGCAAGTGAGAGCTTTGCCACCAGAGCAGGGTGGGCAAATTCCGGCGATCGCACTGACTGCTTACGCTGGAGACTTTAATGAAAAACAAGCTCTCGCTGCTGGCTTTCAACGTCATGTAACAAAACCTGTGGAACCCAATGAGTTAGTTAAGACAATTGTGACATTGCTAAATAGACCTGTTGTATAAGTTCAGTAGTAGCTATGTCTGTATTATTACTATATATTTGCGATAATAACATTAATTTTATGCATTATTTGCATGACTACGGATGCACTAAAGTGTAATGGGTGCGATCCTATTCAGTAGGAATAGAGTAGTTGATGGCATATTACAGACTAATTCCCCTGGTACTGACCAGGGGTTTTTATTTTTAACTTTTGCGTAGCGGAATACCAATTCACCAAAATTCAGCAACAAATCCAAACTGAGAAACCCCTGTGAAATCTGGCTTTCTTCATTGTGAATTTTGAATTGGTATGAGCAATCAAGACCGTCCTCACCTATGTGACTACGGTAATAAATTTTAAGACTTGTAAAGCCTGATAGATTCTCTAGTTGGCTAGAGAGTTTAGGATAAATATTGAGGTATATCTCAATCAAAAAAGCTGACTTTAGTCGAGATGTCCCCTTGCAGTCATCAAAATGATGATTTACCACAATTAAATAGCATTTGAGATGGCTGTGTTATTTTTGCAGACTGCAATTCAGCAGATGCAAGCTTGGTTTTGATAGGTTTTTCATTCAGTACCGTAAATTTATGACACTCCAACTTACAGTTCCTAACATGGCTTGTTCTGCTTGTGCCAACACTATTACCAATGCAGTGAAAACAGTTGATGCCAACGCTAATATTCAAGCTGATCCACAAACCAAACTTGTGAGCGTAGACACTCAAGCATCAGAAACAGCCATTAAGGAGGCATTAGCGGCCGCAGGCTATCCAGCTGCCTAAGACGCGACTTCCAGTCATTCGGGCTTGGTGCAAAAATCAAGCTTCATATTTACATCAGTCCGGCAACTCATGGGACTGCAACCCAAAAATGCCAGAGTCATCCGTGATGGTGTAAAAATGGATATTCCCATTGCAGAAGTCCAAATCAACGATGTGATTTTGGTACGTCCTGGTGAAAAAATTCCGGTAGATGGCGAGGTGATTGCAGGGGCTTCAACTGTAGATGAGGCTATGGTGACAGGTGAAAGTGTACCAGTGCAAAAGCAAATAGGAGATGAGGTAATTGGTGCCACGATTAACAAAACTGGTAGTTTTCAGTTTCGGGTGACACGAGTTGGCAAAGATACGTTTTTGTCGCAGATTGTCAAATTAGTCCAGCAAGCACAAGGTTCTAAAGCACCAATTCAGCGATTAGCAGATCAAGTGACGGGATGGTTTGTACCAGTTGTGATTGCCATTGTGATCGCCACTTTTGTCATTTGGTTTAACTTCATGGGCAACTTTACCTTTGCCGCAGTCAAAACCCTACAAAAGTTAGGCTTAGAAGTAGTCATGCTGACCGGAGATAACCGGAAAACCGCAGAAGCGATCACCCAAGAAGTTGGTATTCAGCGAGTTTTTCCCGAAGTGCGTCCAGACCAAAAAGCAGCCATGATCCAATTCCTTCAGCAAGAAGGACTAAAGAAAAAGCACTCAGCACCCAGCACTCAGCACTCAGCACTCAGAAAGGCACTCTCTAGTAGCAATGGTAGGTGATGGTATTAATGATGCCCCAGCGATGGCTTTATCTTCGGTCTCTGTGGTGAAAAATGCCCTGAGATTGCGTAAATTCCAACCAAAAGTTATTTCCTAAAATGTTCAGTAAAAATCCGTTTTGGGCCAGCCTTACAAAGAAAGGCAGAGGGCAGAGGGCAGAAGGCAGAAGGAAAGGAGCATCAATAAAAACTTTAGTTCTGGGTCTAAAGCCCAGTTAAAAAAAAGAATTGTATCGAGACGCGTAGCGCAAGATACAAAGCTTCCTTGCTTCAATCCCACGTTTTTAAACGTGGGTTCCCTTCTGCCTCCTGCCTTCGTACTTCTGCCTTCTGAACGCTTTAGGGCTAGTCCTGGGAACTGCATCAGCTGCCATGCCAACAACTTCCTCGTCAGGGCAAACTAGCCAGTTTAAATCCATCGACCAACCGTTAGGCATGAAAATTGGTGTGACTATCGGTGGTTTAGCATTAATGGGACTAGAACTATGATGGTTTCTGTTGAGTAAATCACAAACACAAACGAACCGCAAAGGAAACTAGGGAAATTGAAGAGTCTTTGCGTAAACCTCCATAAAAGAAGCGATCGCAGTTCCGTACAGCGATCGCCTGATTAATCCCTAGCCACAGGAATCAATCATGAAAATTGTAATTCCTCCAAGGTCACAAATGATTGTAGTGGCACGCCCCCCATCTCCACATTAGTGAGATAGAAGGCGGATTTCCTCTTCTGTGTCCTAAACCTGTTGGATAATCGGGCAGATAGCATCCTCTGGTTGATCAGTTGGATTCTTCCAGCCTGATAGTAATTCCCCAATTTCCGAACGTAAGGTGAACAACTGATCAATTTGGCGATCAATCTTTGAAAGCTTTTCTGCTAACTTTTCTTTGATTTCACCACAAGGAGGTTGTCCTTGGTCATAGACTTGAAGAATATCTCGAATTTCTTCCAGACTCAAACCTAAGTTTTGCGCTCTTTTAATGAAAGCTAGGCGAGTTAGCACATCCATAGAAAACTGGCGAAAGCCCCCTTCTGTACGTCTTGATGATTCGACTAAACCAATACTTTCGTAATAGCGAATTGTTCTAATAGGGATTCCGCTCAGATTTGTGACTTGACCAATTAAAAGTAGTTTTTCATCCTGAATTAACACGGCATATTTTCCCAACTCTGGTAATTATTATGACATATTTCCCGGATTGTTAACATATTTTAGAGATTAGCAAAATATTGTTATTAGTAGCTAAAATTTTTAGTAAATTAGAGATTTTACTAAGTTTTTGTTTTTCAAATATATATCCACCGTCAATGTCAGTATCTATCAGCTTTTATTTAATTGGTAAAATTTTAACATTTTATTAGTAGTTATTTAGCTTTCCTCTTCTAAAATTTATTAATCAAATTGGATAATTATCTTTCCCAGTACTAAAAGTAACTGTTTGCTTGAGATTAACATGCTAATTCTAGATTAACCGCTTCACTTTAAGTGAATCTCTGAAAATGAATGTTAACTCGCAGAATCTTAGCTCAATCCGTAAAAATAAAACTTTCAATAATCCAGAACGTTTTATTGAGGGATGGTATTGGGTATTACCATCTCAAAATCTGCGGGTAGGAGATGTCAAAGCCGTCACAATTTTGGGCAGAGAATTAGCAATTTACCGTGGTAAAGATAAAAGAGTAGTTACCTGTGATGCCTACTGTCCGCACATGGGTGCACACCTTGGCGAAGGCAACGTTAAGGGTAATGAATTGCGTTGTTTTTTTCATCACTGGAAGTTTGATGCGGAAGGAATATGTGTTGATATTCCATGTTTAGATGAGCCGCTTCCCATCAAGATTAGAACTTGGCCAACTGCTGAGAAATATGGATTAATTTGGATTTGGACTGGAGACATTCCCAAACACCCCATACCTTCGGCTCCAGAGTTGGAATATAAAGAGTTTGATTTTACCTTTGGCCCCCGTATAGTGATGAACTCTCATCCTCACGTGGTCATGATTAATGCCATCGATATTCAACATTTCAATACAGTTCACAAACTGGCATCAGACATTGTCTTTGAGAAACAAGAGTTACATCAAAATGCTATTACCTTCGTTAATACAAAATATGATGGCAGAGAAGCTTTTTTTATCAAAGTTATCCGTCCCTTCTACAAAAATGCTATTACATACAGGGTTTGCTATTGGTACGGTAGTACTGGCATAGTCACAATTGGCACTGATTTCCTTCATGTGCACATTATGTTTACTCTGCGCCTCCTGGAAGCAGGAAAATCTGCCGCTCAGTCTCTAATAATGATTAAAAAACGTCAGGGTATTTTTGGTTGGTTATACAATCTATTTGTGCTGTGGCTGGCCAAAACTTTTGTTAAACACTTTATTCAAGGTGACACTAAGGTGTTTCAGACGATGCAATTTAATTTAAAAACTCCCATCAAGGCAGATCAGTCAATCATGCAGTTTATTAACCATCTTGAAAGGCAAAAACCCTTGAACTGGGGTACTTGGAATTTAGCGCGATCGCAAAATTTAGAAATTAAAGAAAGTCGCGAAAAATGGCGTGATGCGCTGTCTAATGACTAATTAAAATTAAATAAAAACTAAAAAGTAAAATTTACTTGCTTTTTCGTCTTTTGTGAATACTTTCTTTGGTGGTCTACCATTCTCATAAAAATGAAGTGGCAAAGCCACTTCATAATTCCCAGGTAGAACCTAACAATGAGTATAACGACTATAAAAACTGAAAATAGTATAAATTAACACTAATTAATTTGACATTTCTGTTATCTTCGCTTTTTAGATTAAGGTATGCTAATTTGTATCCTGCAAATAACTGTATATTTAGCACTATTTACAATTGGCATTTCATCGCTAAGACGCGATCGTTGAGTGCTGAGTAAAGAAAAGTATTGGGCGATTAGAAGTCGCTACTACACAAACAAAGTCCACCTGCGCGGACTAAGACAAAGTAAGGGTTTTGAACCCACGTAGGTGGCCTTCTCTTCGGGAAGACGCTATGCGTCATGTCTGTGTAGCCGCCGTCATTAACGTGAGTCTCCAACGGAGGCGCACCTGCGGGAAGAGCAAAAGAAACATAATCCTCCGTACTTTTTATTCCTTTGTATTTTTTACTCCTCACTCAGCACTATTTCCTAGGAGTTCGACAAGTGAAAAATACCCCTCTCCGAACCTCTTCCCTTGCAGGCTACGGTGTACACATATTTTGTCGAAGACTGCGTTTATAGGTTTTTTCACGGTTAAGGGCATTGAGAGCCAAACGTCGTAAAATGGCAAAATTATGGGGACTATGGAAAGAACGAATGCGACAAGCATCTTTTTTTAAGGTACAATCGAGAGTCCAATGAACATCGTTTTCAATGCCCCAATACTTGCGGATAGCCCGACCGATAATTTGAGCATCACTGTTTAAAGAAGTGAGATGATACCAATTCGCAATTCGCAATTCGCAATAGAGCCTACGGATGCCGCCAGGCTGTACGCAATTGAATCAAGCCCGACACTAGGGGGAGCCACTGCGGTGGACGGGTTCCCCGGCATAAAGCAAGTGGCGTTAGGGTTTCTACCTACCTTGGGATATAAGGACTGTTTCGCCCACAATTCCACTCGGTTTTAAACCTTCACTTTTTTCATAAAGCTCACCAATAGCCGCAATGGGTACAGTCCAAACTTCACGAATTTCTGTGCGATGATGTCCTTTTTCAATCCGTTTGTCATAACTAACATTAATCCCCGAAAATTGCTCTGCTTGCGCTTTGTCAAACCATTCTTTGACTTGAGAATAGAGGGTGGGATGGTTAGCTTTCAGTGCCAAGACATAATCGGCTTTCTTGTCGATAATCTGTTTGGCAATTTCAGTTTGTGTCCCCATTGCATCTTGACTACCTACCTCTAATAATCGAGTAAATTCATCACTTATTATTGACCAGCATTAAAAACTTGTTCCGCCGTCAAATTTAACTCAGGGAAAGTAGGAGATATGATTTTATCGCTACCCCGAAACTGACTGACTTGGTATTCTCCATCAATTAGTTGATAAACTGAAAAAGTGGGTTGTTTAGGATTACCGATAAACTTCCTAGCTCCCAATGCTGCATAGTCAACAATCCAATATTCAGGAATGCCCATCTCCTCATAATCAGCCAGCTTCAGATAGTAATCATCGCGCCAATTTGTACTGACAACCTCAATAACTAAAGGAATTGATGTACCCTTAGTCACAGTAGAAGATTTTTCCCAAAGCGGTTCATCAACTAAAGCAGCGTCATTGAGGATTAAGACATCTGGGAAATAACCTGATTCTCTTTGGGGTGGTCTGACTATTGCTTGATTAGGGATAAAGTAGGGGAGATTTAATCGTCTAAACTCTACAGTCAATTCAGCCGCAGAAAATCCTTTTATCCTTTCATGCTTCCCTGTAGGCTGTGCCATTTCGACAATTTCCCCATTGTGCAGTTCGTAGCGTACCCCTGAGTTTTCGGGATACCACGCGATAAAGTCGTCAAAGGTAACTATTTTTGATAAGGCTTGGGTCATAAGAATTGATGACTGTGGGTTTGCTTTTATTCTAGAAGTTCTGCACTTTCTTCAGTTTCTTCCTCCCCTTCTAGCAACACCGTCAACGCCTCCATTTGGGCGATCGCTGTTTGCAACTTCGTCATAATAGCCGCCGCAATCACATCTGGTTCAGGTAAATCATCCCCCGACTGCAAACATTTCATCCCGCAGCCAAGTAATATCCAGGTTTTCGCCGCGTTTAGCAATATCCTCCCGCGTGAAGCAACGCCAACGCCCCAACTCCCCTTCATCTACACGCGGACTTCCCCCATTAGCATCATCCCCGTAAACTTCTTTAAATGCCCGAAAATGCTCTCTAGTTAAAGGTGTGCGCTTGCCAAAAACAGGTATATTCGTCCGCATATCGTAAAACCACACCTGCTTGGTATTCCCCTTCTCCGTCGTTCCCCGTTGGAAAAACAGCACGTTAGTTTTGACACCTTGAGCGTAGAAAATCCCCGTAGGCAACCGTAAAATTGTATGCAGGTTGCACTTATCCATCAAATCAGCGCGGATGCTACGCCCTTGACCATCTTCAAACAGCACATTATCAGGTAACACCACCGCCGCCCGTCCTTGGGGTAACAGTCCGCGATAGATATGCTGTAAAAAAGCTAACTGCTTGTTTGACGTAGGATAAGTAAAATCATCCCGTGTAGGCAGTCCGCCGCCCTTTTTCGTGCCAAAGGGAGGATTAGTTAAGATAACATTGGCTTTGGGTAACTGCTGTCCATCACTGGAGAGAGTATCGCCTAAGCTGACATCGCCCTCAATGCCATGTAGCAGCATATTCATTAATAACAGCCGATGGGCATCCTGTACTAATTCAATGCCGTAGAATGCTTGGTAACGCTGGAATGATTGTTCAGCTTCGCTTAAATCAAATAAATCATCAGTGTGTTTTTTAATATAGCGATCGCCGGCAATTAAAAACCCACCTGTCCCTGCTGCGGGGTCTTGTACCAGTTCTCCCGGTTGCGGTTTGATGAGTTCCACCATGCAATCAATCAAGAGACGCGGCGTAAAGTATTGCCCTGCACCAGATTTTTTCTCACTGGCGTTTTTTCTAACAGTCCTTCGTACAAATCGCCTAAGCCTTCTGACTTGGCTGAGTACCAGTCCAGTTCATCAATGCTTTTCACCAGCTTATTGAGAATTTGCGGTTTTTTCAGGGCAGTCCCGATGAAACGAGTTTCACAGCCAAGTACGAAAGAGGGACTAGGGGTCAAAGTTTAAGATTGTTGTGATGATTGGCGTAAAAAAGGATGACAACAGATAAAGTTATTTTCTGACTTACTATAAATTAAGCAATGGCTGTTTAATTATGCTAATTGCTAAGGATATAAGTAAAAATTCCCTTGATAATTTTATTCCAAATATTGGGAAATAAATACCATGACAATCAAAAATCATTGAATTATCCCAATGAAAATTGGGAATATTTTGATAAAGTAAAACATATATGGAGGTAAGATTATGACCCAATCTTTACCAAAATTACTGACATTTGATGAATTTAGTGAATGGTATCCCAACGATGGTAAACGCTATGAATTACATAGGGGAGTAATTGTTGAAATGCCCCCTCCATCTGGAGAACATGAAAAAGTTGTGGGATTTATAGCTCGTAAGTTAACTGTCGAGTTTGATCGCCTGAACCTTCCTTACACTATACCCAAAACCGCATTCGTCAAAACTCCTACTGCTGAATCTGCTTATTCGCCCGATGTCTTGTTATTAAATCTAGACAACCTCAGCAATGAACCACTTTTTCAAAAGCAGTCAACAGTCAGCCAAGCTGCATCTGTGCCGTTGGTGGTTGAGGTTGTATCGACTAACTGGCGAGATGATTACTACAATAAACTTAGGGATTATGAAGAAATGGGCATTCCTGAATATTGGATTGCTGATTATGCTGCTTTGGGAGCTAGGAAATTTATTGGTAATCCCAAACAACCGACTATTTTTGTATGTAATTTAGTTGATGGTGAATATCAAATGACTCCATTTCAAGGTGACACAGCGATTAAATCACCTACCTTCCCTCAATTAAATTTAACCGCACAGCAGATTTTTGATGCTGCTAACTAATTGATGGGAAATAATTACCATGACAATCAATTTACCTCTAAAATTGTCACACTTGCCAAATAGTCTACCCTTAGATGGTGCTGTTCGCATCGAGTTAGTAGAAGGCGTGCCAATATTTCGTGCATCCAGCTTAGTCCAAGGGCGAATTGAAGCTTTATTAATTAAACAAAAAGAATCGGCTCTGACTTCCGAAGAAGAAACCGAATTAGATGGATATGAAGAATTAGACGATTATCTGAGTTTGGTGAATCGGATTATTAGAAATACATCATTAATTTAAAATTGAAAGTTTATCGACATACAATATCATCCCACATCTTGCCATAGTGCTTCATTAATCCAGGGCAAACGCATCTTATTTACTAATAAAAACTAAGGAAGATTTAAAAATGACATAGATAATTGTAAAAATTGCTGGTATGATAAGTAAATTAAATCAAATTTTTCCCAAAATGTGAATTAGCTTATATTCAACTGAATAACTAATCATTAATACTAAAATAATTCAATTATGGGATACACAAAATTATATTTACCTAGAGAATAAATAAAACTTTTATGTAAAATATTAAGCTCAAGTTTGGATGCACTATTTTAAGCTAACGCTAAAATACTTAGTAAATATTTGTTATCCATCGCCGCGAGAAACTGTTTATTTTTGATTCCACGTTTGACACGCTTCTCTTGAGTTAAAAGATTGACTGCAATATGTCTAAGAATTGCAAAATTCTGTGGAGCATTATCTTTTCTAATCCGACAGTCATCTTCCCTTAAGCCAATATCTAATACCCAATGTAATGAATTCTCAACTCCCCAATGACTGCGAATAGAATTACCAAACTGTTCAGCATTATCTTCAAGGCTACTAATAAAATAACGAGTTTCAACTGTTGTTTTACCGTCTAATAAACGGACAGATTCTACCATGCCAACACTATTAAAGTTTGACAGGCAGCCGTCCTGACTTTTCACGCCATCTGTAAAAGTCACTTTAATCAGTTAGCGATGGCGTAACCGCCCTTCCCGGTGGCGATCGCATAAATTGAGTTTTTCTTTGCGCTGATCTTCTCCTGATTCCTAGTCATTAATCTAAAACTTTGGAAGCATAAGCACGTAAAAACGGCAATCTTATCCTTCCACCGACAATTATTAAATCCGCTTTAATATCTGCGGAATGTGGTTTCAAAATCGCCTTGTTTGCAGTTTTATCGCTGGATGTTTGCAGTTTGCTACAGCTAGTGGCAGGTTCTTTACGAAGTATGGTTCTGTTGAAGTCTTTGAAACTCATTGCAAAAGGAGCAAAAGTCGGTGCCCAAGCTAGCCTTTGTCTTGGGTCTATACTCTTGTCTTGCAGTAACTTCATGAACATTGAATCTCTGCAAAAGTTCCATATTTTCTTGTTTCTGTTTCAGGTAGGCTTCATACCAAAAACTTGCCCTCATCTGCTCTGGCTCAAAGTCAGGGGGATTGATTAGGGTGGGCAGTAGTTGGTCGTTAATTGCCATGTTCCTGATAATACAGTCCCTGTCAGTTTTTTGTCCATTCTCATTTAATGTTTCTTATTGCACTGACTAATTACGGTTCATATTTGTGATACTCACCCTCAAGTGTTCCCTTTGTCAATACTCTGCCACCTGAATCCTTACGTTTTAATGCTTAGTCTTTCCCTCCATTGGTGACAAAATTTGAAAACAGTTTCGCCACTTGCATAAAAATCAAAATTGCTACTGAAGACTTAAATAAGAGACGGTTTGGTAAGAGTAATGATTTAAACTCTCTGATTAAATTGTTTCTCAGAAATTGTATCTAAAAATACCAAAAGTACCTACCTGATTTGATTCGTCAGATCAGATATTTTTAGAGTCGAATAAAGGAATTATTAACATGCAAATCAATGCAGATACTCCTGCCATTGCAGTTATTGGTATGGGTTGTCATTATCCTGGTGCTAGTAGTTTGCCGCAACTTTGGGAAAATATTCTTGCAAGACGACGCCAGTTTCGTCAACTGCCAGATCAAAGATTGCCCATATCTGAGTATTATGACCCAGAACCAACAACACCAGATAAATCTTACGGCGATCGCGCTGCTGTCATTGATGGTTTTGAGTTTGATTGGCCTGGTAAACGTATTCCGAAATCAACTGTCGAATCAACAGATATTGTTCATTGGCTCACACTAGAAGTAGCATTAAAGGCTCTACAAGATGCTGGATACACTCGTCAAAGTGTTGCGACTGAACGCTCAGGTGTCATACTGGGAAACACCTTGACTGGAGAACACACCCGTTCTCAAACGATGCGCTTACGCTGGCCTTATGTCCGACGAGCCTTGCGGGCTGCTGGTAAAGCTAAAGGTCTGCCACAGCAAACGGTGGAAGAACTTGTAGAAACGATGGAAGAGTTCTACAAATCTGTATTTGCTCCAATTACCGAAGATACCTTAGCTGGTGGACTTTCTAATACTATTGCTGGCAGAGTTTGTAACTTTTTTAACTTTAATGGTGGTGGTTATACAGTAGACGGTGCTTGTTCTTCTTCATTGATTGCTGTTGCTACTGCTGCTACAGCCTTAGCTAACGGTGATCTCAATCTGGCCTTAGCCGGAGGCGTTGATATTAGTCTAGATACTTTTGAACTGATTGGATTTGCCAAAACAGGGGCGCTGACTGGTCAAGATATGACTGTTTATGACCGCCGTGCTAGTGGTTTTATTCCCGGAGAAGGCTGTGGCTTTGTTGTCTTGAAACGGTTGGCAGACGCTCAAGCTGATGGTGATTATATATATGCAGTCTTAAATGGTTGGGGTATATCATCTGATGGCAAAGGTGGAATTACAGCCCCTTCAAAAGTAGGACAAGCTCAAGCCTTACGCCGTGCTTATGACCGCGCAGGTTACAGCCCCCACGAACTGGACTTTATTGAAGGACATGGTACAGGCACTCCAGTAGGCGATCGCACTGAAATTGAAGGTATTGCCCTAGCCATGAGTTCTGATGGTGAATTAGCACCTCGTTCCTGTGGTGTTACTTCCTTTAAATCCCTAGTAGGACACACTAAAGCTGCCGCAGGTATTGGCGGCTTTATTAAAGCAGTCATGGCTGTCAATCAGCGAATTATCCCACCCACAGCAGGCTGTAAAGACCCCAACCCTGTATTTAATAATTCTGCCAAGTGCCTGTATCCAATTATTCAAGGCGAAATCCGCCTAGCTTCTGATGAGCTGGTAGCTGGTGTTTCCGCAATGGGATTTGGCGGGATCAATTCTCATGTCACCCTTTCTTCTGGTCATGCACCTGCACCTCATCTCAAACCCAGTCTTGCTGAAAGGGCGTTGTTAGTTTCTCACCAAGATACAGAAGTATTTGTTTTGAGTGCAGAATCTGTGCAAGCACTACTGCAACGGACTCAGACAGTGATGAACCAAGCCGCAGGTATGAGCCTGGCTGAACTCGTTGATTTTGCTGCCCAACTGGGACAAGAAGCAAAATCTTCTCAATCTGTCCGGACGGCGGTAATTGCTGGTACTCCCAAAGAACTCATGGTACGTCTCCAGCAACTCGAACAGATGCTGAATGACACTCCCCCCGCCCCAGGAGAAGTTAAAGTTACTCCTCAAAAAGACATTTGGATTGCCAACTCAGTTAAACGTCATCGTGTGGCTTTTCTATTCCCTGGTCAAGGCTCACAAAAGTTGAACATGGCTCGGACTTTAGTAGAACGTCACGCCTGGGCTAGAGAACTGCTGCAACAAGCAAATAACTGGCTGAAAGAAACGGGCTTTGAGCCAATTAGTGAGTTCATCTATCGTCCCCTAGACCGGGCTGCTAATCAAGAACAAGTCCAAGATTGGTTTAAGAAACTGACCGAAGTTGCGCCCGCAGCCATCTGTTTTGCTTCTTTACTGTGGCAGCGCTATCTAGAACGGTTGGGAATTAAGCCATCTGTCATCGGCGGTCACAGCTTGGGTGAACTCACAGCCTTTCAAGCAGTAGGAGCTTATGACGAAAAAACCCTACTGTGTTTTGCTGCTATGCGTGGAAAAGCGATGGCAGCTAAGAGCGAAAATGCTGGCACAATGGCAAGCCTAGCTTGTTCATTAGCAACTACTGAGAGCCTCTTGCAGGGAATCCCTGGCTATGTAGTCGTAGCTAATATCAATAGTCCAGTGCAGACTGTAATCTCTGGCGAGCGAGCCAGCGTAGAAGCAGTAATCAGACGTGCTACAGATCAAGATATCCAAACTCGCCTGCTGCCAGTTGCCAACGCCTTTCATTCCCAAATGGTTGCACAAGCAGCTGCATATCTGCGTGCCCATGCACCAATTCCAGAGAAACTTACCCAAACCTTATTACCTCTCTTTTCCAGTGTTAACGGCCAGCAAGTCCTGCCTGGAATCAATCTGCGGGAATACTTCGCTAACCAAATGATTTCCCAAGTAGACTTTGTTTCCTTAGTGAAAGCGATCGCTCCCCAATGCGATTTGATCATCGAGGTAGGCCCTGGAAAAGTGCTGTCTGGTTTGGTAGAAGCAACAAGCATCGCCAATAGCCCCTGGTGTTTCCCTGTAGAATCCCAAGCAGGAAGCGATCGCGACCTCAACACTTTGTTAGGTAGTTTCTTTGTTCACGGCGGCGAAGTTAACTGGACAGCACTTTACGAAAATCGTCTGGTGCGTCCTTTTATACCAGCATCACAGCGTTTGTTCATCGACAATCCTTGCGAACGACCCTTCCCAGAGTCACTAGAACAAATAAATGCAGTTGTGCATATTTCTCATGTACCGAACAGATATATACCTAAGCAGGAATTAACACAGCAGAATGACGAAGAGTTTTTTGATACCCTATCTGCTTATTTTTCACAACGAAGCTCGTTTTTAGCTGAGTTGATTCGAGCCGATATTGAAACCTTGCCACTTCTATGAAGAAGGCTGAGTTAAAAGACCGCCCACACTTCGACAAGAGTTCGGCGAAGGCTACTTCGACAAGGCTCAGTACAAGTCACTCGAGCCGCTCAGTGACCGCAAAAGGCGGCGGGGACTTGTACCAAGTATTTTTACTTCACTCAGCACTAACTAAAGTCAACCATTAACAAGAGAACGCATAATGACTAGCCAAAATTCCGCACATCAGCAAATGAACGACGAACTCACCAAACTTCTAACTAACTACTTTAGCCAACGTGGTTCATTTTTAGCTCAAATTATTCGCGCTGATTTGCAAAGCTTGCCACATTTGACAAAGCAGATTCATCAAACTCAACAAAATGGTAATGGTCAAGCTCAACAGAATAGCAATGGTAACGCCAACCACCATTACATGGTTGAACTTCCCACTACTCAGCCTGCAAGTGTTCCCCATCAAGTTGTACAACAACCACAAGCAGCTCCCCAAGTAGTTTCTCAACCAACCATAGATGTGGAAGCAATTCTAGTAAATTTGGTGGTTAAGCAAACCGGGTTTCCGCGAGAAAGTATCACCTTGCAACTACGATTACTAGATGATTTGAATTTGGATTCCATCAAAGGTGGGGAACTGGTTGCTGGTACTGCAAAGGAATGTGGTGTAGCAGGTAAGGTCGATCCTTCTACTCTAGCCAACGCCTCTCTGCAAGAGATTGTTGAGGCTGTGCGTGAAGCTATGCCTAGTGTGAATCAGACTCAAGTTACTCCTGTAATTCCCCCACAACCAGTGGTAATTGAGCCTAAACTAGCATCCATACCCAATATGTTGCTAGAAATGGTGGTGCAACGCACAGGTTTTCCACGAGAAACCTTATCCATGAACCTGCATCTGCTAGATGATTTAAATCTAGATTCGATCAAAACGGCAGAGTTTGTGGCTGAAGCAGCTAAGCGTGTAGGAGTTGAGGGGCTGATTGATCCTTCTAACTTTGCTAATGCCACTCTGGCAGAGATTGCCACCGTCTTACAACAACTGACAGAGAAGCAAAAACCATCTGTGCAACCAAGCCCCAAAGTAGCAACAACTCTACCTGCATCAGAATCAATACCTTGGGTACGCGACTTTGTTGTTGAATACGTTCCGGAAGAAAAACCTGTGTTACCTGCCTCCAGTCAGGAAGATAATTGGGAAACAACCAACATGTTCGAGGTGGACAATTGGTCAAACGCCAACATCCTGATGATGTCTGAGGTAGAAGAAGCTGATTTTGTAGAGACATTACAGCAAGAATTTCTCAGCCAAGGTGCGAAAGTCCAAGCTGTAACTTTTGCAGAAGTAGGCGATCACTCACTCATCCACAGCATTGATTTTACACACTTCATTGCCGTACTTCCCCGGTCACCAAAAGGTGAAATGACCCCAGAAGCTCGTCTCCAAAGAGCTATGCAGAGGGTTCGTGCTGCCGCTACACCACCCGCAGCAGCTAAAGCTCAACGCCAATACACCACAGTTGCTTATATTCAATTTGGTGGTGGCTACTTTGGCAGACTAGCGGAAGTAACCGATATCGAGCAATCCTGTAGCATGGGCTTTGCTGCTAGTCTCCACCTTGAGCGCTCTGACCTGAAAGTGCGGGTGATTGATGTTCCCATCAGTGTTACTCCCACCTCACTCACAGGACGAATCGTTGCAGAACTCTCCCGACCAGAAGCATTTGTGGCAGTTGGCTATGATACCGACCTGACTCGACTCATCCCCCGACCCCGTGTTCAAGACACAGTACTGTATCAACACCGAGATATCACCTGGTTACCCAAAGATGTATTTTTAATTACAGGTGGTGCTAAGGGGATTACGGCTGAGTGTGCCTTGGCTCTAGCTAGAACCACAGGAGTACGCACAGCTTTGGTTGGTAGTTCAGCCCATCCCCAAGTTGACCCCACAGGCAAGAGTAGCGCAGAAATCGCTAATACCCTGCAACACTTCCAAGATGAAGGATTAACCTGTCGGTATTATCAATGCAATGTTAATGATGCGATCGCAGTTGCTAGTTTGGTACAACGCGTTGAGAAAGAACTAGGTAAGATTACAGGAGTAATTCACGGTTCTGCCCTCAACAAACCCCGTCGTGTAGAAAATGCCACTTTAGAAGAAGCGCGTACAGAAGTTGCACCCAAATTACTTGGTGCAATGAATTTAATGCAAGCCCTTGCTAATAAACCACCAAAAATGTTTGTCGGTTTCTCTTCTATCAGCGCTGTTCTGGGACTCCCTGGTAATACCTGGTATGGATTCTCTAATGAAGCTCTAGATTTGATCTTGCGTCGCTTTGGAGAAGAACATCCAGAAACCGCCACTCTCGCCATTGCCTTTAGTGTTTGGGCAGAAGTCGGCATGGGTGCCCGCATGGGTACTGTCCGGAACCTCAACCGCATGGGAATCGAAGCTATGCCCACAGACGAAGCTGTACGTCGATTCCTACACCTCATGCAAAATGATCCTGGAGATCCCCAAGTCGTAGTTTCAGCTAGATTGGGTGGGATAGATACTTTACGCCGTGGTTTTGATACCTGGCGCACAAAACGGATGCCTCCAGCTGCGGACTTAAGATTTATCGAGCAGGTGCAGATTATGGAACCTGATGTTGAGATAGTAGCCCGCACCCACCTGAGCTTAGAGCGCGATTCCTACGTCAAAGACCATATTTACAAAGGCTCCTATCTGTTCCCCACTGTGTTTGGTTTGGAAGCGATGGCTCAAGCTGTTGCCTATGCTACAGGTCTAACTCAGCTAGATGCACTACGAATTGAAAATATCCGCTTAGAACGCCCGATTGTCGTAGACCCGGAAAATGGCATAGATATTGAAATTCGTGCCGAAGTACTAGAACGTGAATCAGTTAATGACTTCCGCAAAGTGCGGGCAGAAATCAGAACTGAGCGGACTGGGTTTGCAATGGCTCATTTTGCAGCTACCTTTGTCTTCGACCAGCAACATGAAGCTCCCAAAGAACAGATTCAACTTCCTAAAACACCTTTGGATATTGATCCTCAACAAGACTTGTACGGATGGTTGTTATTTCAAGGGCCCCGCTTCCAACGCATACAACAGGTTTACTCCCTCAACTCGAAGAAGTTTGTTTTTCGTACCCAAAAAGGTGTACCAGCAGTCACAGGTGAAGAAAAATTTGATAGAGCATCTGGGCCTTTCCTACTAGGTGACCCCTATTATCGAGATTCCTTACTCCAAGCTGTACAGCCTGTAGTTCCTCAAGACATTTGCCTACCCATCCGCATCAACAGTATTCAAGTTTATCAAACCGATAGCAATATATCTGGTTCCTGCATCGGTGTGGTTAACCTGCATGGTCGCCAAGGTCGGCAATATAACAGCACAGTCTTTGCTGTGGATGAAGCAGGACGCATCATTGAAAAGCTAGATGGTTATCACCTACAGATTCTAGAACATCGTGAAAATCATCCGACTGCTGAAGATTTGGCTGATCCTACTCAGCGTGATGAGCAACTTCTGCGCCGTGAACTTAACAATCGAGCTAAAGCTTTGCAGATGACCGTACCAGAAGCTTCACTCGCGCAACTTCCCGGTTTACATGCTTTATCTGCCGCAGAACGTCACCAACGGGAAATACCAGTGTTTTCCAAAACTGTGGATAAGCTGTTAAGCACTCTCGAATAATGTTGACAAGTCCCTGATTTCAAAAATTTAACAGTAAGGATTAAATATTAAGTCATGAATAAGTCTTCATCAACTGCTGTCAAAACCAAAGCTAGACCAAAAAGCAGTTCCCGTCCAATCAGTAAATTTGGCCCAACACCTCTACAGGGTTCAGGTTTGCTGCAAAATGTTCAAATAAATTGGCTTGATTCTGGAAAGCCTGTACTTGAGGGACTAGAAAAGGAATTAGTAGATGTGTCCCTTTCTCATGACGATCGCGTTTGTCTGTGTGTCGCTGGTATTGGCCCCCAAGGTTGTGACATTGCTCCTGTAACCCATCGCTTACGAGAAGATTGGACTGCTTTACTCAGTAACTCTCGCGAGCCTGTAATGCAACAGCTACTAGAAAATAGCTCCGATTCAGTAGACCTTGCTGGTACACGGATTTGGGCAGCAATTGAAGCTGTACGTAAAGCTACGAATGCTCAGAAAATCGACTTAGAAATTGACCGTTATGAAGGAGATAGTATTCTATTCCGGGGAATTACTGCTGAGAATCAAGTATATATCTTGACTTTTCCTCTGGCACTTACGCGGGGCCCAGAAAGAGTTGTTGCTGTTGTTGTCTCCAATCCTCAAGCTACTGCTAGCGATCGCACTCCCAAAACAGTCCGGACTACGCCAGTTGAAGATATTTACCGCATCAGTAATTCTCACGAAAACGAGAAAGTATTTGTTGTGCGATCGCCTGTCTCGTACAAAGAGACTGCTAACCTCAGCCAAAGTGTCTATTTTTCGCACTTTTTTAACTGGATGGGTAAGATTCGCGATTTAGCTATTTGGTCTATTCGTGAACCCCTAGGACAGCATTTAGCTACTGGTGAGTGGGGAATGGTCACTAATCATGCTCAAACCCGAATTCTTGGTGAAGCGGGACTAAACGATGTCATCGAAGGACGTTACTGGGTAGCTAATGTATCTGGCCCTGCTAATTCAACTGTTGATTTTCGCTACGATTGGCTCAAAGTTTTACCTGATGGTAGTTTTGAGCGGATTGCTCAAAGTCAGTTGTGTATGACTTGGGTAAATCTAGCCAAACAAGGGCCCGCCGAACTGAAACCCTTACCAGATTACTTAGAAAAGTTCATCAACCAATTATCTGACCCGTCCTATACTCCCCAGCCACTCCCAGAATCTTTTGCGGATATTCACTTAGGAAAAAAGTTATATCAAGCACTACCAGGTATTAACTCTGGTCGATTACTACGAGAACAGATTTTTGAAACATCTCTAGAAGATACAGACGCGATCGGCAATATTAACTTTGCTAACTACTACGTTTGGCAAGGACGCATCCGGGATAGTTTCTTCTACAAACTCATCCCAGACTCTTACCGCAGAACAGCAAGTCAAGGTGAATTTCGGTGTCTGCACAGTCGGGTAGAAAACTTACGCGAAGCGCTACCCTTCGATCAAATCCAGGTGAATATGTCACTACGGGCAGTATACGAAAACAGTGTCAGTTTGGCTTTTGCATATTTTCGCCTCACACCAGATGGTAAGAAACAAAAGCTAGCCGTTGGTGAGCATGAAGCTGCGTGGTTTAGCCGTAGCCAGGATGGGAAATTCGTACCAGCGCCATTACCAGAAGTTGTGCGCTTGGCTTTATGTGAACAGTCTTGATTGAGCATAAATCTTCCCACAATGGCATTGCTGAATCAGATGCTTTTTTGCATAAATTCATAACGAATTGAGGGTGGAAATTTAAACGCAAAGGAGAGGCAGCGCGTTGCGGGGGTTCCCCCCGTTGTAGCGACTGCCGTCGCGCAAAGGTTAGCGCAGAGTAATGCCAAGGTTTGATCAAGGCAATTTTTTTTCGCTACGAACTTGTGAAATCATGTACTAAGTAGGAGAGAAATGCAAATCATCCTGCAAATATGCAATGCCCAAATTCAATGTTTGTAAATCTCTGCATAAATTCTTCAAGCTGGTCTGAGAAGTAAATGAAAGGCGTAATCAAAAAGAAAAACGCCAGACCGATTAACCTACTGGGTTATTTAACGAAAATGGGATGCACCCAACATCAAGTTATTTACCAATTTAATTAAGTCTAATGTACACTACTCAGTCTCAAGAATATGATGTCGTAATTATGGGAGCAGGATTTGCGGGCGTTTGTCAAGCAAGGCATCTCATGCTCAACATTCCCAATATCAAAGTTGCGCTCATTGATCCTCGCCCTGAAGAACGCACCGATAAAGATATGAAAATCGGTGAGTCGATGATCGAAGGCGCTGCTCTCTTTGTCTGCAAGGAGTTGGGGCTTTACGAATACATGATCGAAAACCACACACCCAAGAATGGATTAAATTTTCACTGGCCTAAAGATCCTGCTCAAACCTCTAATTTGGATGACTACTATCATCTGTGGGTAAATCGGCAAACCGACATTGGTTCCTTTCATATGAACCGAGCCAAGTTTGAGCGGGATGTGCTGAAGATGAATCAGGAGATGGGTGCGGTTTTCTATAATGGTCGTGTACTAGATGTAGACCTGACTCCAGGTGATGCAATTAAAACGGTTAAGGTTAAGGTTCATGGTGAAGATATAGAACTGAAAGCCAAGCACGTAATTGATGCAGCAGGTCGTAAGTTTATGATTGGGCGTAAGAAAGACAATATCATCTTCCATCAACCGGATGGTGGAGAAGGAGCAGATAACCTTTACGGTCTCAATAACGGCTCAGCATGGGTGCGAGTGAGAAATATAGACCGTAAACTCTTCCACGATGGCTATGACCCCACCGGAGCTGCTACCAGTCACTACTATGCCACCAATCACTGGTTTGGTCACGGTCACTGGTTGTGGATGATTCCCACAGACAAAGACCCGTTAGAATTATCCATTGGTGTGATTCACCATCATGAGGTAATTCCAGCTAACAGTATTAATAGCTTAGATAAGTTTTCAGCTTTTCTCAAAGAAAATCACAAACTGCTTTATCAGTTAATTAATAGCGGCGAATTGGTTGATTTTCACTATTTACCTAGGTTAGGTCATAACAGTAAAACTCTATATTCTCAGGATAACTGGTATGTGCTGGGAGATGCGGCTTGTATTTTTGATGCATTTTATTCTTTCGGCACAACGATGATTGCCTTTGCTACTGAAAGCATCACCGAAATTATTCGCGCCAAACTAGCAAAAGAAGCTGATGCCGAAATAAAGCGGGAAGCTTACAATCGGTTCAATCTTCGCTATGTCCAAGATGTCAATCGTCTGTACCGCTACCATGCCAAGCAACTAGGTAACGCCAGCATTATGAGCTGGAGAATATCCTTTGAATATAGTTGGTGGTTTGGTTTGCATGTACCCCTTTATCTTGGTAAATGGCATTTACATTTGCGCTACGTCAATACATACTTGCAACACACCAAACGAGTGGGCAATTTTATTAATCATGTCCACGACCAACTAAGTTTGCTCGTTGAACAAGGCAAAAATATTGGCTTCCTCGATCCTTATCGTGCTGATCAACTGTTCAATCATCACAGTCCTGTGAGCCATGCTGATACTTATTTGGAAAATGCCAGGTATGAACCCAGACGATGCAACATTTTTAGAAATAGTCGTCAGACTTGTTTAAACGTTGCTGTTTGGTATGCAATGTTTCTGTGGAAAGGTTTTGGAATTGCCGGATTTTTATCTCCTCGCTCTCTGCAATATCTATTCCTGTTAATTGGATTGGTAGGTTATGGAGCTTTTTATGAGATATTCTATCTCTACCAAACCAGGAAGCTTCCTGCCAACAGTCAAGTGGCTCAAAGAAATCAAGAAGTTAAAGACTATCAATACAAAGCTGAATTACAGCCTTGGATAGCTGAAGCCCAATGAAAAGTGCTGAGTTAAAAGTGCTGAGTGCTGAGTTAAAAGACCTTAGCACCTTAGCTTTTCTCACGCAGATATCTAGGAAAATTTTCTCTAATTCTCATATTTCCATACACATTTGTTAGTTAACAAAGGAATTATCAATGTATACTAGCCAGTCTCATGAATATGACGTTGTGATTATGGGTGCAGGGTTTGCTGGTCTATGTCAAGCAAGGCATCTGATGCTCAACATCCCCAATATCAAAGTTGCCCTCATCGACCCTCGACCGGAAGAACGGACTGATAAAGACTTGAAAGTTGGTGAATCTTTGGTGGAAGTCTCTTCGCTTTTTGTGACTAAAGAGTTGGGTCTTTATGAGTACATGATTGAAAATCATACACCAAAGTTTGGTTTGAATTTTCATTGGCCGAAAGACCCTGCTCGTACCGAAACAATTGATGATTACTTGAGTATTTGGGATAATCGGCAACCATCGATTACTACTTTTCATATGAACCGCTCTAAGTTTGAGCGAGATGTGTTGCAAATGAATCAGGAGATGGGTGCTGTTTTCTATAATGGTCGCGTCTTAGATGTTGATCTGACACCAGGTGATGCAATTAAAACGGTTAAGAGTAAGGTTAACGGTGAAGTTATAGAACTGAAAGCCAAGCACGTAATTGACGCCGCAGGTCGCAGGTTCATTATTGGCAATAAGACCAATAATTTGGTTTTTAATCAAGCTGGTGGCGGTGAAGGGTCTGATAATCTCTACGGTGTTAATAATGGCTCAGCATGGCTACGTGTGAGAAATATGGATCGATCGCTGTTCCATGATGGTTATGATCCCACAAGTGCGACTGCTAGTCACTGGTATGCAACCAATCACTGGTTTGGTCATGGACATTGGTTATGGATGATTCCTACCAGTACAGATCCTTTAGAACTGTCGATTGGGGTTATTCATCATCATGAGGTCATTCATAGTGAACAGATTAATACTCGCGATAAATTCCTTGCTTTCTTGAAAGCAAATCATACCCATCTCTATAAACTGATCACTAGTGGTGAACAAGTTGATTTCCATTACTTGCCGAGAGTAGCGCATAGCAGCAAAATGGTATTTTCTCCCGATAACTGGTATGTGCTGGGTGATGCAGCCTATATTTTCGATGCTTTTTATTCCTATGGTGCAACAATGATTTCTTTTGCTGCGGAAAGCATCACCGAAATCATTCGCGCCAAGTTGGCAGGGGAAGCCAATGCGGAACAGAAACGCTTGGCTTTTAACGAGTTTAATCTGACAATGGCACGTAGTGCTAATGGCGTCATGCGCTATCATGCCAAGCAATTAGGCAATGCTAGTGTGATGAGTTGGCGGATTTACTTTGAGTATATGTGGTGGTTTGGGATTATTTTGCCTTTGTTTATCGGTAAACGACACCTGGATATTAACTTTGTCCCTCAATTCACCAAAGCTTTTAGTGCCAATATTGATGGAGTTTTAGCTGATGTACATCAACAGTTTAATCAACTTGTAGATCAAGGCACTAATTTAGGTATTTTAGATTGTTACAGAGCAGATCAATTAGTTGGAGAATACTACACATCTAAACGCTTTGATGACTACCTGGAAAACGCTAAGTATGAACCAGGACGAACCAATATCTTTGCTAGTATCAAATCTGCTTACTACTACGTAGCAATTTGGTACACCATGTTTCAGTGGAAAGGCTTTGGTTTAGCAGGTTTGCTAGCACCGCGATCGCTTTACAATATCTTCCGTTTACTGGCTTTGTCGAGCTATACTGCCATCGGCGAATTAATCTACCGCTTCCAGACCCGAAATTTGCCTGCTAACAGTCAAGTGGAAAAGATGCGTCAAGAATTCAAAAACTACCAATACCAAGCTCAGTTACAGCCTTGGACTCCAGAAATAGACTCGCCATGCATGGAGCAGCAATCAAGTGAGCAAGCAGTACCAAGGCTGCCAGAGTTATCTGTACTGTCCTAGCTCAACACGATGAAGAGTGCTGAGTTAAAAGACCACTCACAAGGGGTGAGGTATCAACCTGTTCCCTGTAAGAAGATTCTACCCATAAGAGGTGAAGTATTTACCGAGTGCGAAAGTAACAAGCATTCTTCTTACTCAGCACTCCCCTTCGACTTCGCTCAGGGCAGGCGCACTCAGCACTTTTACATCAAGTGCATCATAGAATTCCACTTTCTCCACATGTTTTCATTATTGAGGAATAAATTTAAAAACTATGTCTGAGTTAACATCGACCCCAAGCACTAATGAAATTCATAAGGGACTCCATCTCTTGGGATTAAGTCTTTCTGAACTGGAACTCAATGACCTGAAGATAGGGCAAACTATTTCACTCGAAACCAGAAGTTTAGGTGAAATCGGTTCAATGTTTATCTTAGCAGCAGCACTTTCAGCCGTGAATTTAGGTAAAACTAAGAAAACTGTGACCTTTGGAGATTTACCACAAGTAGTGAATGAATCGGCAAATTCCCCAGGAATTCCCATATATTGCTGGATTTCTGATACTCTGAATAAAAAATGTCTTTACCTAACTTTAGTTGATGGCAAACCTGCACTGTGCATTACCACGTAGCACTAGTAAAGCTCAGGATAAATTTACATAAGTTCGTAATTTTAGTGAAGAGCTAAAGTTCCCACCAATGGGTTATTTTATCAGTTATGGATTTATGAAATACTGACCTCCGCTATAGTTGATAAAACTTGATGATCCGAGCTTTTTTACTTTTTTATGGGATGCTTAAATGAAATCACCACTATCTTTTAAATCTACAAGCTTGGTAACAACTATTCTCTTAGTTACAGGCGCTTTAATTACAGGTGCTGTGACTACTTATTCTGTATTACGTTTCCAGTCAGCAAATTCCAGTCCGCCACCAACTACCCTAGCTACTGCGAATATTGATATTGGTGCTGTTGCTGCTACGGGGGTTTTGGAACCTAAAGACGAAGTAATTGCCATATCTGCACCAGCTTTCCAGGAAGGAGCAAGAGTGAAGCAACTGCTAGTGAAACGGGGAGATAAAGTTGAATCTGGTCAAGTCATCGCTATTCTAGACAGCCGCGATCGCTTGGAAGCATCTCTGCAACAGGCGCAAACACAAATTAGAGTTGCCCAAGCTCGTCTACTGCAAGTCAAAGCTGGTGCGAAAAGAGGTGACATCATAGCTCAAGATGCTAGGTTTCAAGGTACAAAGGCTGAATTAGAAGGGCAAATCGCCACCCAAAGGGCAGCCATTGCTAGCTTACAGGCTAAGTTGCAAGGGGAAAAGAGTGCCCAAGAAGCGACGATTGGGCGCATCAAAGCTGAGTTACGAAATTCCCAAACTGATTGTGAGCGCTATGAGAATTTATATAAAGATGGGGCGGTAGCAGCTCAACAACGTGATAGTTTTTGCCTGCAACGGGACACCAATCAAGAACGGCTCAAGGAAGCCCAAGCAAATCTCAGCCGCATTGTCAATTCTTATCAAGAAGATATTCAAGAAGCAAAAGCAAACCTGAATCGCACAGTAGCCACAAATCAAAAGCAGATTAAAGAAGCGCAAGCCACCCTAGACTCAGTTGCAGAAGTTCGTCCTGTCGATGTACAAATCGCCCAAATGGAATTTGCAGCTGCACAAGCAGCAGCTCAACGGGCTAGGGCAGATTTAGATTTAGCTTATGTGCGATCGCCTAGAGATGGTCAAGTTCTAAAAGTTCATACCTGGCCAGGTGAACTAATTGGCAATGAGGGAATTGTTGACTTAGGAAACACTGACCAAATGTATGTAACGGCAGAAGTTTATGAAACCGATATTACTAGAGTCAGTATAGGTCAAACAGCCACAATTAGGGGTGATAGAGTAATAGGCGATTTACAAGGAACAGTAGATGAAATTGGTTTACAAATTGGCAAAAAAGATGCACTAGGGACTGACCCCGTTGCTGATGCAGATGCCAGAGTAGTGGAAGTAAAAATTAAGCTCGATCAAGAAGCTAGTCAGCGAGTTGCAGGCTTAACTAATTTACAAGTCAAAGTGGTGATTAATACATCAGAAACTACACAAAGCATGAGCAATTAACCAAAAATTATGTTTAGTAAATTACCTACAGCTTGGTTACAACTTAGCCATCAAAGAACTCGATTAATTGTTGCACTTTCCGGAGTTATCTTTGCAGTTGTGATTGTTTTTATGCAGCTTGGCATTCGTGATGCTTTGTTTGATAGTGCGGTTCGTCTCCATGAAGGTTTACAAGGTGATTGTTTTTTAATTAGTCCGCGTTCTACATCCTTAATTGCGATGGAGAGCTTTCCAGAAAGACGCTTAACGCAAGCTTTGGCGTTTGAGGAAGTGGATTTTGTGAATCCTATTTATTTGGGATTTGGTCAGTGGAAAAACCCCGAAACTAGAGATTATTGGCGCAATATTTTTGTGATTGGTTTTGAATTTCGAGATAGAGAGCCAATATTTAATTTTCCAGGAGTTGAAGAGAATTTAAATTTTCTGAAATTACCGGATATGGTTTTATTTGACCGTAGTTCTCGCTCTGAATTTGGTCCTATTGTGGCAGACTTTGAAAAACAGCGCAACGTAACAGCAGAAATTAGCGATCGCGGTATAAATCGCAAAGTTCAAGTAGCGGGATTATTTGAACTGGGAACTTCGTTTGGATCTGATGGTAATTTACTTACTAGCCATCTTAACTTCCTGAGAATTTTTAGTGGTCGGCAGCAAGGCTTAATTAATATTGGCTTGATTAAATTAAAACCTGGAAATGATGCTGATGCTTTTGTCACGAAACTGAAAGACTACTTACCCAAAGATGTGAAAGTTCTCTCAAAATCCGAATTAATTGCTTTTGAAAAAAATTATTGGCAAAGTAGTACAGCAATTGGCTTTATTTTTAACTTAGGAGTAGCTCTAGGAATTATTGTCGGTGTTGTGGTTGTTTATCAAATTCTTTATAGCAATGTTTCGGAACATTTAGCAGAATATGCCACTCTCAAAGCAATGGGATATCGTCATAATTATCTGTTGTCTATGGTGCTGCAACAAGCCTTGTTTATTGCCATTTTAGGTTATATACCAGGTTTGCTCATTTCTGTAATTCAATATGAATTTGCTAAACAAGCTACCTTACTACCAATTGTGATGAATTTCCCCAGAGCAACATTTGTCCTAGCATCAACTATCATTATGTGTTTTATTTCTGGTGCTACTGCGGTGGGTAAACTAAAATCCGCAGATCCGGCTGATATTTTTTAAGGACTATATATATTATGCAACCTGTAATAGCTATTAGTAATCTCAACCATTATTATGGCAATAGTTCTTTAAAAAAACAGGTCTTATTTGATATTAACCTGGAAATATATCCGGGAGAAATTGTCATTATGACTGGCCCTTCCGGCTCTGGAAAAACTACTTTATTATCATTAATTGGGGCTTTGCGTTCTGTCCAAGAGGGAAGTATTAAAATTTTAGGCGAAGAAATGCATGGCGCAAATGAAGAAAAAATGGTGCAAACTCGTCGCCACATCGGTTATATTTTCCAAGCTCATAATTTATTACCATTTATGAGTGCTAGACAAAATGTCCAAATGTCAATTGAGCTGCATGAAGATATTAGCAGTCACGAAGCACGCACCAAATCGGAAGCAATGCTTCAGGAAGTGGGATTGGGGGAGCGAGTTGACTACTATCCTGACAGCCTTTCAGGAGGACAAAAACAACGTGTAGCGATCGCTCGTGCTTTAGTGAGTCACCCTAAACTAGTTTTAGCAGATGAGCCAACTGCGGCATTAGATAAAAAGACAGGTCGAGATGTTGTAGATTTGATGCAGCGTCTAGCAAAAGAACAAGGATGCACTATCATGTTGGTAACTCACGACAATCGGATTTTAGATATTGCCGATCGCATTATTAATATGGAAGATGGTCAACTTTCACTGATGACAGTTACTTAAATAAGGAAGAGGGAAGAAGGAAGAAGGAAGAAAGTCTTCTTTCTTCTTGCCAAACGGATTTAAATCCCCACTTCGACAGGTGATAAGTAAGTACGCGAGAATAAATCAAAGTACATTAAGTAATGTAAAAATCTGGGGATTAGTTCGTAGTAAGGACTTCAGTCCTTATGAGAGGACTAAAGTCCTCTCTGCGAGACGCTACGCGAACACTACAAACCTTTAATTATTTACGCCCACCTACTTACAGTGAGCCTGTCGAACTGCTCAGTGACCACCACCAATTTTCCTTCTTCCTTCTTCCTCCAACAGCACTTCCTTCTTTAATCAATTACATACTTTCTTTGTATGTTATTAACAATTGCGGAATATAATCATATCCATCTACACCGATAATTGCAATCATTTTAGGGCGATGTTGCTGTAATAAACTTTGAAAAGCTTCTGCCCCCATTTGACCTTGTAATATTGTGAGTAATCCTGCTGGTTGTCGCCATTCGCTAGAGGCAATTTGCTCCAAAAGATACATTCCTAGACTGCCAGTGTAAATAGCTTTTTCTGAATTTTGTAAATTATAATAAGCTTCAGCTAAGTAAGCTAAGTTGCGTCCTTGGAGATATAAATCACCGGAAACTTGGGCTGTTTTAAAACCATTTTCTAAATATGGAATTGCCTCTTGTGGTTGATTTATCACTAGATAGGCAATGCCTAAACTACTGCAACATAAGGCTTTACTTTGCATATCTCCTAGCTGTTCTGATAACTTTAAACCTTGTTCCAAATAGTTAATTGCCGTTTCGTAGACTTCTGTTTCTATTTGTTCCAGTTGTTGCGCTTGCATCACTTCGCTGTAACCTAAATTTACCAGGGCGTTGGCTTCCCCTGTCCGATTCCCTGCTTGCCGACTCAGCATTAATGCCCGTTGACTATAATTAATTGCCTCAGCATAGTTTTGCTCTTGTACATAAGTACGGCTGAGGTGGTTGAGATTAGCAATTTCACAGGGGCGATCGCCTGCATTTCTGGCTATTTCCAATGCTTGCTGATGAAACTGAATTGAGCGTTGGTATTGCCCTAATGCACGTTGCGAATAGCCTAAAAGTGTCAATATTCTGGCTTTTTCTTGGGTTCCTTCAACTTGTCGCAGTGGTTCATCCAGATAATCTAAAGCATCCCGTAAAGAACTGCCTGAAAACGAAGCGAAAATCCCACCGTAGAGGGGAAAATATGAACGCTGGGAAAAATTGCGTAAAATTTGTAGCATGATTTGAGAACAGGCATCACTATATACTGCCCTGCTACGAAAACCATTTGCTAACTGACTCCAAATCACTGCAAAGGTCAAAAAAGTAGAAATTGACAACTTTGACCCTGCTTGAATGTTGTAGGCTTGTTGGTCGAACCAGTTAACTAAACCTCGTTGCAAGTACTGCAAAATTAAGGCGATTTCTACCCAATCACTCAGGGTAATATTACTTTGGCGTTCGGCAAATTCAATGGCAGATTGTTCCATGGCTAAAGTCCGAAACAATGCTTGGGCGATATCACTATTAACCTGCTTGGCCCAAGTTGCCCAAGGGCCACTTTCTCCAGGTACGCCACCAAATCCTAATTGCTGATTTCGCTCATACATCCAGCTAACTAAGTGGTCTTGCAGCCGTTGCCAAGCAGTTAAACCATTGGTAATTCCCTGTGATATTTCTGGTAAATCAGCATTTACTTGAGCAAACTGTTGTAAAGCTTTGGATAATTGCTGTAGTTGCTGTACATTCGGTGGTTGCTTCTGATTCGGGTCGATAATGCGTAAAAATATAGCTAGACGCTCATCAGTAGCAGCTGTAGTAATTTCTTTAACTGCCGAGGCGATCGCTTCTGTAGCTTTATTTTGCTCTCCGTAGCGCTGCCATTGACTTTGAATAGTCTTAATTGCTCTTAAACTCCGATGAGCCTTGGCTTTCTTCAGTTCATCTGTTTGACTATCCACTTGAGCTTGAATGGCGCTGAGGCGATCGCTCAAAGCTAACTCAAAGACTTCTCCTGTGCCCGAAGTTATATTTTTCTGCAATAATTGATACACCATTTCTACAGAGCTAATTTTGCCCTGGAGCGTGGCTTGGACAATTTCATCAATTAAAGCGAGATAGCTATCGCGTAATGGCAGAGATTCTGACACTGTGGCTACTGGAGAACGTCAATTTTCATTTTAGGGCATGGGGCATTGGGGTTAGGCATAGATAAAACTTATTCCCTGTCACCTTGTCCCCTACTCCCTATCTTTTACCTTACAAACTGGGCATCGGAATTGAAAAACTGACGATATAAACCTTTAGTCACTAAAATCGTTGTCAACAAATTGGCGATCGCCACCATGAAAATAATTAAAATTTCGTAGGAGACAGCATCTAAAGGTCTGATTCCTGCGAGTAACTGTCCGGTGGTAATTCCAGGGATGGCTACCATACCTACTAGCATCATTTGATTGAGAGTCGGCAAAAATGCGGCTCTAATGGCTTCTTTGCGGTATTGGCTGACTGCTTGCTGGGGAGTTGCACCTAAACTTAAATGAGTTTCAATTTCTAAAGTTTGGGTGTTCATGGTGCTAACAAGACGTTCTCCCGCGATCGCGGCGGCGTTCATCGCATTGCCTAAAATTATTCCTGCTAACGGAATTACATAACGCGGTTCGTACCATCTATCTGGTTGAATAATCAAGAAAATTGTGTAAAGCACTGTCAAAGCAGTACTAACTAAAATTGCACCCCATACCAAAGGCAAAACTTGGGGAATTTTGGGACTGATGCGATTTCGGGACACAATCGCCGTAATCGTCAAAATTACTGCTAAAATCGCCAAAACTGCCCAAAGATTGTCTAAAGCAAAGATGAAGTCTAAAACGTATCCTAATACGAGTAGTTGGAGGATGGTTCTGCCAGTAGCGATCGCTAAGTTCCACTCTAGTCCTAATTTTTCCCAGGCAGATAAACCAATGGCGATCGCCATCAATCCTACGGCCATAGCTAAATCAACTAAATCTAGCTTGATCAAATCTGGCATGAGTGATCCATCTCCTGCTCACAAGAAAACATGAAAATATTTTTTCCCATTCCTCATTCCCCATTCCTAGTTTTTGGAACTTTAATTTAAGTAGGACTTACGTAACTGGCATTGAATCTTGTCAGTGTCGTCAAGCTAGACTCCAAAGAAATCATATTGCTTGTGCAATGTTTGTTTGGGTTAGGTTAAAAAATTTAGCCTATACCACTGGCCAAACTATTTATCAAATCAAGCATAACTTGCTTTCTAATTATTTAATTCAGCAACTGAAACGCCCAAGTATTCTTATGTGCTTGGTTTAATTTAAATTGTTGCGTTTCAGGGCTGCACCCTGCCCGCTATTTGTGCCAGTTGCGTAAGTCCTAATAGTTTAATTTATGTTACATTAGCGGAGTAATCGCTTGAGTCTATGCTAAGTTTAATTGAAATATCTAAAAATATGTTTATTTTCTTATTTTTAAGATATTGACATTATCCCCACAAATTGATGCTTGATTTCAACACCTTAGCTGAGTTCTCCCGTGCCAATTGCGTAAGTATTTGTGCGTTTCTTGTACCAGCTAACTTAATTGCCACATCACTAACAATCATACTGACAGTATTACGTTGCCCAACACATCAAGTATGGAAAGCTGTCGGCATAGCAAGTACTTTTGCTTTCATAATGGTATTGCACGTATATACTTGGTTCATCATTGGTGTGGTAATGGCTCCCACTTATATTTTGTTGTCTTTAGCAATTAGCTGCTTACTCACTAATTTTGTCATAGTTCTTTTTCAAAAGCGCCGCGTAAACAACCCCAGTCTTGCTCACAACGCCTAAAATAAAGTGCTGAGTAAAATTCAGAAAGGATTTTGTTGATTTCATTCTTTAGTGGGTGATGCGCCGCCGTGTCTGCTTTTAAGTAATTTTCCAACTAATCTAGTACTGCTAACACGGACTTCGGTAATAATTTATCTTTAAACCACACAATTTTTGCTGGGACATTATCTAATTTAACCCCTGCTTTTTCCAAATTCAATCGTTCAGAAATAGCCAAAATTAAATTGTCACATCCAGAACGCCGCACCTGATAAAACTTCTTTTGTAAATATTCTGGTCGCCAATAACCAACAATTTCTAATAAAAAATCACGACCATCAGGATGTACTAAACGAAAATCGGGAATCATCACACTACCAGGAATCGGCACTAAATCAACTTCTCGCTCTAATATCCAGTCTGTTTTGAGTGCATCCCATTTATCAGCGAAAGATGCCTCCAACATACTATCGTAAGGCTTACCCTTAGAGTAGTGAGATACTAAACCACATTCAGAATTGAGGGTAAAACGTCCAGTTTTCCAAGTATTAGTATAAGCATCGCGGGTTTGCAAAGTTGCTGCCAAACTCCATTTAGTCACGTGTAATAAAGCCGGAATCAATTTAGCGATCGCCAGCCCATATCGCGTACTAGGATGAAATAAGCTCGTCGGTCCATCCACCGTAATTGTAAACCCGTGGTCAGCATCGCCTTCAATATAAGCCATCAATTGAAACAACTTCAAATAGCGAAATAACAGCTTATATTCCCCCGGAACATTACGATGAGCATTTAAAATTAATTGACTCGCCTTATAAAAAATTCCCTGCACCTGAGACAAATTATATCTATTTAATAAATCCACCGAAGAAGGCGCATCAAAATTAGTTAAAATCTTATTCTCTGCCAAATCAGCATACAACCCATCACGCACCTGTTCTAATAAAACCTCACGTTCCAGTTCCTGACTTAACTCAGCAGCAATCTTATTTAAAGTAACTTGCGTAGATTCCCCACTGGGAACAGACTGCGCCGCCAAAGCAAACACCCGTTCTCTTAATAAAGGTGGTTCCAAAGGACTCACCACCTCAAAAGTGCAGAAACTACTCTTAAGAATATAAGCCAACCCCCGCTTCACCCGATAATCAGTAGCATCACCCTCCAAATCCAGAAGCTGACGTTCCAACACTCCCTGACACTTCCCCACAGCCTCCTGAAAACAACCAATCAACTCATTCCCCAACTCCAAATTCTTCTGATCAATCTTCAACCTCTTGGGAATTATCTCCTCCCCATTCAGACGATGACTTAGTAACTCCGTTGGTAACATCTTTCTTATCGCTCGAATAATTAATCTCTAACTGTTCCGCCGCCTTCGGACTTCTAACCTTCCCACCCCCATAAACTACCTGCAAATCCCCCCTCTTTCCCCTCTTACCTTCGCGAACGCGCCTTCGCGGTTCGTTTTCCACCCCCCTACGCCGCGCCGAAGTCCCCTCCTCACTAGTATCCTCAGCCACCACCTCATACAAAATCGCCTGCTTATTAGCCACATTCCCCTTTCTTAACACCCTACCCAAACGCTGAATATACTCCCTAGTCGAACCAGTCCCCGAAAGAATAATCGCCACAGAAGCCGCCGGGACATCAACCCCTTCATTCAACACATGAGAAGCCACCAAAGTATTGTATTCCCCCTCCCGGAACTTACTTAAAATCTCATGCCGTTCCTTCACCGGAGTTTGATGAGTAATCGCCGGAATTAACAACTGCTGCGAAATACTGTAAACCGTCGCATTATCAGCCGTAAAAATCAAAATTCTTTCCGGAAAATGTGATGCCAACAAATCAGCCAAAACCCTTAACTTCCCATCAGTACCCAAAGCAATAGATTTCGCCTCACGATGCGCCAACATCGCCCTTCTCCCAGCCGGCGATCGCGCACTCATTTGCACAAACATTTGCCAACCTTGAATACTCCCTAACGATATCTTTGATTGACGTAAAAAATCATTCCGCGTTTGAATTAACTGATTGTATCTTTCTCGCTCCTGCTGCGATAACTTCACCTTAATTTGGACAATTTCGTGGTTAGCTAACGCATTCCCCGCCAAATCTTCAGCCCGTTTGCGGTATACCTCAGGGCCAATCAAAATATTTAAATCGGCGTGCTTTCCATCAGTCCGTTCCGGTGTCGCTGATAATCCCAAACGATAAGGCGCGATCGCATATTCCGCAATTACCCGCCCAAAATCCGTTGGTAAATGATGACATTCATCAAACACAATCAACCCGTAGAGATTTCCCAAACTTTCCGCATGAATCGCCGCACTATCATAAGTCGCCACCAAAATCGCCGTGCGATCGCGCGAACCACCCCCCAACAAACCCACCTCCGCATCAGGAAACGCCGCCACCAAATGAGCATACCACTGGTGCATCAAATCCAAAGTTGGCACCACAATTAACGTCGTGCGTGGAGTAGATTGCATCGCCATTTGCGCCAAATAAGTCTTACCAGCCGCCGTAGGTAGCACCACAACCCCCTGCCTTCCCGCCAACTTCCAAGCAGTTAAAGCCTCACTTTGATGGGGATAAGGCTCCATTTCCACACTCGCAATCAAATCCACCGGATAGAATTCTTTCGCTTCATCGACAAAATAGACATCTTCCGCTTGCAGTGCTTCCACCACAGCCCGATAGCGCAGCGCCGGAATGCGAAACTTTTCCACGCGATCGTCCCACGTAGCATAATCCATCCAACCCTTACCGCGTGGTGGAGGATGCAAAATTAATGTACCGCGATCAAAGGTTAATGTGGGTGTGCGAGCCATTTTTTAATTTGTAATTTATCTTACTTAGTGCTGAGTGCTGAGATCAGAAGAAGAATAACAAAAAGTGTCTGTTTTCCCAAATAGCGCTAGTCGTAACGTTGTGGTTAGCGATCGCAGTAGCAAGAAAAATTGTCGAAAATTCTGTCTAATTTAAGCAATCAGGCGATCGCCCTTATCCCCCTCATCCCCTCTTTACCTCTTTAGATAGATTCACAGCCAGTAATTGTTATCTGGGGATTTTTCCGTTGCAAAATAGGTGTTGAGAGAACGCACTGTTTAGCTAATTTTGGGAATACTCCCTTTAGCTGGCTGCACGAAAGGAGACGCCACATTGAAAGGAATACGCCCCCGGCTCGCACCCTACGCTGTGGCATTATTGGCTGTTGGTAGTGCATTGCTACTAACACTGTTGCTACACTCACAGCTAATCTTCAATATTTTCCCACTGTTTTTTGCTGCCGTAGCCTTTAGTGCTTGGTATGGCGGTATGAAATCAGGATTGCTGGCTGCGTTTGTATCTATTTTAGCTATCAATTACTTTTTCGTGAAACCAGTGTTTACGCACTTGATTTCTGGGATGGAAGACATAGTGCGATTAAGCGTATTCATTATGGTAACAGTACTTATTAGCTTGCTGAATGCAGAGTTGCATTATGCTAAACAGCGTCTAGAAATGGGTATGCAGAAGCTACAAGCAAGTGAGGCTAAGTTTAAAAGATTGGCAGAATCTAACATCATCGGGGTCATTGTAGCCGATGTAAACGGGACAATTCTTGAGGCTAACGATGCTTTTCTCAAGATGGTAGGTTATACATGGGAGGATTTGCTCACAGGGCGAGTGCGATGGCGTGATATGACCCCACCAGAATATCTGCAAATCAGTGAGTCTTGCATTGCAGACCTCAAAACTAAAAGCGTGTGTCAGCCCTTCGAGAAAGAATATATCCGTAAAGATGGTAGTCGCGTCCCCGTTTTAGTCGGTTCTGCCTTATTAGAAAATAATCAACAGCATGTTGTCAGTTTTGTCCTGGACTTAAGCGAAAGTAAACGCACAGAAAAGGCACTACGCCAACAAGAAGATGACATGCGGCTAATTACAGATGCTGTACCTGCGCTGATTTCTTATGTTGATACTCAGCATCGCTATCGCTTTAATAACAAAGGATATGAAGACTGGTTGGGATTTTCCGCCTCAGAAACTTATGGCAAACACATTAAAGAAATTTTGGGCGAGTCAGTTTACCAGTCAATTCTTCCTTACATAGAATTAGTATTATCAGGAAAACAAGTAACTTTTGAAAACCAAATTTCTTGTAAAGATAATACAACTCACATTGTGAATACTACTTACATTCCTCAGTTTGATATAGCAAACAAAGTCAAAGGTTTTGTGGCTTTAGTCACAGATATTACAAATCACAAACTAGCAGAAAAAGCTCTCAAAGATAGTGAAGAAAGGTTGCGAACACTTACGGAAAAGGTGCGGGTAATTCCTTGGGAAGCAGATGCCACTACAGGGAATTTTACTTATGTAGGACCACAAATTTATGAAATTCTTGGTTATCCTTTGAAAGATTGGTACACCGATAATTTTTGGGCAGAACACATACATCCAGAGGATCGGGAGTGGGTCATCAAGTACTGCCAACAATCTTCACTGTCACTAGATAATTACGAATTTGAATACAGAATGTTGGCAGCTGATGGTAAAATTGTCTGGCTGTATGACATTATCAATGTCGTGCGCAGTGGAGATAAATCACCACTCCTGCATGGATTCATGATTGATATTACCGATCGCAAGCAGGCAGAGCAAGAACGCGAACACTTGCTAGAGAGCGAACAAGCAGCACGTGCCGAGGCGGAAACAGCCAACCGCATGAAAGATGAGTTTTTAGCTACACTCTCCCACGAACTCCGTACTCCCCTCAACGCCATGCTCGGTTGGACACAGCTACTCAGGAGCCGCAAATTTGATGAAACTACTACAGCCAGGGCTTTAGAGACAATTGATCGTAATACCAGATCCTTAGCACAACTCATTGAAGATGTCTTAGATGTCTCACGGATTATTCGGGGTACACTCCATCTCAATACCCAACCCGTAGAATTAACCCCAGTTGTGGAAACAGCAATTGATACCGTGCGTCCAGCAGCTGACGCTAAAGAAATTCGCATCGAATGCAGATTTGATCCGAGCGTAGGGGTAGTAATGGGTGATGCCAACCGATTACAACAAGTTGTCTGGAATTTGCTCTCCAACGCTGTCAAATTTACACCCAAACAGGGAATAGTTACTGTACAACTAGAGCGCATTAATTCCCGCGTGCAAATTCGGGTAAGTGATACTGGCGGCGGAATTGCCCCAGAATTCCTACCTTACGTATTTGATCGCTTTCGTCAAGCCAATAGCTCAACTACGCGATCGCATGGTGGACTCGGATTAGGATTAGCGATCGTCCGTCACTTGGTAGAATTGCACGGAGGCATAGTTTGTGCCGAAAGTCCAGGCATTGGACAAGGGGCCACATTCAGCGTCACTCTGCCGATGAAAGCTGTTGCTGTAAATACCAGTAACCCCGCACAGTTTTTACCCGCCACTAACAATGAAGATGCTAATAGCCTGCCAACCCTGAAAGGCTTACGAGTGCTAGTTGTCGATGATGAGCCGGACGCTCGTCAGTTACTCACCACTATTTTGGGACAGTATGGCGCACAAGTCATGGCCGCAGCATCTACTTTTGAGGCACTAGTTGCCCTAGAAGAATTTCACCCTGATGTCCTCGTCAGCGATATTGGGATGCCACAAGAAGATGGTTACACACTAATTCGTAAACTGAGGGCACTTTCCCCAGAACAAGGAGGACAGATTCCCGCAGTAGCGCTGACAGCCTATGCTAGGGCAGAAGACCGTACCCAAGCCTTATTGGCAGGCTTTCAACTTCACATCCCTAAGCCAGTCAATCCCACGGAGTTAGCAGCTGTAGTTGCCAATCTCGCTCGACGTACTTGAGTAGCATTGGCAGCCTTAACAGTCAACCAATCAAGGCTGCTACTAATTTGTAACCACTAAGATACCAAAAAAAATACATTACACCATGAAAAGGGTAGACTGCTACTAGTAACCTAGCTGTGCATAGCCAAATCTTGTCGTATAATTATTTACTTTAAGAAACCTTGCTTACCTGCATAAAAGAAGCTATATCTGAATTCAAGTTGATATTCTGGTGCAGAACCACCCCAATCAGGTAGTGAGCAGGTTAGGATCTTGTCAAACTTACTTTTTAATTTGAGAAGTTCTATTCGAGAATTTTCTAGCTAAAATAGTATATCTGTTCTACTCAAATTCCCAGCCGCACATTCCTAAAATCCATATAATCCTTATATTTAGAGGCAAGAATGGCTATCAACACTGATACTTCTGGCAAGCAAAAAGCGTTGAATATAGTACTCAACCAGATCGAGCGCAGCTTCGGTAAAGGAGCAATCATGCGCCTAGGCGATGCTACCCGGATGCGAGTAGAAACTATTTCCACTGGGGCGCTCACCTTGGATCTGGCATTGGGTGGAGGTTTACCCAAAGGTCGGGTAATTGAAATTTATGGGCCAGAAAGTTCTGGTAAAACTACAGTAGCACTACACGCACTCGCTGAAGTGCAAAAAAATGGCGGCATTGCGGCATTTGTTGATGCTGAACACGCCCTTGACCCCACTTATGCTGCGGCCTTGGGTGTAGATATTGAAAATTTGCTAGTTTCTCAACCTGATACTGGCGAATCTGCTTTGGAAATTGTTGACCAGCTTGTGCGTTCTGCTGCCGTTGATATTGTAGTTATTGACTCAGTTGCAGCACTGGTTCCCCGGGCTGAAATTGAAGGAGATATGGGTGATACCCACGTTGGTCTTCAGGCAAGATTGATGAGCCAAGCTCTACGTAAAATCACTGGCAATATCGGTAAATCTGGCTGCACAGTTATTTTCATCAACCAGTTGCGGCAAAAAATTGGTGTGACTTACGGCAGTCCAGAAACCACCACTGGCGGTAATGCGTTGAAGTTTTATGCCTCAGTCCGCTTGGATATTCGCCGGATTCAAACCTTGAAAAAAGGCACTGATGAATTTGGTAATCGTGTCAAAGTCAAAGTTGCCAAAAATAAAGTTGCACCGCCTTTTAGAATAGCGGAATTTGACATTATTTTTGGTAAAGGAGTTTCTACCTTGGGTTGCCTTGTTGACTTAGCAGAAGAAACTAGTGTGATTGTTCGTAAAGGAGCTTGGTACAGTTACAACGGTGATAACATCTCCCAAGGTCGAGATAATGCTATCAAGTACTTAGAAGAAAAGCCAGAATTTGCTGAACAAATTAAAGAATTAGTTCGTCAAAAGCTAGATATGGGAGCAGTTGTCTCTGCTAACTCTGTGTCAAAGGCTAATGAAGAGGATGAAGATGTTGATTTAGAGGAAGAAGAATAGATTCATGTGCGTTCTATTTAATCAAATAGAACGCACATGAATACTTATTCCGGTTGCTATGTAAAATTTTTGGGCTATAAATTCCCCATCAGAATTTACCCAATATTCAGCCCAAACTTCTACTATCAAATCACAATAAACCTCGTTTACCATTGGGGCGGATTGTCATCCAATTGGTCTTAGCTAATGCTAACTGCTCATCAGAAATTTTGGCACCAGTAAGATTAGCACCACATAGATTAGCTCCTCGGAGATTGGCATTACTAAAATAGGCATTACTAAGGTCTGCGCCTCGCAGGTCTGCTCCTTCTAAATCAGCATGATTGAAGTAGGCTTTGCTCACATTAGCATCCCTGAGATTCGCGCGAGTGAGACTAGCTCTACCAAAGTCGCTATTATGCAGATTAGCTCCTTGGAGATTAGTATTTTGCAATTGAGTAGAATGGAAATTTGTTTCCGATAAGTCAACACCTTGCAAGTTCAGAAAACTTAAATTATGTAGGGCAAAATCCCGTCTTCCCTTTAGATAAGCTGTGAGTAAACTTTGAGGATCTAATTTGCGCCCTTGAGAATTTTGACTGTGTGAACCATTGCTATTACTACTAGTCAAAGCAGTTAATTTACCTAGGGAAGACCCTTGACGCATTCCCCCTGCGTCTGCGGCCTTGGCTCGTCTAGCTCGAATTGCTGCCGCTACCTGTGCTACACCTCCTGCACTAGTAAAAGCAGCTGCAGGATTATTGCATAAAATAGCAGAATTTTCCCCACGATTATGTGTTGGTTCTTTAACCCCAGCATCAGATTTAACTAGTAAACCTTGAGCCAAACTTTCTAGATATGGTTCCATCTCTAAGGCTCTCAGTACTTCTTCGGCTGATTGGTAGCGATTGCGTACTGACACGTCTAACATTTTCCGCAGGACACTGGCTAAGTGGTCACTCACTTGCACCAGATGCTCCCACATCATCTCACCTGTTGTGGGATTGTAATCTAAATCTTTAGGAGTTTTACTACTCAGCAGATAAATACACGTTACCCCCAGTGCATAAATATCGCTGGCATAAACTGGACGCATCGCCATTTGTTCTGGGGGTGCAAAACCAGGAGTACCAATTGCATATGCGGTTAATGCTGTTTGTCCTGATTGGCTAACCACGGCTTGGCTGACTTGATTTTTAACAGCGCCAAAATCTATGAGTACCATTCTGGCATCTTGAGTACGGCGAATTAAGTTTGCTGGCTTGATATCACGATGAATTACTTTTTGCTCGTGGATGTATTGTAGCAAAGGCAGAATTTCGCTCAAGAATTGCTTGACACCAGCTTCGCTCAAGATACCGTTAAGTTTGATCTCCTGTTGTAGAGTAGCACCACTGATATATTCTTGGACTAAATAGAATTGTTCATGCTCTTCAAAATAGTCCAGCAACCGTGGTACTTGGGGGTGATTGCCAATTTTACCCAGGGTTTTGGCTTCTCTCTCAAAAAGTTCTCGCGCCATCTGCAAAATGTGTGGTGCAGTCCCTGAAGGACGTAGTTGCTTGATTACACAACTCGGTTCTCCTGGTAAGGCTTCATCGTTGGCTAAAAAGGTTGCTCCGAAGCCACCCTGACCTAATGGTTTGACTACCCGATAGCGATCGCGCAACAGTAGTCGCGAGCCACAAGATTGACACCTTTGGCTATAAGCCACATTTTCTGGATTGGGACAGGTAGGATTTAAGCAGTAGCTCATGCACTGTCAACTCGCTGCACGAATAATGACCAAGAGCGTTACACTCTCCTTTAATTATTGAAATCAAAATTAACTCTTGCCAGGTAATTTTTGCTGGAAATCCTTTGAAGAGTTCCTAAAGTTAACTCCGAGTTACGTAAGGCAATTGTCAAAACAAGATGATTTATTATACTTATGCTTCTAACTAGTGTCGAGATGACTTTTTATTTATATTACTGGTGTTAAAACTTTTCAATTCAGGTAGACTGCATCATTATTTATACGTAGTTTTTAGCTTTTTACTCACTACCGCGATCGCAAATCACCTAAAACGGTTCAAAGTATGAGAATGTTGAAGATGCTGGTTTTCACGCTTGAGTGTCCAGATGCGATTCCCCGTGTGTCGAGCGATCATCGCCTGCCAGTCAGCAGAAATAAAGCCCTTATCTGGGTATGCAGTGGACGATTGAGAGCCGCTAGCGCTGAATTTGAGGGTATCTGCCACCGCTCAATGAATTAATATGATTTCATGATTAATTAAGATACACTTTCACCCTCACATTGTATGAATTTTACGACTTACACTCGTTGAAAAACTGTTTCGGCAGCAGAATTTACGGCTTGTCTGAGTTCTTGGAGTTTGGCAGCCACCGCACCACTAACTAATAATTCTTCCGCCTTGGCTAAACCCGATGGCATATCTGAACAAATGCCACTGCGCCAGAGATAAAACCCACCATTCCATAGGGCTGTTTGTAGTAATTCACTGGGTTCACCAACTAAAAATCCCTGGATTTGTGCAAGTAATTCTTCAGTACTTCCTAGGGGGACATTTTTAGTAGTAAAACCATAATCATGGGGTGATAGTAATAACCTTTCTATCTCTTGGGGCGTTTTCGACAAAGCAATAATTGCCGTGCGATCGCGTGGTAAATCACAACTACCTTCCAATCCCTTAACTAAGGTAAATTTTGTCACGCCCCGCAATTCCAAGGCTACCTGAAACATGGCTTCTGTGGGAGGATGAACAAACCCAGCCACAAGATGAGCATCCCCAGCATAGGGACACCAAATTAATTCCATTGTCGCCAAGGGTGGGCGCTTACCGAGTTGGTCGCGATATTCCCACATAGTGTTAGTTAACGGAAAATGCACAGGTGTATAAAGCAAGCCGATATTTGTTTGCTCAAACACCTGCTGGGTTTTTGCTAATGGTAAGGCAGTCCAATCAACACCTAAACCTTGCCAAATATCTACTAATGGTAAGCCATACTTTGTTGGTAAGCAATCGCCTCCGTGCATCACTACTGGTTGTCCAGCTGCGGCGAGTAGTAAAGCTATAACTGGGCTAATGGGTGCTGTGCGCGTTCTGCCATCATAAGGTAGTCCCAAAACCATTGCTGGGCGTGCAGCAGCGATTGGTTGCAGTTTTGGCCCCAATTCATCATAGGCATCCAACATCCCTGCTAACTCTTCCCCCGTGGGGCGTTTGATGCGGTGGGCTATTAAAAATGCCCCAATTTGCGCTGGTTTTGCTTCACCCAGTAGCATCATTTTCGTAGCGGTGGCTGCTTCAGCACGAGTTAAATTCTCTGCTGTATGGTTTCCGCTACCTACCTTTTTGAGTAAATCCCTGAATGCGTTGCTCATGGCAGCGATTAGTCAACGGTCAACATTTTGACTAATCATAACTTTAGGAAGCCGATCGCTGTTGCGCAAATTGTGGTGGGATATTTTCCTGCACGAGTCGCCAAAAGTTTTGGATGGGAGGAATCTGGAGGCGATCTTGAGTAGTTACCATGACTACTCCACGAGTAAAGCCACCATTATCAGCTAAGGGTCGCACAGCTAGGCTGGGGTCATGAAGTGCTTCCATGAGTGCTGAGTGAGGTAGCAAAGCCACCAATTCTCCTTGGCGCACTACTCCCCGAAAGGCATCTAGGGTATTTACCTCTAAAGCTGCTTGAAGTTTAGCTTCCAGCCGCTCAAATTTATCTTGTACCAAGCGTTGCATCCCATAACCATCTTTAAAAACCACTTGTGGATAACGCACTAACTCCGACCAAGGAATACGTTCATATTGGGCTAGGGGATGATTGGCTGCTGTGAGGACTTCTATCGGTTCTTCATATAGTGGTTCTACCACCATTTCTCTGCTAGTGGTTAAAAAGCGATTATTCATCACAATTGCCAGATCCACCAATCCATCTTTGAGGACCTTTAAAGCGCGATCGCTACCCAAGGATGTGACTCGCAATTGCACTTGTGGGTAATCATGACAAAATTTTTGTAACACTGGTGGCAAGTAAGAGGCACACAGCGAGTGAATCGCGGCAATACAAAGTTCTGGTTGCTTTCCGGCAATTAAATCTGTTAATTCTTGTGTAGCAGTTTGCCACTCTTGGCAAATTTTGCGGACACGAGGTAGCAAGCATTCACCACCTAGAGTCAGTTTGGCATGACTGCTGCGGTGAAATAGTTCTACCCCTAAATCAGCTTCTAGAGATTGAATTTGACGACTGATAGTCGATTGAGTAACATTACATCTTCGGGCTGCTTGTTGAAAGCTGCCGGTTTCCGCGATCGCCAGAAAGGCTTGCAACTGCTCTAGCCGCATGTTTATGTAGCCTGAATTACACTGATGGCATTCACTAAATTAACGGATTTTGAGCAGCAATTTAGTAGAGTTTGTTACAAAGTCCCTTTAGGACAGGTGACAGGTGACAGTATGGGAATACTCGATGATCAATTAAATAAAGCAGAAATACGCCGTCGTCTACTGAAAAAACGGCAATCAATACCCCTTCAAGAATGGAGAGAAAAAAGCGATCGCATCTGTACGCAACTGCAAAACTCTACTTTATTTACCCAAGCAAAAACCATACTGGCTTATTTCAGCTTTCGTCAAGAACCTGATCTCAGTCCCTTATTTACCGACACCAAATATCGTTGGGGATTTCCGCGCTGCATTGGTAAGTCTCTGAACTGGCATCTCTGGAAACCCCAAGATGCTCTTCAAGTTGGTAGTTATGGCATTACCGAACCCCATCCCCACGCCCCAACGATAGATCCTGTGGAAGTAGATTTGATTCTCATTCCCGGTGTTGCTTGCGACTATCAAGGCTATCGCCTGGGCTATGGTGGAGGATATTATGACCGCTTACTCAGTTCACCAGACTGGGCTAACAAACCAACCATAGGCATTGTCTTTGATTTTGCTTATTTGCCCCAAATACCTATTGAAACTTGGGATAAACCATTACAATTAGTTATTACTGAAAACCACTTTTAACCAAAAATTAAAAGTAGGACTTACGCAAAAATTGCCAAAAACCTTGATTATCGTTCGCGTAGCGTGCGCGAAGCGCATACCGCCCTTCTCCTATGGTCGTCGCTACGCGAACGGGTTCACCAGTCGCCTAGGTTGGGAGACCCGCGCGCAGCGATGCCCGCAAGGGCTGTAGAACGCCAAGAAATCGTAGAGTCTGCGTAAGTCCTAAAAAGGATGCAAGAAAGCGAATTTATTTATGGAAAAGAAAAAAATGCAGAGCAACATTATTCAAGCCTCCAGATTCATCTGTGGGGTCTTCAATTTTTAATTTTTAATTTTTAATTTTTAATTCACCGAATGTGCTGACCCTTTGTTATTGTCAGAACCTATCTTGGGCATACTAACTTGTAATCCTAATGGTAACTGCTAAGGGTAGAACCTATGAGTTTAATCAGAACTGACCTAAAAATCCCTGGTTACTGCATCGGTGAACAAATCTATGAGAGTTCTAGTACTGTTGTATATCGGGGAAAGGTAGAAGCTGAATCTGTGCCTGTTGTGATCAAATTCATGCGGAATCAATACCCCAATTTTAGTGAACTTGTCCAATTCCGCAACCAATATACCATTGCCAAAAACCTGGATATTCCTGGGATTGTCAAGCCGTACAGTTTAGAACTGTGTGGCAATCGGTATGCTTTGATTATGGAGGATTTTGGGGGCATTTCGCTTAAGGAAGAAATGAGAAGACGGGAAAACCTGGACTTGCAGATTCAGGACAATGGTGGAATTAATAATATTAGTGAATTTTTACACATTGCTCGGCAACTTGCCATAATTTTGGATGGAGTCCACAGGTATCGGGTAATTCACAAAGACATCAAACCAGCTAATATTCTGATTAACCCCGATAGTCGGCAGGTAAAGTTAATTGACTTCTCCATTGCCTCTCTCCTACCTAGAGAAACTCAAGAAATTTACAATCCTAATGTTCTTGAAGGTACTCTTGCCTATCTGTCTCCTGAACAAACTGGACGAATGAACCGGGGTATTGATTACCGCAGTGATTTCTACTCTCTTGGTGTCACTTTTTATGAACTGCTCACAGGACAATTGCCTTTCCAGTCAAATGATCCCATGGAACTGGTACATTGTCACATCGCTAAACAACCCCCTGCCATCCAAGACCTTAATCTAGACATTCCCGCAGCGCTGTCAAATATCGTCTATAAACTGATGGACAAGAACGCAGAAGAGCGCTATCAGAGTGCTTTAGGGCTAAAGTATGACTTAGAACAATGTCTGCACCAGTGGCAAGAAAATCAGCAAATTTTTCACTTTGTCTTGGGACAGCAGGATGTTTGCGATCGCTTTATAATCTCAGAAAAGCTCTATGGTCGCCAAACAGAGGTAAATAACCTCTTGGCAGCCTTTGACCGTATCAGCTGCGGTAGCAGTGAGTTGATACTGGTTGCAGGGTTCTCTGGGATTGGTAAAACAGCAGTAGTGAATGAAGTACATAAACCCATTGCCCGACAACGCGGCTACTTCATCAAAGGCAAATTTGACCAATTCCAGCGCAACATTCCCTTTTTTGCCTTTGTACAGGCTTTTCGAGATTTGATGGGGCAATTGCTTTCAGAAACAGATACTCAATTAGAACAGTGGAAATCTCAGATTCTGACTGCACTGGGTGAAAATGGTCAAGTAATCATTGAGGTGATTCCAGAACTAGAACATATCATTGGCAAACAGCCATCTGTGGCAAAATTGTCGGGTAATGCGGCACAAAATCGCTTCAATTTACTATTTCAGCAATTCATTCAAGTTTTTACTACCCAAGAACATCCTTTAGTGATCTTTCTAGACGATTTGCAATGGGCAGATTCGGCATCGCTGAAGTTGATGCAATTACTGATGGGTAAAACCAAAATTGGCTATTTGTTGGTAATTGGGGCGTATCGAGATAATGAAGTTAGTCCGATTCATCCTTTGATGTTAACCCTAGATGAAATTCGCCAAGCAGAGACCACGGTTAACATCATAATTTTATCTCCACTTACTGAATCCCATATTAGCCAGTTGGTTGCTGATACTCTCAGTTGTTCTCCAGAATTGGCCGCACCATTGACGGAGTTGGTATATCAGAAAACTCATGGCAATCCTTTCTTTACCAATCAGTTTCTTAAGTCCTTACATGAAGACGGATGGATTAATTTTAACCGGGAAAGTGGTTATTGGCAGAGTGATATTACTCAAGTTAGAGCTTTAGCACTAACCGACAATGTCGTGGAATTTATGGCAACTCAGTTGCAGAAGTTACCAAGAGAAACTCAGCAAGTTTTGCAACTAGCAGCGTGTATTGGCAACTCGTTTGATTTAGCAACACTGGCAATTGTGTATGAGAAATCTCAGGCAGAAACAGCAATAGACCTCTGGAAAGCCTTACAGGAAGGTTTAATTTTACCCCTGACAGAAGTTTATAAGTTTTTCCAGGATGATGAATCTATGACATCAGCAACTGCTCAGACTGCAATTTCTTACCGATTTTTACATGACCGTGTACAGCAAGCTGCATACTCATTAATTCCGGCGGAACAAAAACAGAAAACTCATCTGCAAATTGGACAATTACTATTAAATAATCTGTCAGAATTAGAGCGGGAAGAAAAGATTTTCGATATTGTGAATCAGTTGAATATTGGAGCAACTTTCATTACTCAAGAACCTCAACAAAAGCAACTGATTCAATTAAATTTAAATGCAGGATGTAAAGCTAAAAATTCTACAGCTTATGCATCGGCTGTGGAATATTTTTGTACTGGAATCAATTTCTTGGCAGAAGATAGCTGGCAAAGTGATTATGATTTAACGTTTATCTTGCATAGAGAACTTGCAGAATCTGAGTTTCTCAATGGCGATTTTGAAACATCTTTAGCATTAATTAACCAGATTTTAGCTCAAGCCAAATCCTGCATTGATCAGGCTGAAGTGTATGAATTACTGATCATCCAGTATAGCCTTACGGCGCAGTTTTCCGAAGCAATTCAAACTGGAATTACAGCACTGCGTTTACTAGATGTGGAAATTGCTCCACCAAATTTAGATACGGATGTACAAAAAGAATTAGCAGAGGCCAAACAGAACTTAGGCGATCGCCAAATTTCCTCTTTGATTGATTTACCAGAAATGGTAGATATAAAACAGCAATTAGTAGTGAGATTATTGATTGCTTTAGTCCCACCCGCTTACGTTACTTCTAATTTTAGCTTGTATATGCTGGTTTCGCTAAAAGCCATGAATATCTCAATTCAGTATGGCAATATGCCAGAATCAGCGATGGGATATTCCGGTTATGGGCTAATTTTAGGCTCAGTTTTGGGTAATTATCAATCTGGGTATGAATTCGGTTTACTTGGTTTTAAATTAAGTCAAAAGTTTAATTATTTAGCTCAACTTTGCCAAACCAGTTTTGTTCTAGCAAATTTTATTCATGTTTGGGCTAAACCAATTCAAGGTGTAACTTTAATTAATGATGAAGGATATCAAGCGGGTTTAAACTCAGGGGATTTACAACATGCTGGTTATCATATTTCTGGTAAGGCTTGTAATCAATTATTCCAGGGAACTCAACTAGATATGATTCTGGCGGATATTGTGAAATATCTACCATTTATTACTAGTACTAAGAATCAATCTGCTGATTATATCTTACAGGGAATTCAGTTTTTTGTTTTGGATTTGGTGAAACCATTATTTGCCAAAGAACAAATTGCCGATTTTGATTTACGTAAAAACAAATTTGTAGAGCAATGTCAATCTTCTCACAGCTTTTTTGCGTTGTGTCTTTATGATGTTTTTCAAATGCAATTAGCCTGCATCAAGCGAAATTTTGCTCAGGGATTCAATCATGCTTTAGCAGCCAGCAAAATCCTCAATAGTATTGCCGGACATACAACTTATTCTAAATATAATTTTTACTATTCTCTCATCTTATTAAACCTTTATCCAGAAGCTTCATTAGATGAACAAAATGAATACCACAAACAGGTAGAAACGAATCAAACACAGCTAAAAATTTGGGCTGATATTTGTCCAGAAAACTTTCTACATAAATATTTGCTAGTAGAGGCAGAACTAAGCCGCGTGACTGGTAAATCTTTAGTAGCAGTGGATTTGTACGATCGCGCGATCCAGTCAGCCAGAGATCATGGGTTGATCCACAATGAAGCATTAGCAAATGAATTTACAGCCAAATTCTATTTAGACTGGGGTAAGCATCGCATTGCTCAGGAGTATCTGACACAAGCCTACTATAGCTATATCCGTTGGGGCGCTCAAGCTAAAGTCCAGGATTTAGAACAACGGTATCCACAACTTTTAGAGCCTATTTTGCAACAGACTCCCACAGCGTTCACCGCTAATGAAACGATCGTTGCATTGTCTCAATCAAGTACCAGTACCTCATCTTCTAGTAGCGCTTCAGTTACTTTAGATTTGGCAACAATTTTAAAAGTTTCCCAAACCCTCTCTAGCGAAATTCAGTTGCAGAAATTGCTTTCTACTTTGATGCAAGTAGTTATTGCCAACGCGGGAGCCGAAAAATGCGTGTTAATCTTACTTGAAGATCAGCGTTTGATGATTCAGGCGATCGCTTATTCAACACAAGCACCTACTGTTTTACAATCAATGCCAGTAGAGGAAAGCCAAGAGATTCCGCTAACTTTAATCAACATTGTGAAGCGCCGACTGGAACCTGCGGTAATCATGAATGCAGCCGTGCATCCATCGTTGCTAGCTGACCCCTATATTGTGCAGCAACAACCTAAAAGCTTGCTGTGTACACCCATTCTGCATCAAGGCAAACTGCTGGGGATTTTATATCTAGAGAATAACCTGACCACGGGTGCATTTACCAGCGATCGCGTCGAAATTCTCAACTTGCTCTGTTCCCAAGCAGCTATTTCCTTGGAAAATGCGCGTCTTTACCAGCAGTCCCAGAACTATGCTCAACAAATTGAACAATCTCTGAACGAATTACGGCAGATGCAACTGCAACTAGTGCAGAGTGAGAAAATGTCTGCTTTAGGTAACCTCGTGGCTGGGGTAGCTCACGAAATCAACAATCCTGTGGGCTTCATCTCCGGGAATTTGCAACCTGCTATTGACTATGTGCAGGATTTATTTAGCCTGATTGACCTTTATCAGGAACATTATCCTCAACCTAGAGCAGAAATTGACGAACAAATTGCCACCATAGACCTAGAGTATATCCGCTCTGATCTGCCGAATTTAATTTCCACCATGAGAGAGGGTGTCAAGCGGATTCGGGGGATTAGCAACAGTTTACGAATTTTTTCGCGAGCAGATAGCGATCGCCCAATCATCTGCAATATTCACGATGGCATTGATAGTACTGTTCTGATTTTGAAACATCGTTTAAAAGCTAACGAGCAGCATCCTACCATTGAAGTAGTTCGAGATTATGGTAAATTGCCTCCTATAGAATGCTTTCCTGGACAACTTAATCAAGTATTCATGAATCTGTTAGCTAATGCGATTGATGCTTTAGAAGAAGCGAATACAGGGTATAGTTTTGCCGAAATTGCCGAAAATCCCAATCAGATTACCATTAAAACTACTTTGAGTGAAGATGAAAATTATATTGTGATTCGCATTCAAGATAATGGCTTAGGCATGGCAGAGGAAGTAAAACAGAAAATCTTTGACCATTTATTCACTACCAAAGGTGTGGGTAAAGGTACAGGATTAGGATTGGCGATCGCTCGACAGATTGTAGTTGAGAAGCATGGTGGAACGATTAACGTAGACTCTATACCAGGAGAAGGTACAGAGTTTATGATTACCTTGCCTGTGAAAGCTCAAGAGCAGAATCAATAGGACTTATACAACTAGCAAAATGATTAATTTTAAAATCCCCAATTCACGACTAAAAATTTTATTAATTTATGGGTTATTAGCCGCGATCGCATTGGTAACGCTTTTTCCCTTGCTGTGGCTAATTAGTACAGCCTTGAAATCTCCCACAGAAAATATCTTGCAGTCGCCACCGCAGTTACTACCCAGTCAACCGACACTGGATAATTTTTTTAGTGTGTGGCGATCGCTACCTTTTGCACAATACTTATATAACAGTACCTTAGTGGCAGTGCTGACAGTGGGCTTAAATCTACTTTTTTGTGCTTTAGCCGCTTACCCGTTAGCCAGACTGTCATTTGTGGGGCGAGACTCGATTTTTATGGCGATCGTCTCGACAATCATGATTCCCTTCCAAATCGTCATGATTCCCCTGTATATTTTGACAGTCCAGTTAGGTTTAAGAAATACTTATTTGGGCATAATTTTTCCTAGTTTAGCGTCTGCTTTTGGGATTTTTTTACTGCGACAAGCTTTTATGGGTGTGCCCAAAGAACTAGAAGAAGCTGCCCGCATGGATGGCAGTTCCGAGTTAGGCTTATGGTGGCATATCATGTTACCAGCAATTCGCCCAGCATTGGTTACCCTGGCTATTTTTGTCTTCATCGGTGCTTGGAGTGACTTTCTTTGGCCTTTAATTGTCATCCAAGATGAAAGCTTATATACCTTACCTTTAGGAGTGGCAAAGTTAGCGGGTACGTTTTCTTTAGACTGGCGATTAGTAGCTGCGGGATCAATAATTTCTATTGCCCCAGTTCTGTTATTATTCTTATTTTTACAGCGCTACATCGTACCGACGGAAACGGGTAGTGGTGTCAAGGGCTGAATCTATGTATTGACTAATGACTTCGAGAAGTGGTCACATTCATATCATCGTTTAATCTCCGAATCAGGCGGGACAACTCTCTAATAATATTGACGGCAATTTCCGGAGTTTCTTCAATTGCGTCATATAGTTGCTCTTGGGTCAGTTCTAAAAACTCACAAGGTTCTAGAGTTGTCGCCGAAGCAGAACGGGGTTGAGTATCAAATACTGCCATCTCTCCAAAGTATTTTCCCTGTTCTACTTCTGCCAGTTTTTTATCCCCAATATGGACTTTAACTCTACCTGACACAACAATATAGAGCGATCGCCCCTCTTCTCCTTGTTTAAAAATAGTGTAATTAGCGGGAAATGACAGTTCATGCATCACCGAAGTCAGCCGCACAATAAAATCATCACGCAATTCCTTAAAAATCGGCACTCTCCGGACAAATAATAAACGGTCAACGCTGCTGAGCATAATTTAAAGTTAAAATTCACACATTAAAAATATCAAGGTCAGTAGGCTAGGGTTAAGTCAGTTTTCATCTGCTTGAGGATGCGATCGCCATATTCATCGATGTACCAGATGATGTCTAGGTTTTATGATTAGTTTATGTCCTCAGCTACGTGGTAACTGCGATAAATGCCATCGGGAGTCAGAATAGCCCTTGAATTCATGAAATTATTGAAAGCGTGCAAGTTACATTGTTGCAAAAATCAAATAGAAGTCCTTTAGTGGCAATTTCTTGCAAGTATAAGCTACCAATTGGCGATGATCGGATAAATCAGAGCAAAATTAGCCAGTTATCCGCAAATAAATTAAGCAATAGTCTCTCGCTTAAGGGGGAAGAAAGCAGATTACGTAAATAGTAATATAAAAGAAAACCCGTGCCTTGAAAAGTTGTTGACAAACTATTGAAAGCACATAACTGGCAGATTGTCAGTACGAGTGATGAAAGTCTCAGTTGCTACTGGTGTTAGCAGCTTAAACTTTTTCACCACTTACCAAAATTTGACCACTTTAGTACTTCGGGAAATTTTATGTCTGCAACTACAGTGGGTGGACGACAGGCACGTGAGTATCACGCACTACCAGCACAAGAAGCTGCTAAAACGCTCAACAGCGATCCTAGTAAAGGTTTAACCTTAGAAGAAATTAACAAACGCCTGGAACAGTTTGGCAAAAATGAACTCAAGGGTAAACCCGGAAAACCAGCTTGGTTAAGATTTTTATGGCAATTTAATCAAGCTCTTCTCTATATTTTGCTCGTCGCTGGGGCGATTAAAGCGCTGTTGGGTCAATGGACAAATGCAGCAGTCATTTGGGGCGTAACCCTGATTAATGCCATTATCGGCTTTGTTCAGGAATCTAAGGCAGAAGGTGCGATCGCCGCCTTAGCCCAAGCTGTGACTACCGAAGCAACGGTCATCCGTAACGGGCAAAAATCTCGCATTCCTTCTCAAGAATTAGTGCCTGGGGATATCGTGCTGCTAACTTCTGGTGACAAGGTTCCTGCTGATTTGCGTCTACTAAATACACGCAACTTACAGGTAGATGAGTCAGCCTTGACTGGGGAATCTGTACCTGTGGAAAAATCTACTATAACTTTAAGCGCAGATACTCCTTTAGCAGAGCGGGTTAACATGGCTTATGCTGGTAGCTTTGTCACCTTTGGACAAGGAAGCGGGATTGTTGTATCCACGGCAAATGCTACAGAAATGGGACGTATCTCCCAGTCATTGGAACGGCAGACTAATCTGAGTACACCCCTAACTCGCAAGTTTGACAAATTTAGTCACCAACTCCTCTACATTATTTTAGGGCTAGCAGCCATGACCTTTGCCGTAGGCTTAGGACAAGGACAGTCCTGGCCCGCAATGTTTGAAGCGGCTGTGGCCTTGGCAGTGAGTGCAATTCCTGAAGGATTACCGGCGGTAGTCACAGTCACCATGGCCATTGGGGTGGATCGGATGGCACGCCGTCACGCCATTATTCGCAAGTTACCCGCCGTGGAAACTTTGGGCGGTGCTACAGTAATTTGTTCTGATAAAACTGGTACTCTGACAGAAAACCAGATGACAGTACAGGCAATTTATGCTGGAGGACAGCATTTCACTGTCAGTGGCACGGGTTATAATCCAGAAGGGGAAATCTTATTTGAGCAGCAACCTGTAGATTTAGCATCAGGCAATTTCCCAACTCTCAAAGCCTGTCTCATGGCTGGGTTGCTTTGTACCGACTCTCATTTAGAACAAAAGAATGGTAATTGGATTGTAGTTGGTGATCCTACAGAAGGTGCTTTAATTGCAGTTGCCAATAAAGCAGGTTGGAATCAGTCCCAGATGGCTGAGTTAATTCCCAGAATAGATGGTATTCCCTTTGAATCTCAGTTTCAGTATATGGCTACGCTACATGATAGCCATGAGTCGCTAGAGCCAGCTGGTGATGGTGCTAAAACTATTTACGTTAAGGGTTCTGTAGAGGCGATTTTGAGCCGTTGTCAAGAAATGCTCAATGCCGATGGACAGCCAGAACCAATCAACCGTGGATTAATAGAACAGCAAGTAGAAGCAATGGCTCAACAGGGGTTGCGGGTACTAGCTTTTGCTAAGAAAGTTGTAGCAGATGACCAGAATTCAGTAGATCACGAGGATATTGCTACTGGGCTGCTCTTCTTAGGATTACAGGGAATGATTGACCCTCCCCGACCAGAAGTCATCGCAGCCGTGCGCGCCTGTAAAACTGCGGGTATTCAAGTAAAAATGATTACAGGAGATCACATTACCACAGCCAAGGCGATCGCCGAACGTATTGGGTTAGAAAAAGACGGCAAGGTTCAGGCTTTCGAGGGTAGACGACTCACTGAGATGGACGACTCAGAATTAATCCAGGCTGTAGAAGCAGGTGTAGTATTTGCCAGAGTTGCTCCCGAACAAAAACTCCGGTTGGTAGAAGCTTTACAGTCTAAAGGCGAAATTGTCGCCATGACTGGAGACGGGGTAAATGACGCGCCAGCACTCAGACAAGCGGATATTGGTGTAGCCATGGGTGGCGCTGGTACAGATGTCGCTAGAGAAGCATCTGATATGCTGCTCACCGATGATAACTTTGCCTCCATTGAAGCCGCAGTGGAAGAAGGGCGGACAGTCTATCAAAACTTGCGCAAAGCGATCGCCTTTATCCTACCCGTCAACGGTGGTGAATCAATGACAATTTTAATTAGTGCCTTATTCGCCAGAGATTTACCGATTTTATCGCTGCAAGTCCTGTGGTTGAACATGGTAAACTCAGTCACCATGACCGTACCTTTAGCATTTGAACCCAAATCTGACCGAGTAATGAAACGCCCGCCCCGCAATCCACGGGAGCCATTACTTTCCGGTACACTGTTCCAGCGCATTGGTGCAGTTTCCATATTTAACTGGATTCTGATTTTTGGCATGTTTGAATGGGTGCGTCAAGACACAGGAAATATCGATCTGGCGCGGACTATGGCAATTCAAGCTTTAGTAGCTGGGCGAATAGTTTACTTATTGAGCATCAGCCAGTTAGGAAATGCGATCTTCCGCAAACTCAGAGGTAAAGCAACCAATATTAGCGATGGCCGAGCAATGGCTTTTGGTATACTCTGCACAGTCATCCTGCAAATCATCTTTAGCCAGTGGGGGATCATGAATACTTTATTTAGAACAGCACCCCTAAACTTAAATCAATGGCTGATTTGTTTGATTCCCGCATTGCCCATGCTGCCTTTAGCTTTGTTTGTTAATCGCATCGATCCAGCTGAATAATAGAAGAGGCTAGAGGTAACTCTTCCCCATTCCCCACTCCCCCACTCCCCACAAGTCATGTTCTGGAAATGGTGCTTCAGATTATTAATAGGATTCCTAGGACTTTGGCTGATCCTGGATTTGGTTTCTCGTCTGGGAGCAGAAATTTTCTGGTTTGAGAATGTTGGCTACTTGCAAGTATTTCTGCTGCGGATACTGACTAGGGGTGGGATATGGGTAGTGATAGCTGTGGCGACTGCTGCTTATCTGCTAGGAAACCTCTCATTGGCAAAACAGCTAAGATATCCGCAGTCTTTAAAAATTAAAGAAGTCCAGCGTGAATCAGCAGGACTTAATAGTGAGTTAGAAAACTTTCTCAGTCCTCATTATCCCCAACGCGATGAAATTTCCGCACCTAAATCCCGGACTAAACCATTAAGACTACGGTGGTTGTTACCTGTGGCGTTGGTGTTAAGTCTGTTAGTGGGGTTGATGCTGTTTCACTACGGTCAAATAGCCGTTACTTACTGGCATTCTCCCATTATCAGGTCTATTCCACCAGTTCCCCCCCTATTTCGGCCAGAGAGAATTTGGCAACTGATGAGTGTGCAAATTCTCTCTCAAGGTTGGTATATTGGCTTAGTTACAGGAGTAGCGATCGCTATTTTAATGTCTCCGCAAATTTTATTGCAGGCGATCGCAGTTGGGTTTAGCGTTTTGTTTGCTTGGGTGCTATCTCACAACTGGGCTAGGGTACTGCAATATTTTCGCCCCACTTCCTTCAACGCTTCTGAGCCTTTATTTGGTCAAGATATTAGTTTCTACATATTTTCCCTGCCATTTTGGGAACTGTTAGAACTATGGCTGATGGGATTATTTTTGTATGCTCTCATCTCTGTGAGCCTTAGTTATCTCCTGTCAGCAGATAGTCTCAGTCAAGGAATTTTTCCCGGATTTTCGTCTCAGCAACAGCGTCATTTATATGGCTTGGGTGGCTTATTTATGCTGGTCGTGGCGCTGAGTTATTGGCTGAGTCGTTATGAGCTAGTTTACTCTGAACGTGGGGTCACTTACGGTGCTAGCTATACTGATGTCACAGCAGTTTTGCCAGCTTATACCATTTTGTGCGTTTTGGCGTTAGCGGTGGCCTTTTACTTACTCTGGCGGACATTTTCCTGGAAATCGCAGTCTCGATATCGCCAATTTGTATTTTATGGGTTGGGACTGTATTTAGTCGTAGTTGTCGCGGCTGATTTTCTCTTACCTGCTGTGGTGCAATATTTAGTTGTGCAACCCAACGAATTACAACGAGAGCAACCCTACATTCAGCGTACCATCGCTTTGACTCGGCAAGCATTTGATTTAGAAGTCATCGATGCTCAAACCTTTAATCCCACAGGGGACTTGACCGAAGCAGATATTCAAAGAAACGATTTGACCGTTCGGAATATTCGCCTTTGGGATCAGCAACCACTGTTAGAAACTAACCGCCAACTGCAACAAATCAGACTTTACTATCGGTTTCCCGATGCCGATATTGACCGTTACACTCTGTTTACAGAAGTACCCGCAGACAGACCCGCAGCACCAGGAAAATTTCCAGAACCCGACCAAGAACAGAATCAACCTACAGAACGCCGACAGGTATTAATTGCTGCCAGGGAACTAGACTATACTGCTGTACCCCAACAAGCACAAACCTGGGTAAATCGTCATTTAATTTATACTCATGGCTACGGTTTTACTATGAGTCCAGTGAACACAGTCGGGCCAGGTGGGCTACCAGAGTACTTTGTCAAAGATATTGCCGGCAATGACGAAAGCGCCTTGACGACCTCTAGTGAAGCTATTCGTGACAGTGTTCCCATTGGACAACCCCGGATTTATTACGGTGAAATTACTAATACTTATGTGATGACTGGGACAAGAGTCAGAGAGTTAGACTATCCCAGTGGCAGTGATAACGTTTACAATGTCTATGATGGCATCGGTGGTGTTCGTATTGGTACGGGCTGGAGAAGATTACTATTTGCCATGTATTTGAAAGATTGGCAGATGTTATTTACACGGGACTTTTTGCCAGATACCAAAGTATTGTTCCGCCGGAATATCAAGCAACGCATTCACGCGATCGCACCTTTTTTACAATTTGATAGCGACCCTTATCTAGTCGCCGGCGATGCCAATCCAGATAATAGTAATGGTGACCCTAATAATGAAAATTATCTTTACTGGATAGTAGATGCTTACACCACAAGCGATCGCTATCCCTATTCAGACACCACCAGCGATAATATTAACTACATTCGTAACTCGGTCAAGATAGTAATTGATGCCTACCACGGCACTGTTAACTTTTACGTTGCCGATCCCAGAGATCCAATTATTGCCACTTGGTCAAAAATATTTCCCCACACCTTTAAACCCCTCAGTGATTTGCCAGCCACCCTCCTCAGTCACATCCGCTATCCTGTGGACTTCTTCAAAATTCAATCTGAGCGGTTGATGACCTACCACATGACAGATCCCCAAGTTTTTTATAACCGGGAAGACCAATGGCAAATACCCAACGAAATTTATGGCGATGAAGCACGTCCCGTAGATCCATACTATTTAATTACTAGCCTTCCTACCGTTCCCTTTGAAGAATTTATCCTGTTGTTGCCTTACACACCTAGACAACGGTCTAATTTAATTGCTTGGTTAGCCGCGCGATCGGATGGGGAAAATTACGGTAGGTTATTGTTGTATGTATTTCCGAAAGAACGCTTGGTTTACGGGCCAGAGCAAATTGAGGCGCGGATTAACCAAGATCCGGTGATTTCTCAGCAAATTTCTTTGTGGAATCGTCAAGGTTCGCGAGCTGTTCAGGGTAATTTGCTAATCATTCCCATTGAGCAATCCTTACTGTACGTCGAGCCAATTTATTTAGAAGCTACCCAAAATAGACTACCAACCCTGGTGCGGGTAATCGTCGCTTTTGAAAACCGCATTGTCATGGCGCCAACTCTAGAACAAGCATTGCAGGGAATCTTCCAGCCAGAGGTGACACCCGCTCCAGCAATTATCCGTCCAGTAGAGGAACCAGCACTGCCAGAATAACTTCTGATGAGCAAACTCCTTCGGCCACCTTAACCAGACCAAAGGCGATCGCTAAAAGACATAATATATTATGCTACACAGATAGGTTGCACGCCAGCATGGCGTTAGACTGACTAATAGTGATAGAGCCTCCTGATAAATTAAGCAGGAGACTAGATTTTTGTAATTTTATTTGGCAACCTCATCTTTTTACTCGTAAAATCGAAGACAAAGCAAAACTCAGTAGAATAAATTCCCTAAATTGATGAGTCAGTTAATAAGTCAGGGTGCGAGAGCTATCACTAAATCCCCAATGGTAGATCGGATAAACGATATCGCTTGGCAGGCTCACCAAGGTAGCGTTGCTGCGATTATTCAATTATTGAACGAAAAGCTAGCTAACTCTGGGGTGAGAACCAGAGCAATTTTTGCCGACGGAGTTCTACAACTTTTGTGTGAAGCGGCTAAGGCAGAGCAATTAGAGCAGTCTACTTTAGTAGAACAAATCCAACAAATCCTGGCTGCCATCACACCCCGTAATATTCGGCGAGTCAATATCAATAGTCGCATTGTTCGGGAACAACAATTGCTGTGGTTGACAGAAATTTATCGCGATCGCGATAATCAATTACTTTGGTCACAAGAAATTACATTAGATCAGCCACACATCTTCAAGCAGTTCATGAGAGATTTGACAGCAGATCAATCGGAAGTAGTAAAAATAAATTTACCTAAGGTGCAATTTTCTCGTCCTTCAGTACTTATTAAAAATTCATCCAAAACAGGAATCATCACAGCAGTTGGTTTATGCTCATTATTGTTACTTGGTTGGGCTGTTTATGCCCAATTAGGCGATCAACTGAAAAACTTCATGCAACTAGAAGCTTTCAATTCTTTGAATACAGCAAACACTAATGAAAGCACAAGTAGAATGGCAACTGCACCACATTCTACCAATAATGGTGTTTCCGCTCCTGCTGATGACCCATTTGGCGAAGCAGTACGAATTGCCAACCAAGCCTCGGCTGGGGGAAAAATAGCTACTACCTCAACTCAGTGGTTAGAATTAGCTGCTCAGTGGCAACGAGCTTCAGATTTAATGAGTATGGTACCATCAGATCACAGCCGCTATGAGGAAGCTAAGATTCGCACCCAACTATACAAAAAATATAGTGAGGTGGCACAAAAAGAAGCACAGAAAATTGAATCTTAGTTTCTGACGTGAAATAAATTTTTAGTAGGGCGACAATTACTCATTTTAACTGGCTTAATTGACGCTATTCTCACAGACCTATGTTCTGTAAAATAGAGTGCAGATTATTCCCAGACATATTTCTCAGCTACTTTCCAATAGCGCGAGAACCGCTTCAGGTCAATATAGCCGTCGTAGTCAAAAAACGGTGTCACTTCTAACACTTCTAGTTTTAAAGACTTTTCTATTTCGTCGCAAATATGATCAAATCTGGGACTGGGACTTGCCACTGTCACAACTAAATCGGCATGATGCTCTTGGGCAAATGCTAAAATTTCTTGGGCTATATTACCACGGCGAATGACTACGGGTAATTCTAATAAGCATTCATAGATAAATGTGATGCGTTTGAGACTCAGTTGCCATTCTTCAATTAACGCCTCATCCCACACCCAGATTGCTGGGGCATCGGGGTATGCTTGTAATGCCGGGTGGTCTGGACTTAGGCAATCTCCATGTACCCAAACTATTGGTTGACTCATTTTTTACCTTTTTTGCCTTGCTGCCAACTTTGACTATTGGGTTTTTTACTAAATTCACCCTGGGGAAAAAGTCGCTGTTCTAACTCTTCATAACTGCCTTCAAAGTCACAATGACCATAAAGGGGACATTTTTGGCAATAAACACCTTTGGTGTAGCGTTCTAAGTTTTCACGGTTGAAAAAATAGGGTTTATGGCTAAAAGTGCTGGCAACCCACTGCCATGACATATTATTACTAGCAGGGTCACCATCGAGCAAGTGTTCGAGAAACCACTTTGCCCCGGCTTGCCAACGAATATGCCGCCAATGAACGATGTAAGCTGCTAACCACATGCGAATATGGTTGTGTAAGTAGCCAGTTTCGCGCAATTCACGGCTGAAGCTATCGATACAAACCATGCCTGTGCTGCCTTGGGTGATGTCTGGTGGTAAATTGGGGGCGTAATCTGTTGGGGTGTATCCAGTTTTATAATTTTCTTGGTCTTGCCAAATGCGATCGCCTAATTTGACATATAATCTCTGCCAATAGTCACGCCAGCCTAATTCATTAATTAGTTTAGTGGACTCGTCTGGATGTTGTACTTGATCAAGCACATAATCCCGAATTTCTCGCAAGCTTAAAACTCCATAACGAATATAAGGTGAAAGTCTGGTAACAGCACCAGTTAACAGGTTACGTGTTTTTGCGTAAGCTACTGGATTGACTTGTTGTAGTGCTTTCTCAGCAGCTTGTCGTCCCCCAACGATTTCGCTAATATGGTCATCACGTTCTGCTGCTTTGGGGAATTGTTCACGCAGGTAGGCTATTAATTCATTACGGTTAGTAAAGTCACGGCGCATGTTTTTAATTCGTAATTCCTAAAACTATTCTTTTTTTGCATGGATATAGTCTACAAAATAGAACTGAGGAATTAGCTGGAATTTTAGCCAAGAGTAAGCAGCCATAGTTAATCCTGCTGTAATTACTAAGGGGAGACCAAGCTTGATTCTGAGTGCATCAGGAAGTAAAGCAACTCCAGCAACAGTAATTATGCTGTATACCAAAAGTCCCAGATGTAAGCGCTGTATCACCTTCAGTGCATTGCGACAACTACTACAATGCTGGGTATGCTGCATATAGCGATCAAGCAATACAGAGCGGTTATCATTAATTTTTGAGTTTTCTGATACACTAATTCCCACTTCTTTCCACGGTAGCTGACCGAGGCAATGCTGATCAAACCAATTACGAAACTCAATTACCAAACGGTCTGCACTTGTAGGTAGCTTATAGATTGTTTTCCAGCTTTCAACAGATTGTCTTTGTTGTAGAAACTTTTCTTGCTGATGTAAAACAATCATATCTCCATCCAGCACTAGATTACGGGTTTGGATGTGAGTCCACCACCTGGGTGTCAACCGATGGAATCTTTTGGCAAAATTACGGGGAAATTGGGCGACAATTCTGGACTTACCTGGGGACACAGGAATACAGTAAGTTACAAGTCCCATCTTCTTTTCGTCAGAATTGCCAAAGCTGATGTCATACTCCAAGCGGCAAGGAGGTTCAAAAGTAATTGTAGTTTTGAAGCGTCCAGCCGTAACTACTTCAATTAACTTTGATGTTGATTGCACAACCTCCATAGATATAGGTCTAGCATTTTCTCTCTTACCCTGCACCCCGTGATGAGTAAAGGGTACGTGACTAGGATCTGCTACATTTTCAATTAAAGTTTGCCAGTCGTATTCCAAATCGCGGACATAAGAAGACCAAACAAATCCTTTACTAGCATCTACTTGAGGAGACAGTGGTAACGGCGTATTAGCTGCTTCTGGCGCTGATTTAGCATCAGGCCAAACCCAAAGTAAGTCATTTACTTGGCGAACAGGTAGTGAAATTACACAGAATTTTTGTTGATTTTTGGTAACAATTGCTGGATTCTCTGCTTGGGGAATGTGAGTACAAATGCCTTGAGAATTAAATTGCCAGCCATGATAACTGCACATTAAATTGCCAGTTTTTTCGTCAACACGTCCTTCACTCAAAGGCGCGAGGCGGTGGGGACATTGATCTAAAAATACCTGATAAATCTCAGATATTTTAGGTTTCCAAATGACTAAACGTATTCCTAAAAGAGTGACTGATGTTGGTCGGGTGGGATCAATATCCTCAATGGGTGAGAGAGGATACCAGTTTTGGAAAAAGTTGAATTCAGATGGCATTTTTTAGATTAGTGTTGCTGAGTGAAAATTTGCATTTAGATCACGCAGAGAGTTAGAAAACTAAAATTATTTAATATTAAAATACTGATTTAATTATTTGAAAATTAATTCAAATGTGGTGCCTTGCAGTTTTGGATAGGGATAGGTTTGAATATAATTTGTGATGATTGTTTGAAAAGCTTCTGCATAAGTTAATGCTGCTGCTAATTGTTCCCAGCTTGGAGTCCGAGGAAATTTAATTCCTCTTTCTTTAGCTACTTTGCGACAAGCGTTATATGAACCATATAGTTGGAGTAGTTGAGCTTTATCGATTATTTTGAGTGTAGAAGGTAAGGCAGCAATAGGCTGTTCTTTTACCTGTAAGTTTTGCTGTTGCAGTTCATTTACAGCAACTTGGGCAACTGTATAGATGGCTGCGGCATTTTGTAATTCATGCTGTTGATTTTCTTTGATATTTTCTAGGAGTTGAGTAATTCGTTTTTTGCCCATGAATTTTATTTGTCTAAAAGTGAGCGTCCTATTGAGGCCTGGTCTGTATGCATTTGTGGATTTTCTGTGCGATCTTCATCGTCTGTAACTTCATCAGGCAAAGAAATTGAGGATATTGTTGTTGCTTTTAATGTTTTTGTTTCTATACTTTTATCTTCACGCCACCAAAGTACAATTGCTTTAATTGCTTGGAGAAATTTAAAGAATCTACCAGGAACAGATACATATCCCCAATAAGCTTTTTCTGGATTATCTACATCTGCCACTGAATCAAATGCTGTTGAAAGTGTATCTAAATATCCAGCCATTGAGCTAATTTCACGTTCTAGGTCTGTGACAATCTGCCGATTACTAGAAGCAAGTTGTTCTTTTTCTAGTTTAAGTTGACTAAGCATTGTTTGTAGACGTTCTACATCTGTTTTTAACCGCAGTTTGTGTTCTTCATTTCTGCGGACTAGTTGTGAACGGCTACGATTAGTGAAAATTAGACAATCTCGCATTTCTTGGTATAATTCATCAGCCTCAGCCGCTTTTAAATTGGCGATTGTCTTGGGAAATTCTGTAGCGGAGCGAAAACGATCAGTCGAGTGATTTTGTCCAGTCATGGCGTTATGCAATTAATTATAGTGTGGTGTCATAACGAATTTAACTTTTACCTATTTGTGGTAAAAGGTATTGACAAGATGTAAAAATTTTAACTTAATAATTCAGTACTAAATATATATAAGTATATCAGTTGACTTAAGTAGTCTGGCAAAATAAATCTATGTGGTGGTGTTTTCTACACTTCGATAGACGATCGCCTGGCTATTTTTTTCTCAATCACTCTACAAATTCTGCATGTTCCAGTGACTTAAAACCTGCTTGTAGCCATCTGATTATGCAATAGTGCCTCTACTGCTAGCCCCAGCCCAGAAAAAAGCTGAATTGGATGGTGTTTGTTACTCTCTCACCATTTGCCAATCCTCAAACATGCCGGATAACCTTCACTGTAGTAAACCTCTAAGTTGTAAAATTTGTAGGCGATCGCCATTTAACACTAATCATGAGCAACATTCCCCAAGCTGGACAAACCGCGCCTGATTTTTCCACCCCTGACCAAAATAATCATCTCCTCAGCCTCAGTGATTTTAGCGGTCAGTGGATTGTACTGTATTTTTACCCCAAAGATGACACCCCAGGTTGTACCACCGAAGCTAAAGACTTTAGCGAGTTGTATCCAGACTTCAGCACACTGGGAGCGAAAATTTTAGGCGTAAGCCCAGATTCAGGAAAAGCTCATTGTAAATTTATTGACAAACATAATTTATCAATCACCCTGTTAAGTGACCCGGAACATCATCTGATAGAAGCCTATGGTGCTTGGCGCTTAAAAAAATTCATGGGTAAAGAATATATGGGTGTAGCCCGGTCAACTTTTCTCATTTCACCTGATGGGATAATTGCTGACATTTGGCCTAATGTCAAAACCAAAGGTCATGCACAAGCAGTATTAACTAAATTACAGGAATTAGCAGCCACGCCTCATGCTGGTTAGTTTTCACTTTTTTAAGACTTCCGCTCAATTCACCTAATTACGTCATTACGTTTGCGTAGCATGTCCGGAACGGACAAACGATAGCAACGTAATCGCCTAAAACTCTGGGACTGCTTCCTGACACTACGTTTCGGTCGCAATGACAAATTTTGGTTGCGTAAGTCCTGTCTTACTCAGCACTTAAAAAACCTGACAGCGCTATCATCGAAGTAGAGTATGTGACTTTTCTTCAGTTGCAATAAACATGGTTCAAGTTATTCCAGCACAAAATATCACCCTAACTTACTTAAAGGAAAAATTTGCTCTAGCAAAATCTGAAGAGCCGCAATTTTTTACGGAATGGTTTGACTCTTTACCTAAGATTTCTGAATTGGAAAAGCAATACTTAGATAGAGTTAAAAAGAATTATCTTAGTTTATTTGAAACTGCTCCTCTTCTAGAAGAAGCAGTCAAAATGGTAGTACTGTCTCCCTTATTAGATTTAGCTGGTTTTTATCGTTATCCCTTTCACATTGCTACAGAAGAATCTATAGAAATTAGTGAAACTATTATTATTCACGAAGCAGAACAGGCAGAATCAGCCAAAGAAATTATTAAGGGTAAAATTGATGTACTAGTTATCCAAAAAAAGTTATGGATATTGATTATTGAATCTAAGCGTTATAGTTTTTCTTTAGCTAAAGCGATACCTCAAGCACTTACTTATATGCTAGCTGCACCTCATGCTAATTATCCTGTATATTCATTAATCATGAATGGGGAAGACTTCCAATTTATCAAAATATTAAAACAAAATAACTCAGCAATATATGCCTTATCTGATAGATTCACTTTATATAGACGCGAAAATGAATTATATAAAGTTTTGCAAATTTTAATAAATATAGGTCAAATATTGAATTAATTATTTGTTTTCATTCACCAAAATATATCTTCTGATAAAACTATGGTTCAATTTATCCAAGCACAAAATGTTGGTATTGCCTATTTAGAAGAAAGATTTGGTCTACAGCAGACCGATGACGAGTCATTTTTTCCAGAATGGTGGGATAATTTACCGGAAATTACAGATTTAGAAAGGCAGTATTTAAACAGAGTTAAAACTAATTATCTTAGATTAGTTAAGCATCCCCCTATCTTAGAAAATGCTGTAAAAATGGTAGTATTATCTCCTTTACTAGATTTGGCAGGATTTTATGATGATCCGTTTTATTTTGCTACCGAAGAATCTATAGAACTTGCCTTAGAAGATCAAGGAAAAATTATCAGAGGGCGAATAGATGTTTTAGTTATTCAAGAACAATTTTGGTTATTGGTGATTGAATCTAAAAGGGCTAGTTTTTCTCTTTTAGAAGCTATACCCCAAGCACTGACTTATATGCTCGCTAATCCTCATCCAGAAAACCCTGTGTTTGGATGTGTAACTAGTGGAGAAGATTTTCAATTTATCAAGTTAATAAAACAAGATAAACCTGAGTATGCTTTGTCTGATAAATTTACTTTATCAAAGCGAGAAAATGAATTATATAAAGTCCTAAGTATTTTAAAAAACCTCAGTAAAATTTTAAGTTAATTTATGTCTATTCGTCCTATATATCTCGATTGTCACGCTACTACGCCTGTAGATGAACGGGTATTAGCAGCGATGATTCCCTATTTTACAGAACACTTTGGCAACCCATCTAGTATTAGTCATGTCTACGGTTGGGAAGCAGAAGCGGCTGTGAAACAAACACGAGAAATTTTAGCCGCAGCTATTAATGCTACTCCAGAAGAAATTGTTTTCACAAGTGGGGCAACAGAGGCTAATAATTTAGCGATTAAAGGTGTGGCTGAAGCTTATTTTCAAAAAGGACAGCATATTATTACTGTGGCGACAGAACATAGTGCAGTTCTCGACCCTTGTCATTATTTAAAATCACTAGGTTTTGATATTACTATTCTCCCAGTTCAAAAAGATGGAATAATTGATTTAACTGAGTTAGAAAAAGCCTTTCGCCCCGAAACAATTTTGGTGTCGGTAATGGCTGCCAATAATGAAATTGGTGTATTGCAACCGTTGGCAGAAATTGGGGAAATGTGCCGAGAAAGCAAGATAATTTTCCACACCGATGCAGCCCAAGCTATTGGTAAAATTCCCTTGGATGTCCAAGCGATGAAAATCGACTTGATGTCGCTGACTGCACATAAAGTATACGGGCCAAAGGGGGTCGGGGCTTTGTATGTTCGCAGACGTAACCCCAGAGTCCAACTAGCGCCACAACAGCATGGCGGTGGACATGAACGAGGAATGCGTTCTGGAACTTTGTACACACCACAAATTGTCGGTTTTGGGAAAGCTGTAGAAATAGGTTTAGCAGAACAAGAGGTAGAAAACCAACGCCTCACCGAACTCAGACAAAGACTATGGGAGAAACTTTCGCAATTATCAGGAATACACCTCAATGGACATCCCACCCAGCGATTAGCAGGAAACTTGAATATCAGTGTTGAGGGAGTGGATGGTGCAGCACTGTTGTTAGGATTACAACCAGTCATGGCAGTATCTTCTGGTTCTGCTTGTTCCTCAGCCACCACAGCACCCTCCCACGTTCTCACAGCTTTGGAACACCCAGAACAACTAGCTTATGCTTCAGTGCGATTTGGTATAGGAAGATTTAATACTGCTGAGGAAATAGACACAGTAGCACAGCAGGTAATTTCTACTGTCCAAAGTTTACAGCATAGTACAGCAATATCTGGAAAATAAAATTATATCCGTTGTTAATCCAAAAGCGGGCAAGATGCCCGCTCTACAAGAGGGTAAGAGAAAAATTACGGCTTTTTCCAACTTGCTTCCAGTTCCCAATTAATAAGGATCTGAACTAAACCTTCCCCGGTTCACGCTCCTGAGATAATAACCTCTGGTCGGTAGATTCCTTAAGTTGAAGGTATCACCACGAGGAACTCGCCAAATTTTGTAGTCAGAAAATGTCAACGGAGTTCGGGGTTTGCATACTTCTGGTGGATGATCTCCCAGAACAAAATATGCCGCACCCCTACCCATGACTTTCGCCATGCCGTATTTATCGACAACAACCGATGTTTCTTCGCTAATGGCTATCCCTAAAGCGCTTTTCGATACGCCATCTTGAATTTGACGGGCAATGAAAGCCATTATTCGACCCATTCTTTTGCGGCTGTCAAAATGAGTATCAATGATGGTTCCTCTCAAATGACTCCACGGGAAAAAGTTATAAGAAAAAGTAATGTCTCTATAGGGATCTTCGAGGGCTTGTTTAGTTTCAATGCCTTCTTCGGAAGAAGCACAAGCATCATAGACATAATCACTTTGGATCATTGCACCTGCACTGGTGCCGCCAATACCACCGCCTTTGGCATAAACTGACTTCACGGCAGTTTCCAACTTGGTGTTTTTCCAACTGCGAATGTATTCACACTGGTCACCACCAGCAAAAAAAATCACATCAGCATTTCTGACTTTCTCAACAATATCAGGTCTGTTTGCATCTTGCCTATTACTAATGATGAGAGTCTCGACAAAGTTCACTCCCTTCATGCCATAAATTAGCCGATTGTAATCATCACTACCGTAAGTGCGAATCACTACAACATTAACTTTGATGGAGTAACTAGTAGGTCCCCTAACTTGATTAATCATCCATTGGATAGCCTCCTCGACATCAGGCCCACCCCCACCCAAGATGTGTACAGGTCCCGCTAAGGGATTAAATAAGGAGGGACGGATATCGAATGTTTTGTCTGGGAAGTCAGGTTTCAGGTATGCTGTAAGACGGGTGATGATTGAGGCTCCCATCTTCATCAACTTGGTTCCTACAGTCTTTAACCACTTTGCTATGCTTGGGAATACCTTTGTCATACTAAGCTGCTGGTGCAAACCACGATTATTGCTAACTCTCTCACCATAAAGGGTGAAATTTCCAGCGTACAGGCTTTGTACTGTTTTTTAACGCCAAATAACGCAGAGTAATCATTAGTTCTCTGCGTCATGTGACGAAAATCTCCGCGTTGCTTGTCAGTTTTAAAGCCACACAATTCGCGATCGCTCTTGCACGACTTGCTGATAAACTTGTTCTGTTTGCTTGGCTAATTTTTTCCAGTTGAAGCGTTGCGCCAAATCTTTGTAAGCATTATCAATTAACCATTGCCGATAACCAGGATGTTGCAAAACCTCTAAAATTCCCCAAGCGAGAGAATCAGCATTGTTTGCCCAAGTCACAATGCCAGTTTTAGTATGTTGCACTACTTCTGGAAAACCGCCTGTATCAGAAACCACGACGGGAACGCGAGAAGCAAAGCTTTCTAAAGCCACAATACCAAAGGGTTCATAAAGACTAGGAAAGACGGCACAGTCAGCAATGGTTTGGAATTTATCTAAATATGTATCAGAGAGAAAACCAGTAAAATAACACTTGTGCCAAATTCCCAAATCCCCAGCTTGACGCTTGAGATGATCAGTATTGCCGCCACCAATGATCACAAATTTAACATTACCTGCCATAGCCCAAAGCACTTTGGGTGCAGCATTAATTAATACAGAAACACCCTTCTCGTATGTCATGCGACCAACATAATAAACAATTTTTTCATAGTCTTCAGCAAACTGGCGGCGAAAATCTTGAGCATGAAAATCTTTGTGGTGCTGTTTCTTTTCTGGTCGAATACCGTTATAAATAACATCTATTTTATTACCAGGACTGTGTAGCGTTCGTTCTACTTCTCGGCGCATATAATTAGTACAAACAATAATCCGCCAAGCGTTGTCAGCTAATAAGCTTTCTTTGTGATGAATATAGCCTTGAGTCTCTGTGTGGATACCGTTGTAGCGTCCATATTCAGTAGCGTGAATTGTCGCAATTAGGGGAATTTTGAAGTTATGCTTCAAGGCGATCGCTGCATCCCCTACTAACCAATCATGGGCATGAATTAAATCAAACGACCCTTCTTCCAAAATTAACTTACCACCGTGATGTCCCATACTCTGGTTAAGATTGACTACCCAATGGAAAAAGTCGTTACTATGGGCAACTGGTACTCGATGCACTTGTATTCCCTCGACTACCTCATACATCGATGCCTGACCAAACTCTGCTGTAATCAGGTGAATTTCATGTCCTAGCTTGACTAGTTCTGGATATAACTCCGCCACATGACGAGAAATTCCGCCAACTATCCTCGGTGGAAACTCCCAACTCAGTACCAGTATCTTCATATATTTAGACTCTCCAATACTTTATAAATATCTAAAAAACTATATTTATCTAAAAATACAAGGGTAGTAATTGTAGTGAGTATGTTTACTACAATTTTTAAATTTTTTAACAATTTTTTGAGCAAGCTGATCAATCAAAATAACACAACCATTGAAAGACGAGAAAAATTTTTCAGCTTTTTAGCATGGTTTTAATTTCATCACATCAACAATTTTTCCACCTTGACTATATGATGATGACTTCAACCGCAAGCAGGGGGACTAGTACCGGCCGTGAAGTCAAAAGGCTTTTATTTGGAGCATTGGAGCTTTTTCAAAGGGTATCCCTATTGACGCCGCAGAGTACTAGAGACTAGCTCTTGCCCGGTGGGTCAGATTTTGACACAATAATTCGGCTCTTCTCTGTGTTCTCTGTGACTCTGCGGTTAAATTAATTACTTTTCAACCTCAGAGACACAGAGGTCGCAGAGAGAAAAAAGAGATTTTTCGAGAAGTCCTTGTACAAGAAGCGATTATCTCTTAGGAATCTTAACTGTAAATGTTGTTCCCATTTCCACTTCACTTTCTAGAAAAATTTGCCCTTGATGAATATCTACACACTTTTTCACAACAGCTAATCCTAATCCTGTACCAACAATATTCCTGACATTATCAGCCCGATAAAAAGGCTCAAATAGCTCTTGATAAGATTCTGAAGGAATCCCAATTCCTTGGTCTTTAATTTGAAAAATGACGACATCCGTTTCACAACTTAAAATAAACTGAATAATTCCACCCCGAGGCGAATACTTGATGGCATTTGAGAGTAAATTACTGAGAATTGAATAAAGTAAATTTTCGTCTAACCTGGCATGGATACATTGACCACGGCTAATAAATTTAATTGCAGGCTGTGGTTTACTACAAAACTGAATATCTTCAATCAAATTGAGACAGAAAGATTCCAAATCCAAAAGGTCTGGATTGAATTCTAATTTTCCTGCCTCCGCCCTAGCAAAGGTGAGAATATCAGTTAATAATTGATTCATCGAGCGGGCTGAGGACTGGATACGATGCAAGTTTTTGAGTTTCTTAGCTTCAGTCCATTGCTGGCTACTCTCTGCCAAAAGTTGAGCCGAACCTAAAATAATGCTGAGGGGAGTACGAAATTCATGGGAAACCATGGAGAAAAAGCGCAGTTTGAGTTCACTGAGTTCGTTTTCCTGGGCTAAAATGCGCTGGAGTGTTTCTGCTTTTTGGCGCTCGAGCATTTGTCGATAGAGCAGAGCAAAAGTACCCAACAGAATACCAAAGCTCAAAATAGTACTGAGGAGTTCTATAAACATTCGATAGCGGGTGCTGGATTGAGATTGTTGTACCCAAAGTTTTAAGAACTGCTCCTCACTGGCATGTATTTCGGTAATAATCTGCTGAATTTCCTGTCGGTTCTTCAGACTTTGCTCCCGGAGGAGAGCCTGATTCTTTGTTGCTGATGGGTCTTGCTGATACAAGCTAACGGACTGTTCAGATAAAGACAACCTTTGAGCAATTAAAGGTTTCAGAATTACCAACCTTTGTTTTTGCTCAGGTTCGTCAGCAATCCATTGCCTGAGTTGCTTGACTTTAGGATCAATGCTTTGAATAGCACGGTGATAACGCTGTAACTCTTTTTGGTCTGCAAATAGTAGGTAACCCCGTCGTCCAGATTCGGCATCTACCAGACTGGCAAAGATATCTGTGACAATATTGAGAATTTTGCGGGTGCGCTGTACCTTGGCTGCACTTTCAATCAATTGACTAGCATTTTGGTAAGATATAAAGCTGGCAAGACCTGTCAGCAGCAATGCCAAACTAAACCCCCCGGCAATCCATTTTCCTTTAAAAGACCATTTCATAGAGAGTTATACCAATTTAAATTCAATCAAGCCGAGAGGTAACACAAAATGGCACGGATGAGAAATTTATTACTACTCTTATAGCCAAACTGTAGCTGCTTTCTATTTCTGAGATCAGGAGTGTTTTAGCAATGCGTATTTTGGTTGTAGAGGATGATGTGCAGTTGGCGGAAATGTTGACAGAAGCACTTGCAGACCGTCAGTATGTGGTGGATGTGGTGCAAAATGGTGAATCTGCCTGGGATTGGGTGCAAACTCTAGAATATGACTTGATTGTGCTAGATTTAACTTTACCCAAACTAGACGGTGTGAGTTTTTGCCAACGATTGCGAGAACGTAATTCTACTTTGCCCGTGCTAATGTTAACTGCTCGCGACACCCTTGCAGATAAGATTACTGGTTTGGATGCTGGGGCAGATGATTACATGGTAAAACCATTTGAGATGCCAGAGTTAATGGCGCGAATTCGGGCGCTGCTGCGTCGAGGTAGTTCTACAGAGTCGTCTGGTTTGTCTTGGGGGTGTTTGTACCTTAATCCGAGTACCTATGAAGTGATTTATGAAAATCGGCCTCTGCACCTAACTCCTAAAGAATATGCGCTTCTGGAACTGCTGGTTTCTAATGGTCGTCGTGTACTCAGTCGAGGCGGGATTATTGAGCGAATTTGGTCTTTGGAAGATCCACCCAGTGAGGAAACTGTCAAGTCACATATCAAAGGATTGCGACAAAAACTCAGGGATGTCGGTGCTACTGATGATTTGATTGAGACGGTTCACGGACTGGGTTATCGCCTGAAGCAGCTTGAGTAAGCCAACAAAATCAATGACTCAAAAACGTATTCGACAACCATCAAACCTGATTCGGTCTAGGGTTACCAAAATTTTCATTGCTTTTATTCTCAGCTTATTATTCATAGTTGCGCCTGCTCAAGCAACAGAGCAAGCGCCTGTTAGTATTGATGGTCGTCTGCTGTTTCAAGTCGGTAGTTCTGAACAATTTACTGCCAGAGAACGGGCAAATTTGATTAACTTACGGCTGCGTCAAATTGTCACATCTCAGGAACAAGTCCAGGTAACAAGTGAGGAACGTAATAAATCGCAAATTATTTTGGTGAATCAGCAATACCTGCTGACTGTCACCCAGGCAGATGTGTTAGATGGTAAAACTTTACAAGCACAAGCACAAGTCTGGGTTGAGCAACTAAGTCAGGTGTTGCAACAAGCTCAGAGAGAGCGGAGTGCTGGGTTTATTCGTAACGCGCTGCTGCTGAGTGCTGGCGTTTTAGTGATAGCAACTGCCTTTCACAAATTCTTGGGATGGCTATGGAAACATTTCCAACAAGAAATCTTGCGACGGTTACCTGCATATCCAGAGGAAACAGATGTAGATTCTAGTTCATTCAAAGCACTAGATTTACTATTCAGTTTTACTTTGATGGCGGCGCGGATTTGGCTTTGGGTTACTGTATCCCTCTACATTACAAATTTATTTCCTATCAGTCGAATTTGGAGCTATCGTCTTGCTAATCAATTGATTCAAAGCTTGACATCTCCCATCTTGACCTTGGGTCAAAGTCAATATTCTGTTATTTATTTGTTGGTCTTGTTGGCATTGCTACTAGGACTGATGATTTTGGCAGGTGCTGTGACTAACCTTTTGAGAACCCGCATTTTGCAATTAACTGGTATGGATCGGGGCGCTCAAGAAGCGATCGCTATCATCACCAAATATACGATTATTATCATTGGTGCAATTGTTTTGCTACAAGTCTGGGGACTAGATTTAAGTTCACTGACAATTTTGGCAAGTGCTTTGGGGGTGGGGATTGGCTTTGGTTTTCAGGACATCGCCAAAAATTTTGGCAGTGGTTTGATTTTGCTGTTTGAACGCCCGATTCAGGTGGGCGATTTTGTCCAAGTTGGTGAAATAGAGGGCACAGTTGAGCGCATTGGTGGCCGTAGTACCTTAATCCGCACTGTAGACCAAATTTCAATTATTGTGCCTAATTCTCGATTTTTGGAAGATCAAGTAATTAATTGGAGCTATAAAAATCCGGTTTCGCGGCTACGAATTCCCGTTGGTGTTGCCTACGATTCTGATATTAGTGTTGTTAAAGCAGCGTTGCTAGAAGCTGCTAAAGAGCAGACTGGAGTTTTGTCAGTTCCCACGCCGACGATTTTCTTCATTGGGTTTGGAGATAGTTCGCTTAATTTTGTACTGCTTGTCTGGACTGCTAAACCTCATCAACAATACCTCATTAAAAGTAATTTGTATTTTCGCATTGAAGAACTTTTCAGGCAGTACCATATCCGAATTCCTTTTCCTCAACGGGATTTGCACATCCGCTCTAGCAATTTTCCTTTGGAGTAGGGCTTTTCACTGCGTTTAACCCAACGAAGCATCTGTCACATTCCTTTCGGGAATTGGTATCAGTCTACCAGATGAACGCTCTACCCGATTTTTGCCCGATTTTTGCCCACTTTTTCAACTTCTAAAAAGTACTTTAAGAGTATCAGTTAATTTTTTGACTATTGCCAACGCAGTAGTTCATTGAGAAAACTTTGCAGAATATCAGAAAATTTGGGAAAAAGAAAAAAATCTTGCCCCACTCCCTATTCCCTTGCAATTGAGGTAAATCGGCATGTCTCAAGATGTGAAAATCGCTATTCCTAATTTAGTTTTGACAAGTGAGCAATATCGGAAACTGAAAATTTACGCAGCAAAAAAGACAGTATCTATCAATCAAATTATCCAACAACTGATTGATTCTCTACCAGAAAAACCCAGGTAAATTAGCAAAGTTTATGCAGGCTAATAACATCTGGAGTTTTTAAAATAAAATATGACTACTACTGATATTGATCCTCTAAGACCATTAGATCATATATTTACGAATGGTGATAGTGCGATCGCCCAAAATTCTCTGCCTACTTACGCCTTGATTTCAGTTCACGGTGACCCCACAGCCGAAATTGGTCAAGCAGGAGCCGGTAGACAAAATGTTTATGTGCGTGAACTAGGTTTAGCACTGGCACAGCGAGGATGTCAGGTGGATATGTTTACTCGGCGCGAAGATCCTGACCAAGCTGAGATAGTAGTACATTCACCAGGATGTCGCACTATTCGCTTAACAGCAGGGCCAGCAAAATTTATCCCTAGAACAGAGTTATTTGCACACTTACCAGCGTTTGTTGCAGCGTGGCTGGAGTTTCAGCGCCAGTCTGGACGCAACTATACTTTACTACACACGAATTATTGGCTTTCTGGTTGGGTAGGGCTACAACTGAAGTCTCAACTGGGATTACCTCAGATCCATACTTACCATTCTCTAGGAGCCATTAAGTACCGGGGTCTGGAAAATCCGCCAGAGATAGCTGCCCTGAGACAGGCGGTAGAATGGGCTTGTTTGGAGCAAACAGATTGTGTTGTTTCCACCAGTCCTCAAGAAGTCGCCGACCTGCGTGAGTTCATTTCCGTACAGGGACGCATCAAGGTAATTCCTTATGGCATTGACATTACACATTTTGGTTCCTTAAAGCAAAAAAATGCCCGCCAAAAGTTAGGCATTGCTAGCAACTCCCGGATGATTTTGTCCGTGGGAAGCTTTGACAAAGGTGAGGGAATTGAAACTTTAGTCAAAGCTTGCGCTCATGTGCTTCAACCCTTCCAGTTATATCTGGTAGGAGGTAGCCTTCAAAATCAAGCATCGCCAGAACAACAGCACATTCAAGCCTTAGTTAAAAAACTCGGCTTGGCAGCAGTAACAGTATTTACAGGGCAAGTTTCCCAGAATGATTTACCTGCTTACTACGCAGCAGCAGATGTTTGTGTTATCCCCAGTTACTATGAACCTTTGGGTTTAGTTGCCTTAGAAGCAATGGCTGCTGGTACGCCTGTAATTGCCAGTGATGTGGGTGGATTGAGGCACACAGTAGTTAATGGTGAAACAGGAATACTGGTTGCTCCAGGTAACTCAAATGCTTTAGCGATCGCTATTCAGGATGTGTTTGCAGACTTGCCAAAATGGCATTTCTATGGTATTGCTGCACGTAAGTGGGTTCAATCTCGTTTTAGTTGTGCAGCTGTTGCTGCTCAAATTCATGAACTCTATCAATCTCTCACCTTGAAGGATTCGGTAGCAGAAATCATCAAAACCAAAAAGCTGACTCCTGTGTTAGAAAAACAAATTCAGAATCTGCTGACATTAAAAGCTTTGAGACAGACTGAAGAAGTTTTACTGCTAGAACAATTGATTGAATACCTTTTTAGTGGCGCTGTTGAGCGGGTTGGTTGAGGTGGGGAATGGGGGAAAAGGTCTTGAGTATTCTTCTTTTGACTCAGCACTCAGCACAGGCTATAAGCGCAGCCATACCCGCAGGGCTTTACAGCACTGAGTAAGGTCAGCAAAATGCGATTACCTCATATCTTGCACCAGGCGACTGGAAGTCGCGGCTACACAGGCCAAACCCGCACTTCGACAAGCTCAGTAACCACCTACGCGGGTTAAAACCCTTGATTTTCCGTGAGTCCCCGCAGGCGGACTTAGTTTGTATAGCCGCGTAAAGCCCTAAAGGGCATAGCTGCGCTTACCTCGTAGCGTGCCGGAGGCATCTTTCTAATCGCCAGGGCTAGGTGCAAGATGTCAGTTACTCTGATATGGTGACATTAGCTACTTTGTCAGGCTGTGTTTTGACAGGCGATCGCAACGACTTTCGACCAGAAATATCATGGAGTAAACCCATTAAAGCCGGGACAACAGTAGGGGTCAAAATGGTAGAAAATGCCAATCCGCCAGTTAAGACAATCCCTAATCCTTGATACAATTCTGAACCTTGTCCTGGTAAAACTGCTAAGGGTAGCATCCCCAAGACACTAGTGCCAGCAGACATGAAAATTGCCCGTAGGCGATCGCTTGTGGCATTATACAGTGAGGCATCATATTCATGACCCAGTTGCTGTAACTGCAAGGCACGGTCAACCAGCAAAATAGCGTTGTTCACCACTACTCCTGTGAGGATGATAAAGCCCAAGGCTGTAATCATATCCAACTGCACATTCATACCGGGAATATGGTTGGTAATCACTAAACTCAATAGTCCGCCACTCATTCCCATGGGGACGGTAGCCATAATTACTACTGGGTAAAGGAACGAACGATATAATGCCACCAGTAACAAGTAAGTAATCAAAATCGAAAATGCAAAGGCAGTCGCTAGTTCACCTACTGTAGTTCCTAACTCGTCTGCGGAACCTGCTAAGTCTAAACGATAACCTGTAGGCAGATTGGTACGTAAGGGAGTTAAAATTTCCTCTTCGGTGCGTTGCACTAAAGTAGCAAGTGGCGCATCAGGTGCTAAGGAAACTGTCAGACTAATAGAACGTTCCAAGTTGACGCGATTAATGACATCGGGGCCTGTTGTTTCGATGACTTCTGACACATCAGTTAATTGCACCTGTCGTCCTTGAGCGAATAGTGGTAATTGTCGCAGTTGTTCTGGTGTTTCTACAAATGTATTTTGCAGTTCCACCGAAATATCTAAATTTTGTTTGCCATCCAGGTAATTAGAAGCAATGCGACCACCTAAAGCAGCTTCTACTATGGAACCAATATCAGATTCTGCCAGTCCTACTTCGGCAATGCGTTCTCGATTAGGAATGACTTGTAATTCCCCTGCACCCATAACAAAGTTAGAACGGATATTTCGCACTCCCGGCAAATTCCTGATTTGTCCTGTGATTTGCTTTTCTAAGTCACTCAACTGATTTAAATCATCTCCAATAATATCCACTTCAAATTCCTTACCTGGATTGCGGAAGATGGAAATCCGGGTCGGGACAATAAAGCGGTAGCCAGCAAAGTTATTAGCTTGGGCGCGTAATCGATCTACCATCTGAGCTAATCCCCGATTGGTAGCAAATTCTGACTTTAAGACAGTGGCAATTCCTCGCAGTGCGCCTGGACGGTCAACATATAAAATGCGGTCTACCTCTGGTTGCGATCGCAAAAAATCTCGGATGGGTGCTGATTGACGAATTGCTTCCGGTATGCTTGTTCCCGGTAACGGTTCTGCGCGTAAGACTACTAAGTTACGGTTGCCTTCTGGTAAATAGTCGGCTGGTGGCAATAGTAAGACACTAATGATTAACAATGCCACAGGAATTGATAGCACTAATAACCGACGACCAACACGTTTACGTCCCAGCGACCAACTAACCGTAGTAGCAATGAAGTTTTCCAGCTTATTTTGAAATTGACGATAGACTAGGGAAGTTTGAGCGACTGCACGCTCTAACCAATTACCACCGCGATATTCCCCACCCTCCATCATTTGCATGGCTTCTGATTGGTTGAGGAATAATCCCGATAGCATGGGTACTAATGTCAAAGCTACAAATAACGAGAAAATAGAAGCAGCAGAAAGAGCGATCGCCATATCAGCGTAGAGTCTACCGGCTTCACCTGTAACCACGATTAATGGTGCAAATACCACAACGTTGGTCAACGTAGAACCCAGCATTGCCCCCCAAACTTCTTGAGTGCCTTCAATAGCTGCGCGTAAGGGACTTTTACCTTGCTGAATATGGGTGAAAATATTTTCTAGCACGACGATGGCATTATCTACGACCATACCCACTGCAAATGCCAGTCCTGCCAAACTGATAATATTCAATGAACGTCCCAGCGCAGACATGACGATAAACACCATGATCAGGGCTGTGGGGATGGTAATTGCCACCACTGCCACGGTACGCATAGAACCAAGGAATAGAATCAAAACAATCGTAGCGAGTAGCGCTCCACCCAGCAAGTTACCTTGCACAAAACTGACAGATTGATTGATATACTCGCTCTCATCGTAGTTGTAGACAAAAAGTATTCCCTGATTTTGCTGGTCAAACTCCGCTTGTAAGGCAGCAATTTCCGCCCGGATACCTTGGGCGACTGCTGGGACATTGGCCCCAACCTGACGAATTACACCAATTGCTACCCCTGGTTTGCTGTTGAAAATCAAAGCACTATCTTGGGGTTTGCGTCCCATCTCTACTCGTGCGACATCCCCCAGGTAAACTGTCCCGGATTGGTCGCGTCGTAAAATAAAGCCTGTAATCTCCGATAAATCTTGCGATCGGCTGACGGTGCGTACCCGATATTCCCTGCGTCCTAAAATTAACGGGCCACCCCGAATATCACGGTTATTTTCCCGCAGCACCCGCACCACATCACCAATAGTTAAGTTGCGATCAGACAAAGCTTTCGGGTCAATTTGGACCTCAACTTCTCGCTCTTGTCCACCGACTACCAAAAATTGTCCCGTTCCTTGCACTCGCCGCAAGCGGGGAATTACTACTTCTTCCGCTAAATCTCGATAACGGTTGGCATCCGGTTCAAATCCTGCTCTGGTATCAAAAGGAATCCACATCATGGGTGCATTGTTGCTACCCACCAATTCCACACTCGATTCTTGGGCTTCTGGGGGCAAACTTTGTGCTTGTTGCAAACGGTTGATCACATCTAACATGCGTTCTTGCACATTAGCATCCTGAGCAAATTCCAAATTGATCGAACTACGTCCCGCACGAGAGGTACTAGTTACTCTCTGCACACCCAGCACCTGTTCCATTTGCTCTTCAATCGGGCGAGTGATTAGGTCTTCTACTTCTGTTGGCCCTGCTCCTGGGTACACAGTAGTAATGGTAACTTCCGGGCGATCGCCACCTGGTTGCAATTCTAAAGGCAACCCCAGTAGGGAGAAGACTCCCAGCATTGCTAGTAAGCAAAACAAGACAAAGGTTCCGTGTCGCCAACGTACAGCAGTTTCGATGAAGTTCATATTGGGGATTGAGAAATTACGAATTACGTTCGCGTTAGCGTGCCGTAGGCTTTATTACGAATTACGAATTAGTTTCACCGATTCACTATCTTTACGGGTGCGCCATCTTGTAAGCCATCACCACCACGTAAGACAATGGATTGACCGGCTTGCAAGCTGGGATGGTAAATTGCCACTTCTTCACCCATATCGGCCACCATCTCTACGGTAATTTGTTGGGCTTGATTATCGTTAACTGCAAAGACTAACCAGCTATTTTGTCTTCTAGTTACGGCATCTCGGGATACAACAAAACTAGAACGATTGGCGGGCATATTGAGGCTCCCGGCGATCGCCATTCCTGGTAATAATCCTGGTGGCGGATTATTGATTTGCACGCGTACACGTTGGCGACGAGAGGCGCTATCGGTTATGGGTACTACTGCTGTGATAGTAGCCCGTTGTTGCCATTGTGGTAGGGCGCGAGCTGTGAGATTAATGCTCATACCAGGCGTGACTTGACTACTGAGTTCTTCGGGTAATTCCAGAAAAATATCGAAGCGATCGCCTGCGACTAAGGTGACAATTTCACTGGAACTTTGCACCAAATCACCGTTACTGACATGACGATTCTGCACCACACCTGATTCAGATGCCACAATGCGAGTACGCTGCTGCGCTAGTTCTGCTTGAGCTAAACTGGCTTTGGCTGCTTCAACGTTGGCTTTTTGAGCAGCGATTTCTTCGCGAATTGGGCCAGCTTTGGCTTCGGCGAGTTCGGCTTCGGCTTCTAGTAGTTCGCCTTGAATATCATCTAATCTTGCTTGCACTTCCACCAGCAATCTTTGGGATAAAGCACCCTCTTTCACCAAATCACTGGTACGCTGGAGGTTATCTTCTGCTTCTCGTTTTCGCGCTTGGGCAGAAGTTACAGCCGCTTGACGTTGAGCAATAATTTCTGGACGTGTGCCTACTTCTAAACGAGCTAAATTACTTTGTTGCTGTGCTAGTTGAGCGCGTGCTTGAGTAATTGCCAATTGTTGATCAGAGTCATTGAGAACAGCGATTGTCATCCCTGCATTGACGCGATCGCCTGGTTGCACTAAGATTCTTTCCACAATCCCACTAGTTTGAGCGCGGACTGTTGATTGCTGACTAGCTTCTACCTGTCCTAAAAGCTGTACACTTCTTGTAGCATTTCCCGTTGCTAGGGTAGTTGTTTCAATAGCCCTTGGGGGTGGTGACTGCTGCTGTTGGGCTACAGAAGGTTGTTGCGCCTCACTAGGAGTTAACAGCCGCCAAATACCACCAGTTGCTAAACACAGGACTAACAACAACCAGAACCACGGTTTACGAGAACTAGTAGTTGCTAAATCAGGAGATCCAACACTGTCTGGTGGAGTTTCCACAGTTGTAGCTTGAGCCTCAGAAGTATCCATTTTGTAATTCGTAATAAAGCCTACGGCACGCTAACGCGAACGTAATTCGTAATTCGGAAGGCTGTCAACCGTTGGTAATCAACGGTCAATTATTTGTGGGAATTAAAATATGAATGTTACTTAGTTTGTATCTTTATATATAAATATGACAAAGTTATGTCAAAACATATATTCTTATCAAGAAATATTGCAAGATATTACTTTTGTTTTTGGTTGAAGCCAATTTCCTATAGAGCTTGCACATTATTCTGATCCCTCTCAACGAAGTCAGAGGGAAGTTCCGATGAAACGAGTTTCACAGCCAAGTATGAAAGAGAGACTAGAAGCTAGAGACTGGAATTTTTACTCAGCACTCAGTACTCAGCACTCAGCACTTTCAAGTCAGAAGGAAGAAGAATGAGCCTCCTTCTTCCTTCTTATTCAACCTCTCCATACTGAGGTTAAAGTGTACACACAAGCTTTCAAAAGGTGGATTTTGTAGCTTGTCTGTGGCGGCAAAAACCCGCTTCCAACACCCTGAGACAAAGGCAAAATTGATAAGAGTGATTACGGGAGACAGGATAAAATGGGGGATGAAGATAGAATCGGCTAAATACTAACTCTTGATCGCTGAGTTCTGCTCTACGAAAGCTTATCGATCTAATCCTGAAATGGTGCCTATGGTTTTGCATCAACCTGCTCGTTCTGTACCCGTTCCGGCTTTAGCCAGTGGCGATCGCCTCACTCGTGCTGAGTTTGAGCGCCGCTATGAAGCAACTCCAGAAAAATTCAAAGCCGAACTCATTGAAGGAGTGGTTTACGTGGCATCCCCTGTTAGAGCCTTTCACGGTGTTCCCCATGCTGATTTAGTAACCTGGCTGGGGGTGTATCGGACAGCAACGCCTGGAGTGAGTGCTGCTGACAACACAACCACGCGACTGGATTTAGATAATGAACCCCAACCGGATGCTCTGCTGCGAATTGAAACTGGTGGTACTTCTACCCTGAGTAAAGACGGCTACATTGAGGGGACACCAGAACTGATTGCCGAAATTGCCACTAGCAGCGCTGCTATTGACTTGGGCGATAAAAAAAATGCTTATCGTCGTAACGGTGTGCAGGAGTATCTAGTGTGGCAAACCTTTGAAAATCGGTTCAGTTGGTTTCGGTTGCAGTCTGAGGAATTTGTTCTCATCGAGCCGGATGCTGAAGGCATTATTTGTAGTAGCACTTTTCCAGGGTTGTGGCTAGAGGTGACGGCTTTATTAGAAGGCAGAATGATTGATGTATTGAATACTCTGCAAAAAGGTCTGACCTCACCTGAACATCAAGCCTTTGTACAAAAACTTGCCGAGTAAGGCGATCGCTTTCATGTGGAAATGGTGTAAGGTTACTGGATATTATTCCCCACTTCCTACTTCAATAACGTATTAATTCCTGAACTCGCTCACGAGGTAAGCCCAACTCCCGACTCAAGGCAACTTCCAGTTGGCTAGTTTCTGTGATGGGAAACTCAAAAGCTATGGTTTTGAGAACCGAATGATTTGTTTTTACATATACCAATGAAACCCCTTGTGATGGCAAAATTTCCACCTTAATTGCCACGACTTTTCTCATCATCTGCCGTGCCGATTGTGTATCTGCTTGCAAAGATTTTTTAGTACTGTAAGCCCGACTCAAAATTTGCTCTTCTACAAAACTGCTTCCTAGCCAAAAAACCAAACCAATGAACGGCAAGGACAACCAAAATACCAAGCCAAGCGATCGCAACACCTGAAACAGGGGAAATTGTCCCATAGAAGTTACAGTTGACTGTCACTTTTGTGTCATGCTCTTAGCATAATCTAAGAACTAGCAAGTAAAAATCACAGCCACCTGAGAAAACAAAATGCTAATCTTACTGGTGGAAGACGATCCATCACAGTTAGAGCCACTGCGGACAGCATTATTAAAAGTGGGACACACTGTGGATGCCATTGAAGATGGCGAAACAGCACAATGGTTTGCTGTTCGCAAAGATTATGACTTGCTAATTTTAGATTGGATGTTGCCCAAAGTAAGTGGGGTAGAACTCTGTCAGATATATCGGCAAGCTGGGAAAGTGGCTCCTGTGCTGATGTTAACAGCGAAAGATACAGTTACAGATAAAGTTATGGGGTTGGATGCTGGTGCGGATGATTACTTAGTTAAACCCGTAGATGTACTAGAACTGCTAGCTCGAGTCCGGGCTTTGGGCAGGCGATCGCCAATGTGGCAAGGAAATATCCTCAGCTTAGGCGATTTGCAGTTACATCTATCTAATCTAATAATTGAACGTGGTTCTTTAAAGACTCAACTTTCTAGCCGGGAATTTCAATTGATGGAATATTTTATGCGTCACCCCCGTCAAATTTTATCCCATGACCAGATTGAGCAAGCCTTATGGAGTTGCGGAGATGAACCCGAAAGTAATGCAGTCACAACTTTAGTGCGCCGTCTGCGCCAACGTCTACAAACCATTAATGCTAAAGATTGGATAGAAACAGTACATCGGATAGGTTATCGGTTGACTCCCCCGGAGTAGGAAGAAACAGGGGACAGGGGACAGGTGACAGGGAACAGAAAGGCTATATGTGTTTGTTTCATTCGTAGCGGATGGTGCGGCGGCTCTAAAGCAACTAGGTTGATACTCAGCACTTTGCACTTTACTATCAGGGTGCAGGGGAGAAGAAACTTTTTTATGACTAATGACTAAATGTTTGATCGGAGTCGTCGAAATCTTGCTCACTGGTTTGCCTTATCGATGGGTGGGATTCTTTTTGCTTTTGCTGGAGTGGGTTACTGTCTGAATGTGGAAGAACAGTTGCGGTTGTTTGATGATGAACTCTTTCATCACAGTAAAACCTTGGCTGCTAAAACTCATTACTCGCTTTATCAAAGTCAATGGCAAACTCAGCGTACCCAAGCTTCTCTAGAGAATGGTGTGACTTTAAATGGTGGCCTGGTGTACGCCCGATGGTATGACACTGAGAAACGACTTGTACAGTTTATTGGTTCACCAGGGACTAAGAAATTAACTGCAAAACCAGGATTTCAAGCGTTGCAAGTGCAACTAGGATCAGAAGATTCTCCCACAACTACAACCTGGGTTCGTCAAGTTACTCTGCCGATTTTGCAAGATACGGTGCTAATTGGCTATTTCCAAACTGCTGCTCCTATGGATTCACTACGCAGTAGCTTGAATCAAGCCCGCTTGTTTATCACTGTAGGTGTTCCCATTACTTTTGGAGTGATTGGTATTACGGGTTGGTTTTTGGGTGGGTTGGCAATGCGACCCAGCCAACGCGCTTATCTGCAATTGCAGCGTTTTACAGCTGATGCTTCCCATGAACTGCGTACACCTGTAGCCACAGTGTTGAGTAATGCTCAGGTTGCTCTCATACCACCTGAAGACCCCTTAGAGCAAAGACTGCGGTTACAAAAAATCGCGGAAACCGCTAAATCCATGAGTGTGCTAATTAATAATTTGCTTTTCCTGTCGCGTCATGAGGGTTCCCTAGCGGAAACCACCTTAAAACCAGTTGATTTGAGTAAACTTTTGCGATCGCTTGCCCAGGATTTTACTGTCCAGGCTTCTACCCAAAGCCTTTATTTCATTGCTCAACTCCCGGAAGAGCCAGTCATGCTCAGAGCTGATGCCAATTTGCTCAAACAAGCAGTGATTAATCTCCTGAGTAATGCTCTTAAATATACGCCAGCAGGTGGAAAAGTACAATTACGGCTGTTTATTCAGTCTCACCGCGCTGTGATTCAAGTCGAAGACAACGGTATTGGCATTCCCCCCAACGACTTACCCCATATTTTTGATCGTTTTTACCGCGTAGATACCGTTCGCTCTCGGCAAACAGGTGGCTTCGGACTGGGACTAGCGATCGCCCAACAAATTATCCAAGCACACCAAGGGCAAATCACTGTTAAAAGTTTCCCATCTCAAGGTTCAACTTTTCAAATTGACTTGCCCTTGAAAATATAATGACCTAATGACTTTCTCTGTTGATTTCTGAGTACTAGTAGCCAATTTCCTAGCAGGCGATCGCCTCTTCACCTTCACCAGAACAGATAAAAACTCTTTGTGTCTTAGTGGTTCAAGATTTTTTTACCACCAAGGCACAAAGACACCAAGTTTTTTGAAAGACCTTTGGAAGTTGCCAAATCTATCTTGCAGCACACCAATATCCAGACCTCAGGGGGTATTTAACTACCTGAGTTTTGACTATTATCAACAACGACTGATGAGCGAGGAATCTGGATGAATGCAGAGATATCGGCACTTTGGGACAAGGTACAGAAAATGATTAACGACTTCATTGTTCTGCTACCCAATATTGTGCTGGGATTGATTGTTTTTACCATCTTTGTGATTTTCGGTAGATCAATCAAGCGAGTGGTTAGACGCTTAACCAGCCATCACCGCTATGCCCGCAATCTGGGAATGGTGCTAGGTAGGTTAGCACAAGGTACTACAGTTTTGGTAGGTTTGTTTATTTCGCTATCGATTGTCTTTCCCTCACTCAGGGCATCAGATTTGGTGCAATTGTTGGGAATTAGTGGGGTCGCTATCGGTTTTGCTTTTCGTGATATTCTACAAAACTTTTTAGCTGGCATTTTAATTCTATTGACTGAGCCATTCCAAATCAATGACCAAATTGTTTTTAAGAATTTTGAAGGTACGGTAGAAAATATTGAAACACGGGCTACTACTATCAGAACTTATGATGGTCGTCGGATTGTGATTCCTAACTCCGAGTTGTTTACCAATTCGGTAACAGTAAATACTGCCTTCGAGAATCGTCGTCTAGAGTATGATGTCGGTGTTGGCTATGGCGATGACCTGGAGTGGACAAAGCAGTTAATGTTGGAGGCTATGCACAGTGTAGATGTTGTGTTAAAAGACCCGGCTCCTGATGTGCTGGTGATGGAACTTGCCGAAAGTAGTGTTAATATCCGTGTCCGGTGGTGGATTCAACCACCCCGACGGTCAGATGCTCTAGATTCACGCGATCAAGTCATCTCTGCAATTAAGCAAAAGCTCTACGTCGAAAATGGCATTGATTTACCATATCCCACCAGTCAAATTTTATTCCACGACCAAACCGAAGAAACAGATGGCGATCGCTTTCGTCAGCGTGAAGGTTGGCCCGCAGGTAAAGGTGAAGTCCCTAAACCACGTAGCATCGGCGGTTCACTCAAGCGCTTGGCTCAGTTGCAGGATAGCAATGGCAAGGTAGATGCTCGCAGCAATGACCCCATGAATCATGAATAATGTCAAGTTGATCAAGCTGTGAGATGCACTCCATACTAGCTACTGGTTTTTGCCAGGAATCCTGGCACTCAGTGCGGTCATTTTGGCATTTACCATGTTGACCCTTGACCGCACAATTGGTTTTGATGATTGGGATTGGATTTACACAGGTGGCCCTGATGGAGCAAGAGAAGTACTTTCTGCGATCGCAGGTTCAATAGACTCGTCCGGAATATGATTTAGGTACAAAAAAGTGGTAGAAAGTAAAATTGACCCTCTACCACTACTTAATTAAATGATTAGTATCTTTGATTATATACAAAAGTACCCCTCGCGTGCAAA
>JAHHIM010000016.1:0-90006 GCA_019358915.1 Trichormus sp. ATA11-4-KO1
CCTTTTGTGGTGATTCATGGCTGCTCAAACCCCTTTTTTTTCTAAATATGTCTGTTTTTATTCCTGCTTGCTTTTTTTCTCTCAGTAATTTCCGTTTGTGACACTTGGGGGTGCGGAAGGTGGGTTACAAAAGGAGTTGATGTTGAGTCGCACTTCCTATGCCCTAAACATATTGCTAGGCTAAACAATATTAGTGAGATCGATGCCAATCAAATAATTAGTCAAGCAACTGAAGACTTGAAAGACTTATGTATTAAAAAATATGTTAATGGAAGATCTGATATTGAAAAGAAATTAGGTACTTATAGAAATCTAGATGTTGGGGACTTAGCTGTTGAAGCACCTAAAAAACTAGATAGTGATCCTGAGAGATATAGACATTCTAAGACAATTCTCAAAAAGGTTAGATCTTTATTTCAAGATAAGTATAATCGTAACATTAAAATTATTGAGCAATCAGAATTTATCAAGGATATTTCTCTAGAAGCAATTGCTAATTCGCTTCCAAAATAATGCTAATGAATTCTACGCCATCCTTTTCAATACCTACCACGGATTGCTAACATCCTATTACCAATAGTCACCTCTAATTTGATAAATTTTCCAATTATTATAGTTGCATTCGCCGCATTCCCCACCAAGTGATCGCAAACTCGACAATTCCCAAAAGCAGCAAAGCACCGATGAGATGCCAAGTTCCAAACCAGCCTGAACCCCGCACAAATATATCCTGCTTCATTGAAAGCTATCTGAATTATGATGATTTCGTTTATTGCGTTTAATAACAACGAGTGGGGAAAAGCAAAGTGAAAGCACAGGTATTTAGAGGCGTTAATCAATTATCCTACGAAGATATCCCAGTGCCGACGCTGGAAGCAGATGAAGTGCTGCTACAAGTGGGTGTCGTGGGATTATGTCAGTCAGATATAAAAAAAATTCGTTATCCCTTGTATGAACCACCACGCATATTCGGCCATGAAACAGCCGGAACGATCGCAGCCGTAGGTTCTCAGGTACAAGGTTGGCAAGTGGGACAACGGGTAGCGGTGATGCACCACATTCCTTGTATGCGTTGCGCCTATTGTCTAAATGATAATTTCTCCATGTGCCATGTCTATAAAAATATCTCCACCACAGCCGGATTTAACGCCAGTGGTGGCGGGTTTGCTGAATATGTCAAGGTTCCCGGACATATTGTGCAGAATGGCGGGTTAATTCCCATTCCTGATGATATTAGCTTTGAAGAAGCGAGTTTTGTAGAACCAACTAACTGCTGTCTCAAAGCCGTGAAAAAAGCCCAAATTGCCCCAGGACAGACTGTTTTAGTTACAGGTGCAGGGCCAATTGGCTTAATGTTTGTGATGTTAATTAAGTATTTCGGAGCAAAAGCGATCGCTACTGATTTACTACCATCGAGAATCGAAAAAGCCTTGAATGTCGGTGCAGAAGCAGCATTTGATGCTCGTGATCCTGATTTACCTGCGAAAATTCAAGCCTTGACTGGGGGGATGGGTGTTGATGTTACCTTGTTAGCTGTTCCCAGTGATAAAGCTTTCTTTCAAGCTCTGGAATGTACCCGCAAAGGCGGTAAAATTTTATTTTTCGCCGAATTCCCCGATGAGGTGGAAATCCCCGTGAACCCGAATATTCTGTACCGTCGGGAAATTGACTTGATGGGTAGTTACAGTTCGTCTTATCGACTTCAGGGTTTATCGGCAGATATTGTATTTAATCGTCGCATCGATGTGAAAGCCTTGATTAGCGATCGCTATCCCTTGCAAGATTTATCAAAGGCTGTAGAGCAAGCGATCGCACCATTACCCGAAACATATAAAATCTTAATTTATCCGTAGTCCGGGCAAACAAGATAACAGTAGAAAATATTTATAGCGCTTCTTCCGATTTTGCGATAAGTTATCGCTTTTCATGACTGGGAGAATCGCTATATTGTTTCCTTCCATCTACCTAAACAGTAAATGTCCATTACGTTAATTTTAGTCGCCCTGCTAGCTTTTTACGTCGCCTGCAACCTCGGCGCCAACGATGTTGCTAACGCGATGGGAACTTCTGTAGGTTCCAAAGCTATTACTCTAAAACAGGCAATTATCATTGCGGGAATTTTAGAGTTTATGGGTGCTGTATTATTTGGGCATGAGGTATCGGCAACCTTAGCCACGAAAATTGCCAATCCTGAATTATTCATAGCTACACCCAAAATTTTATTCATGGGGATGATTACAGTGTTAATTTCCTCTGGATTGTGGCTGCAAATTGCCACCTCACGCGGTTTACCTGTATCATCCTCCCATGCCGTCGTCGGTGCGATCGCGGGATTTAGTTGGGTTGCTTTAGGCGTAGGTGCAATTAATTGGTCATCAATTGGCTTAGTCACCATTGGCTGGATTTTAACGCCAATTATCAGTGGGGCGATCGCCGCTTTATTCTATAGTCAAATCAAGCACTGGATTTTAGACCAACCAAATCAAGTAGCACAGCTACAACAGTGGATTCCTTGGTTGAGTGTAATTCTCCTCAGTGTATTTGGCGTAATTGTTCTACCATCCTTAACGCAACCGTTAACCAATTACTTAAACCAGCAACTTGGTTTAAACATACCTGCTTACGACATCCCCTTATTCACAGGTGCAGTTGCAGCCATTGGACTCACAGTGTTTAGTTGGAAACAGTTGGAGGATGAGGGGGATGAGGGAGAATTAACTCTCACTCAGCACGGGCTAAACGCCCCGCTACCGCTAACAGCACTCAGCACTCAGCACTCAGCACTCAGCACTCAAGTAGAACGCCTATTCGCTCGTTTTCAAGTCCTCAGTGCTTGCTTTGTAGCGTTTGCTCATGGTTCTAACGATGTGGGCAATGCGATCGCTCCTTTAGCGGCGATCGTTTATATTAATCACACTGGTAGCGTACCTATTAATGGCATCACTATCCCCATCTGGATTTTAATCCTTGGTGGTGTCGGCATTGTCACTGGTTTAGCTATCTGGGGTAAAAAAGTAATTGCCACCATCGGCGAAAACATCATTTCTTTGCAACCTAGTAGTGGATTCTGTGCTGAACTCGCAACTGCTACTACTATCCTCGTCGCCTCCCGATTAGGTTTACCTGTTTCCACCTCCCACGCTCTCGTTGGTGGCGTAGTTGGCATTGGCATGGTGCAAAATCTGAAGTCAATTAAATTCCAAACTCTCAAGGGTATTGCTGCTGCATGGCTAATTACAATTCCCATCAGTGCAATCCTTGGCGCTACCATTTTTAGCCTCGCCCAGATTTTATTCCTTTAATATTTATTCTTTATGTATTTTGATGAATTGAAATTTCTCTGATTTTTTCCGAAAAACTTGACTGCTACAACCTTAAAACCACAGTGTATTTTTGCAGAACAGCAGTTAATTCACTAAACTAGTGAGCAGGGAATAGTAATACTTGGAATTTCTGCGGATAGGCAGTTTAATATTTATTAAAAATTTAAACTGTCACACAAGATACATTCTGTACAAATTTACATACAAGTCCACAATCTTGAGAATCCTGTTGTGGCAATCCACGTATTTACAAGCCTTTGATAATTACTGTTGTTACCAAAAAAATAAGTATTTATATTGGGTGAGATGTTTTTTTCAAAAAACTCTCACTAGCAAACCGTTGATTTAAATAAGACTGATGGAATGCCGCTCTGTGATATTGAAGGGAACACAGTATAGTAGGCTGTAAAGCAAATAAATTATTACTTTGCCAACTTTGTCCTCAGCATGACAAAATTACATTGATATGCGTAATTCCTGTGAAATTTTTAAATGTATCTGACAAAATACAGGAAATCAGGATGAGCGCCAAACAAGTTTACGGAAAGCAGCTTTATCTTCAAGGTGTTAGAGGTTAGAAGCTAATGGGGCGATTCGAGAAGCGACCAGACAACCCGCGAGTCAGAGGCGAGCTATCCAGAGCAGCAGAAACAGCTCTATGGGCTGTTGTGGAGGATTTGGAAAGTCTCCAGCAGAATATGCTCAGATCGTTGCAGGAAGAAATCAAACGACTTCAGGCAGAAAAAACTCGTTTATCTGATGAAATCCAACATCTATTAGAGGAAAAGGAACACCTACAACAGGTACGGCAGATCACTGAGCAGCAAGTGTTAATTCGTCAGTTGTCAGAAGCCTTGGCAAAGCACATATCTTCGCAACTGCAATCATCGCTGGCAAATTTAGTTAGCCAATCAGTAGTGGGTAATTCTCACGAACGATCTGCACTGAAGTCAGCAGGAGAAAACAATGAAAATGCCGAAAAAATGCTTGGCACTTTGGATGATACCCTGACGATTACCTTTAACTCACTACAACAGGAACTGAAGAACTATCAAAGTAATCTCTCCCAACAGTTGTCTCGGATGTACAGCCAACAGCAGCAGGGAGAAGCAATTGTCGAGCAATTAATTAATCACCTGCGTGGGGAACTAGTAAAAACAACAAAAGAAATTTCGTTAGCAGCAGTAAAAGCCTCACCGCCTACTGTTGTGCAACCCACTGAGCAACAGCCACCTAGTTCCTCACAGACACGCTTACAGTTGGGAGAAATCAATAGCAGTGTCGCCGAGCCAATTTCTACTATCACTGAAGATTTATCAAAGAGCAACACTACACCTCCTCCTACGCTAGCATCTTCGTCAAGCAACATAGTCCCATTAAGCAAGGCAAAATCGTCGGAGTCGAATTCTGTAATTAGCAGAGAAGAGTTTGAACGCGACAACCAATTCCCTCCAGACCAGGAAAACACTACAGAGTCGAATTCTGTAATTAGCAGAGAAGAGTTTGAACGCGACAACCAATTCCCTCCAGACCAGGAAAACACTACAGAGTCGAATTCTGTAATTAGCAGAGAAGAGTTTGAACGCGACAACCAATTCCCTCCAGACCAGGAAAACACTACAGAGTCGAATTCTGTAATTAGCAGAGAAGAGTTTGAACGCGACAACCAATTCTCTCCAGACCAGGAAAACACTACAGAGTCGAATTCTGTAATTAGCAGAGAAGAGTTTGAACGCGACAACCAATTCCCGCCAGATCAACAAAAGGTTAGCCAGCAAAATTCTGTACTTAGGAGAGAAGCGCTCGAACGCAACACTCAATCTCCGCCAGATCAGCAAAAGGTTGGTAAGCCGAATTCTGTACTCAGTAGAGAAGCGCTAGAGAACAACACTCAATCTCCGCCTTCTCCAGCAACCAAGCAAGAAGCAAAACCTGCATCTTCACGCTCAAATAACTCTCAAACTTTATCGCCAATTCAGATAGGTTTCTTGCTGGTTGTGTTGTCAACGGTGGTTTCATCGCTTTACAACGTAGCTATCAAGGGGATGTTCTATAAGGCTTACGATAATCTCGGAGTTTTAGAGATAGAAGGACTGATTTCGCCAACATTGGGGAATATCCTGTTAATTTTGATGCTGCGGTTACTGGTGGTTGTACCACTCATGCTACTGTTGGCTCCCATAATGCATCCGCAAGTATGGCAAGATATGCAAAACTTGGTGGAGTCAGTACGGGGTAATTCCAATCCAAATAGTAGTGTCAAAACACAAAGACTTTTACAGTTGTCGATCGCCAGTGGATGCTTTTTGTTTTTATCTCAGGTGCTCATCTACCTGGCTATTGGTCAAGTGGCGACTGGGATGGCGATCGCGCTTTTCTTTGTCTACCCCATGATTGGCGGACTACTCTCATGGTTACTGTTCCGCGATCGCCCCAGTGGTTTCCGCTCCGCCGCGATCGGCTCTATTTTCTGCGGTGAGTTACTCGTACTAGGCGGTTCTGCAAGCTTTGGTATGGCTAATTTCTCTCTAGGAAGCAGCACAGCAATTTTTGCTGGAGTGGCTTTTGCCTGCTATGTGATTTTGACACGGATATGTGCTGCTAAACTGCATCCGGTGTCTTTCACATTAATCAACTTTACCACCATGTTTGTGTTGAGCTTTATTTGTTTGATGCTGCCTTTACCAAGTGGCTTGAATCTGGCAGTTGATCCGTCTAAGCTACTAGAACTTATTTTAAGTGCTTTTATTTTAGGTGTTCTAACTCTGGTAGGCTATGTGCTCAACAATGTGGGGATTCGCAAATTAGGTGCATTACGGTCGGCAATTATCGGAGCAGGCGTACCAATTCTCACTGTGGTTTTTGCTGGTTTAATGCTTCAGGAGACCTTGGAAATCGTACAAATTATGGGAGTGCTGTTCGTCACTTTTGGCGTAGCAGCTTACAGCTTTGAAAAAATGCGGAATCAAGTTAAATCTTCTAGTTCCGAAAATTGAATTACCCATAATAGCCAGCTTAATAATGATAAAAATAAAACGTTAAACGAGGAATTTAATTCTTTAAATTCTAACTTTTCATTATGTCTTGCTAATGATAAGTTTCTCAGGAATTATACCATTATCAGCATAAGTATAAACAATGAAATTTGAGGGTTAAGTAGCCATCATGAACTGCTTACCCTCTTACTTGTAAAGACATATTTCTGTAAGTACCGGACTTACCAGACTGCCTCATTAGAGCGTTGGTTCACCACTGAGCAAAAAAGGCGATGGGCAAGGAAAAAGCAGAAGCACAAGGAGCAGAGAAAATTTGTATTCCTTGTACCAGTTTTTCTATTTCTTTTGTTCCAACTAGTCTTATCTGCATAACTAGGTTTCTTCTTTATCATGTCAGTACCAAATGATGAATTAAACTAGAACTCATAGTCTTTGGTGAAATATCAGAGAATCTTCATAAACGGTTGCATATAAACTATTTAAATGGTAGACATTTAGTTGTTTAGAATAGATTACTTTATACAAAATTAATAAAAAAATGGTCAGATATAGAATACTATGTTATGAGAAAATCAAATGTATTTTGAACTAGGAATTATTTGCCTTGTTTGAGGTTAATGATTATTCCTCCAGTCAACCACCTATACTGTTCAAAAACTACTGGAAGTTTTAAGCAGTTATAGTGGGTTACAAATTCTGTTTGAACTTGTCAGTGTTTCCTGGGTTGGTAAATTGATTCCTCTTAAATGACTCCTGATCATTGCGGGAAATCTGTACAAGGCCAACCGTTCATCAAAGCCTAATAAAAAGTAATCCTTGTGGAAAGATATACTTTTTATTAACGCCACAGAGCAGTTGTTGCAGTACTATCTTCCTGATACGGAGTGATGATCACTTTTGACAACTAGAACCTGAAAGTTAAAACATCATCATGCAGGTCTGGAGTAAAGACATTAGCTGCAATTGGGTGTATACTACTTACTTTCCTGTGACTAATAAATCTGTAAACTTGCTATTCAACTGTCTGTAATATGAGTAACGACATAGATCTGATCAAGCGTCTTAGTCCAAGTGCGATGGATCAGATCATGCTTTATCTAGCTTTTAGTGCCATGAGGACAAGTGGGCACAGGCATGGAGCATTCTTAGATGCAGCCGCAACGGCAGCTAAGTGTGCGATTTACATGACCTATTTAGAGCAAGGGCAAAATCTGCGGATGACAGGTCACTTGCACCACTTAGAGCCAAAACGAGTAAAAATCATTGTAGAAGAAGTCAGACAGGCGCTGACAGAAGGTAAATTGTTGAAGATGCTTGGTTCTCAAGAACCACGCTATTTGATTCAGTTGCCTTATGTGTGGATGGAAAAGTTTCCTTGGCAACCAGGCAGATCCCGTGTACCTGGTACAAGTCTGACCAGTGAAGAAAAAAGACAAATTGAGCAGAAACTACCCAGTAATCTGCCTGATGCTCAATTAACCACTTCCTTTGAGTTTCTGGATCTGATTGAATTTCTGCACAAGCGATCGCAAGAGGTATTGCCACCAGAGCATCAAATGCCTTTAAGTGAAGCTTTAGCAGAGCATATCAAGCGCCGATTGCTTTACTCAGGCACAGTAACGCGGGTTGATTCTCCTTGGGGAATGCCTTTTTATGCTCTTACCCGTCCTTTTTATGCACCAGCCGACGATCAAGAGCGTACCTACATCATGGTGGAAGATACCGCCCGATATTTCCGCATGATGAAGGATTGGGCAGAAAAGCGACCAAACACCATGCGAGCCTTGGAAGAACTTGATATCCCAGCAGAACGATGGGAGCAAGCTATGGAAGAATTGGATGAAATCATTCGCGCTTGGGCAGATAGATATCACCAAAGTGGTGGTATTCCCATGATTTTGCAGATGGTATTTGGTAGAAAAGAAGATTGATATGTCAGGGTGTTAGACCATGAAAACAGGTGACAGGTGACAGTCTTGGAAAACAGCAATTTCATGAGATTTTGGATTTTATTTTTCAATCCAAAATCTCAGATTCAAAATTGAATGGGCAAGGAGTAAAGAGGATTTTGAACTTTTTACAAAAAACACTAGGCGGGCTGTTTGCCCAGCCTAAGTGAAAGTCATCAAACTTACACTAATTTATTCACTTACTGGATTCCCTGGAGTTGGATTGACCTCAAAAGAGGGACTAGATCCAGTGGGAACTCTAGTTGGTGGTGCAGATGCAGGCGAAAAGCCACTAACGCGATCGCTAGCATCAATACAAGTATCCATTGCCTGAACAGGGGTAAGCTCAATTTCACTACGTAAGCCCACCACACACAGAGCAAAACGCTCAGGCAACAAACTCCGACCACAGTAATCTAAGACTGGTGTCTTAATCGCCTCTGGCGTATTTCTGCTGATACCCGCTACACAGTTAGCTAATTCCTGGGGTCGCCTAGCCCGATTACAGGAAGCAAGAGCATCTACAGCGCTAATTTGCGTTTGCTGATTAATTTTAACTACGCAGGCAGACAAATCTCTCGGTCTCAGTGCTTTTGCACAACCTTGTGATGCTGCTTGTGGAGCTAGTTGCAAATTTAAGAGTCTAGCTGTACAGACACGGTAATCGTTGGCGTAGGAGGTAGTGACAGCCATACTGGAAGCAGTCATTGCTAACCATCCAGCTACAACCAAAACTGGTGCTGTTAGCCGGACTGTTTTAGTCTTGAATATCTTGACAACAGAACTGCTTTGTTGGTTCCGCACTTTACTAACATCTTTTTTGCACATTGCCGTTCTCCAAACACCCAAGGTTATGCTAACTCAAATGTGTAGCAACTATTCTGCCATTTGCAGACAAAATTTTGATGATTAAATTTACGATTTTTGCAATTATGATTTCTACATATTTATAATGGAATGTCTGGGTAAAAGTTAAACAGGATTAGATTAAGGAAACTCATGTCCCGATATAGAGGGCCACGCCTCAGAATTGTCCGTCGCTTAGGCGAACTGCCAGGATTAACTCGTAAAAGTGCTAGACGTGCCTATCCGCCAGGTCAACATGGTCAGAACCGCAAAAAGCGCTCTGAATATGCCGTCCGTCTAGAAGAAAAGCAAAAGCTCCGTTTAAACTACGGTCTGACTGAAAAGCAACTGCTGCGCTATGTGCGTAAAGCTAGACGTGTAGTTGGTTCTACCGGACAAGTGTTGCTGCAACTGCTAGAAATGCGCTTAGATAATACCGTTTTTCGGTTGGGTATGGCTCCCACCATTCCAGCAGCTCGCCAGCTGGTAAATCACGGTCATGTTACAGTTAATGGTCGTGTAGTGAATATTGCTAGCTACCAGTGCCGTCCTGGAGAAGTAATCGCCATCAGAGACCGTGAACCATCACGGAAGTTAGTGGAATCCAATTTGCAATATCCCGGCTTAGCCAACCTCCCCAGCCATCTGGAATTTGACAAAAACAAGTTGACTGGCAAAGTCAACAGTGTAATTGAGCGGGAATGGGTAGCGCTACAAGTTAATGAACTGCTAGTAGTGGAATACTACTCACGACAAGCCTAAAAGAGTACTTCCTTCCTGAGTGCTGAGTGCTGAGTGCTGAAAAATTCAGATGCTACACTCAGGACTCATGGCTCAGGACTAATCTAACCACCAATTTGTGACATGGTACGGCTATAAAGACCCGCAATGCCAGAGTCGCGCCCTTTAAAATTAATTTCTGGTTTGATTGTTAATAAATCTTTGACCTGTTCTTGTAATTGATGCGTACTTACACCAGCACGCAAAGCCGTTTTTAAGTCAATTTGACCAGTTTCATTTAATAAACAGGGACGCAGCCAACCATCGGCTGAAAAACGCATCCGATTACAGCGATCGCAAAAACATTCTGACATCTGACTAATAAATCCCAGTGTTCCTTTCGCGCCGGGAATTTGAAATATGTCAGCAGGCCCATATCCACAAATTTGGGATTCTGTCAAGCCCCATTTCTGGCTAATTTGTCGCCGTAATTCGGCAGAATTTACCCAACCGCGATCGCCAAATAATTGCCAATTGCCAATAGGCATAAACTCAATAAATCGGACGTGCCACTGTTTGTCAATTGTTAAGGCAGCTAAATCGAGAATTTCGTGGTCGTTGATACCGGGGATCACCACAACATTCAGCTTCAGGGGATCAAATTCTGCGTGATAAGCAGCTTGAATTCCCTGCCAAACTTGTTGCCAACGGGTACGACCCCGATTACCGATAATTTGGTCAAATGTATCGGGATCAAGGGAATCTAGGCTAATATTGATGCGCCGCAAACCAGCATCATAGAGATTTTGCGCTATGGGAGCCAATAAAAACCCGTTGGTTGTCATTGAGAGGTCTTGGGTTTGGGGAAATGAAGCGATCGCTCTTACCAAATCCACCACACGGGGACGTAGCAACGGTTCCCCACCAGTTAACCGGAACCGAGTAAAGCCTACGGGAATAAATACTTCTTGAATGAGGGTGAGTAATTCTTCGTCAGTTAATAATTGTTGCTTGAGGAGATAATCTAGTTCTGCTCCCTCAGGCATACAATACTGACAACGAAAATTGCAGCGATCAACAAGGCTAATTCTGAGGTAGTCTACCTGGTTCATTTTTTTAGTAATTTTATAGCCTATATTTCAGAATATCTAATTTTTGTCAAGTTATGAGCAGGTCGCTTGTCATAGAAATTGCCAGAAAGGATAAAATCGAATCAAACTCGAATATTGAAGAAGGCAGAAGTACGTTCGTGTAGCGTTCCGTAGGGAAGGCAGAGGGCATTCGGGAAGAATGTGATCGGGGATTCAGACCCCCACCAAATAAGTGCCACTGAATCAGAGATTTCAGTGGGGGACTCAAAGCCTTGCTCCCTCCGGTCGCTGCAAAGGGCAGGAGGTAGTATTCCTTCTGCCTCCTGCCTCCTGCCCTCTGCCTTTCTTGTTCAAATTATCAACCCAGTCGGTAGGGTGCGTTGTTGTGTACAGGTGTTTATTAATATGGCATATAGAATAAAATCGCTGCTGAGATGACAACAGTATGCAATAATAAGCCGATCGCACACCCTAGTCAGTTATCAATCGTGCAAGATACCGACTCTATCAACGACATTGCGGCTGCTTTGCAACAGCCAGCAGACCTGAGCTTTGAACTACCAGATCCAGAAGATGAACAAATTCTAGAGTCAGATTTTCAACAACAGCTGGATGTAGCTTGGCAGGTATGCGATCGCTTTGACCTGCAAACTGAAATTTGGCGGGGGCGAATTTTAAGGGCTATCCGCGATCGGGAGAAAAAAGGCGGCGATGGCCGGGGAACTGGATTTCTCAGATGGTTAAAGGAACGAGAAATCAGCAAAAGTCAAGCCTACGCCTGGATTCAATTAGCTAATAGTGCTGATACCCTCCTAGAAGAAGGCAAACTTGATCCAGGATCTGTGAACAACTTTAGTAAACGAGCATTTGTGGAAACCTCCAAAGCCGTTCCCGAAGTGCAACAGATGGTGAGTGAATCCGCCCAAAAAGGCGATCGCATCACCAGGCGAGAAGTCCGCCAACTCACCGATGAATGGACAGCTATGTCCTCGGAGTTGTTACCAGAACCAGTGAAGATAAAAGCCGCCGAAAACTCCCTTCCGCCGCGCTACATTGCCCCTCTGGTAAAGGAAATGGAAAAACTGCCAGAATCCCACCAGAAATTCATTCAAAAAGAAATTGCGGCTAATCCCGATGTTGATACCTTAAAACAAGTCACCACAGAAGCGCGTCACCTAGCAAAATATCTCAAATCTGCCGCCCAAGTCCAAGCACTGACTCAGGACGATATAGATATTGAAACAGCCTTAGAAGAAGCGCAAAGAATCGGCTGTTTGAGTATAGCCGCCGACTTAGTAAATCAAGCATCGCAGATAGAACAAACGATCGCCAAGTTGTACATGATTTGGAAACGCATTGGTAACTTAGCAGATCGGCTATATGTAGATACTGGTGCAAGTACACCCCACCTGCGATCGCTCCTTACTTGCATCGAACCCCTTGGTGGTGAAGTCATGGAACTGCAACTTAGTGGAGGTACGGAACACACAATCCGGTTGCAAATTCAAGAAATGAATTAATGAATTTCTTGGCGGGACATTAGAAAAATCACATTTATCCCGCCACTTAAACCATAAAAAAGGATAGGCAAAACGCCTATCCCAAAAATTAACTAATCAATTATCAAGTTCCTGAAGTCCAAGAATTGATATACTCAACTTGGTCAGGAGTCAAACTATCAATTGCAATACCCAAAGCTTGCAACTTCAGGCGGGCAATTTCTTGATCTACTTCGGTGGGAATTGAATGCAAACCAGGTTCCAACTTACCTTTATTCTTCACTAGGTATTCACAAGCTAATGCCTGATTAGCAAAACTCATATCCATGACTGCACTGGGATGTCCTTCTGCCGCAGCCAGGTTAATCAAGCGTCCTTCACCCAGAACTATAACTGATTTACCACTTGCCAGTTGATACTGTTCGGTAAAGGGACGGACTTGTTTGACTTCTTTGGCTTTAGCTTTTAAGGATTTCAGGTCAATTTCAATGTCAAAGTGACCGGAGTTACAAACGATCGCACCGTCTTTCATCACATCGAAATGTTCCGAACGAATCACGTGTTTGTTACCAGTAACTGTGATAAATAAATCACCGTGAGCCGCAGCTTCTGCCATTGGCAAAACACGGAAACCATCCATTACAGCTTCAATTGCCTTGATGGGGTCGATTTCGGTAACAATGACGTTAGCCCCAAGACCCCGGGCCCGGAGTGCAGTACCTTTACCGCACCAGCCATAACCGGCAACAACAATGGTTTTACCAGCCAGGAGGATATTTGTAGCGCGGATAATGCCATCTAGGGTTGATTGCCCAGTACCGTAGCGATTATCAAAGAAATGCTTGGTGTCAGCGTCGTTGACATTCATGGCCGGGAAGGTGAGAACGCCATCTTTGAACATGGCACGTAGCCGCACAATTCCCGTGGTGGTTTCTTCTGTGGTGCCAATTAAATCGTTAATTTGGTCTTGGCGTTCTTGGATCAGGGTAGCTACCACGTCACTGCCGTCATCAATAATAATGTTGGGGCGGTGATCTAAAGCAATTTGGACGTGGCGATTATAAGTTTCATTATCTTCACCTTTGAGGGCAAAGACGGGAATTTCATGATCAGCGACGAGGCTAGCAGCTACGTCATCTTGAGTGGAAAGGGGATTACTAGCAATTAAAACAGCATCTGCACCACCAGCTTTGAGGGCGATCGCTAGATGTGCTGTTTCTGTGGTTACGTGACAACAAGCTACCAGGCGAATCCCAGCGAAGGGTTTTTCTTGGGCAAAGCGATCGCGAATTTGCTTTAATACTGGCATCTCGCGTCCGGCCCATTCAATGCGCTGTCTTCCCAAGGGAGCGAGGGCGAGGTCTTTAACCTCGTGCTTTAATCGGGGAGAAGTTGCGGTCATCAAAATTTTCCTCAAAAAAGTAAAAAAAGTTACGCAGGAGTTACGTACTTTACTAGAGTATTCTACAACTGACGACTTTTGGTTGTAATCACCAAGTAGCCTTCATGAACTGCGTACATCTGAATGAAAAAGGGACTAAAAACTAGTATTTTTACTCAGGAAGCATTTTTCAAGTCAGCTAGTCAATTGTACTCTGGACTAGCTTGACGTTGGACAGCCTTAATGTCAACTTCATGCCTCAATTTTTTCTTTTAGCTTTATTTTTGGTAAGAGTATTATTGAAGGCATTTATTTTATTACCCAGGGTTGATTAAGTGATTTGTCATCCATCTAAAGACAGAAAGTATTTAAAACTTTTAGTTTTACCCTAGGGAATAAAACTTAACTTTAGAAAGGTACAATTACTCAAGTCAATCATGGAGGATGGCTCTGGAAATAGCCGATGGTAAATTTTGTGCAAGGAGGTATTTGAGTGCGCTTTCAATTTTTGGCGATCGCCAAGCGAGTCCTGTGGTCTAATTTTGCTTCTCTGGAGCAGAAACAGGCTTTTTGGGACGAAAAGTACCTCAGTAACATCAAGAGTATCACCAAGCCAGCCCCAAGCTTCAAGGTATTCGATGCAGCCTCCGATTCACCTACGAGACGGGTATTACCCAAAAGGAATTTGGGGAGAAATGTGATAGTAGCGATCGCGGGTTCAATGGCCATAGCTGTAATCTTGGTACCCAAAGCTACAGCCCAGATTCCGTTACCTTTACTACAATCTCCCAATAATGAAAGTAGCCATGCAGATACCGGAACTGTTTCTGGATGGATTTATTTAGACGGTTACCAACTATTTCAGATCGCAGCAACAAGAAGCAATTTTCCCGAACGTTCACGAAATATCCAACAAAATTTAAATCAAATCCGCCAAAATTACTTGCGTCGTTCATCTACAGAAGAAATTCAGGTAGAAATCCAAAAATTAAATGGATTACCAGTCATTTATGTGAACGGCCAATACCTGATGACCATTACATCTGAAGATGCCAGATTGCGGAATGAAGATCCATTTATATCGGCAAATCAAATCAAGGAAAAGTTAGAAGACTCCTTGCAAATAGCCAGAGAGGAGCGACAAACTCAATTTTTAATCAACCAAGGTCAAATTGCTGTTGGTATTGGGCTAGCAATGATGATCGCCAGTTGGGGAGTATATTACTGGCAGCGTCATTTAAAACATCATTCAACACGCCCGATTCTGCCGATTTCACAAGACGCTCAACACCTGACAACTCAATTAAATCAACAGCAAGATCGACATCTTGAAGAAGTCAAGAAAAGACTGTTTCAATTAACTCAAGCAGGGATTTGGGGAAGCGGAACTTTCATCATCTTGGGTCTATTTCCTTATACACGCCCTTTTCAAGTAGGGATTCTCACAGCTGCCCAAATTCCTTTAAAATTGGGTGTCGTGGTACTGGGAATTTACGTAGCAATCCGTTTCACCTATGCCTTAATTGACCGCTTCACCTCTACTTTAATCAGCAGTGGTGCTTTGTTAAACTCAGACACTTCTGAGAGAATGCAACTGCGAGTCTCCACATTTTCTGGTGTAACTAAAAGTATCATTACTGTGATCTGGTTGGGAATTGGTATCTTACTAGCCTTAGTCTCATTGGGTATAGATATTGTCCCCTTGCTAGCAGGTGCTGGTTTAATTGGTGTGGCGTTGTCCCTGGCTTCGCAAAGCTTAATTAAAGATGCAATTAATGGCTTCCTCGTCATTATAGAAGACCAGTACGCCTTAGGTGATGTCATTGTTGTGGGAGATGTAGGAGGCTTAGTAGAAAATCTCAATCTACGGATGACTCAGCTGCGGGATGCCGAAGGACGCTTGATCACGATTCCTAACAGTGAAATTAAAGTTGTGGCCAATCTTTCTAGCCGTTGGGCACGAGCCGATTTAACCATCCCGGTTGCCTACGAAAATAACATCGATGAAGCTTTGCAGTTGATTAAAAAGGTGGCTGCACAGATGAATCAAGACCAGCAGTGGAAACGGCTAATTGTCGCACCGCCTGAAGTTCTAGGAATAGATAATTTTGGCGATCGCGGTTTGATGATTCGTGTCTGGATTAAAACACAGCCACTTAAACAATGGGATGTGGGACGCGAATTTCGCCGTCGCTTAAAAATTGCCTTCGATCAAGCCGGATTTTCTATTCCTGTTCCGCAACAAGGCATTTGGGTGAATGATGGTCAATTACTGAACTCTCAAATTAATGGCAAAACTGACTAGTCATTAGACATCTCCAGAAATGAAATGTGCGTTTTTCAGAACCCTTGTAGAGATGCATGCAACGTCTCTACATTCTTTTTCGGAGTTTTACGGTTTCCTTGCAGGAGAGGTTCGTCACACTCACGTTTTTTTTATGAAGCGATCGCCCAAACCAATAAATTCTTCCTCAAGGACACTACATAAACATCCTGAGGAAGATGTAGCCGATCAACAAATCAGTATCAAATATAGCAGGAGGGAAGCAACTTCCTACTATAAGGAGACTGATTGGATGAAGTTACAGGCGATTTGGACGCTATTCCAAGAGACATTTAAAGAATGGAGCGAGGATAAAGCCTCACGTTTAGCAGCAGCATTAGCTTATTACACGATTTTTTCTATTGCACCATTGCTAATTATTGTAATTGCGATCGCGGGAGCAGCATTTGGAGAAGAAGCAGCACGAGGTGAAATTGTCCGCCAAATTCAAGGTTTAGTTGGCAGAGATGGGGCACAATTTATCGAAATAGCGATCAAGAATGCTAGCAGGCCACAAGCAGGCACTATCGCTTCAATTATTAGCATTATCGTCCTACTAATAGGTGCTACTGGTGTATTTGCCGAGTTACAAGATTCCCTCAACACAATTTGGGGTGTAAAACCCAAACCGGGACGCGGCATGATTAAAATTATTCGCCAACGCTTTCTCTCGTTCGCGATGATTTTAGGAATTGGTTTTCTACTTTTAGTGTCTTTGGTAATGAGTGCAGTTTTGTCAGCACTGATAACTTATTTTAGTAACGCCTTACCAGGTATCGATTTCATTTGGCAAATACTCAATTTTCTCCTTTCTTTTGCCATCATTACTGTAGTGTTTGGGCTAATTTTTAAAGTTTTACCAGATGTCAAAATTACTTGGAGCGATGTTTTAATTGGAGCAATTCTTACCTCGCTTTTGTTCTCCATTGGTAAGTTTTTATTAGGACAGTATCTCGGTAACAGTACTTTTGGTTCAGCCTATGGCGCGGCTGGTTCACTAGTGATTATCATCGCTTGGGTGTACTATGCTGCCCAGATTCTCTTTTTCGGTGCTGAGTTTACCCAGGTTTACGCTAGAAGATATGGCACTAACATCACACCAACTAAAAATGCCATACCAATCAATAATCATGCTCCTGTTGAACAGGATATAACAAGCCATAATACTGCTCAATCAAGGCAAAAGGCTCAGCGCAAAAAGCCATCTTCTCGCTTAATTAATCGCATAATGCGCTATTTTCAGCATCCCAAACGCTTAAAACGTAGAAGAAAAAATCGGCGCTTTTAATTACAGAAAATTGAAGAAAAGTTGATGAGTAAGTTACGTCAGGAAAGTATACATGGAGGCTGACGGTAGCATTAGGTTCATCGCGTCTGCATCACAAACTAGTTTAAGAACTCAGCAAAAAGCGGACTGCTATATGCCCTAATTAAATGTAGAATATGACAGTTGTATTCTGCCGCGAACGTTGATTGAGCGTTATACTTTGCCCGAAATGGGCAACCTGTGGACTGAATCTTACAAATTAAAAACCTGGCTCCAGGTAGAGATTGCAGTTTGTGAAGCCCAAGCTGAACTGGGTTATATTCCATCTCAGGCAGTTGAGGAAATTAAAGCTAAGGCTAATTTTGACCCAAAGCGGGTGCTGGAAATTGAGGCTGAAGTCCGTCATGATGTCATCGCCTTTTTGACTAATGTTAATGAATATGTAGGTGATGCTGGACGCTATATTCACCTAGGTTTGACTAGTTCAGATGTACTAGATACGGCTTTAGGGCTGCAATTGGTTGCCAGTTTGGATGTATTGTCGCAACGCCTGGAAGATTTGATTCAGGCAATTCGCCAAAAAGCACGGGAACACCGTTACACGGTGATGATTGGCCGATCGCATGGGATTCATGCAGAACCGATCACCTTTGGTTTCAAGTTAGCTGGGTGGTTAGCTGAAGTGTTGCGCCATCAAGAACGGCTAAAAATTCTCCACGAAACCATTGCCGTAGGTAAAATTTCTGGTGCCGTGGGAACCTATGCCAACATTGAACCACGAGTAGAAGCGATCGCTTGTCAAAAACTCGGACTCAAGCCGGATACAGCCTCGACGCAAGTGATTTCCCGCGATCGCCACGCCGACTATGTGCAACAATTAGCCTTAGTCGCAGCATCCATTGAACGCTTTGCCGTGGAAATCCGCAACTTACAAAAAACAGACGTTCTCGAAGTTGAAGAATTCTTTGCTAAAGGTCAAAAAGGCTCTTCAGCAATGCCACACAAGCGCAATCCCATCCGTTCCGAACGACTAACGGGAATGGCGCGACTCGTGAGAAGCCATGCTGGTGCAGCTTTAGAAAACGTGGCTTTGTGGCATGAGCGGGATATTTCCCACAGTTCTGTAGAACGGGTAATTTTGCCAGATGCTTGCATTTTGACCCATTTCATGCTAAAAGAAATCACCGAACTGGTGAAAAATCTCCTGGTTTACCCTGAGAACATGGAACGGAATCTCAACTGCTATGGTGGTGTAGTCTTTAGTCAAAAAGTGCTACTTGCTTTGGTAGACAAGGGACTCAACCGCGAAGAAGCTTATGCGATCGTCCAAGAAAGCGCTCATGCTGCTTGGAATCAGCCAGAAGGAAACTTTTACAACTTGATTAGTCAAGACCCGCGTGTTACGCAAAAGTTATCACCAGCAGACATTGAAACATGTTTTGATCCACAGCAACATCTCCGGCATTTAGATCAGGTTTACCAACGCCTGGGTATTTAGCCTTTATTGAATTTCATAGCCAAGTATGAAAGAGGAACTGAGGACTGGGATTTTTACTCAGCACTTTGCCATATTGCTGGAATTTTTACAGGTAGTGGGTAGTATAAATAACAAATATTTAGTTATTGATTATTGCTTTCATTGCCTGAATGATTGAAATTCTAGCTACACTTTCTGCTTCTGCGGCAGCAGGAATGAGAATAGGCATACCTCTATTAATCATTGGCCTGTTGCAAGGCATTAACCTGTGGTCGCATGTGCCGCTTTTATCTCGTATTTCCCCACCAGTCTTATTAGGCTGCCTGACTATTTGGTCATTAGTAGAACTATTGGCCTCAAAAAAGCTATGGGGGCAAAGATTATTACAAATTGTTCAGTTATTATTGTCTCCCCTCGTAGGGGGAATTATGGGGTTAGCAGTAGCTTCAGCAACAGCAACTCCAAACTGGCTGATTGCCTTAATTGGGGGTTTATTAGCTTTGGTACTCCAGCTAGTTCAAGTTGGTTGGTTCTATCGTTTGCGTGGCTTGCCATTGTGGGCAGTATTTCTTCAAGACATCTTGTGCATTGCTCTAGTGCTGTTTGCTTTTGATGCTCCTTGGCAAGGAGGATTAATTGCTTTAATCCTTCTTTGGTTTGCAGTGCGAAGTGCTAAACAGTGGTATGGCTGGTATCGCCAAGCAAGAGATTAATCATCAACAAAAAATTTGCCCCAGAAGCATTACACTTCCAAGGCAAATTAAGTTCTTGGCAACAGCACAAGACGGCGTTGCTTCGCCTTTGCTGTTGGTTAAAGTTGCTTCACTTCCGAAACCAACTTGGAAACCATATCCTTAGCGCTACCAAAAAGCATCGTCGTTTTCTCCTTGTAGAACAACTCATTATCTACACCGGCAAAACCCGTACTCATTCCCCGCTTAATGACAATTGTCTGTTTGGCTCGATCTACTTCCAAAATCGGCATTCCATAAATCGGACTATTGGTATCGCTACGCGCTGCTGGATTCACCACATCATTTGCTCCAATTACTAAAGCCACATCTGCTGCTTCCAATTGGGGATTGATATCATCCATGTCATACAACTGGGTATAAGGTACATTTGCCTCCGCCAGCAATACATTCATGTGTCCTGGCATTCTTCCAGCTACAGGGTGAATAGCATACTTCACATCAACGCCCATGCGTTCTAGCTGATCTGCTAATTCCCTCACACTATGCTGTGCTTGGGCAACTGCCATCCCATAACCAGGCACAATTACTACGTTACGGGCATAACCCAACATCATCGCGCCTTCTTCAGGATCAATGCTACGGACGGTTTGATCGCCTGTAGCACCTGTAGCACCGCCACCACTACCAGCAACTGCCCCACCAAATGCACCAAACAGCACGCTGAACAGAGAACGGTTCATCGCCTTACACATAATTTCGGTGAGGATTAAACCCGATGCTCCCACCAGTGCGCCAGCAATAATCAACATATTGTTCATCACCACGAACCCGGCGGCGGCGGCGGCTACACCTGAGAGGGAGTTCAACAGCGAAATTACCACAGGCATATCACCCCCACCAATGGGGATGACGAACATTACACCTAACACTAAAGAAACTCCCACGACTCCCAAAAAGATGGGTAGACTATCGGGTGTGATGATTAAATAGGCACTACCTACTAAGTAAGTACTTAGAAGCAACAGGTTAAATGGTTGTTGCAAGGGAAATTTAATCGGGGAACCACTGATTAAACCTTGTAATTTGGCAAAGGCAATAAAACTACCTGTTAAAGTGACACCACCAATTAACACATCCAGCAGAATGGAAATGTTGACATCCAGAGGTATGGGTTGAGAAGTTGCCAATAACCGCCAGAATTCGGCAACAGCGATGAGGGCGGAAGCTGCACCACCCAAGCCATTGAGTAAACCCACCATTTGGGGCATTTCCGTCATTTGGACTTTGTAAGCTGCGATCGCACCAATGGCTGAACCAATCGCCAAGCCTAACAAAATCATCTCATAGTTCAAAACTTGCTGATCCAGCAGTGTTGCCACAACTGCCAGCAGCATTCCCACGGCGGCTATCAAATTACCATTCCGCGCGGTGGCTGGGGAACCCAGTTTTTTCAATCCCAGAATGAATAAGGATGCAGCGACTAAGTACGTCAGCTGAATCCCAGTTGGTAGAAAATCGCTCACGCCTTAATCTCCTTTTTCTTGAACATTTGCAACATCCGATCTGTGACCAAAAAACCACCGACGACGTTAACTGTCGCCAATACTACAGCAATCAAACCGAGAGTCACTGAAACACTTGTTTCTTTAGCACCAGCAGCTACTATTGCCCCCAGTACCGCAATGCCAGAAATCGCGTTTGAGCCTGACATGAGTGGTGTGTGTAAGGTTGGTGGTATTTTATTGATGACTTCAAAGCCAATAAAAGATGCCAGAACAAAAACAAACAAAGCAGCAAGTAATGCCTCTGTCATGAAATAAAAACTCCTTGTGTAAATGGGGCATGGGTCATAAATTTTTCCTCTGCCCCTCTGCTCTCTAGTCCCTAATTAACCGCCGATTGTTGATTACTCAAAGCTTGTAGTGCGTCCTGCACTCGTTGATTACGAATTTCACCTGCATGAGTAATGCAAGCCGCATCAACGATGTCGTCGGTAAAGTCTACCTGTAAAGCTTTGTCTTTAATTAATAGTTGAATCAACGAAGTCACATTTTTGGCATACAACTGGCTGGCGTGGACTGGCATGGATGATGGCAGATTAATGGGGCCAATAATTGTCACGCCATTCCAAACTATATCTTTACCGGGTTCTGTGCAGGCGCAGTTACCACCCTGTTCGGCAGCTAAATCCACAATCACTGAGCCTGGTTTCATTTGTGCCACCATTTCCTCGGTGACGAGCCGTGGTGCTTTTCTCCCTGGAACTTGGGCGGTAGTAATGACTACATCAGCATTTTTCACGTGTTCCGCAACAACTTCTTGGGTGCGTTGTTTGCTAGCTTCGGAAATTTCTTTGGCGTAACCCCCGGCGGCGGTGGTTTCTTCTTCGAGTTTGACTTCGACGAATTTCGCTCCCAAACTTTGCACTTCTTCTTTGACGGCAGGACGGATGTCAAAGGCTTCTACCACAGCACCCAAGCGTCTGGCGGTAGCGATCGCTTGCAATCCGGCCACACCTGCGCCCATGATAAATACTTTCGCTGGGGCAATTGTCCCTGCGGCTGTTGTCAGCATGGGGAAATATTTCGGTAATGCAGCTGCGGCAATTAACACTGCCTTGTAACCTGCTAGTGAAGCTTGCGAAGACAACGCATCCATGCTTTGCGCCCTGGTGGTACGGGGGATCATTTCCATACTCAAGGCTGTGACTTGACGATTTGCCAGTTGCTGAGCTACTACGGGATTTCCCAAAGGATTGAGGAAGCTGATTAAAACAGCCCCTTCCTTGAGTAATTCAATTTCTGAGCCGCCATCTTCCCGCTCTTGTGGTGGGCTGACTTTCAACAGGATATCTGCTTCACTCCATAATTTAGCAGTATCACTAATAATTGTGGCTCCTACTGCTTCATAAGCAGCATCACTAAAAAAAGATCGTTCTCCTGCACCTGTTTCTACCCATACTTCCAAACCTTGTTTGACCAATCGGGCAACAGTATCAGGATTTAATGCCACACGACGCTCACAAACTTCTATTTCTTTAGCAACTGCAATTCTCATGAAATCTCCTGGAGATAAATACTTCTATGTTCTGGCAAATATGCAATTTTCTCATGGGGATGTCCCGTACTCATCATTGAGGGCAGTAACTGTCTGTGAAGGCTTTTCCTAGTAGATTGAACCTTGAACTTTTTCTTTACCACTCTTGGTTCTCCAGGTTACGCCTCACTTTGCCGCTTGCAGATGGCACACTTGCTGATAGTTACAAATAGGTTTACATATTGCAAATCCTAAGTTAATTCCCAAATTTACATCTTTGTCTTTAGCTTGTTTTAGGGATTGCAAAATTTTAGTATTCCTTGCTTACATATTTTTAAAGCTTGATAATTTCCCTGTTATTTTTTAATGATTGCTGCTTTTGATTCAAGCTCATTTTAATCAATTTATCCCAAGTTCATCGGCGATCGCTGACTGGCTAGCTCAATTTTTATAACAAAAATCTTAAATTAAGATACACTTATACATATTTAGAAACACAATCAACTCTTAACTGTGTTTCTGTCTAGTTTAAATTAGACCAGGCTAGTGACAACAATGTCTATATTGCTCAAGCTAAATATTGTTAAATAAATAACACCGTATTTTTCCTCAGACCTGACATTCCAGGGGACATGGCACTTGTTGTTTCCATTTAACGTCAATTGTCAGGAAGTCAGTAGTAAAGTTTATTTACGAAGACCAAATTTCGATAATTTAAATAACACTCATATTTCCAGGTGGAGGAGCTTAACTATGCGAAGTTTACTTTTTCGAGGTTCTAAGGGCAAACTGCCTCTGAGACTTCTCTCTGCTTTAGCAGTGACTAGCTTTTTAGTGACTGGATTACCAGCTATCACCTGGGCCCAGGGTCAAGGATTAACGTTGTTTAGCGGTATCAAAAGCGAAAATCAGCTGCCCTTCCGGTTTGATTTTGGTGGACAAGCTAATAACTGGGATCGTTATAGATTGAGGATTCCCAGCGAAAAAATGAAATTAGCAGTTGCCCAGTTTGCTGTTACTTACCCAGATTATTACAAAGGAACTTTCGACCCCAACAAAATTGAAGTTAGGGTTCAAGGTAAAAAAGTACCTCTCCTTGAGGTGAAGTGGAACAAAGAAAGTCGCCTCATCGAAATCTTTCCGGAAGAGCCAGTGCCCGCCGGTAGACAGGTTGAGTTAGTCTTGTCTAATGTACGAAATCCGACTTTTGGGGGAATGTACCATTTCAACTGCCAAGTTCTTTCCCCTGGAGATGTGCCACTGCTGCGTTACGTGGGCACCTGGCTTTTGAGCATCTCTTAAGCAATTCTAAGTGGTCAGTTGTTAGTTGCTATTCGTCTAAACGCATTGACTTTTGACCACTTTTTAATAACAATTTCTGCCGTTTTGCTGGTAGAGTGATAAAATCATAGATTGTGACTTTTTATAAAAATCGCCTTAGAGGAGAACGATATGCAAAGAACCCTGGGCGGCACTTGCCGTAAAAGAAAAAGAACCTCAGGTTTTCGTGCCAGGATGCAGACACCAAACGGCAGAAACGTAATCAGGGCCAGAAGAAAAAGGGGACGGCATCGTCTAAGCGTGTAGAGAATTTCCAGCCAAAAGAGCAGATGTGGCTTTGCCCAAAGCAAATCGGTTAAAATCCCGCAAAGATTTCCAGGCAGTTTTCCGTGAAGGAATTCGGCGTCACAGTTCTCATTTCACATTGAGAGCTTTAAGACCGTCATCTTCAAAAAAAAATTATGGTGATACTGCCGCCAACACCAACTCTCCAACTGACCCAAAACAGCTTGCCAGCAGTCAATTTGGCATTTCGATTAGTACCAAAGTCAGCAAAAGAGCAGTAGTGCGTAACCGAATTAAACGCCAAATTACTGCTGCGTTGCATCAGTTGCTACCGAAATTGTCCCCAGGCTGGCGGCTAGTCATTGTTGTCAAACCAACAGCAGCAGAATCTAAGTGCGTAAGCCAACAATTTCTGCAAGAATTAGAGCAGTTGTTGGTAAAAGCAGAGGTATTCGATGGGTATTCGTGAAGAAGTGTATTATGAAGGTGGCCCCCACATTGGGGACTTAATTCTCAACATGTTGATTGGACTAACTGTCGTGGGTTTACCATTGGCAGTTGGAGCAATCGTCAGGGCATTGTGGCTGCGCTTCCGCATTACTGATCGCCGGATTTCCGTGATGGGAGGTTGGAGAGGACGCGATCGCACTGACGTGATTTATTCAGAAGTAGTCAAAATTGTCAAAGTTCCCCGAGGCATTGGCTTTTGGGGAGATATGGTATTAACTCTGAGAAATGGTAGTCGTCTAGAAATGCGGGCTGTTCCCAATTTCCGCGAGACATACGACTACATCAATGAAAGAGTCACGGCTAAAAATCCTCTATATAGCGGTGCTGCTAACAAGTAATCGAGAGTAGGGAGTAGGATGTAGGGAGTAGTAAAAGCAAAACTTGCTGACAAAATAAAATAAAAAATTCACAACTTCCCATCTACCAAACCCTATATACTTCTTCCTACTCAGCACTCAACACTTTCAACTCAACACTTTCAAAGTGCGGCTATCCGTAGCGTAGGATAGTCATAGAAGAATCAAGATTAGATAAATTAGATTCAGTTCAGTTTACAGTACCTCAGGTTGAATTCAGAATAATGGATTTTGGTATCGGGTTTCTCTCGAACAACGTGATGCTGCCAATCATAGATTTTTTCTATGGAATTGTGCCCAGCTATGGATTGGCGATCGTTGCCTTGACATTGATAATCCGCTTTGCGCTCTATCCCCTGAGTGCTGGTTCAATTCGCAATATGCGGAAAATGCGAATTGTACAACCTCTAATGCAGAAGCGGATGGCAGAAATCAAAGAGCGGTATAAGGACGATCCCCAAAAGCAGCAAGAGGAAATGGTCAATGTCCAAAAAGAATTTGGCAACCCATTAGCAGGATGCTTACCTCTTTTACTGCAAATGCCCGTACTCCTAGCGCTATTTGCCACTTTGCGGGGTTCGCCCTTTGCTGGCGTTAACTACAGCGTTAACCTGCAAATCTTTCCCTCTGAACAAATAGAACGAATTCAACCCCAAGCCTTTGCTACACCTCCCCAAAACATTTATATTGCTGATGGGGAACGCGCTCGTGTTACGGCAATTCTCCCCGCAGGTAATAAATTAACCGTGGGAGAAAAAACTAAGATCCAGTATCAGACCCTTGAAGGCAAACCATTTCAGGTACTTTTAGCAGAACATCCAGAAAATAACTTGGTTCCTGAATGGAAAGTTATTAAAGGAGAAGAGAGGGTTAAAATCGACGCTGAAGGCAATATAGAAGCCTTAGAGCCAGGAGATGTGACGATTCAAGGCTCAATTCCTGGATTAGCAGCAGATAAAGGATTTTTGTTTATTGATGCCTTAGGTAGAGTAGGCGCGATCGATCCTGATGGTAAAGTCCACTGGGACATCGTTTCGATGATCGTCTTCTTTGGAATCAGTCTTTATGTCAGCCAATTGCTGTCTGGGCAAAATTCCAGTGGTGGTAACCCACAGCAGGACACAGTTAACAAAATCACTCCGGTTATCTTTTCTGGGATGTTTTTGTTCTTCCCTCTACCGGCTGGCGTGCTGATGTATATGGTGATTGGTAATATTTTCCAGACACTGCAAACCTATATTCTCTCTCGTGAACCTCTACCAGAGGAGCTGCAAAAAATCGTAGCTACCCAAGAGAAAGAAGCAGCAGTAGAACAAAAAACATTACCGTTTGAGCCAAAGAGTTCTAAGAAAAAGACTACAGGTTGATGATGGTTGACAGTTCCATGCAACGAGGGCAGCAGTGGTTAAAAACACTGCTGCAACTAACAGGAATATCTACTGAGATTCAAGGTAATTTAGAAATTGCCCAACCTCAAGATAATGATTTCCCAGAACCAGATAATTACTGGTTAACAATTGATGAAACCAACCTGACGCCAGAACAAATCCAAGTTTTAATTGGCACTAATGGTTCGGTTTTAGATGCAATTCAATATTTAGCAAATTCGGTGCTAAATCTCAGCCAACCCGAAGAGGGACAAGCTTCTTATACTATTGAGTTGAATGGCTACCGCGTCAAAAGACAAGCAGAAATTCGGGCAATGGCAGAAGCCGCAGCTGATGAGGTACGCTCTTCTGGTCAAGAAGTGGAAATCAAATCCCTCAGTTCAGCTGAGAGGCGGCAAATCCACACCTTCTTGAAGGAATTTCCAGATTTAGAAACCTTTAGTCGTGGTAAGGAACCGCATCGTCATTTGGTTGTTCGTCCAGCAGCGACGGTTGAATTATGATTAGCTAGCCCAGTACAAAATACTTATTGTTTGCTAAGAGCTAAACTAAAAATGTATTATCAGCAATGCTGCTGATAATTAACAAAAATTTTTGTGATTATGTCGAACATCCTATGGACGCAATTTTTATTCCGCAGCTAACCAAAGCCCCGGAGCGGACAGAGGAACTTGAAGTTAAAGAGTTTCTGCCTGGTCTGGAAACCTTAACACCAGTGCGCGGTAATGTCCGAGTGCAGCATCATGGTAATTATTTAGAAGTATCCGGTCAGGCAGAAGCAATCGTTACCTGTACCTGCAACCGTTGCTTGCAGCAATATAATCATCGTTTGGTGGTGAATACCAAAGAAGTTATTTGGTTAGACGAAGCGGCTAATGAAATACAAGACTTGCCCTTAGAAAGGGAAGTAGTGATGGAAGATTTGGTGGAAACCTTATCACCCGATGGTTATTTTTATCCTAGTGAATGGTTGTATGAGCAGATGTGTTTAGCATTTCCGCAGCGACAGCTTTGTGACCTCAATTGTCCAGGTATTTTGAGCAGTGATGCTGATAGTTCAGACAAGCCGATTGATAGTCGTTGGGCTTCATTGGAAGCGTTGAAAAAGCAACTTCCGGGATAGAGACTGCATTTTATTCATCCACAGGCTAACTACGTTGTACACATCAGTGCGACATTCAATTCCACGTTATATAAACATAATGTGGAATTGATGCCGACAGGATAGTGTTGTAAATCATTATTGAATTCAAACGTGAGGTTGAAGAATGAAAAGGTATGCAAAGTTTCAAGGAGTATGTTGTTATTGGCTAGCAAAAGCCACCCGCCACAGTTTAATTTTGCTGCTGAGTACCATTTTGCTGTCTGAGTCAGTGGGAGCCACACTAAAAAATCGAGTGTTCCAAATAGCACAAGAGCCAGATAGCGCACAACAATATGCCAATGGAGCTATTGTGTCTAAAATGCAGGGCAATATCTACGACTCATTAGGAGAAAAGCAACAAGCCCTCTCATACTACAACCAAGCCATCTCGTACTACAACCAAGCCCTACTCCTACACCGTGCGGTAGGGGACAAAGGGGGAGAAGCCACCACCCTCTTTGGTATTGGCAGTGTCTACGACTTATTAGGAGAAAAGCAACAAGCCATCTCGTACTACAACCAAGCCCTACCCTTACACCGTGCGGTAGGGGACAAAGGGGGAGAAGCCACCACCCTCTTTGGTATTGGCAGTGTCTACGACTTATTAGGAGAAAAGCAACAAGCCATCTCGTACTACAACCAAGCCCTACCCTTACACCGTGCGGTAGGGGACAAAGGAATGGAAGCCATCACTCTCCTTAGTATTGGTGCTGCCTCCGAATCATTAGGAGAAAAGCAACAAGCTCTCTCATACTACAACCAAGCTCTAACCCTATTCCGTGCGGTGGGGGACAAGAGGGGGGAAGCCACCACCCTTAGATTTATTGGCACTCGTGATTTAAAAAAATGATTTTAGTTTGGTCAATAATAGTTAGACTGGAAATTAAATATTACTGATTGACGACGTAAAGTACATCAGCCGAATATCCGAAAAACAGGTCTGCTATTTAAGAGTTAAAAATTTATTAATTATCTGAAAAATCTTCGTTATCCCTTTATTATAAAGCCATTATTAATAGAGTTTATAGCGTTTCCTAGTCTGCTGAGGTACAAATTTATCTGCGTCTATCCTCTTATGAAAAAATCTTGTTCATTGAACCAGGAACTAGCCCATTCATTGTACATTATTTTGAATATGCAACAAGTACAAAGAAAACTTTGCTAATAGATATCAATGAATTTTGCACAGACGTTATTTCAGCAACTAAAGAATGGCTTGAGAAAGTTAAAGGTACTGAACCGTATGAGAGCAATTATAAAAAATTTGTTATAAGATATCCTGATGGTTATCCGCCTATCGTATCAGGATGCCCAGTAATAGGCTAATTAAAACGATGAGAGATGAATCCTCCTAGCTTCAGGCATATTTTAGTTGCCAAATTTATTGAAAGCCAGTTATATGAACAAATATAATGCTTAAATTTACCTTGTCTGTGCTTTTGAGAGGCTGGTATGAGAATGGGATGGCGTAAGTTGAGGCTGGCGGATTTATATGTGGTAACAGTTTACTTTAACCTCTCACAGATGATCTAAGTTTAAGTTTCTGCTGATTCTGCCTTGCAATCATTCAACTTAGCTACAAAAGCTATTTGATATATTTTTTACGCGCTATCTTTCAGCAAAATTAGCACAAACCGAAAGCGAAAACTGACGTGTCTGGTCAGTTAGTGAACAATGCTCTTCTACCGGAAACTTTTTAGATTGCATCAAAAGCCAATTTATAAACCTCTAAATTCTTGTGGTCTTGAATAACTTTTGTACCCATCTTCCCTGTCTCTCCTATCTCCCCACCTCAAGACCCTGTTGGCACTGCTTGTGGTTGTAAATAGCAAATCAAATCCTGAATACCTTTTTGCAAATACCGCGTTACTGTCATGGGACTAGTACCAATATTCTTAGCAGCATCTTTGCGAGAAAGTTCCTTTAAAAACACCATCTCAACTGCCATGCGGGGCTTGTCTTCTAACATACTAATTGCCCCTTGGAGTTGTTGTCGTTCTTCGTCTTGTTGTTGAAGGGCTGTAGAACGAGGACAAGGAAGCGCCTCACCCAAAGTTATTTGGCAATCAACATAATGAACTGCGGTAGCATCTAAACTCAAAGGCATCCGATTTTGAGCTGCTAACTTAGTTTCTTGCCATTCTTGTACAGAAACTTTTAGTTGTTCAGCAATTTCTGAATCTTTGGGAGAGCGCCCCAAAGAAATTGCTAATTCTTTACGAATTCTTTGCCCTTCATTGTATAGTTCTTGCCAACGACGGGGAATTTTTAATAGAGTACTGCGATCGCGTAGAAAGTGCAGCATCTCACCCCGAATGTAAGGCACAGCAAAGGAACTAAAAGCATATCCTTGACTAGGATCGAAGCGTTCAATGGCTCTAATTAAACCAAAATAACCGATTTGTTCTAAATCTTCATAAGGTTCATTACACTGATGGCTAAACTTATGCGCCATCTTGCGGACTAAGCCAGTATGTAACTGTACGAGTTGATTACGAAGTTTAATAGAGGGATTTTGGTGGTATGAGTGCAATAACTCCATACCATCAATTCGCATAGAGGACTCACCTGTTGTCATATAGAAATTCCTTTTTAGTAACTCCTTTTTCTAAAAAAATGGAGTTGCGTATATTGCCTTCAAATCTGTCATTATTTTCCTTAGTCAGCGCTGAATAAACCATCGTCGTTTCACTGAACTTATAAAAGTACCTACTTAGCTATTAAGTATTTATACGCATGATTTTGTACTTCTATCTGTTGTCAGTTATTTTTGTTTTGCAAATAGTAATTGAACACTAAAAAATGTTTAGTTTTGGCAAAAAGGCCTAGCTATTTATGCTGAAAAATGCCTGACTTACCCAATCACTATCTTTCCTGCTGAAAGAAACACAAATTGACCAAATATTTACTAATTCGTAATGCGGAGGGTACAAGCCCCCGCCAAAATCCTAGATTTAATTGTCTACCCTTCGGGAATGGCTATCGCCGAACAATCACTCTTTCTGAGTGCTGAGTAGAAAATACTAGTCCCTATTTTCATTGGTTCAGGTATACGCAGTGCATAACAGCTACTTACCATCAGTATTTCCGGTAAAATCAAGACCTAGAGATTTTGGATAGGGGGATACAGGAGTGCCTACACTCGGTGTTAACATTGACCATATCGCCACCATCCGGCAAGCGCGGCGGACGGTAGAACCAGACCCCGTAGCGGCGGCGGTTCTGGCAGAATTAGCAGGTGCAGATGGAATTACGGTGCATCTGCGAGAAGACCGACGGCATATCCAAGACCGGGATGTGCGACTATTGCGGCAAACAGTGCGATCGCACCTAAACTTAGAAATGGCTGCTACAGATGAAATGTTGGCAATAGCCCTCGACATCAAACCCGATTACGTGACTTTAGTCCCGGAAAAACGCGAAGAAGTCACCACAGAAGGCGGATTAGATATCGTCGGGCAAATTGCTAGAATAGGTGGGATAGTTGATAAGTTGCAAAGCGCTGGTATTCCAGTGAGTTTGTTTATTGATGCCGAACCTGTACAAATCGAAGCATCTGTCAAGGTGCAGGCGCAATTTATAGAACTGCACACCGGGCAATATGCTGAGGCTAAAGACGAAAAAAATCGCCAGCAAGAATTAGCCATATTAGCTAAAGGATGTGAGCAAGCGATTAAAGCTGGATTACGTGTCAATGCTGGTCATGGACTTACCTACTGGAACGTTTATCCAGTAGCTGCTCTTCTAGGCATGGAAGAATTGAACATTGGTCACACCATTATCAGTCGAGCAGCATTAGTAGGAATAGAACGAGCAGTCCGCGAAATGAAACAAGCAATACAAATTCAGTAGTATTGAGTGCTAAGTCAAGATATGTTTTTGCCACTACTGACTCTGACTTCTCTTACCACTCAGCACTCAGCACTCAGACGTTCGGCGAAGCTACTTCGACAAGGCTCAGTACAAGTCAGTCGAGCCGCACTCAGCACTTTTAGAGAGGGGTTGTAACTGCGAAATCCAAAAATTTGGAGTTATATTTTTGAGCAAAGACCTCTATGACCTCAACACAGTCTAACAACCTGCCTCTTTGGGTACAGCACAGAGACAAAGTTCTCGAACAAAGTACCGATATCGAATGGCGCTATGGCAAGTTTCCCGACTATACCCGCTCAAACGAAAATCTCGCCAAAGAAAGTACGCGCAATCACCCAGAGAATTCACTAGAAGCGATCGTGCAAAACTTGGTGAGAACTTTTGATGTAGAAGCTAACTTTAAAACCAATCCCCAGCAGTGGGTGTCTGTTGTCAATGAACAATTCCGTATGAGTACCAATGGCGGCCCTAGCTACACAGTAGCAGATGTGGTAAAGTCAGGGACTTACAAACTCTTGATCGGCAATACAGAACATTACAAGGCTGCTGAGGAAAACTTTGAAACATCTACAAATCTCTTCCATACAGCATTTCCTGAGGGATTTCTGTGGGAAGTACTGGAGGTATTCTCAGGGCCACCAACCATTGCGTTTAAGTGGCGGCATTGGGGACATTTTAATGGTGCATACAAAGACTATGCACCAACAGGGGAGACAGTGGAAGTTATCGGTATGAGCATTGCTTGTGTCACCGATGACTTAAAAATTCTTTCCTTAGAACACTATTACGACAACACCAAGTTCTTAGACAAGCTAACAGCAGGACAAAAACCAGAAACTGGAAAATCACAGAAACAAACAACATTGTGGAGTTTTTTCCAACAGTTTTGGCACTGGGAAGCAAAACCAAGAACTGGCGCACCTAAAGCCAGTGCTTGTCCCTTTAGTGCTTTGACCAGGTAATTCCGCTTTAATTATTTTTTAGGGGTACAGGATGCAGCCCTGTGCCCTTAAATTCTTCAATAAGCAACCCAAGGATGAAAATGCAAACATATTATTACGTTTTGGCAAGTCAAAATTTCCTGACTCAAGAAGAACCAATAGACGAAGTGCTAAAAGAACGGACTCGATACTACCACGAACAAGAAAAGGAAATTGATTTTTGGTTAGTGAAGCAGCCAGCTTTCCTCGAAGCACCTGAGATGACAGAAGTAAAAACAAAATGTCCCAAACCAGCAGCCGCAATTATTTCCACCAATCCCCAATTTATTACCTGGCTAAAACTGCGATTAGAATACGTGATTACAGGGGAATTTCAGGCTCCTTCGGAGACAATCCCTAATCCTTTGGCATCTCTGACTTCAGTGTCTTAATATACTCTTGTACTCTTTGCAGTTGCCCTCCTAGGGAAATGGGAAACTTCGCCAGTGAGGACAATTCAGGGCAGGTCTTGTACCTGCCTTAAAATTAGGGGAACAAAAAGTGTTTCTGGGAAATCTTTGAAGAAAATTCAGTTTATGCGTCCCAATTCTGTGCCGAAATTCGATACCTTATCCAGTGTATTAGCACTAGCAGCAACAGGCTTGATAGGTAGCATGACCTCTGTCACCGCCCAACAAAGTGTTCCCGTTTGTCAACCACCCAGACCTGGGGAATATCTTTTGCTGGTAGTCAGTCCCACCGCCAATAGTCAAAAGCAGCTGCGTAGTGCCTTACCGAATGAAATTGCCACTATGACCTGCCAATATCTCACTGATACAGTGACACGGATAGGGGGCTTTAACAACATTGATGATGCCAATCGTTGGGCAAGATATGTGAACAATATTGTCGGGTTGTCTGCCATTATCACTACACGACCGACAACATCAGATGTTGCGCAAATTCCATCTCAGCCTCAATCTCAAACTCAGACAATTAGCTATAATCCCCAAGTACTAGGGGATGGTTATGCTGTATTGGTCGATTATTTTAATCGTCCGGAACTGGTAAATAGCGTGCAACAAGTAGTTGGCGGTAACATAGGCTTTGCTTCCTACCGACAACGCCCTTTCTTGCTGGCAGTTCACACTGGTAACCAACAAGAAGCGTACAGCACATTGCAAAAGCTCAACGATCGCGGTTTTTTTGCTGTCCTAGTAGATAGTAGTAAGGTGATGTTACTGCGATCAGCCGTGCGTTTATAAACTAGTAAGCAGACCGAGCTAACCAATAGATAGTTATGCCCAAAGCCGAACCAGCTATTACCTGGACTGGTGTATGCCCTAGTAATTCCTTGAGACGGTCTTGGCTAAAGTCTGGTTTTTCGTGGAATAATTCATCAATCATTTGATTAAGAATCCGAGCTTGCTTACCAGCAGCTTGGCGAACTCCGGCGGCATCATACATGACGATGATGGCAAAAACCGTAGCCAAAGCAAACTCAGGTGAAGCCCAACCAAGACTTTGCCCGACACCAGCTGCTAGAGCCGTTACCAAAGCTGAGTGGGCACTGGGCATACCTCCAGTTGTGACTAATACCCGCACATTCAGTTTACGATTTTTGACCAGCTCGACTACGAGCTTCAATCCTTGAGCAATTAAACAAGCTACCAGAGCAACCAGCAGCACCCGATTGTCTAAAATGTCGCCTATGTCCTGCATGGTATTTTGGTTCGGTTAGTAAATATTAGCAGCAGTTCTTTTTCGAGGAAACATTTCGATGCAACCCAAAATCCCCAATCCAAAAATTAACTTAGTGATTGCGACTAGTGATATAGTGAGCGATCGCCTGGAGTGGCTTTGCCGATTCCCCAAATGTTGCCAATTCCTGACAGGCTGCTGCAATTAGTTGTTGGGCTTTAGAACGTGATTCTTCAATGCCCCAAAGGCTGGGATAGGTGACTTTCTTTGCTTTTAGGTCTTTACCAGCAGTTTTACCTAATTGTTCTTGGGTAGCAGTGATGTCCAAAATATCATCAATGATCTGAAATGCCAGTCCAATATTTTGTGAATAGCGAGAAAGTCTTTGCACATCTTCAGATGAGGCTCCTGCTACAATTCCCCCACAAACAACACAAGCTTCTAAAAGTGCAGCTGTTTTGTGGTTATGAATAAAATTCAACGTTTCTAGAGAAATATCGGACTTACCTTCCGAGTCTAAATCAACCACTTGACCACCGACTAAACCAGCAGCCCCTAATGCTTTTCCGAGACGGACAATCACCTGCACAACTCTATCTCTAGATACGTTTTCAGGGGTTTGAGTGGCAACAAACTCAAAAGCATAAGCCAACAAGCCATCACCAGCCAAAATCGCGATATTTTCACCATAAACCTTATGATTTGTCAACTTACCCCGACGATAATCATCATTATCCATTGCTGGTAGGTCGTCGTGAATTAGTGACATTGTATGGATCATCTCCACAGCACAAGCTGTTGGCATAGCCATTTCCATTGTGCCACCCATCATTTCACAAGTAGCCAGACAGAGAATGGGACGCAGACGCTTCCCTCCAGCTAATAGCGAGTAACGCATTGATTCGTAAATCTTCTCTGGATAAATGATAGGAATAGCCTGATCCAGGGCAGTTTCACAAAGCTTTTGTCGCTCTTTGAGATAAGCTGCCAGGTTAAAAGTGGCGTCCTCTGGCATCTTCTGAAGGTTATCAGCTGCTACCATTCTTCAATTCCTTAAATTTTCGGCTTTTGGCGGTTTGTCATATATAGCCGTAGTCACATAAGCTAAGACAGTATTGATGCAAGAGAGGCATGAAGCAACTGAGTTGATACTCAGCACTCAGCACGGGCTATAAGCGCAGCCATGCCCGCAGGGCTTTACAGCACTCAGCACTTTGCTATACGTCACAATTTTAAAGGGCTTTGGTACTCAAAAAGTTATGAGTGAGGAGTTAAAAATTAAAAATTAAAAATTAAAAATTAATAACTCACAACTGACGCCTGATGTGAATTAGAAACGTCTCTTATCCCATAAGGGTTTCTAGATTCGCCTAAAATAATCGTTTTGCGACTATCTACGAAATTACAAGGGTTTCAAGACTTAATTCACATTAAACGTAACTGATAACTTCTAACTACCTGTTGCCTTTAAATAGCTGGTTACTGTATTTTGCAGCAAAATGGCCACTGTCATAGGGCCAACACCACCAGGAACTGGGGTGATAAATTCCGCTACACCAGCAGTTGATTCCCCGTGGACATCGCCGACTAAGCGACTATTGCCACTAGCATCTGTGACACGGTTCATCCCCACATCTACCACAACAGCGCCTGGTTTTACCATTTGGGCAGTAATTAATCCTGGACGACCAACGGCGGCAATTAGAATATCAGCATTCTTAGTGATAGTACTCAGGTCTAGCGATCGCGAGTGAGAAATGGTTACAGTAGCATCAGCTTCTAGTAACATCAATGCCATTGGTTTACCCACCAAAATACTGCGTCCTACTACCACAGCTTGTTTTCCCTGCAAGGGAATTTCATACTCCTGCAACAGCCGCATCACACCCGCCGGCGTGCAACTGCGTAAACCTGCTTCTCCCCGTACTAGCCGCCCCAAGTTAACTGGATGCAGTCCGTCGGCATCTTTATCTGGATTTATTTTATTGAGTAGGGCGACAGCATCCAAGTGGTGAGGTAGGGGTAACTGCACGAGAATACCATCTACCCGTTCATCTTGATTAAGTGCCGCAATTACTTCCTCTAGTTCCTCTTGGGTGGTTTCCGTGGGAAAATGCCTACCAAAAGAGGTAATACCGACTTTAGCGCAGGCTCGTTCTTTATTGCGTACATAAGCAGCCGAAGCTGGGTTATCGCCCACCATCAGTACAGCTAAACCAGGCGATCGTCCAATTTTTGCTTGTGATTCTGTAGTGAGAGCAGAAAGTTCTTGATGAATTTTTTCAGCTAAAGCTTTACCATCGAGAAGTTTGGCTATTTTTGTTTCCATGAGAATCCCCAGAAGACTCACCTTGAGTCTAAATTTCAGTTATTTGTAGCCAAGTCAACAGTTACAAATAACTTTTGCCTATTGACTATTATGGTGTTGCTGTTTAGTGCCGTAGCGTTTCTCCAACCACAAGACCATACTCATACTGTTTATCTTCTCATAAGGGGAATAGAGAATAGGTAAGAATCTTCCTTGTCCCCTTTGTTGTCAAAAAATATAAATTATGAAAACAAAAAATTTTGATTTTTGTACCGTTATTCCTTACCGCCTGGGAATTACATTGTTACTTGTCGTGGGACTTTATGGTTGTGGTTTCTTAACAACGCCTAGCTTAAAAGCTAGTAACTTAAGCATCGGTAGCAATGTCACCCCGATTCGGGAAATTAAACCAGAAACAGACAAGCAGGCTACAGTTTATATCCAAGGTAAGGTAGAAAAGCAAGTTCCTCTAGTGAAGCAGTGGGCATATCAAATTAACGACTCAACTGGCAAAATTTGGGTTGTTACCAATCAACCTAATCTCAAAGAGGGGCAACAAGTGGTAATTAAAGGCCAAGTTCGCTTCCAGAGTATTCCTTTAGCTGGCCAAGAATTTGGGGAAGTTTACATAGAAGAAAAATAATATTTCTTAATATATAACTAAGTAAAAATTTATGAATAATCAACCAGTGCATGTAGCGATCGCAATTCTTTACCAAGAAAATAAGTTTCTCATGCAACTGCGAGACAATATCCCCGGTATTTTCTACCCTGGTTACTGGGGACTATTTGGTGGTCATATTGAACCTGGTGAAACACCAAATGTAGCAGTGGAGCGAGAAGTATTAGAAGAAATCGGCTATACCTTACCACCATTTTTTGAATTCGGCTGTTATTCCGATGCTGCTGTTATTCGTCATGTCTTTCATGCACCACTCTTAGTCGAATTAAATCAACTAACTTTAAATGAAGGCTGGGATATGGGATTGTTAACGCCAGAAGATATTCATCAGGGTCACTGTTACTCACCCATCGCCGATGAAGTCAGACCTTTAGGGAGCATACATCAGCGAATTATGTTGGATTTCATCGAAAAAAACCCACAACCCCAATCATGACTTCCCAATGCCCAATGCCCAACTTCTACAGTCAAGTGTTGAAATTCCGGTAAAAAACCGTACTTAAACCGAAACTTGTTTTCTAGATGAGTCCCCTAGACTAGAATGAAAGTAGAGGCAAAAATATAAGCTGCTGAGTGTCAGTACTCAGTTGAATATAAGCAAGATGGGATTCTTTGACTCTGAGATAGTTCAGCAAGAAGCAAAACAGCTGTTTGAAGATTATCAAGCACTGATTAACCTTGGCAACAATTACGGCAAGTTTGATCGTGAAGGCAAAAAGCTGTTTATTGAGCAAATGGAAGCCATGATGGATCGTTATCGCGTATTTATGAAGCGATTTGAACTTTCAGAAGATTTCATGGCACAGATGACTGTACAGCAACTCAAAACTCAGTTAGGCCAATTTGGTGTCACCCCGCAACAGATGTTTGAGCAAATGCATCTTACCCTACAGCGAATGAAAACCGAGTTGGAAAAACAGCAGTAGTGAATTTTCAATTTTTTGTTAGGGGATTTTGGATAGACAATTAATCCAAAATCCTCAATTATTTATGATTTGGGGCGCTGAAACTGCGAAAGTGGCTTAAAGTTTTCTGAAGGCACACCTTTGAGAGCTTGCTGCATGAAATCTCGCCAGATAGGAGCCACCATCCCTCCACCAGTAGCCCGGCTAGCTAATTGTCTGTTATCGTCTCTACCCACCCAGACAGCAGTTGTTAACTGTGGCACAGTACCCACATACCAAATATCTCTTTCTGAGGAGGTTGTTCCTGTCTTCCCAGCACTGGGGCGACCGATGTCGGCACCTTTACCAGTTCCCTCTGTAACCACTGAACGCATCACATCGATAATTGCTGCTGATGCCCATTGATCTAAAACTAACTGAGGTTTGGGCGTATTATCTAGTAATATATTACCGCTACTATCAGTGACACGGGCCATAATCGTCGGTGGTGACTGCCAGCCATAATTGGCAAAGGTAGCATAAGCACTAGCCATTTCCAAAGGCGTAACACCGATCGCACCTAGAGGTAAAGAAGTCACAGGTTCCATCGGACTCATGATTCCCAAGGTACGACAGGCTTCGATCACTTTATTCATCCCTATAGTTTTACCCAGCTTGATTACGGGAATATTACGAGACTGGGCTAAAGCCGTGCGAATAGGCATCGGACCCTTAAAGCTACTATCGTAGTTCTTGGGTGTATACCAATTATTACCATCTCGATAGCGGACGGGCGTATCCTGTACTACTGTATCTGGTGCAAATTTGCCCGTAGCAAAAGCAGCATAATATACAAACGGTTTAAACGCAGAGCCTGGTTGACGCTGAGATTGTGTTGCCCGGTTGAATTCGCTACTTTTGGCATCGACACCGCCCACTAGCGCCTTCACAAAATGTGTGCGGGGATCAATTGCCACCAAAGCAATTTGATTATCACGCAACCCTTGACTACTCAGTGTTTTATGCCACTTGCTGACAGTTTGTTCTGCCATCTTTTGGAATTCGGCATCAACTGTGGTTTGTACCCGCATTCCGCCTTTTAGCAGTGCCTCACGCCCAAATTTTTGAGCCAATTCTTGCGCCACACTATTAGTAACGTAAGGTAAGGCACTACCTTGAAATGACCTGATTCTACCAAGTTTGATTTCTTGCTTGAGAGCATTATCGTATTCTTGCTGGCTAATCCAGTTTAAATCCAGCATCCGCCCCAAAACTTCCTTTTGTTTTCGTTTTGCCAGTTCCATACTCGCAAAGGGGCTGAATTCTTCTGGCGCTTGGATTAAACCAGCCATCATTGCTGACTCAGCTAAGGTTAAGATTTCTGCTGACTTGTCAAAATAGCTGCGTGCTGCCGTTTGCACACCATAGTTATTATGACCCCAATACACTTGATTGAGGTACATTTCCAAAATTTGGTCTTTGCTGAGAATTTGCTCTAACCGAATTGCCAGTACCCCTTCAGCCAACTTCCGGGTAAAAGCACGTTTTTGAGATAAAAACAAATTTTTCACCAGCTGCATGGTGATGGTAGAGCCTCCCTCCCGCACACCACCTGCTGCCAAGTTAACTATCACAGCACGACCGACACCACTAGGATTGATCCCGTGGTGATCATAAAAATGACTGTCTTCACTAGCTAGTACCGCCCGTTTGAGATGCGGGGAAATTCTATTTAGAGGCATGACTTCTCGGTTAGCTTCACCGTGAATACTCGTTAACAGTTTGCCTTTAATGTCATAGATGTAAGTCGTTTCCGATGGCAAAAAGTTACGTAGCTGTCTCACATCTGGCAAGTTACGGAAACTAATAGCTAAGCCAACCAGCCCTCCGGCTACAATAGAGCTTGCAAGCATCGTTATTGAAAGCAAAGTACCGCCAGTTATCTGACCTACTCCTTTCAAAAACTCAAAACCTGATGAAGCCTGACGTTGTGGCTGCTTATTTGTAAAAGTCCTAGAAGACGACACGGCGATCTCACTTCCTCACTTGTAAATATAACTGTAATTCATTGAATGAAACAAGGCGGTTAATTTTTTGCAATTATATTAATTTGGCAGATTAAAGAACGGACAAATTGCCAGTGAATATAACTAACCTAACCTATAGAGTAAAAAGCGTAGTTAATAGCGAATCTCAGAGTATGACGCAAAATTTTTCTTGGCTGCATCGTGGGATAGTGGAAATTTTCCCACAACCAATTGATGCGGATGGTGAAAGTGAAAGTTTGGAGAAGCGTTTGGTAACTACGAACCGACCTTTAAGGGTCAAATTGGGAATTGACCCTACGGGATCTGATATTCATCTTGGTCATAGCATACCAGTACGCAAACTGCGAGCTTTTCAAGATGCTGGTCATACAGCAGTTCTCATTATTGGTGATTTTACGGCTCGCATTGGTGATCCGACTGGTAAATCTGAGGTGCGTCGCCAGCTGAGTGAAGCAGATGTAGCACAAAATGCTCAGACTTATCTTGACCAAGTGCGTCCTATTTTGGATTTTGACACACCGGGTAGATTGGAGGTGCATTATAACTCACAATGGCTTTCCCAGCTTAATTTAGGGAAAATTCTCGAGTTACTTTCCACTATGACAGTGGGGCAGATGTTAGCGAAAGAGGGATTCGCGGAACGCTATAAAAAAGAGAATCCAATTTTTATCCATGAGTTCCTCTATCCATTAATGCAAGGCTATGATTCTGTGGCTGTCGAGGCAGATGTGGAGTTGGGGGGAACTGATCAAAAGTTTAACATTGCCGTAGGCAGAGATTTGCAACGCCATTTTGGCCAAAAGCCGCAATTTGGGTTACTGCTACCGATTTTAATTGGTACAGATGGTGTGCAAAAAATGTCTAAATCTTTAGGTAATTATGTTGGCTTGTCGGAACACCCAGCACAAAAATATCAGAAGTTACAAGGTGTTCCAGATAATTTACTGTCACAGTATTTTGAACTGCTGACAGATTTACCTTTGGATAAACTGCCAGAAAATCCCCGCGATCGCCAGATGCTTTTAGCATGGGAAGTTGTCAAACAGTACAACGGCGAAATAGCAGCTAATGAGGCTAAAGAAGCGGCAAAAAGCGGTGGAAAAGAAGGTGCTGTACCAGAATTTTCTCTCTTCGGGGTGTCACCGTTTCCGGTGAAGTTAGCGTATCTACTCAATGTCAGTGGTTTGTGCAAAAGTACTGGAGAAGGTAAACGGAAAATTCAAGAAGGTGGAGTGCGCCTAGATGGCGATCGCATTACTGATGTTGATACCATTTTTGAGCAGCCTAGTGAATTACACGGTCGAGTGCTGCAAGTTGGTAAAAATAAATTTGTCCGCCTTGTTAATAACTAATGACTAATGATTTATCCTGAGCGTAGCCGAAGGGCTAAAGATCAAATAATTGTGCCTTTGGATGTGCCGGATCTGCCAAGTGCGATCGCCCTCGTAGATCGGCTAGCGCAAGTCAATTTCTGGAAGGTGGGTTTAGAATTATTTACTAATTCTGGCCCGCAAATCCTGGAAGTTTTAAAATCTCGGCAAAAGCGGATTTTTCTGGATTTGAAGTTTCACGATATCCCCAATACTGTGGCTGGGGCTTGTCGGGGTGCGGCTAGTTACGGGGTAGACTTATTAACCATTCACGCGACTGCTGGTAGAGATGCCCTGAAAGCAGCCACAGAAGCAGTACAAGTAGGGGCTGCTCAAGCAGGTGTCAAACCACCTCAATTAATCGCCATTACCTTGTTAACGAGTATTTCTTCTAGGCAATTAGCTTTTGATTTAAAGGTTCCCTTAGAATTGCCAGAATATGCCTTAGAAATGGCGTTGATGGCACAAGAAACAGGGTTGAATGGGGCAGTTTGTTCACCCCAGGAGGTAGCACAACTGCGGCAAACTTGTGGCAGTGACTTTTTGCTCGTTTGTCCGGGGGTACGACCTACTTGGGCAGATAAAACAGATCAAAAGCGATCGCTTACACCAGCACAAGCTATCCAAGCTGGTGCTGATTACTTAGTGATTGGTCGTCCAATTACTGCTGCGGCTGAACCTGAGTTAGCCTGGGAAAAGATTTCTGAGGAGTTAAGTAAGTCGGCATGAAGGCAGTCCCGATGAAACGAGTTTCACAGCCAAGTATGAAAGAGGGACTAGGGACTGGGGAACTCGGTGCCCCCTCTGGGGATAAGGGGCAATGGGGACTGGGATTTTTACTCAGCACTCAGCACTTAGCACTCAGCACTTTCAAGTCAGAAGTCAGGCAAAAAAATTATGGCTTGTGGCTTGTAGCTTGCAGCTTTTGGTTTGTGGTAGCAAATAGCATCAATAACTCAGCACTGGCGCATACTCCCTCTTTGCTAACCCAAAGAGGGAATGTTAACAGCACAGTGAGGGATGTTTGCTCAAACCAAAATTTAGAATTATTAACTACTTGGTTATTGCCAGATTTACCTAGTTATGCTAATCGTGCCAGTCAACGCGCCCGGCGTCGCAATAGAAGTAGTGATATTTACAGTTACATGCTAGTAGCAGGAAAACCTGAGTTTCAGCCTTTGCCTCTGAACTCTAGTGAACATAATGCAGATGGGCAAAATAGTACGGCAACAGAAGTTGAGCAGGTTTTCTTTACTACCTTAGAACGTCAGTACGTTGCTGGGCAAGCCGTTGAATTGCAGCAATTTCACTGGCTGTTATTGACAAAAACTAAAAGTGGTTGGCGTTTGGTCATGATGTTTACTCAGACTAGTACTGATCCCAAACAACCAGTATCGCCCCCACGAGACAGTAGTAATGGTATTGTTGCCCAAGCCGTTAAAGCTTGGTTGCGAGATTGTCGGGCGGGAAGTGTGCGTAAGCGTACCGGGGATTGAGAAATTAGGCGTTGCTGAATCAAAGTATGAAATGCCAAAATCACCTTTATTTTTCTTAGTTCCTTTGTGCCTTTGCGCCTTTGCGTGAAACTAATTCATAGCTCAATTCAGCAACGCCAGAAATTAAAAATTAGGCGCTTGTGTAGAACAACTGTCAGCCGAATTAACCGCTTGGCAGCTCCAACGTAACCGCACCACTAGCAAACTAGTCTGGCAGTTTACCACTGAAGATGCAAGGGTTAAACTCAGGCATCTCTATCCTGTCTTTGATACTTCGCAGATAGATGATTCTCATGCCCTATTTAGCTGTGTTAGTCCACTACCAAAAGAGCCTTCAATACTTAATGTTGACTACACTCCGCAATTTAACTCGCCAGCTTTTTGGCTAAAGCGGTGATTTTCTCGATAGTCCACAGGACAATCTATCACAGCAGGCACGTCTTGAGCGAGGGCCTCTTTAAGTACAGGGATTAAATCAGTCGCTGATTCAACTCGATAGCCTTTTAAACCCATGCTTTCGGCTAATTTGACAAAATCAGGATTATTAAAATGGACAAAAGATGAATTGCCTTTGCCAAATTGACTTTCTTGCTTCCACTCAATTAACCCATAGCCACCATCATTAAAAATTAAGGTGACAAAGGGAGTACCAACACGCAAAGCTGTTTCTAATTCCTGGCAATTCATCATAAAGCCACCATCACCAGTTGCAGCGACAATTTTACGGTTAGGGGAAACGAGTTTTGCTGCTAAAGCACCAGGAATAGCAATACCCATAGCTGCGAAGCCATTAGAAATTATGCAAGTATTAGGACTATGGCAATGATAGTGTCGGGCAATCCACATTTTATGAGCGCCAACATCAGAGATGACGATATCATCTGGTCCCATCACTTGTCGCAAATCATAGATTAATTTTTGTGGTTTAATCGGAAACCCATCATCATTAGCATATTGTTCATAATCGGCACGAATATTGCCCCGTAAACTGATGGCATAGGGGTGGGGTTTGCCTTGTCGGTCTGCTAATTTTAAAATTTCACTGAGGGAATCAGAAATATCCCCTATGACTTCTACATTGGGAATATAACTACTATCAATTTCTGCTGAAGTGGCCGCAATATGAACAATAGGAATATTGCCATCGGGATTCCATTTTTTTGGGGAAAATTCGATTAAATCATAACCAATAGCAATTACTAAATCTGTATTATCAAAGCCACAAGTAATGAAATCCCTTTGCTGTAATCCTACAGACCACAAAGCCAAAGGATGTGTATAGGGAATTACACCTTTACCCATGAAGGTATTAACAACAGGCATATTCATCTGGGTGGCAAATTGCGTGACTGCATCACTGGCTTTAGCACGAATTGCCCCATTTCCCACTAAAATAATTGGGTTAACGGCTTGACAAATTGCTGCGGCGGCTGCCCGAATACTAGCAAAAGATGCATAGGTTTTTTCAATATTATCCTTTTGCAAAGGTTTACCTTCTACAGGCATAGCAGCTATATTTTCTGGCAAATCAATATGAACTGCACCCGGTTTTTCAGTTTGCGATCGCTTGAATGCTTTGCGGACAACTTCTGGTGTAATACTAGGTCGCACAATCTGTTTATTCCACTTGGTTACAGGTGCAAACATGGCTACCAAATCCAGATATTGATGGGATTCAATGTGCATTCTATCTGTTCCTACCTGACCAGTAATCGCTACCAAAGGCGCACCATCCAGGTTAGCATCTGCTACCCCAGTCATTAAGTTTGTTGCCCCAGGGCCAAGAGTAGAAAGACACACTCCGGCTTTACCAGTCAAGCGTCCATAAACATCCGCCATGAATGCTGCGCCCTGTTCATGACGAGTAGTAATAAATTGAATGGAAGAATGTTTAAGGGCTTCTAAAACATGTAAGTTCTCTTCACCAGGAAGACCAAAAACATATTGCACTCCTTCATTTTCTAGGCATTGCACCAACAATTCAGCTGTATTCATTTTATTTCCTCACTGGTTATAAATAAGACTGGGAAATGGGACAAGAAAGAAAATGCTGCATCTCCCACTCCCAACTCCCTGATTAATTCACCCACACAGTCTTTGCATTGACGAATTCATGTAGACCTTGAATACTTAATTCTCTACCGTATCCAGAACGCTTAATGCCACCGAAGGGTAAGCGGGGATCGGATTTCACCATACTGTTGATAAATACGGCACCGGCTTCGATTTCTGTGATCAGGCGATCGCGTTCTTGGTCATTTGTCGTCCAGGCGCTTGCACCTAAGCCAAAAGGTGTAGCATTAGCAAGTTTTATCGCTGCATCTATATCCGGTACACGGAATAATAATGCTACCGGGCCAAAGAATTCTGCTTGGGCAATGGCACTATTTGGGGGAATATCTGTGATAATCGTCGGCGGATAAAAGTTGCCGGGACGATCTGATAACGGATGTCCACCCGTCAAGACTTTACCTCCACTGTTAACAGCAGTTTGCACTTGTTGGTCTAAATCTTGCAGAATATCAGGGGTTGCCAGGGGCCCTAAATCAGTGTCTGGTTGCATGGGATCGCCAACTTTCAATGCCAGAAATTTATCTAGAAGCAATTTTTCAAATTTGTCAGCGATCGCCTCCGCTACAATAAAACGTTTGGCTGCTATACAAGATTGCCCGCTATTTAACATCCGTGCTGTAGTAGCGGTGACAACTGCAACCTCTAAATCAGCACTTGGTAACACAATAAACGGATCACTTCCTCCCAATTCCAAAACAGTTTTTTTGATTTGTTTGCCTGCGGCGGCGGCTAGAGAAGCACCAGCTGGTTCGCTTCCGGTTAAGGTGGCAGCTTTCACCCGGTTATCAGCCATTAAATCGGCAACTTTAGCAGCGCCAATTAATAAAGTCTGAAATGCACCTTGAGGGAAACCAGCCCGGTGGATAATATCTTCAATTGCCAAGGCGCACTGTGGAACATTAGAAGCATGTTTGAGTAAACCCACATTTCCTGCCATCAGTGCAGGTGCAGCAAAGCGGAAGACTTGCCAGAAGGGGAAATTCCACGGCATCACAGCGAGAATCACGCCTAAAGGCTGGTAACGCACAAAACTATGGCTGGCATCGGTTTTGACATCGACATCAGCCAAGAAACTAGGTGCGTATTCAGCATAGTAATTACAAACTAAGGCGCATTTTTCTACTTCGGCGATCGCAGCTTTCAAAGGCTTGCCCATTTCTAGGGTCATTATCTTAGCAAAGTCTGCTTTCTCTTGCTGTAAAATAGTCGCAGCTTGTTGTAGCCATTGCGATCGCTCAGAAAAACTAGTATTTTTGTACTGTACAAAAGCCTGACCAGCCAAATCTAGTTTAGAAGCAATTTCTGAATCATTGAGCGGCTCAAAACTTTTGAGCATCTCCCCAGTGGCGGGATTAATGGTGGCGATAGCCATTGCCTGACCTCCCGTTAAAAAATAGCTTGAGGTAGCTTCCTAGTGTTACACAGATCAATTGCGGACGCTACCATCCAAATTTTAGTCTTTTACTCAAAATTTGGTTTTTCAATCTTTAATTTTCATGAATTTGATTGGAGTAAAATATACTAATACATTAAGTATATACACGTAATACAAAACAATAAAATACTAATCACTCGATGCCCCTAACCTTTCTTGAAAAAGGGCGAAAATGAAGAGTTATCGTACTTAGGGACAGAGTTTTTTCATTTTTTGATAGAGGTGCAAGACTTTGCACCCCTATTGCGTCATCGACACCAACGAAAACGCGAGATTAAATCAGCTTGACAGCACGCAGACCGAACAGCAGACCTACAGCTACACCCATAAATAAAGCCAAAAAGCCAATATAAGCTATCACTCCAAACATTTATTTTTCTCCACAATACTTCACTAAATCTAATTGAATCATGGGGAATGGGGAATGGGGAATAGGGAATAGGGAGTGGGGAGAAAGAACTTAAATATTAGTAACCTCCCCCCATCCCCTTGTCTCCCTACTCATCAATATTGCGATAGAATACGACCCACAGGCGCTTGTTTGGGGTTGGGCAATGACTTCTGTAATTAACGTAAATCTACCGCAGCAGTCTTATGAGATTGCGATCGCACCTGCAAATTTAGATCAACTGGGTCAACGGATGGCCAGTTTGCAGCTAGGTAAAAAGGTATTGGTGGTTTCTAATCCCACTATTTTTAAACATTATGGGGAAAGAGCGATAACTTCGTTAAGCTCCGCTAACGCTTCCCTCACATCTGCGGGATTTGCAGTGGCTAGCTACAATCTACCGCCTGGTGAACGCTACAAAACCCTCAACTCTATCCAAAAACTCTACGATGTTGCTTTAGCAAATCGCCTAGAACGTTCCTCTACGATGGTGGCTTTGGGAGGAGGGGTAATTGGTGATATGACTGGCTTTGCGGCGGCTACTTGGCTGCGGGGGATTAATGTCGTGCAAGTGCCTACAACCCTTTTAGCAATGGTAGATTCGGCAATTGGCGGCAAAACTGGCGTAAATCATCCCCACGGTAAAAACTTAATTGGCGCGTTCCATCAACCGCGTTTGGTTTTAATTGACCCAGAAGTGCTGAAAACTCTGCCTACGCGAGAGTTTCGGTCAGGAATGGCAGAGGTAATTAAATATGGTGTAATTTGGGATGCCGAATTATTTGCTCAGATGGAAGCGAGTAAAAATTTGCATCAACTCCGCTACATCAAACCTGAACTTATAGACTCCATATTAACGCGCTCTTGTCAAGCTAAAGCTGATGTTGTCAGCAAAGACGAGAAAGAAGCAGGATTGCGGGCAATTCTCAACTATGGTCATACCATCGGCCATGCAGTGGAAAGCTTGACGGGTTATCGTTTACTGACACATGGCGAAGCCGTTGCCATTGGCATGGTAGCAGCTGGACAGATTGCAGTCGAAATGGGGATGTGGACAAAGGAAGACACAGAACGTCAAAATGCCCTAATTCACAAAGCAGGTTTACCGACTCGGCTACCAGAGAATGTAGATATTGAAGCAATTATCGACGCGCTGCAATTAGATAAAAAAGTCAAAGCAGGTAAAGTCAGATTTGTTTTGCCAACTCAAATTGGTGTAGTCACAGTTACCGACGAAGTGCCATCAGATATTATCCGGCAAGTGTTACGGGGAATGTAATTTATGAGCCAATTACAATTAAAACTAGCCTCAGCTAGTGTGCGCCATGATACTCCAAGCTAATAATCAATTGACCTTAGAAGAGTTTTTGCATCTTCCCCCTGGTGAGGGAGATGTCACCTATGAACTCGTGGATGGTCAGGCAATTCCTAAGATGTCACCAAAATTTTTTCATGCTAAACTTACCCGCGAACTCATAAAATTGATTGAGCAATGCTGTCAGGGTAAAGGAGAGGTTTGTCCACAATGGGCAGTTAAATTAACCCGTCTGGGTCGAGATTGGATGCCAATACCAGATATATTGTACGTTTCGTATGAACGTTTACCTATTAATTGGGATGAAGACGAAGCTTGTCCAGTTCCTCCCGATTTGGTGATTGAGATTATCTCGCCAGGACAAACTTTTGGACAAATGATAGCGAAAGCGAAAGATTATTTAGATGCTAAAGTGCTGCGGGTTTGGGTAGTAGATAGTCAAGCTAGAAGTATTACTGTTTTTTACCCAGACGCAGCACCACAAACTTATATGGGAGATGAACTACTCACAGATTCTTTATTTGAAGGATGGGAATTTACTGTTGAACAAGTGTTTCAAAAGGCAAAAATACCTTTAAATTAATCATTACGTAGCAAAACATACAAATTTTGCTGATTACCACGCATCAGACGGAAATTTTTATCCAAATAGGTAATATCTGACCAGCCACTAAATGAGAGGGTTGATTTCAGAGGTGAATCTTTATCGACTCCTAAAGCCTCACGAAAGTCAGACTCGCTCAAATCGTTGCTGGCGATGTTGACAGATGTTTCCCAAAAATCAATATTGAGACGCTGAGAATTTTCCACTGTGTAGCGTCCTGAAACTAGAGTAATACCTTGGACATCAGAAGCAGCAGTAAATTCAATCAGATTATTATATTTTTTATCAACAGTATTAACTTCTTGAAAAATGCCAGTAACGTTAACTTTCACATTCGGTAATTTGCCAAAAGAAAGACGTTGCAGTGTAGTTTCTCGTTCTAATCCGAATGTACTGTATAACAGTTGCCAGCGACCTTGAACTAAATCCATTTTGTTTGTGGGTTCAGGTGTGGGATTTAAAGCTTCAAGAGATGCTGCTAATGTTTCGATTTGCTCTTTAGCTGTTGGTATGTAGTTAAATCCAATATCGCTGGCTTGGGAAATAGAAATAAGTTCTTGTTTGAGGTTTGTTAATTCACTCATCATCGTGCTTTCCAAAACAATTTGCCTTGAGCATACTAGAAGATTTAATTATTTGCTGAGGAACCCTTGTGAAATCTGGCTTTCTTAATTTTGAATTTTGAATTACTCATAGTCAAGCTAAAATGAGCCAAGTGTGCCTGCTTCTGCAAAGAAAATGGGTGGAACTTCCTGGAAATTAATCATCAATACTGAACGGCTGATCCTTCGTCCCCAGCAACCAAGCGATTATGAGCTTTGGTATGCTGGTTTTTCTGGGCGATTACCAAAACAACGTCAATATGATGATGGATTGGTTAGTTTAGAGCATTGCGATCGCCAGTGGTTTGCAGATTTGTGTCAGCGTCACCAACAAGAGGCGTTAACCGATCAGTTTTTCGTGTTTGGCATTTTTTCCCGTCAAACTAATCAGCATCTTGGCAATATCGACCTTTCAACGATCCGTCGCGGAGAATACCAGTGGGCGATTTTAGGATACGAGATTCATAACCAACACTGGCAGCAAGGCTTTGGCAAAGAAGCAGTTCGAGCCGCGCTGATTGCTGGGTTTGAGACATTGGGTTATCATCGCATCGAAGCCGCTATTAATCTGGATAATCAAGCATCAATTGCACTGGCTGAAAGTGTGGGTATGCACAAAGAATGTATTCGTCGCGGCTTTTTCTACGAGGATCAGCAATGGGTAGACCATTTCATTTATGTTGCTCTACCCTCTGATCTGGGATTAGTCGAAAAGCCGCCTGCGACGCACCCCAACAACCCTAGTACACCCAACCGGATCAAACACTGTCCTCACCTATGTGACTACGGCTATATCAGCAAATAAATCATTTCATCTGGATCGCTTGATTGACTCTATGCTCTTCATCTAGAAGCTTCTAGGACTGCTTCTGCTTGGGAATGTAATAACAAACCATATTCCAATCCCTCTACTACTGCTTGATAGGAAGCTGCCAAAATGTTGGGCGAAACCCCTACAGTTGTCCAGCGTTGATAACCAGTACCTGATTCCACTAGCACGCGGGTTTTGGCTGCTGTCCCCGTATGTCCGTCAAGAATCCGCACTTTGTAATCTGTCAACTCAAATGTGGCAAGTTGAGGATAAAAGTTGACCAAAGCTTTGCGTAAGGCTGCATCTAAAGCAGCGACTGGGCCATTTCCTTCTGCTACTTCTAAAATATTTTTGCCATTAACACCGACTTTCACTGTTGCTAGGGCATTATTTGTTTCTTTGTCAACTAAATCACAATGTACTTGGAAGCCTTTAACTTCAAAAAACTGCTGGCGACCTCCCAAAGCTTCGTGCATTAATAATGCAAAACTGGCTTCTGCTGCTTCAAATTGATACCCTTCACTTTCCAATTCTTTGAGGCGTTGGAGAATCTGTCGGGCTGCTGGTGTTTGCTTATCCAGTTCAATGCCAAAAGTACGGGCTTTGGCTAACACATTACTCATTCCCGATTGTTCGGAGATGACAATGCGACGACGGTTACCGACTTGTTCTGGTTGAATGTGTTCGTAAGTCAGGGGATTCCGTTCTACTGCTGAGACATGAATACCGCCTTTGTGTGCAAAAGCCGAACGCCCAACAAAGGGCGCGTGTTCATCAGGGGCAAGATTTACCACCTCGCTCACAAATCGACTAGCTTCTGTAAGCTGATTTAGCTGGTGTTCTGTGATACAGCTATAACCAAGCTTAAGTTGTAAATTGGGAATTAATGAGCAGAGGTTAGCATTACCACAACGTTCACCGTAGCCATTAATTGTACCTTGTACCATTTTTGCCCCTGCCATCACAGCAGCTAAGGCATTAGCTACAGCTGTATCCGAATCGTTATGAGTGTGAATACCAATTTGGGGGAATGGTTGTTGACAAATGACTAATGACAAATGACTAATGACTGATTCTACGATTTGGCTAACTTCGTGGGGTAACGTTCCGCCATTTGTATCACAGAGGACTAGCCATTCAGCACCAGCTGCGATCGCAGCTTCTAATGTCAGCAAAGCATAATCTCGATTTTGCTTGTAACCATCAAACCAATGTTCAGCATCATAAATCACGCGTCGTCCTTGAGAACGAAAGTACTCGACGGTATCGCGGATCATGGCCAAATTTTCTTCTAAAGTCGTCTTGAGACCTGCTGTAACGTGTAAATCCCAAGATTTACCAAAAATTGTCACCCAGCGAGTGCCCGCAGTGAGGATGGCTTGTAGCATCGGCTCATCTGCGGCATTGGTATTAGGGCGACGAGTTGAACAAAATGCCACAATTTCTGCTTGTTTGAGCGGATCTTCTTGTAGTTGCCAGAAGAACTGAACATCCTTAGGATTGGCACCAGGCCAACCACCTTCTATGAAGGGAACTCCCAGTTGGTCGAGTCTACGGGCAATCCGTAACTTATCTTCTATGGAAACTGATAGCCCCTCGCGCTGAGTGCCATCCCGTAACGTAGTGTCATAGAGCCAAATATGAGGTGAGGGATGTATGGTCATAGAACTGAGACTTGCGAGACAACTTTGAAGGCGATGTGCCAATATACAACAAAAAGCCAGTTTGGTAATTAAAATATGCCTAAGGTACTAGCTCAAGGTAAGACAATTAAGTGCATTCGCGGAGCTAAATTAGGTCTAATTTTGCAGCAAAATGGTATTGACCTCTACAATGGCAGTGCTAGGGTAATCAATTGCCGAGGCATTGGTAGCTGTGGTATCTGTGCGGTCAAGGTAGAAGGTGAGGCATCTGCTGCAAATTGGCGTGACAAAGCGAGACGTTCGCTTCCTCCCCATTTTCCTACAACAGACCTGCGTTTAGCCTGTCAAACTGTGGTGCTAGGTGATGTAAAAGTGACAAAATTCGCTGGATTTTGGAAGGTTCTCAAATAGTGTGGAAACCAGAAGGTTAGTTTAAAAAAGGAGAAAATCAACATGGGTAGATGGACACCACTAATTCTCATGGCTGGAGGTTTGGCAATTTTACTGGGTACATTGTTAGGCATCAACTTTCCGATGGGTGGACAACAAAGTGCCAGTAATAATGCTCCCGGCGGCCGAACATCAAAAGTCCTTCCGGCTAATATTAATGTTAATAGCTCTGCCCCCAGCCGGACTACGAATAATGGTACAACTCCTGAACGTAGGGGTGGCGTAGCCCAGGATAGTTTTACTGCGCCTAACACGCCTAATAATAGAAGCAGCGTTGCTCAAAATAATACTTCTGATGATTCGTTTTCATCACCTGAGACTACATCAGGTACCCGAAGTACAGGGATGCAGTCAGGCACTTCATCAAGCAGTGCCGCAAATCGGGATAATCAACCTATCCGGGCTTTATGGTAAAGCTGGATAGTCGTTAGTTATGAGTTATGCGTTATTAGTTATGTACTAATGATCAATAGCTAATGATAAATGACTAATGACTAGTGAAGTTTTAATTATTGGGGGCGGCGTTATTGGCTTGGCGATCGCCGTTGAGCTTAAATTGTGCGGGGCTAAGGTCACCGTGCTTTGCCATGATTATCAGGCTGCTGCTACCCATGCTGCTGCCGGGATGTTAGCGCCAGATGCAGAAAACATCCCCAATGAGGCTATGCGTTCTTTGTGTAGGCGATCGCGTGCCTTATATCCAGACTGGACACGCAAACTCGCAGATTTAACTGGCTTAAATACTGGTTACTGGCCATGTGGGATATTAGCACCAGTTTATGAAGGACAAGGAGACAAGGTAAATGCTTCACCACTCCCAAGTTCCCACTCCCCATACTGGTTAAATCAAGTAGCAATTCATCAATATCAGCCAGGATTGGGTGCAGAAGTTGTTGGAGGCTGGTGGTATCCTGAAGACGGACAAGTTGATAATCGCGCCTTAGCGCGCGTACTTTGGACAGCTGCTGAATCCCTTGGCGTAGAACTCAAAGACGGCATCAAAGTAGAAGCGTTTTTACAACAGCAGGGAGAAGTAAGTGGTGTACAAACCAACATCGGCACAATTCGCGCTGACCATTATGTTTTAGCCACAGGTGCTTGGTCAAATGCCTTAATCCCATTACCTGTGCGTCCTCGTAAAGGACAAATGCTGAGTGTGCGAGTACCAGAATTTGTCCCCGAATTGCCCCTGACACGGGTTTTGTTTGGCGAAAATATTTACATTGTACCGAGACGAGATCGCACTATCATTATTGGGGCAACTAGCGAAGATGTTGGCTTTACCCCCCACAACACCCCCGCAGGTATTCAAACCTTACTTCAACAAGCTATTAACTTATATCCCCAATTACAGGATTATCCCATCCAGCAATTTTGGTGGGGATTTCGCCCAGCAACCTCTGATGAGTTACCCATCCTAGGCACTAGCCACTGTCAAAATTTAACTTTGGCTACAGGTCATTACCGCAATGGCATATTACTTGCACCCATCACCGCCGCCTTAATTGCCGATTTGATTTGGCAACAGCAATCTGACCCCATATTGTCTAATTTTCATTACACACGCTTCCACACCCAGTCATCTACCCCCACCTCAATGTTTACCCACTTCCCAACTCCCCAAACTCCCCACTCCCCACTCAGCACTCCCCTTCGACTTCGCTCAGGACAAGCGCACTCAGCACTTACCATAGCTGGTAAAACTTTTCAATCTCGCTTGATGACAGGAACAGGCAAATATCGCAGCATTGAGGAAATGCAGCAAAGTATTATTGCCAGTGGTTGCGAGATTGTCACTGTAGCAGTGCGTCGAGTCCAAACGAAAGCCCCTGGACATCAAGGTTTAGCCGAAGCCCTGGATTGGACAAAAATTTGGATGTTGCCTAATACTGCCGGCTGTGAAACCGCAGAAGAAGCGATTCGCGTTGCCCGTTTGGGGCGAGAAATGGCGAAATTATTGGGACAGGAAGATAACAATTTTGTCAAGTTAGAAGTAATACCTGATCCTAAATATTTACTTCCTGACCCCATTGGTACACTACAAGCTGCCGAACAGTTAGTGAAAGAAGGTTTTGCTGTATTGCCCTACATCAACGCCGATCCTATGCTAGCCAAGCGTTTAGAAGAAATCGGCTGTGCTACAGTCATGCCTTTAGCATCGCCTATTGGTTCGGGACAGGGGCTAAAGACAACTGCCAATATTCAAATCATCATTGAAAATGCCAGCATACCAGTGGTAGTAGATGCGGGAATTGGTTCACCCTCAGAAGCAGCCCAAGCAATGGAATTGGGTGCAGATGCCTTATTAATTAATAGCGCGATCGCTCTAGCCAAAAACCCCCCAGCAATGGCTCAAGCCATGAATTTAGCAGCAGTAGCCGGTCGTCTCGCATACCTCGCCGGCAGAATGCCCCTGAAAACTTATGCTAGTGCCAGTTCACCTTTAACTGGAACTATTAATTAGGGAATGGGGCATTGGGCATTGGGCATTGGGTGAAATTGCTTCTATAATTCTCCCTCACTCCCCTGCTTCCCTTATCCCCTTGTCCCTACTCCCTAATGTAACGATTTATCTCTAAGTAAGAGAGTGGAATATGACGCTTATGTAACATAAAACCAATAAAAGTACATAATAAGGAATTAATTCATGCCTTATACAAACGAAGAAGGCGGTCGTTTAAATAATTTTGCCCAAGAACCAAAGATTTACCAAGCAGAACCTCCTACCAATGAGCAAAAGCGCAACTATATTTTCTTAGGACTTGCTGCTACGGTTTTGGTTGCTGGTTTAATTTTTGTTGCCTTCTCTGTTTCTCATGTCAGTTGAGCATAAAATTTTTTAATGTAATTTAATTTTTGAGTGTTAAAGGTTCCCATGTTAGCAGGAGCCTTATTTTTTCTTTTTTGCTAGAATCATATAGGAAAAATAAAGTATAAATATATACTTGTAATTCTACCAAACTGAAAAGCTCGATTTATCCTGAGCAAAGTAACAATCATCATTTAGATTTTTCGTCTGCTAGGATGTGTCCGAAGAGGTTTATGTATAACATGTTTTGGCTATTTAGCCGCCATGAGCGTGAATGATACTGCACACTCCGATAATTTTACTTGGAATCGACAAGTATATCACCGTCTGAAACTTTCCCTGAGTCTTGGCTTACGGAGACAGCTTTTTTTGGCTGTAAGTGATGATTTACACTTGAGAAATCAAGTAGCTGCTCGTTTGCATTCTACTTTGGCTTATCCAGTGGGACAGGTGCTATATCAGCCTTTGGATGGACAGGAAACCAGTACTCCTGCATATCCGCGATTAGTCACATTAAGGTTGAATTTAAGCGATCCGAATCCCATAGATCATATAAATCAATGGCTAGCTAACTATCCACCGCCAATTGTGGGTGCATCGAAAGATACACCAGGACGACCTTTACCCATACCATCATTTCAGATTGTGGGTGTAGAGCGATTAACCAAGCAATCAGTGGCAATACAGCGTTTATTTTTACACTATCTGCGCTTAAGTGAGCAGAATTTTTCTAGCCAAGAATCTAGTCGGTTTCTAGAATCCAGTGTGCTGTTGTGGGTATCGCGTCCTTGGTTATCTGCTATTCAACAGTCAGCACCACAATTTTGGCGTTGGCGTACTGGTGTGTTTGTGTTTGCAGGAGAACCTACACCAACAACACAAAATCAAGGTTATCCAGAACGTGCTTCCAGTTCAAGAAACTTGGATTTAGGAAATCTTGAGCAATCTATTCTAGATGAATCAGTCATCGAAGCCGAACTCCAAGCCGCATCGGCTACAGGCTTAAAATTTGGGGATGATTTTGACTTACCTGTCGAAGCACCAACGCACCACCAAGGTAATTTGACATCGCCATCTTTGAAGACTGGGCTAAAGCCACAGGTATCCACTGCTAGATCTAGTAAGAGCAATAATTTACCACTATCATCGTTACCTCATATTAGTAAAGAGTTAACAGAGTTAGTACTAGCAACAATTAACACTAAGCTGGCTCAAGATGCAGAAGATAATTGGCAACCCCAGCAAGTTCTCTTAGAGATTGAGGAATTACACTCACAGCAGGCCTCAGCAGAGGTGCTGGCAGCAGCGTATCATCACTTGGGGAACTTATATCGCTTGCGCGTTGAACAGGGACAGTCAAGTATAGAAAATTTGATGGTAGCAATTCTCGCTTATCAAGAAGCGATCGCCTATGATGAAACTTCGCTACAACTGCCGGATATTTTAAATGACTTGGGTACACTCTATTGGATGTTGTACCGCACACCACACAACGCTGGGGATGGGAGAAATTACATAGAACAGGGAATTGAATTTTATCATTTGGCTTTAAAGCTGATTTCTCCTGAAGAACAGTCAGAAACTTATGCACGGGTACAAAATAATCTGGGGACAGCTTACGGTGATTTAGCGCGTTTTGCGAATCCAGCAGATAACTGGCAACAAGCAGTTTTAGCTTATAGTGAAGCACTGCGCTATCGTACAGCCGAAATGGAACCTTTAAAGTATGCTGCTTGCCAAAATAATTTAGGTACTGCTTACTGGCATTTGGGGCAATATAATCAACCAATTGTGCATTTAAAGAAAGCGATCGCCTCATACAAACAAGCGCTGGCTTATTACAGCCCTGAACAGGAACCGCTCAAATATGGGATGATTCAAAATAATATTGGTACTGCTTACTGGAATTTGGCACAATACGAACAACCAGCAGAAAATTTGCAGCTAGCGATCGATGTCTATAGCGAAGCTTTAAAATATCGGACTCCTGCTAATGTTCCTAGCGCCTGCGCCGCTACACAAAATAATCTTGGTACAGCCTATTGGCATTTAGCAAATTTATCACAAACAACTAAAGAGGCACGGCAAAAGTTACTACAACTGTCTATTAATGCTTATGATGAAGCTATTGCCTTGGCGCAGTCACTTGGCGGTATACCTTTAAGTTTTGATTTGTTTGCAGCTCACAATAATTTGGGATTAGCTCATTATCAGCTAGTAACTGATAATTCTTTTAGTGGTAATAAAGCTACAACTTCACAACATTTAGAAGCGGCTTTAAATAATCATTTGCAAGCTTTAAATGGATTGAGTAAACAACCAGAGGCTTATCAAACAACTTTCACTTATGTGGTGAAAACAATTCGTGCTTTCCATAGTGAATTGGGGATACAGGGACAAAATCTGGCTTTGTCTAAAGTTCCTGGTCATTTGTTACCGGAAATTTTACCTAAGTTGTAGATATGGTGCGGTGAAGCAAGTTTTTTTTAACGTGCGCGCAGCGTATACCGCCAAGAACGACCATTTTATGTGCTGTTCTGACGATATGATTCTAGGCTATCAATCATGTCCAGAAGAATAATGAACTTCAAACCAAATTCAGTTAATTTATACTCCACACGAGGTGGAATTTCTGGGTAAGATATCTTCTCAAGAATGCCAAAATTAATCAGATCAGACAATCGTTCGTTTAGCACCTTAGTCGTTAATCCTTCAACGGCACGAGTGATAGCGCCTGGACGGTTTATCCCTGTCCGAACTAATCGGAGAACTTCTAACATCCATTTACAACCGAGAGTATGCTCCACAATATAAGCAACAGTCGGCTGAGAACTGGAAAACTTTTTTGCAGTGCCACGAGATTGTGATCTTTGCATTTGCTACTAAATGGTAACTACCTCACCAAACAGTGCTTACTTGAACCCATGAGGGCAATCTCCTAAGCTCAGTGTCAAATGATTTAACCCTATAGGGTTTATTTTAGACATAAAGGTAGTAGTTATGGAATACATGAAAGCTGCGGTACTAACAGCATTTGGTGAGGCGGAAGTGTTGGAAATTAAAGATATGCCCAAGCCAACGCCAAAACCTAATCAAGTTTTGGTACGAGTATGTGCCACATCAATCAATCCTGTTGATTATCAAATCTGTCGTGGTGACTACAAGAACTTTGTTCAACTACCCACAATTATTGGAGTTGATGTTTCGGGTATCGTTGAAGCAATTGGAGAGATGGTGACAGATTTCCAGGTAGGAGATGAAGTCTACTATTCTCCGCAAATTTTTGGAGAGTCTGGTAGTTATGCTCAGTATCATGTTGCCGACGAAAACATAGTGGCTAGGAAGCCTGCTAATTTGTCCCATGTTGAGGCAGCCTGCTTTCCACTAGCAGGGGGAACGGCTTGGGATTGCCTTGTGACTAGAGGAAATCTACAGGTGGGTCAATCAGTTTTAATCCATGCTGGTGCGGGTGGAGTTGGTTCTATTGCTATTCAATTGGCGAAAGCAATGGGTAGTTATGTTTTCACAACGTGCAGTGCTAAAAATTTTGATCTTGTTAAAAAGTTAGGTGCAGATTATGTGAGCGATTACAAGAATGAAAATTACATCGAAGTGATTAAGCAAGAAACGAAAGGTCACGGTGTTGATTTGGTTTTAGACACGATTGGGGGAGATACAATTCAACGTAGCCTGGAAGTGATTTGCCCCTACGGCAAACTTGTGAGTATTGTTGATATCACAACTCCTCAACCACTCATGGAAGCGTGGGCAAAGAATTTAACCATTCATTTTGTTTTCACTTCACAGTATCGAGGAAAGTTAGATGCATTGAGTAAACTGATCGAGCGCAATCAGCTTCGACCTGTAATTGATTCAGTTTTGCCTTGGAAACAAATCGTTCAAGCTCATCAGCAATTAGAACAGCAAGGCAAGCGAGGCAAGATTGTATTGCAGTTCACTGAAAATTAAAGATGTTTTCTCTGTCGAACTCACGTTAAGCTACTGGAATATGGCATTTATTGTTGATTTTAGCTCGTCGTCAAAGATCCTAAATAGATTCTATAAGCACGAAGCAATAAGCAGCATCAAATCTACTTACCACTGCCTAAATTTATAGTGGGAATTTAAATCCTTCAAAAGCGTACCTTATACAAATCAAATAATTCTCCTGATTGCTGCTTAACTACTTTTGCACCTGTAGTTTTAATCATTTTTTCCCACTCAACGACAGGTTCTAGAAATACCTCAGTACCCAAATATGTTTCCAGAACTGCCCAATCTTCTGCTAGAGGTTGTTCTGGGTTCAGGATGTCAAACACAAAATGTCCGCCTGATTTCAACACTCGTTTGACTTCTAGCAGTACAGCACTCCAATATTTGAGGGGAAAATAGCAACTGAATCCTGTAGCGATCGCTAAATCAAACTGGTCTGCTAAATAGTTTAATTGATGCGCTGGCCCCAACTCCACACCTTTGAACAGCTTGGAGTTCAACTGCGGCCCACGAGAAATTAGGGTATCCCGGGCCACAGTGCTGATTTCTTGCCCATAAAAATATGCTTGCCAATCCCGCCAAGGATAAATTAACAAGCTGACTCCACAGCCAATGTCCAAACAGTGCTGGTTTTTTTGAGGTTGAGCAATTTCCCAGAAAGGAGAAACAACTTTACCAGATAAAATACCATTAACCCATTCTTGATATATTGGCATCGCCTGTACTTCTGCTGGTAGTTCCCATTCTTGATTTTGATACTGTCGATTAAAGCGATAACCTACCTGCTCTACTCTCTCTTGCCAGTTCTCTGAGTGGAGGGGAGTGTGCACAGGAAAGAGATCACTGGGGATGGGCGAATTACGCTTTTTAGACATTCTGTCTCGTTGCTCCTGGGTACTTCAATCAAGTTCTAGTGTATACAAATAGTCAGAAATAGAAGAAAATTCAAAATTAGCTGGCTTTTACTTGTGCACAGACCAGACTTATTTTTGTAGTTATGAGACTGTTTGTTAACAAAAATCAAGGTGACAAAAACCGGGTTTCTTTTAATTAGAATTAAGATACCCATTCTATAATTTTTAAAAGCAGGGAAAAGATCAATGATGAATGTGGGATTTTTTAACAGGATTCCTGTAATGCCCCTGGTATTGCTCTGGTTAGCTTATGCTCTCTTGGGGTGGTATCTTGCTGCTCACCACATCATTTGGCTAGCAGGGGCTTTTGTAGCTGTTGTGGCGATCGCTATAGTCCGCAAGAGTATTGCTTGGTTGGAGCGGTTGGTGGCATTTGGCTCTAGAATCTTAGTTGTCATCTTATTTTTAAGTATATCAGTTGCCTTAGTAGAAACTTGGTCGCTATTTTTCAGTCTCTTTCTCATACCCATAGCAACTACATTTTTAGCTGACTTAGAAATGCGTTTTGCTGGCTTCAACAGGCTTGATTCGTTTTGGATTTTAACTGTCCTGGCGGTGTTTGGTTTAGTAGCGGGAGAATTGATAGATATTTTACTTTTGCCCAGTAGCCGATTTTAGAATCAAAAGACTTAATCATTTATTTGATAACGTACCAGTTTCCTCACTTCCTCAATTGACATGCCTAACTCTCTGGCGATCGCATTCTCTAGCTGGCTGATATCCGTCACAGGAAACTGAAATTTCACATTTTCCTGTGTAGGGTCTATAGCTTTAACCACAACTTCACTCACACCCAATTTTTTATTAACCTCCGCTTGCACGGATAATAAATATATCGGCAGATAGAATTCTGGTGGAGCATCAGTCTGGAGTTTATTGACAGTGCCATAAGGTCGGCTCAAAACCTTCTCTGCTAATAAATTACCACTAGACCAAAAGACAATCCCCAAAAGAGGTAGAGGTAGCCAGAATTCCCACCCTAAAAAATGTAATAATTTCAGGCAACGGCGTAAGAACATAAGGGAACAGGTGACAGGGGACAGGAAAAAACTTAGTAAACACAGTTGTTGGTCTGTTAAAAATCCTACTAGTGGAAGACGCTTTTTTGTGTAAGTTTTTCTACTCTTGGATGATGAACAATATAGACACAAGCATGTGGCGATGCGAATACTTCTTGTAGAAGATGATGTAGAACAATTAGAACCCCTGCAAACAGCGTTGTCACAGGCTGGACATATTGTAGACGGAGTGGAAGATGGGGAAGTCGCTCAGTGGGTAATTTCTCAAAGAGATTATGATCTATTGATTCTGGACTGGATGCTGCCGGAAATTAGTGGATTAGAATTGTGCCGTCAGTATCGGCAAGCAGGTAAAAAAGCACCCATATTAATGCTGACTGCAAAAGATACCACTGTTGATAAAGTCACAGGTCTGGATGCTGGAGCCGATGATTATCTTGTCAAACCTACAGATGTGTTTGAGTTATTAGCACGGGTACGAGCATTAGGCAGGCGATCGCCTGTGTGGCAAGGAGAAACTCTCCAGCTTGCTGATTTGCAATTGCACATTTCTACCCTAACAGTAGAACGGGAACAAACATCTGTAGAGTTATCTACCCGTGAATTTCAATTACTAGAGTACCTAATGCACCACCCACGTCAGATTCTCAGCCGTAACCAAATAGAACAAGCATTATGGGAGTGGGGTAGCGAACCAGAAAGCAACGCTACAACAACTCTAGTCCGCCGTCTACGACAGCGCTTACAAGTAGTAGGTGCAGCTGACTGGATTGAAACAGTTTATGGCACGGGTTATCGAATTAATCCCAGGGAGTAGGGAGCAGGGCAGGGCTGTTTCATTCGCTTGTGTTGGAGATTTGTCAAGAGGATAATCTCACGCAAAGGCGCAAAGACGCAAAGAAAAATCAGGTATTTCGGACTGAAGATGCCAAAATTTTCGGTCTTAATTGTGGATTTGCCCTTGCAATTTTAACCCTTTTAGGGAACGAATCAGCCCTGGGGAGCAGGGGGCAAGGGGAGCAGGGGAGATTACTAATATAAGTTCTTTCCCCTCTGCTCCCCATTTCCTCTGCCTCTCTGCCTGTTTTAACCCACTCCCTGGTTACTGAGCGCAGTCGAAGTACACTCCCCATCTCCCCTAACAAGGCAAAATTAAAAAAAGAACTCTGCTGTTTTGCCTTTTCCAACACATGTTTAACCGTAGCCGTCGCAATTTGGCCCGTTGGTTTACCCTTTCAATGGGCGGTATTCTTATAGTATTTGCCGGCACGCTCTACTACCAAGAAGTACTTCAGCAGTTAGAGGTCATAGATTTACTGCTGTACAAAAAAGCTAGGGTAATTGCCGGAAATGTCAAGTACAAACTGCGTCAAGGTCAAGAGCAAGTATTTCTTAACAATGTGCCTCTGTTGGGAAATAACCCACCACCCCTAGATAGTGAAGTCGTCTACGCCCGTTGGTATGATGCTAAAGGTCAGCTCCAGCGATTTTTTGGTACGCCTCCCAAAGAAAGGTTGAGCAAAACATTAGAATTTCAGACGATTAAGATTACCGAAAAGTTAGATTCATCGTCATTACAAGTTATTTGGCTACGTCAAATTACGCTTCCAGTTCAGCACAATGGTCAGTTAATCGGCTATCTGCAAATGGCACTCCCGATGACTCGCGCCCAAGAGTCTTTACGCCAGTTTCTGCTGTTATTAGTGTTGATGGTGTTAATTGCCTTAGGCGTAACGAGCCTTACAGGTTGGTTTCTAGGAGGACTGGCGATGTTGCCGATTCGCTACAGTTACCAACAACTCCAGCGCTTCACGGCTAATGCTTCCCATGAATTACGTGCCCCTTTAGCAGCAATACTCAGTAATGCTCAGGTAGGTTTGCTAGCTCCTATTGAGGATAGTTCTACCAAGCATCTGCGTTTACAAAAGACTGTAGAAGTTGCCAAATCGATGAATACCCTAATTGGCAACTTGCTCTTTTTGGCGCGTCGGGCTGGGCGTTTACTTCCTGAATCTCTGCCAGAAGTTGATTTGAGTGATTTACTAGGGGAATTATTGGACTCCCAAACTCTCAAGGCTGCTGCTCAACATTTGCAACTCAAGAGTGATTTACCAGCACAGCCAATTGTGCTGAATGCAGATCCTGATCTCTTATGTCAAGCAGTAATGAATTTACTTAACAATGCCTGTAAATATACTCCATCTGGCGGGTTGGTAATGTTGCGCTTATTTACTGAGTATGGTCAGGCAATAATTCAAGTTGAAGATAATGGTATAGGCATTCTACCAGAAGATTTACCCCACATTTTCGAGCGATTTTATCGAGTGGATAAGCAACGGACACGTTCTGCTGGTGGCTTTGGCTTAGGATTAGCGATCGCTCAACAAATTGTTGTAGCTCATGATGGTCATCTCAGTGTCAAAAGTTCACTGGGACAAGGTTCTTTGTTTCAGATTGAGTTGCCATTGCTGTGAAAAATATCAGCTTGTCATCTGATAGTCACATTTGTTGTTTATACTTGTCCAAACAAGTAAACATTAAAAAACAAATTAGTTGAGAAAAACTGCTTTAATTACAATGCTCCGGTTCGCCTATGGAAAGCAGATCCCGACAAGACTTACAGGAGCTAGTCCGCGAACAGCTTCAGGTATTACTCGAACAAAAGAACTTTCAGGGTGCTAAAGCTTTATTAGTTCCTGTTCAGGTTGCAGATATCGCCGAAGCCATTGAAGGTTTGCCAGAGGCTATGCAAGCGATCACCGGCATCTTGCTAGGAACAATGTTAGGTATAGTAATAGTGTGGGCATTCTTTTTGCAAGGAAGTTGGTTAGTAGCGATCGCTGTAGGTATTAGTCTATTTTCTATTTGCGTTTTAGCCTCAATCTCTGGTTCTGCTTTGCCGTTTCTGTTTCGCGCTCTTAGGCTAGATCCAGCTTTGATGTCTGCTCCATTTATTACTACTGCCGTTGACGTGTTGGGAGTTTTGATTTACCTCAACGTAGCGAGATGGATTTTACAGTTTTCTTAATATTTTCTTGGCTATCAAGTTGAACCAGAAGGAAGAAGGATGAATTTGCATGGGGATTCCGACCACTTTTGTGGTTCAAAGGTTATTTTTTTTACCACTAAGACACTAAGACACCAAGAAAAGTATATTACACCTTGAAAGGGCTAATCCATCTGTAGCCATTATTTTTTTAATTAAACATCTCCGACAGAGAAAGAGAAGTTTTATGATTTCTCTACAAGGGTTTTGGAAAAAGCATATTTAAATTCGGTCGATATCTATTCTTCTTACTTAAGAAGCATCAAATTTCATGGGGATGACCGGAGAACGTATATTTGTCCTAAGTTTTCATAATTGTATATTATACCAATAATAGTACTTCAAAAGACATAAATTTTTGAATTAAAAATACTGAATAAGATAGATTTATCAGCTTATATATTAATTACATTAATACTGTTTGGCGTTTAATCTTGTATTCCTCCTTGTCACTTTTGGGTCACATTTATTGTTAACAATGAATATATGGGATTACTAAGTGAATTCCATGTAGACCACGCTCGGAAAACTTGTGCCAACTTTCAGTTTTAGACCAACGACTTACCAGAATTCATCATGACTATCAATCTTGTCAATAAAACTGTTTCCTACTTGGGTCTGACAACTGCAATAGTTGGTTTGAGTATATTCCCAGCTCATGCGGAAAAACCAAGCGAAATAGTTTCTAGGGACTCACAAACAATATCGTTTCCTAGTACAAATGAGACTACTTCATCCGTTGATTTGCAAGTAGACCCAAACACCCAAACTGTCTCCCAAAATAACCCAACTGTTGAACAACCAGCACCGGCTACTCTAACAGCGCAAGAAATTGCGCCTGGTACAGCTACCCGTTCAGGGCCCAGCTATATCGGAGTTGGTGGCAATATTGGGTTTGGTGGTAACACTACACTCAGTCAAGGTTCCTTCGCTGTATTTAGCAAAATTGGTTTGACCAATAACTTCTCTGCTCGTCCTGCGGCTTTTCTGGGCGACGAGCAAGTTTTTCTCATTCCCTTAACGGTTGACTTTCCAGTTCAATCAGTTACGGAAACTGGAGAACAACAAATTAATGTCGCTCCCTATCTAGGTGGCGGGGCTGCCATTTCCACTGGTCGGGATAGCTCTGTGGGTGTTTTACTGACTGGTGGTGTTGATGTTCCCGTATCACCTCAATTTACAGCAACGGCTGGTATCAACGTCGGTTTTGTTGATGAAACTGAGGTGGGGCTACTGCTAGGCGTTGGTTACAACTTCTAGGCTAAATGCAGGTATTAAATTATGAACCCTTGGAGGTTTTATCTATGAATCAGCGATTTTTAGTCAAACTGGCGATCGCCCCCATAGCAACTGTAATACCTGTGCTGTTGTCAATTCCCGAATTGGCATTAGCACAAACAACTAGAATTGTTGACTTACAACGCCCTAGAGGCGTAACCATCACTGGACAAGTAGAAAGTATTGTCGGCAATGATTTCGTCCTGAATGATGGCTCAGGAAAAATTATTGTCGATGCCGGCCCCCGTTGGTGGCATAGCGTTGACCTTTCACAAGGAGAGCGAGTCACCATCGTTGGTGAATTGGGGAAGAGAGGCGACGAATTTGATGCTTTTACCATCACTCGTGCTGATGGCTCAGTAATTCAAATTCGCCCTGCTGAAGGGCCACCACCTTGGGCTGGTGGTTCAAGGCGAAGCCCAAAACCTAAAAAGTAGTGCTGAGTTATGAGTGCTGAGTGCTGAGTGGAAAATACAAATACACACTAGCTTAAGAGTTTATTTATGCTCTTCTGACTCAGTACGGGCTATAAGTGCCTTTATAACACTCAGCACTTTTTTAGTGAATTTTCATGTCTTGAGTATACCGAGGAAGATTCTTCGTTCAACACTCAACACTAATGAGGTTTTAATGTGAGTAGCCAAGAACACTACAAATTAGTTGAGTTAGGAGCGACAGATGAAACAGCAGCGCCTAAGCAATTACTGACATTACCAGACGCAGTAGCTCTAATTGTTGGCATTGTGATCGGGGCAGGAATTTTCCAAACTCCTGCTTTAGTGGCAGCTCAAGCAGGCGGTGATATGGCTGTACTGTTGTTGTGGCTGGCTGGTGGTGCAGTATCTTTTGTAGGAGCATTGTGCTATGCAGAGTTAGCGACAACTTATCCCAATGTGGGAGGTGTCTACTATTACTTAAAGCGTGCATTCGGGCGAGGAGTTGCGTTTTTATTTGCCTGGGCGCGGATGACCGTGATTCAAACAGGTTCGCTGGTATTACTGGCATTCGTTTTTGGTGACTATGCTTCTCAGATATGGCGCATAGGTAATTTTTCGTCTTCTATTTATGCAGCAGGTGCGATCGCGCTTTTAACTACTTTGAATATCCTCGGTTTGCAACAAGGTAAGTGGACACAAAACTTACTGACTGCGGCAAAAGTTTTGGGCTTATTACTAGTGGTATTTTTGGGACTAGCTGCTATGCCAAATTCTACTGTGCCAACAGAACCAACATCATCAGGCACTTGGGGCTTGGCGATGGTGTTTGTGTTGCTGTCCTACGGTGGCTGGAACGAGGCGGCGTATATCTCGGCAGAAATACACAACAGACAACGCAACATTTTGCGATCGCTACTCTGGAGCATTGGCATTATCACTGCCATTTATTTGCTAATTAATCTCGCTTATCTGCGAGGACTGGGATTAGCAAACATGGCCAACTCAGAAGCAGTAGCCGCAGATTTAATGCGCTCTCTTTGGGGTGAACCAGGAGCCTGGTTTGTCAGCCTGCTGATTGCAGTTTCTACCCTAGGAGCAATCAACGCGACAATTTTTACCGGGGCGCGTACTAACTACGCTCTAGGTCAAGATTTTTCGCTGTTTAGATTTATGGGACATTGGCAGCAACGTCACAGCACTCCTACCCAAGCCTTACTATTACAACTAGCGATCGCCTTAGCACTAGTGTTTTTAGGCACTATTACCCGTAGAGGGTTTGAAACCATGGTGGATTACACCGCCCCCGTGTTTTGGTTTTTCTTCTTACTTTCGGGTGTATCACTGCTAGTGCTGCGCATACGCGAGCCTTACATGCTGCGACCGTTTCGTGTGCCGTTTTATCCTGTGACACCGTTGCTTTTTTGTGCCGTCTGTGGCTACCTGCTTTACTCCAGTTTGGTTTATACCAATGTGGGGGCAATTGTAGGTGTTTTAGTTGTGGCAGCAGGAATTCCACTGCTGCTCTGGAATCGCTATCGTCAACAGAGAATGTGAGGGATAGGGAGGATATTAGTATAATTTCTTTCCCTATTCCCCAATTTCTGACCACTGATTACTATTGACAAGGAGAAAACTCATGAGCTTCAAAAAAATCCTGTTTTTACTGGCTACAGGAGTTAGTCTTACCAGCCTGGGAATTGTTGGATGCACGCCTCAACAACGGGACTTTGAAGCAGGTACACAACCGTCTACTTTGACTGGACAAACTGAAACATCAACCCCTGCACCGACAACTCAACCCCAAGAACGTCCTGGTGATGTGCCTTTTGTTCCAACACCACAATCAGTAGTGGATGCCATGTTGGAAGTGGCAAAAGTTGGCAAAGATGATGTGCTTTATGATCTGGGCAGTGGTGACGGACGAATAGTGAATACAGCCGCCCAAAAGTATGGCACACGCGGAGTAGGGATAGATATAAATCCAGAACTTGTCCAAGAAGCTAGAGAAAATGCCGAAAAGGCAGGAGTTGCAGATCGTGTGCAATTTGTGCAGCAAGACTTGTTCAAATCTGACTTTAGTGAAGCCACAGTAGTCACACTCTACCTACTACCTGATATCAACCTCAAACTCCGTCCTCAGCTATTGCAACAACTCAAACCAGGGACTCGAATTGTCTCTCATGCTTTCACTATGGGCGATTGGGAACCAGAGCAGACGCTCCAAGTGGATGGAAGAACAATTTATTATTGGGTAGTTCCTGAAGAAATACCAGCTAATTTGCGATAAGACATAGGGGCAGAGGAGCGGAGGAGAGTACTAATATAAGTTCTTTCCCGCTCCCCTTGTCCCCCAGGGCTGATTCGTTCCCTAAAAGGGTTAAAATTGCAAGGGCAAATCCACAATTAAGACCAAAAATTTTGGCATCTTCAGTCCGAAATACCTGATTTTTCTTTGCGTCTTTGCGCCTTTGCGTGAGATTATCCTCTTGACAAATCTCCAACACAAGCGAATGAAACAGCCCTGCCTTGTCCCCCCACTCCCCACTCCCCAAAAGAGCCATGAAAGGATTACAAGGAAAAAATGCCTTAATTACAGGCGCAACCTCAGGTATTGGTCAGGCGATCGCGGTGAAACTTGCCGAAGAAGGATGTAACATCGCCATTAATTACCGCAAAAACCCTGAATCAGGGTCAGATACGGAAGAAATGGCAGTGCAAAAAGCCTGTGCAGATATCGAAAATTGTGGTATGCAGTCGTTATTGGTGCAGGGCGATGTCTCCCAAGAATCAGACATTGTGACTATGGTCAACAGTGTAATTGAGAAATTTGGTAGTTTAGATATTCTAGTCAATAATGCAGGTATTCAAATAGAATCCCCATCCCACGAAGTTAGTACCGCAGACTTCGACAAGGTAATTGCAGTCAACCTCCGGGGTGCTTTTCTCTGTGCCCGTGAAACTATCAAACACCTTTTATCTCAAAACCGTTCTGGGGTGATTATCAATATTTCCAGCGTTCACGAAATTATCCCTAGACCCATGTATATCAGCTATTCTATTAGCAAAGGTGGGATGGAAAACCTCACCAAAACCCTAGCATTGGAATATGCGAACCAAGGTATTCGAGTGAATGCTGTAGCACCGGGGGCTACAATCACACCTATCAATCAAGCTTGGACAGATGACCCGGAAAAAAAGACCGAGGTGGAAAGTCACATCCCCATGTGTCGTGCTGGTACAACCGAAGAAATGGCAGCAGCAGTAGCTTTTTTAGCTTCCGATGAAGCTGCCTACATCACCGGTCAAACTCTATTTGTAGATGGTGGTCTAACTTTATACGCTGACTTCCGGGAAGCTTGGTCAGCTTGAGAATTTGACATCAAAGTTAGTAGCCAGAACACATGAAAAAGCGGCAGTTAGACTAAGGACTAGAGCTAGTATATTTGACTCACACTCCCCTTTGACTTCGCTCAGGGCAAGCGCACTCAGCACTTAGAGAAGCACTTTTTAAATATGACTCGCGTGATTGAGAAAAAGAATCTGTCAATAGCAGAAGCTTGGAAACTGCTAGAAGAATCGATAATCTATTACCACGGAAAACCCATTGGGACTGTAGCCGCCCATGATCCGAAGTTAGATGCACTTAATTATGACCAATGCTTTCTCCGCGATTTTGTCTCCTCGGCTTTAGTGTTTCTGATGGACGGCAAACCAGAGATTGTCCGTAACTTTTTAGTAGAAACATTGAAATTACAAAGCCATGAAAAGCAGATGGACTGCTTTCAACCAGGTTCAGGGTTAATGCCTGCCAGTTTTAAGGTGGAATACAATGGCAGCGAAGAATTTTTAGTCGCAGATTTTGGGGAACATGCGATCGCTCGTGTTCCTCCCATTGATTCTTGTTTGTGGTGGATTATCCTGCTCCGGGCTTATGAAAAAGCTACAGGTGATTTAGCTTTGGCACGTCAGCCAGAATTTCAAGAGGGAATCAAGCTGATTTTGGATCTTTGTTTGGTGCATCGGTTTGCCATGTACCCCACAATGCTGGTTCCCGATGGCGCGTTTATGATTGACCGTCGTATGGGGGTATACGAACATCCTCTAGAAATTCAGGTGTTATTTTATGCCGCCCTCATTGCATCTCGAGAATTGCTCTTACCAGATGGCGATGGCGATGACTACCTAAAAATGCTCACAGGGCGATTGGGTGCTTTAAAGTATCACGTCCGCAACTATTACTGGCTAGACCTGAAGCGGTTAAGCGAAATTTATCGTTATAAGGGTGATGAATTTGGTAAAGAAGTTGCTAACAAGTTCAACATCTACTCAGAATCAATCCCTCATTGGTTAACCGAGTGGTTACCAGAAGATGGAGGATATTTAGCTGGGAATCTCGGCCCAGGAAGAATGGATTTTCGCTTTTTTGCTTTGGGAAATCTCATGGCAGTTATCGCTTCTTTAGCCAGCGAATCAGAATCTCAAAGCATCATGAATTTATTTGCCAATCGCTGGCAAGACCTAATTGGTCATATGCCTGTAAAAATTTGCTTTCCTGCTTTGACAGGTTTAGAGTGGCAAATGACCACCGGATGTGACCCGAAAAATAGCCCTTGGTCTTATCATAATGGCGGTAACTGGCCAGTTTTACTGTGGTTATTTACCGCAGCCACCCAAAAAACAGGCCGGGTGGAACTTGCCGAGCAAGCGATCGCTATTGCCGAAGAGCGTTTATATCAAGATCACTTTCCTGAATATTACGATGGTAATTATGGTCGTTTAATTGGCAAAGAAGCCCGACTTTATCAAACTTGGAGCATTGCCGGATTATTGGTAGCAAAACAGTTACTGGCCAATCCTGATTATTTAGAATTAATTAGTTTTGCGGAAATTGCTGATAATTTGGGCTGTGCTTTGTAAGTAATAAAACATAGCAGTTGCCAATTAGCTGTTGGTATTATTGAAACTTCTTAAACGAGAGGTACTGTGCGGTTAACCTAATCTTCACAATCGTCATGTACGAAGTGAATAGCTATTTAGTGTAAAACCAAATCGCTGGGAGTCCTAACGGAGTTAATACCAATGCACCGCCCATATAAGCCTCTCCTCACCCAAGCAGCGATCGCTGTGACATTTACGGCTGGATTAATCGCCGCGCCAGTGAATGCGGCAACCTTCCGCGTTAATCCCTATTTACAGCAACCATCAACCGATGGCATGTATTTTACTTGGTTCACTGAGGAAGATACGGCTGGTACACTCACTGTAACCGGACCTGGGCTAAACAATCCCTTAACATTTACCAGCACACCTGCTATCAAACCAGAACTTGCCTACACAACTGCTGAGAAAAACCAAAATATTGCTGGTCTTCCCCAAGGTTCCTGGTTACTGGGTGACAATAACTACAAACATACCGTAGATGTGCGTGGCTTACAACCTGGAACGACTTACGATTACACGGTAACCCAAGGGTCAAGCGTTTTTAATGCTACCTTCAAAACAGCTCCGAGCAAAGATGACTGGACTAGCATCCGCTTCATTGCCATGTCCGACAGCGAGACTGAGCCGGCTGGACGTTCTAGCCGCCGCGAATGGCAACCAGGGGCGCTAGCTGATGGCTCGGCGATGCGTCCTGAACTCAGTGATAGCCAATGGGCGAATATCTTCGGTACAGCAGGCTCTGGTGGATCACAGACACTACGCTATATGTTGACAGAAACAGAGGGTTATCAACGCAACTTAGCGATCGTCAACAGTCGTCAACCTGACTTCCTGATCATGCCTGGTGATTTGGTGCAAGGCGGCGGTTATCAACCAGGCTGGGATGAGTTTTTCCGCCACAATGCCGGCGAGTTCGATAGTGGACTTTCAACATATCCATTGCTTCCAGCTTTAGGAAATTGGGAAAATTTTGGCGCACTGAACGGCGGTTATGGCACTGACGCTGATGGACGTTTTGGCCCAAAATTTGGCCGCGACAAGTATCACGTTTACTTTGATGCACCTGATAACGGAACACCAGAACACCAGGACAACTACTACCGCATTGACTACGGCCCCGTAACTATTATCACCCTCGACAGTTCCAACGGCGAACCAGACGATCGCCGGAGTAACTATGGAGGCGAGAACCAACCACCCAAGATAAGCGGGCTTGATTACACTGGCCCTGGTACCGACACTCAGGAAAACTACACACGCGAGCAGTATGAAGCTGCTGGCGGTACTGACCTTGCTGACTTTAACCCTGGTAGTCCCCAGTGGAACTGGGCAAAAGCACAATTAGAAGATGCCCGTGCCCAAGGTCAAATGATTTTCGTGCAGTTCCATCACGCACCCTATAGCAGTGGTGAACACGGGCAACCGATGAACCACGTACTCTCAACAGGTCAAGGCGGTACACCAATGCGCCAATATCACAGCATGTTCGAGCAATACGGTGTCTTGGCTGTGTTATCTGGTCATAGCGAAATGTTTGAGCGCAGCTTCTTTGACGAAAACGGCGACGGTATCGGTGTGCAATACTATGATGTAGGTGTATCAGGTGACGGTCTGCGTGGCGAAAAACGCGCAGGTTCCAGCTTGAGTGACCCTCTACTTAAGTACAACAGCTTTAGCCAATGGACAGCCGACCAAAACGAAGGTGAGTTGTGGCAGGAAATTGAAGGTGCATTGCAACTAGTGAGTGGGGGCAAGCACTACGGACATCTTGAGGTCAACTTAGAACGACTCAATGATGGGCAAGCAAAGATTACCCTGACACCAGTGTATAGTTTTCCCATCCTAGACGGAGACTACAATCTAGTACGTACTGAACGCCGTGTCTATGGCGATGAGATTACGCTTTTGGCTGGTGTTGATGGGCAAATCTTCAGAACAGTTCCTGAATCAAGCTCAATGCTTGGTTTGTTGGCCTTTGGGTTTTGTACCCTAGCAGTCAAATTGCGAAATAGCCACAAAACAAAGCCTAATCTTTAGCACCAGGCGAATAGAAGTCACGGTTGTATTGAAGAAAGTGCGATATCGCTAATGTCAGTCGCCTGCAAAGCTTTGCGGGGTCAAATTGAGACAAAAGGCGATCGCCTTTTATTAACGTGAATTCGATGAACCTCACCCCAACCCCTCTCCGACACGGAGAGGGGCAAAAATCTCCCTAGGTTTTGAACTAAAAATCAAGGTTTCAAAGCCTCTACGCCACTTGCTACAACGCGGGGAACCCGCGCAACGCAGTGGCTCCTCCTGGCAGGGGAGAGGTTTGGAGAGGGGTTTTTTCCACTTGTCGAACTCACGTTTTATTATGCAATGTATTATGATTATGCGTCATTATAGTCAGGTCAGCAGAACTTTGAGTATTTACCGTCTGAGCAGAGGCTGATATCTTAGAAAAAGATAGGCAAGTAGCTGACATTATGACCAAGATTCAAGCCTCTTAGGAAGTTAAATTAGGAGAAAGTTAGATGAATCTTGAAGAAGCAGTATTAGAAAAATTACGCCATTTACCTGTGGATAAACAGCAGCAACTATTAGAGTTTGCAGAATTTTTGTATCAAAAAACTAATCTTAAAACTCCTTTAAGGACTGTTAGAGGATTATGTGCTGATTTAAAAGTAGATATTACTGAAGAAGATATTGCTCAAGCACGTCAAGAAATGTGGAGTAATTTCCCCAGGGATATCGTTTAATGACATCGGTAGTAGCAGATACACACACTTTAATTTGGTACGTTTTTGACTTGCAAAGATTGTCATCAGCCGCATTAACAGCGTTGGAAAAAGCAGTTAATACAGGCAATCCTATTTATGTATCAGCTATCACAATCATAGAAATTGCTTATTTAGTTGAGAAAGGACGCTTTTCCGAAGAGGTATTAACACGAATTTTATGGGTGGGAAAATTTATCGCTAGGATAAGGCAGAAGGCAGAAGGCAGGAGGCAGAAGGGAAGAGGGTTTTAAGCTGATTCATTTTTCTTTACATAGTTGATTTTATTTGTGCCTACCTACTTACCAATTCAAAAAAATGTTTGAAATAGCAAACATATCTATTATGCAACACCAGTATTCTCTACTGCCTGATGACTGCGAACTGAGTCAGGAAATTTTTGACGAGCTTTTGCCAGATTACTAATATAGTAACAGTTGTGAGGTTCATTTTGAGGAATCACACCATTGACTATTTGTCCTAATATATTTTGTCCAGATTTTTCCAAAAATTCTTTAGCAAAAGTTGCATTTACTGAATCAACAACCCCTGGACGAACTACTAACAAAACACCGTCAGCCATTTGACCTAGAGTCGCAGCATCAGCAGCAACATTTAATGCGGGAGCATCAATAATTGCAAAGTCGTAGTTAGCAGCAAATTTTTTGATTAAAGCTGCCATTCGTTTCGAGTCTAGAAGAGATGCTGGATTAGGGGGGATGATTCCCGAAGTTAGAACATCTAAATTATGCATAACTTTTTTGATGCCTATGTTGATTGCAGATTGCTCAACAATCAAATTAGTCAGTCCTTGATTATTAGTCAGTTCCCAGATTTTATGTTGCGCTGGACTGTGCAAATCTCCATCTATTAGTAAGACTTTCCGTTCCATCTGTGCAATGACTACAGCTAAATTAGCAGCTACAGTTGACTTACCTTCAGAAGGTACAGAACTAGTAATAACTGTAACTTTTAGCTCTTGATCAGTACTCATCAACCTCAGATTAGATCGTAGCATTCGGTAAGCTTCACTAATAGGAGATTGGGGAGCATTACGAACCAAAAGGCTTTTGTTGTGTAACTCTGGCTCTTTTTGACTACGAAATAATTTTTTGGGTTTGCTAAAGGAAGGAATCATTCCTAGTACAGTCAATCCTAATAATTCTTTAGCCTCATCAACAGTCTTAATTGATTTATCTCTGGTTTCTAACAGCAAGATAGCCCCTAAAGTAGTTATGATAGCTAGTAGAGCAGCACTCAATATCATAAATGAAATATTAATAGGCTCTTCAGGAACTTGAGCCTGGGAGATCATACTTGCATTATTGACATTTTGATATTCAGTTATCCGGCTTTCTTGCAGCTTTTGTAGCAGAATTGTATAGGTAGATTGTGCAGCTTGTACTTTACGTTCTAACTGGCGCTGTTGTTGTTCCAATTTCGGCATATTGTTCAGCCGTTGTTGATAATTAGCTTGTGAGCTAGATAAAGCTGCTGCTTGACGTTCTAAACCAAGTTGGGTAGATTCTAATTCTGCCAGTTGTGCAGATATCTGCTGTTGTAATACTCCTAGTTGAAAGTTGTGATTTATTGGTTGTGGTGTATTTGTGCCTGTAACTTGTTTAATGCGTTGTTGCAGTAGTAGTTTTAAAGAGTTTAACTTATCTTCTAAATCTATAATTTGTGGATGGGCATCTTGCAAAACAGTACGCCTGTCTATAAGTTGTGACTCTAATTGTTGAATTTCTGTGAGCAGATTTTGTACCCCTGGAATTTGGCTTAGAGAAGTCATCATCACTGCTTGTTGGGAGTTCATACCCAACTGTTTGCGGATTTCTTGAGACTGTGCATTCACATTAGCAATTTGCGACTGAGTTGTACTGATTTGCTTTTCTAAATCAGTAATTACTTCTACCGCCTTAATTGCTTCCTCTTGCAGAGAAACAATTTTGTTTTTTTCTTTAAATCCTGCCAGTTCTGCTTCTGCTTGACGAACAACTAATTCAGCATTTGGCAGTTGTTGTTCTATAAATTTACGAGCCGATACTGCTTCAAATCGGTGTGTATATACGTTGTATTCTAAATAAATAGCCATCAACGTATTTACAACCTGTGCAGCTAATTGGGGATTTGTATCCTGATATTTGACTAGTAGAATATCAGTCTGATCGATTTCAGCTACAGTCAGGTTTTTCAGAAATGCCGACAATTTCATGGGCATTCCTTTGTCATCTTTTAGATTCAACTTGTTTATAGTATTTTGGACAATAGGTACAGAACGTATGATTTCGGCTTGTGTATTTAAAGGATTACTTTGCCCAGAATTTACAGATTCTAGTTTGTTAACTTCTGTTCCTAGTCCTGTAATATTAGAAATTGTGTTTGTTTTCTGAAATAGCAGTTTTCCTTCTGCTATATAAATAGATTTCCTGAGCATTAAAGGTAGCAATAAAATCAAGAAAACTGGAAAGAAAATTCCTATAGCAGACATCCAACGACGCTGAAGAACCTGTAGGTATGTATCAAGATTGATAGTATGTTCTTTTGGTAGTTCCATAAATCTATTAATATTTTCTTCTAGTAAATATGAAAAATTACATGTTGCCAAAATGCCAACAAGATAAATAGTTTATTAACTGATATCTTGCATCATTCTCAATAACCTCAGAGAGGCACTGCTTAAAGTTTGCTCAAACCTTTATTTTTATAGTGAATTTCTACAATCCCACTAATTACTCGCTCTAAATCTTCATCTGTAAGATTAGAACCAGAAGGTAAGCAAAGACCATGTACAAATAAATCTTCTGCTACGGCACCTCCAATACATTCACATTCAGTAAACACAGGCTGGAGGTGTAAAGGTTTCCAAACAGGACGAGTTTCAATTTGTTTGGCAGCAAGTGCAATGCGGATTTGTTCGCGGTTTGCACCAAAAGCCTCCGCATCTATTGTCAAGCAGGTTAGCCAGCGCGTAGCCTGTCCATAATCAGCTTCAGGCATAAATTTTATCCCTGGTAAATTTCCCAAAGCAGAAGCATAAATTTCAAAGTTGCGTCGCCTAGCTGCAACTCGCTCACTCAAAACCAGCAACTGACCACGACCAATTCCAGCCAAAACGTTGCTAAGACGATAGTTATAGCCGATTTCTGCATGTTGGTAATGAGGCGCTGGATCACGTGCTTGGGTTGCCAGAAACCGGGCTTTTGCTACCAATTGTGGATCATTGGCAACCAACATCCCGCCACCGGAGGTAGTGATGATTTTATTACCATTGAAGGAGTAAATACCAATGCGTCCAAAGGTTCCAGGGGAATGTCCTTTGTAAGTTGCACCTAAAGCTTCGGCTGCATCTTCTATTAAGGGAAGATCATACTGATCACAAACCTTCAGGATAGGATCGATGTCTGCACTTTGACCATATAGATGTACAAGCACAACTGCTTTAGGTAATTTACCAATTTGTGCGCGGTGTTCTAGTGCTGACTGCAACAATTCAGGACTCATGTTCCAGGAAGTGCGATCGCTATCAATAAATACTGGTTTCGCCCCCAAGTAAGTAATAGGATTGGCGGTAGCTACAAACGTCAGGGTAGAACAAAATACCTCATCGCCAGATTCAACTCCAACTAATAGCAAAGCTAAATGCAGAGATGCTGTACCAGAACTAACAGCTGCTGCATAACCAGCACCAGTAACTTGACAAAATTCTTGCTCAAAAGCATCAATATGGGGGCCAACAGGCGCAATCCAGTTAGTGTCAAACGCTACTTTGACGAATTCTAACTCGCGATCGCCCATGTGGGGTGTTGACAGGAGAATTGGTTTGTTCATCTTGATTTAATGTCAAAAAGTATCCTGTCCAAATGTTTAAGGTCAGTAAACCTCATCAAACTTTTCTTTTTAATTAATCATCTGGATTAGTTCTTTTGATTTTCATCAGATATTTTCTCAAATTTATTACTTAGGTGAGGAACGGTAAGCAGGAAAATAATTAGAATTAAGTAGCGTTTGTGGTTCAGTATTTAATAATTTTGCTCTTGCCAATACTAAATTAGTATATTTTTCCTCATCTATAATTAAACGTAATGTTAAAAAAGGATGTCTTTGTTTAGAAAATCCAGCTTTAAAATTGTAAAGACTATCCTTTGCTGCCCCAACTCCACCCCCAAGGTGCAAAACTTTATTACCACGTTCCTTAGCCCATAAACGAACATAATCAAACATTAACTTACTGGGAGTTTGTTTTAAAAATTCGCTTTTTGTTCCTCCTAAATGGTATTGAACAATTCCACAGCATTCTGTAAAAATGCCAGCACAGGCAACTTGATTAGCTAATTCAACAATACACAAGTGAACTTTTTCATTCAGATTTGCTAAATTATTAAAATATTCACTATCAAAGTAAAAAGATTTTTTTGCATCTACACGGTTCATCGTTTGATGATATATGAAAATGAAATCATCTATGTACTCTGCTAAAGGCACAATTTTAGCAATAAATCCAGCACGTTTACAGCGATTGATATGAGTGCGATGTTCTGGCCGAGTTTGATGCCAAATTTCTTCTACAGATACCGTTAAATCAATAGATACTGTTTCTCCACTTATAGAAAATATTTGAGACGATAATTTCTGATCAAAGCCTTGATTAATTATTGGATGTAACCGCAAGAAGGCAGAACAAACTTTTCTTTCTTGTAATACTCGCATTAACTCTTGTATTGCTAATTTTAAAAATTCTGGTGTGCTAGCTGCTACTTCATTCAATAAAATTCCAGGATAACCGTTAGGAGAGACAATATCAAAGATATCTTTGTATTCTAGGCAATCGTCAAACAACTGATTACAAGAACGTAGTAAATAAGGTAAATAAAATATTTTGTCATCTTCAGATATAAGAATAGCTTGAGGAATTGAATTAGTTCTTTTACCTTCTGTATATAAATATTCAGGTAAATGATAAACATCATGTTCTAAGTATTGCAAAATATCTAGCCAGGTTTTATCTAAAAAATTGACTATTTGAAAATTCATACCTTTCTCCTAAATCACCATAAATTTCTCATTTTTATATCAAACTTGCTTGAGGAATAAAACTTAATTAATCATGACCAGTTAAGCGGTAGTATCTATTTGGATAACGCCAACGAATATATTTTTCTACGATGGGATTTATACATACTTTCGCAGGAATATACTGCACTGGAAAACCCATTTTTTCTTTATAAAAACACAGTGATGCTACTTCCCGTGAGTGCAAACCATCGATAATTTCGTAAATATTGCCAGAGCGGCGACAAATCTGTACAAATTCAAAGTTTAATCCTGTAACAATGCTGGCTGACATAGCTTGACTGTCATAATAGCCATGCATCATATATGCAGTACCATCCACTGCATAACCATCAATATATCCGCTTAACTTGTCTCCGATTAAAGCAGCAAGTATCACACAATGTTTATTAGCCGTATAGTTTTTGAGGCTGGCTAGATATTGGGCTTTAGAAGGAGGTTTTTTATGCCTAGTTCTTTCCAATGAGGAGCAAACAACTTCATACCCTTGTTCTTCTAAGACTTTGGTTCCGATCAACTGCACTATTTTTGCTGACTTGCGACATTTTCTCAAAGAATGTCTGCGCTTTTGTGGTAAATATTCTAAGTCGTACTCTTGAACGTTTGATAATACATGAATGGGAACATACCCGTTAGCATTTATTGCATTCTCTTGAGATAAGGTTGTACGGTATCCCCAGCAAAATCGTGTTGGAGAAGTTACTATATCAGAACTCAGACGAGCCATCAAATTAATTGGTTGATAGAAGCCTAACCGAAGTTTTTCCCAATAATGTCCACGATGATAGAGAACTTTTATTCCTTGTTGGCTACGCCAATGAGCCATCTCTACTTCTGTCATAGATATAATTTTAGCTGCGGATACATCTCGGATTTGCGAATCTATATTCAAAAGCATAGGTTTCTCAAGTCTCCATGAAGTGTATTTAATGTTTTAACTGTACAGACGTTTTATGAATTATTTCTAAGGGATGTTTGTAAAGTCTATTTACTACTATCATTGAAGTGGCGACCGTACAAATATTTCTATTTTTTATTGCTGTAATTCACCTTTAAATTCTGCTGCTGTAGCATGTCCTTCTTGGTTAATTCCATCTTGTTTGATTACTTTGAAAACTGTGAGGATAATGATTTTGAAGTCCAGCCATAAACTCCAGTTATCGACATACCAAATATCTAGTTGGAATTTTTGTCTCCAAGCTAGGGTATTGCGACCTTTTACCTGAGTTAAGCCTGTAATACCTGGTTTAACTTCGTGGCGGCGTGCTTGTTTAGGAGTATAGCGATTAAGATATCTGACTAATAGAGGACGCGGCCCAACAAAACTCATATCACCTTTAAATACGTTCCATAACTGAGGAAGTTCATCTAAGCTTGTTTTACGCAGGAATTTACCAAAAGCTGTGAGGCGTTTTTCATCAGAGAGAAGATTACCTTCAGCATCACATTCATTGGTCATAGTACGGAATTTGTAAAAAGTGAAGATATGGGCATTTTTTCCTGGTCTTGGTTGCGCGAAAATTACTGGATTACCCATGCGAATGTAAATAGCGATCGCAATTATCACCATTATTGGAGAAAGAATCAATAAAGCGATCGCTGCTATAAATCTATCTGATATATACTTGACTAATTTACTGAAAGTTTTCGTAAAAATTTTTCTATTCATAGTTCATTTCTGCACTTTCTCAAGTAGAAAATATTAACCATTGAAGATGCTTAATCTAATAATTGCCCAACTCTACGAAATCAAGGCGCATAGTTCCGGTTTTACCGTTCTTCTGATGCTACGGCATTAAAATTCAGGTTTTATTATTAAAACTTTAAAACCTTGTCCCTCTAAAAAATGCAACCTATAAGCATAAAGGAACTCTAGAAGCACAATTTCTTGTCTAGTATATTGCTCTATTGGTGTCACGTTGAGCTTTGAGATGAGCAAAAAATTTCTGCGAAGATTAGCCTTTTTATTCTTTGACTTCTTAACTTAAGAATAACCAAAAGTAGAAAGTAAATGTTGCCAGTATGGCATTGTTTCTAAGAATTTAAATTAAAAATTTCCATTAATTATCATTGGAAGTAATTTACATACTTTTTTATTTCCCTCTTCTAAAGCTTTAGTATTCTTAGTATCCATAGATATCTTCAAGATTTGTACACCTAGTGGTTTAAATACAGTATTTAATGTTCCATTACTCAAACAAATTGTCTTGTCTGCAAACAGAACTGTTGCTTCATCAGTTGTATTCGCAAAACCAGTAAACTTAGCAGAAACAGGCTCATCGGCTGAGTTTACAGCAATAATATAAGTAGATTTATTCCAGGCTAATGTTAGGATATTAATAGAAGGAAAGCTAATAGGCTGCTCCATATCAGAGAATATGAACTGCTCGGTTCTTTTCGGGCCATCAATGATTTGAAAGTTAATATTATCCAACCTCTTGCCATACAAAATGGCCGCACCGAGTTGCTCTTTTCCTGTTATTTCTCTAACAGCCTGATCATACACTTGCCAAACTTTTTCTAACTGGGGATGATTCTGCTTGCGGAAGTAAGAAAAAACCAGGATACCCCTAGCACCCGATACTATAGACTGCCAAAAGTCGTGATATGCTCCTTCGGGTGTAATTAAGATATTGCCTGGTTCATGAAATAGTTCCAGAACCGCCACAGGAGTTTTTTCCCCTTTTAGATAGTTAGCACCTATCTTGGCTTGTGCCAGCTCTATCCCTTTCAGTGTGGTTTCCATGCGCCACCGTACCCATGAATGAGGCATTTCTACATATTTCGTGTAAACGCTGGCAGGAATAATATCTAAGTAGGGTACATACTGCTGCACATCCTGAGCATTGTAATGACCGGGAATATACATATAGTTAGGACGCTTTCTAGGATCATACTTGCGTGTCCATTTTGCATATTTGGTAACTATAGCCATTTCTCCATCCCGCCAATAGCGCCGTTCTTCAGGAAAATCCCACCACGCCACGCGATCGCTCTTAGCAAGAGTAGCGATATTATTCGCCAACCGTGCTTCTGGAATTGGCTGAGATTTTCCTGGTAGGCTGGCTAGAGCAAGCATTTGACCCTCGGTGACGGTTTGCAGAAAAGCAGGGTTAAAGTGGTAAGTCTGGGCAATTTTCCATCCAGATTTTCGTGCGCTTTGCATATCTTGTGCTTCATGTATAGAGTACAAGGCTAAGGGAAATTGCTTACCTTGAGGATATACATTCTGTGCAGACATATGTACTTTTGTGCCTACGTTTGTTCCCATCACGACAACAGACGCAACCACGATTCCCAGTGTTACTAAAAGCTTTTTAGGCTGGATGAAGAATTTTATGATCGAGTAAGGCTGCCATTGATTAAATGCTAGAACTAGTTTCATTTAATACCTTCTGAAAAACACCTGCTAGTTGCTCATACAAAACATCGCGATCAAATGTTGTGTCTGCAAGTTTTCTTGCAGCAGCCTCAGCTTTTTGTAAGCATTTAGGGCTATTTAAAAATTTCGCCAGTTGGATTGCACCTGCTTTTGGATCATTACCAGAAATGCTCATACCAGCACCAGATTGTTCCAAAATATCTTTCTGCCAGCCTCCATAGTTAATTACAACTGGGCGACCTGCGGCTAAGGCATCAAAAAATTTATTAGCTGAATTATGTTCCATCTCAGGAATTGGCTTAAATAACGAAGTGGCAATAGTACATGCAGAAAGAAGCACTGGCATTTCAGCCTTGGGGATAGGTGGCCACATCCAGAAGTTTTTTCCCAAAATCCCTAATAGATGACTAACTTCTCTGACTTCCTTTTCACAAGCACCTGTGCCAACCACCAGAAACTTCGCCTCAGGCATAATATTCATCATGTGACTTGCTAAATAAGCCAAGTAGCTCACTCCATTGATATGCCCCAACGTACCAGCGTAAATAATTAAAGGCCCACCACATAATTCGGGATGTTGTTGGAGAAATTTTAATCCTACTGATTTGGGAACGTTAAAAAGGCCATTATCACAAGCATTAGGAATCACTGCTACTTTCTGAGGAGAAATGCCTTGCTTGACAATGCCTTCTTTCATTCCAGGAGAAAGTGCCACAATATGAGCTGCATTTCGATAAGCTATCAGTTCTAATTGACGAGCAAAAAATATAGCTAATGGAGAACGTATAGCTTTTACAGCTATTGGTAACTCTGGCCAAAGGTCTCTCACTTCAAATACATAAGGTGTACCACGCAACCATTTTCTCAACAGAGCGGGTATGGCAATGGTAAGTGGAGTACTAGTAGCGAAAGTGAGGTCAGCTTGTTTTTCTCGTAGTACTTGTAAAGAAGACCTAACAGCAAAACTCAAAAATGCCAAAATTCTCCGCGAGAATTTCATATTGTTACTATATTTTAAAGGTATGGCATTTAAATCAAAATTAACATCTTTGGCATTAAACAATTTCACAATTTCTGTGGAAGAGAAACCGTGAATTTCTGAGTCTCCACAAAACATACAAACTTGCCATTTATCTTGGACAAGACGAGTAGAAAATTCCCAGGATCTTGTTCCACCAGAAACTGTGGGAATAGTAAAATATTGATGAAGATAAATTAATTTACGTTCAAGCATAAAGTTTAAATCTCTACAGAATTATTTGGCTGAACAACTTTTGTAGCTTAGGAATATATATGATTACATCAAGATTTCCAAAATATCTACTACTTTTTTATCCAAAAAGGCAGCATAAATATCAGACTTATAACTGAATAGTTATTGTATGATGTTCCAGAGAATAAAGAACCTACATAAATTGGTAAACAAACCAGAGTTAAGACTTTACAGGTACGATTTAATTTACCTTGCCATAAAAGTGTTATGTAGAATATTGTAAATACTAAAAGCATAAGGCATGGATAGAACCCGCCATTATATAGTAAATCTAAATAAATATTATGCGGATAAGAATATACATAATCGCTTCCTTCTCCTAATAAATAATTATCGTTAATAAAGAAAGATGGTAAATTTTGCAAAAATCCCTGCCTCGTTGAAATTGAACTAGAGGATGCACCACGGTCATAAAACCAAAAGGCTCTAGAATTAAAGATATATTCCGAAAAATTTGATTGTATGAGCCAGCCAAATAAAGAAAACATTAAAGCTATAGTAGCAAACTTAAGCCACTTTAATTTCATAGAAATCACTGTATAACCAAACGAAAAAATCATAATAATTCCGATAATAATTGCGCCTCTTGACCCTGTTCTCAGCATAATAAACAATGCAGTAATTAAACAAATTATTGTCACGATTAAACTAGGAATTGAAGTTTTTTGCTTTCTTCCAGAATAGGTTTCGTTAACCAGTGCGAGGTTTAGCAAGAAAAGAGAGCCAATGATCCTATAGTATATGTTTGGCCCAAATATAAAAGATTGTCTCGGATCATTTCCAGCGAAATACTGAGTTAAAATTCCCATAAAAATTAGTGATATGCCAGGTAGCCAACGAACTATCTTACAACTTTGATTATCACTAAGTAATCGCTCAATTACCTGAGTGGCAAAAACAAGAACATTAACATATAAAATGATAGCTATAGAGCCAAAATAATAGTCAAAATTATATTTATAAAATTGAATATAAATTGGTAGTAAAGCCAAAAATATCAAAATTTGAGCAAAAAATTCTCCTGAACTGAGTAGCAAGTTCCTTCTCAGGAAAAAAATAATTATCCAAAAAACAAAAAAGAGAGGAAAATCATATAGTATTTTGTTTTGTCCAGAAAATGTAGCACAAAACAGCAGAGCTAAATCAATAGGCAATAAAATTATATTATCTAAAAAATCTTGATTAAAATGTTTTTGATTTTGTACTCCAGACATCATAATTTTAATTCTCCTAGTATTTGCCCATGCAGTTTGTGTAATGCATGAAGAATAACCGCCAAACTTAAAACTAGTTGAGTAATTGCCGCAATTAATAATGCAATCACGACCCCTTGTAACCCCAGTTTAGGTATCAACCACATATTAGTTATTGCTAAGATGCTTGCTACAGCAGCAAATAGCGGCATTTGGACGCGAAAATACCGAGATGCCGTCATGCCATAGCCTAAAAAGGTCGATATGTAATTAACCCCAGCCACAACCATTAGCCAGATAAACAAAGTTGTCTGCTGGGCATATTCAGGTTGATACACAATAGTGAGAATTTGTCGTCCAGCAACAACAGCTACCAAGACACCTGTTCCGCCCAATAGCGCAGCAATTCCTACCAACTTGAAAAGCAGATCACGAAAATTTGTATAATCCCTAGACGCATAATATTTAGCTAGCCTAGGACTAGCTGACTCTCCCAAGGCATTGACTATTACACCTCCTACCACCATTAGATAGGCTATGGCTGCAAAAATGCCCAATTCCCACTCGCCTAAATATCGTTCAATAAAGTAGCGAGGAAGATTGGTATTCAGTGAAATTACCATCATCGCAAATCCCAAAGGCAAACAGAGCCATCCTAGTTTTGTGAGGGTTTTCAGATGCCAACGCGGCTGTAATTGTGACTTTTGCTTAAGTATCAAGACACCACTGTGAATGTCACAGGTGAATAACACCACAACCCAAGCTAAGAGCAACCCTACTACTCCCCATAGGACACGGCCAGATATATATACTCCAGTACTTAGCAATAGTAGTGATAAAGGGCCTTTAAACATCAGCGATATCGCAATTCGATCCATGCGTTCATGTTGCTGAATTAGCCCATAAAATATGTCACTAATAGACTCAAATGCTTTTGCCAGACCGACCAGGAATATAACTAAAGATGTTTCCCAGCGATATCCACCTGACAAACTAATAATCATAATGACCAGCAGCGCCAGTGCTGTTGAGATCAGCCTCAGACCCAGGTAATCACTAAAAAGATATTGTGCTTTAGCATCCGTTGCTTGCACTGCTTGTAGTTGGAGATTAGTAAACATGACTATGGGGGCAGTAACTGCAAAGCCCAATGTAAACTGCCCTACCATCTCTGGACTACCGAGTTTAGCTAGTACCACGAGCATTCCCCACTGGCAACTTGCATAGACAACGTTACCAATAAAATTCCAGGACAAGTTACTACGTAATGTTAGTGGCTTACTTTCTTGCATATACTTGAATCGATAATCAGCTAATCGTCTTGATCTTGTAATTGGCAATGAAAAACAAGTAAGCGGATGATGCTTCTATACAAATTGTTTTTGTTGTCAGTAAATTGCTATGGAACGAATATCAGTAATACCTCAAAAATTGATATTTCGTTGAGTTTAGCTAGAACTAACACACCCAAAAAATCTTTTAGTTCAGTTGCTTACCTTGTGAGCCTACATTTGTTAAAATATTTCCATTTAAAAATGTGATGGCATTACCATTTTTATAAGTATCTACTAGCACATGATTTTTTAAGTATTGAGGTTGATAACTTGGCACTATTTGCTCCAGTAAAAATAAAATAGAATTCTCATCATTTTCAGCAGCAGCAGTACACAAGATTTCCACAAAAATAGATAGATTATCTGCAACAATGCCACTAGCATTTTTTACCACCAACAACTTTTCATGTTCTGTTGCTTCGTACTCTTCTCCTTCAACAAACAATTCCTCAAATAGCTTTTCTCCTGGTCTGACTCCCGTAAATACAATGTCAATATCTTTGTTGACTTCATATCCTGAAAGACGAATTAGTTCTGCTGCCAGGTCAACAATTTTAACGGGTTTACCCATATTCAGCATGAAAATTTCACCACTACGACCAAGTACCGCAGCCTGTAAAACAAGTTGCACTGCTTCGGGGATAGTCATGAAATAACGACTAATATCGGGATGCGTAACTGTTACTGGGCCACCTGCAGCAATTTGTCTTTTAAAGGTGGGAACTACACTACCGCGACTCCCTAGAACATTACCAAAACGCACTACAACATAAGGTTTACCGCTTTTTCTAGCGGCTTGTAGTACTAACATTTCGGCAACTCTCTTACTAGCCCCCATAACATTAGTAGGATTTACAGCCTTATCTGTAGAAATCATTACAAAATGTTTTACATCGTATTTCAGCGCTAGATCGAGTAAATTTTTTGTGCCTAGGACATTGTTAGTTATTGCTTCTGGTGGATTTAATTCCATTAAGGGGACATGTTTATGAGCCGCCGCGTGGAAAATAACATCAGGTTGGAATTGCTCAAAAGCATTTTCTAAACGAGATCGGAACCGAATATCAGCAATAAAAGTAGAAATATGAGGGCTGTTTTTTGGCAATTTGCTATTGTTTTTATGTAATTGGATAATTTGTTCTAGTTCTTGTTGGATATTGAACACAGAATTTTCACCATGCCCAATCAGGATCATTTCAGCAGGGTGGCATTTGAAAACTTGACGGCAAATTTCACTACCAATTGATCCACCTGCGCCTGTGATTAGTACTGTCTTGCCTTTGATAAATTGAGATACTCGCTCAATATCTATCTGGACAGGTTCTCGCCTCAGCAAATCTTCAATTCTGACATCCCGAATGCTATTTACCAACACACGATTATTGAGGATTTCGTGTATTCCAGGTAAAGTGCTAGTTTGTATTCCAGTCGCTTGGCAAATATCTACGATTTCTTTAATAACTTGCCCAGCAACTGTGGGCATAGCTATAATCACTTTTCTAATTTTTAGAGATTTGACAATATCAGGAATTTGGTAGCGATCGCCTACTACAGGAAGCCCACGAATGTGTACGTTTAATTTTTGAGGATCATCGTCAATGAAGGCTACGGGATAAAACCCAAGTTTTGGATTATTTTGCATGTCTTGGACAAGAGAAACTCCAGCACTACCAGCACCAATAATCAACACCCTGACACGTGGGTAAAATACTGCTTGTCGTTGCCTAGCTTTTTCCAACACTCGAAAGCTGAAACGCAGCCCCCCAATAAAAATACACGATAGCAGACCATCAATAAACGGTAGTGACTGCGGTAGTTTATCTATGGCAGGATGTAATATATTATCTAGAACATGAAATAGTATGGTTTGAATGATTATTGCACCCACCATCAACATAGATATATATATCAACTCCTCAATACTGGCATAGCGCCAGTAACGCCTATAAAAACCACAAATCCAAAATACAATTAGTTTAACTGCTAAAAACAATATGGTGATGATTCCTAGTTCTGATATATATACTTGAATATCTAGATGTCCATCTAAACGCAAGAATAAAGCTAATAATGGTGTAATTGAAAAAACAACAATATCAAAAACGAATAAATGCCTATTTTTTAATTTCAGCAGCTTATTTAATAAACTAGTTTTCAATTGTTTAAACCTGGAATGAGTAATATTAAATAATAAATTCATACCTGTCAAAACCTCCAGGATAATGTACAGAATTATCTTAACTGTGTAGAAAATGTCAAATGTTGACAACAAATCTCAATCAAGAGATTGGCACATATGAATCAATCTATGAAATAGCTATAGCCTTTCTTGTCCTGGTGAGGTACAAACAAAAATAATTAAACGCAGATGAACGCGGATAAACGCGGATGAATTTGTACTCCAGCAGACTAGTAAACGCTATAAGTATTTGAGATTTTTAATTGACTGCTTTAGAAAAACACTGATAGCATAGCTCGCAGGCAACACTTGCTTAGGCACATCATATTGATTTGGTAAAATTAGTATTAATTTCTGTGCCCTGACTGCCTTAATTGATATTACTGGTCTAATTCACAGTAAGGATTTAATTGTGATCTAGTTAACAGGGATGATGTGGTGGGAGAGCATCACTGTTATGAGCCAGAACACAGCGAAAGCAAAAATAGAAGAAGAGCTAAACCAATTGTTAAAGGAACAGTTGGTAGAAATCATCAAGGTGCTTTAAGAGGAAATAACACAACTCAAACAGTAAAATAGTATCCAAACCACCATCATTCAACAAAATTTTGATTAGGCGCAGCAGTTTTACTTAAGGTTGAAAAATACGATTTATTAATGGATTTCTAAGACAAGTACAACTGCGTTAAACCTACTATCAAAAATATCTGATAAGTCTGAGCCGTGGTAGTTTTTACTCAACCATCCAGATGTGACCCCAGATAATAGCTTAGCTGAAAAATCGCGATGATTAGCTGTCACCAAACGTAAAGTTTTTGGTGAGTCACCTTCTTTTGAGCGATATCAAGATACAGCTTACTTATTGAGTGTTGTGTTGTTTAAATTTGTCGAACTTGGCAGCATTTGGTTATTGACTTTTTTACTGATGCTTTACCTGCATCTGTTGGTCATCAAACTGCCATTGCTTCATTTATTCCTGTTTTTTGACCTGAATTCTTGCTATTCACAATTAAATTTGTACCAGCTTTTTATTAATATGTCTCGCCAATATGCCACAAATTTCGTGCAAGAATTCGGATTTTTGTTCGTGGTGGTAGTGATAAAGCTCTATTTTCATAACACATTTACCATTACTAGAAGCATTTTTGTAATATTCATGTAATCTTGCTTACCAAGAGCCTGATTAAATGATTTTTCTAATTGTAATGTGTTGTTAATTTTAAAATTAAGCTTTATTTTAAAATTTTAGTAATGATATTTCCTTGATAATATTGTTTTCATAAGCTGTTGCATATCACGTGACTTAGCTATAAATTTCCTCTATGATTCATTTATCAAGTCCAACTTGAGTGTGTAAGAAAAGATATTTATCTATTTAGATTAAAAACAAAAGTGAGAATTTTTGTCTGCTCTTTCATGACCAAATAATTACGAATTATGTTGACTTGATGTTAATTTATAACTTTATAGCCCCCATACCTCGTAATAATGCTCTAGCTTATCAGGGCAGATATTATTAAATTCCTAGACTAAACTCCAACAATCATTTATAGATTTAACCCAAGATTGACCATATGAACTCTTGAAGAAGGCAGGAGGCAGGAGGTAGAGGGCAGTCCCAATGAAAAAATTTCATCACCATGAATGAAAATGTGGTAACTTCCAAGATAAGGCTGATACAAGCGAGGTTGTTTCCTTATTAGAGCATCAGAGCCTGAAGGGCAGTCTAACCTGGATATCGAGAGGAATTGCCAATTGTCGCCACTGAGCAATTTTTTGGTTTTAGTGAGCACGCAAGTCAGAATCTACTATTTAGATATCCACGTATTAGCCCCCGATCAATTTTGAAAGTTGTAGTAGATCAAGAGATATGCAGGTAGTCTACAATCGTTGTGCAGGACTAGATGTACACAAAAAGACGGTGGTAGCTTGTGTAATTACCCCAAAGTCTTCGTCCGGATGGCACAAGGAAATACGCACATTCACTACAATGACTCAGGACTTGTTAAAACTTTCTGACTGGTTAACAAGTCACAATTGTACTCATGTAGCAATGGAGAGTACTGGAGAGTACTGGCGACCTGTATTTAATATCCTAGAAGGAAACTTTGAAGTTATGTTAGTTAATGCCCGTCAGATAAAAGCGGTGCCAGGACGCAAAACAGACATCAAAGATTCGCAGTGGATTGCCGAACTACTACAACAT
>JAHHIM010000017.1:0-88106 GCA_019358915.1 Trichormus sp. ATA11-4-KO1
GTAATGTTCCAGATTGCATTGTGCTGTGGACGGTTTGCTGATTTTTCTGATTGTCCGATACCTATTCATTGGATGATACTTTTTATCAATCCACTCTTTTGCCACTTTGTCAATGCGTAAGTCCTACTCTCTTAGCATAGTCTGTTAGTTTTTCGCCATTAATTTTGATTAAAAAAATTTAAATTTTATATAAATCCAGCAATTCTCATCCCGATCTGGATTCAGGATAGTCAGACTTTTGACTCATCATCACTTCGAGAACATGTAGAAATCAGTTTTAGCCGCTTAAGAGTCTATGCGTAAAATTTGACAACGGTAATAAGCATAAGTATCAAACAACGCCCCGACGAAACTACAAGTCAAACTAATGATTATGAGTCCACGCAGGGGAGTACCGCTTCCAAAGATGGCGAGAAAGTGCATTATCCGGGTAGCGCTGGCCTCTGTCGCCTCTTGTAAAGACGGGACATGACCGATGAGGGGTAAAAGGAATAATGTGCCACCGACTAAAAACATCGGCGCAGCAAAACTAAAAAACATTGTCAGCAGTAGGGAGCGGAGAAAGTTGGTAAAAACAGTCATTTATGACAGGCTCCGTGAATAAAGTGAGCAATAGCTAAAAAGCTTTATGTCATCTTCTACAATACGTGCGATCGCTCCGCAGCAGACGATATGTCAAAAATCTTAAGTTTTAATTAAAATAAACCGCTATCTGCCACACCAGATGCTTCCAGCATGAATAAGTCAGAAAATGTCTAAAACCATTGAAAAATAAAGCTTTCAGTCAATGTACTTTTGTCACAATGCTACACAGCATGTTTAATCGCCGCTTGACTTTCTGAGATTAGCTTTAATTTAAGTTAATCTTTCACTAAAAATGGAGAATAAGTGACAGGTGACAAAAGATAAGTTATTCTCCCATCTTGCCCGCTCCCCATTCCCCCACAACATCCGCTATTCTTAATGCAGTTACCGAGTTAGCTACAAAACATTGAGTGAGACTACATCTAAATCCAGTTTAGGAGCGTGGAGTCAGCGACTGCTGGCGGCGATTTTCCTGGGTGGACAAGTAATAGTTCACCTGCTGAGGGGGAAAATAAATTGGCGCAATACCTTAGAGCAAATGGCAGCCGTTGGGCCAGATTCCTTATTTATTGCCCTATTGACGGCTGTGTTTGTTGGTGCAGTGTTTACCATTCAGGTGGCGCGGGAGTTTATCAACTTTGGCGCGGGAAATCTGGTTGGCGGAGTGCTGGCGGTAGCATTGACACGTGAACTATCGCCTGTACTGACCGCAGTGGTTTTGGCGGGAAGGGTTGGTTCTGCCTTTGCAGCAGAAATAGGTACCATGCGGGTAACTGAACAAATCGATGCTTTATTTATCTTAAAGACCGACCCCATTGATTACCTGGTTATCCCCCGTCTGCTTGCTTGCTGCTTAATGCTGCCCATTTTAACCCTTCTGTCTTTGTTAACGGGAATTTTGGGAGGATTGTTCATTGCCACAAATATATATGGTATCGCCGATACAGTATTCCTAGACTCAGCCCGTAACCTGCTTGGCATCTGGGATATTTGTAGCGCCCTCATCAAGGCCGGTTGCTTTGGCTTATTAATTGCCGTCATTGGTTGCAGTTGGGGTTTAACGACATCGGGAGGAGCTAAAGGTGTAGGACAATCAACCACAACTGCCGTTGTTACTTCCTTGCTGATTATATTTACTAGCAATTTCTTTCTTTCATGGTTAATGTTTCAGGGAACTGGTAGTGCATTGCTGCAAGGCTTTTAAGAGTGCTTCCTTCCTGAGTGCTGAGTGCTGAGTGGGGAGTGCTGAGTGGGGAGTGCTGAGTGGGGAGTGGGGGAGCAACTAATAACCAATGACTAACCCCTAACTCTTAAAATAAGAGAGATGTCTACTAACAAGGCAGGATTTGAAACTGTGACTAGTTCATTTGCACCGAATTCTACATCAACTGTGGAACTCAAGCCTAGCTACAATATCCCTATAGTGTTGGTGATTGCTGCTATTCCACTACTGGTCGTGCAACCTTGGGTGGGAGCGGTAATTGCTTTTTTGGGTTTATTTCTTTTGTTTCAAACTGTAACGTTACGTTTGCGATTTACTGCCACAGACTTAGATATTTACAGAGGCGAAAAATTACTACGGCGCTTTCCCTACCAAGAATGGCAAAACTGGCGGATCTTTTGGAATGGAATTCCTATCCTGTTTTATTTTAAAGAAATCAACAGCATTCACTTTTTACCGATTTTGTTTGACCCTAATACCCTGAAATCTTGCCTAGAACAACATTGTCCACGTATATGAGTGCTGAGTGGTTTTGAATCTAGACTATATTTCTGAAAGCTATTTATTCGCATCATAGGAATTGCATTATTGTTTATGAACCCCGAGGAATCTCAAACCCCAGAACAGATTGATGAATGGTTGGAGCAAATACAAGAACAAAAGCCTACGGTGGAAAATTCATCTGTAGAGTCAGTCGTGGAACCAGCAGCGCAAACTCCATCAATTGACACACAAGCAGATGATACAAATTTTGAGCCGCTTATTTCTAATTCAGAAGTGGCAGATTCAGAAAAGTCAACGGCTGAATCGGTAGTGCAGTTAGAAGCAGAGCAACGATTAGCTGAGTTACAACGTACTGAAACAACTCTTAAGGAAGAAATAGCCAACCTGCAAGCGTCTTACAAAACCCTTCAGGCACAACTAAGCGAAACTCAAAGCTCACTGGGACGACTTGTGCAAGAGTCGCTAGCGCAGCTAGAACAACGCAAACAAGCACTGCAAATTTCTGTTGAACAGCTAGAACGCCGTCAGGAACGCATTCGTAATGAAATGCGAACAACTTTTGCGGGAGCATCCCAAGATTTAGCAATTCGGGTGCAGGGTTTTAAAGATTATCTGACGGGTAGTTTACAGGATTTGGCAGCAGCAGCAGAGCAATTGCAATTGATGCCGGCTGTAGTCGAACGAGAAGCACCCATAGTTATTAAAGAGGTGCAGCCTGATGCACCCCAGCCAGGAACACCGCAATTTGCCCAACAGCAGTTTCAAGATACTACAAAGAAAATTCGCCGCTTGATTGACCAATACCGCAGTAAACCAGATTATTACGGTCCCCCGTGGCAACTGCGCCGCACTTTTGAGCCAGTCCACGCTGAACGGATAGCCGATTGGTTCTTTAGCCAAGGAGGTCGTGGTGCTTTGCGGACAATGGGTAGCCGCTTGCAGAATATTCTGATTGCTTCAGCAGCGATTTCTATACTACACAGACTATATGGCGATCGCATCCGCACCCTGGTTTTAGCTAATACACCAGAACGTTTGGGTGAATGGCGGCGCGGTTTGCAAGATTGCTTAGGAATTGGTCGCCCAGATTTCGGCCCTGACAGGGGTGTAGTATTATTTGAAACAGCTGAAGCTTTGGCACAGAAAGCCGACCGATTGGTGAAAGCTAAACAATTGCCCTTAATTATCATTGATGATTCTGAAGAGCAAATCAGTTTGGCAATGTTGCAATTTCCTTTATGGTTAGCCTTTGCTCCTGACCCCAAAACAGTGAAAAATTATAATGATGACTTTTAATTAGTCATTAAGCTATTCGTCAAAAGTCCAGGGTTGTATCTCTTGACTTTTGGCTGAATTGAAAGTGCTTCCTTCCTGAGTGCTAAGTAAAAAATCTAAACTCTAGTCCCTTTTGCAAGCGTTATTGGTGTACGCAGTTCATGACGACTACTGGAAACTGTCAATTTTTAATTTTCAATTTTTAATTTTTAATTGTTTATGGCTATTTGGCTAACTTTATGCAGTGTCATTTTGGTTGTAGCTTACCTGTTGGGTTGCTTTCCCACTGGCTACATCGCTGTGAAGCAGTTGAAGGGTATAGATATTCGGGAAGTTGGCTCAGGTTCAACGGGAGCAACTAATGTATTAAGAACTTTAGGTAAAGGGCCGGGAGCTTTTGTTTTAGTTGTAGATTGCTTGAAGGGTGTCTTAGCGATCGCTCTAGTCTACTATTTATTCACCTTTGCCTCTAATCAAAATTTTATCCCTCCCACGGTAGATGTCAAACTGTGGCAACCGTGGATGGTAACATTAGCTGGGTTAGCTGCCATCCTCGGCCATAGTAAATCCATTTTTTTAGGCTTTACTGGCGGTAAATCCGTCGCTACTAGTTTAGGGATTTTGTTGGCTATGAGTTGGCAGGTGGGTTTAGCCACAGCAGGTGTGTTTGCCATTGTTATAGCTATATCCAGAATTGTATCTTTGAGTTCGATTGCAGGTGCGATCGCTGTTTCTATTTTGATGGTAATTTTGCGTCAACCGTTACCCTATGTTTTGTTTGGTATCGCTGGGGGATTATATGTGATATTACGTCACCGCAGTAATATTGAGCGTTTGTTGGCGGGAACTGAACCAAAAATTGGGCAGAAGGTAACGACGGAACCAGAACAAACGACATAATTTATTTAAGTAAGGGCTTCCGATCTTTTATTAGGACTAAAGTCCTGACTACAAACTTTGAATTATTTACAGAAGAATTTGAAAAACACAAATCATAAACTGAAGATGCGATTGCTGATTTTCTAGCAAAATGCACTCTGTTGATATCGCCCGCGCCATTGCACTAATAACGTTCTAGTCTCTCTTTCATACTTGGCTGTGAAACTCGTTTCATCGGATCTTGCCTCTTCCTTCGTTAAATAGGGCACTTTTATGACGATAAAAATCCAGACCGAAAAAGACAATTTACATGCAAGCAATAATATAGACATTCGTCAAGAAGCAGAAACCGAAAAAGTTCTATGTTCTCATTGTGGGCGCACAGCTACAAATGGTATTAAATGCAAAGGAATTTGTGTGGCTGATAATGACTATTAAGTAAGAATTTTAATAGGATTAAAATTTAAAAATCTTTAATGTAAATTTCTTGATTTTGGGTAATACTAAATTTGGGGTATGTTTTGAGGTTGCCGTTTTTTCTGCTTTCATGGATAATATACCTTTAAGCAATCTCCATTCCCGGTCAATTAATCCTTTAATCTGAGTCAGGTTTTTCTGCCAATTGCTTTTGAGCAATAGTTTGATTTGCTTTAGCTAATGTGTTATTGGGATCAAGTTTTAAGGTTTCCTCAAAAGCCGCGATCGCCTCTTCAATTCTACCTAATTTTAGCAAGGCTACTCCTTTACCTGCTAATATGTTAGCATTATCAGGATGCAAATTACTAGCACGATTGTAAGCGGTAATTGCTTCATCATATCGTTTTAAATCTAATAGTACTACGCCTCGGTTGTACCATCCTTGGGATAATTCGGGATTTAAATTAATTGCCCGATCAACAGAAATTAATGCCTCTTGATTTCTCGACAAATGCCACAATACGACGCTACGGTTAGCCCAAATATTTGCTAATAGTGAATTATCGACTATTTGATTGCTATTTTCTAAGGCTTTATTATAGGCTGCAAGTGCTGCTTGATAGCGTTCTAATGTTCTGAGAATTCTACCTTTATTAAACCAAGCTTGAGTATATTGAGGATTAATTTCTGTGGCGCGATCGCTACTAGCAATTGCGTCTGTATATCTGCCCATATACCATTGAGTCGCAGCACGATTATTCCAGGCTTCGGCGTAGTTGGGATTCAGGGCGATCGCTCTTTCTAACGATGTCAATCCTTCTTCATAATTACCCAATCCTGCTAAGGCGATTCCTCGTTGTTCCCAAGCTAAAGCCGGACTCATATCACCCCATCTATTATCACCTTGTAGTGCTGCTTCACTAGCTTTTTGAGCTTCTTCGTGTTTGCCTAATTTGTTGAAGGTTACACTTTGATTTGCCAATGCTAAAGAGTATTGAGGACTGAGTTTGACAGCAAACTCATAAGACACACTCGCTTGTGCTGGTTTTCCTAATAAAGTTAAAGATTTACCATGTTCTAACCAGATATCGGCATCTTGAGGATTCGTTGCAATTGCCTGATCAAATGAGGTAATTGCTGCGGTGGTTTGTCCTTGTTGCCTTTGAGCTAAACCTTTATTAAACCAGGCGATCGCAGGTGATGTATTGCCCCAATTTTTATTAGTTGTAATTGCTAAGTCACAAGCGTTAATTGCGGCGGCGAATCTGCCTAAATTAGTTAAAGCTTGACAATTTCCCACTAAGGCTAATGAATTTTCTGGATTAATGACTAAGGCGCGATTAAATGAGGCGATCGCTTCGGTAAATTGTCCTAATTTGTTTTGCGCTAGACCCTGAATATACCATGCCACTACTGCTGTTTTATTGCCCCAATTTTGATCTGAGCGTAGGGCTAAATCACAAGCAGCGATCGCTTGTTCATATTTACCCAAATTTAATAATGCTTGACAGCGTTGGGCTAAAGCTAAAGAAAATTTTGGCTGGAGACGTAAAACGCGATCTGCTGATACTAACGCTTCGCTATATTTGGCTTGTTGCAACAATATTTCTGTGCGTTCTGTCCAGATTTCTGGGTTATCTGGCTTCAAGGCAATTGCTTGATTGCAAGCAGCGATCGCTTCGGCATATTTCTGTTCTTCTCCTAGCAGCTTACACAAACTCGCCCAGTAATCAAAATCTTGGATTTCTAAATTTTCTTGCGCTAATAAAGTTTTTGGTACTAAAAAATTCACTATTAAAAAAGCAAAAATTAGTGCCCAGCTAATACTGCTTTGCTTAAATTTATTGACTAAAATACCTGTTCTTAACCACGCATGTGATTTAATAGTAAGTTTTTTATTATTTAATAGCTGCCGTTTCTTGGTTTTGGCAAAGAAGTATTTCATATTAATTATTATTTTTGAAAATTTGTCAAGATTTATAACGGTTAATTTGTCGTGTAACCAACAATAATAAAATATACCAAAATTCCCTGTAATTTTTGTCACCTGCTCACATTTATGAAGAGTGCTGAGTTGAAAGTGCTGGGCATAGCTGCGCTCATAGCCCGTGCTGAGTTAAAAGACCAGGGGTATCGACCTTCTCCCGATAAGAAGATTCCGCTTGACTTCGGGCGGGGCTTTTACCATAGTGCGGAAGTACTTCCTTCATCTTCTTGTTACCCAGCACTCAGCACTGAGACAGCCTATTAATGCTATGGCGGTAATATACGCTTCACTTATTTATCTCAAATTTCTATGCAGCCAACCATTTCTCTGATCATCACTGTTTACAATCGAGAACGTTACCTCGGCGCCGCTATTGAGAGCATATTAGCTCAAACGCGGGGTGATTTTGAGCTACTGATTTGGGATGATGGTTCCACAGATAATTCACCAGAAATCGCCCGCGAGTATGCAAAACGCGATCGCCGTGTACGGGTAATCATAGCAGAACATTTGGGACGAGGATTAGCTTTAAAAGCAGCGATCGCGCAAACTCATGCACCTTACCTTGGTTGGGTAGATAGTGATGATTTGCTACATCCCCAAGCACTGGTAGAAACCGCAGGCGTTTTGGATGCAAAACCACATATCGGTTGGGTTTACACTGATTATCTGGATATTGATCAACACAACGCAGTTCTGAGCTACGGCTATCGTTGTCTTGTTCCCTACAACTGCGAAGAACTGTTAAATCAGTTCATGACATTTCACTTTCGGTTGATGCGTCGGGAAATTTTTGACTCGGTAGGTGGAATTGATGAATCGCTGGAAACAGCAGAAGATTATGATCTATGTTTGCGACTTTCCGAAGTCGCCCAAGTAGAACATATTTTTCAGCCACTTTACTACTACCGCACCCATCCAGAGAGTTTATCCTGGCAACAACGACAAGAGCAAATCAAGCGATCGCATCAAGCGATTGTCAAAGCCAAGCAACGGAGGAAGCATTTAACCCAAACAGTTAACAATCAAGCAACCCGCACAGGTGGGTTTTATGCAACTTCCACTAGTGCAAGATTCATTCTTTTTGCTTTACTTTGTCTATCTCCCAACTTAGTAAAAGCCCAAAACATTACTCCAGCACCAGATAACACCGGCACTCTTGTTAACACCCAAGGCAATAATATTGATATTAGTGGCGGTAGTTTAAGTAGCGATCGCGCTAACTTATTTCACAGTTTCTCAAAATTTGGACTTGATGTTAATCAAACTGCCAATTTTCTTTCTCAACCATCGATTCAAAATATTTTAGGGCGTGTCACAGGTGGCGAAGCTTCCTTAATTAACGGACTAATTACAGTCACAGGCGGTAATTCCAACTTATATTTAATCAATCCGGCGGGAATTATTTTTGGTGCTAATGCTAGTTTGAACGTCCCCGCTTCCTTCACTGCGACAACTGCTAACCGCATCGGCTTGGGTGAAAATTGGTTTAATGCTAGTGGCTGGAATAAATATAATGAGTTGCTGGGTACACCTCACAGCTTTGCCTTTGATTCTACTATTGCTAGTGCGATTTTCAATGAAGGCAATCTAGCCGTCACATCAGGTAATTTAACTTTATTAGGCGGTACTGTAGCTAGTACCGGAGAACTTTTTGCGCCTGGTGGTAACATCACCGTTGCGGCTGTACCGGGTACAAGCTTACTACGCTTCAGCATTCCCGGAAATCCTCTTAGTTTAGAAATTCAACCTCTAAATAATAATCAATCAGAGAATTTTCTAGCTAAATTGTTAACAGGTGGAGGCGGTGTGAATGCTTCCACATTGCAAGTCCACAGCAACGGTGAGGTAGAACTGATTGGTTCAGGTTTACGAGTTGAAAATGGTGATGTGGTAGTGAAAAAGGCCACTGCTGACACCGCTACATTCAGCGCTAACCGTAACTTGACATTACCAGAAAGCCAACTTTTAACTACTGGTGAGCTGAATTTATTCGCCCAAAATACTGTAACAGTTCGTGAAAGTACCGCCAATGCTTTCACTGCGATCGCTGGTGGTAATCTTTACATTCAAGGTAATCAAGGTATTGATGTTTTAGCAATTGATCATCTAGATAAAACACCTTTTGTCAGTGGTGGTAATTTAACTTTAGTTAGTGATGGTACAATTTCCCTGGATGCACACTTTGCTAGTGGTGGTAGGTTTTCTATTCTCAACTCTCAAGGTCAAAGTAACAGTTTTATTAGTCTTTATGACCCGATAATTAGCGCTAATCAAGATGTAGAATTTGATAGTTATACAGGTCCATCACTGAAAGTAGAATCAACAGGAAGTATTACTGTTAATGGTGATATTACGATTAATAGCCCCGACTTTTCACTTGCTTCTTTTTGCGGTTATGGTAATCCTTGCTCAAGTGATGCTCAAATTTTAGCTGATGAGCTAGCTTTAATTCTCCGAGCAGGTGTCAGCCAATTAGAAGAAACTAATTTTGGAAGTCTACCGCCAACTTTAACCCTTAGTGGTAACTCATCTTCCCCAGGCAATATTACCGTAACAGGTAATATCAGAATTGCCGATTATGGTGGGCCAGTCATTATGAGCGCGACAGGTGATATCACACTTGCTAATATCGAAACAGTGTCCAGCTTTTTTTCTACAAGTGGTCGAGTTGAATTAATATCAGGGGGTAATATTACAACAAATGCAATTGATTCCTTTGCAGAAAGTAGCTATGGTGCTGCAATAGCAGGGGATATCACATTAGAAGCTGAAGGTAATATAGACACAGGTAATATTAATTCCTCAACCATTGCATCAGGCACTGCTAGAAGTGGCGAGGTAAATTTACAAGTAAACAATATAGGCAAAATTTTGACTGGTGCTATCAATACCTCGGCTACTTCTTTTCTTAGTCCAAGTTCAGCGTATGGTGGCGCTGTTACCTTACAAACATCACAACCAGGCGGCGATATTACCTTTGAGAGTATCAACACTCAAGCTATTGATTTCACGGGAGGCGCTGCTGAAGGTGGTGATGTCAGTGTTTTGGCAAATGGGGTAGTGAGAGGACTAGGGGTAGTTACAAATACTAGTGATACCATCTTGACTGATGGCGAAACACAACCAGGATTTGTGACAATTCAACATGATGGCGGGGCGGATAATGTGCCGTTTATAGTTGGTGATTCTAGCTTGAATGGCACCCAGGGAAATATCAATACTGGTAACTCTCAAATTACACCAAATGCAGAATTTCCCATATTACCAAATGGGGGAATTGCTGCTGGTACTCCTAATAATATCTCAATTATTTCTATCAACACACCATCAACGATCACAGCGAATACACAATTACCTACAACTCAAGAAAATCAATCTGTAACATTTGAGTTTGGTGATTTAAATGTGTCTACAAACGATGTCAATCAAGATAATCTCATTATTAATTTAGACGATATATCTGGTACTTTGACACTACAAGATGGTACACCAGTCACATCAGCCACAACACTTGCATCGAACACAGTTTTAGTTTACACACCACCAGCAAATACTAGTGGTGAAGGTATTTCAGCTTTTACTATTACAGCGAGCGATCGCGTTTCTTTTTCATCGCAACAAATATCCATCAATGTTACCCCCACACCACCAGAACCACCACCACCAGAGGATTTTCCTGACCCATCAGAAGACTTGCAAACTACCCCCACTCCACAACCACCTGTTGTCAATGACCCTTTTCCCGGAAATATAATAGATACTTTTGTCGCGGAAGTTGATGAAAAGTTAACGGATCAAGTTCAGCAATACTTAGGTATAACCAAACCAGAAATTAAAACCGTCGGTGAAGCCCGCACAATCTTACAAGATATTGAAAATGCCACTAACATTAAACCCGCCCTTGTTTATGTAAGTTTTGTCTCAGAAACCTTGCCTGCTGATACACCACAAAGCAAAATATTAAATACAGAATCACCCAACGATCGCCTGGAATTGATCATTGTAACCGCCAAAGGTCAACCAATTCGCAAAGTTCTCACAGTGACGCGATCGCAAGTTTTTCCAGTTATCCAAAGATTTAGAAGCCGAGTCACAGATCCCATATTGCGTAAGGACTACATAGATGCAGCCAAACAACTATATGAATGGCTAATTACATCTGTTGATAGCGATTTGCAAGACCGAGAAATTCAAAATTTAGTCTTCATCATGGATAAAGGATTGCGATCGCTACCTGTCGCCGCCCTTTACGATGGTGAAAAGTATTTAGTTGAAAAATACAGCGTCGGCTTAATGCCTAGTCTCAGCCTCACAGATACCCAATATGTAGACATTAAAAATGCAGAAGTTTTGGGTATGGGTGCATCCGAATTCACTAACCAACAGCCTTTACCGGCCGTACCTGCGGAATTAGCCACAATTACACCCCGCCTCTGGCAAGGTAAATCCTTCATCAACGAAGCCTTTACCCTGAAAAATCTCCAAGTACAACGTCAGCAAAAACCCTTTGGTATTATCCACCTAGCCACCCACGGCGAATTTAGGCCTGGTGTTCCTAGTAACTCCTACATTCAGTTATGGGATACCCAATTGCAAATGGATCAGCTGCGCCAACTAGGCTGGAATAACCCCCCAGTCCAGCTAGTAGTACTGAGTGCTTGTCGCACAGCCACAGGAGATACAGAAGCAGAGTTAGGCTTTGCTGGCTTTGCAGTTCAAGCCGGTGTCAAGTCTGCACTAGCGAGTTTGTGGTACGTATCCGATGAAGGCACTCTGGGATTAATTAGCGAATTTTACGAACAATTGAAAAAAGCCCCCATCAAAGCCGAAGCACTTAGACAAGCACAAGTTGCAATGCTCAAAGGACAAGTACGCTTAGAAGGAGGTGAACTGAAAACTTCTAATCTTGATGTAACTCTACCACCAGATATTGCCCAACTAGGCGATAAAAACCTCAGTCACCCTTATTTTTGGTCAGCCTTTACGATGATTGGTAATCCTTGGTGAGGAAGTGGGGAGATGAGGGGATAAGGAAGATGAGGGAGGTGTTTTCAATGCCCAATGCCCCATTCCCCATTCCCCATTCTCTATTGCATAATCATCTGGGCTACTTTATTCATCACATGACTAAAAGGATGTTGTGGATGGCGGAGGCAAAACAAATCACTACTTGCTAGTTGAATTAATTCTTCTGCTAGGGGTAAAATTCCAGCTACAGGTGCGTCATAAGTCTTTTCTACTTGTTGCCGCAACGCATCAAAATCTAATGCAGGTAGAGCTTTATTAATCAACAGTAACATCTTTGGTACTTCCAATTTGCGGGCTACTTCTACTGTTACGGCAGTACCTTGAAAATCTTGGCGATCGGGACGTAAAATCAGAACTAAAATATCAGAAATGGCAATAGAAAGTAAAGTTTCTTCATTTAGTCCTGGATGAGTATCAATAAATAAGTAATCCAATTCTAGAACATCAAGTATCTCTTGAAAACCTTGATTAAGTAGATTAAAATCAAATCCTTCCCGCAATACTTTAGTAATATCTCTAGCTTTAATACTGGAGGGAATTAAATAAATACGTCCTTGAGGATCTGCGGTTTTACTTAAAATTGCACTGACATCATACGCAGCTTCTTCAATATTACAGCGTCCCCAGAGATAATCGTTGAGCGAGTATTTCATTTTTTGCTCGTCAAAACCAAATAGGACATGAATACCTGGAGATTGGATATCAGTGTCAATAATCCCAACTCGATGTCCATAACCAGCAACGATTCCAGCGAGATTAGCTGTTGAATTAGATTTACCTGTACCACCCCGAAATGAGTGAATAGAAACAATTTTTGACATAATTAATGATATTTACAGTTTGTCCCATATATTTGGAGGAAGTCGGCTTTGCTTTTGGTCGATTAAACGAGGTTGATAGTAAATCGCTTCACTATCATTTAATTCTTGAATAAATCCTTGAGAAAGAAGAGATTGTAGACAATTTTGTACAACTTCCTCTGCCAAATTTGTATGGCTTATGACTTCCAATAAAGTAACTCTTTTTTGACGAATTATCCAGTTAACAACTTGCCGTTGTTCATCAGGCAAATCCATCACATCTGCTAAACTCTTTTGTTCCGACGATTCTTCAAAATCTTGATTCATCAGCTTTTAGCAACTCTTCTTTGCGTCTTTGCGCCTTTGCGTGAGCTTTTCATATCCTAATTCAGCAACACTCCTTCATTTCTTATTTTCCCGAAACTGCTTACCCCGGCGCTGTAATTGCTCTAAGTATTCCCTTTCTTCCTGTTCTTCAATTGTTGCTTGTGTTGTTTCCAAATTGTTGTTATCAGGATTATTTGCTTGCAGATTCAGTTTGTTGCGCCGATCGCGAACTTGTTGCAAATAATCTACTTCTATTAATGGTTGTACTAATTCAGCAGTTGCCGAGTTGTTAATTACAACTTCGCTGTTTCTTGGTTGTATAGGTTGATAATTTTTAGCCTCATGATTGAGATTATTTGATTCTAAATTGTCACTTATCAGAGGTGTCGTGATTTTTGGCAAAACTTCTTTGTGGTCTCTACTCCGCAAATCCTTGGCTTTCTGCTGCAATTCTAGAAAATAATCACTTTCAGTAATTGCAGCTACCTCTTCTTCTTTCTTTTCTTCGTCAATATCAATATTGATTTTTAAGAAGCCTTTCACAGTCTTGACAATTGTCGCGGCGTATCTATCTATTAACACTACACCGATCGCAGTGGCCAAGAGTCCCAGTGCTGATGGTATTAAGGGTATCCAGCCAGCTTGGAGAAATATTATATAAGTACTGCCGAGTAAAATGGCGATCGCTACGCCACCACCGAGAACCAATAGCCAAGGTTGACGAATTTGCCACGCTAAAACTCCTCCCACCAACGACCAAGCAAATATCCACACACCTTCTTGCCATCTATTCCAGTACCAAAATAAGGGTCGTTGATCTAACACTGCACTCAATATCTGACTGGCATTCTGTGCATGAACTACTACCCCCGGCATTTTTTGGCTGTCTTCAGCACCCGCACTATAAGGCGTGTAGAACGTATCTTTCACAATTGGTGCTGTATAACCAATCATCACAATCTTATCTTTAATCAAGTTGGCATCAACTTGACCTGCAAGAACATCGCTGAGTGATACCTGTTTGACTGCGTTTCTGGCAGAACGATAGTTAAGCAATATTTGGTAATTTCCAGGATCAATATTGTGATAACCACCTGATTTTGGTGTTAAACGTTTGAGAACTGTAGCACCAAATTGCAATTCACCAGATGCTGTCAGTTCTGGTGCAATTCCCATCTCTTCTAAGTAACGCACCGCCATTTGAAAACTCAAAGACGGCAGTTGATTTTCTGAGTCAACGTAATTGCAGATATGTTGGCTAGCGGCTGGTAGTTGCGAGGCTTGGGGAATCGCAATAATCATCCCTTGGCGCACAGTTCCCCCAGCATCCACAGGAAAATCAGCCACTCCCACCCGTTCTTCGGGGATACCTGGTGCGGCGGGGATTCCCGGCGAGTCGGCTTGACTAATGGCACAAGCCGCAATCATCTTGTCATTTTCAGTTAATAACTTGACTAACTCTGCACGACCAACAGCTGAACCTTGTCTAATATCTCTGAGAATATCTATGCCAATAACTCGCGGCGCTTGTGCTTCTAGTTTCTTTAAAAGCTCTGCCAAGGTACTATCTGTAATTGGGTACTCTTGGCGTGTCTGGAGGTCTGCATCATTGATTCCCACCACCAAAAAGCGCTCGTCTGGCCCTTCATCAAGACGCGATCGCATGAGTTGATCAAAAGCCGCTAACTCCATTCCTTCCCAGATGCCTAACTCTCGTAAACCCACTATTAACCCAGTAATCACTAGGCTGGTAACAACTACAGTACTCCCAATTGTCAATACTGCTTTGGGTAAATTACGTAATCTTGAACCTAAATTTACCATCAGCTTGTTACCTCCTTTTTACCAGCTAGAACGACAGCAGTTGCCAAGAGTCCCAGTGCGGTTGGTACTACGGGTATCCACCCAGCTTGGAGAAATATTATATAGGTACTCCCAAATAAAATGGCGATCGCTACTCCCACACCCAGAACCCACAGCCAACGTTGGCGTAGCCACACCCCTAAAAGTCCTCCCACCAATGACCAGGTAAATATCCACAAACCTTCTTGCCATTCGTTCCAGTACCAAAGTAGCGATCGTTGATCTAAAACCGCACTTAATATCTGACTAGCATTCTGTGCATGAACTACTACACCCGGCATTTTTTGGCTGTCTTCAGCAACTGCACTATAAGGCGTGTAAAATGTATCCTTGACACTTGGTGCAGTATAGCCAATCATGACAATTTTGTCTTTGATCAACTTTGCATCAACTTGACCTGCCAGGACATCACTCAGTGATACCTGCTGCACCGCATTCTTGGCAGAACGATAGTTCAGCAGCATTTGGTAATTTCCAGGATCAATATTGTGATACCCACCTGCTCTTGGTGTTAAGCGTTTGAGAACCGTAGCACCAAATTGCAGTTCTCCCGATGCTGTCAGTTCTGGTGTAATTTCCATTGCTTCCAAGTACCTGACAGCCATTTGCAAACTCAAAGATGGCAGTTGATTTTCAGGGTCAGCGTAATTGCAGATATGTTCAATAGCTGTTGGTTGTTTCGATGTCTTAGGTATAGAAATTATCATACCTTGCCGCACAGTTCCCCCAGCATCCACAGGAAAATCAGCCACTCCTACCCGTTCTTCGGGAATACCTGGTGCGGCGGGGATTCCCGGCGAGTCTGCTTGACTGAGACTACAAACAGCAACCATCTTGTCATTCTCAGTTAATAGCTTGACTAAACTGCTGCGACCTGCTGCTGAACCTTGGGGAACATCTCTGAAAATATCTATGCCAATAACTCGCGGTTCCTGTTGTTCTAGTTTCGTTAAAACCTGTGCCAGTGTACTATCTGTAATAGGGTACTCTTGACGTGTTTGGAGGTCTGTATCATTGATCCCCACAATCAAAAAGCGATCGTCCTGCCCTTCATCAGGACGCGATCGCATGAGATAATCAAAAGCAGCTAACTCCAGAGCCTCCAAGCTTCCTAGCTCCCGCAATCCCACCATTAACCCAGTAATTACTAGGCTGGTAACAACTACAGTACCTCCAATCAATACTGCTTTAGGTAAATTACGTAGTCTTGAACCTAGACCGATCATCGGCATGTCAGATCCTTATCCATCAGCTAAAGTTTTAATTATTGGTAATGCTTCACCCAATCAATTCAAGCTTTGTCAATGTTTCTGATGCCAGGGACATCACAACTTACACTTAGGTTTCATTGTTTGGCAATGCAGCCAACTTTTATGTTTTACTTGTTAAATATTTATGAATTTTTGAAAATCTCCAATGCCGATATTGGCAGTTTAGAGAAATTGTAATGAGTATGTAGTGCAGAATTTAGGTAATTTTACCACATTTATCTTTTTTTTGCACTTATATTACATTCATTATTGTCATAGCTAGTGTTCTACCAAAATTATCGATGGTACATTACCTCAGATTTTTCTTGGTATTTTGGTGTCTTAGTAGTTAAATGACTTTTGAACCACTAAGGCACAAAGGAAAGGTGAAAAGCCTAAAATTGGACAAACTTCACTATTCAAAAGGTGCATTGTCAGCAGACCAAATAGGTAGTTGTTTCACTTGCTTTAATTAAAATTTTGATGAATTTAGGCGAGTTATGTGAGAGGATAGGAACTTTCGGCAAAATGAGAAAGTCATCACTGATAAAATACTACTTCAACTTTTATTCTTTGCGCCTTTGCGTGAGGCTAATTCATAACATTCAATCAGCAACGCCTGCATTTTAGAAGAAAAATTAATTTCTGCGTGGGTGCGATCGCTAGTATCGTCCTTCAATCACATTGTGCTCACAAAATAAATATCGTAAAAATTATGCTAAAAAAATCACTGCTTTTAATCGTTCTAGGCTTAACTTTATCTTCAGATTTGCTGCTCACTACCTCAGCAGCCACAGCAGTACCCGCACTAAGAACTGCACAACAACGAAGATTTGCACCGCGTCGTCGTTCCCTATTAAGATTCAAAGTACCTGGTATTAGGGGTTCACGTAATTTAGAAGTCGGTGCAGCACGTGGACAATGCACACCCCAAGAAATTAGCGCAGTCTTGCCAGCCAAACCAAAGGCCATAAAAGCCAGGGAAATTCCCATAGAATTAACATTAAGCGATCGCCCGACGTTTTTTGTCAATGTGCCGCAAACAACAGCCACACAAGCACTGTTTTTGTTGCGAAATGAAGCCGGAGACGAAATACTTTTAGAAAAAACCTTGAGTTTAACTGCCAGCAACGGCATTATGAGTTACACTCTGCCTGCGGATTTTTCAGGGTTAAAAGTAGGACAAAAATACAGATGGCGGTTGTCCTTACTTTGTGATCCTACAGGAGGCGATCGCAGTGGTGATCCGGTTGCTAGTGGTTGGATAGAACGAGTCGAACCTAGTGCAATTGTCGCGCAACAATTGCAGTCGGCGACAAATAAACAGCGTGTCCTAATTTATGCAGACAATGGTTATTGGCACGATACCTTAAAAACTCTAACTGATTTACGGGCAGCAAATCCCAGCGATCTGACCTTAGTTCGTGATTGGTTAGACTTGTTTCAATCAGTTGGTTTAAACGAACTTGCCAACCGACCTGTAATTAAACTCAATACTGCCACAGCATCTAAAAATTAACCTTACTCAGTGCTTCCTTCCTGAGTGCGCTTGCCCTGAGCGAAGCCGAAGGGGAGTACTGAGTCAAAAGAAGAAGTAAGGACTTTCGCACTCGGTACAAGCAACGCGAATTGTGGTCACTGAGCCTTGCCGAAGTGTGGGCGGAATCTTATTACCGTCAGAAGGTTGATACCATGCCCCTTGTTGACGGTTTTTTAACTCAGCACTCTTCATACTGCTAATACCATTTCTTGATGATAGCTTGCGTGGCGTAGCCATAGATGTGCGTAATTACCTGCTAATCACGGCTTTGTTTGTGAGCCAGTGGCTTTAACCTGTGGGTGAATAAAGCGCTTTCGTCCCATTTGTCATAAGTTTTAGTAATCTTCGTAGTCACTATCATCATTATTGTTCTTTTTCTTTTTTTTATTCGTAGATGTCTTTGAAGCAGAATCAGAAGAGCGTTTTCCTTTGTTGACAAGTTTTGTTGAACCTTTGGTCAAATGTGGAGAAAGGTTATCTGATATGAGATCGACATCAACCAGAAAATCTCCAACAAGTGAGGTAATGATCGATTTCAGTAGATCCTCGTCAATGCTATCAAATACTGTCGGTGCCACTGCTTGAATTGATAGAAGATGCTGCTTGAGCACGGCACTAAATACATCTTCTACTTCTTCTCCAGGCAAATAGCCTGGTACAGGGTCACGCCGTGTCACGATCGCCTGAGTACTAATATCATCCCAGATATCTTGGGTATTCTCTGCATCATAGTCCATAAAAGTGTTATCAGGACTGTAAATTTGAGCCTCCTCTGTTAATTGGGTTGTCACGTCAGAGTATTTATTTATGGCTTTGTTGTCAAACAGACCCGCGATCGCTTCTTCAATTTGTTCACTGGAAAATCTATTACCGGATACCATCCCAGTTTCAATACTTTCTAGCGTGTTCATGCGACCGGACTCGCCTTTGCCTTTGGACGTACTTTCAGCAGCCACCACTGAAAGAGCAAGGCTGTTACGGAAGTAAAGCAACGCACCAGCGTACTGTTGGATAGTAGTCAGTGTCGCGTTATTATCAGCGTTGGTCTTGGCGTTAGCGAGTTGTGTATCTGCTGCCTTAAAATGTGCAATGCGCTCCTCGGTCATTCGGTTAACGCGTTCAGATTTTGCACCGGGTAAGCTACGGAACGCACCCTCAACTGTGTCAAGCGCCGTTTTAGCGTCAGCTAGTGTCTTTCCTTTTAGGGCTTTCTCAATTGTGCGTGTCGAAACCACATAGGCAGTTGTGTGATCACCTTCCAAGCTACCGGCGGTTCCATGCTTGGGACGACCACTGGAATAAGCATTTTCTATTTTTCCACTACCATCGACCTCAATTTGCACAGCGAACGGTACACCTGTGATTTGTTCTTTGGCTGCATTGGGAACTGTTCCTGTCCATTCATTACCCGCCACTGTATTTAAATCTTTGTCTGATGGTGCTAACCGATTTATGATGTTTGGGAAAGCTCCACGAATAGATGCTCGGTGTTGAGTGAGCAGTGCATTTTTCAATTTTGTCTTATTATCGCTAGACATAAGACCTGGAAGGTTCTGCGGCGTTGCTTGATCATTACCAACTTCCTCTAATACCTTGCCTGAAAAGACTACACCAAAAGCAATCAAAATGTCTTCTTTTTCAGTATCATTCGGCTTATTCGCATCATTCCATTTTTCTTCCCAGTACTGGAGTGTTTGCAAAGCTTTAGGTTCTCCACCACTAACAGCACGACCAAGGTGCATCACCGAAAGCCCAATGGAGTTGCGGTACTTCAAGTAAGCCGCAATGTAGTTCTGTAATTTTGAATGTACTTGTGTAGCATCTTTGTTGGTCACAGCAGTAGCAGCATCACCTTTGGCGTTATTAAGTTCCGTCAGGGCTGTATCGGCAAATTTTCCGCGCTCACCCGGATTAGAACCCATAGCATTGATCCGAGATGTCTGCGCTCCTGGCATACTCTGGGCTTCAGTTACGAGTGTATCTACTTCTTTAACAGCAGTTTCTAGGGTTTTGCCTCTCAACCGATTAAGTACTGTCAGGCGCATCACTGACCACGCTGTGGTATGGTCGCCCTCAGATTGTCCGCCTCCACTAGTAGGAAAGGACATATGCTTGGGTCGCCCAGCAATGTCAATATTGGTAATTTTTACAGTATTAATATCATTACCTGCGGTAGCCTCAACAGCGACGGCGAGTTTGCGCTGAATGACTTGTCGTCTATCTTGGGTTGCTTGGACTGCAAGATGATTCTGCTGCACTACATGGGTTAACTCATGAGCTAATAATTCCTGTCCGTCCCGACTTCCAGGATCATACGCACCCTGTCGAAAGAAAATATCCTGTCCTGTGGTAAACGCCTTTGCTTGAATTGACTGATTTAATTGGTCTGATTGAGCATCGCTGTGAATCTTCACTTTGCTAAAATCTGCCCCAAACGCCTGTTCCATCGGTTCCCGAATCGTGTCTGCGATTGGCTGGCCGCTACCTTGTGCTTGTTGGATTGATGCTTCTAAATCAGGTGTTGCCGCCATCATACCTTCACCAGGCTGATGCTGCGCGGCTTTCATCTGTAATTGGTCTTCCTGTGGTTGTTCCCGTTGCTGCACAGGCGGATTTTCAATCCCATGAATTTTACTCACAACCTCGGTTGCTACTCTATCCGCCTCTTGCTCATACTGATCTCCAGGCTCACCAATGGTCAACTTCATCTGCACTCTTGGTGATGGTGATGGCGCATAACCTGAGGGGAATATAGGCATCTGGGCGAAATTGGCAACAGGCTGTTCTGTTTCCGGCTGAGTCTCTAAATCAGGCTTTTGGTCTTTTTCCTCAGCCGGCGGCTGCACTTTAAAGGGGTGCGGTGCAAACTGATTCTGCACTGGAACAGAATCGGAATTTGAGGCTATTTTTCGGTGGATATATTCGCGGCTCATTACCAACTCCAGTATCTTATTCTTGCTGCCTAATCTTGCCAATTTCCCCCACCCAGCGCCGACGATCAGGATGTTCTAAATTGATAATTTCTTCTAAACTCCAGTGAAAATGAAATGCAATACAGGCTACCTCCTCACTCAATGCTTCTGAGGGGTAGCCTACGATTCCCCCGCTAAGGCAAGCTCCACTTGAAAGTTAGTATTACATTGGGGACATTGCACCGGAATATAAGCATCACCATGCTGATTAATTCGGTTATAAAACTCTCTTAAATAAGCCAGATCCTTAGTGAAAAGATTCTCCAATAATTCAGGCTTTATCTCCGATAAATTACCCAATTTAGTAATAACTCGTGATAACATCACAATTACAGCATAAGCTGAATTATCCTGAGCATCGCGGTTTTTTTGCAGATAAATTTCATCTTTAGCATTCGCCAGACGCATCACACCCTGACGATGTACATTACCCGCATCGTCTATCAATCCTCTGGGTAAAATAAAGTCAAATTCTGTATGAATTTCATTAGTCATTGGTTATTACCCTTGTCCGCATTCCCTACTCCCCGTTCCCTTGTTCTTCTAATTCATTAATTTGCCGATAAAACTGCTGTAAATAACTTAAATCGCAAGCAAAAAAATTCTCTACTACAGTAGGTGTCACTTCTTCCAACGCGCCCAAACGAGTAATTACGCGAGATAAAATAATTACCGTCGCGTAAGCTGGATTTGATTTCACACGGGGGTCACGTAATGGGATAATTTCATCCATTGCTCTCGATAAACGCATCACACCTTTACGATGCAAATTGCCATCTGCATCAAGATATCCTTTAGGTAAAGTAAATTCAAACTCAGTTTGTAACATCCGGCGTTAAGCTAATCTGCCTCCAAGTTGCATAAGATAAAGAAATATTACTTAGCTGACTGGAACCCGTTTTAATTCCTCCACTACTACTTCAATTTCCTCAATTTCATGGTCACTTCCAGCAGCTTGGACATCAGAAATTGTATAACTATTAGGCCAGGCATTTTTAAATTCTAATCTAAACTTCTCTTCGGCAGCTTGATTATAAATTACTAAAGAACCATCTCGCCGTTGTTCGCCCCAATTTCCTTCCTGAACATTAGCAAGCCAGTTCCACATAGTCATAGAAATAGTTAAACCACGGCGTAAAACTAAGTTGGAATAAGTAACACTACCAGGAATTTTAATCCGGACAATTCTCCCACTAGCATTTCCCGCTTTACCCCAAGTCTGGGGTGTGACTTCAGAGATTTCTATCACCTGTTGGGTAGTCTTAAAACCTTGACATTCCATAAAGTAACCGTCAACTGGTTCTTGGCTACCAGCAAGCTTTAATTCTAAATAAAATCGGCTATTAGTCAGGATTTCTGGAAAATCCGTCATGATTAATTACCTCTAATTTGTTCGTAGTGAGGGCTTCAGCCCTCGAAAAAGAGAGGACTAAAGTCCTGACTACGAACTTTTATTTACTTCTTGCGTTCAAAATAAGTGAAGCCAACCGTGACTGTTTCTGTTAGTAATTCACCAGAACCGGCTGAAAAATCACTTGTTGCGTAACTAGTGGGAAAGACATCTGTGAATTCGTACTGCACTTTTTCTTCTTCACCATCATAAATAGAGATTTTTCCTAATTTACGATTTTTACGTCCCTCAGCTTTACCCCCTGAAAGAGCTTCGGCATGGCATTTGTTATACCACTCCAGCAATTGTTTAGATTCAGCAGTAGCTACACATTCGATGGTAATTTCAGAACATTCTACGCCACCAATTGTAGCTTGTGTTTGAGTTTTACCATCTTTGGTAACACCAATAGGTGCATCCCCACCTGCAACTGTCATTTTCATTTGCATCCCACTAATTTTTTGAATCAAAATCTCAGTAAGTCCATCTGCTTCCCAATAAAACTTGGCGTTAGAAATAAACTCTGGCATAAATTAAATCTCCCAAAATAGTTTCAGAATGATTTGTATGAATTAGCTAGATTTCATAGTTAAATTCATGTTTTTCTGTTCATGTTTTCGCAGGTTAATGTATAAGTTTCTTCGATATAGTCGTTACCATTTACATCTAAATCACCAATTTTATATTCAGAAGGCCAAGCTTCTTTTAACTCCCAACGCATTACCTCTTTGCCATCAGTATCATAGGCAGTAATAGAACCTGTTTTTTTGCTTTCTGCCCATTTCCCTTCGCCTTTTTCAGTTTTTGGCATACACTTTTTAAACCATTCATACATTTTCTTGCTAGTGCTGTCACTATCACCACTCATGAGGGTTGTTACTTCAATTGTGAATAGTCCTTCAAAACCAGCCGAGTTAATTTGTCGGATAGTAGTACCACCTTTCGTAGACATTAAAGGTTTATCTTGACCCTTGACTTTTGCTTCAAATTTGACACGACCAACTTTGCTAAAAGCCATGTCGGTCATACCATCTATTTCAAAGTAAAAATTACTAGCAGCAATTGGTTTAAGTTCGCTGGGCATCTTTGCAATTCCTTCAATTAATAACAAGATGAGTTTGTGTATGTTTTTAGGATGTAATTACACACTAAAAAACTGGATTTATAAATATAAAAAGGCAAAAGGTAAAAGAGCAATCTTCACCTTTCGCATTTTCCCTATTTACTGATTAGGAGACCATTGACTAAAGCGGAAGATGACAAATTCCGCAGGACGAACTGGACAAACACCAACTTCGATATATAGACGACCCAACATCATGGTTTCATGGGTGTTGATGCTAGCATCACACTTCACATAAAAGGCTTCCGCCGCCGAAGCACCGAATAAAGCACCTTCTCGCCACAGTCGTTCTAAGAAGTTACTCACAGTCCGGGTGACACGTGCCCACAAATCTTGATCGTTAGGCTCAAATACTACCCATTGAGTACCTAATTCTACGGATTTCTCAATGTAGCTCATCAAGCGGCGGACGCTAATATAACGCCATTGCACATTATCTGGTTCTACCAAAGTACGCGCGCCCCAAATGCGAATACCTCGATTGGGGAAGGTGCGGATACAATTTATACCCAAAGGGTTGAGTAGTTCTTGTTCGCGCAAATTGGTTTCGTAAGCCAAACCAATCACACCTCTGGGGGTATCGTTAGCAGGTGCTTTATAGACTCCTCTGGTTTCATCGGTGCGACACCAAACACCCAACATATGACCAGCCGGGGGAATTAAAATTGGTCTACCACCGTTGCGGGGGTTGGGCACTTTGATCCAAGGATAGTAGAGGGCGGCAAATTGCGATCGCCTGTTAAATGCACTCAACCACTGGGCGATATGCTGGGGTTTGACTTGGGTAGCTGGAACTGGCGCACCACCACCTTTACAAGGGGGCGGGTCTAACACTACCATCCGGTTAGGGGCAGTATTCTCGCACAAACTCACCATTGTTTCCATGATCCCGTGAACTTGGTCGAGATCCAAGATGCCATCTTGATATACCCGCATCAAGTCGGGGAAAGCAATCATGGTAACTTCGTCGATTTCAAAGATACCTTGCATCCCGGTGCGATCGTCTCGTACCCCTTGCACATCTCTAGGGAAGCGTTCGGGAGTAGAAACCACTGGTGGAGGGCTAACTTCATACATCCCATTGGCTGGACGACGGGAAAGTGGTTGTCCTGGTGTTTCCAAGTCAACTGCATCCACAAATGTAGACTCTTGGATAGCTGTCACCGCATAGGTACCAGCCTCTGCTGCGACTTGGGGATTCATCGATAGGTGGTCGTACTCTTCCAGAATTTCTCCATCCCGGCTAATCACGACTTTGAAGAATTCACCTGTGTTTAGGGGTGGTTCGGCTTCGGGGTTTTCTGGTGGACGAGGTTCGCTTTCTAGAATTGAAACATTAATTCTTCCCTCTTCCCCAGTTTGATTATCTTCTCCATCTGCAACAGGTTTGAGAGCCAACTGCAAAGAAGGACGATTTCCCGTAGTGCGAATTTTTAAGGCAGTTTCTTCTGGGGGAGGAGGAGGTGTTCCTGGACGTTTAGTGCCAATGCTAGCTACCCAACAGCGTCCACCGCCATTGAGAAACCAACCGTTGACGGCAAAGGGTAAATAAGCATCAAAATCTGTGTAACCATCGGAACCTTGTTTCGCAAAGTATTCCAGGTACTCATTCCACGATGTTACCAACATCGGTTTAAATAATGCAGCATCACCTCGTACATCTTCGGTAAAGCCGATAAATCCAGCGATATTTGTACTCACACCCTCAATTGGGCGACTACCTCGATCTACTTCTTCGACGTAGACACCAGGCGCAAAGTAATCTAATCTAGGCATAATGCTTGGTTTTCCTGTATTTGCTGAATAACAGTCCCTAGCCCTCTAAACCTCAACCAATGGCTTAGTTGATTTTGAGCAAAACTTCTTCATTGGTCTTGTTAAAAGTAGTGCTTTGCAGGTTTAGGGGAATTGTCAAAGTTACATACAAAGCTGGACGTAATGGCACACCCAGGGCACTCCACAAAGCAGCAGCATCAATAGGATGAACCGCAGAAACGGTCATCGACAATTCGCCATGACCGCGCAGTGCTGGAGCCAGCACCTCCTCTCGTAGCGAGTGGTGATGCAATAGTAGTATCAATGCCTCTGACAGCAGACGTTGTTCACCCAAACTGGTGAAGTCCCAGGCGCTGACCAAGAATGACACATCAAACCACTTGGGTGATGCTAGCCTCGGTTTCCCCTGCTTAATTGATTGCCGACAGCCGGATTGCTGTATATAAACATTTTCCCGGATGTTGTAACAGTACAAGTTCAGTCTGGGATTTACATTCTGCCCCACACCAGGGTGGTCGAAATCGATTTGCTCTGTACTGAGCAGGGAAATCCCGCTAACTAAAATTTCTGCTAAAGTCTGGGTAGCAGCTGGGATCATAAGACACAACAGCAGGGTTCCTTAAATACTCCCTTCATCAGTTGGAAAAGTATATTTATTACCACCAAACTGAATATACGGAGGTTTGGGCGTCCTACCAGAGTTCCTGATGCAGGTAGCAAGGAATATAGCCGTAGTCACATAAGTGAGGACAGTATTGATGCCAGAGAACAATGAAGCAACTGGGTTGATACTCAGCACTCAGCACTTTGCCATAACTACTGTGCTACCTACTTCTATGGGAAGGCGGAAGGTATACATTACAGCACGAAATAAACCTTTGAATGAGGCTTTTAAGTTGGATTTGCCACTTTTGGGCTAGCTATTCATAAGCTTAGAGATCCAGCCAGCTAGTGGTTATTAGACTTTGGTCGATATTCTAAAATAATTGTTGCAATTGGGGAAATTGTGAACCTGTGGATGTAAGCTAATTTTGTCCTTATTTATACAGTAAGAAGCAGCATCTTCGCAGGTAAACAATACTTAAAAGCTTGTAGCATCTGCAACGCTTCTGACTGTGCGAGTATGCCGGAGAGTAGAAGATGAAGGTTGTTACTCAAAATTTGACTGCTCAAGAAACCTTACCTTCGTCCACGAACAATTCACCAACTCAGTTGTCGCCAGCTGATATTAGTGGAATTTGCCAACTCATTGTGCAACAGTTAGCAGGTTTAATGCCGACTGTGGCTGTCTGGACGGTATATCAAAACCTAGATACCAGAAAGCGGCAATTAATATCAGAACATATACAAGAGCAAATGCCTGGCAAACATGGCATAACATCTGGGCAATCACATCTTGATGTTGCATCTCTGCAAGCAGAAAACTGGTTAATTGAAGATTTACCTATTCTTAAAATTACTCAATTAAGCATACCAGAAAAATATTATGCTTATGTTTGCTGTGTGGGTGAGCAGAATTCTCTAGCGGCCGAATATGTATTTATTTGCACTTATGAGCCGCTTTCACCTATTCATCAACAAATGCTGCTGAATAATGCTCAGATCCTGAGTGAATATCTAGCTATGTATAAAGAGCGATCGCGCCATCTAGCAGAAATTGCTACTTTATCTCAAACACTAGGACGCGCAGAACATCAACTACGCAATCCCTTAGCATTAATTAATCTATATGCAGAAACTCTCCGCTTGGCTTTGCCAGATGGCTGTTTGCAAGAACAAGCAATACTAATTCGCCAGACAGTAGATGAACTCAGTGCCAAATTAACCGATTTACTTTATCGCGGGCAACAGGCTATATCTCAGATTAAGCAGCACAATTTACAAACAATTATTGCAGAAAGTATTAAAGCTTTACAACCTTGGTTGCAGCAAAAACACATGCAAATTCACTATCCCGATAAACCTGTAAATGTCACAGTTGATAGCTGGCAAATGAAACAAGTGTTTGATAATTTATTAACAAATGCTGTGTATTTTAGCCCAGAAGGTGGGACAGTGATTTGTAATTGGCATATATATCATCATGAAGTGTTAGTGGAGATTTGCGATCGCGGTTCCGGAATTTCCGAATCCGACTTGAAGCTAATATTCACGCCATATTATTCTCGACGTTTAGGGGGTACCGGCCTAGGATTAGCGATCGCTCAAAAAATCATTCTCGACCATCAAGGTAATTTGTGGGCAGAAAATATCCCTGAAGGTGGCGCTCAATTCTCCTTTACCCTACCCATAAACAGGCAAAGGTAAAACTACTGAGTACTCTTCTGACTCAGCACTCAGGAAGCAAGCACTTTTATATACCAGGGAGACTACCATGAACGCCAAAAAAGAACCAATTTCCATTTTGCTTGTAGATGATGAACCGCACTTTCGCCAAGGCATCCGCACCTTATTAAACTTTTATAACAATAGCAGTAGTGTCGGCTTAGACGTTGTAGGTGAAGCAGCTTCGGTTGAGCAAGCCCTGAAGTTAACCACTGAACAACACCCTGCTTTAATTTTACTGGATTTAGAATTGCCTCCAGAAGATGGAATTACAGCATTACTGCGTCTGGGAGAATTATCCTATAACGGCAAAGTGCTAATTTTATCAGCACATCAACAAGACGATTGGGTATTTCGGGCTATGCAAGCTGGCGCTTGGGGTTACGTATTTAAAGACCAATTAGCCACCCAATTATGCGAAGCTATTACCACTGTAATTAATAACAAAGTTTATTTACCAGCAGAAGTAGCCACGGCCTTTTTTCGGTTATTTCACTACTACACAGGACATTCCCTGGCGGCGGCTGGTACAAGCATTCACTTAACCGAACGAGAGCGAGAAGTATTAAACTGGTTAGTCCAAGGAGCTTCTAACGAACAAATTGCCGGACATTTATTTATTACCGTCGCCACCGTCAAAGCTCACTTAACAGCCATCTTTGAAAAATTAAGTGTCACCAGTCGCACTCAGGCGATTGTCAAAGCCTTAAAGTTAGGTTTAGTTTGTCCTTAGTAAGTGCTGAGTGCTGAGTGCGCTTGCCCTGAGCGAAGCCGAAGGGGAGTGCTGAGTGGGAGACAAAAGGAATGACTAATGACTAATGACTAATGACTAATGAGTAATTATTTAGCCATTGCTACTGTGACTGCAACTCTACAAAGAAGCTTGCAAGCTAGTGTACAACTCGATGTGGACGGTGCGAGGGTGACTACTGTTAGACCCGATCGCTTGAATAGTGGTGCGCCGGAAGTTGGAGTTAATTTGTATCTTTACGATATTTTGCTGAATCCGGCTTGGCGCAGTGCTGACTTACGTCAACGCCACTCATCGGAGGAGAAATATACTAAGCGATCGCAAACAGGTTTGGATCTCTACTACTTATTGAGTTGTTACGGTAACGATGTGGAATTGGAACCCCAGCGCCTGATGGGTAGTGTTGTCCGCACCTTGAATAGCAAAACGCTTGTTACCCAAGAGATGATTCGGGAAACAGTAACAGACTCAACTTTTACCTTTTTGGCAGATTCTAACCTTGCTGATCAAGCTGAGGCGATCGTGATTTCTCCCGTTGATTTGAATGTAGAAGAAATATCCAAAATTTGGACTGTATTTTTCCAGACTTCTTACTCGTTGTCCATAGCTTATAAAGTGAGTGTCGTCTTAATCGACAGTGGCGATATACCCCAGAAACCTTTACCTGTACGCAATCTTCAGCGTCATGTCACACCATATCAACCTGCGATCGCCCAAATCAAGGTAGTAGAAGAACTATCTAAAATTTGGCAAACTCAACTAGCAACAACACCCTTAATTTTGGCTACCAGCACCTTACTAATTCAAGGTAACAGGTTAAGTGCAGACATTACCCAAGTCAGTATCGGTAATGTCAAGGTAGTTCCACAAACAGTAACCGATAGACAAATTACTTTGGATCTTTCCTCCATACCTATAGAGTCTCTACGGGCTGGTGTCCAAAGTTTACAGGTAATTCATCCTCATCAACATGTAATTTCTAACATTTTACCCATCGTGTTGCGTCCAACCATCGAGGAAGTTACCGTGTCTAATTTGCAAGGGAGGGGTAATGATACGCGAACTGCTGATGTCACTGTCCTAGTCAATTTCACTATTGATAAAGCCCAACAGGTAACTTTGATCCTGACTGAACTTTCACTTGTACAATTTTCAGGATACTCCTGCGATCGCACCAAGAATCGCCGGGCTAATTCTCATGCAATTACCTTTACAGTTACCGATTGTTTACCAGGGACTTATTTAGTACGTCTGGTAGTAGATGGGGCTGAAAGTTTACTCACAGTTGATCAAGATCCGAATAGCCCAACATTTGAGCAGTATATTGCACCTGTTGTGGTGTTTTGATGATTAGCAAGAAAAAGGGAAAACAACTAACCTGAACTTCCCCGATTGACAAAAGTCGAATACAATTGTACGAATGATGTATAAGCCATCTAAAGCCGCTTCTGATGCGATTTTTTGTATATCTCTTTTCATTAATTCGTAGCGAATTCTTTGCGTACCTCTGCGCCTCTTTGCATTTAACTTTCAACCCTCAATTCGCCACGATAGCTCTGTTTCTCCTAAACAAAAATTCCCGTCGTCATTAACAGTAACAACGGGAGTTAATCAAATTTATGATTAATTATCGAGAAGCGACTTGTGGGCTTGCCCAAACTTGTGTAACTTTCTTACCGAAAGTAATAGGCTGGTCTGTGTCTGTGGTATTTAGAGTTTTACCATCACTAGCAACTTGCACTAAAGGCCAGTCTTCCTCTCCCATTTCACCTGCACGAAACAGTGCATGATCTGGTTGGTTTTTACTCCAACCTAACAAAACTGCTATTTTTTCATGCTCGTGTTCTTCACGAGCAGGCGCAACAGTGTTAATGTGATTTCTTTGCCGATCCCAAATCACTGCTTGATCTGTAGAATCACCTGTATTAAACTTCCCTTCAAACTTACGTGCCAAGAAGCGATCGCTTTTTTCCGACCAGCTTACAGGAACTAAAACCCCAATTCTACCATTCCTATCTGTATCGACTGGTTCTGGCGATGCCAGGTTTGTGTTTAATAAAGGATCGCTCAGAGGCGCAGTTGAAGCCATCACCCGCAACTTTTTAGTTTGCGTATCTTCCACAAACATCACACTGGTAACTTTGCTGTTATACATTTCGGGTCTTACTTCTAGTTGCACCCTGCTGTAAACAACATACCTACCATCAGGAGAAATCACAGGTACACTGCGATAGTGGCGCACTCCCGAACCACCATTAGCACTAATAGCTTCTTGAGTGGCGACTATCCACTCCCAAGGAATTGGATGAGGACTACCTATAGGATCTACTTGTGCTACTTGCGCCTCATCTAGTTCTTCAACAGCAGGTATTTCCGTTGTTGAGTTTGGTTGTAATTTGATCGGAGTGACTGTCAATGATTTAGCCGTGGACATTTCCCTCGAGAGCAAATTCTCTTTCTTTGGCAACGACTGAATGTGAGCAATTTTAAATTTTTGCGCTAAATTCGATTTACTCACAGATACCTGTGGAATTGGTGCGAGTTCGACTGCGGCTAATGCATCAGCAGCACCTACATCGCTGCTGGAGAGAAAATCATCTATTACCAAAGACTCAATTTTGTCCGCTTTTAATATTGACGGTTCCCCAATAGTAGCCATTGCCAATGGCACAGACTCAGTTTCTCCGGTTATAGAATTTATGGGAGATGTTTTTAATATTTCAACTAAATCAGATTCACTAATAGTAGCTGTTTCCTCTGATACAGAATTAAATTCTTCTGTTTCCGAACTTACTTTTGCTACTACTTTTGATTGTTTTGCTGAGGTAGAGTGACCTGATGTCGCAACTAAGGGGGCGATTAGCATCACAACAACAACATAATTGAGAAATGGTTGAAGGCGGAACCATCCTGACAGCAAGAAGAGTTTGAGCATGAGTAGACTCTCTAGGGGAGGGCGGGTGCTGTGTGAAGAGCAATGCCGATGGAGCAAGGGAGCAGGCGATAATTACAGGTATAACAACAAACTCAAAGATTTAATGCGTAAAACCAGATAATTTCTTTAAAGTTTGCAGAGTTTTACAAAAATTTAGTGTCATTATTCACACCTCATTCATGAAAAATTGTTGGTTTTTGCAGAAAGTTTGCCTACACAACACCCATGCAGATTAACTAAACAGTTACTGCATAAAGTAGACTGTGGCTGCCGCCCCACCCGTCCGCACCAGACAACTAGTAATAGGTGAATAGAGTATTAACACCTATTATGTAGGCTAAAGATACTGGCAGCACAGAGGCAGAGCCGAATACTGGTCTGTTGGGAGGCTATTAGCAAGGGCTAAACCACAGGAGGTTTCACTATTGATTCCTGCTACAACAGTGCAGACCCTGATAACGGTAGAAGTGAGGCGTTACTTTAAAAGTTGGGAAAAGACGACGCACAATTTATAATACTAAAAAAACACTGTTAGCATCCATCCTCAGGCAGAAAATGCCATCTCGACTTGAAAAATTGCGCGATCGCAATCAAATTTGAGAAACACAACTACACTTGTAGCCGAATACAGGGGAAAAAGTTCTCCAAAAGGTTTACTGAGTAGACTGAAAATGGCTTGCTGTTAGACATAGCCAAATAGAACCGCTAGCACTTAGTGCAGTTGATATCAGCTTATTAGCTTGTCAACTTATTATTAAGTTTATCAAGCAACCCTGGTTTTCGCCAATATGACACCACCTTAACATCAAAAAAATTCGTTTTGCACTATCTTATGCAAAAAGACTGGGTAATGGAGATTAGAGACTGAGGCATGAGAACAATTCTTCCTCCCCTACTCCCTTGAAAAAGTGCTGAGTGAGTAAAATATGCTGGTCTCTAGCGTCTCTTGTTCATTCCTCCTAGTGTGCGTAGTTCATGACAACTACTTAAATAACTGATGAAAATAGTATTCTTCGGGACTCCTCAATTTGCTGTCCCTACCCTAGAAAAATTACTGAATCAACCAGATGTTGAAGTTTTGGCAGTTGTTACTCAACCTGATAAACGTCGGGAACGAGGTAACAAACTTATCCCTTCACCTGTAAAAACCGTTGCTCTTAATCATAACTTGCCTGTGTGGCAACCCCAACGAGTTAAAAAGGATACTGAAACTTTAGTCCAACTTCAACAATGTGATACAGATGTGTTTGTCGTTGTCGCCTATGGACAGATTTTGTCACAAACAATTTTGGATATGCCAAAGTTGGGTTGCATTAATGTACATGGCTCGATTTTACCCAAATATCGTGGTGCAGCACCGATTCAGTGGTGTCTGTACAACGGTGAGAAAGAAACGGGGATCACCACAATGTTAATGGATGCAGGGATGGATACTGGGGCAATGTTATTGAAAGCAACTACATCCATTGGCTTGCTAGATAATGCTCAAGATTTAGCCGAGAGGTTATCAGTAATTGGTGGAGATTTATTAATAGAAACTTTATTTAAGTGGGAAAATCAAGAAATTGAACCAGTTCCTCAAGATGATGCGGTAGCAACTTATGCACCTTTGATTCAAAAGCAAGATTATAGATTGGATTGGTCAAAGAGTGTTATGCAATTACATAATCAAATCAGAGGCTTTTATCCGAACTGCACGACTAGCTTTCGTAACCAAACGCTGAAAATCACTGCTTCTATTCCCCTTGGCAATGCTTGTGGTTACGCGCTAACACCTGAATTACAGGAACTATACCAAAAATTGCCTGATTTATCAAATATATCAGGTAACCCAGGAGAAGTAATCAGCATTGCCAAAGGGATGGGCGCGATCGCTCAAACTGGTGAAGGTTTGTTGCTATTACGAGAGGTGCAGCTAGCTGGCAAACGTCCCCAGTCGGGATGGGATTTTGTTAATGGGAACCGTTTAACTGTGGGAGAAGTGTTAGGAAATGGAAACTTAGGGCGCTAATAACTTCTAACTTTTGACCTCTAATTTTTCATAGAAACGGCAAGACTCACAAGGCCCATCTGGATTGACAGCACAGCGCATAATTTCCGAATGAGCATTATAGCTACATGTAGCATCACCAATTACCCAACGTCCCTTGACTAAAGTTTTTTCTGCTGGTCTTTTAGCTGACTGTACATAAAGGGCTATATTGTGCAAGTGGTAATGCCCTGATTTAAGTTGGTATCTGTGGCGGCGTTCTAAAACCGCATAGGTTTTACCTTCAAAATCGACGTAGTTTCCTGGTTGAGGCGTCCAATCGAGTTGGACTCTACCAAGGGTCTGACTCGGATGCGTCAGAATTACCTCGGTTGGTAAAGAGTCTGGCTCCATAAGCTTATGTTATGTGATTGACATTATCAAAATGGTATCGCAGTAGGAGTGTGTCACGATGCCAGTCTTTTTCTCAGCTCTGCTTCTAGCTGTTCTTCAGTGCTGACTACTACCCGCCCCGGTTTGGCTCTAATGATGCTGAGGAAATGCTGAAATGCTGCTTCATCTTGGGGATGCGCTTTGACGTATTCCCTTAGCTCTTTCTCTGACAAATTTAAATAGTCACTCATCCGATAATCTCCTCCCCATTACTCAATATTTCTACCTCAATTGTTTCACCTATCAAAACCACGATTCTGTTTGTTCTTTCATCAAATCTAACCAATTCTATATTCCTTAGCAGGTTACTGGTGCGAACGCACAAATGAAAAAAGGCTTTGAGTTGGTCTATGGTCGGTTCCATTATTTCCTAAAGCCTTACATCATAGCAAATTTTACCGACTCACGTATCATACCCATGTTGCTCATTGATGAGGACAAGAGAGAGATTTCGCAAATACAAATTTTCTAGAGTGCCTATTACATTGTTTAAAGTTATGTAGCCTTTTGAGTACGGACTATAAGCTACTGCGGTAAACTATGCCTTGATTATGATTCTTTCGCAGAGAAGAACACTCGGAAGGAGCCTTTTTTTCAATGTCTCATACCGTAAAAATCTACGATACCTGCATTGGCTGCACCCAGTGCGTTCGCGCTTGCCCCACTGACGTGCTGGAGATGGTGCCTTGGGATGGCTGCAAAGCTGCTCAAATTGCCTCCTCACCCCGCACAGAAGACTGCGTGGGATGCAAGCGTTGTGAAACTGCTTGCCCCACTGACTTTTTAAGCATCCGAGTTTATCTAGGGGCTGAAACAACTCGCAGTATGGGTCTGGCTTACTAAGGAATTGACGCTAAATTCCTGATTTGGTTCACAATTTAGTGTTTCCATAGCAAGCTGCTTTAGCATTGTAGGGTGGGTTCTACTCACCCTACTCAAACTTTTTTTTAGTGTAAAAGCTCAAAAATTATCACCATACTTAGTCGCATCGGGAGCAATTTGCTCCTTTTTTCTTGATGAAAATGTCGTTTTTATCTAGGCAACTATACTAGATTTAATTATCCTCAAAGCAAAGTGGTGTGAGTAATGTGTGGAATTGTTGGGTATATAGGCACTCAAGCGGCAACAGATATTTTATTGGCTGGGTTAGAGAAACTAGAGTATCGCGGGTATGATTCGGCGGGAATAGCCACAGTATGGGAAGGTGAGGTTAACTGTGTTCGGGCAAAAGGTAAACTGCATAACCTGCGTTCTAAACTTGAACAGATAGCAACTCCTGCCCAAATTGGGATTGGTCATACTCGTTGGGCAACTCATGGTAAGCCAGAAGAATACAATGCCCATCCCCACATGGATATGGCCATGCGCGTAGCGGTGGTACAAAATGGTATTATCGAAAACTACCGCGAGTTGCGCGAGGAACTCAAGCAAAAAGGACACCAGTTTGTTTCTGAAACCGACACAGAAGTAATTCCTCATCTCATAGCTGAATTTTTAAAGCATCCGCCATCTGACCATCTCCCCGCCTCTCCATCTCCCTTTTTGGCAGCTGTTCGCCAAGCTGTTAATTATCTGAAGGGAGCATTTGCGATCGCAGTGATTTCGGCTGACTACCCGGATGAGTTGATTGGGGTTCGCCAACAAGCCCCGTTAGTGATAGGCTTTGGTCAAGGTGAGTTTTTTTGTGCCTCTGATACGCCTGCGATCGTTGCTCATACCCGTGCAGTTTTACCTCTAGAAAATGGCGAAATTGCCCGTCTTACTCCCTTGGGAGTTGAAATTTATAATTTTGCTGGCGACAGGTTGAAAAAACAACCCCGAATGCTGACTTTGAATCCCACAATGGTAGAAAAGCAGGGATTCAAACACTTCATGCTTAAGGAAATTTATGAGCAACCAGGGGTAGTACGAGCGAGTTTAGCAGCTTATTTTCATACTGATAATTATCCTGCTGCATCAACTTCACCAATTAACCTAGATTTACCTACTGAATTTTACGCAGACCTAGAACAAATTAATATAGTTGCCTGTGGTACGAGTTGGCACGCAGCATTAGCAGGAAAATACTTAATTGAGCAACTAGCAGGTATTTCAACTCAAGTACACTATGCGTCTGAGTATCGTTATGCACCATCACCCCTCACTCCGAATACTTTAATCATTGGCGTTACCCAATCAGGTGAAACGGCTGATACCCTGGCGGCTTTGGGTATGGAAAAAGAACGTCGTCAGGGGAAAGAAGCCAAATATCAGCCGCGACTGTTAGGCATTACCAATCGCCCAGAAAGCAGCCTAGGGTTAATGGTTCCTCATATTATCAACACCTTAGCGGGAATTGAAATTGGGGTAGCAGCAACAAAAACTTTTATCGCTCAATTGATGGCATTTTATGCTTTAGCGTTGGATTTAGCGGCTCGTCGTCAGACAATTTCGCCAGAAAGATTAGCAGAAATTATTAACGGATTGCGACAAATTCCCCAAAAAATTGAAGCGACATTGCAAAGTCAAGAAAGTTTCACTGAACAATTAGCCCATGAATTTGCTGAAACCAAAGACTTTATCTTTTTAGGTAGGGGGATTAACTTCCCTATTGCCTTGGAAGGTGCTTTGAAATTAAAAGAAATCAGTTACATTCATGCTGAAGGTTATCCAGCCGGGGAAATGAAACATGGCCCCATTGCGTTATTAGATGCCAAAGTACCAGTAGTAGCGATCGCAGTTCCTGGTAGTGTGTATGAAAAAGTGATTTCTAACTCCCAAGAAGCCAAAGCTAGAGATTCCCGCTTAATTGGGGTAACACCAGTCAAAGATGGCGAAGCAGCAGAAATCTTCAACGACTTGCTCCCCGTCTCCGAAGTGGATGAATTACTCTCACCGATTCTCACAGTGATTCCTTTGCAACTGTTGGCTTATCATATTGCTGCGCGTCGCGGGTTGGATGTTGACCAGCCTCGGAACCTCGCTAAGAGCGTTACTGTTGAATAGTATAAATATATACTTACTTTCTAATGATAAAATAGCTTCTCAGTAAGAGAGACATCTTGCAGAAGCTATTTTTTTATAAAAATCTTATATAAAGTTACATAGATTAACAGTGAAAGTATAAATTGTCTATTTAAATGCGATCGCGGAAACTTAAATGTATATTTTTACAACATATTTATGATTAGAATCACAACGTGGACATTCCATGGAGATTCACCCTAATTCATATTCTCATTATGCAACGCCCTTGTACTCAAACTTTGGTTCTGGTTTAAGCTAAATTTAGCAGTTACGTATTTAAACAAAAATTTTAGTTTAAAATCATATCATAACATTGTTATTAATTTATATATCTTGCTTGCTTAAACAACCAAACAACACAAAATCAGCCAATTGTTAATCACAAAGATATATTCTGTATGCAGTTTAAGTAATATTTGTAACTGTATTTACTCAAAATCAGTATAAATTTTATCCACTAGCAAAAAATTAGAGTCGGAAATTTATCAAAAAACAATGTGATTTTTTGGTTATCTTAACCTTTTGTTTACCTTGAGATGTATTTTTTAGGGGTATCTTTGGTGTGGCTTATATGGATAAATTCACGAAAGAGTGACGGCAATGCTATCACGTCTACATGTAGTCAACAAGAGTTGCCTAGCAGCTACAGCATCGGTGTTAGATTTGACATCTAGCTTAGGGGCTTGTGTCACAGAGCAAGCCTCAAAAATTTCTGATGGTACTGCTACAACTGTAGACTTTGGTGCCAGTGATGTTGCCATGACCGATGAAGCAAGGTCTTTTTGATCTGAATCCGTAGTCGTTTCGCAAAGTGAACATATTTTTCATGATTCTCAATCGCAAAGTCCTTTTAGCAATCGCCTCTCTACCCATCGTGTTGGTAGCAACAGCCTGTGCGCCTAGCTCAGAACCTGGTAGCACTGGTAATGGTAGTGGACAGAATGTAGCCGCTACTGGTGAAAGGGTAGCCATCAGTGGGGCTGGGGCGACCTTCCCTGCACCTCTTTTTCAACGATGGTTTGATGCCTATAATCGCCAAGTTAACCCCAATACCCAAGTGAGCTACCAGTCCGTAGGCAGTGGGGCAGGCTTGGAGCAGTACATTAATGGTACCGTAGATTTTGGGGCTAGTGAAGCACCCATTACTGACTCGGCAGATCGGCTAAAGTCTTTCAAAGGAAAGTACAATTACGATCCGATCCAAATCCCCATGACTGGAGGTTTTTTATCCTTCTCCTACAACTTGCCGGGAGTTGAAGATCAACAACTCAGACTCTCCCGCACAACCTATTGTGGTATTGTAACAGGCAAAATTACTCGCTGGAATGATCCAGCGATCGCCAAGGACAACCCCGGTTTAAAAATTCCCGACTTACCCGTGACTTTTGCTCACCGATCTGATGGCAGTGGTACAACCTTTGTATTCACCAACCACATTCAAACTGTCTGCCCAGACTGGACTGGTGGCGCGGGAACCTCAGTCAAATGGCCTGTGGGGATTGGCGGTCAAGGTAATGAAGGGGTAGCTGCCACCATTCAGCAGAATGAAGGAGCCATTGGTTATTTATCTTATGCCTACGCTGCCCTTAACGACATTGACTCAGCTTTAATTGAAAACAAAGCCGGAACCTTTATCGCCCCATCCCCTGAAGCAGCAGCCAACGCTCTGTTAGATGAGCCAGTACCTGATGACTTCGCCCTCCTTGTCCCCGACCCTGCTGGTAAGGATTCTTACCCCATCGTCGGTCTAGCTTGGGTGATGATTTATCGCAATTATCCAGACGATGCCAAATGGAAAGCCATGCGTAATGTCTTTGAATGGTCTTTAGGCCCAGAAGGCAAAAAGGTGGCAGAGGAACTTCTTTATGTCCCCATTCCTGATGCTCTAGTAGAGCGGATTAAAAAGGAGTTTGATACTGTGAACGCCAAGTAAGGAGCCGAGATTTTTGGGAGTGTTCTTGATCATTAAACACTCCCAAAATTGACCATGTAATAACCTTATTAAGGAGCGAAATAACGTCATGACGTCGGCTGACCAATCAACTCCATTAACCAGGAGTAGCCTGGAAAAACAAAACAGTACATCTAGGGTGCTTGATGTTGGTTTTTGGGGACTCACTTTGCTACTAGCCATCGGTGCTGGAGCAGTTTTACTCTGGGTAATCATACAGACAGCTATAGAAGCTATCCCAGCCATTCAAGAATTTGGTCTCGGTTTTGTATTCGGTACAGACTGGAACCCTGTCACAAATGTCTATGGGGTACTGCCTCAGATATATGGAACCATAGTCACCGCCTTTATTGCTCTAATAATTGCCGTTCCCCTGGGCATCGGAGTAGCCATATTTTTAACCGAAGGATTTGCTCCTTCGTGGGTGACAACTCCTATCGCCTTTGCCATTGAGCTAATCGTTGCTATTCCTAGTGTCGTTTTAGGGATTTGGGGTATTTTCGTCCTCATTCCGGTTATGAGGCCGGTTTTCAGGTTTCTCAATACCTACTTTGGCTGGATTCCCATTTTCAGTGGCCGTACGCCTATAGGCAATAGCCTACTGATTGTGGGCTTGGTACTGTCAATTATGATTGTGCCTATTATTATTTCTATTACCCGCAGTACCTTAGAAGTCCTACCCAAAGACCTCCGCAATGGTTCTTTAGCTTTGGGAGCAACCCGTTGGGAAACGATTTTGAGAGTAATGATTCCCGCAGGCTTGTCTGGCATTGTCAGTTCCGTTATGTTGGCTATGGGTCGGGCAATGGGGGAAACAATGGTTGCCGCCATGCTAGTTGGTAACGCTAACAGCATCAACATATCATGGCTCCGTCCTGGATCGACTATCACAGGTTTAATTGCCTCCCAGTTTGGAGAAGCCGGACGCACCCAAGTTGCGGCTCTGATGTACGCTGGTTTAGTGCTAATGATTTTGTCGCTGGTGGTGAATATTTTCGCTGAGTTGATTATTCGTCGCTTCCAGAATATTGAGTAAAGTTTCAGCCTTTTTCCTCAGCTTTTAATAAGAGTAGATGCAAGATTAAGTTTACAGAAGAGCAATTATGGATAATCAGCCTTCCTTTGCGTACAAAGGCAATGATTTTGATATCAGTAATAAATCGATGGCTCCCCATCGCCGCATGACTGAGCATGTATTGACGATTTTAACTATGGTCTTTGCCGCAGTAGTAATTGTCCCTCTAATATGGGTTCTGATTAGCGTGTTTGAAAAGGGTGTTGATGCCCTGATATTTCCAGACATTTTTACTAAGCTTCCCCCACCTCCTGGTTTATCTGAGGGCGGTGTTGGTCATGCCATTGTTGGGACTTTAATGACTCTGGGAGTTGGTACATTAATTTCAGTTCCCTTCGGTGTGATTGCTGCCGTTTACCTAGCTGAGTTTGGTCGGGGAACTAAATTGGCTTACTTAGTCAAATTTTCCTGCAATGTACTTACTGGAGTCCCGGCTATTCTCTGCGGCTTATTTGCCTATTCTATTGTGGTTAGGCCTTCAGGTTCATTTTCGGCCTTTTCTGGTGGGGTAGCCTTGGCTGTGTTAATGCTGCCTATTATTATTCGGTCTACGGAAGAAGCTTTGTTGCTAGTGCCTAATGATTTGCGATTGGCATCAACAGGTATTGGTGCAACTCGCTTTGAAACCGTTGTCCAGATTGTGTTACCAGCAGCTTTGACTTCAATTGTTACGGGTGTCGTTTTATCCGTTGCTCGTGCAGCCGGGGAAGCGGCTCCCCTGCTGTTTACTGCCTTTAACAATAATTTCTGGGCGGCAAATATTTGGGAACCTGTGGCAACTCTACCAGTGTTGATTTACTTTTTCTCGATTATTCCCTATAAGGCTTCCCAGACTTTAGCTTGGGCCGCAGCCTTGATGTTATTGTCAATTGTGCTGTTGTTTAGTATTTTGGCTCGGTACTTCAGTCGGCAGAAGAAGTTCTAGCATCAGGGAATTTGCACTAATTTTTTTGCCAGAAATTCACCCAAATTTTATACCCTTTCAAGGTATTAATAGTTTCAATTACCAGTATCATCACTCGCTGGGCAACTCACCGAAAAGCTGAGTGCAACTGTATCTCAAGTACGGTTCATCATCGCAAAAATCTCCACTACACTAAAATTATGGTTACTAACACTAGTACAGTGAATGACACTGAAACTGTTTTAAGAACAGAAAACCTGAACGTTTACTACGGCAAGTTCTTAGCTTTGCAGAATATTTGGCTAGACATACCCAAAAATAAGGTGACAGCTTTTATTGGTCCTTCCGGCTGTGGTAAGAGTACATTGATACGGTGTTATAACCGTCTGAATGACTTAATTGAATCATTCCGGGCAGAAGGAAAAATTTTCTTTTACGATAAAAACTTGTATGCACCCGAAATTGATCCGGTAGTAGTGCGCCGGCGAATTGGGATGGTGTTTCAAAGACCAAACCCGTTTCCCAAATCAATTTATGACAACATTACTTTTGGTGCCAAAATCAATGGTTACAGAGGTAATTTCGATGAATTAGTCGAAAAGAGTCTGCGACAAGCAGCTTTGTGGGATGAAGTCAAAGACAAACTCAAGCAAAGTGGTTTGTCTTTATCTGGTGGGCAACAACAAAGGTTGTGTATTGCGCGGGCGATCGCAGTGCAACCAGAAGTTATTCTGATGGATGAACCCTGTTCAGCGCTTGACCCCGTTTCTACTATTCAGGTAGAAGAACTTATTCATGAATTGAAGGAAAAATATACCGTCGTCATCGTCACCCACAACATGCAACAAGCTGCACGGGTGTCTGATAAGACTGCCTTTTTCAACGTTAAAGTTGCAGAAGGTGGTCGGAGTGGCTATTTAGTGGAATACGATTCTACAGAAGTAATTTTTAATAATCCCAAACAGGCAGACACCCGAGATTACGTCAGTGGCAGATTTGGTTAAGCGAACAGATTAATCACTGTTATTCATCCCCACCCTACGAAACTTTGAAGGTGGGAATTTTTTATCCAAAAACGTCAAATAGGCATAACTTAACACGCGCAAACATCGCTCTTTTGACCAGAGAAAGGAAAAAATGTACCTTAGACATCTCCAAAATAGTAACATTTCATCAAATTCCGATGCAGAGATGATATTCAGTTCTTTGGCGCTGACTAAAGCGGCGATCGCAGCTGCTTGATCCCACATGGTGACGGAGGTAAAGCCATCCACGGAGTTAACTAAACAGGTTTCATCGTTCCAGTTGCGTTGAAAGTATGCCCAAGCTTGACGGGCGATCGCCATTTTTGCTGGGGTGAGTTCTCCTACGTTCGGCGCAATATAAGGAATGAAGGAAATTGTGACTTGGTTAGAGCTGATGGGGTCGCCTGGTAACACCAAAGATTCTGCATCTAGTCTGGCAAGTTCTTCTGGATCAACTTCTGGTTCTGGCACTGGGGAAGGTTGAGTGATGGATGTTTCTGGTGTGTCTACAGAAGCAGTGCGAGTACGATTTAAATACGTAGACCACAAATTTAACCCAGCGATGGCGATCGCGGCTGTGACTACTCCGCCGACAGAAGCTAATATGGATAGGTTTTTTGGTGGTGGTTCAAAGTCAGAGGTCATTTTTGTTTAGAGCCTTAAAGTAGCTTTCTCAAGCTTGGAAGAATAATTCAAGAAAAATGGAAGAACGCGGCGATTTCCTCACTGAGTGAAATTATTTTCAAGTAGGAAAATTAAAACCGTGGCAAGATTTTGATAATTTAGCAAAATACGCAAAGATTTCCGGAAAAATCTTACATATTATCTAATTTGAAACACAAAAACTTTAAATATAGGTCGGCAAAAGCCTCGAATGGGTAAGCCAAATTATCACCATTGCATAGTTGTAGTTTGAAAACACGCCTAGGCTCAAGAAAAAGCCAGCCATAAAAGGAGGATAAACATGACAGAAAAAGCTGAATCGTGTCGGTATTTGGGTTGGTGTTGGCACACAATCCAACTTAGATCAGGGAGCAGATCTAGCTCCCTCTAACAGCGACCTAAAAACAGCTGAACACTATGGTCGGAGAATTGCAATGGCAGCACAACGTTGGAACGGAATTAAGGACTAAGCTTGAGCGACATTACAGTATTTGGGCAGAGATGGTTAAATCTATTGGCATGGAATTGAATATCCGAACCGCTACTAATGAAGATGTTGCATCATGTGGACTGATACTGCATCTGGCATTTACTCAAGTAAATACAGCACATGGTTTTAGCAGCGAGTTTCCCAGTACGGAAATTGGCATACAAGCAGCCCAATTTTTTATTAATCACTTCTCCTATGACACCATTGTTGCTGAGTACAACGAGCAGGTTGTTGGTCTATGTTTTCTTGACAAGCGTAGTGTAGTTCATGGGGTAGCTATTGTTGCGGTACATCCTCATGCTCAGGGAAAAGCAATTGGTCGCAGACTGATGGAAACTGTTTTAGTACATAGTAAAAAAGCTTGCAGTATTCGCCTACTCCAGCACACGTTCAATACACAGAGCATCGCCCTCTACACTTCTTTGGGATTTGATGTGAAAGAACTGATCGTACTACTTAGTGGCAAACCAAAAGGAGAAATCCCTATTGGATATAGCGTTCGTCAGATGATGCATGAAGACCTGGAAAGATGTAAAGCATTGAGCGAGTCAGCTCTAGGTTTTGATCGAACAAAAGAATTGCAGGACGCATTGCATATGTTTAAGCCAGTCGTTGCTATGCGGGATGAACGCATTGTTGCTTATGCTTCTGCTACAGATGCTTGGCAACAGAATTATGGCATTGCTGAGAATGAAGAAGCTATGAAAGCGTTAATTTTGGGTATCAGCAAACTAGTTCCAGAAAATCTGGAATTTTTGTTACCTATCCGTCAGTCGAGCCTTTTTCGGTGGTGTCTGGAGAAGAAATTTCGTGTTGTTAAACCAATGACTTTGATGAGCATGGGTGAATATCAAGAGCCAAAAGGTTCTTATTTTACATCCGTTGCTTTTTGACCCCCCGTACTCACCCGAAACTTGAGTATTGTCACAGTTATAGAATATTGGACATGGGCTGCTTGTAGCTTTTGAGTTGTCGTTGTGGAAGACAACAACTCTACTACATCAGCCCTATTTATTCATCTTCTTTTTTAGTGAAAGTGTGAATTAACAAAATATGGCGTTGCTGAATTTATTGAGATAGGTTCATTGATTTCTGTAAGCCTTTGGTGTCATCCGCGTCAGTTGTTGGAAACACTTGCCTAGATGACTCTGGCTGTTAAAACCACACAGTAAAGCAACATCAGCAATTGTTAACTTCTGTTGATTGAGCAACTGCTTTGCTTTCTCTACTCGTTGCTGAATCACGTATACAGAAGGTGAAATGCCTGTAGACTGTTTAAAGAGGCGACTAAAGTAAAATTTGCTCATGCCGATTGATTGAGCGATATCAGCTAACTTAATTTTCTCAGCGAGATGGTCGTTAATGTAATCAGTTACCTGTAGTAATTGGTAAACAGATAAGCCAGCAGAATAATTAGAAACGCGATGCGTCCGATCAGAGTAATTTCTGAGCAAATGCACTGCTAGCGCATTGGTCAGAGATTCAACGTAAAGCTGTCCTCCTAAGCTCTCATTGTGAAGTTCAGAGAGCAGCATCATGGCAAAATTTTCAATGTGTTGATCTCTGGCGCAAAACTCAGGAAACAGCTTGAACTGACTTGGATCAATCTCGAAGGCTTCATTCGCAATTGTCTGAACAAAGCTAGATGAAAGGCATATTCGGAGGTAGTGGTCATCATTCTCCCAACGCTCTGCAATTGGTAGCCCAGCAGGGGTAAGCGAGATGTCGCCTTTAGCATGAAGCCCCTGGTGAATTCGCTCGCCTTTCACTTGTACTAACTTAATGGGACGCGGCGCGAGAGAGACACAAATCATATGCTCAGAACTGTTATGCATCTTGATTTGGCCAGGAGGTTGATGGAACTGCTCAACTAATATGTTGTCCCAGCCGCGCTGTTTACTCGATACAACGGGCAAATTGAGATGATGCTCCGATTCCTTAATTGTCTCAGAAGTAATTACGGCCGCAGATTTCATCTTCAAGATCCTCTAAGCTATGTGAATTTTGGCGTTGCACAATAACAATATGAATCAGGGCGAATCATAATCAGTAAACCACAAACTTTGGAAAACAAACTAAAGAACTAGGTTTCCAGCCTACATGAGCAAAACGACAAATAGCATTAGTTTAACAGCAATAAGCCTGACGGCACGGCTTTTGTTGGTATGCTTCCATTTAGCTAAAATTTGCGCGTTGCAAGGTTTATCGAAAAATTGATTTACTGAATCATGGAGTGTCCATGCTGCTGCTTAAATCGTAACCGTAAAAACTAAAGACACAGAGGCAAGCAGAATTACTGATGTACGGAATGCGATTCTTACGGTTAATATTCTACTTCGCTTTTCACAAGATAACGTTATGAGCGAGTTAAAGATTATCCGTGAGAGGTTAACTGACACCCTCAGTAAACCAAAAAGTTTTTTTTCGAGGTGCGAATCCTGCAACGGAAAATCCGTCTTCAGCGCTGGGGCAACTTTTTGGGCTGAGATATTAGCCATGACAAACACAGCACTTGTCCATAGATAAAACGCCTATTTTATCTATCAACACCAAGTTTTCTGGGTCTATATGTTGGACTGGTTACCAATACTTACTTCTGACGCTATCTAAAATTATTAACGAACTGACAAGTCAGTGCTTGCGCGAGCGCTACTTAGAAAATCTGTTTATTGAAAATATGGTGTGGTAATTCAGGCGCTCTTATCCTAATGATTTCTCTCCCTGAACTCTTTGAGGTTTTTTCATTTGCTGCTCAAGCCAACATCTTCTTAAGAACAAAATGATTATTGCTGTCATTCCCATGACTACCAAAGGAGTGCTCAAGTTCCAATGTCCATACATCTTGTCATTAATATGCCAAAATAGTAAAAACATTGCTAAATACGTTAACTGATGTAACTGCCGCCAGTTTTTCTTCATTTTTTTGACACACCAGTCATTAGAAGTAATTGCTAGCAGTGTGAAAATAATAAATGTTGCTGATCCATGCACATATACTCTATAGGTAGTCAAATCGAAGAAATCAAAATTTCTTTTGACTATCAAAAGCCAGGCATGTCCCAAGGCTAACACAAAAGATAAAATACCTAATTGACGACGATTTTTCAATAATTGTATGATAAACTTTGCCTTTTTTAGCGTCGGAAAAATTATTCTTATAGAGGTAGGAATTAATGTTAAAATATAACTAATTACTGCTAAAAAACCTAGTAAATTAGCCATTGGAATAGAGATGTAAAGCCATGTAGTGTACATAATTTATCCTTTAAGTTTATTAATAAATAAAGTATTTGATTGATAATATCTTTTTCTAAAATTGCAAGTCAAAAAATATTTCTTTTAGCGATTAAATTTATCTTTATACTATGCTTGATTATTTAGTCTTAATATAAAAGTCGAATCAAACTTGAAATTGCTGATATAAAAAGCTTCTTGTAATTATAAGAATGTTTTAATGGTTATATTAAAGTGTTGATCTAAGTACTAAAAAATAAAAAAATTTTTACATGATGAGAAAGCAAACAGAATTTAGACTAGTTGGGTAAACCTGCCACAAGGAAAATTCCCGTATAGAATGTATTAGTTTTACCTTCTAAAAAAATACCTTTCAAATCCTTACTTTGTAAGGATTTGAGGTTTTGGTTTTACATCTTAATATGTTTTTTTCATCCGTCGCGGGCGTGTAATCGCGCCCCTTGGGCGCTGACATCTTGCACCTTGGTCAACAACTGAGTTGCTTGAGGATCTAATGAGGTTGAAAAACTTAATTTTTGGTCGAGAAACTTGCTTTATTAAGTCTTGCTGAGGATGGTGCAAGACAGCAGTCCCCCGTTTTCTTCTGTCATCAAAGCACAACAGTTGAGATGCAGACTCTGCTATGACCTCATGGCCAGCAGTTGTCGGATGAATGCTATCCCAGAAAAAAGCTTGATTTGAGTTGGTATTACAGACAGCTGATATGCTAGAAGGTGGTAAGGCTGTCAAAACTGAGCTTCCCAAGCAAGAGCTAATCACATCTGTAAAACCGTATCGTCTAGGATTAGCAAAGACCTGCTTAAATAATGAATTAATATCTAGAAAAGCGATGTTGATAGTGTTTAGTTGCTGGTTCAAAGAGTCAAGATTCGCAGCCAAACTAGTGTTGTATTTAGCTGTCAAATCGTTGAGTTTTTTAGAAGCTTGACTATCGTTTGTACCCGGTAAATCTCCCAAATTTGGCAAGTTAACTACCAGAATATTGCTAGCTCCAGCAGCCGCAAGACTACGCACTGCCGTTAATATATTTGTGACTGGTTGGTTAGGATCAACAGTTTCGCTAGAGAAAAAGATATCATTGAAACCACCTGACACGATATAAAGCGCATTTGGGTTAACTGATTTATTAGCAGATGTAAAGTTATTAACCTGAGACAAAACCCCTGTTAAATATAATGAAGGCAACGATGGAGATGCAACGATGTTAAATAACCCTGATTCAGCACCAACAGCAGCAAAGTTAGTGTTTGGATTAGGCCTTAAGCCAAGTTTTTGCGCGAGATATTCCACCCAGACTGGACCATTCGTAAGACGTCCCTCATAGTAGGGTTGGGGAGGGAAGCCTGTTCCCAAAACATTTTTTGTGTAATTGTAATAACTACCACTATCAGAGTAGCTGTCACCAAACACATAAATTTCATCGAAATCCGTAGCTGTTGCCTTAGATGAAAACATGACAGACAACAGGAGAAATCCTGTCATTAAAATTTGCTTGTACATGATAATTTTCTTCTCTTTTTTACAGTTGTGTCGCCAAACCTTTGGCAGTATGTCGGGTTTGTAATATGACAACAGATAGTTAGATATTGTTGGAAAAATGCAACTTGTGGGCAGAACAGATTAGCATCGGATAGAATTTCTTTGTCTGTAAAAATCTAGCGATCGCGAACGACAAAGAAATTTGCCATTATTTTTCTCAACTCCATCAGTCAGCTCAAGCTATTTGTTGAGATAACCACTGCTGAGTATTATTGATACTGGCTTGCGGTTGGATCATGCAGTGATCAAAATAATCAAATGTTTGACCTAATGCCAGGCGTCGAGGCCAGTCTGGATTAGCTAAGGCTCCTCGCCCTAGAGAAACAATGTCTGCGTGTCCTTCTTGGATAATGCGGTTGGCTTGCTCTGGCTGGTGCATACCACCATTGGCAATAATCGGCACCTGAGCGACCTGCTTAGCAAGCTGAGTAATAGTTATGCCATCACCAATCATTGCTGTCTCAATCCAATCTCGACCTTCACTGGCAAGGTGAATAAAATCTACGCCAGCTTTCCGAAGTGCAGAGAAGATGACTCGACCATCTGCCTCACCTCCGGGCCAGCGATACTCGAAATCATTAACTTTAGTTTGGGATAGCCGAATCCCCACTGGATAGTTATTACCTACAGTTTGGCGAACGGCTTCAACAACCTCAACGGCAAAGCGAATCCGATTCTCTATCGGACCACCATATTGATCCGTTCGCAGGTTAGTGTAGTCTGTAATGAATTGATCGATCAGATAGCCATTAGCTCCGTGAATCTCTACACCATCAAAACCAATATTTTTGGCGTTGAGCGTGGATTGAGCGAAACCAGCGATCGCCTCTTGAATCTCCACTTCAGTCATGGCTTTAGGCATGGGGAATGCTCCTTGGCCTCCCCCATACTCCTCCATTTTTTGCCCCTTAGGTTGTACTGCCGAGGGACCTACTGTATGATCCCGATGATGGTTGCCTTGGCAAAGTGCTCCGGCGTGCATGAGTTGAATGAAAATTGCAGAACCAGCAGCATGGACAACTTCTACAACTTTGTGCCATCTCTCCATCTGTTGCTCAGTGACAATAGCTGGTTGGTTGATATAGCTCTGGCTGTAGGCGCGATCGGTGTAGGTTCCCTCGGTGATAATTAAACTAAAATTACCCTCAGCAAAGGCGGCATAGTACTGCACCATTTGCTTAGTAGGAATACCATCACCTCGGGTACTAACTCGAGACATAGGAGCAACAGCAACTCTGTTTTTGAGATGAATGCCTCCCAACGTAAAGGAAGTCAAAACAGGATGTTGTGTAGATGTCATTCTTATCCTCTCTCCTTCAACTTCATAAAACGCATAGATTTCTTAGATGATGTAAAAATTACACGCACTTGTGAGGATTGTCCTTTGTCATTAGTTATTGCCAACACTTGAGACAAAGGACAACGGAAAAATTAGAGCTTGAGAAATCCTCAAAATGACCTTTTCCACATCTTGTGAAAAGTCAAAACAAATCGCCTTACCCAACGGATTGTTGGTGGTCTGTAAAGAGAATTAGGATTAAATTGCTAATGCAATAGTTTCTCGCTCAATCTTAGGAACAGATTGATTAAAATCCCATCGAATGTTCTTTCTTAGTGGTTCCATCAATTGATGTAGATCGCGAGGTTGCGATTTAGGTTGAAAAAGCCCATCATGCTCCCATCGGTCATCATCCAAACTAATCGCCCAAGCATTCAACCACACTGGAGATGAAAACATGGTTAATTTCTCTGGCATTGTATCTTCTAAGGCCAACAAAAATATTACCTGAGCCAGTTCTTCCATAATTTTCAAATTAGCCACATAGTCATCACTGACCTCGCGCTCAGTCTTATTTGATTTCAGATTTGAACGCAGTTCATCAACAAAAGGCAGCATTGCTAAATAATCTAAAAACTCAAATGTCAGCCTATGCGATGGCTTATTTGCCCAGTCTAGAAATAACTGCTCTACGCGTTGTGATAGGGAAGAAAATTCTGAAAGTATATGCTGGAATCTCTCTGTGCTTTCTGGATCTAAAAACGACGAGTTAAAAATCAGTGGTGTTATAGTTGCCCAGGAAAACATAGCACCCCACACAAATTGCAATGTAAATACCAGGGAACTTTTACCCAGAAGCTGATAGATTGCTTCATATGCCGATGTCAACTGGTCATTAATCTTTAAGTAAAACTGATTTGCATGGTCAACCATTTTCTGCGTGAGTTGACCGCTTAGATCCAGTCGAATCAATTCGGTGGTTAAGGTATTCGCCAAGGCAATCATATCACTTCCAGGTGAATACAAAGGATCTACGAATGTACCTGCTACACCCACACAAGCCCAACGGTCAAGAGAATATACCTGCGTAGAGGAGTGACTATACTTAGGCATTTTCATAAAATCATTGGGCTGTTCGTCTTTTAGGTAATTAGCTAGTGCAGGCTCGTATTTTTGTAACCACTTGTAAGCCTTTTCGTAAGTATTGTATTCCTGAAAATTATGCACATCATCGCTGGCGACAATACCAAGACTTGTATATCCAGAAGACAAAGGAATCAGCCAGACCCAATATCCATCACCCACTAAGTGATTAGTGGAATGATAGCGCAGATTATTAGGAACACGAGCGTGCCACTGTGACTCACTGACCGGAACTAAATCGCTGACATCAAGGCGCTTATTTATCCGAAACCAGACAGCACTACGGTTTTTGCTGTTAGGTTTTGCTAAATCCAGTTTTTTTTGCAATAATCGGCGGTGACCAGTTGCATCAACTACCCAGCGAGCTTTAACTATTTGAGTTTGTTTGGTATCTAATTTCTTATAGATAACTGTGTGAAACTCATCACTCTCTCGCATCTCAATATCTTGCACAGAACAATTTTCTAACAAGTCTATGCCTGCGGCAACATTAAAATCGCGTAAATCATTCTCAAATATCCCCCGATCCAATTGATAGGTATATTTTGAATGAAAAGAGTTAAAGTCTGCTACTCCCAGTTCTGGTCGCTTTTGTAAAGGTGCTTGTGAATTACCTAGGAAGAACCGCAGCCCAAGTTTCATCAAATGGTGCTCTTGAATGTAATCTGTTAGGTGTAAAACCTCTGCAAAATAGAAAGAACCAATTTCAACTGTTGATTCCCCAACTTTAAAGGTCGCAACTGGTAGGGGTCTAACGAGTCGGTCACAAACCAAAATCGAGATGTGAGGCATTTTGAGCCTCAATTGTCGTGCCAGAGTCATCCCAGCTAGACCACCACCACAGACAACTACATCATATGTATCTTGTAGTTTAGGCGACTGAGAGCTTTCGATGGATTTGAGCATCATCATATCTGCAAAGAGTGGTAAAAGGAAAATTTACTAATACTAAGACCCTATGAGGTCTGCTAACGCCAATCATCTATGACATAAGCCTTGGGGTGATTAAAAGCAGGTTCATTTGGGTTATGCATTGCAACGCCTAGTCTTTCGATCCGGAAGCCAAAGGCCAGCATCTGTTGATAAGCTTGTTGACGTGCGGTGTTGACTCCACCGATGAGACGTGATGCTCCCTGCAATACACTCAGCCTTTCGCACTCTTGGAGCAACTGCTCGAAATTTTGCTCTACTTTCAGACCCAAACGGACTGCCGCAAACTTGATATAGCAATTGTCGCTTCCGGCTTCAGTGTCTTTCCCGTAATGACAAACAGCAAAACTTGTTAGACTTTTGTTATCCCAGAGAAAGATTGTATCGCCTAGTCCTTGTTTTTCCACAGTACGAATTTCACGTTCTAAATCTAACCCATCGTAAAGAGTATCAGTCAGTTCTCGGCTGCATTTGAGACACTCCCTTTGTTTGTCTTCAGGTAATTCGGAATATCTTATTCCTTGTAATAACTGTTGGGCTGGTCTAACAGTTTTAGACATAATGGCTGTGAGAAATTGAGGATAAAATCCAAACTTTTGATACAAATTGAGATGCAAAGGGCTGTCAGAACGAGTGAAGAAACCTGCCTGCTTGATGTCCCAACGCTGGAAACATTCCATAGCTGGTTCAATTAATCGCTGGGCAATTCCTTTACCCCAAAAATCTGGATGTACTGTTAAAGGACCAAAAAGTCCAAAGCTTCCCCAATTAATCGCAAAATTTGAACCTACCAGTTGTCCATCAACTTCCGCCGCAAAGGCAGTAGTTGGGTCAGTATACCAGCGTTTCATGAATGTCATATTGCTGGTATAACTCGTTGCACTATGATTGGCATTGAAAGTGGCAAATGCAAGTTTAAAGACTTGGTCTGCGATCCCTAGTTCACTCTCTTTTAGTGGGCGAATAGAGATATGCATCATATTATTCCCAAAAAGTTGATCTGCTTAGATAAAATTGAAGTCGGCCTTATTTAGTCTTTTGACTAAATACCAAGTAAAATTGTTAAGTCTTGAATCCCTGTGGTAATTTGGGTGTTATTTTTACTCTGGTTCAAGCTTAAATTGCTAAAGCAGCAATTGCCTTTATTGACTGACTTAGATGACTTAGACAAAACTAAAAATTATATCAGTAATGTGAAGAGACATAATTTTTCAGTTGGTGGGATTCATGACCTATTAAAGCTGGATAAAACACACATACGAGACGTAGCATAGTTTTGGCTCGGAGGTAATGTTTATCATGCTTATTAAGAGCATACATAGTACCGGGTTTAATGGGATAGATAACACCTTCTGCCTCCACTTCACCCTCACCTTCAATGCAATAGCAAGTTTCAAAGTGATTTTTGTATTCCAATAAGGACTCTGTACCAGCTTCAACAATTGTGTCTGTGAGGGAATAGCCCATGCCATCTTTTTCAATCAGGAATCGACGGCTTCTACCGTTACCCCATTCAACGTCTCTTTCTGTATCAACAATTTTGTTTAAGTCATTGAGAATCATTTGAAAGCCTCCTGAGAAAGTAGTTAAGTGGTAATTCGTTTGTCAGAGATGACATCTGCATCTGATTTTTAGAAAAAGTCAAGCTCTAGGGTTAACTGAAAAGCTTTGGTTGATGCACAGAATTCTTGAAAGTTGCTAACATCCTTTTAGGAAGGTATTTTCAGCCAATCGAATGGTTGCCGCAAAATCATGAAAGACATACCAGTAGCTCCCTCAAAGTTGTCTAAATTTAGACCTTTTTTGCTCCGTTCCACAGTTCCCTGTCCTTGGAGCAGGCGATGAATGCGATAACGAAAATAGTTATTGAGTAGTTTTGGCGCAGACACATACTGTAAATAATCACGTAGATACAATTCAGCATCCAGTTGAGGTAGTAAGTACCAGGGACAGGTCATTAATACATGGTGTGCGTTGTGGTAGTTGTTGTTGAGACATAGTATTAGACTGAGCCAAGGTGGCAAGACAAGAGAATAGGTATTGGCTTCCTCATAATCCAGACTGTACTTCGGCACCTCTGCGTTGATGATGAAAGCAGAGTAAGTGTGTTGAAAGCCTTCTATGAATTGAATGATATGAAGGAAGCAGCTGTAAGCAATAAAGTAGAGAATAACTGAACGGGGGGAATATATTGCTAATACTGTAAACAAGACCCCTCGTAACATTAGAAGCACAGCATTTTGAACACGCTCGTCCCGTCGATTCTGACTGAGAAAGGGAGCTAGAGCAATCATCCAACGAAAGATGAGATTGACTGCGGGTATGCACAGCCACTCTAGGAAAATAATCAACCTGAGTATGGGTGTCGGTAAAGATTTTAGGAAATCGGTAATTGAAGCAGGAAAAAATGGGGAAAAATCAGCTCTATGTACATGGTGAGCGATATGATGTAAAGCCAAATCGCGGAAGCGGCTATAGCAAGAGCCAGTGAGAAAAAGCATAGCTTCACCAAATGCCGCGTTCAGACTTGGACGGGAGAAAATATTGTGGTGGAAAAGTTCGTGGAGAAAGAGAGCAGCCCATGTCAAAGTGTGTGTTAGTAAAGCGACTCCCAGCAGATTTAACCACCAAATATTTACTGTAATACAGAAGAGGGAGAATCCATAGCTAGCAAATATGTAAGCTATGGTTATGCCATTGATCCAGTAATTACGGTGGTGGATATAAAACTTCAAGTTAGGAGTTTTCTTGACCTCTATCTCGCTTGCGGATATCTTTGCGTTAGTTTCAGGTATCTGTACGTATGTTGTAGGCATGTTTTTCTTTTTTTCAACGCATTCTGTTATGTTTTAAACTTTGGCTTTACAATTTAGATGCTATGGAAAATTTGTATTAAAAGCTATTTAAATTTTGCTAAATTATCAAAATCTTGCTGGTTGTTCGTTGCGGACGAGTTGAGATTCAAAGCCGTGAGTCTATCTTTTTAGGCTGGAAACTCGCTCAGAGTGGACTTGTGTATACACCGTAGCCAGAACCCGTGAATTACAAGAACAAATGTTAGCCGCAGGATTACCTATTTAATTAGTTATTAATATTACTAATAATTTGACGACAATTCTTTTTGAGTCTAGTTGCAATTAATACTGGCTCAGAATGATTATTATTGCTGGCTCCTACAGTTACCCATTAAGAGTGCCCTTTCACAAACCCATCACTGTACGATAATGAAGCTCCAATTGTGCTACGGTTGGAGATTTGCGTTTTGTCTGCCACTGACTACGATTAAATAATTCTTGCCGTAAGTTATCAACATTAATTGTTGTCACTTGACCATCAGCAATAATTTGTTTGCCATTTACCCAAGCGCTATCAACAACATTTGTCGGACGACCTAAAACTAATAAACCAATGGGATCTGTACGAGGAAGTAATGATAAGTTGATGAGGTCATAAAGCACTAAATCGGCTTGTTTACCTACAGTGAGAGAACCGATTTTATCTGCCATATTCAGTCCTTTTGCACCGCCCAAGGATGCCATTTCTACTGCTTGCCTGGATGTGATCCAGTGTTGATAGTCTAAATCTGTAACGTTGTGCAAGATAGAACCAATTTTGATGGCTTCTAGCAAATCTTGAGAGTCGTTACTGGAAGCACCATCACAACCAAAAGTTACATTTACTCCGGCTTGACGATATTTTAAAATTGGGGCGATGCCACTGCCTAAACGCAGGTTACTTAACGGGTTGTGAACAACTGTAGATTCAGTTTGTGCCAGGATAGCAATATCAGCATCATTTAACCAGACGCAATGGGCTAGAGAAGTGCGATCGCTTAAATATCCGATGCGTTTAAGATGTTCAACAGCAGTACAACCGTATTTTTCTTGGGCGAGTTTTTCCTGTGCCTTAGTTTCCAGTAAGTGGGAGTGACGACAAAGATGATAGCGATCGCTTAATTCAATACATCCCTCAAATAACGCATCAGTACACAACTGTATCCCTGTCGGTGCTACTAACATACTCACACCCTCATCCGGGCGATGAAATTGTCTCACCGCTTCTTCTATAATTTCTAATGTGGCCGCAGTTGAACGAAAATAAGGTTCATGGGTTTGTGCTGATTCCCCAGAGGGAATACCTGCGGCGAGGGATTCATCTTGAATGAGGGGTGCAATAAAGGCACGAATTCCTACTTCTTGGTAAGCATGAACAGCAGTAGCAATAGTTTCTAATTCTTGCCCAGGAATTAACACCAGATGATCTACTACACTCGTCCCACCAGATAGTAGGGTTTCTGTTGCTGTTCCCAAGGCGCTGAGATAAACTTGTTCGGGATCAAGAGGGGCAAAGTCGTATAATTCCGCTAGCCATAATTCTAAAGGAAAGATTGACATAATCCCCCGTTGCCACATTTCTGATGAGTGGGTGTGGGCATTAACGAAACCAGGTAGTAATAGCTTATTGCTACCATTAAAGACAGTACCGCTCACATCTAGATCAGGTGCTATAGCGGCTATCTTACCCTCTACAACCTGCACATCTACAGTTGCATAATCGTCATCAGTGGCAATCAGAACATTCTTAATAGTAAAATTCACGATTTACCTCTAGCACTACATTTCAACTATTCTATGAGTAGCATTTGAGTAGCAAAATTAAAAATCAGGACATTCTGCATCAACTACGTTGGGGTGACAGTAGTACTTGAGTACCGTCTGAACCTCATCACCAATCCACAGTGCAACTTTTTCGGGAGTGACACCAGTCGCGATCGCCCATGTAGCGAAGGTGTGTCTTGTGGCATAAGGCTTGAGATAGTAGGGAATTTTCCTGGATTGTGCCAGTTGTCTAACAACACCTGGGTAACGGCAGAGATGACCATTATTGACGACGGCTGATTGATTCCAGACATTATTTAGAATTGCTCCAGTCATCTCGTTTCCAAGTCTGCTTCTAAAAATCAACTCGCTGGCAACGGCGTTATCAGGTCTAACCGTCAATAGCAGGTTTTGGACTTTGGAGCCACGAGCAGCCGGAAATATTCGCCTTTTCCCGTTCTTCGTGCCTTTGAGTATGCCGTGCAAATTTCTGGACTTGGTAATTGATATCCGGCAGCAATCAGCACTAACATCTGCCCAGGTGAGAGCAAAGGCCTCTCCTGGTCGGCAGCCGGTGAAGAACAAGAATTTGACTAGATCGGTGTAATGACAATGGCGCTCATGAAATTCAAAAGCATTGATAATGATGTCTCTCTGTTCTAGGGTGAAAGCAAGGTAATCTTCACTATCGGTTGATTTTTGCCTCGGTTTTGGAATTTTCAGCTTATCAAACGGATTTTCAGTAATTAGTTGAGAATCCTTAGCCCATTCACAACACTGACTAAATTTTGTTAGTAGATGCCATGCCATGTATTGAGTAGTGTTTTTTGTGAGCCAATCTCTGATACTTGATGCGCGATCTAATTCTTGTGTTGGGAATCGCTTTATGTATCTAGCAATGGCTGCATAACTGCCCTTGATGGTCGTTTTTTCAACCATAGTTGACTTAAACTCGGTGAATAGCTCCCACAGTTCACCGAGGGACTTGGTATTAGGTATGTGAACTGTGGGGGCTAGACGTTGAGAACCAAATTTGTAGCGTTCGAGCGTATGGTCGAATTCCCCTAACCCAATATCAGCTTCAATAACATCTCTCCGCGCTTGGACAATTACTCTATTTCTTTTGGTGTCCCTCAGTCCTGTAGATAGATAGAACTGACGAGAAAATCCGCGAACTCGAAAGCGTAATGAAAGCTTTCGAGTTCGCGGGTCAACGTTTATCCATTTATCGTCATCCATTGATATCGCTAGTTATTAATGCGGTATATTTTTGTGTTTAAATTCTTCAGTTAGCCCATTAATGGAATATCGTTTTTTCTCGGTTGCATAGCCGTAAACAACCTCCTTAATTACATCTTGCCGTCTGTCCATGAGTGCCAAGCAATCATCGCAGACAACAGTAATAGCCCCGTCGCTGGGCAAGCCGCAAACAAGACAGCCCCAACCCGTACCTGGGACAGGTGCTTTCTTTTCTAGGGTGATGATGTTCCGTACAGTTTCCCCCGTGCAGCCGCAACTACAACACGTCCCCAGGTCAAGGGATTCTTCATCGTAGTCTGGATCGTCTTCATCTTCACTCCAAACGTAACCGCAATCATCGCACTCCCAAAATCCAAAATAATCGTCATATTGAGTGCGGGATGAATCGCATTTGGGGCATTGTTCACCACTCATTCCTCAATCCCTCATCTAAAATCTGCTGCAACCGTTGCTTGCCCTCTTCCCAGCGACGGCCGCCCAATTTCAAAACCTGCTCAATTACATAAGTCTCACCCTTGACTTCCAGTAATGACTTCACAGCCAAATAAAACGCTTTTTTCTCGGAAGTGGAAGTGGAAGCTTCAACCGGATGATCCGCGCTCGGCTCCTGGACTAAGTGATTGAGGGAATCAATTAACTCCTGGTGAACTTCCGGCGGGTAAGTTTGGGTGGGTGCAGCGCCGTAGATTTCATAAAGTGCCTGTTCTTGGTTTTGTGCGCTCAGTGCAATTTCAACTTGTTCTAGTTCCAGGTTCATCACGGCTAGGGCAGCGCGGCGGGCATCTTGAATCATCAGCCGTTTTGAGTCCTGGACAAGTTGCACCGAGGACACCAACGCCAAACCGTAGGAAATGCCTCTGGCCACATTGGGAATAGGGGAAAGTGCGGCTAACCATAAGGCTGCTGCACTGGCAAGAAGACAATTGCACTTTAACCAGCGATCAGCCATGTCAGGACTCCTCCCAAGAAAATGGCGGCGGCGATCGCGATCAGCATCGCGTAATAATCCGGCTCAGTTAATTTGATAAACGGTCTAATCGCGTCGTCGGTCACCAATGCCAAGACCAGCGCCGCAGATGCAACGATGTAAACAACCCACATCACCCGAAATAAAGCCGGATGTAACGCCCCTAGCCACGATACACAGCTAGAGGCGATACACCCAGTTAGGAACCATGCCCCCAGGTGTACCGCCTTTGCCATTTAGTATTGCTCCTTGACTTTGGCTTTTAGTTCATCAATGCGTTTTTGGGCGTTGTTTTCGGCGCGGTCTAACCCGGCTCCCAACTTGGCATACTCAGGGCGCAGCGCGTGTAGATGTCTGGCTGTGGCTGCATCGGTACGTTTCTTCACTAGTTCGCTGTCAGCTACGCCGCGAATATAGCTGCGATGAGCGGAGTGTACCTGAGCATCGGCATTTTCAATCTTCTTGAGGGATTTGTAAGCTCGTTTTGATTGAATGGCTCCTTGTGCGGTTTGGGTGGCGAGTGCCTTGAGTGCGTCGGCTTCTTGCTTGTTAAAATATCGCGGATTATGACTGACGGGTGCTGTCCTCACGGTTTCCCAACTTCCCGCGTTCATGGGATTGATTACAGTTTGGTCAGTTGGGGATAACACCCGATTTTTATCTATGGCATGGCCTCCGGTGGCGAGTGATGATTGATTGGTGCTGCTGTTACCGGATTTACCCCGGCTGGTAATACGTGCTAAGACTCCCATTAGTTTTTACTCCTACCTACAAACTTGGGTTTTAACTTTTTGCAGCTGCTGCACGTCAGCTTGCATCTGTCGCAGTTCAATTTGGTCAGCGCTTTGGTAGGTTGCCATTGCACCAATACTCAAGCCGGCGACTAGGGACGCGGCGACCATGACTAAGTAAGCAGCCGTGTTATTCGCGGCTGGGGTGGGTTGTATTTCGGTGGGGTAAAATTCACCAGTGAATGGTACAACCTTACTGGTTTGCTGTTTAGTCTTGTTCATCGGCTCCATCCAGTAGCATCGGCTGATATGTGGGCAACAGTAGATGAGATGTGCCAGCGTTGATGGCAGCACGAACGGAGATTGTAACTATCTCTCGGTCTTCCGGTGTGGGATTGTCCCGCATTTGTTTAATGCGCTGCAATACCCGTCCGGGTAACTGTCGCCAGTATTCACGGGCTAATTGCTGTGAGTCGTGGTCAAGCAAGGCTTCTAGTAGGTCATCCGTGTCAGGATTTGCATCGTCGTCTGTTGCATTTTCTGATGCACGACTCCGCAGCAGTTCTAGTCCTGCCTCAGTCCACATCTTGCGGCCTGAATCTTCAACCACGACGTGAACATCTACTAGGAACACCCCAGGGTGGCGGCGTAACCAACTGCGGATTGTGCTTTCGGGGATGTTTGTCTCCCTGGATGCTTCAGGTGTTGTGTACAGTTGGCTCATGTTGCCCCCAACGGATTTGTGCAATGAGCGCTTCAAGTAGTCCTTCTTGTTCTGATAAGGGGAGTTTTTCTTGTATCTTGGCTCCTATTTCGTAAATTTCGTTGCGGGTTTCGCCTGGGGCATCGCCGCACATTTGAGCAGACAGGGAGGAGATGAGGAATAATTTCTCTCTCTTGGTCATCCGCTCGAATGTTGCGCCGTATGTTTCTTGTAGGTAATCCAGAAATGTACCGTCACCTGGGGTGTAATTGGTGTAATAGCCTATTGGCTTGGACATTGGTAAAATCTCCTTAATTACAATTACTGAATTTGTTAACGGCGATCGCACTGGGGAAACAGTCGATCGCTTTTTTACTTGCAACTCCTCAGCAGGTCTTTGATATTCGCTCAGTGCTTGCAGGCTGCTATCTCTACATGGTTTGGGAGTTGAGGAAAGTGCCAGTAGGAGCGCTACTGGCAGGCGTTGCAAACTGAAGAAAGAATAGCTTTTTGGTTTGTTTTCCTCCATGAGCGCATCAGGTACAGGGGTTGCATCGCCCACGCTGGCAGGTCTTTACTGTTGCATGTCGCAGTAGGCTGCCATCTCTACTTAATTTGCGCGTTCATCTGTTACTCTTGTGTAAGACTAAAAAACATACTAGCATCTTGTGTAAGAAAAGCAATAAGATGTTGTGTAAGAAGTGATGTTAAAATTTTGTGTAAGAATCATGAAACCCTTACCAAATGGCAAAGAAGAAACACGGACGTTACGAGGAACCCAAGGTCAGGGTCAATATTTCTCTGACCCAAACATCCATCGAGAGCCTGGATCGCAAGGCATCTCAGATGGGATTGAGCAGATCGGAATTAATCGAAACCATAGCTCGCAAGGATCAGAATTTATCAGTCGCAGAGAAAGAGTTACTGGGGGAATGCTGCGCCAGCTGATTAGCGAGTATCGGAATCAGGTGGCCATTAAAAAACAGGAAATACAAAGTCTTGAGTCTAGAGTTGAAGAATTAGAGTTACTACAGAAAGACTTAGAAGAATAAAAGCGTCCTGCCTGTAAGGTGGGACGCTTTTATTTATGGATGGGTTACTAGTTTACGCCTGGGTTTAGATGCCTAGGTTTGACCGCAGATTATCTAGCGGCGATGGTGGTTTGATTTCTGGCTGTTCGGGAACGAACTCCAGTCGAAACCGGAAGCGTCCTTTTATCCAGCCTCCGCCAGATGTACGCAAAACTTGACAATTGAAACCCTGTTCCGTAAACCATACAGCCTCAGAACTCTTGTTGTTGGTGTTGTTCCTTGACCATGTTTCTATCGCTTTAATGAGGCAATCAATTTTAGTTATGGTCTCCAGTCCAAATTCTTTTGACTGAATAGTGACAACGCAATCCTTGCTCAACCCCAACTTGTTATCAGGGTCTATTCCAAATCTTTCTAAACTCATTTCGCTTTTCTCTTTCGGTACACAACATGGCGGGTCAAGCTCGCAACCTGACCCGCCTTTCCTAATATTTCCCCAAAGACCCAAGCCACGATAGGTGGTACATCGACAAGGCGGTATATGACCTAGAACGCGATCGGCGTTAACCCCACAACCCTAGTAAACAAATATCAGGAGAAAATCATGACATACGCAAAAGAAAAAGAGGTAGCAGGAACCACCTCAAACAAGAAATTAGTATTCGATAAAACCATTAATAACACTACTAATTCTAACACAAAAATCCCAGAACACATAGATAAAAAACACTGGGATGAGTGGACGGATAGCGGTGTTAATTACGAAATAATATCGCGAAATGTGCGCTCATTGCATGACCCGCTAGCAGTAGATAAATTACTAAATAGAAACAACAAATCAAGATGGAAACACTCTAGTAACCTCATACCATGCTGGTCAGTTAGTGGAGTAGATCCAGAAACTGGAGAGCCGACACTGCTTGGTATTCAAGTCAAACCGGACACACCAATACTGAACAAACAAGGCAAGTTACAAAAATATCTTGGTGCATCCGAGTATCAATCCGCGCCACTGTTTCTAGACACTGGCATCAATGATTTTTGGCAAGAAGTTATTAATACCAAAGTAGAACCAATCATCATTACTGAAGGTGCTAAAAAAGCGGGTGCAGGACTATCAATTGGATACACAACAATTTCTATTCCAGGTGTATCTACTTGTAGAAAAAACGGCAGACTGCATGATTCACTTCAGCTATTTACGGGCTTTGGTAGAACGTTCTACCTATGCTTTGACAATGACATTATTGTCAAAAAACCCGTACAAAATGCCATGTTGGCAATGGCTAAGGAATTAAGCGCTACCGGGTCAAAGGTCATGGTCATTGAACTTCCACCGGGAGAGTTAAAAGGAATGGATGATTTTATCGCCAACTACGGGAAAGATGCCTTTCACCGACTGGTCGAGAACGCCAAAACCATCGAGGAATGGCGTAAACACCTTGAGGAAGAATGGGTAAAGCAGCAACTTGAAGAAGGTCAAGAAACAAAGTGTAAGCTTAAACGCCAGTTTGAAATTATCCGTGACGGTTGGGGAGAAGGTTTACGCCTCAACCAGATGAAAAATCAAATTGAACTAGCGGGGCAACCGCTCGACTTAGACCAAATTCGCCTGCACATGGTTTTGGAATTTGAGGAAGCAGTGCCAATTGGGGATGCTCAAGCCATAGTCCAGATGCTGGCCAATCAAAACGCCTACCACCCAGTAGCAGATTATCTGGAACACGTTACTCACCTTCACCCAGACGTTGACACCAGCATCTTAAACAATTTAGCTACCCGTTACTTTGGTTCTGACAACGAACTGCACAACATATATATGAAAAAAGTTCTGATTTCAGCCGTTGCCCGTGTCATGCAACCGGGGTGCAGAGTTGAATCAGTGCCGATTCTTGTCAATCCACGCCAGGGAATTGGTAAAAGTACATTTTGGCGAAATCTATTTGGTGAGGATTGGTTCAGCGATGACATGGGAGAAGCCAACGAAAAAGACGAAAGAATGAAGCTGCATAACTTCTGGTGTTTGGAGTGGTCTGAGTTCGAGAACGTTTACAGAAAGAAAGATGTCAGCGCTCTGAAAAAATTCATCACCACAAAAACCGATAGTTACAGAACCCCATACTCTCGCACTATCAAGGAATATCCACGCCGATCAATATTGGTTGGCACGACCAATGAGAAAGAAATACTAGCTGACCCCACAGGTAGCCGACGCTTCTGGGTAATTCCGGTTAAGGGAATCATCCCAGTAGAACAGTTAGTGAGGGAACGTGACTTACTTTGGGCAGCTGCCTATGCACTCTACCAAGCTGGCGAAGACTGGAAGCTTACTTCCGAGCAAGAAGAACTCAGGGAAGAACTGAATAAACAGTTTCAGGTAATTGACCCCTGGACTGAACAAATTCAGGAATACATCCAGGGACGCGACGTTGTGACACTCACTGAAATTTTTCGGCTTCTCGCTGTGGAAACAGCACGCCAAGACGTAGGCACATCGAGAAGAATCAGCGCCATATTCAGCCGGCTGGGTTGGGAAACCGAGCGAAAACGTGAGGGTGGATGTTGGATAAGACGGTGGGTAAAAAAAGATGAAAAGTTGCAAAACCTATCTGGATCATCTGGATCATCTGGATCAATGGGTACTGACAAGCAAGTACAAAAAGATACAGATAGCGGTCTAAACCTTCAACACAATAATCAACCTGAAAAAAACACACAATCTTATCTGGATCAATCGGCTACTACACAGCAAGGGTTACAGGAATTGATCCAGATAGATCCAGATAGGTTTTGTAACTTTTCAGAAAATTCTAACCACTTAGATACAAATGTTAAATCTGATTCTCAAGTTTTGGAACATGCTGATCCAGATAGATTTTCAGAAAAATCTGAACATTTAAATTCACCTACCTCATCGCCTAAAGACCTACCCGCGATCACTCCAAAAATTGAGGAGGGCAAAATTTATTGGTCACGGTCACTAAATAAACAGGTGAAGGTAATTAAGGTTTACCCCTCAGCCAAAAAAGTGGATTGTCACGTCGCGGGTGACGCGATCGCCAAACCCCGGCTGGCATTTTCTGATTTACTCCTGTCATCTCCTCCCTATGCTCCCGGCGATAAGGTCAAGGTGCTGGAGGGTGAACACAAAGGATTAGATTTGGTAGTTTCTTCCGTTGATGCCGATGGCAATCTGTGGCTAAAAAAAGATAGCCAAAAATTTGCGCCGCCCCTGAGCAATCACGGGCAACCATATACGGCTAGTCAATTGAAGCGAAAATGACCAAAAACTTAATCCGTATCCAGTGCCCCCGTTGCCACGGGTGGCATACTCACCGCAATGGCTGGAATCCCCGTGCTAGCGGTGAGAAGGTGCAGAAATGGTATTGCCAAGAGTGCGATCGCAGTTTTCAGGAGTGCGATCAGCTACGCTGTACCGCAGGCGATCGTCAATCGAATTCTTAATAGTTTCAGTATACGTACTCAGACTTATATCCCCTTGATTGTCATAAAACGGATTTATCTTCATTAAAAATTCGTTGTCATGGCAGAACCAACTTTACAACAAGTATTTGGGGCAAACGCTACCCAAGACATCAACTCTATAACTATCAGCAAGACAGACTTGGCAGCAGTTGGATTAACTGCCAATGCAACCAATACAGCCGAGTCTTTATTGATTGCGATTAATTTATTAGCTAAAACTTATCTCACCCAAGCCAATTTTGATGCAAACATTGACCAAAGCATCATTGTTGAAAATGGCTTTTCAAGCTTCACCACTAGGGGAGTGAATAATGATAGCTATCGCACCGACCAATTAACAGTTACGCTAGCAAAACTAGATAGCTCAACACTTGACCCGGATGATTACTAATGGCTAGTTACTGTGAAATTGGGCAAACTGCAAAAGTTACCCTACCCAATGGTGAGGTACTTTCCTTTAATGAAAATCTGCCGATAAATATCACCTGTAAGGATGAATATCCAGATTGCCAGCTTGTAACAGTAACTTACAAATATGTTCAGCAAGGGTCAGGTGGAACGTTGCACTCTACTCAAAGATCCATTATTGTTTGGTCACCAGTTGGAGGGCTGCGTACTGTTCCTAATGGAATATATACCAACGTTCAAATGCAATCTAGAGGAGGATTTAATAGTTGCATTGCTTATGATTGGTATAATCTTGTTGCTAATCTTACTAACTTTGTATCTGCTGAAATATTAAGTGTTGTTCCTTATGGCAGTACACCACCACAAAAGAAATTAATCATTAAAGATTTTCTAAATAATGAATTACACAATGCTTTGTATAGCAATTGTAATTATTTGGTGGAATGCTTGGAGGGTTGCCCTCCAGGTACTTTAGATTGTGGTGATTGTTGTTTGACTTGCAATGATGTATTCAATGAAATTTCATCTATAAGAGCATTAGTTAAAAGCTTAAAATAATGACTAGCTGCAATGAAATTATGGCTGAAATATCTGCCTTAAGAGCAGACATTTCAGTACTTGATAATAAGTATATTTTAAAATCTGAAAAGCAAGGAATTATTCAGCAATCCATAGCTGGTGCTGAAGCTTTAATAATTCCAGCAGTGGGAAGCTTAATTTTTTCTCAATTAGCTCCCGTTAAAGCAGCTATATCAGGCATAGAATCAGGACTAGCAGGTCTAGCCGCTAAAATTGCTAATGTTTCATCTGTTGCCACTGGCGCAGCTACAAAAGCAGGAACGGCATTATCCACTGCTACAAGTGCAGCTAACACAGCAGGATCAGCATTAGCAAGAGTAGCTAGTTTGGCAGCAGCACTCGCAGCATTAGCCGCAAGCGTAGCTACTCTTCTGGTTCTAGGAAGTAGGATAGACGCACTAGAAAACTACATTGATAGCGTTGCTAATAGTGCCTCTAAGGCGTTATCTGTGGCAGGTCAAGCGCTCGGTGTAGGTAGAGAAGCATCAGGTAAAGCTGATAGAGCATTAGATAGGGCCAATACGGCTGATAGTACGGCTAATCGGGCATTTGCCAAAGCAAACACAGCTGAACAAGTAGCAGCAGATGCACGAGCGATCGCGAACAATTCCATATCTAAAGCCAATACAGCAATCAACAAGGCGACTGACGCTGAAAACATTGCCAGACAAGCCTACGACGGCGCAAGGCAAGCCACAACCACGGCCAATAATGCACAAGATACGGCTAACAACGCTCTTGGTACAGCTGAAAGAGCAATAGGTGCAGCTAATACAGCAAATCAAAAAGCTGAAACAGCAAACAGGACAGCGACGGATGCATTGTCTGCTGCTAGAAACGCTACGACCATTGGCAATAATGCACTCAGTAAAGCTAATAGCGCACAGGCGACGGCTAACCAGGCGTTAGCAACTGCAAGAAGTATCCCAGCAGGTAAACAAGGGGAAAGGGGTTTGCAAGGTATTCAGGGTAAACAGGGTGAGCGTGGTTTACCTGGTAGGGTCGGTAGCCCTGGCAAGGACGGGGTAAATGGTAAAGATGGCAAGAATGGAGAAGATGCCAAGGTGGATAATGCAACAAAAGCCTTAATCAAACAGATAGCTGCTAATGCTGCTTTTATTCCGGCACTGGTAGCAAGACCAGCAGCGCTAAACTTTTCTCAGACTGTAACAGCAGCAGCTACAGGTACTTGTCAAACTACAAAACCTGGCGGTTGCATGAATAACATGGCTAACAATATAGCCAACAATACTAATAACAAATTACAGCAAGGATTTGGGAATCTTTCAAATTTATTAAATGGATTGGGTATAGGGAAATTAATTCAAGATGTGGCCACAATTAACACTAAATTGGGAGTACAAATTGCTGGAGGAATTAGCGGAAAGCTTAATGGCATGGCTCAATGGTTGCAGCTTGACCGCGTTTTAAATACACTAACTTTCGCCGCAACAGTACATAATGGTGTTCAACTAACAGGTCAAATTGGTGAAAGTTTAGGACAATCAATAAGTAATGTATTGCAATTGATAGGGATTAAAGATGACAATAATCAACCTATTAATGTTAGCCAAGTAATAGGAAATACAGTACAAGGCATTATTCAAGGTATAGTCGGCGCTGAAAATTACGCTACGCTTTCAACTAATTGGGCAAAGGCTAATAGAATTTATCAAGCTTCATCTAATGTATTGAATGCATTTCAAGGACTGGCATCATCAATCCTGACCGGATTGGAGATGACAGCTGGTAAAGTCGCAAAAATCGGCAATGCACTAAGACAAGCCGGGGAAGTTTTGGACAGTGCCTACACGTGGATGAACCCACAACCGAAATTTAATCGCATTACACAAACCTTAGAAAATCTACAAAACGGTGCTTCAACTATTCAGATGATCACGCAAGCACCATTAGACGTGATCAACGCCACGACTGAATTAACTAACGCCACAACTGAACTGACGAACGCCATTAAGCAAGATGAAAACCCAGCGAATAAAGGAACTGAAGCACCAGAACCCGACAAATTAAAAGCCGATAAAGCGGCTGAAAAACTTGCCAGCGCTGGCAAAGAAATTGTTGATACAGATTTAGACCCGGATGATTAAAAATGCCACTGCCAGATAACTTCAATGAATGGGAACATTTACAAGATACGGTGAGACTTTGGCACAATAAAGCCGTTGCTAATTGGTTTAGGAATCAGGAAGTAAATGACATTTCTACGCCTAAAGCGGCTTTACGTCATGCCTGCACCATGAAGGATGCTGATACATCCACGATGATGATGATCCGGCTATGGCTTTTCGAGGTGACGGCTGGTCATGCCCAATCACTACAAGCTCCCATCTATGGCACACCAGTACAAGACATACAAAGAAACACTAAATTTAAACCACAAATTAAACTTTATTTCCGAGAGAAACTAGGGACTGATGTCACAAATCGAGTTTCACCAGCCACAGGCGAAATTACTTTTAGATTAGTCAATGAATCATCTTCTACTATTTCCAGGGCTAAAGCCGAGGCATTAGCACGAGATATTAAGCGCGAATTTGCTAACCCCATATTCGTTTGGGAAAAGGGCTGGTACAAATACACCTATCTTGATTTGGAGCGGGGTTATGATTTGCGCCTACTGGTCAAATCCAAAGCCGAGGGAATCAGAATTACAAGGCAGGTATTACAAATACAGGGTCATACTTTCAATGATGATCTGGGTAACTATGTGGATCATGATCGCTCCTATTCCCTCAACCCAGGTACACATTTAGTTTACGGTCGCTCGGTGCAAAAATTTGTGGAGCGGCCGCGTGTGGACTTGCGTTTTCGATATGCTCGACTTCTGATTCACGGGAGAATCACAGTAGTTAATCTCGTGGCTACATCCGAATCAGGCTTGAAGTCAGTCATTGAGCGAGTTAACAGCATTTGAATTATGCTCAGACTAGTTAACTTCTCTACGTAGCAATTATTACTATGTCTCAGTGCTAGAACCGAATTAGTAATATTAGAGACTTCGGTATGGGAAGACGTTTTAACAATTTAGATGCAGCCTTAAAATATCTCCGCGCTCCTGGAGCGACTGCTGACGACTTAGCACCCGATGCACCGGCGGGGTCTCAGTTGAAAAAATACCAGGACTTTAAGGCTGGTAAGGTGAATATAGATTATCCCAGAGCGGCCAGTTCCCTCCCAGGAAGTTTAGACGACGTGGCGCTAAAACCTTTTGCGCTACCATCGGCTGACACTACTGAATATATAGTCGGTGTCTCTACAAGGTCAAAAGGTAACTTAGGAACAGTAGGACTGTCGTTAACCACCTTGAACCTCAGCGATACCTTGACTAATGCCGCCAGAGTTATCGGCTTTACTCCAGCTAGGGCAGTTGTTTCTGATATCACTGGGACAACCGCTAGCACCAAAACTTCTAAGCTCACGGGCAGACCCTATAAAAGCAAGACGACAGTCACCTATACTTTCCCCTTTGGCTCCAAAGCGACTAATGGTACTTATTCAGAGGTGAAAGCCGATATTATCGCTGGTGTTGATGCTTCTGCTGGAACCAAAAGTGTCAGTTTCAAGCCGGAAATATTCCGATGATTGCACAGCTTTTAGGCACTGAAATTATTACCACTCAGGGAATGAGTCATGATGAAGCCTTACACCTGATCCAACAGCCTGAATGTGCGGATCTTGCTCTTACCCGTTTTCTGGAGGGGGCTATCAGTTTCTCTGATTACTGCGACATCTTGGAACTGTGCGAGGTAGGAATGGATGGCTATCTAACTAATCTTGAGGAAAATTTGACCGCAGTAGGGATAACTGTCTAATGGGTCAGCCAGTTCTAGAATTACTCAACCAAAATAACTGGGTGCAAATTTACGATGAGGCTAGAACGGCTCAAATTGCCAGTGATGCAGGGGGCTACTATCCTATTCCCGCTTTTGAAATTCCCTTCCAGTTGGATAAACGCATCTTGGCGGCTAGGTGTATCAGCACAACTGCTAGGGTTACTTGGCGTTGGGCTGGAAATTTGATTCAAAAAATTTCACCTCCCATTGCTGGCATTAATTCCCCTTTGGTTGAGGCTGGTAGCTATTCCATGAAAATCAATAGGACTCGGTTAGTAATTTTTAAAAACTATACCAATACTTACCAACTCACTCTTGAAGGTGCTTACTGGTTGAAGGATTTGCGTCTTACTCTCTGGGAATATCAAGGTGTTGATGGGGATTCTACGGAATCATTGATTACCGACTTAGGAAGTGATTTGGCTCGAATTGAATTAAAAATTGATGGTCTTTAGATGACAGTCGATATTAAGGATGGTTTACAAATAATCTTGGCATTGGCGGCTGTAATTACTTTGGTATTTCGCCTTGCACAACTGGAGGCGAATATCCAGAATCGAATTACTGAAGTTGACAATAGGATGAAGCTTGCCTTGAGTGAATACAAAGGGCATAAGGAAATGGTTGATTATCAGTTACATGGACTGAATGAAAAAATTGACCATAAGTTCAAAAGGCTTCACGATGCACAAAAAGAAATTCAAGATTTTTTAGCTAAAACTACAAGTTTTATTAAACGGGAAGGATCATGAATCAACAAACTTTAGACCGTATTACTACTATTTTGGGCTTAATCGCCGGCGGTTCTGCCCTTTTGGGTGGCTCTGGGGTGATTGGTGAGCCGTTGGCAGGTGCTATTGGTGGCGTGGCCGCGGCGCTGCTTGGCTACTTCGTGCAGCGTCCAAGCCGCACCGAAATTAAATCTGGGGATTCACTCTAGTAATTTATAAAATTTGCATCGTAGCAACTTCCCCTATAATGCCTTGTACAAGGCAATAGGGGATTTTTTTATGAGAGGCGGCGGAAGGACAGCGACGACATGGACGGGTAGCGCTTGGCGACACAAAGAAACTAAGGCGATACGCATTCCCGCAGTATTTGCGGATGAAATCATGGCTTATGCCAAAGCACTAGATAACGGGAACAGCCATGTACAAGGCAATACACGCGATGAGATATTAAAGGCGATCGCGGCTTACATTGAATTCAAAAAAGCCAGCCGTCATCCCAACCAGTACGGAAAGGAACTCGACACCAACACTAGAGCTTGGGATGAACTCAGGAAGTTTCAAAAGCTGGTGCAGGAGCGTCCCGAAATTTTGGGACTACCTGAGTAGAATTTGAGTAGCGCGATCGCGTGGTGCGATCGCGAAACGCTGGGACAAAACTAGCAGTTTTGAGTAGCGCTTAAGTAGCAAAAGTCTATATAGAAGCTGAAATTATTGATTTGACGTTGCTTTTGCATATTTAATAGTAAAATTCACGATTTACCTCTAGCACTACATTTCAACTATTCTATGAGTAGCATTTGAGTAGCAAAATTAAAAATCAGGACATTCTGCATCAACGTAGCTTGGTTCTTGATTTAGGGGCACAGGTAATTCCAATTGATGGAAAAACACTTAAGGGTTTTTATGACCGTAACCAAGAACAATCAGCATTACATGTGGTAAGCGCATGGGCTAGTAAACATCGGTTATTTTTAGGTCAATTGAAAATCAACTTCATTGGGTTTTAGATGTCACCTTTAAGGTGTTTTACAAAATTTTATGGATGCTTCCGAGTTATTAGAAACAATCACACTCCTCATTGACCAGGCTGAGCAAGGAGAAATAGATCCTTGGGATGTCCAGGTAATTGAGGTGATTGACCGTTACCTAGAACTAATGGTACCAGAGGCAACAGCCAGAGGCTATGAAGCTGATTTGTCTCAATCTGGACAGGCTTTTTTGTCAGCATCGATGCTAGTGTTATTCAAAGCGAACACTTTGATGCAATTATCTTCAGGAGAAAATGCACAGGCAGATGTAGCAGATGATGCCATGCCAGAAAGTGAAGATGGGTTATTACATCCATCTCATCGTCTGCAATTAGAGCGCCACTTGCGTCGCCGTCCATCAGCAATGCCACCGCCAAAGCGCCGCGTCACCCTGCAAGAATTGATTGAGCAATTGCAGCTCATGGCGAACCAGCTAAAACTGGTGCAAAAAGTCAGCAAACCTGTCCGCCCCAAGCGTCAGTCTCATGCCCAAAATATGCGGGAGGCGCTAGAGTTAGCTCACCAAGAAAATTTGACGGAAGTAGCTGGAGAGTTAGAGCAAGTGTTGCATCGTTCAGCCAGAGAGTTACTTCTAGAACAAAATTTTTTAAATCTAGAACAACTTGTACAGTTGTGGACTCAAACAAAGCAACCACATCAAAATGGTTCTACGCATGAATCAGAACACAGCCACATAGTTAGTGTCTTTTGGGCGCTACTACTGCTCTCGGCTCAATCCAAAGTAGAACTATTACAAGACGAGTTTTACCAGGAGATTAAAATCCGGCTACTCACAGATTCAGTTAACACCTCCAACCCTTGAGAGCAACCGATGAACTGAGGCAGTCTAAAATATTAACATAGCTAACTTACAGGCTTTTAGGGAGTTTCAATTAAATAAATATTCAAATAGTATCGTCTGTTACACTGTTTTGCCTAACTACTTAGTCCCTCAGCACTACTGAACGATTGCTGTTCATACCTAATAGGTTGCAATAACCAGCAAATTCCTGTTATCCCTGTTTTTAGGAGTTACTTAGAGCAGAAATAAAAACTGATGATTAAGTATCACTCGATAAAAGTAAACTGGCTTGTGGTTGAGGAATAAAATTTTATGAAAGCGATGATTCTTGCAGCAGGTAAGGGTACTCGTGTGCGTCCCATTACCTATACAATTCCCAAACCGATGATTCCCATCCTGCAAAAGCCAGTGATGGAATTTCTCCTCGAACTTTTACGTCAACATGGATTTGACCAGATTATGGTCAACGTTAGTCATTTAGCTGAAGAAATTGAAAATTATTTCCGTGATGGTCAACGGTTTGGTGTAGAAATTGCCTATTCTTTTGAAGGGAAAATTGACGACGACGGCAAACTGGTGGGAGAAGCAATTGGTTCGGCTGGAGGGATGCGGCGCATCCAAGACTTTTCACCGTTTTTTGACGACACCTTTGTGGTGTTGTGTGGTGATGCCTTAATTGACTTAGATTTATCTGCGGCTGTGAAGTGGCATAAATCCAAAGGGTCAATTGCTACGATCATTACCAAGTCTGTCCCACTAGAAGAAGTTTCTAGTTACGGTGTAGTCGTTACTGATGAAGATAGTCGAGTAAAAGCATTCCAAGAAAAACCTTCAACCGAAGAAGCTATCAGCACCAACATCAACACAGGTATTTACATTTTTGAACCAGAAGTGTTTAAGTACATACCTTCTGGAGTTGAATATGACATTGGTAGCCAGCTGTTTCCCAAACTAGTGGAAGTTGGTGCGCCCTTCTACGCCATTGCAATGGACTTTGAATGGGTAGATATTGGAAAAGTTCCAGATTACTGGCGAGCCATTCGTGGTGTACTACTAGGCGAAATCAAAAACGTACAAATTCCTGGTAATGAAGTCGCTCCTGGGATTTACACTGGCTTAAATGTTGCTGTGAATTGGGACAAGGTGGATATTACCGGCCCAGTTTACATTGGTGGCATGACCAGAATAGAAGACGGAGCTAAAATCGTTGGACCAGCCATGATTGGCCCGAATTGCTGGATATGCAGTGGAGCCACAGTAGAAAACAGTGTCATTTTTGAATGGTCACGATTGGCTCCTGGAGTACGACTAGTTGATAAGTTAGTATTTGGGCGCTACTGTGTGGATAAGACAGGTGCAGCAATAGATGTACAGGCTGCTGCTTTAGACTGGCTGATTACTGATGCCCGGCAAACGCCACCATCCCAAGCCCCTCTGGAACGGCAAGCAATTGAAGAATTGTTGGGGACGAATGCAATTTAGGGAATAGGGAATGGGTTACAGGGTACAGGAGATAGATTTGTAACCTGTAACCTGTAACCTAACTATTGAGATACGTATATCTTCCTAAACTCTGCTCGTAAGTTTGTAGCAGTCTTTGAGATTCGGCGAGGGTGATGTGCTTTTCTTCTAAAGCTTTCTCGCAACGTTGGCGAATATTTTCCACCATATCCTCAGCGTCATACTGCACGTAACTCAACACTTCGCTCATGGTGTCACCCTTGACAACGTGTTGAATTTGGTAACCTTTTGGTGTCAACTGGATATGAACTGCGTTGGTATCACCAAATAAGTTGTGCAAATTGCCCATGATTTCTTGGTAGGCTCCATTGAGGAACATACCCAAATAGTAGGGTTCTTCTGACTTGAAGGTGTGCAGTTCTAAAACTGATTTGACATCGCGCAGGTCAATAAAGCGGTCGATTTTGCCATCACTATCACAGGTGAGGTCTGCCAAAATGCCTCGCCGGATGGGTTCTTCGTCCAGGCGGTGTATCGGCATGATGGGAAATAACTGGTCGATCGCCCAACAATCTGGTGCTGATTGAAACACTGACAGATTAATGTAGTAAATGGAAGCCATGATTTTTTCTAGGTCTTCCAATTCGTCGGGTACGTATTCTTGCTGTCTAGTGATGTTAAGTATTTTTTGACAACAAGCCCAGTAGAGTCGCTCAGCCTTAGCACGTTCTTGGAGGCGGAGAATTCCTAAGTTGAAGCGGCTGATGGCTTCTTCTTTAAATTGAGCCGCGTCGTGGTAGAACTCTTGATAATTCTCTTGGTTGATGGATTGATAAGTTTCCCACAAGTATTTGATCACGGGGGATTCTCCCTCTTGTGGAGGTTCTGGTAAATCCAGGGGGACATCACTAGTGCTGAGAACATCAAAAATGAGTACTGACTGATGGGAGGCGATCGCTCTGCCACTTTCGCTAATCAGTGTTGGTACGGGTATCTGCCGCTCTGCACAAGTATCTTTTAACTCTGCCACAATATCATTGGCATAGTTTTGCATGTTGTAGTTTTTCGAGGCGTAGAAGTTGGTTTGGGAGCCGTCGTAATCTACACCCAAGCCGCCGCCAACATCCAGATACTTCATATCTGCCCCCAACATCGCTAACTCTACATAAATGCGGCTAGCTTCTTGGATGGCATCTTTAATCACATTGATAGCAGAAATTTGTGAACCAATATGGAAGTGCATTAACTGCAAAGAATCTAACAAGTTAGCTTCGCGTAACTTGTTAACAGCTTCCATGATTTCAGGAATTGTTAGCCCGAACTTGGCGCGATCACCTGTGGAAGTTCCCCAACGTCCCATTCCTTGAGTACTTAACTTGGCGCGAACTCCCAAAATTGGCTTAATTCCTAACTGGCGGTTAGCCGCAATCACCAAATCGACTTCTTCCACCTGTTCTAAGACAATAATTGGTGTTTGTCCTAATCTTTGGGCTAACAATGCCGTTTCGATGTATTCTCGGTCTTTATAGCCGTTGCAAATTAACAATGCTCCCGGTGTATCCAGGATAGCTAGAGCAATCATTAATTCCGGCTTAGAACCGGCTTCTAAACCAAATTGATGGGGTTTGCCAAATTTGACCAAATCTTCAATCAAATGCCGTTCTTGATTGCATTTAACGGGAAACACGCCACGATAAACACCAGGGTAGTTGTAGCGGGCGATCGCTTTGGAAAAACAAGCGTTCAACCGCTCAATTCGGTCTTCCAAAATATCGGAGAAGCGAATTAACAAGGGCAGTCCTAAGTTACGCTGCTTCAAGGCGTTGACTAACTCAAACAAGTCCAGAGAACCCCCGCGATCGCCCTTGGGAGAAACTGTGACATGACCTGCCGCATTAATGGAAAAATAAGGCTGTCCCCAACCTTCTATACGATATAGTGCTTCGCTATCCTCAATTTTCCAGGAGCGAGGCAAATCTTTTGTAATAGTACTAGGTGGTAACAGCTTCTTTTGCTTGTGATTTTTTACTTCCGATTTATGTCCATTGGAAGGCATTACCACCTCTTCCGATGTAGCATTTGACTCAACACCCATTTTTCGTGACCTCTGTGTTTCACCCACGAATTAACAATTTAACGCATTCAACTTGCAACGGATATGCACCTGGAGATAATTTCTGAGATAAACTCTGATTGGTCATTAGTTATGTGTCATTAGTCATTAGTTATTTGTCATTAGTCAAGAGTGAAACCTCTACACTGTGAACAAAAAACACAAGGCAAAGAACAACAACTATGACTAGATAAAAAATGTATTAAGTTTTGGGAGATAGCTTTGGAACGCACATTCTTAGCAATTAAGCCTGATGGCGTACAGCGTGGACTAGTAGCTGAAATTATCCGTCGCTTTGAAACTAAAGGTTTTACCCTTGTTGGTTTAAAGTTCATGAAAGTCAACCGAGAATTGGCTGAACAGCACTATGATGTTCACCGGGAACGTCCTTTTTTTGCTAGTTTAGTTGAATTTATCACCTCTGGCCCGGTAGTGGCGATGGTTTGGGAAGGGGATGGCGTTGTTGCTTCTGCGAGAAAAATTATTGGTGCAACAAATCCTTTAACAGCAGAACCAGGAACTATTCGGGGCGATTTTGGCATTAATATCGGACGCAACCTGATCCACGGTTCTGATGCTCAAGAAACCGCACAAAGGGAAATAGCCCTGTGGTTTACAGACGAAGAATTAGTTAGTTGGCAACCGCACTTAACACCTTGGTTGCACGAGTAAATTAGGGAATGGGGAAGGTGGGGCCCCCTCTGGGGATAAGGGGCAATGGGCGTTGGGAATTGGGTGAAATTGCTTCTATAATTCTCCCTCACTCCCCTGCTCCCCTGCTCCCTCACTCCCTACTCCCTACTTCACTCTTTTCCGGTTCTACTTCAGTTACTTCAACGAGGGTACGTTGAGAAAATCCCCAGGCTAAAGTTAGGGCGATCACAGAAATCATAATCCATTCTGGTGGAACTAAATCTTCGTTGACCACTCTCAATAACAGGCGCAAACCTACAAACGCCACAGTAATATAGCCTGCATCTTCTAGGTTTTTAAATTCATCTAACCAACGGATAAACAATCCTGCCATGAATCGCAGGGTGATAATCCCAATTGTTGCACCTGTAAGTACCAACCATTTTTCTTGAGAAACAGCGATCGCAGTTGTCACACTATCTAAAGAAAATGCCAAATCTGTAAATGCAATCACAGGGATCGCTTGCAATAAGGAGTTAAATCGCGGCCCGTGATGATGATCATCCTGAGTTGCTTGGGAGGTAAAGTGTTGGAATACCAGCCACAGCAAGTAAGCTGCGCCCAATAGTTCAAACTGCCAGAATTTCTGCACCCAAGTGGCAGTAAGAATTAAACTGATTCGTAGCACATAAGCAACAACTAAACCAAAGTTGAGCGCTCGACGTTCCAGTTCTTTGTCTTCCAGTCCTTGGGCGATCGCCGCTAGGGCTATGGCGTTGTCAGCAGATAGCACCGCCTCTAAAAAAACCAGGATCAGCAGGACTATCGGAGCTTCAACGCTGAAATTAAAGTGCAGATAATCAAAAATATGGTCTAGCATTCCGGGTTTCTCAAGCAGGGAAAATAAAAAGTTAACAAAATTAGCCTAATTGATATAACAAGAGCAACAAATTGCTACTTTCATTCAGCTTAACGCGTGGCTGTTGTATTCTGAAGATCCTTGCATCCATGCGATCGCATTATAAGTAGGGTGTTTTAGGTGTTATTCAATACTCTAAAAGTCTTAATATTCTCCTGAAGAAATACCTGGCGATCGCTCATCGCGACTAGACACAGGCGCAAAGGTTTGTGTAAACCCAGACTACTAGTCTAAGATGCTACTTTTTTGGTTACCTACATCCAGCTTAAGGGCTGTGATATTATGGGAGACTGCTGCATACATTGTAAAATCACTAAAAAGTAAATCGATCATGGCTCTGACGCAACAGCGCAAACAAGAAATAATGTCGAACTATCAAGTTCACGAAACCGACACCGGATCTGCCGAAGTCCAAGTTGCCATGCTGAGCGAGCGCATTAGCCGCCTCAGCCTACATCTCCAGGCAAATAAAAAAGACCATTCTTCTCGGCGGGGATTGTTGAAGATGATTGGTCAGCGCAAGCGTCTTCTCGCTTATATCCAGAAGGGAAGCCGGGAAAAGTACCAAGCTTTGATTGCTCGTCTCGGTATTCGTGGATAGGAACTACCGCTTATGTCTGCTGAAGAATCTGAACGCAGTCGCCTGCCTTTTGAACCGAAAACAAAGCGCCAAAAATCCCCAAAAGCTACTAGTAAACTACCAACACAGCCAAAAGGCTTGGAAAAACAGGCTAGTAAGCAGCCACCTTTCAATAAAGCAGAGATGGCAATTCCCCAAGTTGTTAGCCAGCGCATGATCCGACGGGTGGCCGGTTTTTGTGGAATACCTACATTTTTGGGTATCGCCACCCTAGTCGTTAGTTATTTGCTTGCTACCTACTCCGAAATTAAACTGCCTCCCATCGCCGTGTTACTGGTAAATATGGGATTATTTGGTATAGGGGTTGTGGGGATAACTTATGGTGTACTCTCAGCTTCGTGGGATGAAGAAAGAGCCGGAAGCCTACTGGGTTTGGGTGAATTTAGCACCAATTGGGGACGCATGGTGGAAGTTTGGCGCGAAACTCGGCAAAAAAACGGATAATGTTCAGCGCTCAGATCGTCAGATAACTGCGGTATTGGGTTCATTTTCCAGTAAATGTTGAAGTTGATATTTGATAACTTCAACATTGCCAAATAAAAATTTATAATCTTTGACTAAACCCAATATTCAGTTACGAAATTCCTGAGCGCTCCATCTTTATGTAGTAGTAAAAATTGGCATTGCATAAATGCGGGATGAATTGATATTTTTGATAAAGGATAAAGGTATATTCTTTGCGCCTTTGCGCAAAACCAAATTCATCCCATCAATCAGCAACGCCTAAAAATTTAAACTAAATTAAATAAGAAGGATGATCTTCCTTCTTCCCTCTAACTTCATGAAGAGTGCTGAGTTAAAAAACCGCCCACACTTCGGCAAGAGTTCGGCGAAGGCTACTTCGACAAGGCTCAGTACAAGTCACTCGAGCCGCTCAGTGACCACAATTCGCGGGGTATCAACCTTCTGACAGTAATAAGATTCCGCCCACACTTTGGCAAGGCTCAGTGACCACAAGGGACGGGGCTTGTACCGAGTGCGAAAGTCCTTCCTTCTTCTTCTTTTGACTCAGCACTCCCCTTCGGCTTCGCTCAGGGCAAGCGCACTCAGCACTCAGCACTGAGTAAGGTTAAATAAAAGAAATAAGATAAAGTTACTCCTACTTGTTTGAGGTTCAACTCAATTCATCAAGGAAATTAATATGATCGTAGTCATGAAAAGTGGTTCCCCGGAAGCGGAAATTAACCGCATTAGCGAGGAACTAGTAAGCTGGGGACTGACACCAGAAAAAATCGTCGGTAAACATAAGGTAGTAATTGGTCTAGTAGGTGAAACAGCTAGCTTAGACCCGTTGCAAGTCCAGGAAGTCAGCCCTTGGATTGAACAAGTATTGCGGGTAGAGTTGCCGTATAAACGGGCTAGCCGCCAGTTCCGCCACGGGGAAGCTTCTGAGGTAATTATTAGCACTCCTGATGGCGACGTTGCAGTTGGGGAAAACCACCCTTTAGTAGTTGTAGCTGGCCCTTGCTCCGTAGAAAACGAAGCCATGATTGTGGAAACAGCACAACGCGTTAAGGCAGCAGGAGCTAAGTTTTTACGTGGTGGGGCATACAAACCCAGAACTTCACCTTATGCCTTCCAAGGACATGGTGAGAGTGCCTTAGAGTTATTGGCCAAGGCGCGGGAAGTGAGCGGATTAGGGATTATTACAGAAGTAATGGATGCCGCCGAATTGGATATCATCGCCGAAGTTGCCGATGTGATTCAGGTGGGGGCAAGAAATATGCAAAACTTCTCCCTGCTGAAAAAAGTGGGAGCGCAGCCGAAACCAGTTCTTTTAAAGCGGGGAATGGCAGCCACCATTGAAGATTGGTTAATGGCAGCCGAGTATATTTTGGCAGCCGGAAACCCGAATGTAATTTTATGTGAGCGGGGAATTCGCACCTTTGACCGCCAGCATACTCGCAATACATTAGATTTATCAGTAGTGCCAGTATTGCGAAAACTCACTCACCTGCCAATCATGATTGACCCCAGTCATGGCACAGGCTGGTCAGAGTTTGTGCCTGCAATGGCAATGGCAGCGATCGCAGCTGGAACTGATTCTCTGATGATTGAGGTTCACCCCAACCCTACCAAAGCCTTATCTGATGGGCCCCAATCTCTGACACCAGAACGGTTTGACTATTTAATGCAAGAATTAGCCGTGATTGGGAAAGCCGTGGGACGTTGGCCGCAACCACTGGTGGCTTTAACCCTACTCAGTGCTGAGTGCTGAGTGCTGAGTGCTGAGTGTGCTTGCCCTGAGCGAAGTCGAAGGGGAGTGCTGAGTAAGAAGAATATTCAGCACTTTCGCACTTGGTAAATGCCCCGCCCTTACGGTCAGTGAGCCTTGCCTAAGTGTGGGCGGTCTTTTAACTCAGCACTCTTGATGTAATTCGTAATTTCTTAGCGTCGTCTGCCGCCGGATGAGCGGACGCGACTGCCTGAAGAACGTCCACTACCAAAACTTCTACCAGTGCTGCGTCTGGTGGAACCAGACCTGTTAGAAGGTCTTAGGTTACTGCTACCATAACCGGAACCAGAGGGACGATTTGTTGTAGTTGTGCGGGGTCTCGCGTTACGTACAGTTGAACTACCAGGAGATGACCTTCTAATAGTTCCTGTAGTGCGGAAGGCAGTGCGATTTCGCTCAACTGCTGGGGGTGCATTGTAGCGACTCCGATATCTATTCACTGCTTGATCATAGGTGTTGCCATAACCACCAAAGCCAGTTAGCACTCCTCCTGACTGATAAGCAGGTGGCACATAGTATTGAGGTCTAAACAACGCATTACCGATCGCCTGACCTGCCAAGCTACCAGCTAAAGACCCGGCAAAAGGAGACCAGAAATTACTTTCTCTGCGAACTACGACTGTTTCTTGTTGTCCTGTTTGAGGATTGGTTTGTGTTTCCGTGACGTTGTGGACGTACTCAATTTTAAAGTCTTCCGTTATGTACAAAGCAGGCTGTCCGTTTTCCACCTTCAGGGAACTTTTCTTTCCCTCTTTGATTTCTTCATCGGTGAGTCTTGCCATTTGCAAGTTGTCGGTTTTAAACGTTGGGGGTGTAGTGTTGAGTAAAAACAGCGTGTACTCCCCAGTAGCATCATCAAAGCTAGCTTGTTGTACTTGATACTCACCATCACTGAGCTTGGTGGGAGTAGAGGTTTGGCTAACATTCCGACCTGGAGCGGTAGTTTGATTGGCACCACCGCAGGCGACAGTTGTTAAGCATAAACTCACCGCTAAAAAAACAACCGTAAATTTCCGTAATATTGTCATGAGCATTTCACTATGTCCTATTTTGAGCTTAACAAGTCTCAATTGGGGTAGTAATTTAGAGATTACCCAACAAGTTACAAAGGAATCAATTCTGGGTAATATTGCAACAGCTGATCATTAGTGAGTTCATCACCTAGCTGTGCTGGGGAGAAATGTATCTGAATAGCGCGGAGTTGATCTTTGTAGTGCAAATTAATTAAAGCTTTCAACGCATCCTTGAGGGCGGGAATATTTGAAAGGTCGGTTTCTAAATCGGGAACTTCCCCTTCATAAGCCACAGTAATCATCACAATGACGTTACGGGTTACAGGTATGGCAAAGGGCTGATTTAAATCAGCATCAACATCAAAATCAGCACCATAGCGTTCGGCACAGTCACTAAACAAGTCATTGACGTAATCTCCCGCCTCACCTTCATCCCAAAAGACATCACCTTCATTGGCAGCAGAAAGCCACGATTCATCGTATCGCAACAAAGTTTCGCAAATTTCTACTAATCCTTCTCCCAAAACTTTCAGGTCACCTTCAGCATCAATTGCTTCTCGTGCTGTACTATTGAGTACTCCCAAAATTGGTGCTACATCAGACCCAGCTAAATGTAGAAATAAGCGACAGACTACAAAGCGAGTCCGACCCATCATTTTATTGAACGTACCGCGCATTTGCTTCCTCCAGAATTTTCACCAAGATACTGCAAAATCATGTTTCTAATATTGACTGATATAGTGGAAACTTTTGACAAAATCCACAGCCATATTTAATCTAGGTGGTGTAGCTATAGTAGCTTCACTAGCTATGTCAGGTAAAAATGTCACATCAGGCTCAGAGGAATTAATAAATCGTTTACCAAAATTAGGGTGATCATAGACAATTAAAGTTTGAGCGCTGGAATTTGTTAATATTGTCTGGGTAGCTGTTGTACAAAAAGTTAATTTGGCTGCTAATTCCAAATTTCTTTTGATTTTTCTAATTGTTTGAGCCTGATTCATAGCTTGCTGGATCAAAGTAGTTAATTGCCTCACCCTATCGGGTGCTTTTAAACCCAGTTGAGATAGATTTTGTTTTTCGAGCATTTCCACTATTGTATAAATGTGTTTTTGGGTATTAGTAGCATCTTTAAATGGCAAAATCACAATCCAAGCTGTCGGAAATAAAGCTTCATCGTTGTCTACTCGAAAAGTCAAGACAGTGCGGCGACGACCAATTTCCATACTGGGTGGTTGTTTCAGCCCTTGGTATACCTGAGCAATTTGGTAATAAGCACCAGCTAAGGCAAAGTTTGCCTCGTGTTCTAGGGGTGCGTCAACGATAATCCGGATTGTGGGCGCAGTTTCATTAAAAAAGTCGGCTGCATCTTCGGCGTTAAATTTTTGAATAATTGAGCGATCGCCATTCGGACTCAGATCAACCCATTCACAAGTTATACCTTCAGTTTTTAACCCAAACCGGGAAGTAGCATAAAGTTTTGCCCCGGTTAAAATCGCCCCGGTTAAATCTGCACCGCTCCATTCTGCCTTAATTAAGATTGCTTGCGTTAAATTCGCATGAACTAAACTGGCATTTGTTAAATTGGCATTGCTTAAATCTGCACCAATTAAGTTAGCCCCGCTCAATTTAGCCCCACTTAAATCTGTCCAACGAAGATTTGCTCCGCTTAAATCTGCCCAACGGAGATTTGCTCCGCTTAAATCTGCGCCACTGAGGTTTGCATGACTGAGACTTGCTTGTTTGAGTTCAGCATCTCGCACATTCGCACCACTAAGGTCAGAACGACTCAAGTCAGTGGCGTTTAAGTTAGCCATCTCTAAGTTGGCTCCCGCCAAGGAACAGGCTTTTAAACTAGCCTCACTTAAGTTAGCATGACGCAGATTAGCTTGCCGTAGTGTAGCTTCTCGTAAATCGGCACAGTTTAAGTTAGCTTCAAACAAGTCAGCGCGACTGAGATCAGCACGAATTAACTCAGCACGCACCAAAGATGCTCCCCGCAGTTGAGCGCGACTGAGATCGGCGCGAATCAAATTAGCTACATTGAGACTAGAATCGTTGAGGATGGCACTGTCAAGATTCACGCCACTGAGTCTGGCCACATTCAGCTTGACATAACTTAAATTGGCGGCGCTGAGATTTGCACCACTCAAGTTAACAACACTCAAGTCAGCTGAACTGAGATTCACACCACTGAGTTTGACACCACTCAGATTAGCTTCACAAAGGTCAACACCACTAAAATCGATGACTCCTGCTGCGTATTGTTCTAGCAATTCCTCTACAGTCATGAATGCTACCCCTCAAATACCAACTGTAGTAGTTGATAAAGTATGCAGAAAATAAGTAATAGATAAACTGTCAAAATCAAAAATGAAAATTGGTATTTTAGGACTCGGATTGATAGGTGGTTCCTTGGGTTACGATTTGCGATCGCCAGGACATCATGTTTTGGGAGTCAGCCGCCGACAATCTACCTGTGAAAAAGCGATCACTTTAGGTAGTGTAGATGAGGCATCTGTGGACATGAGTTTATTGGCAACCGCAGAAGTTGTATTTATTTGTACACCTATTGCGCTTATTGTTCCCCAATTGCAGCAGCTGATTAATCATTTGCCTGCTACTACGGTGGTGACTGATGTTGGTTCAGTGAAAGCACCAATAGTCCAGGCAATTTCTCCTTTGTGGTCAAATTTTATTGGTGGTCATCCAATGGCTGGGACAGCAGATAGTGGCATAGAAGCTGCCCAAAAGAATTTATTTGTGGGTAGACCTTATGTACTGACACCGGATGAGACAACGCCAAAGACAGCAATTTCAGTGGTAGAAGAAATTGTGCGATCGCTTGGTGCTAATCTTTATTATTGTCAGCCAGAACAACATGACCGGGCTGTGAGTTGGATTTCCCATTTACCTGTGATGGTCAGTGCGGCGTTGATTGCTGCTTGCATGGGTGAAACTGACCCCGCAGTTTTACAATTAGCCCAAAATTTAGCTAGTTCTGGGTTTCGTGATACCAGCCGTGTCGGTGGTGGCAATCCAGAATTAGGGGTGATGATGGCGCAGTATAATCGCCAAGCATTGCTGAGTTCATTACAACAATATCGCCATCATCTTGATGAATTAACTAATTTAATTGCACAGGAAGATTGGGCAGCTTTAGAGTCAAAATTACAGTCAACAGGTAAGGCTAGACCAAATTTTGTGGAATAGTTTCCAGTTAGGCGATCGCTAGTTTTCTTGTTAATAAGCAATTAGCGATCGCCCTAAAAAACATTTCCCTCAATTATTCAGCTAGTTATTACAAAGAATTCATATGACTATTAATCATCGTCAAAATGGTAGAAAGAGGTACTTCAGCAAAATAATTTTGCTGAAATTGTTCTTCGCTGATGGCGGCTAAAAATTTGGTTATGGCTGCATCGGTAACGGTTGCTGCTGTGACGCTGGGATGCCAACTAATTTGTAAATCATGGTCTTGTGATTTAACTGTGAATCCCAAACATTTTAAAGCTTGGATTCCTGAAAATAAGGTTTGATCACGAATGCCGAGTTTCTTTAAAAGTTGGACACGAGCAACTGATTGATTTGTTCGACTGAGATATTTAGCAATACCAACTAAGGTTAGCCAAATTTGGCTTGGTGGTTGGTGATTGGGTTTAGACCAAGCAAGGGCTAATTGTTGATTATTGTAAAGCGATCGCCGTAACCATATACGTAAATCATCCCAACTCGTGGGACAATCTTCAATTAGGAGTGCTGAGTGCTGAGTGCTGAGTGCTGAGTTGAGTTCTGAGTATTTTTTAATGGGAAAGTCGCGCCAGTCTGATACAAGTGGTGTGTTTTGAGTGCCCAGTTCTGAGTTAGCAGCAGGACGCACGGCAATTACTCTAATTTCATAGCGTTTTTTGCAGGTATTGTAGTCCAGTTCTGCGATGCAATCACATTTACCTAAGGGCAAATCCTCTTTATAATGTCCCCACCAAATACCCGGAAAAGGACTTTTCGTAGAATTATCTCGAATATCAAACTCGGTTTTAATGTACTGTACCTTTTTTCCTTGCCAATCCTGCTGATTGCGATGCCAAGCATTTTCAAACCAGCAATTTTGAATTAGCAGTTTCGGGACAGGGTTTCCCATTCCACAAGGTTCTAATAGTTTTAGTTCTAAAAACAACTCTTTTCCCAAGTCTGCAACTGTTACTGTCAAATCAGCTTGCACAGTTGGCGTGAGAGTTGTTCCGCCTAAAGATTGCCGCAACTGCTGATTAATGGCGGCTGTAAATAAAGGAATATTTTCCACTAATAAACTCAAACCTGCGGCAAAAGGATGTCCGCCAAAGCTATGTAACAAATGTGCTTGTTCTTTGACTAATTGGTATAAATCGACCGAATTCACTGAACGGGCGGAACCACGGGCTAGGGGAGTAGGGGCGGAATTTTCCCCATTCCCTTCTGTACTCAACAAAATTGTGGGGCGGCCGGTTTCTTGGGCTATTTGTCCAGCGACTAAACCCAAAACACCTGCGGTCCATTGAGAATCTTCTAGGACAATGACGCTGGTGGTTGACAAGTCTAACTGGGAGAGTTTGTTTGTTACTTGGGCTTGTACATCTTTTTGTAAAGACTTGCGGCGGGCGTTGGCAAGTTCTGTGACTTCGGCTAGTTGATAGCAATGTTTGGTATCGCGGCTTGTTAATAACTCTACGCAAAAGCTGGCATCGCCTTGGATGCGGCTGACAGCATTAATTCTTGGACCCAAACCAAAGGAAATATCTGTGGGGCGATCGCCATTTTTCTGGCATAATTCTAATAATCGCCCTACCCCTGGCCGTCGTCGTGCTGCTACTGGTTGCTGAAAATCTGCTTGCAGCCTTTGAATTCCTAATTGTGCCAAGTAGCGACAATCTCCACTGAGCTGCACCAAGTCAGCAATTAATCCTACTGCGACTAAATCTAATAAATCTGTTAATGGATTTTTGGGGATATTAGGTAGAGTTTGATAAAGGGCTTCTACTAATTTGTAAGCTACTGCTACCCCAGAAAGATGAAATAATTGATGTTCGTTTGGTAAATATCGGGGATTGATAATTGCTGTAACTGGTGGGCGTTCTTCTGGTAAGGTGTGGTGGTCTGTAATTATCACATCTATACCTAACTTTTTAGCATAGATAATTTCCTGAATATTGGTGCTGCCTGTGTCACAAGTAATAATTAAGTTACAATCTTGTTTTTGTAAGTTATCAATTCCTGAATAATTAAGTCCGTGGGATTCTTTGAGGCGATTAGGAATATAGTAGATTAACTGAGTATTTTGCCTAAAAAACTGTCCTAGCCCATCCCACAAAACAGCAGTAGCAGTAATACCATCAGCATCAAAATCTCCCCAAATAGCAATTTTTTCACCAGCTTGACGGGCTTTTTGCAATCGTTCCATTGCTAAATGCATTTCTTGTCCAAACTCAAAGGGACTGGCTGGTTGATAAGCCTGATGATTAGTAAAAGCTGCTAATTGTTGATAATCTTTAATTCCCCGTTGCCATAATAATTGTGCTGCATACAATCCACTAGATGCGGGTGTATACTCTTTCACTGCTTGGATAAACCAGTCCGGTGGTTGTTCAGTCGTTGCTAGAATCCACTGCATTGCGAAATTAAAAATTAACACATCTGGAAAACTTAGTTTTAATAAAGTTTATTCATCGGTTGTTTGAGTTTCACCTACTAAAGGATTCAGGATAACTTCATTCGCAATCCCATCAGGTTTGCGGGCGCGGAGTGCCGGACGAGTTCTTCTATAACCTGCTCTTTCAGCCTTTTGGTGTTCGTAATCAATTAGTCTACCATAATGTTCATGTTTGCTTAAATTCATCGATAAGAAAATATGCTGACGGATATTACCAAAACCCTTCCGGTTGAAAAACTTTAATGCTGGGGTATTGGTGGGATCAGTATCTACCAACATAAATCTTGCTCCATCTTCAATCATGCGGGCGACGACTTTATCAACCAACTTATCTGCTACTCCCCGACGTTGAAACTGAGGATTAACAGCTAACCACAAAATGTAACCGTAAGTCCAAGATGCTTTAGTAATAATGGTTCCTAAAATAAAACCTGCTAGTTCACCATCTGTTTCAGCTACGAGGCAATATTCTGGATCTGTATTATAAAGTCCAATCACCTCCCATTCATCCCAAGTGCGGTATAAATAAGGATATAAATCGCTAGTAAATAGCTTTTCTCCTAAGTGGTAAACAGGAGAAATATCATCAATTCCTAATTCACGGACATAAATTAACTCAGTTTTATCAAAGTTTGTCATAGCTATTTAAGTTGTAATAATTTGCAGTTAATCCTTAAAGAATCTGAGATAATTTACGGTTAATTAAACTAAATAAAAAATGTTTGCTCGTAGTCAGGACTTTAGTCCTGGATTGAGGGAATCTAGACGCGTAGCGGTTCTTGCAGAGTAGCCCCCACTACAAAATTTTTATTATGGGTAATTTGGTGGACATCATATGAACTATAAAAGTCCCAAATCATTGAAAGCTCCTCTCTTATGTTGGCAGCTTTGCGGTATGGTTTCATGCACACTACACGCACGATAAAAATTATATTTGTGAAAAAAAGATTGTCAGTAAATCCTATTTATCGAAATAAGAAAATACATATATTCAAAGTGATACTTCTTGAATATTGGTAAAATCTGGTAAGGGTTTTTTCATCATTTCTTCATTAAGTTGGATACGTTCACATCTGACAGCAAATTGACAATAATCACAAGTTTTACTATTCTCTGGTACTTGCGGAAATAACTCATTCTCTTGGTAATTTTCTAGCCAATTAGTTAACTGAATTAACAGTTGATTAAGTTTCTTTGCTATTTGTTGGTGCTTAGTAGCATTGTAGCTAAATTTAATATTTTGCGGCTTGCCTTGAGATTGAACAAACCAATAAGTCATGGAAATATTTGCTGGCAAGTAGGCGCTGGTTTCAGCTAACATATACATATAAAGACGAGTTTGCCAGTTCTGTTCTAACTTCTTGGGATTTGGTGGTTGAGGATAAGTTTTCCAATCAAGAATTTGTGCTTGCTGATTATCTGCAATCAATAAATCATAGACAACTGTCAGCAAATAACCTTGAATTTGCAGTGTGCGGTAATGTTCACTTTCACGGAAAATTTGGTTATCGCTTGCAGGCGTTAAAATTTCTGGTGCTGCATGAGTAAAAGCTGACATCCAGCTTTGCAGCTGAGCATCCGCTTGCAGGAAACTATCAATTGGCAAACCCATTTCTCGCTGTTGCATCAGCAAGTGAAAGCGACTACCTAAGATTTGGTGTTCTTCGTGTTCTGGATCTGAGGGTGAATTGAGTTGTTCTAAGTAGGTGTGTTGAAATTTACGCGGACAGGCTTCGAGTAAATTAAGATGCCCTTGCGATAGTCGTAATAGTTGAGTGGGAGTGGATAGCATCCTTCTATTTTAGAAGCGATCGCACCAGTCCAACTCACCTTCAGTCAGCTATATTTGCCAGTTAGTAGACCTATTCTTGAACTGCATCATCTGCTTGAGCATTAGACTGTTTAATTGTCCTTTGGGACTTGAACGAGCCAAAGCTATAAGCCATCGCTATTTTTACGATGTCAAAATATGCAGGATGATTATCTTTATTGACGATCGCCAAAGAAATCGACCCCGCAACTAATATGACTAAAATTGGTGCAAGTGTTTCTTCTCTAGAGCCGCTACTTTTGTGGTTTGACATGATATAATCCCCTTGTGTGAGGCTTATAGCTAAAAAATTAGCTATAAGCGAGTGATTGAATTTCGGCATGAGTATGTAACAGCAAGCTTGGTGTTGATAAAAAGAGTAAAATTAACCCCAAGACTCGAGCATGATGGCGATCGCAAACACACACAATAAAGAAACTGCTATCCGCACAATCCATATCCATAGTCTTGGAGATAACAGTATCCCCACAATTGAGACAGCGCCAAATATTTGAGATATCACAAAAGCGATCGCAAAACCCAGCAAAGTCAGCAGAAAATACTTGAGTCCTCTACAAGCCCACTTAAACAGTAAATTCTGGTCATTGTTGAAATTGAAATTCATATTTTTTGTCCTGTTTTGAGAGTTAAATCTAAGAGGATGTTTGAAAAGTTTTAGGGAGTCAAAAATTAAGCCAATCGCTTCACCATAATACGGATCATTGCAAGGTAGAGAAAGGTTTCTGAAGTTTCGGGCAATAATTCATAATCTCTGGCCAATCG